>NZ_CP117519.1:0-86366 GCF_028621875.1 Photobacterium sp. GSS17 | reverse complement strand
AGTCTTGTCTGGATGCATTGTATGGTTATGGCGTTCGATAACTCTCTTTACTGTCGATTTAAAGAGTTTGTTTACGTTTTTGCCTGAAAAAGTAAGGTCGTCGACGTAAACGGTCATAACGATATCGTGTTTTATAGATAATGCTTCTAGCTCTTCAAACATTCGAGAGTTTGCCCAAAAAGCAAGAGGCATGCTAATTCGACTGCCTGTAGGTAAGAACTTGTGAATAGTGCAAAGATCGGCTAAAACATCAGCCACGTCCGCACTGCACTTCATTACAGAATAAAAGAAAGAAAAAATCATTTTTCTTGTCGTGGACGGGAAAAATGACTTTATATCTGTAGTCATGGTTGGAACGTTATCGAAGTGTTTTTCTGCGTGGGCTTTTGCATTAGAGATATTAGAGTGCTTCTTTTTCCCTGAATGTAGATAGTCCGGTGTTTCGATTCTACATAAAAGACTGGCTATTCTAGTATGAATTCTATCTAATCCTCTAACTGGCTGTTGTATCTTCCGACTATTTCCCCCAGTGCTTTTTTCTTGGAACTCGTGGTAGTTACCTTGGTCTTTAGAAAAGGTTTTAAGTTCGTTAAGCGTGCAACCAATTAGAATAGATAACCTTTTCTTGGTTTTAATATTGTAGAAGGGCGAGTCTTTCAGTGAGTATTCTTTGCCATTAGTCTTGATTTTAAGCTTCGATTTTTTCATTTTTATTCATCGCCCATTCTGCTACGTCAAGGATTTTTCCTGCTAAAGATCTTCGAAGCTTCTTAGCCAATTTTTTCTCGTTAGTAATTTGCGCTGAGAACATCACTAGTGAAGAGATAGGGATATCGAATCTATCTGAATATTTTTCAAGAATGTCGTTATTGACAGGTTTTGTACCTGCTTCTATTCCATCTAAATATTTCTTAGGAATGCTGAGTTCTTCAGCTAGTTTGGTTACAGAAAGGTCATGATACTGACGTATCAAACGTAGTGCTCGATGAATCATATGAATAGCCTCATGTTTCGAAACAAGGGGGAGCAAACTTAGGTATCACCACCATCAAATAGACCTAGAAGGAAGTTGAACCAATACCAGATTCGGTACAGCCAACTAAGAACTTTAAGGAAGCGTTTGAATTGCTTTTGGCGCTTCTCATGCTTTGTTGGTTTTGTAATGTTTACTTGCTGATCGCGTTGCGTGTTATTCGACATGTTATGTCCTCCGTAATTCCCAAACCCCCTCGCCAGTACGAAGTAAAAAGTTTGAGTTCGTCCAATTACAGAGAAGGGATTGATCAGCACATGCCCCCGTCTCGACGAACCTTGGTTTCGTCCCAAGGTTCGAATTCCCACATGTTCTGAACGGTGCTCATCATGGTCACTGCTAGGCATGTATGGGTCAAAAAGACAGAAAACTTTCGTTTTCCCACGAGCTAAATAAGCTCAATAAGTGACGAGGTTATCCCACACCACAACGTACTGAAGAGACTATATCAAGTTGCATTAGCTTGCAACTAAAGTGCTCTGAACTTATTACATTTTATTGTGGATAGGTGGTGTGGAAATAGCCGATAGTAGACTTCCCATGAGTATTAGAATTTCTACGGTTAGTACCTCGGGTGATTAATTCGATTGATTAGGCTTTTTAAAAAAGCCGAATATTCCACGTTTCACGAAAAACTACGAAGTGCCCCGAACTTGACCGTGGTCAAAGAAACTTGGCGTAAAGGATCGACATCTTGACGTCAAAACACCTTGAGGTAAAAATCCCCATCAGAAATAAGAATTGTATCCCATGATGAAACCCAATCGACAAACTATCCGCAAGTTAGAAAGGTTCTGTAACAACCTCGCTCGGCGCTGTAAGCCGAGCGAGGGCATTACTGGCCGTCAGATCTTATCGGTGTTAGGACCAGCTATTGGCCACATCGAGAGAATTGACCCTAACTGGGACTTGCCTTGGATTGGGCAACGTTCAACTGACGGCATCCCACGGATGGATAACGAAGCCGTTGCAAAGCGCATTTGGTATTTCTTGTATCCGGAACTGTTCCAGCCCCATATCAAGGAAGGTAAGGTGCTGCGGTTCGAGTATGCGAGGGAGGGAACCTGTAACCCAGTAATGGCTCGGCCACCGAGCTACATCAAGCTGCCGTTAGATACCCGCATCTACCATGACAAACTAATTATGGAATATGGGGGCGTTCGACTGCAGGAACCTGATATGCTGGAGAGTGCCGAGTTTGAAATCCTAGACGATGATTGGGAGGACTATTGACACTCAAACTGTATAACCGCTATTTCGAGTGTACCGACCGCTGGCTGGATTCCATGACGGTCTCGCAGATCGATACGGACTGGCTTGAACTGGTTAAATACTCGCACCAACTGTTATCACTGGATTCAGTGGAGCAGTACCGGAATGTAAGGCAACTAACCGACCGGCTAAACACGTACCTTCAGAACCGGCAACGGGAAATGACGGACGAACTGATAGCCGACCTCGAAGGAGATTTGAACTGTAATGTCATTCCATTCCGAAATTAAGAAAGGGTTACCCGAGGCTCTGCGGGTACCCTTCCCATCACACGTAGTTGGTATCTGGCTTGGGATACACCCAACTGAAGTTAACCGGCTACGAGCAGAGCACGATATCTCTGTTGAGAAGACACACGAAGCCATTTCTGAATGGCATCAGGATATCGGCCTTTGCCTGGCGTATCATCAGCTGATCACTGAGAAATCTGACTTAGAGCTGGCAGACCAATTAGGCTGGTCGGTCAAGAAACTCAATCATGCGCTGTTAGGTCGGGCACCCTTGGAATTATTGGACATAGTAACCCTTAACAAGATAGGTGTTGACGTCAAAACTTAAAGACCTCAAAACATCATAACTGGAGAACAAACATGTTTAGCACCGATGTGGCCACACGCCTTGATTACAGTGGCATCCATGAAATTAACGGCCTTCGATATCTGTTCCAAGCCAACTGCCCAGAGGGCTGGAGCTATGTTGGCCTGCGAACCAACACCCAACACACTACCCGTCACCTCAAGAACTGCACGCATCTTGTCGTGCCGTCGATGGGTTTCCGACCTGTATCCCATGCCTACTGGCAGACCTTCCAAGAGCTGGCAAACGACCCTCTGGTTCAGGCAATGCTGCCCATTCCGAAGGCCGGAAAGAAAGGCACCGGTATTTATTACCTCGATGAGTCGGAACTACCACGTTCACTCGATGCGTTGGCTTGTCTGGAACGCATGAGTTCGCCAAGTCACCGCTGCGTTCGCAGTTGGTGGGGCAGCAGGCCGACCAGCTTGGTGAAAGAACTTGGCTACACCAACCTGCACCCGCTGATTATCTACAACATCCAACAATCCGATATTCAAGCGGTGCGCCGTCTGGTTCAGGACGCTGAATCCCTGCCACGTACCCTCATAATCGTGGGGCGTGACCTGATTTTCGACCAGCGCGTAACGAACCTGCACACCCACCTGAACAAGCAACCACTGGATGACCTGATTGCGATGCCTTGGGAGCAAATCGGCGCGAATGTTATCTGCAACTACTGCCGATTCCGTCCAGTGACGACCGTTCTTGAAGACTAAACCTGTATCCCATGCCGTCTAATGTATATATTAATAAAGCGGCATGGGATACAACCGAGCTGTTTTGTAGCCCATGCCGCCTAATGTATATATTAATAGAACGGCATGGGATACGGAGGACCCATGAAAACCAAGACCCCAATCCCCAAACAACCGCCCGTTGACCTGGATAGCATCCTCGAAATCCGACCCACGCTATCCCTCCGTGATTACCAGAACAAGCATCTGACCCAGTTGCTCAGAGAGGATCACCCACGGTTCGGTGAATTGAGTGATGCGGGTACCGGTAAGACCCCCACGGTTTGCCTGTATATGTTTGCGCAGTGGCACCTACACGGCCATAAAACCCTATGGGTAATGCCATTGGCTTTGCTACGTAAAAACCGCGAGGAATTGCTGCTGTGGAGCGAATTTGCTCCAGATGAGGTGGTGATTGTCCATGGCACACCCGCCCAGCGCAAAAAACAAATCTCGTATCCCAAGGCAAAAGTGCTGCTCTGTGGGTTTGAGACTTTCAGCCGGTCATGGCGTGACATTCTTCAGGCACAGCCACAGATTAAAGTGCTGGCTGGCGATGAATGGCACCTCGGGTTCTCCAACCACGCTGAGTACAACTGGCGAGGTGGCATGGACGGTCCACGACGTACCTTTGAGCTGTATCAGGCAATGCGGCATATCCCTAAAATGCTGCCAATGACCGGAACGATGATCAACGGGCGTCTGAACTCCGCCTACCCGTTCGTGAATCTGGTCAATCCCTTGTACTACGGGACGTACAACAACTTCCTGCACTGGCATGCGATACTCGATGACTTTGGGAAACCGAAGTATTGGCTGAACCACGAACGTCTGGCCAACATCCTCGCTGACCACTCAGTGCGGATCAGCTTCACCCAAGCCTATGGCGATGAACCGGTTCAGATTCAGGTTGAGATGTGCGAGATGAGTACGGCACAGCGCCGCGCTTATCAGGCCATGCACGAAGAAGCGATGCTGGAACTTGAAACCATCTTCCTCGAAGCCCCGAACGAAGCCGTTCAGGTAATGCGGTGTCTGCAAATCATGCAGCATCCACATACACTGGACATTCCGGAGGGTGAGGACAGTAAGTTCAAACACCTTGAGATTCACGTACAGGCCGCACTCGATTCTGGCGAGCGGCTGATTATCTTCGAGGTCACTGTTCCTGGTCAGGAGCGAATCGTTGAAATCTGCAAGAAGCTCGGTGCCCGAACCGGCCTCATCAACGGCAACGTGAAAGACAAAGGGGCTGTGGATGCCGCGTTCCGAGCCAATGAGCTGGACGTTGTGGTTTGTGCGCCAATCTGTGCGGGTATCGGGTTTAACTGGGGCTTTGTGAACCATATGATTTTCTCAAGCCTCAGTTACAACGACACCACGTTCATTCAGAACTACCGGCGGGCAATGCGTGGGGAGCGAAAAGAGCCGCTGCTGGTCACCATCCTGCAGTATCCCAAGAGCATTGACCAACAGATTGCGGAGATCGTTAATGCGAAATCCCGCGACAGGATGAAGGTTCAGAAAGGCAACGACACCAGCGTTCGTATCGCGCAGAGCCGTAGCCAAGTGGGTAATGGACCGCTGCCTGAATTGACCGCCGAGGAATACTGGAAGGCGTTCAGTCAGGTTGACAATTACGCCCTGTAACCCATAAAAAATACTTTTTTGAAACCTATTGACCGATGCAAACGCATCATCTAAATTAACCGCGTGGTTTGAAAGCACACCACAGGAAGGTTTGATTTAGCCGCCCAGACCTTCCGATGGTGGATTTTTAAAAAACACCCTCATGACGTCAAAATGTCATGAGTTCTAGTCTAATTCTTTATGTCTTATTCTACTAACAGGAGACAAACCGTATGTCTATTCAAGACCTGATCAACTCAGCCCAAAACAACGCTACTCAAGCAACTCTAGCCGCTCAGGCAACTCAAACCCAACAAATCGAAGAAGCACAGATTCAGCCTGCAGCAGCTGAACAAACTGTGGCGAATCCTTTGGCGGGTCTGAGCCCAGAGCAGATTGCAGCCTTGATGGCAATGATGGGTAATCAGAATGCTGCACCAGCGCAACAGCCAGCGGCACAGGTTGTCCAGCCTCAGACAACCATGCCTGCAGCGTCTGCACTGGCACAAGCATTGGCACCAACTCAGCAGCAGCAGGTTTATATACCTGCAACAGCAAACCAGATGGTTGAACCTGACATGATGAAATTCATGGTTGGCGCAGCTTCTCTGGAGAACATCAGCGCAGGTCTGGCAGTAGACGCGTGGATCAAACCAAAATTTGGTTCGATGCTAATCAACGACAAACCTGTAGCACCTTTCAAAGCGATCCTTGACCCAACTGAGAACCAAGGTCTGACAGCTTCAACCACCGTTCGTTACTACGTTGGTGATACTGCTCAGTACCTGAAGACTTACGACGGTCAGCTGACTCATGACGGTCTGCCATGGATGGATGCAATCCGCCAGGCAATGGCTGTTAGCGCAAAACCACTAGACCGCCCATATGCGTCGTTCGACATGGTGATGACTGCGGCTGAAGACGTTATGAGTATTGACGGCAAGGAAGTCATTGTGCCGGCTGGCACTGTCATCGGTCACGCAACCGCTGTAACTGGTACAGCGAATGCGAAGAAACTACTGGATGCTATCCGTGCTCAGGGCTTTGCCCACACTGATACCAGCTCTGGTAAGCCTCTGACTGTTGGCACACCAGTACAAATCAAAGTAGCTAACGAAAGTAAATCCAAAGGCAGCAACAAACAATGGGGTGTTCTGACCTTTGAACTGCTGGGTGCAGCTGAATAAGCCTTGGGGGCACCTTTCGGGGTGCCCTTTTTCTTGAAGTTAAGTCATATGTCTAGCGCCCCCAAGGGGCGTTTTTACTAATTGGAGAACAACCATGAACAACACACTTCGCCTTATTGACGGTAACAACCTTTTCCGTCGGTTATTCGAAAAGCTAGGCCCAGTGGCCATGCCAACGCTGTATCAAGAATCGATCTCCAACCTGCCGACCCAAACCATCGCTTGGGTGTGGGATGGGCGGAACAGTAAAGCCCGCCGCCGTGCCATTTTCCCTGACTACAAAGAGGGACGCGCACCCGCTTCCGACGAGTTCTACCGTAGCCGTGAGTTTTTCAAAGAGCTACTGGGGCATTCAAACTGCCTGAACATCGAATGCGAAGGTTGGGAGGCCGATGACGTCATCGCCACCATGGCCAAAGGGTTTGAAGGCGACGTGTTGATCAACTCGAACGACGCCGACTTCCTGACACTGACCAGCAAACCAAACATCCGTGTACTGCATGAAAAAGAATTCGATGTGCCCGCCGAGGACATGCGTCTGTTTAAAGCACTGGTCGGTGACCAATCGGACAACATCAAAGGCATCAAGGGTTACGGGGTCAGCAAGTTCAAAAAGCTGACAGCCCTTGAAAAGAACCTGTTCATTGATGCGCTGGAGGGTAAACGTGACCCAGAGGAAGTGGCTGAAGCCCTTGCCCTAACCCCTGCTGTGAAAGCCAACTGGATTGAGAATATCGAAACCATCCGGAAAGGCTGGCAGATCATCGAGCTGTATGACGTACCGCTTGATGAATTGGGCGCGGGTATCAAGGTTGGCCAGCTGAACCCAACCGCTGCCCAGCAACGCCTTGCAGCCCTCTACATCCCAACGGAACCTATGCCTGGCGCTGATGTGGTGGCTCGGCTCCGCGCTGAACAAGCCATGATGAACCACGCGATGTAACTGAAACACGGGCGGCAGCTGCCGCCCCTAACTGAGAACAAGCTATGTTGACACCATTTGTTAAATCTCTACGGGTTTACCGCTTCTCAAAGCCAGTTGATCACGACGCAATGCTGGAAAAGCTCATGCAGGAGTGTTCAACATTCGCTTTCACACCGTGTACCTATGGCCAGAAGTCCCGTATCGGGTTCCAGCCATTTATGGGCGAAAACTTTGTACACGTCGTTGAAGGTACGATTTTCCTGAAAATTATGAGCGAGAGCCGCAAGGTTCCGGCCAAGAACCTGCGTAAAGAACTAAACCGACGCATCGAAGTTCAGGAAGACCAGATCGCCCGTAAGCTAACCCGTGCCGAGAAGAACGCGCTGAAAGATACCTTGGAAGGCGAACTGCTTGAAAAGGCCTTCCCGACTGAATCCGTTTCGGTTGTCGTGATTGACCCACGGTATGACATGGTGCTTGTTGGTAATGCTACAGCCAAGCAATCTGAGAATTGCCTTGCTCTGGTACGTAAAACTCTGGGTTCCCTGCCAATCGTACCGGTTTCAACAAACCAGCCGCCACAAACCCTGATGACCAACTGGCTACGTGAAGGTGCGCCACGACCTTTCATTCTGGGTGAGAAGCTGGCTTTTGCCGGTATGCGTGAAGCCAGTAAGGCGCGAGTTCAATACGATGACCTGCACAACGTGGTCACCGAGGCACACCTGAATGATGGTGAAGTGGTTACCCAACTTCAGCTTATCCTGGTTGAAACCTGCGTGTTCACCCTGCACGAAGACTTCTCATTCACCGGCATGCGCTGGGATGACATGATTCGTGACCAGAACATGGACGAATTTGATGAATATGCCCGAGTCGATGCTGACTGCCTGCTGTTCATCAACCACGCTCGCCAGCTTATCGCTCAGTTAGCCGCACAACTTGGCGGCATTGAGAAACTGGTCTCCGAAGGTAAACCAGAAGCGGAGGCCGATCATGACGTCTAAACGTTTTGACATTATCTATGCAGATCCACCATGGCAGTACAAAGACAAATGCCGGTCAGGCAATCGTGGGGCTGAGTACAAATACCCCTGCGCCAGCCTTGCTGACCTGAAGGCTTTGCCAGTGGCCAATATGGCCAACGATAACGCCGTTCTGTTCATGTGGGCAACGTGGCCACAGCTTCCGGAAGCACTGGAACTCATCGAGGCGTGGGGCTTCAACTACAAGACCTGTGCCTTTGTCTGGGTGAAGCGAAACCAACGCTACTGGGAGAACTTGACGTCAAAAGTTCGAAAGCTCATGAGGTCAATTAGTTCACCCCGTGACATTCAGATGGACGTGGTGAAGAACGTGATTCAGGACAAGGAATTTCTGATGGGGATGGGCGCAGCCGGTACCCGAGCCAACACCGAGATTTGTATCCTGGCCAAACGCCGTGGTTACAGCCGACTGTCCAGTGCCGTGCGCCAGATTGTGGAGACTGACGAACCCGAGTCGTGGTTCCTACCTCACAGTGGCCGCCACAGCGAGAAGCCCGCCGAGATTCGAGACCGAATTGTGGAACTGTTCGGTGACGTTCCTCGGGTTGAGTTGTTCTGCCGTCATCAACCTGAGGGCTGGGACAACTGGGGCAACGAGCCGGAGATCACTTACAGCGTCGAAATGGACGATTACCTGCCCGAGAACGCGGCATGAGGATCCCAGAATGTGTACGACTCAGCATTGATTCGATTTGGGACCTTATCTTGCTGTGTGTCGGTGTTTTCACCATTGGAGCCCTTGCCCTAGTGGCCTGCGCCGTCCTCGGATATTTCGGCGTCAGGGGCATTCTTTTTGTATCAGACAAATTACGGAGCAAACCATGACTTTCCTTAAAGACCTGCTGGCAACCTTTCTGACTGGCGTGGGTATCGGCTTGGGCTGTGGCGTCGTCCTGGCTGTGTGGAACGTTCTATCGCTGGTGTAAATGCTTGGCCCCTACGGGGGCCGTTTGGAGAACAACATGTATAGTCCAATTAACCTGTTAACCGCTGCGAAAGTGCATCCAAAAGAGCAGAACCTGCCCTACTGGATCACTCACACCGTTACCCCTTTCCCTGTAGGCTATGATGCCCTGCAACAAGTGCTTGTAACCAAACACAACTACACAGAAGTGGTTCAGCGTATTGTTGCCGCCGTTAGCCAGTACAAGCCTTTGGTCGGGTTCGATATCGAGACCGAGGACAGCCACCGTCATGACGGCCTTAACCGTTTCATGAACATCAACCCAGAATCCCTTGAGTATAAGAAACCCAAAAAGCTGGTTTTTGACCTGAACAAAACGGTCATGACCGGCTTTTCGTTGTATTTGGACCAAGATCAGGTCTGTTACTACTTCAACACCGGCCACGCCGACGTTGAGAACCGTATCCCGAAAGAGGACGTGCTGCCGTTACTGGAGTTCGTGCGGGACAACACCACGCTGGTCATCCACAACGCCTGCTATGAGATTGCAGCCTGCAAAGCCTCAATCGGCTTTGACGTGGGCAAAAACTACCTCTGTACCATGACCATGGCCGTGTCGGCCTACAACGACGACGAATACAGCATCCCACGTTTCCAGATGAACGGCTTGGGCGGCATCAAGGCACTGTTGCCTAAGATGAAGAAAGCCTTCATCAAGTGGAAGGATGGGGACGACTTCAACGCCGAACAACAGGACTTGCTGAACTCGATTCTGGCCAAGGACTCCACCTCCAGCTGGAGCTATAACGGGCTGGTACGTGAAAGCCGGTGGGGCTACGGTCTGAAAGAGGCCTGCTTCAGTTGGTTTGGCCACAAGATGACGACGTTCGAAGAAACCCTGAATGGCAAAGCGCATATGGGTTTGCTGACCAGCCAAGAGGCCTGCGTGTATGGTGCCGATGACGCCTATTGGTGTTTGCGCCTGTTCTACATCCTGTATGACTTCATGCAGGCCACCAACCCGCAGGTGTTCAATACCTTCCTGAATCAAGAGAATCCAATGCCTCGGATCTTCGCCAAGGCTTGGCTGCGTGGGGTGCCGGTAAATAACAAGAACGTTGCCCGCCGCGAAACCACCGAGCGCCGCAAGTGTGTGGAAGCCCTTCAGGAGCTACAGGCGGCACTGCGTGGTATCGGGCCATTCGCTCAGGATCCGAACTGGCGAATGCTGGAGAAGCAGAGCAAGTGGTACTCCGGTAAAAACGGGGACAGCTACCTGACATATCGCAAGAAAATTCAGGACTTTACATCTCATGACTTCAAGACGTTTTCAGATAATGAGATCTTATTGTCAGTCAGTGGTTCGATTTCTGAAAAGCTGTCCAAAGACCTGAAACTGAAGCCAAACAAGAAAGTGGTCAACTTCTCGCACTACATGCCTCAACGCGTGGTGCTGCATGACCTGTGTGATTTGCCGTTCATCTACATCAAAGGTGACCTGAAAACGGACAAAGAAGCACGGGGTAAACTGCGTGAGCGTGTGGTCGAGCTGGCCAACGACCCGCAACTGGTTCTGAAAGAGTATCTGCGAGCCATTGAGAAGACTGGCCGACAAGCGACAGCGGAAGAAGTCGCGCAGCTGACAGCAATCGCTGAAGCGAAAAGCCAGTGGTATCAGGAACGGACTGAATCAATCCTGGGCATCCTTCGCGCCTTGGACAAAATCGCCAGTATCGAGCAACGGATCAAGCTGTACATCAACCCGTATCTGAATCTGACAGACCCAGAAACGAACCGCATGTACCCGCTGACAACCAGTATGCTGAACACCCGCCGCATGGCATCGAGAGACCCGAACACCATGCAGCTGTCGAAACGTGGTGAGTCCACCTACATCCGTGGGTTCTGGCTCCCGCAGAACGAAGACCACCTGATCATGTCACTCGACTGGTCTCAGGTAGAGCTGGTTCTGGTTGGTGACGCATCCGGTGACCCTGAGTTCGCTGACGCTTATGGCCAGCTACCGTACAAAGACCTCCACGCCAAAGCAGCTGCCGCTGCTATCGCGGTAAAAGTGGCGGGCTTTACGCAGGACGACTTCGAACTGCTTCACGACCCCGAAGCGGCGCGAACCATTTACCTGAACAAGTTCGGAGACGCTGGCCAATATCCGTTTACGGACCCAAAAACCCATGAGCCAATCGACAAGCCGTACAAGCTGTTCCGGAGTCTGGCCAAAGGTATTTCGTTTGGTTACTGGTTCTCAGGTTCGTGTTTTACAGTAGCTGACCTGTTCAACTGGTCGAAAGAGGAAATTTTCAAAGCAACGGATTCATACCGGAATACGTTTGTGGTTGCCGAGCAATGGCGTGTCCAAACCCAAGAGTTCGCCAAAAACCACGGCTATGTTGTTCTGCCTGACGGCCACCGCCGTACCCGCTACGAAGCCACGCCAGCTTGGTACGTCTGGTTTGTGAATCAGTGGGCGTCACACGGCCTGGCAGCCATTGGCCGGTTCATGGCCAACAAAATCCAGAAACGTGCTCTGAACCAAGTGGTTAACGCCCGAATTCAGGGATCTGGCGCAACGTTGGCAAAACGCAGCATCGTTAAAATGGACAGCATGTTGCTGGAAGAAGGCGGGCACTTTGACGCGTATTTCATGATGCCAATCCACGATGAATTGGTCTTCAGCATCAACCACAAACAAGCTCTGGAATTCAGCCACACGCTGAAAGAGACCATGTGTAATCATCCGGAAATTGTACGAACCCTGAAACTGGACGGCACCTGTTCAATCGGACGGACACTGGAGCCTTATGACGAGAAGAAAGCGCCATATGGTCAGTTCGAGCTGGACGAGGCTGTTCCCCTAGACGGATTTGTACCTGCGGAATTTAGCGCCAAACCGCTCCCCGACGAGTACCGGCAGAAGGTCATTGACTACATGATGCTACAGCCGGTCGATGAGGATATGAGCTGGGTTGTTCATTGAGGTAATTAACTATGGGAGTCCAACTAAAGTCACTAAGCCGCGAAGAACAAATAACGGCATTTAAAGAAGTACATGGGGATAGTTATGACTACTCCAAATATGAGTTCAATGGGTCCAGAACGAAGGCCACTTTCATTTGCAAGATACATGGCGAGTTTCAGCAGCAGCCCTACTCACACCTTAGAGGGCATGGCTGTACGCTTTGTGGTTTTAGAAAAACTTGGAGGGGCCGAGAACGAAGCCGAGCAGAGATAATAGAGAGTTTCATAAGAACCCATGGGGATCGCTATGACTACTCAAAGGTTGAAGCGGGGCTAAACAAAACCAAAGTCACCATTATCTGCCGCATACATGGAGAGTTTCAGCAAAGTATCAATAATCATCAACAGGGTCAGGACTGTCCGAAATGTACAGGAACGCCGAAGAAAACCCTGAAAGAAGTGCTGACTGAGTTTCGCCAAGTGCATGGTGATAAATATGACTACTCCCAAATCGAGTATGTTAACTCTCAGACACCAATGAAAATCCTATGCCCAGCACATGGTCCGTTTTTTCAATCCAGATTGAATCACGGAAAACAAGGTAAGACGGGTTGCCCTGTCTGTGCTTGGGAATTCAAAGGCTTTAGATCCCTAGCCAACCTACGGGAAGGCCAAAGAAATTATCAGTCGGGGGTCTACCTACTGAAAATGGCGTTTAAGGAAAGCCAATGGATAAAGGTTGGGATTGCGAAGGATGTAGTAGATAGAATAACCCGCATCAAACAAGAAGTCCTAGAGGTAGGCTTTCGTATCGAGCTATATGCCTACAGACAATTGCCTTTATACGAGGCTTTACTGTTAGAAAAGCAGATTTTGGATAGCCTACACAGCGCCAAAATTACACCACCGATCAAGTTTTCAGGATCTAAGGAATGCCTATCTTTTGAAGCTCTAAAGGACGCTGAAACGTTATTTTTTGATGAACAGAGGAAACTAATTGATGAAATTTAACCCTGAGTATGTAGGTATTTATCAGCACTTCTTTAATTCAGTAGTTGAGTTCCGTAAGGTCTTCGGGCTACCGATTGCCACAAGAATGATGCCTCATGAGGATGACAACCATACGGCATTGTTGGTTGAAGAACTTACCGAGCTGGCCACAGCGAAAACAAAAGTTGCTCAGGCTGATGCGGTTGTGGATTCCATCTATGTCCATATGGGCCGACTCGTTCAAATGAATTTATTTGATCCAGTTCAACACAGCTGGGCGGCGTATCCCATTAAAATCTTGATTGAGGTTTCAGACCGTTTGGGTTTACCATTGGTTGAAATCTTCGATGAAGTACATCAAAGTAACATGTCCAAGGTTGCTAACAACGAAGAAGAACTCAAGCAATCCGTGGACGTCCTGACGTCAAAAGGTTATGAGGTCACAACGTCAAAGATTCAACACCAGAATCGTGAATACTACGTGATCAAAGCAGCCAAAGACTCAGACACCCTCGGCATAAAGGCCGGTAAAGTATTGAAAAGCGTCGGATTTAGAGAACCCGACATCAAAAAGCTCTTGGTTAAATAACGCAATACCGCCCCAGACTGGGGCGGATTTTCTTCTGAGGCGGCCATGTCCTTTGTACCTGTAAAACTGACCCGATTCACTTCAACTGGTATCGCTACTAAAACTCTGACCTACACTGAAGCAGGTCTGGAAAGTGACAAACGTCCTGAAATGTATCGGGGTTACGGCGAAACATTAGAGGTTTCGTTACCCAACCTTCCTAAATTCTTCAATTCACTGACAGACCATCAGGCCATTTCAACCGGTATCGCTAACGGCGAACTGCCGTACTACCGATTCGCTACCCGTAAGAAGCTCGAAACCGAGTTCGGGGAGACCTGCGTACACGATGAAACCGGATGGCAGCTGGCGCGTCTGTCTGAGAACTTCAAACATGACCCTCAACTATCATTCATGGTGTTCGACTATGACCCATCGGACAGCGAGGGCGTGTCTTTCAAAGAACCACAGGAGTTCGTTGATCTGCTGGTAGAACTATGCCCAGCGTTCGAAGGGGCAGCGTATGTCGCCAAGTATTCAACCTCCAGTAACGTTTACTATGATGGACGTCTGGTATCAGGCGCATCGGGTTTCCACGTTTACTTCGCAGTACAACTGGGTGCCCGCACTCAAGAAGAAATTAGCCTCCACCTTGAACAACAAGCGTGGCTGAAAGGCTATGGTTACATCAAAGTGTCAGCCTCTGGGGCATTGCTGACTCGCGTTCCGTTCGATACCTCGGTAACACAAACCAACCGGATCATGTACGAAGCGCCAGCCAATTTGGCCACCCCAGGATTAACCCAGAACAACGAGGCTTGGTTCGTTGACGGCCTGCCGGTTGTTAACCTGACTAAGATTGCCAAGCCGAACAGCAACACGGCCACTCGACAAATTCAGCAAGATGTTGACGTCAAAATGTCAACAGCCAAGCAAGCACCTGAAGTTCTTGAGCAGGTGGCCAAAATCAAAAAGGTTCGTATCGAAGAACTGATCGGTAAACACGGCTACAGCCGCCGACAAGCGCATGAAGCAATCGAGCTGCAAATGGCCGGTATCCTGAGCCTCGACCATGTTCTGTACTTCGATGATGGACGCTGCCCAACAGTTCAAGAGGTCATGCTGGATTGGACCAAATACCACGGTCTGACACTGGCTGACCCCCTACAGCCGGACAAAGGTAGCTGTAAGGCAATGTTCTACGGCAACGACCTTGGCGCGAACCCAGTCATTCACACGTTTGTACGCGGTGAAGGTAACTACTACCTGTCTGATTCCTGGCAAACCCAGCAGCAGATCCGAGAGTCCGATATCCGCAAGGACTTTGAAGACACTTTGGGCGCCTACGTACTTGAAACCGGCTTCAGTCACGAAGACCGTTGGTTCAACTTTGATTTGCCTGAAGACAAGCTGATTGCTCTGATTGGCGACCAAGGCACCGGTAAAACTGAACAGGTAGTTCGCTGGCAAGACAGCGGAGACCTTGGCCGTATGGTGGCCGTTGCACCCCGTATCGCTCTTGTAATGGGCACGGCTCACCGCCTCGGTATCAGCGCATACACCGACGACGAGCTGACTGGTAACGCAGCAATGTTGGCTGACGGGATTTCAACAACCCTCGACTCCATCCATAAGTTCCTGCACTACCCAGTAGATACGCTGTTCCTTGATGAATTCGAGCAGCTGGTAGCACACCTTACTGCGAAGACTCTGAAGAACCGCCGCAAGGTGCTGTCTACGCTGACCAAACTGTGCCAGCAGGCCAAACACATCATCATGGCCGATGCTGACTTGTCAGCCACAACCATCAAGCAGCTGATCCAACTGGGCATTCTCCCACCAGAGAAAGTGACCGCACTGGTGAGCCACTACAAAGCCTGTGACGGCGGCGTAATCCATATGGTTGAGAGTGAACTGGGACTGACAAGCAAAGTGCTTGAGTGTGCCCAGAAAAGTGAAGGGATCTACATCGCTACTAACCAGCGCGGTGGGATTCACAAACTGGCTCGGATGCTGTTGAAACAGATTGGTCCGGAACAGGCCGGTTACAAGTACCGGCACGGGGACTTCATTGTTCCTCTGCGAAACGGCCAGCGAATGATTCTGGTCACTAAAGACAACTCTGGCCTAACGGAAGTGGGTGAGTTTACACGGGATATTAACCGTAACCTGAAAGACAACGACATTCTGATGACGAGTCCATCTATCAGTACAGGGGTGTCTATAAACGTGATCAACGGTATCCCGAGACTGAAAAATCGCTTCATGATCGTGTCTTCAATCGTGGGTACAACAACCGGCGACGCCGTACAGCATTTGGAACGTATTCGTGCAGGGCATAAGTGCGATACTTATGTCTATGTTGATCAAGCAAATCACAGACTTGAGAACGATGCGTCCAAAATTATTAAGCAAGAGAGACTTGGGAAAGCAATCATATTTTTGGAAAACAACAACCAAATTGTATCCCATGAAACGTTGTACAATGCCGAGTTTGAGTGTAATAATCAGTTGGACATGATTTACGACGAAATTTACGGATATGTTACTCGTCGTGCAAACCTAGACCGTAACAATTTTGCATTTAACTTACGTGCTCGATTGGTCAAAAAAGGTTATCAGCTTGAGGATGTGGTAATCGTTTGTGACGACGCAACCAGAAATACCCGAAAGCAAGTCCAAAAAGAACAACAAGAATATCTTCAACACATTGATATTGAGGCACCGTTGCTGAGTGATGAAGACTTTGAAGAATTGCGGAAGTCACAGCAGCACACGACTATCGAGGAACAAGCGATGCTAAGAAAAAATACTCTGGCAAGAGTGTTAGGGGTAGCGCAGCAATCTGTAATGGACGAAATTATGGGCTGGCCTAAGACACAGCAGAGGGCTCTCGAAGACGCCATGATGCTGGGTATCTCCCCTGAACGCGCTGTGCAACTAGACCTATCAGCATGGGCAAGGATGAATGGTCCATCTGAAACCTCGCTGCTATACGAACGCGGGCACCTCGCAAGAGAGCTGATGCAGTATATTGGCCTGAGTTTCGACCCTCATAACCTTCCTCAATCTGACGGTCGCGCTCTGTATATCGAGGACATTATTAGAATCTATGACGTTTTGAGAGAAAGGGACTCTGACCCAGAGAATCCTGGATTCCACCATATCAAAGCGTTGTTAGGTATCTCTGTAAACTACACAACAGACCCAAGAGAGAAGGGTAAGATCGTTGCTAACGTTTATAGAAAACTAGGGATTCTTTTCAAACGTACTTCTATTCGAAACCCAGAAGACAAATCACAGACTATCCACGTTAGATATGTAGATGTTGATTGGTTGAAGATTATCAGAGACCGCATGCAACATGCTCGAAGATACTCTCAACACCCATGGTTTGCAGACGAAATTGAAGTACCTAGTAGCCTACTACAATATCGAGTAGCACTAGAGTTAGGCACACCACAGGTGGCCCCTGCTATGAGCAGACTTATGGACAACCTCGAAGGGGAATATCGCGCCGTTCGAGATGCTATGTTGGAGACAGGACGTTTTCTAATTACACGTCCAAGCGAAAGCGAATGATTTAAAACCTAACCGGAGAACAAACTGATGAGTAAACCTAAAGGGTATGGCGAAGCCGCTCTACGCCAGTTAAAACGTGTATGCTGGGAACACCGCATCAAGGTCGTTTGGTCAAGACCTCTGGCCAAAGGAACATACCAAACACTTCGGGAGCTATTGCCTGCCGAAGCGATCAGCAACAAGAAACTCTATTCAGCTCTTTGTTGCCACACTCGTTCGCCTGGTTATCTGCAACTCCTACGAACCAACGCCGTTCGCCTCGCTCCTGGCGGTGAACAGGCCGACCGCGTAACGTTGGAAGAATCGCAGTTTGCCGTCGAACGACTGAAAGCCAGCAAACGCGGTAAGCGCCGTTACGCTCCAAAGCCTAAAGGCAAAGCCCAGAATTCCAACCGCCCACATAAGCCAGCGCCGGCTACGGCCAAGGCAGGTGTGCAGGTTCGGGTAAAAGCCCGTAAGGTGATCCGCCGTGATTAACAACGATGGGAAACTGGCTGAAAGCTGGTTTGAATCTCATTGGGCAGTAAAAGGTAAAAACGCATTCCTCTATCGCTTCCTAGACCACTATGAAGTGAACTTTAGCCAAGGTAAACGGATGAACCAACGACGTGTTGCACCGCAGCCGTCGGATTATCTCCTTACGGAAGATGGCCATACCTGTTACTGCGAGGTCAAATCAACCTTTGAGGCTAACCGCTTCCGCTTCAGTGACGTACAGCCGTCGCAGTGGCGGGCAGCTCGCAAACAAGTAGCTGCTGGCGGGGATTACTGGTTTTACTTACTCAATATGAACACCCTTAAATGGTACCGAGTGCCTGCTAGAATTTTGGTCGAAAGCAAAGACCAAGGCGCAAAAAGTATTCCATGGGCAAGTATTGAGGAATTTGAGTGGGTTCCTTTGGTGGACATGCCAACCAAATAACCTATATACTCAGAGGCTAACAAGGCGTGTGTGTTAACACATACGGTTTGTTCTCCTCAATCCGCGCAGCAATGCGCGGGTTAATTTGGAGGGTGTTGACGTCAAAACGTCTTAACAGCAAGCAGGCCGAACACCCGCCAATTCCACCCTAATGGTCTGCACTAACTGGAGAACACCGCATGTCTAAACGTACCTTTTCTGAGGTGGACTTACACCCAGCATTGCTTCAGGTAACGCCTGAGATTGCCGCACTGGGTGACCCCCACATTGGACGCCAATTCAAGACCGGCGTACCGGTTCATCGCCGTGGGGAGCGAGAAGCCCACCAGTTTGAAATCTTCAAAGAATCCCTCAACCAATTCCCTGAAACCACTCAGATCCACGTCTGTATGGGTGACTTGTTCGATGCTTTCCGGATGCCGGAAGAAGTCGTACTGGCCGTAGCCAATGAATATCAAAAGGCAGCGTTTGCCCGACCACAAGTAACCTACGTGATCCTGTCTGGTAACCACGACCGAAGCCGCGACAGTGAGAAGAAATCGGCCTTCGAAGTGCTGGCCGCAATTCTTGCACCGGTACCGAATATCAAAATCGTCATGGACGAGCCGCTGGTCATTGGAAAGTGGGCATTTGTACCGTGGACACCTTTCACGGACAGCCACGAACACGCCACCAAATTACCGGACGGCCTTGATATGGTGTTCGGCCACTGGGACTTCATCGACTTCGGAGAGAACACCCACAACTCGGTTCCATACCAAGCACTGGCCGGTAAGACGTCCAGTATCGTGACCGGCCACTACCACAAACGCGGGATCCATCTGGTCAACAATGCCTATGGGTTATTCGACGTCCTGGTTACCGGTTCGATGCTGCCTTACGCCCACGGTGAGGACATTTTCAATGACACCTACATGACCCTGCCACTGGCAGAAGTGCAGGCGCTATTGCTGGATAACCCTGACCGCTTCCGCAACGTATGCCTTCGCGTTCTGGTCGATGAAAACGAGACCCCAATCGACGGCATTGATTGTCTGGCACTGACCCACAAGCGAGTCAGTAGCGGAAACACCAAGGGAATTGAGGTCAAGCTGGATGAGTTCTCGCTGGAAGACGTATTCAGAAAAACGTTCAAACAGAACGACGTGTCAAAGGGCACCACAGACCGTCTGTGGAAGAAAGTCGAAGCTCGTAATATCTGAGGACAACCATGACTACCGGCGCTATTCAACCGCTCCCGCTGGAGAACGCGGTTATATTCGATACGGAAACCACCGGCGTAAAACTGATAGATGAAATCATCGAGTTGGGCATCATTAATGCCGTTTCCGGTGAAATCATTCTTCAGACACTGGTGAAACCCAGCATTCCAATCCCAGCCGAGGCCACCGCTGTTCACGGCATCACGAACGAAATGGTGGCCAACGCCCCAACGTGGCTGGACATTCAAGTGGACGTCATCAAGGCGCTTTATGGCAAACGTGCCATTGCCTACAACAGTGATTTTGACCGCCGAATGATTCTGCAAACGGCCTCAAAATACAAAGCACCGGCTGACCTGATGGAGTTCTACCGCTCCCTTGAATATCCGTGTGCCATGAAGTGGTACGCCGAGTTCTACAACGAATGGAACACCTACAAGAACTCATACAAGTGGCAGAAACTGACAGACGCGGCCTTCCAGCAAGACGTTCAGATCGACGACCTTGATGCCCACCGCGCCAGCTGTGACTGTGAAATTACCCGCCGCGTTATCAACGCGGTTAATGCCCAGCTGTAACTAACTTGGACAACCAACACATGAAATTTAAAGACGCACTTCTGGCAGCAAAGCTATTAAATGCCTCAGTCCTACTACCGGTGAAAATGGGGTTCTTTATCAAGGTTCGGATTGCTCAAGAGATGTATGCGGCTCCATCAATCCCTGCGGATTTAGTCGAGAAATACGACTTGGGGACAGTCGCAGAGAACTATGAATGCAACATCTTTGAAATCGACATGACAACCAACAAGCAAATCGCGGCGATTCAAGACCGATGGATACAGTGGTCGGTAAATGAATCCGATATCCACCGCGACTCGTTCATGCTGCTGTAACACTAATTGGAGAACAACCATGATTAACACGCTAAATTACAGTGTCACGTTCGCCAACGAACGCCAAATCAAACGTGACCTACAGTTCGAATTACAGGGTTCAACCCTTATCACTGGCCGCAACGAAGCGGGCAAATCCCTGAACCTTGAGATGATTGCTTACTCGCTTTTCGGTAACGATGCCCTGCGCGGAAAGATGACCGACTACAAGCGCATTTCCTGTAAGGCCAGCTTCATCATCAAAGGCCAGAACTACGTCATCGAGCGCACCAAAACTAACGCCAAACTGTTCAAAGCGGTGGAAGGGGAAGACCCTGAGCCACTGGCCACGGGTATCAGCCCAGTGAACAAAGCCATTGTTGAACTGCTGGGTTTTGACTTCGATGTTTACCGTGTCGCTCACTTAGCCGCACAAGGCGACTTGCAGGCTCTGGCCAACATGAAACCTACCGAGCGCAAACGCATGGTGGACACCGTGGCAGGCCTGAACCAGCTGGACGATGTGGCTGCCGAACTGGACGGGGAGCGCAAAGAACTACGCGGGAAAATCACGGGGATGGAAGCCGTTCTGACCGAACCCGAGCAGCCTTTGTCACCAACGACTAACCGTGAGGAACTAACAAAAACCTCCGCACTTCTTGACGTCAAAGTGTCTGAACGTCAAAAACTCAAGACAGTAAAATCCCCAACAGCACCAACACTGCTCAACCGAATGTCACTGATGGACATGCCGGAAGAACCAGAGGCTTTGGTGCTGCCTGACGCCCCTGTGGCACCGGCTGAACCGGCTGAGTGGAGCGAGGAAACCTTCAGCCAGCTGCTGGCCATGAAGCCCCAAATCGCGGCGGCTGATGCTGCAATCCAGAAAGCTGAGACCGTTGTTGCACCGGCTCTGACGAAGGCGCAGATCGATGAACAACGAGAGCTGAACCGGCTAAACAAACGCATTGCAGAACGTGATGCGTTACGTGGCCAAGGCTATCTGATTTGTGGTGATTGTGGCCATAAAAACTATCTGGCGGCAAACCTGCTGGAAGAAAAATACAGCGACGTTCCCGAGGTGAGTCCGGCACCGTCAACGTACAGCGAAGCCGAGCTGATCGTTATGGAAACCCAGCTGGCCGAGAAAGAACGCGTTGATGCCGAAGCGGAAGCCGCCCGAGCACAGCTGGCCAACCTGAACCCGCTCCGTCAGGTCATCATCGACTGGGAGGCCTACGCTGCAGAGCTGAGAACTTACCGTCAGGCAGAACAGCATTGGCAACAACGCTGCGACGACCTGAAGGCCAGCCACGACCGGTTGATGACTCAGTACCACACAGGGGTTGAGCGAGTGAAAGCCCACAACCTCGAAGCTGAGTCCCACAACCAGAACGTCGAGGCACACAACGCCCGCGCCCAGGATAACTACCAGACCGAACTGGCAGCCTACCAGCAAGCGCAGGAGGCACTGGCCTCATACGAAGGTTTGGATACTGAAATTGCTCAGGTCACTAACAGCCTGCGTATGTGGGAGGTCTACGATGCCCGTTTCGAGGCATACGAACACAACATGGCCACCTACAAAGCCCAGCTCGCGGAAGTGGAAACACTGAAAGAGCAACTGGCGGATCTGGACAAAGCCCGCAAGGCGCTGAACGAAACGAAAACCAACGTGAAGTCTTACCTGACTCCGGCACTGTCTCGGGTGGCCTCAATCCTTCTGAGCGAAATGACCGGTGGGGAACGCAACACCGTGGTCGTTGATGAAGATTTCGAAGTGACTGTGGACAACCAGCCACTGAGAACCCTTTCAGGCTCGGGCAAGGACATTGCGAATCTGGCAATCCGCCTTGCATTGGGACAGGTACTGACTCACAGCGTACTGCCAATGGTTTGTTTGGATGAAGTTGATCAGGGATGCGATAGCGAACGTGCCCGTTACATCCAAGAATGCCTACAACGCATTACTCCGCAAATCGGCCAGATGCTGATTGTTTCGCACAAACCAACTGTTGCTGACCACACAATCGCACTATGACACAGGACGAAGTTCTGGCGTGGGAATTCCTCGACTTGCTAACCACGCTGGAACTGTGCGTCACCGTTCACGGGCTGGACGGTAAGACGCCAGGGCAAGTCAACAAGGAAGTCATCCGGTGCGCCAAGGCATTGGCCAACCGGATGACAAATCCGCACAACAAAAAAGTTTTGAAATCTGTCATTCGGGCACCGTTCCCTACGGGGAGAGTTGCCCAGTTACATCGAATTTTGGATAGCAAACTATGAGCAAAGTCCCTGTCTCGGCTCAGGCACGAATCAGAGCGGCCAGTTCGCTGCAAGAGCTGGCAACGTGGAACCACAAACACCGTGAAGGCTGGCGCTTAGGCCAGAGTTACTACCGTCGTGAGGTACCCGCTCCGGTGCCGCCGCCGACTCATGGCCGGCCACCAAAGCAGAATCGGGAGGCGAAGCGGTTCAGAAACTCGCCTGACCAAGAATCATGGGAACTCATAGACAAGATGCTCAAGGAAGGCATGAACATCGACATGGTGGCGGAGGTCATGCACGACAGTGCGAATGGCCGAAACTACTGGAGACACCAAATCATCAAACGCATTGAACGTGGGGAGTTAGTTGCTTAATGGACCGCTATATCGCATTCAACGAAGACCTTGAAATCGAGGGTTCCACACCAATCCCAGAGGGGTTGGCTCGCGTGGTCATGAAGAAACATATTCCGTTCTACATGGACTTGGCAAACCGAACTGCCGGTCTCTCGGTGGCAAAACGTCGCCGTGTGGGGGCTGTAATCGTCACAGAGCAACGATCTCTGTTTCTAGGCTACAACGGTATGCCTTCGGGTATGAACAACGTGTGTGAGCTTCCAGACGGTTCTACGAACCCACTGGTAATTCATGCCGAAGCAAACGCATTGGACAAAATGGCTCGGGAGGGTGTGCATGTCGAAGGATCCGTTTGCTTCACAACGACCTATCCATGCCCTGATTGTGCGAAGCGGTTGTGTGCCGCCGGTGTGAAATACGTGATTTACCAGGAACGGTATCACACGCACTTGGCTCAAGAGATCTTCGACCACTACGGGGTAGGGGTTTTCGAATACAAGCAATTGGACTTGAGAGGTTGAGATGAACAACTTGTTTACGCTTGAAGGCCTGCTGCTGGCAGGACTCACAGGCATGGTCATCACCCTTGGGGTAAGCCTGTGGCAAATCATTAAACGTCTTGGATCCCCCGACCGCAAAAAAGTACCGGATCCAAAGGCAAGAATGTCCTGTGTAGCAAAAACTCCATACAAAAACGCCCAGAAAGGCACCCAGAATCGTCACAGCGGCGATATCTACCACTCAGGGCCACATCCGTACCACCAAGACCCTTACAGCGTCTTAGAACTTGATACAGGCGATTATGAGAATTGTAGGGGCAGCAGATCCAATGAAAGGTCCTTTGGTGGATCCGATAGCCACTGTGATTCAAGTTCCAGTTACACCGGCTCAAACTCAGGAGAGGACTAATGGCTAAGAAGAAATCACGTCGCAAAGAACGCCAAGCGAAGACCAAGTATACCGTACAAGTCATTGGCCACCGTAGGAATATCTTGGCCGCCAGTATCGGGAACCACCTTGAGTTACAGCGACTCAACCAGTAACACTTATCGGCAGGGGAGCTTCGGCTCCCCTTTTTTGTGTTTAAAAAAAGTCAAAAACGAAGCACTTTGCAAAAGTGCATTCGATCTTTAAAAGATCTTACTTTAGGTATAACGATCTCGATCTTAAATATATACACTACTTAACTTTACTTTAGGTTTGAAATTCTCTTTTAAATACATAGCTTTACGCGTTTAACTGACAGTTTCATGTTGTGTTAATGACAGTTTCATATCGTATAAAAAGGCTTAACTGACAGTTTTATATCGTATAACTTGAAGACCTGCCGTTTTAACTGACAGTTTTATATTGTATAAAAGGAACCCCAACTGACAGTTTGATATTGTATAAGGTCATGGACAATTTAGAGTTAGCATTGAAAGAGGATCCTAAAGCGTTAGAGCAGTTCCGTTACAATGCCGCCGTGGATTCCAAAAACAACGTTTTTCGGGTTAGCAATGATGTTATCAGCGGCCTAATGGCTATGAATTCATCATCCTGGCGTATGTTTGAGTTCGTGGCCATGCACCTTGATATCTACCCACTCGAACTACGGCTGAATGACGAGTTTCTTGAATCCATAAATCAGGGCAAAAAGTATATTCCATCTGAGTTCAGAACCGTAACTCTAACAGCTGCTGATTACGTTAAAACTTTCAAGTTAACTGATGTTGCTGGCCGGAAGCAGTTCGTTCGTGACGCCCTTTCTTTGTTCAATGAAGCCGTAGAGATCTTTCAGGGAAGTACAATCCGAATGTCGCGGCCTGTCACTGACCTTGAGTTCGAAGTTGAACGCCGCGTTAAAGGCCAAGGTGCTGTAGTTGAAAAATTCTATGCTGGGGAGATGTTGGGTACGAAACCAGCGGCATCACAGGCGGCCAGATTGACGATTGAAATCAATGAGAACTTGGCTATGGCCATGCTGTTTGTCGTCAAAAACTTCACGCGTTTGGATAATAAAATTAAGGCTCGCCTCTCACCGGCAGCCAACAAACTCTACACGTATTTGAAGATGCAGGTGGAGTCTGAAGCAAAGTATCGTGAGCAGATTTATATAACTTGGGATTTGGATACTTGGAACCGCTTCCTGAATACAAAGCACAAGTCGATCAGGCGTTTAGCTGACTCTTTCGCGTATGATAAACAAATTACAGAAAGTACCGATTTAACAGTCGTTTCAGGCATCGACCGAACTCAAAAAAGTGGGCGGGCTTACACGCATTTTTATGTTGGTGTGATGAAGACGCCAGAGCATGAGTTGATTGAGCACGATATTGTGGACGTTAAACCCGTGCGTAAACGACTCCCAGCACGGCCAAAGGTATTGAAGGGTAGTGACGCTGAAGGGATATGGGCTCGTAAGTGTATAAAAATTCTGGATGATTTTGAGAAAGAACTGAAGGCTCACAAGCGGGTATTGCCCAAGGCTGACCGCGATAAACGCGAAAAATACCTCAAAATCATTGGCGAAGTTAGAAAGTGATTGGGGTCGTCACCCGATCACTCCCCTACGGGTTGGTGGTTATTGCTTTCGAACTGACAGTTTAAGGATGTATAACTCGACCGCCAACCCTCAGAAAGAGGCTGGCCCCAGAACTGACAGTTTCAGGATGTATAACTTGACCGCCAACCCTCAGAAAGAGGCTGTAATCCACCCGAACTGACAGATTAAGGATGTATAACTCGACCGCCAACCCTCAGAAAGAGGCAGCATACCCCCGAATTGACAGTTTAATGATGTATAACTCGACCGCCAACCCTCAAAAAGATGCCGTAATCCCCCCGAACTGACAGTTTAATGATGTATAACTCGACCCGCTAACCCCCAGTAATAGGCTGTATTCACCCGAACTGACAGTTTATGGATGTATAACTCGCCCCGCCAACCCCAGTAAGACGCTGTATTCCCTCGAACTGACAGTTTATGGATGTATAACTCGACCCGCCAACCCCAAGTAAGACGCCGTGTTCACTCGAACTGACAGTTTAAGGATGTATAACTCACCCCGCCAACTTTCAGTAAGAGTCTGCATTGTCCCGAACTGACACAACTATATAAACATGCCGTTGCTGACGCTTTAACCTGTATACTTAAACAGTGATTGACTGATAGGTACCACCAATGCCTTTTCCACCCCCAACTGACGGGTTCGTTGAGCAACCGGCTGGCGCAACCCTAAACGAATACTTGATTCCTAAGCCTGGCTGTACGCGCCCGTACCAGCTGGAGCAACCTTTTCACTTACCGGACATGAAGATGGAAGTGGGTGATTATCTTGTCCTGGAGCAAGGGCGGAACCCTCATCAGGGCTGTATTGCGCTGGTTGAGCTATCAGGGGATGTGTTCCTCTGCCGCCTGCACTACCAGAAAGGTATTTGGTATGCGGAGACAGAGGAACGCCGTGGCAGAGTACCCGAGGAAATGGTGATACAAGGAATCGCTCGTCATTGGATTAAGAACCAGTTGGACGAATCTAACGCACCATAATTATGTAGTAACTAAAGCCTTCAACCGTATTCGAGCGACAATTTTACGAAACAAAAAACCGCCGTGAGGCGGTTACTTTCTTCAGCGTTTTTGGGGTTTGTAGTCAGCGATTCGGTAATAATCAGAAGCGAAGGTTTCTAAGATATTGTCGAGGTCCTTTTTGAGGGATGTCTTCAAAGAGCGGGCACCTTCAGCAAAAGCTATGGTGATTTGATACTCAGGAACTCCGCGTTTTTGATAGGCCCTTGCTGGAGCATAATTTAGTGAGATAAGGCCATAATAAATCTGGGATGTATCATTAAATTTGTAGAGCTCAACTTCGAAAGTCAGCCAATTTTTGTTGGGACTAGGTTCTCCGGTAGTATAGGAAAGTTCTCTTGCCAGGTTGCGTAATCGAAGCGTTATGTAATTTTGCAACTCAGCTTCGCTGATAAAAGAGCTTGTAACATTATCAATATAAACTCCAAGTACGTTACCCTTTACCTCGGACATCCAGCCATAATTAGAGTGGGCTACTTCAATGTCTTTCGAGTGGGGGCGGAGGGCCACAGCTGAATTGACCAGAGTTGATGAAAATAATAGAAGAACTGAAACAAGCAGTTTATACATTATTAATCCCTTAATTTTTATAAAACAAGGCTTAAAAAGTCGTCGTCAATCTGGTCTTGGTCAAGGCCAATATACGCCATGGTAGTTGCAGGGCTGGAGTGATTCAACATCTTTTGGACTCTAGCTATATCTAATGTTTTCTTATACATATGATAGCCACGGGTCTTTCGCATCGAGTGGGTACCGAGCTTAATGTCGAGCATCTGCCCTATTTCCTCAAATGCTTTCCATACGGACTGGCGAGCTAATGGCTTACCAGAACCCTTTCCTCTATTACCCCTCGACTGAAACAGATACTCAGTGTCTGGGTATTCTTTTAGAATTTCTTGGTAAATAGCCAGGGCAGCCTTATTCAAAACAATCCGGTGTGACTTTTTAGTCTTTTTCTCGTTGACATAAAGAATGCCATTCTTGACGTCATGAGGTCTTATTGTCAAAACGTCAGAAACTCGTAGGGCGGTGTTAATACCAAAAACCCACATCTGAGCGAATTGCTTTCCATAGTGACGTTTTAGCCGACGTTCGACCTCCCGCACCTGTTTGGGGTCTCGAACCGGCTGCACAGCGTTGGCCATTGCAGTTCCTTTCTAAAATGGTGTTACTAAGCACCAGTATATCAAGGATTTTCTAGGTGACATAATCACGTTTTGTAACCTAGAAAGGTTGGCTTTTAAGTTACGTTGTAACATTTTAAAAGTGGTTAAGACCGACCGGTGATTTGTTATGGATAATGAAGCATGGGAGAAAAGTACAGAACCGTTGGAGTGAAATCTACAGCTGGATGATAATTTTAACAGAGAAGGTGATGCGTTTAGTGTGCCAACTTATAGTGACCCCATCTCGTTATTTCTAATCCGTGTCCAACTCTAAACATTGATCCAAGAAGATACTTAGAGATTGCTAACCATGTTAGTATAAATAATGCATAAGAACCTATGCTCATAGCTTCTGATTGTAAATTAAGCATTGGAGGCTCTTTTACATTTATCGGAGAAGTATCTTGGATAATAAAGTTAAAGGATCTTGGTTGATTCACCACACTAATAAGCTTCAAAGTGTGACAAATCAAGGGCAATACTTGAATACATTTGTTGCTGGTAAAGCTGGAATTTTGCTATCAGCAATCTCTGCAACTGATCAATCTGAAATTAGCGATGATAGACTGAATGTGCTAGCGAACGCTGCTAACATCAACCCTGTGTTTGAATTACCCAAACTACTTGATGTACTTAGCGATCACGATTTGATTGATAAAGGCAAAAAAGGCGTCGCCGTTCTAGGCGTAACAACCGCTTCTGCGTTACAACATACCTCAAACATCTTCGACTCTTTAGAGCCAAAAAGTATAGAGTATTCAACTTTAGAAATTGCTGAGGTTGCATCATCAAAGCCGATAAGTTCGCGAGAGCTTCAGGAGAAAATATCAGATATTCATAGGCTTAGTGCTAAGGAGACAGCCCAAGTATTTCATGATTCAGAGCAGATAGGTTTTGTTGATGTTGAAATGCTAGGTAAGGATGAAAAAATATTTTTTAATGGAAACTTATTTCGTAGAGAATCAGCACAAAAGGTTAAAGCCGTTTTAGATTCATTAAAACCTCAAGAACAAGCAAGTCTTAATGAATTAACTGATATGCTAAGACGACAAGCTTGCGTTTCTGTGACTGATGCTGAGTTTATATTAGGTAAAATATTGTTTAGTAAAGTCAACTCGATTGGCTTTTTTGATGTCAGCATTGTAAGCAATAGCTCGGAAGAAGTAGGCTACGTTACTCTTCCTTCAGCATTTTCGAAGTATAGTAGTTCTATGGTGGATGACGCTTTTGACCTAGCAAAAGCTTTTGTCGCATCATTAACATATGGAATGACCAAAAGTTCATATGAAAGAGGCCAAATAAGTATGATAGACCGCTTATTAAGAGCCCTAATTGATGGGCGAGAAATAGGTCCCGTTAGTGCTATAGGTCAAGATTACAGAATCCTTGAATTGAAGGGTGTAGTTTCTATACGTACAGGTAGTAAAGGTGGCCGATCAGGCCCGATGATGCGTTTGCTGAAAAAAGAAATTGGTGAGTTAGCTTTACAAGTAATTCTTAAAGGTGACGTTAGCGAGCAATCTTTACCTTCATTACCGGGTGCTGCAATTACTAAATACATAGCTCCTGAAGTGAATCGAGAAGTGATAAGACGACAACAAATCCAACGTAGCCCATTTGAAACTAACGATATGATTAGTTCATTGAGAACAGGAGGCTTCTAGTGAGCAAAAAAGTTTGTAAGGGTTTTGCGATGGAAGAGCTATTAAAAAGTTATTTCATCCAGGCCGGTTACTATGTTGCTCGTGGAGTCCCCTTTGTATATGAGGGGTTTGATGTAACTGATATTGATTTATGGTTGTATAGTAGAGCGTCATCAGCAACTCGTAATGTAACGATTGTAGATGTAAAGAACAAAAAAACACCTCAAGCCATAGAACGAATATTTTGGGCAAAAGGTTTGGCACAAGCTGTTAAAGCCGACAACGTAATTATAGCCACGACAGACCAAAGAAAAGAGGTGAAAGACTTCGGTAAAGACCTTAATGTGCTTGTTTTGGATGGGGTTTTTTTATCCAAGTTGTCGAGAACAGAGTCAGAACTTACTAGGCTTTCTGATGAAGAATTCATCAGTCTTATCGACATGTATAATCTAGGTAAGATAGATGGGGATTGGAAGGGCCAAGTTCTAAAAAGCAAGAGTTTGTTAGCTCGTGGGTTAACCTTTGATACATGTAATAAATGGTTAGAAGTCTCGAGATTCTTTGCAGAGCAAATCCTTACTAAACCGAGCCAATTAGAAGTCGCTCTACGCTGTTTTTATTACACTCTTTCATTATTGGCCATAGGTGTTGATTATCTACTTAGAGAGCTTTCTTTTGTGGACAATGTAGAACGCACCGAAAAGCTGGCGGAAGGTTTTACCTATGGATCAAAAGGTAAGTCAGGACTGAACAAGATGCTCGGCTTATCGTTGTCATTAGTTGAACAATTTGCAGAAGAAGGGCCTTCAATTGCGAGGCAAGTGAAATCAAAAATTTCCGATGAGTTTGAATCTTTACCTACTCAAATAATCGCTGAATATTTTTCTAAAGGTGAGGTTGCACGAACACTATTCAATACGGCTAAAGAGCTTGAGCTTTATGCTATGTCTAAAGAGTTTAGACCTCACACAGAGTCTTCTTTAGAAACTAGGGCTTTAATTGGTTGTTTACTTGATTTCTGGTCAATTGATAGGAAAGCTTTTAGTTCATCTATAGTTGTTGTTTAGTTATTTTCTGAGTTTTTCACGACCCAGTATAACTTAGGCGATTAACAATCAATGAGCCTTGTTCAGTATAAATGAAAACCCCGCCGAAGCGGGGTTTGTTCTTGGAACAACACATGCCGATGATCTAAAGGTTCTCTAAGCAGTCGATATACTGCACTAGCTTTACCAGTTCCGTTTCAGGAAGCCACAAACCATCATTCACTTTTTGTGCTTTCAGGGGTGGTCTTGGGCAGGTTTCCTTGGGGACTGTCGGTGATGCACAACTCACCAAACTTATCGCTCCAAGCGCGATACACATCATTCTTAATGTCTGCATCTCGCTTATCCCTCTCAATTTCCTTCCATACACGGTACAGAACCGGTATCGCTTCCAGTAGCAGCGTGATAAACCGAACACTCATTTCTTTGGTCCTAACACGCGGTTCTTTATATTTTGAGCCTCTGACGTTTTGACGTCAACACCTGTTTGATTTTTTGCGTGTCGAACGTTCAAAGCAAGAGCATCAACGACTTTCCGTACCACTTCCAGCACCTTATCGTCCTTTGGTGTCGGCGTTACTGCCGAAATTGCAGCGGCCAGCGCGATGACTGCAGTGACAATATTCAGCACTTCATCCCAGTTGTTGATCAGATATTCAAACATAGCATTTCTCCTTACGCTTTTTTCAATCCTGGTACATAGGCTTCCCAGTCAAATGGGGTCTGTTCGATTACCTCCACGATGCCCCGCTTCGGTGACCAGAACGTAATGCCTGGCTGGTTGCGAACGTCGATGTGTAACCATGAAATATCAATCTCGACGAACGACAGGAACGGATAGAAGTCAGGGTTCTGGCGAATATCCTCAAGGATTTCCGATAACGGCGTATCCAGTGGGATTGCATCACCTGCCCCGCCAAACTTATGGATCCCCATGTATTCTTCGAAGGCGGCCTGCGCCTTTGCCGGTGTGTAACCATATTCCCGCTCCCAGAACGCTGCCGTTCGCAGGCCTGATTGCTTACGGTCGCGGTTGTAGCTGTTGATCAGGATACGCCCGTGCCGGTTACGTAACTGCTGCAGGGTGATGGCCAGAAGCGGGTTAATGAAGCGATATGCGCTCTCCCCGAACTTGTCATAGACGTGCTCCGGCACTAACTCCTGTACAGCAAAATCAGGTGCTCGATAGGTCATGGTACCTCCGTTGGTTTGTTTTGGTGGGTTACACCACCAAGTTATAGTGCGTTAGCTTTTGCGTTTTCCACATAGATGAACATGTTTGAACGGTCGCCTTCGCGCCAAGCTGCATACTGCATGAAGACGTTATTCATACGGAATGCGTAGGCGTCCAGTACCGCCTTCAGCTCCGCGATTGTGGTCTCATGCAGGTCGTTGTTCTCTAAGATCCATGCCACGGAGTCGTCGGTCATGCCGTTACGCTCACCGGCATCAATCATGGCCTTCATGTTGTCACGGTCTTGAGGCCGCACCTGCCACAAATGCCCATTCACTTCGATATCAGACTCAACAATCTGCTGACGGGACTCCTTGGCCATGGCCAGCAAAACCCTGTCCTTCTCTGGGTTCACTTGCCGCACCGGCTCTTGATCCCGTAGCTCTTGAAGTCTTTGAGTCTTGACGTCAGGAGATAACCCATCAACCCACTCGTCTTCCGTGCCAGGCACACGCTCGGGGTAAGTGTTGAACAGTGCGTCATACCGTTCGTACCACGCCAGATAGGTATCGTGGAACGTCCAGCCGTCGGCTTCCTCGGCCTTGTTAAACACGTATTGCAGGAAGTCCCCCTTCGACTGGCCATGTAGCCGGTTAATACGAAGTAGGTCTTCCCACGTTTTCAAATCGTGACGGGGTAACGCCTTAACTTCAGCCACGACCATGAACTCTGGTTCAAGTCGAGTGCCTGTCTGAAGAACGCCATTTTCATCTTCGTACTCAAACGGAGCCTCAACCATGTTGCCTGTTGGTTCGCGGGTTGTGACCACTTGATAGAAACCCTTCAGGGGTTCAGGTACATCTTCAATCTTTGCAAACATCGTATTCAAAGGGGGACAAGCCCCCTCCCTCAAATTAGTAAGTACCATAGGCTTTGTTATCAGCCAGACTTAATGGAATCATGGTTTGATGCAGGCTACTTTTCACTTCATGCCCGTTGTCGTCCCGCTTAGAACTCTCCCTGCCGTTAATATAAACCGACCCGTTATCACCCCAGTTCTGCTGCGTCTCGTCATAAATCAACTCAGTGGCATACAGTTGCAGATACAAGTACCCCCGAATATCAACTAACGCGCATAGAGCTTTCACACCCCGAGACTCGTTCTGTGGCGCACCAAAGGGGATCGGTGAATGGGTTGTCGTGTTGCTTACCAGGATGCCGTCGGACAGGAGTCTGCCGGTGTTAAGTTTTTCCAACCGGCATTGGCGCTCAGGTGAGTAGTCATTCTTGCCAACATTCCAAGTAAGGCTGCTATGTAGTCGGTTACCCTCACCGATATTGTTGTCCGTAGTGACAATCACTGAGCCAAGCGGAGCGATGGTGTTGTAGTTCGGTCCCGACTGAGTGAAACGAGAAAGCACACGGTACGGGTGCCACGCCACCATTGTGGATTCTAACGTCGTTACGTAGGCATTCTTAACCGTCGCAACCGTCCAACCACTCGACTTCCAGTTATTGCCGCCATCAATGGTGTAGATTCGACGCGGGGTAGTCGTCGAAATCTTCTGGTAGAAGTCGAAGGTGTGCTGCGTATCATCCGGAACAACCGGTAGCCAACGCCCCATAACCCCCGCAGGAAACAGCTCTAGGATTTTCGACGGGTGGCCAATCACATCAACGAACGGAACCTCATCGAAGTGGGCCGTTAGTAGTGTGGCGTCAATAATGATCAGCTGGTCACCGACTTGCATCCCATTGGCAGGGAATCTATTTACATACTCGTAAAACGAGTGATTCATCGGGCGAGAGTGAAGATATGTCACACCCGTTTCCTGCTCTAAACGAGACGGGTAGTACACCTTGTTTTGCGTGACGTTGTAGATGAACTGGTGTTCTCGCTCAGGGCAATATTCACTGTTATTTTTACCCGATAAAAGTTTAAGTGGGTCAGCCAGCGAGCCGTCTTCATTGCTAATCGAAATGTAGTAACCCCCACCAGACTGAGCGGCTTTGCGTACTGTATAAGTTTTCGGGTTGACCCTAGTGAAAGGCACTTGGTCCCAGCCACGCATTTCTCCGATCAGAGCCTGCTTAGTGGCTGTTTCTAACAGCACTGAATGGTCTGGGTATCTTGCCGAGATACGCAGGTCGAGCACTTGGCCAGTGTAAATCATGTCATGGTACTGATAATGATCCTGACGGCCTGAGGGTTTTGCCGACGTAGAATCCATGCTCCCTGTCCACTCCGCCGCCGCAGGACGATCCTGACGACCGTCGTTAATCCCCCAACTCACAAAACAGTCCATCTGACATGTTGGTTTATAAATGCCCGTTAGGCTGGCGCTCTCATACCAATACGCGACGTTGTTCTGCTCTGAATATTTGAACACTCGGGTTCCCCAAGGGTTATAGCTCGGGTGGAAGGCCCCTTTATTCAGACGCTGTACCAGTGCAATCGGAATAGCAATCACATCCCCGTAGGCACTTTTATTAGAATTCAGTACCTCGGTGTTGAATTGGCCAAGCGCCCAACGGTCAAGCAGAGCGGGTTTACGTGGGGATACCAGACAATTGTCACCAATGAACTTGCCAAGCCCTTTCACGGTATGGCTCTTGCCCTGAATCTGGACATAGTTATGGGAGTCATAACGCAGGTATGCCCCAATATCATCAGCATACGGACGAACGTTGTCCCATTGGTCGCCATAACCCTCAATGATTCGGACTCGGTATCGAACCTGAATCAGCTTGTTTAGGCGCGGATCATAAAAACAGTTGTTGGCTGGGTCTGTAATGAATTTCTTCAAATCCTCCTTCGCCATGTCTGCAATCACAAAGCCCTTGCCGTCAGTCTTAGTGTCCCACTCCCCAAACGATGTATAAGGTTGAGGAACACCCACGGAGTTCACTGGCCGAGGAACAAGCCCGTTCCAGCTATAACCCCAAAACTGTACGTTGCCATATGGGAAAAGAACGCCCAGTTCAGAGGTGTCCTCATACCAGACTTCCAACATGACAAGGTCTTTACGGCTATCAATGACTTTTTCTGTCGCAGGTAACACAGACAGGTCTGTGATCGATCCAACTGCGGGCGTTTCACCATCTGCAGATTCAACGAAGAATCGCCAGGAATCTACTGTAGGGGTAAACCGGAACTCATGAATCTCACCTTCGTTCTCGGCGCGGAAACGCGGTGATGAGAACAGCATAGGGTCACTCGTATACATACCATCAACGGCTTTAACCACTAACCCGCCATTAGGAATCGCCCCGACCCTAAACCGGCACACCACTTCGCGGCCTTTGAACCGAATGTTCCAGTTACACTTGAGGTTCACGTTTACGTTATTGAACGAGGCCGTGCAGTTTGAGTAACGAACACCATTCACCGGCTGAGGGCTTGAGTCTTCCAGCAACCCGCCAAAAGCAGCAAACACCGAGGAGTGCTTATGGAATTCACCTGTTGTCGTGTCATAGGTCGTCGTCCCGTCTGGCGCATCAGGGAAAATCAAACGGTTTAGCGCACTCGACTCATAACTGACCGAGCGAAGTTTTAGGCAAACACCGTCAGCCAATACCTCTGGATACGGTGTGCGTGAGCGGTCTGATGCGTAGGTGCTGGAAGTGGAACCCGATTTACCGAGGTGCAGATTCTTGCCACTGACCCACATGCCGAGGTTAATGCAAGTGCTCTTAACGTGGCCAGCCCCCCACTCCAAGAAACCAGAACCCAAGTTTTGGAGTTTCCGAATCTCGCGTTGGGCATCGAATTCAGCTTTAGACATAGCGAATTCACGATAGAAGTTCTCCGCCAGCAGGGCGTCCATCTCCGCACGTTTATCCGCTTCAAGTTTAGTCAAAGCGGCATCGTGGGCTTCGAACACGGCCTGTTTCTTCTTCTCAGACCAAAGCGTGATGCTTTCACCTGTTGGCAGCTCGATAACCACATCACCGTCGTCGGTCAGTAGTTTGTTCTGAATGCCCAACTGCTCTTGGTACCAAGCCAGTGACTTCTGAACGGCTGACGCTGTACGAACGGAGAAGTTAGACGAGCCATTACGCACAATGGCATACGGTACTTTTGTCGCCGTGGTGCCCGCGTAGGCACGGTCTAGCTTGATTTGGGTGTCTGATACGACTTCCACGACTTCATAAAAGGTCGTGAAATCGGTAGTGAATGCGTCACCGGTGCCAATTGGGGTCAAGTGGCTTACCCATGCACTTGAGAAGCCTTGGACAACCCGCTGGCCTTTTGTGACCGATACGGTCCCTGATCGGAACCAAGAGGATGTGATGCTCATTGATTGTCTCTCTCTGCAGAAAAAGTGTGGAAGCGAGAGAGAGTTAAGCTATTTTGAATCAAAGACGTATTGACGTCAAAACCTACAGAGTAAACATGGTACCCGCAAAGGACGAAACCCCATGCACCCAGTATTTAAACGGTGCGTTTGCAATTGTAGCAATCATCCGTCCGGAACCCATGCCTGATACTGGGATGGCCACTGTCCCGCCGTAGGTATATACCCAGTCACCGGCGTTCTCAGTACCCACCCATTTACGGCCAATTTCAACGCAGGTAATAACCATGGAGCCCACAACTGTCGAACCCACTTTGCAGGTCACAGTGATGTTTCGAACCCCACCGCCTTCATATTGGACGCCAAGGGCAATGGATCCTGAATAGGATTTGTAACCGCCAGGCAAATCCCAGTAGGCCGATTTCTTGTCACTCGCAATATAACCCGCCGAATAGCCCCTTGCAGAGAGGCTGCCCAGTGCCGAACGCACCTGATTTGCGTGTAACGTGCCATGGAAATACCCATCGGTGGCTTCCAAACGACCTTTGAAAACGCCACTGGTCGCTTCGATGTGACCCTTCAGGTAGACGTTGTCACTGTGGATCCGACCGTCCCCTGTAATGAACGTGTGATAACCGGCGTAAGGTCCACCGGCACCAATACCAATATCACCGGCACGAACCTTGGCACCAAAGATGGTTCCGTTCTCACCGTTCATGAAGAAGTTCGGATTTGGACCCTCACGATCGGCAATGTACGGTGCGTAGAGCTTCGCCCCAACTTTCAGCTTGTTGGTGATGACCGCATCAGCAATGGCCGCTTCCTTGATGTAACAGATGCCGTCCTGAACATAGAACGGTGACGTTGTAACCTCGCCAGTTTCACGGTCATACATCACCAGCGTATCTACATCGAGGGCAAACACGACCTTGGATCCGTCGTTGATGAAGCCCACCCCACCTTTGAGGCCAGCAACCTCAGACTTAACACTCCACTGAGCGTAATGCCCCCGTGACTCCTGAGACAACACGCGGATTGCCCCTAAGGTGATCCGTGCGCCGCTGTGGTTCACAATGGACAGATACGCCTGCCCCACTCGCAGGGCAATTGGCAGGGAGAACGCCCCGTTCGTCGTCACTTCCTGCACGGCACCCGCATAGGTCACCTGCACCGTGCCACCTTCAGGTAAGTTCTGAATCGTGCCTTTAACAATGCCTGGCTCGCCCATGTCATAGGTGTCGTCCACCACAACCTCAAGGTTATGGGTTCCACCGGCAGGGATACTCAGGTCTTCCTCAACCACGAACAGAGGTTCACCGCCGTTCAGCATGAGTTCCATGTTCTCTTGGATAGCGCCCTCAAGCACTTCACCTTGGTCCTCAATTTTGCCGGTCAGTGACGTTTCCACCTCGGAAACCACTTTAGACAGGTCAACCACATTTTGCTGCACAGACTGGATCTGCCCCTCCAGCGCCTTGTCGCCCTCGGTAATTTTACCGGTCAATTCGGTGCCTTGTGTCTGAACGGTTTTCTCAAGCGTGGTCAGGTTCTGACTCACAGACGAAATCTTACCTTCCAGTGCCTTATCGCCCTCCGCAATGCTGTTGGACAGCTCGGAGGCGACGGTCTGTACGGTTTCATTCAGGGTCGTCAGGGATTCGGCAAGCTGCGTGATATCCCCCTTCAGTTCGAGGTCGCCTTTCTCGATGCTGGTTTGTAGCTCGCGTTTGGCCAGTGCCAGCGCCTGTTTGTCGTCGGCCTGTACCTTCTCCAGCTCTTTCAGACCGGCTGACAGGCTCTCGTCCCCTTTCTGGTAGTCGGCCTTCATCTCCAGCAGCTGCTGTGCCAGTGCCTGCTGCTCGTTGGCCAGAACGGTCTGTTTCTCTGACAACGCCGCGTCAGCACTGATCCGTTCACGAACTTCATCATCCGTGGCCACCGCCGCGTCAGCCTGAGTATCAGCAACCGACTCAAAGTGAGCCGACAGGTCACGGAACACCTTGGCAACCGTCTGCTCAACGTTCGAAACCACCTCAGTGACTTCCGAAATCTGGCCAGATAACGTGGTGTCGCCGTTTGTGATTTGGCTTTCCAAGTCAGTGCGTAGTGATTGCAGGGATTCCGTCAGGGTCACCACGTTCTGCATCACTTCTTTGATGCTGCCGGATAACGCCGTATCACCGGACGTAATTTTGCCTTCCAACTCGGTCTGCATGGTTTGCAGCGATTCTTCCAGCGTCACAAGGTTCTTGGATACGGTGGCGATTTTACCGTCCAGAGCCTTGTCACCTTCGGTGATTTGGCCAGTCAGCTCAGTGCCCATGGTCTGTACGGTTTGATCCAGTTCGACCACGTTCTGGTTCAACGTGCTGAGTTGACCTTCCAGTGCTTTGTCACCGGCAGTGATCTGGCCGGAAAGGTCTGAACCCATGGTCTGAACGGTTTTATCCAGCTCGACCACGTTCTCACTCAGCGTATTGAGTTGACCTTCCAGTGCCTTGTCACCCGCAGTGATCTGACCGGACAACTCGGTACCCATGGTTTGCACCGTGCGTTCCAGCGTTGTCAGGTTTGAGCTGACGTTCGTAATCTTACCGTCCAGAGCCTTATCACCGGCTTCAATGCTGCTTCTCAGCTCAGAGGTGATGGTCTGCAAAGACTTCTCAAGGTCTGTCAGGTTCTGCGTGACATGGGTGATCTTGCCGTCCAGCGCCTTGTCACCCGCCTCAATGCTGGATTCCAACTCCGATTTAATGGTCTGAACGGATTCCGTCAGCGTTGTCAGGTTCTGGCTGACAGAGGTCAATTTGCCGTCCAGCGCCTTGTCACCCTCACTGATAGTCCCCTCCAGCTCTGTTTTCACGCTCTGCAAGGACTGCTCAAGGCTAACAAGGTTCTGGCTGACCGAGTTCAGTTGGCCGGCCAGCTGGGTGTCTCCCTCACTGATGCTCGCTTCCAGCTCGGATTTCATGGTCTGCACGGAGTCTGTCAGGGTGGTGACGCTCTCGATAACCGTTGAAATCTTGCCGTCCAGCTCGCGGTCACCAGCCTTCATCTGGGTTAACAGCTCTTGTTTTACCTGTGCCAGTGCCTGATTCTGGTCAGCAATGGCCGTTTTCAGAGTGTTGATATCGGCCTGCGTCAGCGTCTCGTTTGTCTCAAACTCAACCCGCAGCTGTTCAATCAATTGAGCCAATGCCTGGTCGGTGTCCACCAGCACTTTCTGAGCCCGCTTGATTTCAGCTTCACCACGGATCCGCTCTTGGACTTCTTCATCAAGATCTGCGGTATTACCGGCAGTGGTATCGGCAATCCAGTCAAGCTGGGCATGCAGTTCTTGGAAGATTTCCGCCAGCGAGGAATCCGCGCCGGTCACGACTTGTCGCAGCTCCGTGATAGCCGCTTCGTTCTCACCCACTTCAGTTGCCAGCTCTTTCAGCTGTCTTGCCAATGCTTCGTCAGCGGTGGCCACCGTTTCAGCCAGTTCATTAATCAACGCACTGAGTTTGCCGTTCTCGGTTGTGAATGACGCACTCAGGTTGTCGATACGCTGGCCAAGAGCCTTATCGGCGGTTGTCAGCGTTTTGACGGCTTCGGTCAAATTCGCATTGGCCGTATTCAGCCCGTCCTCGAACTGTGTCCCCATCTGGGTGATCTGGTCAGCCAATGCCTTGTCGCCGTCAGCCACGACTTGTCCAAGCGCAGTCAGGTTCGCGTTGGTCTTATCGGTCTTGGCATTCAGCTCCGAAACTGACTTGGTCATGGCCGCGTGTTCAGTGGCGTTGGTCTCCTTCAGTTCGGTCAGGGCGGCGTGGTTGCCTCCGATTTCAGATTCCAAACCAGAGAACTTCTGAGCCACTGACGTTTCGAGGTCTGTGACGGTCTTATCCAGCTCAGTGATCGATGCGCTGTTCTGGCCAACAGACGATTCCATTTCAGTGAAACGCTGGCTGGACGCCTGCTCATGGGTCGCTACCGTTTCAGTCAGTGTGTTAATGGCCGCTTTGTTGCCACCTACATCTGACGTCAATTTATCAAGACGTGTTGACGTCGAAGACTCAAGATCTGTAACGGTCTTCTCAAGGGTGCTGATACTGCCTTTGTTGCCGTCCACTTCCGCCTGCATCTCTTGCAGTCGTTGGTTGGTCGCGGCCTGTCCGGTATTCACGGACTGCTCAAGGGTACCCAGTTTGGTTTTGGTATCCCCGACCTCAGTGGTCAGCTGGGTGAAGCGTTCCGCTGTCGCCTGTTTCTCGTCGGCCACTACTTTGCCAAGGTCTTCCAGACCCGCAGTTAACCGCTGGTCAGCACGGTCAAGCGAAGCTGACAGGTTCTGGTTGGCTTGTGCCAGGCTCTGTACTTCACTGGTTGTTGCCTGCAAAGTCTGCTCTGCCGCAGCCAGCCGCTTGCCCTGAGCGTCCACCTCGGCAGACTCAGCCTTTTGTACCAGCTTGCCGTTGACGGCATCCAGTCCCTGACTCACTTCCGTCAGTTTGGTCGTGTTGTCTTCAACCTGCTTGATGCTGGCTTTCTGCTCCAGCTGGCCTTCCGCCGCATCCAGACGCTGGCCAACTTCCGTCAGTTTAGTGCCATGCTCATCAACGATGGTTTTCTCAGCCTTCAGCGCAACGGTACTTGCGACACTATCAATACGCAGATTGACCTTCGAGAACTCCGCCCGCATTTCTTCCTTCAGGACGTTCAGAGCCTCAATAGTGATCTGGCCGGTCTCTGGGTCGATTTCCAGAATGGCGTCCCTGAAGTCGATGTACTCTGCGTAGTTCTTATTGATCAGGTCTTGCAGCTCTTTGGACTTCGCATCCAGCTCGGAGTCCACGGCATTCAGCTTTTCTTCGGTTGAAGACAGCTTCTGATCCACGGAGGTGCCCAGTTCCCCGAGGCTGGTATTGGTCTGGTCAACGCGGTCACTCAGGTTGCCAACCTCAGTACGGGTTTCATCAAGGTCACTCTGGGCTTGGTCAACCTTCGAGTTCACTTCATTGAGTGCCGAATCAAAGTCGGTTTTCGCCTGCTCAACGTCGGCCTCAATCTGGCCAAGGTGATTCTCGACGTTATCAACCGTGTCCCGAATCTCAACGATATCCCGAACGGATTCATTGACGTCAGCAATGGCCTGAGTCGTGTAGTCAGACAGGGAATCCAACTGACCAAGCGTATCCTGCACCGCGTCTTTCAGGTCTGAAACCTTAACGTCCGTGGCCTCGGCTCGGTCCTTAACGTCCTGAAGCGAGTTTTTGGTATTGTCGAGGTCTTCAAGGCCAGCGGTCAGGCGGTCATCCAGCGACGGGATTTTGCCGATGCTCTCTTGCAGACTGTCATCCAGGATATCCAGACCGACGCTACCCTCCAGCTCCGGCAGCACGACTTGCGCCATGGAGAGGGTGACTACCTTGTTCCCGTTATTGGCAGCAGGGAAAATCTGAGCTGTGCCGAATTCTGCGGGGACTTCTGCCCATAGGTAATAGGTAGTTGAGGGTGAAACGTTGTTGTAGTCCAGAACGGCGCTACGGCCAATAAAATCGGCCTCTGCAAAGCTGTTTGTCTGGCTGATATACCACTTAACGTCCTGAACCACGTTCGGCTGGTTCCAAAGAGGCACCGCGTTGATATTCGTGTCACGCACCATCAGGCGAAGCGCAGTGATCTGAGCCGACCCCTCGCTGGAAATAACCAGAGGCTGGTTACCGGCCATACGTCCACGGTGGTCAGCCACTTTAACGCTGATGTTGATGGTTGCCGGCGGAATACCCCCAAAGTCCTCCACCATTTCGACATGCCGGTAAAGCCACTGACGTCCGGAGGTACGGCGGGTTTTAACGCCGCTTGGGGTCTGGATTTCAAAGACGAATGCACCTACCCGTCCGTCGGTTACCAGATCGACAGGGAAACCATCACGGACGAACGTCGCGCCGCAGTCCACCAGCAGATCTGCGCCCACGAACGTCGGCTGTACGTCGATGTGCAGGTTTGCTGGGTCCATCAGCCAGTCTTCGGCATTGGAGCCCGCCGCCTTAACCGTCACAATCTCAGATTCACCAACACCGTGCATGGACTGGGTGAAGACCTGTACTTGGTACATACCGTAGGACACATCGCGGATTTCAAAGCTCGAACCGCGTGTCTGGCCACGTTCCTGAAGTCCCGAACCGTTGATGTTGGCAAAGATCCGGTGATAGATACCTGAGTGCCCTTTCGGGTTCTCCCAGGACATACGCAGCATCAGCTGATACTCACCATCAACCAGCTCTTTCTCGACCTTCACAACCAGACCGGTAACCGACGGTGCATCCGTTGGTTTGGTGTAGCTGTATGGGTCGATATCAATGTACGTTGCGGTGTCCGAGCCGTTGTACTTGTTCCGGTTAATCTCCACGGCCATAACGGCGAACTTGAGACCGAAGCTATCCGCTGGGTCACAACGCAGGACACGGAACGGCTTGGACATGCCGATTTCGTTCTGGCCTTCCACGGTGAACGCAAAGTTCTCCGCCAGCTCGTTGGTCACGGCTTTGTTCAGCGTCAGCTGGGTGACGTTACCGCGAGTCGGCACGTTCGCAGTACGCTCGATGATGCCCGCTGTTGAGGCGATTTTGACTTGGTACGTTCCTGGCGCCTCAAAGTAAATAGGACGCTTGAACGTTAAGGTCGTGCCACCCAGCGATGCTGCACGGCGTGATTCAGACCAGTGACGGCTTGGGTCAGCCAGCAGAATGGTCTGGAACGGCTCAAGCATGATGCCCATTCGGTTCAGGGTGAAGCTGACCGTTGCTGTCTCCGTCTGAGCCGACAGCATACGCATCATCGCCTTACGAGTGGCCTCATGGCTGTCGATACAACCAATCGCCTCAAATTCTTCCAGCACCAGCCCGTATTTCTCAATCGCTGGGGCGTGGCGAACCGAGATAAAGTCCTGCTCCCAGTTACGGTTTGGGTTGATGAATGAGGCGCGGATTTCGTTCGCACGGCTGAACACGTCAGTGTAGTTGTAGTTGAAGCGAACCCCTTCCTGACTTTCCTCAACCATTTCAGGCGTGATAAGCAACGCCGCCGCGTTCGGCCTGTCGGCGTACAGCTTCAACAGCCCCTGACTGTCGTCTTTGACCACGGCGTTACAGCTCGACAGGATGTAGTTCAGCAGATCGTTACCATCACGAATCTCATGGATCACCCCGTTAAAGGTGAAGCGAGGCTGCTGGCCACCGCGCCCGTCGGGAACCATCTCGTCACAATACTTGGCATGCTCATACCAAGAGTATTCGTTGATTCGAATGTACTTGTTGTAGGCCGCCAGACCGAAACGCGGGTTCTTCACCATCTCGCGGGTCAGCCAGATAGGGTTATCCGTCCAGAACTTGGCCAGCGTAAACGTGCCGTCCCATGGCGTGGTCTCGTCATAGGTGCGGTTCACTGGGTCGTAGTTCGTTGGCACCGGTACCATCAGACCGTCCCAAATGGCGCTGATGTTCGGTACGCCGGACAGCTGCTCATTGGAGTTGGCATAGAAGTGCATCTGGGCAAGGTCAGCATGCGCTTTCTGCTCGCCGGTTGTCACCGTATCAAAGCCCAGCCACGTCAACTCGGCCATGTACTGGTCGTCGCTGTCCTTCGACAGACGTTTTACGCGCAGTTCAACGACGTCGGCTTCCTCAACGTAATAGCCAAGGTTGTAGACGGACAGCTGGGTTTTGTAGCCTGAGGTGGTTTTACCGCGCCAGTGAGATCCTGGCACAACTTGCCAGCCCATTTTTCCAGCCACGCGCCACGCCACTTCAAGGTCTAAGTTCGCGTAGTCTGAGCCTTCCTCGTCGTTGTAAACCAGCCGGTCGATACTCAGGTTGATATCAATCCGGTCGTAGTGGCCTGACAGTGACGTAGGGACACTGCGGATCACTTCCATGTTCTGGCTGGTGATTTTCACGTTGACCTGATGGAACTGGCCAGCGCCACCCAGAACTGGTGCCCACGCTGTCTGGTCGGAGGTACCTTCACAGAACAGCAGTTGCAGGTCATCGGCTTCGAAATTCAGTTTGCCAGTCGGGGACATGACCGGCGTATCGCCAATAAAGACGTTTTTCAGGCTACCGTCCTGAACCCCTTTGATTGGGCCTTCGGAGATACCCAACAACAGTTCCGCACGGTCTTTTGAATAGAGGTTGTCGTCTTTGTAGCTTGGGCCACTAGGACCACCCGCCCCCCTGAGAACTTTGATATCTGCCATGCTTTATCCTAACTTCTTCCAGCCTGACTTAATGTGTGGTGCCCCGACCGAAGCCCCTTTTTCAACAGAGTCCACGTTGAAGGCAATGATTTGGCCAGCCCATTTATGGCGACCAAGGATGATCGGAATAGGTGTGCCGGATTTGGTCGTGTTGGTGTAACTAAACGCTGAGGTCTGTTGTCTTTCGCCTTTGTCGGGTTCCTCAACAGGGAACAGCAGGGAAAAGACACCGCCAAGGATCATGCCAATACCTGCACCGATAAAGGCCGAAGCGAAAGGGTTGCCTGGATACATGAGGTTGAGAACCACGCCCACAACAACCAGCACAGCACCCACCACAATGCGTAACCATGCGCCGGATTTACCAGAACCACCACGCAGGGTATTGCCAGATTCGGGCTGTGGCCTGATGTGCAGTTCCTCGACCGTCAGCGGAGCGTCGAGCCGGTCAGACGTTGGACACTCATCGACTTTGACAACATAACGTTTTGACGTCAAATCAGGGTTCAACTTAGGAAACTGCTGAAGGCTTTCCAGCGCGTCCCGTACAGAACCCGCTTCAACGGCATAGGCTACACGGCCAGCCAACTGCGCCAGATACCCTGAAAGGTGAATCGTCACTTTAGCCACAGAAGCGTTCCTCTACCATGACCACCCCTTTTGGTGTGGTGTAATAAACCCAGATTTCCGTTGGGCTGACGATGATATGGCGACAGTCACGGATCTCTGCAAACAAAGCGTGGTCTTCCAGACTCAGGTTCGCACTGCTCTCCGGATGACTGTGCCAAGTTGCCACAGCGGCATCGAGATACAGTTCCACGTCATCTTCAGAGATTTCAAAGTGCGTCTTAGGGTCAATGGCACAGTTGGACACCTCAACCACACAATACTCTGTGATAAAGCCACAGTGCTCCCTGTCGGTCGTGAACCGGCGACGTAGTTCTGCGAAATGCTTGTTCAGTTGCATGATCACCCCCTCAACCAGCGACGTTTTGCGTAAATAGGCTGTTTTTCGAAATGCTGCTGTAGATTGCCCATCGCGTGTTGCTTGGCGTTCGCATGAGTCAGAACCTTCACACAGCGGGACTTCCAGCTGCCGTCCAGCGGCTCAATGATGCTCAGGCGCTGATACTGGTGATGGAAGAACTGGCCATTGCCGAGGTACAGGCCAATGTGGTTTATCTTCGAGCTGGCCACCGCAAAGAGCAGGACGTGCATCGGGCGGGCACCGTTTACGGTAAACCCTGTGTCCTCGAAGCCCGCCAGTGAAAAGTAGTCTTCAATCAGGTTCAGGTCTGGATGGTCCCACCAGCCTTCAGGTCGTGCGAAGTCCGGCAGAATCTCACCGGTTGCAGCCAGGAACAGGTCACGGAAAGAGCCATAACAATCATGCGACCCCGATACGTAGGGTTTTCCCTCAAATTGCCGTGGGTCACAAAGCATAATGCCTCCTTATGGGTTCACGGTTTGGAATTCCGGTGGCATAAACCGCCGTGCAGGTACCTTGTAGTTCGGACCGTCGGATGGGCTACGTAGCTCCACGGTCAACTGGATTTCGTTATCCCCTGTCACGCGGCTAATGACGTAGTTTCGAACCCTCGCCTGTTGGGTGTGGAGTTCTTCAGGGTGAACGTCATACAGCGTCACAAAGCCACCTTCCAGCAGGCCACGTTCGGCATAGTAGGAGAACCGGCGGTCATCGTTGGGCAGGAACAGCTGTGGACGTGCCAGCTCGGTATCTGCACTCTGGCCTTCACCCTGTACCTCGAAAGGCATGCGTTCCCAGTTCAGGTCATTCCATTGCACGGTGGTCTGGTCACAAATCCGGAAATAGATCGTGGACGCAAACTCACCATTGGGTTCGTCAAAGCTGAGTTCCAGCAGGCGGTAGGTTTCTTTCGCGTAGATGCCAAAGGCTTCGGCCTGTTGGCGTGTCGAAGGGGTGATTGCCATGGTTGTATCCCATTAAATAGAGCTTGGAAAATATTACTAATTTAATGGGATACAGGCAACGAGTTACAGCAGGGCGCTACGGTTGATTGTGATAGTGTCGCCCACTATGCTCAGGCGGTAGTTGTTAGGCATCGTTTCAGAGGCTTTCAACTCGAATTCCGTGGTTGGGAGAGAGTCCGTGAAAAGAACAGCCTCAAGGTGCCCAAAGTAGGTCTTATCCTTGGCCAGATAGAGTTCCAGCTTTTCACCGACATCAATTTCAGCCACTTTACGGCCTTCGAGAAACAGCCGGAAACTGTTAGCACTCCCAGACCAGTGTTCATCCCTTACAAGAGTCACTTTTTCTGTCCGGCTGGCATCAGGAGTCAGGAGTTCGGCAGCAAAGATATCCTCTTGGGGAACAGGAGTCGCCTCTGAAATTGGAACCATACGGACCGAGCAGCCCATCAGAGACATAGCCAAGACAATACTTGCAAGAAGACGCATTATTCAATCCTCATAGTGGTGGTTACAACCACCACTATGCTACTGTTTTTACTGAACTTCAATGAATTTCAGTTGCACGTTTTCTACGACACCACCACTGTTCGGGGACGGCTCCCCAAGTTTCAGCGATTCATGGAAACGCACCTTGAGAACGCCGTATTTCGGGTGGTTGAAGTAGAACGGTTTGAACAACCGGTGACGGGCATAGAATGCGTCCAGACGACCGGCATTCATTTCGGGGTTAACGTTTATGTTAACCACCTCTCGGCCTTCAACGATATCGGTATACCAGACCATGGCCTTGATGCTCACGTTGAACAGGCGCGGATCAGGTACAACCGGCTCCACCACGTAATCCCAGCCGCCACCCAGCTTCAAAGCACGGGAGCTGTCTTGGTATTCGGTATGCTCAGTGAAGTACGGAAAATCAAAAGTCTCGTACATAGAACGACTCCAATTTGTATCCCATGCCGCTATATTAATATATACATTAGGCGGCATGGGATACGAACGTAACTCTGTATCCCATGCCGTCTTATTAATATATACATTAGACGGCATGGGCTACATTTCCCCTTAGTTGGTCAGTGCGACCTGCTTGATCAGAGAGCGGAGTGAACCACGACGCATCACGTTGTCTTCGACAATCGCCACCACGTCATTTGGTCCAATGCCCCCGTTCCCAGCATCTTCCGGTTTCTGCACCACCCAGACGTTCAGCTCTTTCGGACCCTGCTGAACCTGCTGGTTCACCTGTGGCCGGTTGAGCTTGCCAGGATCCAGTTCGCCGTTGTTAATAGCGTTCATGGTGTCATCCCCCAGCTTACGCGCCACCGACGAACGGATAACCCATTCATCCGGCATCAACCACGTAGGCACGGAGTCCTGACCCCGAGAGCCGCCAACGTGCGGAACCTTACCCCCGTCGCCGTACCGGAACACACGGCCACCGGTCGCTTTACCTCGGACTTTGCCGCCGGTGGCTGCCTTTCCGCCACCGCCGCCCCCACCGAACAGGCCTGTTATGCCACTTACGGCGGAGTTAACGGCAATCTGCATGGCAATCTGGGTCAGCATCGACAGTACAAACTGACCCAGCTCTGCCCAAGCGTCTTTCGACTCCTTGGTACCCATTGCCCATTCCGCAAAGAGGCCTGCGGCCTTGTCAGCAGCCTGCTCGGTAGCATTTGCCAGTTTGTCCACGGCATCGGTCATGGCAGAGTAGTTGCCATAGTTACGCTCCATGATCTCGCCGTATTCAGAGGCGGCGTTCTTAATGGTCTGCCACTGTCTGGCCATACCCTCAAGGTCATCCATCTCCTTGTTGTAATCGACTTCCGTGCCGTCGTCGCCATAGATACTACCGCCAAGGATCTTAGCCTGTTTGTTACGGGCGTCCTTGTTTTTGTACCGACCGTCAAAGAACGTCTGATCCAGATACTTGCCCTGTGAGTCACGCAGAAACTGATCAGACTCCCGTTGGGTGTTGTCAGCCCGAAGCTGTAGGGACTCCTGCTCTTTGCCAAGACGCTCAATTTCCTTATTCGCGTTGGCCAGAACCGTTTCCAGTGCCTTGGTCTGCTTGTCATTCAGCCCGCCGGCGTTTAACTGGCTCTGGTAGTCAGCGGCCTTTTCTTCAAGGCTTGCAAGGTCTCGCTCGATATCCGTCCGGATGGTCTGGAAACCCTTATCCAACACCGCCATGCGTTTCGCTTCGAGGCCGTCCAGCCCATTCTTCACGCTGTCGTAATATTCGGTACCCATCCCACTGATAGCCAGCTGGCGGGTCAGTTGATTACGCAGGTCAATGTTGGCTTCTGACATGTTCTGGAAGCGGGTCAGGCCAGCCCCACGGTTATTGGTGTTCGCCTGTAACCCCTTACGGATCAGGCTCCATTCGTGGTTGAGGTCACTCACCCAAGCTCGTGTCCCTTCGTCATCCTGGCTGGCCGCACGGGCGTCACGCAGGCGCAATGCCTTGCTGATCCGAAGGTCGCTGTTTTCCCGCAACAGGCGTTCAGTCTCTTGCAGTTCGGCCAAACGTTTTTTCTCCACCTGTGGGTTCTTTTCCAATGCTCGAATCTGATCACTGCGGTTCTGGATGATTCGCCCAATGACCTCATCAATCGTGGCCACGGCCATATCAAACTGCTCGGCAGTGGTACCGGCATCCGTCAGTTTGGAGTGCTGCAGGCTGAGCTCCTTGGACAGATTCTGCTGAACGTCGGTCATGTAGCGGCGGTCACCGGTCAGATACTGGTTCATCAGATACTGGTCGATGGTTAGCCCCTGACGGATTTCCGACTCGTTCCGGCGCAGAATACCGGCCTCAATCTGGCGTTTCTTCTGGGCAATATCGGCTTCGGCCTTCTTGATTTTGGCCTGAGTCCCTTTCTCGTTCTCAGCCCGAATCAGCATCAGCATTTCGTCCGATACACCGTCCAGTGTTTTCACCAGCTGCTCATAGTTCTGAGCCCCTTCCTGAATAATGGCGTCAATCAGCTCTTGGCCGTGCTTATCCGCTTCCTCAGGGGTCAGGCTGTAGCGCAGGCCAGTCCGTTTCAGCTCAACGTTGCTGTCAGCCGTCATGTTCCGAGCCGTCACCAGTGTGTTGAAGGCACGGTCTTGTTTGCGGCGGATAGCGGCCTCCAGTTTCCGGCGCTGGCTGTTTGCCCGCTCGGCCACCAATCCCTTCTGCTCGGCGGCCTGACGTTGGAGTTCTCGCAGCTCAAGCTGGTATTCCTCCGAGTCAGCGTCTTTACCCATCATCTCGTTGCCGATGCTCTTATCGATCAACTCTTGGATTTCCGTTTCCAAGCGCGTGACTTCGAGCAGGTCTTCGGTGTGAGTCATCATGTAGCCAAGACGTTTGATGCGCTCTTGGATAGTCTGGTTAGAGAACTTACCCGCTTGCTGGTCAAACTTGTCGCGTGTCTTCTGAGCGCCGTTGATTTTCTCCCGAAGGCTGGTGATTTCGTTGCCGAGGGTTGTCCAAGCAGCGAATTCCCCCATGCTGTCACCAAACGCGGTACCGTTGGCCTTGTCATAGTCCAGCACGAACGTTTTCATTTCCTCGCGTAGCCCAACCAGCTGATCAAGCATTGGCGTGTAGCTCTCCAGCAACAGGGAGGCATGCTTGTTCTTGTCTTTCGGGTTGGCTCGGGTCAGCTCTGGGTTCTGCTGGTTCATCCGGTGAAGGTTGTTCAGCAGGTCCATACCGCGCTGGCCGAACTTGTTCTGTACCTTGGCACCAAAACTCTGTAGGTCAGCGTTCGTCAGCAAAGACGACTTCTCGCCGTGGGTTTTGCTCATATCCGCAAGGTACGCCTTGGCGTTGGACAACTGGGTGTGCAGGTTCTTGAACGGACCCGTTTCTGGCGTAATACCGGTCTTGGCAAAGAACGTCAGTGCCGTCTGGGCATCACTCAGGGTGAGCAAGGCCGAACGAACTGCATCAGCATCCTGTGGGTTCAGGCTGGCCAGCGGTGATGCCCCTGAGGCACCCTTGGTCAGCAGCGCAACCCCTTTCTGGTACGCCTGCACTTGCGGTGAGTGGGCGTTGGCCTGAAGGTAAGCCCCCAGTTTCGTGGCGGAACGGCTCTGGTTCGACACCCAGCTCCCGTTCACCTTGGCCTCTTGGGCGCCCAGAAAGTCCAGTTGTGAGCGACCGGCGTCAAACTGCTGGATGGCCTTGAGCTGGTTACCCTGCTCTTTCAACACATTGTCGAAGGACTGGGCTGGGAATCGCAGATTCTGCTGCTCCAGCAAGGCGGCACGGAACACGTCCAGTGCGTCACGGGTCTTGTTGAAGTCGCCCTCAACCCCCGTCAGAACCAGCCCCAGACCGCCAAACTCGGATTTCAGGTTGTCGGTATACCGGCGCAATGCCTCTTGGTCAGTGGTGAACAGCTGCTGTTTCGCCCCCATCTCATAAAGTGACTGTGTCACTTTTCGGATAGCGTTTTGCTGTTCGTTGTACAGGCGCAGGTTCTCGGACAGTTCGGTTTTCGCCTTGTCCATAGTGTCGTTCTGTTTGCGCTGCTCATTGAAGTAGTAGCTGCCAGCACTGAACGCGGCGGTGCCCACCATGCCCCAAAGACCGGCACTACGCATGGCCATAGAGGCCACTGACCCCAGTTGTTTACCGGCAGACAGACCTTTACCGCCGTTCTCCCCGCCTGGCAGTGCCAGGTTCTTCAACAGCGAGAACAACGCGCCCACACCTTTACCCAATGCCCAGCCGCCCACCAGCGTGGTCATCACCTGAATCAGCTCTTTGGCGTCACGCAGGTGTGATAACCAGTCGGCAGTTGTCTTCACGATTTCGGTGAAGGCCAGACGCATAGGCTCGACCGCTTCAGAAAAGAGCGTACCGGCGATAGAGTACAGACGCTCTAACTGGTTACGGGTAGCCATCATCTGCTTTTCGTTCGCCGCAGCTGCCGCACCAGAAGACGTATCAAAGTCTTCCATCAGCTCTTTGAACTTGGACATGTTGTTGAAGATAGCGCCGACGGCTGATGCCGCACGGGTCTCCCACATACGCGATGCCGCGTCCATATCGAAACCGGCTTCCTTCAGGGTCACCAGCACGTTGTACAGGCCACGGGTCTTAACCGAGACGTCTTCCATGGTCAGGCCAACGGAGTCCATCCACTTCAGGAACGAGCCGGACGGTTTCTGTAGTGAGGTGTACACCTGACGCATACCGGTACCCAGTGTCGAACCGGAGCGGATACCCGAGTTAGCCATGGCACCCAGCGCCGCCATGTTTTCTTCGAAGCTAACACCCAACTGAGAGGAAATGTTGCCCGAATACTGCATGCCGAGGGTCAACTTTTCGAGGTTCAGTTTCGAGGTGTTGATTGCGGTTACGATTTTGTCCGACACGTCCATCATCTGGCCAGCCGACTTGTCGTAAACCCCCATCACAGACGTTTGCAGGTCAACGGCGGTTTGCAGGTCAGAGCCGATAGCCGTGGCCAGATACGTGGTCGCCTCGATAGACGCATTGATCTGATCAGGTGAGAAACCGGCCTGACCCATGATGGTCGCCGCTTCCATAACTTCCAGCGCGGTAAACTTGGTTTTCTCAGACACATCAATCAAATGCTCTGACATTTGAGTAAGTTCACCGTTAGTCAGTGCCAGGATTGCCTGAAGCTGACGCATGGACTGGTCGAGGTCGAGAGTGAACTGAATACCCGCATAGGTACCACCGACACCCGCACCCATTACCGCATAGTTCCCCAGCAGACCGGCCTGAGTCCGGAACAGCTCGGCACCTCCGTCACCCCAGCGGGTTTCGTGGCCTTGTGCCCGTGAAATCGCCGCACGACGTTTCAGGCTGGTAGGCGACATGGCCATTTCATAACTGCGTTCAGCAGCGGCAGCGGCCTGCAGTCGTTTCTCCAGCTGTTTCAGGCGGTGGATCCGTTTTTCTTCGGCGTTTACCTTCGCGTGGTGGCTTGGCAGGTTCGATTGCAGTGCCTCGGCCTTAATCAGCTTCAGGTTCTGCTCGCGTAACCGGATCTGTTCTTTAAGCTGGCGCAGACCCTCAGCGTCAGTACGGCTGGTGGAATATGCCCCTAATCGTCCCGCCCTGAGGTTGTCATAGCGTTCTGCGGCGTTACCTAAGGCACGACTATCCTTGTTGGCAATGCTCTGGTCTAGGCGCTCTCTGGAGCGAATTTCGAGGGTTTCCTTGCGGCGGCGTTCCAGCAGGGCATCTTGCTGTAGGTTCAGATCCCGCATGACCTTCTCTGCCTGACGCAGCTGATCAAGCGGTACCCCACTCAGCTTCATGTTGTCGATGTACATCTGCTGGGCGCGGAGTGCCCGTTTGCGCTCAGGCTCGGGCAACATCCCCAGAGAAGTGCCGGACGGCAGGACGGAATGCCGGTTGCTGGATTTGGCTTGGCCAAGGAACTGAGCCAGCTCGCGGTTAATCTGCACAGACTGCTTCTTGGCCGCGATATCGGCGTTGTAAGCCTCACGTTCCTTGGCGTTCATGCCCAGGACACGCTCGTTGTGAGTCATGTGCTTTTTCAGCTTCTGGTCGAAACCCTGAAGCTGGTCGGCCATGCTGCGGTTCCCCGACGCCAAAGCATCCTGAATCGCCAGTGTCAGCGCCTTACGCATCTGGCGTTGTTCCGCCGGCGAAGCGTACATGGCCGCTGTTTGGTGAGCGTTACGGGAAGACCCTGTGAAGTTGCTCCGGTAAGTTTCGAGCGCAACGGCCTCCTGCAGACTGCGTACCGACCGGTTGTTTACCAGCTGGGTAAGCTGCTGCATTTCCTTGTTCAAATGCTTCACCCGCTGGGTGAACATGTTGAGGCTGCGCATTTGGTCGTTATCAATGCCGATGGACAGCAGCTTTTCCGAGTCGATGCTATTAATCTGACCGGCAAACTTGTTCATCAGCTGGATAGACCGCTGCAGCTGGGACTCAAACTCAGGACCAAGTGATAGCCCTAACTCAGTATTGTAATCCGTCATAGGTGCGTACCTTAGAGGTGCTGTTTAATGATCTGACTGAGGTGAGCAAAGGACTGGATTTGAACGGCATCCGGATCGGGGCCGGTCTTCTTCTCGGTCGATTTGCTGTTACCGCCTAGCAGGATGTGTCCTGCCAACAAAAGGGCATGATGCTGGTGGGCGAGCTGTGAGGACTGGTTCCCGACCTCAAGGCGAATCTTGGTACGCAGGTCATGCAGCGTTACCCGCCAGTAAAGCCGGTTGAGTTCAGACGGCAGGACACCAAATGCCCAACATATCTGATCGGGGAAACTTAACCCTGAGACCCAGTCGCACCAGACGGTTGGGACGTCAACGCTAGAAGTTGACTGAACTGGTTCTGCTGTTTTGTCAGGGTTTGAATAAAAAAATGATTCACATGCCCCACTGCCCAGTTGATAACAGCAATGGCTGTTTCAGGGTCCAGCGAAAACGTCTTGGCACCTTGGACAATGACACCGTCTTCGTTGCGGTCAGACAGGATTTCGTACAGGAAAAGCTCCTGTAACTCGGGGTTGTTGGTCACCTTAATGAGATCCAGCGGCGTGTTGATGTAGCCAGTCAAAGCATTGATAAGGCCGAACGTCATAACAAGGCGGCGGCTTTCACCAAAGTAGGTGATTTGCAGTGTATCTGAGGGTTTATCCATGTTTGCTCTCCGTTTAGTAACCTAATCGTAGCCCAACAAAAAGCCGCCCACAATAGGGCGGCTTTGGAGGTTTACGCAGGGAGTTTACGCTGCGGTGTTCTCGCCAACACCGCCTGCCATGGCCACACGAACAAGGGCGTTACCGTACTTCGCGTAGTCAGGGTCTGTGGTCAGCAGAGCCGTTGGTTTCAGCTCCAGTGCCATGTTAGAGAAGTCGCCGGTTGTGAATGCCATGGACAGGCCTGAAGTCCACTGAACTTTAGGGATTTCAATCACAACAACGTCACCGTTTGGCAGTTCGCCAACGATTTTCGCGCACAGGTACTGAACGCGGCTGTTGCTACCAAGGTCCATCACGTTCACTTTCGTGACTTTTGCACCAGCGGTTACTTTCGCGTGGAAGTTACCCTCAACCACCAGAGTACCGGTTGAGATGGTTGCTGCATCTACAACTTTGGCGATGGTAGAGAAGCCCGCTGAGTGGATAACGACATGGTCATCCTGCACGATAGTTACCGGAGAAGATGGAGTGTCCACAGTCAGTTCGACCGTATCAGAGCCGTCACCAGCAGCTGCTGATTTCACGGTATAAGGGACACCCTCAACCAGCGTTACCTTGTCACCGTTCAGACCAGCGGCATACGCCATGTTGGTATCGGTGAATTCGTAAGAGCTACCGGTAATACGGGTATCCTGGCCGTTTCGAACAGAGAATACGGTTTGGTTAGTTACGCCTTGTTGCAGGTCGATATACGTTGGAGAGAACTCCAGCGTCACGTCCTTCACAAGACCAATGGATTTGCTTTCATCCAGTTCGGTTAGAGTACCCATCTCACCCAGCATGATGGTTGCGGTACCTAACAAGAACTTATCAGTTTTTGCTTTGCCCTGATTCATATAGATCTCCTGTTTGGACATCAGGTGTGATACGCTACCATGTAGCCTATGTAAAAATTCCATGAGGATTTACAATGACACATGAAGTATCTGTATCTGTTAGTGTGGAGATCTTGTCAGAGGTACCTAGCAAGCCATCACGAAACACCGTGATTGCTGAATACATTAAAAATTATCTGACATTTAAACCGAAAACGCCAGACCTATCAAAGATTGATTGTAGCCAAACAAAATGTTTTACGCTTCGCTTTAGAGACGACGTTTTACATGATGCTTTTCTGGCTGAATGTCAGGCTCAAATGCGTAACCCATCAAACATGCTTACTGTGATTCTTGCGACAATGAATCAGTCCCAATAAGCACAAAAGCGATAAACGAAACAGACTGGGCGGCTTTAGTCTGTGCGTGTCGCTGAACCGGAAATACAGTTGCACCCCTCGCCATAACCAAACGACCCAACCATTCCCCTGTCTCACAATGCACTAACGGGATTTGTTCCTCGGCTTTGCAGGCGTCATACAACGCACTCACCCGATCCGACAAACGCATGTTGTTAGCATCTGATTCCGTAATGGCCACAAACATTGCCGTTACTTCCTCAATCTGATCCGATTCCGTCATCCCCAATCCAGTCAGACCCAACTGGTCACCCGCTGGCAGCGATTCAATATCCGGATAGGCATCGAGGTTTAGCGCCGTAATGCCCATTGCTTCGGCCTGTTGGTTGATGAACTTGAGCAATGAGGCCTGAACATGCTTATAGCTGTGCTTCACACCAGTTTCCTTTTCTTGAGTTCCAGGTAAATCGCCAACGGTATGAATTCCTCGATAATGACTTCGAGATAGTTACCGATGGGGTCTCGGTTACGGCGGGCTGAGAAATGCAGTTTGGTACCAGCAGACTTACCAAAAATATCGTACCGCCCGCCAGCGTATTTCTGGGCGTGTTCGAAGAACCGGTAACCACGGTTTTTGGGCGCGTTCGGACCACTGAACATATTCCCCAGCGCCACCAGCTCCAGCTTCGAGCCGATAAGGCCTGCGTGGTTCAGCTCCAGTAACGACACCCGACGGCCTTTGACGTAGGCAGAAAGCCCGTGGGTTTTATGGAAGGTCACGACCAGACCTTGGCCTTGAACCTGATGTGGTTTAGCACGGCGCAGGGCGTCTTTCAGCGTGGCTCGCTTACCTTTTGCGTCTACAAAGCCGGTTTCGGTCTGGGTGTAGCCCTTTTTCGTCGCCAGATTGCCTGCAATTTGCAGTTTGGCCATGCCCATGAGGCGATAGAGGTTCATCACGTCTGTGGTCAGATTCAGACCCGACGCCCACACTTTGAGGGGTTCAGGACGGCGATTCGTCCTACTTGGCAGCGGAACACCGTAGTGGCCAAAGCCGTGGAACGGTGCGCCGTCGTTTGGCAGATCAACGCCGTGTCGGTTCAGCCACTTAGCTTTCTGGGTTACCCAGTCCGGTGACAATCGAGAACCCCAGTTCACGTTCTCTCCTGGGTGTTTCTTTAGTATCCCTTGCATCCGGTCCACTACGGGACCCGAGCCAAACGAATGGGGAGAAGCCCAGTTTGAGGCATATTCAGCCTTCAGGGCCTTAATCATATGCTTCAACGCGACTTCGACACCGGCATGGGTGGCCGACAGTGCCTGCTCGGCAATCGCTCGGGACTCAAGATCCGCTACCGAGTTAATCAAGTGGGCAAACCGAGCACTCAGCGTGGCCATGACGGTCATGTTTTCACGGCGGTTCTGCTGTGCCAGCCTCTGGATATGGGGGTTGGTGATCCGAGAGCGGGCTTTACCCCTACTAAGCCGGCTCACAGCTCCACCTCAACAAAGTGGAGTCCGGCGCGTTCTACCACTGAACGGACACGACGACCGTTTACCTTCCACTCCCGTGTCATCTTGGTGCCTGTAACGATGTACCGAACGCCCACAGGCAAACCCAGCTCGTTATCCGCCATGGCCTGATACTCGGCCACCTTGAGCCGGACAGGCGGCAATTCGATGCGGTCACCGGCCATTTTCGTGACAGGGTGGATAGAAACGGTCGTTTCGACCGCTTCTACCTCATCTGTGATATCCAAGCCCAACATTACAGTGTAACGGGCATGGAAATGGTGGGTACCTAGCAGGATCTGACGCCCTGCCGTATCGTCCATGACCATGCCTGGCTTGACCCACGTATACCGGCGCGGGACATGAACAAGCCGTGCGGCAGCACTCAGCGTTCGCAGCGCCTTGTTTGGCTTACCAATGACGGCTCTCGCCGGTTGGCCGTTAACCCTTACGTCTTGTTCAATCCCCATTTATGCCCCCGTTACGACGTCAGTCATCGTGACAAATTGCAGCAGCTGTGGCGGTGAGAACGTGGTTTCCACCTCAGGAACCATCTCAACCAGAAGGTTGTTGTATTCCTCGCTCAGTTCCGCAATCAGGCCGCTCAGGTCATGGTCATAACGGGTCTCGCTCAGGTCATCGACTTTGCGGGACTTCAGCATCCACTGCGTACTGATCTTGGCCAGACGCAAGCACTCCGCCAGAACCACCAGCTTGTCCAGCTCATCACCCGCAGGGATGGTCGGGAATTTCTTCTGGTGCTTCAGATACTGGTCAATCAGCGCAATCATCGAATCCGGAAGCATTTCAGGTGTAGCCCCCAGTCTGACGCGAACCTCGTCATTCGTGATGGTGGTGCCCAGGAACGGAATGATGCGGTAAGTCCATTTGGAGGACTTCACTTCACCGCCAGAAACAAAGGTCATGCGTACCCAACGGTAATCAACGGTCTCGGTCTCAACAGCCGGTAACGTGATTGACTGCGCCCCTTCCTCCAGTTCGCACTCATGCACGATATTACCGGCACGGTTGCGAACGGTGAGGGTGCCGCTTTCCGGAAGGTATTCATAACCCGCAATGTTCTGTACCAGAGGAAAAACCGCCGGTACTCCAGATTCGACGGTCTTCATGCTTATTCCTCAGGCTCGGCCTTAGGTGCCTTTTTCTTAGGGGCCTTTGGCGCGGGTTTCACTTTGGCTTCAGCTTCAGCTTCGGTTTCCTCGCCACCTTCAAGCGCCAGCTTGTAGTTTTCCAGCGCCGCGTGAACGTCTTGGTCGTGGTCCTTATAGAAACCCTCCCAACCCTCATCCGTCGCGTCGTCAGGCAAATCAGCAAGCTGGGTCATGTAGCCCAGTGAAATCTGACGCTGAACCAGTCGAGTAGCCAGAACCACGAACGGACGACCGCCCTTGTCGCTTTGTGGTGGAGTCACCGACATATCGACAAAGCCATAATTGCCTTTCATATTCACAAGTAACTTGTGCATGGGATCCCCCTTTAAAAAAGGGGCGTTTCCGCCCCTCATGAATCTATGACATTTTGACGTCAGGATGTATTGACGTTAGAAGCTAACCATTACACGGGTGTCATCAAACAGCAGGCGGTAGCCCATGTTCTCTGAGTTGGTGTAGAAGTAAGACTGGTTCTGAATGGATTTTTCAGACTCAGAAATCTTCGAACCGGCTTCGGTCAGTTCTTCCAGCGTGTCATCAACAGAGAAGCACAGCATCTTGTTGTCTGGCATTGATGGAAGTAGCTTGAAGTTAACGTCATTGAAGATAGGCAGTGTCAGGCTCACGCGTGGTGCGCCGTGCATTTGCATATGCTCCATTTCTGACTTCACAACGTTCGTTGGGTAGAACATCATGAACAGCTCAATGTAGGTATTGATGTTGCCACCAATAGTGTCCACAGGCATGTCTGCGTAAGCGCGGGAAGCCAGGAACTTCATCAGAGCCATGTAGTTGTTCTTCAGGGTCTTGCCGTTTGTCCAGTCACCGCCCCACTTCGAATCTTTCAGGTCTTCAGTCAGAGCTGGTTTGTGGACGCCGTCACCGTTCACCATCACGTTGGTCGCAACGCGCAGTTTGTCGATTTCTTTGCGACGTTCAACGCGTTTCGCGTATGGAGTCAGGATATCGACAGTCACGCGACGTTCGAATTCGTAAGAGGTCTTGATTGCGCTACCGAATTTGTAGAACTTGATAGCGGTGTCAGACGCTGACAGGGTGAAGGTAGGCAGACGACCATACTCAGGCATGGTGAATGAACCCAGAGTCTGAGAGTCATCGTCGATGTTCACCTTGGTGATCATCTCAACGCCGTCGATGGTACGTTTGTTGGCAATCAGGCCGTCAGTAGTCGCCCATGGATCCTGTTTGTGCTTCCAGCGTACAACTTCTTCCACCACTTCTGGGAAGAATGCGCGTAGGCCTTTGCGAGAAGCAAAAGAGTCAGCCGCCAGCTGTAGCGTTACGCCGTTATCGAAGTCGTCACGGATAGGCAGCTGGCAGAAGGCCAGTGATGCTTCGTAACCATTCAGGAAACGACCGTCGTTCGCCGCGAACTGGGCACGAACCTTCTCATCTTTTTCCATACGTGGATCAACTGCCAGGCGCAGGTAGTCACGTAGGTTCAGGCCGTACTCAGCTGCACGGCGGCAAAGGGTCATACCTGCATCTTCAGAGATACGGTGATCCGCGTTCATCACACCAGCCAGAACCTCTGACGGAGCACCGCGAACGATTTCAGTTTTTGATTTTAATGCCATGTTGGTGGCTCCTATTAGCTAAAGACTACTTCTGCGTATTTCTTGCCGTCTGAGCCGTCAAGAATCGCAGTACAAACACGACCGGCGGATTTAGCCGCTTCTGCTGCATTGGCAAGGTCAGCCTTACGGATTTCACCGTTACCGGCACCAACCACCATGTCACCAACAGCCAGAGCATCTTCAGCCTTCACAGGCAGCAGCGTACCGCCGTGGACTTGGATGGTACCGACCTTGACGCCTTCAACCTTACGGTCTTCAACCATCACCAAGTAACCCATCAGGCGGGCACCTTCTTCAGCGCCTTTCACGGTGTGGTTCTTACCTGCAACCAGAGAGGCTGCGATGTGTTTACCGTTCCACTCAGTGATGGTTTCGTCGTCGATATAAACTGGGTAGCCGGCGTCATCGTGGAAAATACGATGGCTAATGCCCCAGCCGAACTGAGTTGGACTTTGTGGTTTGTTGTTTTCCACCATGATTTAGCTCCTTATCGAGTCTGGTAGGCTGCCGAGCTGAAGCTCATAGCAGGTGTTGGGTCTTCGTCGTCGGCCTGCTCGCTTGGGTTCGATACGCCGCCAACTGGGATTTGATGAAGGGCAAGACGTGCGTCTTTCACACATGTCAGGATTTCATCCAGAGAAGGGTTCTCTTTTGCTTCCTGACCCAGTACCGCTTGAGCCTTCTGATAGCTTTCCTTCAGAAAATCCATCATTTGACTGTTTGACGTTTTGACGTCAGAAAGTTCAGCATTAGCCGTGTCTAGGCTGGCCTGAAGCGAGGTTTCACGCTCAGTTGGTGCAGTCTGCGCAGCTTGAAGCTGAGTTTTCAGAGAGGCAATTTCTTGATTCGCAGCACTCAGTTGCGTTTCAAGCATCTGATTTTGGCCACGCGCCGTACCCAGTTCAACGTTAACTTGGGTTAGCTGTGCCAGGATTTCTTTTGCTTCCATATCATCATCCTTAGTGGATTGTTTAGGGATTTGGATACCGGCGTGTAGTACGAGCATTTCCGGATTAACGCCACTTGCCGCTAAGGTACGGTAGCTTTCATCTGTCGCAAGACGCTGTTTATCAACCGTCAGAACCTTAGGTCTTGAACTGGCTCCTTTCGGTACCAGACTCAACTCCTGCCATTTAGCCACACCGTCAAGGATCAAATGGCATCCATCTTCACCAAGCGTGTGTTCATTGTCACAAGTACGCTCCCAGACCAGCTGGACTTTGCGTTTGTCATTCTCGAAGTAGTCAAAGCCACACTTCGAGCAACGAGCATGCTTAGGTAGTGCCCCGACAGACACCTCATCAATGATGCCCAAATCCAGTTTGGTTGCTTCTTCGGTGCCGTCCTGAACGTAGAACAGAGCATTTAGCTCGGTATCAAAGCCTTCGGTATACGCCTTCGCTTCGAGAACCTGACCTGTAGGCAGGTTGTGGCTTTCGTGAATGAGTTGAAGGGGCACGGACTCCTGCTCAAGATACGCACCGAAACCGGAAAGCATACTTGGCGTCATACGAGCTTCGTGATAGACCGAATGGCGTTGGTTGATAGGACGAGTTGAGGCGGCGACACATTCATAGACCGCCACCTTACTAAAATCATCGACACCGCGATTGCCAAGGAGCGTCTTGATCCGCTCTGTCAGCTGAACGCGCTTTGCCATAAACATACTCCTTGGGATACATTGCTATAATTACACTGCATTATAAAGCCCTTTTCAAGCCTAATATCATGACTTTTGACGTGATTTCTTCGATGATGACACTGAATTAGACTTCACCTGCTTATCTGATGCTTGGGATACAGAGCGACCCAGAGGATCTGTGTTCGGACTGACCTTCGACGCATCAACCTGCATGCCGCCCTGCTCGAACAACGTGCCGCTCAATGGCGTGAATCCCTGCGGTGGCAGTCGGCCATACATTTGCAGGTGATACTCATCATCCGTAATCACACCAAGGCTCAGGTCTTTGTGTAGGCGTTGCTGCTTCAGAACCTTCTGCGCTTCACGCTCGTCATCGCTCCGTAGCTCCGGCTCAGGGAAGATCACCGTGATACGTGACTGACTGCCCATGATACGGATTGCCTGCGTCAGAATGGCGCTCAGGACGTCTGCGATAGGGGCGTTGAGGGCGTCGGCTGACATGGTGAACAGACGAGCCTCTACCGTGGCCGTGTTCACGCCAGACTCGCCACGACCCAGAATCGTGCTCAGTGTGTGCAGACCAGATTGCTTCTGAGCGTCCAGCACCTTAATCACATGGCTGATATCCACCGACATACCAGGAGCGCGGTCGTTGATGGTGGTCAGCTCCACGGAATCCAAGTGAACGGCTGGCAAGTCCGGACGCAGGTTCGAGAACTGGCTAGTCAACATGCTCAGGGCGGTTCGAACGTAGTTCTGCTGCTTCATCGCGTCAGCCTTTACGTCGTTCGGGGCATGCTTCAACAACACTTCTTCCAGCACCTTCACGGACATACGCGGGAAACCGGTCACCTGCATGATCCGGTACAGGTCGTTAATCACCTGCTGGGTCGCCGCAATGGTGTTGATTGCCGTCGTGAACGGGCTTCGGGCATAGGCCTCGGTCGGGTTCTTGTAGAGGTCTTCCACAAAGAACGTCGGAATATCCAGTTTGATTTCCTTGCCGTCCGGAGACTGCTGAACCGGCTTCATGACGCCCGCCTGCTTCTCGTACCAGCGCACGGTATACATATCGACGTGGCGCAGGTCTGAAAGCATGGTGAACTCGTCGTAAATCGCCTCTACGCCCAGAGAGCCACGCAGCAACAACATATACCGCATTTCTTCAGCGTATTTACGCAGTGTCTTCCGGCGAACAAAGCCCTGACTGTAGTCATTCTGAACCGTTAGGCCGGCCAGAACCTGCTTCGCCAGCAACACCGCGTCCTTGTCCAGCTGGTCATCAACGTCACGGGCCAGAATCATTGGCTCAACGTTGGCCACCGTCAGAAACGACCACACGGTATTGGCCAAGTCCGGATCCTGCGAGAAGATTTCCGAAATCAGCTCCTGGGAGTTTTTCTCCTGACGCAGATTGAACAAGTCCTGCTTGTGTTCCTCATAGTTCGGGAACGTCAGGACTTCCTTCGACTGCTCAGGGTTGTAGGTCGGTGGCAGCGCCGAACCCTTAGGCTTGAGCGAAGGCGGCAGGATAATACTCAGTTTTGACAACGTACTCGATGCCATGGTTTATCTCCTAGAAGTCGGCCAGAGCGTAGGCATGGCCTGCGTTTGTGTGAAACCGCGTGTTGGCTGAGATCCAAGGCCTGTGTGGAATCCAATGAGGTTAGGCACTTCGACCGACGGCATGACAATGCCCTGAACGGGTACGATGATTGAACTTACACGTTCGGTTGGCCGGAGCTTCTGCAATGCGTCGTGATAAATCAGGCCTGCCGTCGCATAACCTGACGCGTGGAAATAGTGGTCGTTCCCGCTCAGTTTCACCCAGCGTGGTGGACTCTCCCCGTCCTTCGGTTCCTCACGAACCATGTCACGGAAGTGTTTGATGATCGTCGAACGCATGTTGTCGTTACCGTACCCGCTGAAGTTGGTAGCGCCGGAGCGGATACCGTTCGCCACAGTGTCCAACAGGTTGGTACGGTTACAGCTGATGTGCGTCACCATGCCCGTCATGTCCTTCACTTCCATGACAGCCTTACCGTCCGTGTACTGAACCGGCATGATTCGACCCTGCGACCAGTCACGGACGTCACAGGCCAGTTTCCATTCCGGCGTCCAGTCGATGCCGCCGCAACGGAAACCATAAATACTGTCGAGTTTCTGCAACCGGCTGATCAGGTGTGACTGTGGGACGGCCTCGAAGTGAACCAAGTCCGGATATTCGCCGTTCGGGCGGGCAATCACGATGTTGCAGGTCTTGCCCACGTCGATACCGATTGAGTAGAAATCGGTTGGCACCGTGTCGCTCCACTCCATCGGCGTTGTGAAGGCCTGTTTCAGCAGGGCTTCTGACAGCTGGATATCATCGTCGGTATACGGACGACCCAACACCGTGTTGTAGAAACCCTTCATGTTGTCACGCTGCCGGTACTTCAGCAGCTGGTCGATAACGTAGCTCACGCCAAGGCGTTCGGTAGAGAACGTCGTGATTTGATACCCACGGGCGTTCGTCCGGCTTGGGTACTTCGGCACCCACTCACGACGGCTGTGGTCGCCTACGTCCAGCGGGCGCTGGCACTTCTCGCACTTGATGTAGGCTTTCTTCAGCTTTTCACCCAGACGGGCACCGTCATAAACGCGCTGGTCGATATCAATCAGTGACGGCAGCGAGTCTTCATCCGGTAAGCCAGGAATTTCCACGAACCGGCGGTCAAAGACCGGTTCTTGGTGATGGTTACAACAAGGGCATTTGATCAGGTACCGATGTTGGTCTGAGACCAAGAAACCCGCATGCACCCCAAACCCTTCATACGTCGGGGTGGAGAACCGCTGGTTGATTCGAAGGTCGGAACCCTGCAAACGGGAGTTGAACAGTGCCAGCATTGCTGGGTCGGTCAGATCGATTTCGTCATTGAAAACGATATCGGCGTTGATGGACGTCGCATCCGATTCAGCAGCACCGGTCACGTAAATGTAGCTCGACCCGATTTTCAGCAGGTCCATAGAGCCGCCGTCACCACGGAATGCCCTGTCGTTCTCAACAATCGGCAAGATACGCGCCTTCGAAATACGCTTGAACATGTCCTTCGAAGGCATGGTGTAGATGATCGAAATATTGGGAACCCGCTTTGCCCAGGTCAACGCTTTGCGCACCTGAATCTCAGTCAGGCCAATCTGCGACGGCTTGATACAGTCAAGGTTCGGGTGTTCGTCATCAGCAATCTGCTTCTGGAAGGGGTACCGGTCGAACGAAAACGGCTTTTTGTTCAACCGTGTGTTCGTACACATCCAGTCCCCATGTGTCATGTCCGAGCTGTCCACGTTGTATCTACCACGGGCGTCGGTCAAAAAGTCCTGACTGTACCTATCCATTCGAAACCTTAAATTTCAACTATTTCATAGAATCATCAAACAATTATTTTCTATTTTAATTGGATACAATCCAAATTAACACCAGATATAACAGCTCGTTTGCTCTGAATTATCAAATTTAAAGACTTTGTTTTGTTGGGATACGATACTTGTATCCAAACAAATAGGTCTTTTAATAAGAATTTTGGGAGATATACTGCACCTGACGCTATGAGCTCTTGACGTCAAAACCTAATTAATAAAAAGGAACTACACCATGCAGACAATTGGAGTTCTTGCACCCAAAGGCGGTGTAGGAAAAACGACTGTTTCTATTCACACAGCAATCAAAGCCCTCGAAAGTGGCCGCAAAGTTGCAATCATGGATACGGACTATCCACAGGGTTCGATGACCAAGCTGTGCCAGAGCCGTTCCAGCGACGACCTCATTTATCTAAACCCAACGACACATAATCTGGATAAGGCATTTAAACAGGCCCGCGATGAAGCCGTAGATCTGGTCATCATTGACGGAACGCCGAAAACTTCTCACAACTTCCAGCATTATGCGCCGTACTGTGACTTGATTTTGAGCCCGATGAGAACGAGTCGGCAAGACCGTGAAGCAGTGGGTGACACCCTGAGTGTCATTCCTATGTCTGTATATGATCGTCTGTACTTCTTACTGAACCATTCGCGTCCAAAGCGTAAGGGTGTCGAGAATACAAAGACTCAGCAGGTTCGGGAGTTCCTTACCGCAAATGACTTGCGAGTTTGTCCTGTCGCATTGACCGGCTTAACCGATTACGAGGATAGCCTTGAGTTCAACCAGACAGTGACTGAGTACAACCCTAAAGGTACTGCAGCAACTGAAATTAACGAGCTGTGGCACTGGATAGTTGAGGAATTAAACAATGGTAAAGAAAGCTAAAAGCCTGGCACAAACCAGCATCCAAAAGCCTGTGGCTCGACCGCAAACATCCGTGATTGGCGGGCACAAAGAGTTACTTCAACGCGATGCCGCTGAAGCTGTTAGTGCTTTGGCTGAGAACGGTACCGGTGATGAGCGTAAGAACATTCCGTTCCGCCCATATGAAGAAACCCGTTTGGCTATGGTTCGACTGGCCGCTGACCTGACAGAACAACGCGGTGAGTTGGTGAAAGTACACGACATTATGATCGAGGCCATGAATGACTACTTCAAAAAACACAACGTTAACCACGTCGCTAAACGACCTACTCGGAAGAAAAAGTGAATGCCCACGTTGTCATCATGAACTGGACTGGGACAGCGAACTTGAGCTGTTTGCCTGCCATGAGTGCATGAAGACCTTTGATGCCGATTGCAAGTGTTTGGATACCATACACTGATTTTGTATCCCATGCCGCCTAATGTATATATTAATATAGCGGCATGGGATACAAACCGACCCTAACCGGCATTCTGTATCCCATGCCGTCTAATGTATATATTAATATAGCGGCATGGGATACAAATTACTTGTTCAACACCTTGTCGAACACCTTCCGAACCAGTGCCCCACCCTTTACGTCCAGAACATAGTAGATCTGGTACATCGAAAAGCCCGATACCGACAACCAACCATCGCGGTAAGGCATATCTTTGGGCAGGAACTCTCCTACAAGTACCCCGATATATAAGCCCAGGATACAGGTCAGAAGAAACTTGAGAAAATCAAAAGAACGTTTACCCATCTGAATCTGGTAAATGTAGTTGCTGACAGCGCCAACCATGGCCACCAGCGCACTGGCCCCCATGCTGGCTTCCTCAGGTGTAAAGTGCTTAATCAAAGCGGTCAGAACCTCTTTAAAGTCCGACATATGACATCTCCATGTTGGTGAAATATACCCCATCCCCTATACTGGCGTAGTTAGTTTGTATCCCATGAGGGTTTTACATGAATTACTATCCAGAATTGAAAGACTATGACGTGGAGGTTCTGAGAAAAGCCAGAATCATTGTCGAAAACCTTCTCCAAAACCCTGACTATCTCAATGATAAATCATGCACTTATGCACCGGAAGCAAAACTGCTTCTAGAAAGTTTTATCATTAGCGAGGCGACGAAAGTATCCCAAGAAACTAAAGAGACTGCCACCCAGACTCCGGAAGAATTCAACCTCTTGGATACAAGCCTTGAAGTGATCAGGGAGCTTCAGCAAATCAAGGGTTCACTCAAGAACCTGAGTACGAACGAGAAGATTGCCACCTACCGCCTGCTGGTTACCCAGTTGGAGAAGGTCACGGAGCTGATGCGTCAGGCTGAAGATATCGAGCATTACAAAACGTTCAAAACTGTCCTGTTCGATACGCTGGAAAGGCATTTAAACCCAGCTCAGATCTCCGAGTTCATTGAAGACTTCCAGCTGGAACTGAAAGACCGGAAAAAAGTGTAGGAGCACCTATGTTCAGAGAAACCTTGGCCACGAAGCCTGATTGGCTCACTCTCTGGCCAGCTTATCCCTATTCCCATGTTGTTGCGGAATCCGTATCCCAAGACGAAATGCTCACGAAAGAGGACTACCTTGAGCTGGCCAGCGAATACGGGCATTACGATGTGGCACTGCCTACCGGCCAAGAACGTGGCATCAGTGTGCTTTACATCAACCTGAAAGAGCCTGCGGTGCGCCATGCCGCCGGTTTAGTTCTGGGTGAACAGCATCAGCTGGCTGTCCGGTACGATAACCAGTTCCCCGCTGACCTGTGGGTGGCCGGTCCCGCCTCCGAACTGGAAAGTTTCTGCCTGTCGGACGAATCGGGTGTTGTCCTGGCGAAGCTCTACAACGGTGAACCGGTATTCTTTGATAGTCGGGTAACCCTTTCCCTTCCCCAGACCCCATCCCTATCCCCTTTCACCAGCCAGCTGTTGCCGCTGATGAAAGGTGCGCTGTTGAGCGAAGGGGTGAGCCTGAAGGCCGAAGAATTTGAAGTGGGTAAAGCAACTAGCCATACCGCACGGGAAGTGCAGTGCCGGTTATTCTGCGCCGAGCAGCTTAACCCGCTGTTACGTGGTGACCGCACCCTCAAAGAATGCCTGACGTTGATCCGTCACGACTTCGAGGATGTATCCCATGCCGGTTATGCGTTCCTCTACCAACTGGTTTTTGACCGGATCAACCGCCACCACCGACGCCTACCGCTCACTTGGGCTGACGGCCTGACGGATGACGACCGTGAGTTCTATGCCGTTCCGTTCACCCGAGAGCATCAGGTCTGGTCGTATGAAGAACTACACGTCCACATGCGGTCACTCATTGCGGAAAACCTCAATGACCATATCGCCATGACGAAGGCCGTCCGTGAATGTCTGGTTCACATGGCCAATGCCGATATCGACAGCGTTCAGACACCGTTGCTGCTGAAGTTCCTGGCAAGCCAATCCGGCCTGCAGTTGTCGGCCTCCGCGCTCAAACGCCAGCTGACGGACTTACAGCAGTCCTGTGGCCTGCAAACTCACGCCGATATCGCGTATGACATGGCCAAATCGCTGCGTATGGTGACCGAATACCGGTACCACAACAGCCATTTCTGGAGATGGGACGGCAGCCACTGGGTAACGGTGGACGACGGCCTGATCTTATACGCCATTGGGCAGGAATACGGCCACCTACAGGCCGCTCGACGTGCCGGTGACCACCATGGCATCAAGAATGTCCTCTCGGGCATCCTGAAACAGCCCCTAAAAGTCGCCGCAAAGCAGGGTATTAACCTCCAGAACGGTTTTTTGGACACTAGCCTTACCCTCCATGAGCATCACCCTGATTTCGGCCAGACACACACTCTGGATTGCGAATATCACCCAGAGCAGGAGGACATGCCCCTGTTCCGCAAGTTCCTGCACGATTGCTGGGGCGGTGACGCCGATTTTGAGCAGAAAGTCGATGCCCTACAGGAAATGATGGCGGTTACTCTGTTTGGCCTCGCCAGACAGTACCAGAGGGCGTTTTTGCTGTATGGGGTACCTAAGTCCGGCAAATCCCAAATGCTCAATATCATGAGTCATCTGGTGCCGGTTGAGGGCAAATGTAGCGTGAACCCTGCTGACTGGCACGACCGGTTCCGGCCAGCACTCATGGCCAACAAGATTTTGAACATGGTTGGGGAGCTGTCCGAGCGCAAGCAGATTGACGGACAGAAGTTCAAGGACATTATCGACGGTACCGAGCAGACGAGTGAGTTCAAAGGCCGTGATGCCTTCCAGTTCGTGCCAAGCTGCGCCCACTGGTTCGCGTCAAACCACCTGCCGCGCACCCGAGATTCGAGTGAGGGCTTTAACCGCCGCTGGCTCATCCTGACGTTTAACCAGCCGGTACCGGAAGGGGCGACCATCGTGCGGGACTTGGGCATGCTCATTGTGTCGAAGGAGCGGGAGGCAATCGTATCCTGGGCAGCGAAAGGCATTGGCCGCGTTCTGTCGCGTTCGGACTTCACCTTACCGGCTTCGCACCATGACGCCGTGGGTAGCATGGCCAGCCAGAACAACAGCCTCGCTTTTTTTATACTCGGGAGTGGGTTGATACGGCTGAAAGACCCCTCCCTAAAGACCCGTCGGCTGTCAGCCGAAGACCGGAGACGCTTGTCACACTCCAAGGACTTCATTCTCGGAGACACACTATACAGCACCTACTCGCAATGGTGTGTCGGACAGGCGGGTGTCCGGCCTGTGTCATCAGGGAAGTTTCACACGCAAATGAAGGAACTCGCGGCAATCCATGGTTTTATTCAAAACCGGATCAGATACCGGAGCGGCTTGCTGGGGTACAGCTACGTGAATCTGGAGTGCGGGTACCAGTCAGCCTCAGAGACAGCACTTTCAGACCCAACCCTCGTAACAAGCGAATTCGGGCTGAATTAGGCAAAGGCATCCTGGTACAAGGCGGGTTACCCCTCGTTGGTGGCGCCCATTGGGCTGATAACCATCAAATGCAGCGTATCTCGATACCCCATCGGTGCGGGAAAAGTGGCGGGGTGCGGTTACGCCCCCGTGACTACGAGAAATACTTTGCGCTGGCCATTATGGAAATGCTCGATACAAGGTACCAATAAGGGGCGTTTTGTATCCCATGCCGCCTAATGTATATATTAATGGAGAGGCATGGGATACAAACTACCGAACTCCACAACCTAAACGCATTGGATACGGGGTATATCTTAAAAACCTTACAATAACGCATGGCATTTTTATCCTAGATTTTTATGGACAACATAAAAATCCGGAGACCGCCCCATGCTCAAAAGACTCATAGTTACCGCCCCTATCGTACTGGCTCTTTTTTATTCTGGGCTATCCCACGCAAGCTACTGGAACGAAACCCCCTTTCAGGACCGAATGCTGAAATGCCTATCGGCCAACACTATTCCAGTGGAAATTTTCCTTATCAACGGCGTTAAATTGGAAGGGACCATCAACAAGTTTAATGACACGCATCTACTCTTGAACGGGGTAAACCAACGACTCATTCTAAGTCAGTCTATCGCGTTCATTAACCCAACCCAAAGCGACTGCGACCAATAAAAAAAGCCCCCGTAGTGTTACGGGGGGATTTTTTATCGCTTCATTATGATATCAACAACCTCATTAGTGATATCGACTATGGAGGTTCCTGTATTACGGTTAGCTGCTTCGTAGTAGAAATCGTCGAGTTCATGGGTACTCTTTAGCACTCGTTCTCCAATAGCTATAAGAACGGCATGGGCAGCCAAGTTTGTATCCAATATTATTATATTGTGGGTTGTCATGTTATTTCCTCTTGTTGGGGTTCTTATAGCTTAATAACATAATCTTCCGCCGAAATTCATTGCGACTCTGAAAGCAATCAGTTGATAAGTTGGTACTAAGGGCTGTACTAATTTAGCAAGGTCACCCTTTTGGTTAATATCAACCCTTTCTGGTGATTTTTTTGATCGCAAATTGCTAGCTGTTGTAAATAAAAGAGTATAGGGGGTGGACGCATGCACAGAAATCTGTTCAATTTGGTATGTGTTATTGGGTTTTTGTATTTATCTTAAGTAAAGGTAAATTTCCTTTACTTTCCCTATCAAAAGTGAGTAAAGACATGAGATGCGAAGATAGAAAAGATCACGAAATAATAAATTTAATTGAACAATTTTACGTTTACCAAGCTGTTTTGATCCGGACACCTCTGGGCGGGACAGTTGCGAGCGTTCCTAAGTACCCAGTATATTATAAAAAGCATTGTGATCTATTAGAAAAAATAATGGATGAACTAAATAAATTTGGTGTGTCGGTCAAAGAAGCCCAACTACCTGAGGAATCACGTTCAAATAGTCCTACTAGTTTTTTGGATGACTTTATGCGTCAGGATGCTTTGAAATTATTATTGGTTTCTTCTGAAGGGAAGGTAATTCATCCGCCAAGTAATCTAGACGGAATGGTGCAGCTTTATAACGCGAAATTAAGCACCCCATGGCATTGACCAATTAGTAAAGACATCGCAGGACTTTTAGTGATTGTGATGCCTCTTTCTACTAAATATGTGGTTTGTAATTTAGTAGGGATCTTATCCTGTTATATATAAAAACTCTTACGTATCCCATGATTTAATTTTATATCTTCATGGGATACAAGCCCCCGTTCTATAAGCTGTGAGCACCGACCTACATCAGAAAACCAAATGAGCTATGCTGCATAATGCGTAAAGCCACATCGAAGGAACGAACTCATGGCAAATTCATCAAAATATGTCTTTATTGCTATCGCCGGTTTAGCCATCTGGGGTGGAATAATTGCTGCGACAAGCAGTAAACCCACCGCAAAAAAGCCACAGTCTCAATGGACGACACAGCAGAAAGCCACGCTCTGTAAGCAATACATTTCCGGTCTAATGGGACGCCCCACAAGTATCATGTCCCATTACCAAACCGATGACAGCGGCCAAGTCTATATCAAGTACACAAGAACTGATGACGGCACACAGTGGCGCTACGTTTGCGCGGTCGATAACACCCGCATCGTTTGGGCTAGTTACCTAAACGATACCGGCGAATGGGGGCGTTGGCGTAATGAAGACGCCGCCAAACTGCAGATAGATTCCGACAAGAAGATCGTTACGCTCCAGGCTAATACGTTCACAAAGACTATGAATCTATAACTCCTAACAGGCATAAAAAAAGCCCCCGTAAAACTACGGGGGCTCGTCACAAGCTAAGACAATAAACAGTTTTTAGGGTATATGCAACGAGGCGTAAATTACCCCATTGCATCCCAAGGATCAACACACAGTGTTGCTTTTAGTATCCCATGAGACTATTATTCAACCTGTGGAGGCGAGAGGCCTATTTAAGTCATAACCGCAAACCAGCCCTTACAGGCTGGTTTTTTGTTTTAAATCAAACTTAGAAATGTATCCCATGAAATTGATTGTTTGTGGTCTTGCATTCCACCACGATACGAGTATAGTTTGACTCAAGCGTTAAGAGTACCTTAGCGTTCCTTTTTATTGCAACCCCAGCAATGGGGTTCCGTATTAAAGGGAATGACCTCGGTGGTTCCCTACTGGATAAATGCCTTAGAAGCTAACCCCCTCGGGGGTTCCGTATTCTTACTCTGTTACGACGGCATATCCAACCCCCTTGCGGGGTTACCTTTTTAGAGTCACTACTCCTAATCAGCGTATGACTCAACCCCTTCTGGGGGTTATGTATTCAAAGGACAGAAATGGACTCCAACCCTGTGCGTCCTTCAGGGTTACGTATTTAGAGACGCGGCGCTAGTCCTGCGAAGCAGCAGATCAACCGGTTCCTGGCCGGTTCCATATTCGGGCAAGAAACATCATGTTTCTGTGCAACCCCCTTCGGGGGGTTCTATATTCTTAGCGCACACGTAGTCAACCCGAGCCATTGCGGGTTATTTTTTCAGAAACGTTAGTCATTCGACTTCCAAAACTTGTGAACTACCTTAAACGTGCAAACGCCCCGCTGGGGCGTTTTTTATATCCGGAGAACAGACTATGACCCAAGTATTGATGAGCCGAGACAACCCAGACGGTTGGAAGCTGGAAGAACTGGCCGGCCAGCTGTATGTAGAGCTGACCGCGAAGAACAAGCGGATCCGTGAGAGCTTCATTGACGGCGCGATGCCTCAGAAAAAGTCCGACGTGTTGCTGGACGTTCTGCACAATAACCAACACATCATGACGGCACTGAAGAACATCATGTACCTGCAGAAAGACACCATGCAGCGTTTGGATACGTTGGGCACCGACAAGGGGCCGAGTGCGCCGAGAGTGTAATGGGGGTGGCCATGATTGAGCGAGAAACGAAGTACGTCAGCGAATACCAACTACGGGCATACATCCTGGAGCACTTTGGAAAGGATGTTCGTGACATGTCAGGGGTAGAACTGCTGGAAGGTATGTTCGGCACCTTCAGAGAACGCGGTGATTTTCGGATTGAGAACCGGTATTACCAACCCAAAGAAACGTGGGTTCACCGGTTAAACCGCCTTTGGGCATTCCCATTGACGCTGATTTGCAGCCCATACATGTATATCAAACACGGGCAAATTGGCTGGAGTGACAAAACTCGATTCGGTAGCTGGTTGCTTAAAGTGACGGGTTACGCTTGATGGGGGTGGAATTGACTCGGGCGGGGTTGCTACGCCCCGCCCTATCAACCCAATTACAGCAACATTTGCAAGATGGTGTTAACCAGTTCCAAAATGGCTGTGATCAGTTCTATTACACGTAATAGCATCATGACACTCTCTGTTGAGAGGGTCAGGCAAATTACAGCCTTCCTGCCATACCTGACACTGTAATTTTGGCCGTCGATGTACTTTCTAGGCCCCTGACCCTCAAGTTGGGAAGACAAACAGCTGCTAAACTGCTTGCGACAGGATTTTCCAGAAATTTCTCACGTCCTAAGCAAGACGTATTTCTTGAAAACCAGAGACCTAAGTAACATCGCGCATAGATTATAAAGACTTCTATGACTAAATTACAACGTTCCATAAGGTAATAACTAACGCAAACTCAAGGCATAACATGCATATTTGAGCCGTCTGGTGTGCAATGATGCGAGATGAATCACCAAATCACCAAATCACTAAAAGACCAAATCATTGCTATATGCGCATAAACTACGTAATATAGTTATGTACTTTCTAGGTCCCTGACCTTTGGGATGTACTTAGACCGCTAATCTGAGACTCCCAAAATGTAGGATCTCATTTGGACCGCTAATCCAAATGTTCCTATCGGGTAAAACTAAAGCTGCTAACTTTAGTAACACCCAGAATGAAGCCGCTTATGCGGCTTCATTTGTTTCTGCTCTCTAATCTACAGAAAAATTCCCAATTCATCGACCGGGAATCGCGCCGAAGACTGACAAATGTCTAAAGAGCTAACAAATAGCTTACTGCTACCATCCAGTTAACGCACCAACATAAGAATGTTGTGGTACAAATCTGCGGTACAATTTCACACCGCGCTATAACGATAAGAAATTCCCTCAATGTTTGCAAACGCTTCACTGTATGTATCAACAGGTTTCAGCAGTTAATGTTTGTACCTTCCTATTCGTTGCCAGGAGCAGGTGCAACGATATCCTGTTCAATAGGGCGGCTACAAGACCAAAACCAGCAATACTTACTAAAATCAAAGCACTTTACCTACCAGCTCTCAAAATAAAGCCTTCTGATGTGTCGAGGTTCACAAACGGTCTCGAATTCATTTCGGGTCTAAAACTAGCCTGTCCAAGCCACACCAGCAATAGTGTGCTACGGATTTGTCGTGATTTTTGTGAGGTCATAAAGAGAATTGAACTACATGCGCGCTTTTTTTGAATTATTTAAATTCACCACCCAAGGCTATCAACAAGAAAGAACAATAGAAAAATCCCAAGAAAACTTCAAATTTTGGGGTTGGGACAAAAGCAGCATCCGGATATCTCCTTGTTGCATAAGGCTCTAGGCCACGTAACCTGCTTCGCCCCTCCACATTGCATTTAGATAAACCTACAACCTAACTACCTCTCATAAGCATCGACATGTACCGGTAAAGTGCCGGTAAGTGTCTTTTGCACCAGAAACAAAGTCGTTGCCGGCTAAATGCTTCTGGTTGTCGTCCGTTCCTCCGTACCTGCCACGGCCAAACCCCTTTCCACTGCCACCGTACCAGAAACGGCCTCCATACCGGCCACTACCACAGCCACGGAACTGGAGCGGGTGCTAGTAACCACCACCCAATTTTCAAAAAATTTTCAGAAATCGCTGTGACCCCGCCTACCGCCCCCGCCCCCCTTCATTTCCTAAAAAAAAGTGCCCCCCTTTCGCCGTACAATCACATATACATCAAGCACTTACAGCAATTCAGAATCCCCCTAATAAGGAAGGGCACCCCGCCCCCCTGATTTGCCACCGCCCGCCCCACTTGCTTAAATGAGCCCAACAAAACGAAACACGCTCTTTAACAACATGACGCAACAGGGGGGAAAGATTCCCCCGCCCAGTGACCGCACCAACAGCGGAAACAGGGAAGCAAGGGTGAGACTCCCGCGCTCAAGTTGCGTCCTACAGCCAGCCCCCGCAATGCAATGTGAATTGTGCGGGACGCGCCCTACCTCTCCCAACTAACGACGGGAAGCGGGGCAAGTTAGGCGGCTCGCTCTTTGATAATGTAGAACCCTTTACCGTTATGAGACCCCCCGCATAGGAGAGCGGGCACCTACGGTTTAAAGGCAGAGTAAACCCCCAAGCGGGGTTTTGTTTCCGCCTCCGATGCGGGGACGGAAACCAAAACCCGCCCATAACTAGGGCTTAACAGGAGAACAGACCATGAAAGTTAACGAATTTAAAAAACAACTGGGCAATGCGCTACTGGCTGAGAAAAGCACTGCGAAAGTAATTGCAGACCTCGCTTTCCTAACAATCGAGCACTATCACAAACATAGTTTTAACCGTGATCTGGTTGAGGCCATGCAGGAAGGCCTAGCCCGCCGCAAAACGCTACTCAGTAAATATGAGCAAATCGTGAAAGATTGCACGGTTAAAAAAGGCGTGAAAAAGGCCGACAAACCAAAAGCGAAAGAGCTTGCCCGCCGTGGTTACGCATGGCTGAAACAGCAAAACCTTGCCCGCCTCACTGACTACGTGGTGCTAGAAAAACGTCCAGCAACGGGCATTCTGAAACCTGCCCCAGCGGCCACCTTTGCCAGTCAAAAACCGGACACTGCGCAGGCGGTACTTGATGCAGAGGAAAAGGTGAAGAAAATCCGCATTGCCCTACGGGACGCGGAAAACAATCTGGCTACCGCTTGCGAAATGGCACATATTCCCGCCCCAAGCGTAGGCGGTGACGTGGTGCAAGATCCGAAACTGGTTGAGAAAGTGAACCAACTGGAGCAGGAAAACGAGAAACTGACACAGGCCACCGCCGAACTGCCAACAGTGAAAGACCAACTGAAAACAGAGCGGATCAAGGTGAAAGATCTGGTTGAAGAAAACCTGAAACTGGCTCATCAAGTATCCGAAATGCGTCAGGTACTGGCACAAATTGCAGCGCTGAACAGCAAGTCAAAATCAAAAGCCGCGCAGGAAATTGCCGAACTACTGGCCAGCGTTGCCTAAGCTGGAAGGGTGCCCCGCTCGGGGTGCCCTTTCTGGTTGTCAGGGTTTTTCAGGGTGTGAAACAGGGCGAGAAACGGGGTTTGGATCCGCGACAGCCGCATTTGGAAATCGGATGCGGGGATGAGGGCTGTTGCGGGGTGAAATTCGGGGTTTCAACATGGGGTTGTATCCCATTGAGGGCATTTTGAGAGCTGATTTTCATGCTTTGTAGCGCATGAAAATGAGTTTTTGACTGTTTTATGATGTTAACTAACCGATTAGATTTTTTTCTCTTACTGGAGAAAGGGCGCTTTCAAAAACCTAAAGAAAATAGAAAAGAGTGTATGCTCGGTGGTCGGAAAAAATTCCTTCTGACGCCATTTTTTTATCCCGCGCCCCATCCCACAAAAGTGGTAATATATTCTTGACAATTGTCCCAGTTTTTATTGTGTTGTTTGGCCATATGCTTTGGTATACTGGTCTAGTAAGACACCACCCGCGACTGTTTCCGTAACAGTCGCGGGACTAATAAAAAGGAACGGTTATGATAGTTGTTAATGCCCAAGTGGATGAGACGGGTAAGCTAACTCGGTTGGAAACAGACGGGGAAGAAGTGCTCTTTCTTGTATCCCATGCAGATGGTTCCCTCGGTATGGTCGAGAGTGAGACCCGAGTCAATTTGGATTCTGTGTATACCAAGTTAAAAGCACTGATTGCCCCTAAGCGAAAGAAGTAAGGGGGGAAGCCTCCTTACTTGTTAACCTCTTGACGTCATGAAATCAAAGTAATAACCCTGGCACTGCTGTGTTGGGGTTTTTTATTGCCCGAAATTTGGGCTTATTGGAGAACAAGCATGAACCGTAACACTCACATCACTATCACAGCGAACGAACGCAGTTACCAATTCACATCCGGCAGCCGTGCCATGGCGGAGTCGTTGGGGTTAACGAATGGGGGAACCGTAACACATCAGGGAGCGGAGGCAGTCCGGTTAATGCGTGAGGCGTACTATTTGGATTTCATCAATCCGATGGACTACATGGTTGTGTTGCCTTTGATGATGACGGGTATGGAAAACGAGGGGGATGCGTTTCGTGGCATTTCAGTGACGGTGGATTACAGGGGCTAGAGCCCGCGTGTATCCCATGCCGCCTAATGTATATATTAATATAGCGGCATGGGATACAAATCCGAACATAAAAGGCGGTGCATTCGAGAGAGTGCATCGCCTTTTGTGCATTCGCACTTCCTAACAGGAGAACAAACATGAGTACATTCAGAGATTCACAATCCTTGACCAACCAGTATCCGCACCTCAACTTGGCGCTGGTCATGCCAGTGTCTGAGATAGAGCGTTTGGCTACATTTCACAAACAGAGAGGAAATATGCTCTGCTCTGAGTTGTTTTTGCGGGCGCTGGAAATGAAGACTTTAGCAAAGTAAATCATTTGTCCCCAAATAAGGGACAAAAAACCCGTTAGGATACGATTCTAGTTATCCAGACAAAAACTTACAGCGGGTTGTGGCACAATAGCAAAACATAACCTGCTGTATATACTCACTTTTATATTAGTGCAGGCGATAATTACCATTTATAAGCCTTGCAATACCAACCCTCACAACCACAAAACCACAAATCAATTAATTCATCTTTCATGTACACGAAGTGGTTGATCTCCCCACCATTTTCGCAGATGATACGCTCAATATTTCACTTCAGGGATGCTTATGTTTATCACTGTCATTTGTTGGGATACCCACACCATGGAGTCACGTCTGTTTCATGCGCCTCGTTCCCAAAGATCGAGCGCCGAGACTTGGGTTCAGACCCATCTCGTTGATGAGTTCATAAATGAAGGTCTTGAGCTAGAGCTGGCGGAAGACCGCGCCCGTGACTTCGAGGTGCTTTACGTGTTTGAGGGGAAACAACACCCAATCCATTGATTTTCACTGCTCCGGACAGGAGCATAAGGACATAGGAATGAGCAGCTTCACCCGTTATTTGGAACGTATTAACTCGCAATCACCGACACTGGCTCAGGAACTTGGCCAGATCGTTAACGGAATCAAACAAACCGAAGCCCAAAAAATCAACCAGAAAGGCATCGAGTCGCAGGTTAACTACCTGCACTCGCAGGGCATGGGCTACGACGAAATCCTCATGGGTCTGGGATGCTCCGCACAGGAAGCTCAGGCACTCATCCAATACAAGGACATGTACCCGCCCCTCCTGAAGTCAATGCGCCAGTGGCTGCACCGCCACATCGACGGCGGCGCGAAAGTGGGCAAACTCATTGACGGTAATGGCCGTGTCATTGACGTCGGCATTCAGGGTGATTTGGGTGTGGGCTTTAACCGGCACTATGATCGAGGCCGTGTCCTGTCCTGTTGCAAAACCCGTATCAGTTCCCGTGACCTACTCTGGCTCGCTAATGAGCCATGGTGGAAATCGGCTCCGCTCTTTGAGCTGAAAATCCGCGATAACATCGCAGCCTGAGAATAACCCTAATGTCTACAGTAATTGCCCGTGCCATGCCTCTGACAGACGCCGTTAAACCTTTTGGCCAGCAGCTGGTGTGTGCGTGGGCACTAAAGGTGCTTCCATGTATACCGCCGCACAATCAGACGCGAGCCTGAAACAGCGTCTACTCGCCGCCCGACAATCATCCAAATATGCAGTGAACCATATTCCAGATGCACTAAAGCCTGTGGTGCGTTCACTCATACGTAAAGGCGAGAGCAAAAAACGAATTTGTCTGTTTTTTCAAATTACTTACCAACAACTGAAGCACGAACTTCAGTAGTGCAACCTGCACCTAATTGGAGAACGAACCGTGAGTGATTTATATCCGAAAGCACTAAGACTAGAGTTTGATAATGCCTGTTGTCGTGGGATCCGCCTCGGCCAAATCCTGCAACTGTGGCAGAAGGGAAAGATTCGTGGCGAACTGCAACATGCCAACTGGCCAAAGGACATGGCTGATTTCATGAAAACCAAAGTCCTGAAGGACTTTGTCTACGACGTTCCAAACTACGACGCCCATGTGAAGACACTGGGACGCATTGCGATGCGCTCCAACCGTGGCCGCCTAACTGTAACGTATGATGCGAGAGTGTAGTGATGACTGTTGAATTGCCTAAAGAGCTGAAAGCCATGATGGAGAAACACCCTGACGTGAATATGGCACTCGCGGAGACCGTAAACAACATGATGAAAACCTTGTTTAAAGAGGCTGATGTTGGTCATGCGGTGGTGATTTGTACGAAAGAGGGTGTCAGTTATGGCGGCGCACCAAATAAAAATTTGGGTCTGACCTGCATGCACCTGATGAACGTAGAGACTGAGGGTGTCGTTCCTGGCCTGATGGTTCAACTGGTTCGCGCTCTCTCCGATTACCTCAACGCTTTTGAACCTGAATTAGCGGGAACGCTGGGTCGCATGCTGGTTGTACATAACGATGGTAATGACATTGCCGAGTTTATGGCGGAGTGTGTAGCCGAGGCCATTTCTGAAGAAAAACCGGCGTTACTGCACTAATAGAAACATCCGTGCCCTCACGGCACCTAATTGGAGAACAAACATGCTGTATTTCAAAGACGAATTCTCTCAACAACAGTTCAAACTCTGGATGAACCGCGCCCTCTCCGCTCTGGATGAGAAACAAAAGTGTCAGCAGGCAATCCAAGCCTTGCTGTTGCTGGGCAAGAAAGAGGAAGCCCGAGCCTGCCGCGAGGAACTGGCAGGGTATGAGTGGGCTGACAAGTTCATGGCGCAAATCCACCGCTGGCTGGCCGACCCGTCGGATATCAGCACAGTGACGCTGCTTTACGCCGACAAGAACGAACTGGAAGACGGCCTGACCAACGAGTTTGGTGTCTGTGTCTATAAACGTCCGGCCAGTTGCTGTGGGATCTTGCCAACGGTTGAAGAAGTTCAACAAATGGCGAACGACCGCCAAGGTACCTTCATGTACAACGGCGGCTGGATTAATCACGGTGGCCGTGCAAATCCTTCATGGACTATGCACACATAATGACGTCAAGACGTAATGAGGTATTGAGATGAAAGTACAGCCAAATCCGGCTCATGTGATCATGACCAACCTGTATATGTTGCGTGGTATGCGTGATGAGTTTCTCCGCCACGGTATCAATCCTGAAAAGGCCATGCCCCGTGGCTCTGTGCTGCTGGCGTATTGCCGGAAGGTGGAAGAACGCCGCCCACAGCTCGGAGATATCACGCAGGAATGCTATGAAACCTACGTTGAGCGAAACGTCGGCCCATTGATGGTGTTGTATTGGATTAAGTGGGGGCGTATGCCCCTGCTAACAGAGTGGGGCTTCATGCTGGACGAACTGTTTGCCGCAGTTGCCGCGTGACATTTTGACGTCATGAAATTAACAGGAGAACAAACCATGACACGTTTATTGAAAGTCGAAATTGAAATGGGTAACGCCGCCTTTGAGGGCTGCGAGGAACAGGAGGCCAGCCGGATTCTGAGTGAGGCCGCTTACAAGCTGGCAAATGGTGACGCTGGGGTGTATCTGGGCGAGAAAACGCCCCTGCGAGATATCAACGGGAACACTGTCGGTTATCTGATGGTTGTGGAGGACAACGACGACCCGACACTTGACTGGTGGGGGGAATAAACCATGCCGCAGCCTGACATTACCTTAATTCAGCACGGCCTTGTCCATTACCCAATCCGGCACGCTATCCAGCATCAGTGCTTAACCGAGAAGCAAGCCTTATTGCGTGACTGGCTGGATACCGCCGCACTCTGTTATCTGTCGCGTTTCGCTACAGGTGAAATAAGCCGTCAAGAACGCGGCGATGCGTTAACGGTGTTCTTTGAAAACAGCTACGGGAAATATGGAAGCTGGCCGGACATGCAGATCAAAGCCCTGTTGAGTGCCAAGCCGAAGAAACGAGCACGACTATTCGATGCCTTCTACGTGGCCATGATGGGCGACCCGTATCCGGACTGTAACCCATGCAAGGACACGCTAAATGGGATACTGAGACACATAGACAAACGCCGTGCCGACTTTGAGGCCGAGCAAGAGCTGAAGAAACAACTGATGGGGGCAACCCCCCTGCCGCCTTTCGGCGTGATGCTGTAACAACACTAATTGGAGAACAAACCATGACTGAAGCCTTGATTAATGCCCTGCGCTACAACCTTGAAGCCCTACAGGACTCCACCACCACACTGGATATTGAGAACACCGAGGTGGAGAACCTGTATCGAGAGCTGGCCTCTTTTGTTAAACACTTCGACTGTGCTGCCCAGCTGGATATCGACTTGGTTGACCTGGCGGCTGAAGTTGGCGGGGCGATGCTGCCAAGTACGGCAACAAACCTGTTTGATCAGATGGATGTGGATGATCAGGAGAACTTCCTGAAAGACGTCTCCGAACGCTACACCCTGACCGAATGGCTGGGTGATTGGGATCTGGATGACGTCAGCCAATGGGCATCGAGTAACGTACCGGAATATCAGCTTTTGTCTGATCTGGGGCCGACAGTGATTAAACGTCATATCAAATCGTTGATGGACGTGAAAGACATACTGGGGTGCTACTCAGAGGACGATGTGGCAAACGCGGGCTATCAAAAAATCCGAGATGCTGCACTGCCAAAGCCACGGATCCGCTTACATACCGACGGTTCCATTGAGGTGCTTCACCTTGTTATCCCTGAACAGTACGTCGAAAAGATGCCTTCTTGACGTCATAACGTATTGACATTTTAACACCGGCACCCTTCGGGGTGCCTATTGGAGAACAACCATGACAACCCTATCCCAATACTTCTTCGAAATGCCTGCTGTCCAAGGCATTCAGGCTGGCCGTCCGTTTTACCTGGTCAACGTGCCGATGGCTACGCTGAAGCGACTGATCGCCTTCGATACCGGCAACGTTCTGGACCGCTCCCAGAGGGATGTGAACCCTACCCGAGCCAAAAAGATTTCGAACTACATGGCGGAGAACTCGGATACCTACATTCTCCCAAGCCTCATCGGTGTGATTGACCGTCATCCAACCTTTGTAACGTCCGAGGTGAGTGACCACATTGGGATTCTGAAAATTGACATGGATTCCGAGATAAAGCTATTCGACGGCCAGCACCGAGCCACGGGCATTATTGACCGTGTGAACCAAGACTCGGAATACCGGCACCACAACATCCCAGTGATGCTGTTCACCGACATGACACTGGAAGAACGCCAGCAGGCCTTCTCGGATATCAACGGACACACTGTGAAGCCGTCCACCAGTATCAGTGACACCTACAACTGCCGCAACGACCTGCCAAAACTGGTGGTCGATATGGCGAGGAATCTGGAGTGCTTCCAAGACTTTGTGGACTTTGAACGTAACGTGATTGCCAAGAACAGCACCTACCTGTTCCCAATCAAAATCCTCAAAGACGCCACCGCCCGTTTACTGGGCGTGAAGGTCAACGCCACCCTGACTGATGAACAGCGTGAGCTGGCCAAGGCGTTCTGGACGGCCTGTGACCGCCCATTGTTGTGGAAAAGTTTCCGCAGCTGGACGGGTCTCAATGCCGATGATTTCCGTGAACAGTACATCAGCAGCCATGGGGTCTTCCTTAACGCTCTGGGTATGTTTGGGAACCGACTTTATACCCAGTACGGCAACTTTGACCGAATCGGTTCCCTGAGCAGCATCAACATCAAGCGGGACAGCGAGGATTTCCAAGGCCGTTGTATCTGCCCAGTAACTGGCAACATGAAAACGGATGTTACGGCTATCAAACTGACGGCTATCAAATTGATGTTGGCCGTGGGTTGTCCGGTTGACCCAGAGCTACAGAGTGTCGAGCGGCTGTACTTCCCGAAAACAGAGTTCCCAAAAGCCGTTGAGCCAGAGCCAGAAGTCATTGAGCCAGCCCCTGAAGCGTACAAATGCCATCACGTCCTGGCCGACATGGTGCGTGAAAGCCTACCGGATCTGACGGAGGAACAGATTGATGAACTGACTGAAAAGCTGGAAGCCTGCGCCATTGAAACCGGCGTGACCGTTGAGGACCCAACGTTCAGAGCAGAAACCGGCATTTTGCTACGGAGCTGGAACGGCAAATGGCGTCAAACCATGTCGGCTATCCGTGCCGGATTCGCAAAAGTCAGGAAAGCCGCATAAGCGGGCGTTAGGACTGCCCAAATAGATTTAGAAAACCACTAACTGGAGAACAAACCATGCTGTTAAACGACATTGCTAAAGAACTGGGTGCTGAACTGGTTGAACACGAATACTGGCATACCCTGCACCACCCAGACTATCAACTGACCCTGAAGGGTGTAGAGAAATATGGAAATGGTAAGTTTAAGCCTGAGGAACACCAGCGGATCTACGTCAGTGTGTCCAGCCGCACCACACCATTACAAAACACGCACCATTCACACGACAGCATCACGGTTTCAGCCAAACGGTCAGCTGATGCAATTGCTAAAGACATAGAGCGCCGGATTGTTGCCGACGCGAAAGCCTTTGAAATCCAGTTCGCCGAGGTGCTTGAGAAAGAGACCATGACAAAAGATGAGTGGGAACAGCTTTGTGACTACATCAAGGCAAATGACCCAGCAGATTATGTTGAGGTGGGTACGAGTCGCGTCCGTTTGTCTTTCCGGAACCAAGACCGCTCATACCGCCATTTCAATGTGGACTTTGACCGTACCTACCGGAAGTACACAGTCAGCGTCGATACGCCGGTTCTGACCCCGTTTGCCCAGCTGGCCGATGAAGGCGATGAGCATTACCGCATCATTCAGCTACGGGGTTACGCCTGTTACTCAATCGAGTATCGAAGCATGCCGAATACCCACTACGTGTACCGCCTATTCGACATGTTCCTGGATGTACAGGGCTTTAAACACAAACAAGCCGCATAACCTGACGTCAAGACGTTTTAACACTAATTTGAGAACAAACCATGCAAATTTATCGTTCTGATGACCACCTATCAGTGACACTCTACATCAAACACGAAATCGCGGTTGGCGATGACGGCCACGTTAAATGGGGGGATAACCTAGCGACTCAAACGGTAGCCTTTGCCATTGATGATGTTCGCAACCTGCTGAAAGAAGAACTACCGGACGGCTTCTACCAGAAATTCACCATCGCTGATCACTACGTCATGTTGAATGCCACGAATGAAGTGGGTGCCCGCTGGCCAATTACCGAGGAAATCTACAACCATTTCCTTGAAATGCTGCCGCCGATGTACTGCGCTGGAGGCTTCTACATGAGTGAGGCCAATCATCACACTGAGGAAGGGGTGGTACGTTCCAAGTATTACCTGAGCGGCGGGAAATATTGGCATGAATACGTGTTAATCCCTCACAAGAACAATGACCAGATGGAGAAGGAGCATTACTGATGGGTAGTTATAGGATACGCAGGATTGCAGAGGCAAATTCACTTCAGGAGCTGGCCAGAAAACGCCGCTACCGCCCGTCAGAGGCCGTTCTAACCCAAAGGCGAGCCTATCTATCGGGTATCGTCAGAAAACGTAAGGAGGCCGCGTGAGCGTCCGTCCTGACGTCAAAACATTTTGAACTTAATTGGAGAACAAACCATGTCTAATATCGAGCAAGTTACTTACACCGCAATCAAAACTAACAAAGGTAAACCACGGCTTTGGATCGAGGGTGCAAAACTGGATGCCGCTGGTTTTAAACGCGGCCAGCTGTACAACGTGGAAGTAACCGACTCAAATGTTTTCTTCACCTTGGACGACGAAGGTAACCGCAAAGTCTCAGGCCGTACCCGCAACGGCAAAGATATCCCAATCATCGACTGCAACCTGCCACAGCTTTACGATGTGTTTGGCCAAGACGCCCGAGTTCGGGCGGTGTTCCAGCAAGGGAAAATCAGCGTATCCCTGCACCACGAACAGCAGGCACAACAGGAGCGTGAGCAACGCTTCATCAAGAACCTGCAAGGTGGTCAGTTGAAGGAAGCCAGCCTGTTCACCGGTGGTGCCATTTCCACAACGGCCATTCATGACGCCGTGAAAGATGCCGGTATTACCGGTGATCTGTGCTGGGTTGTGGACTGCGAACTAAAATACCTACAATCCGCCGCCGCCAACTCTTGGGCAATCAACGACAACACCACGTTCCTGGTTGGCCGTGCGGAAGAAATCGAATCTCAGTTTTTCACGAAGGTTGACCTTCTCAGCTTCTCAATGCCCTGCTCGGGCTTCAGCCGTGCCGGCACAGTGAAGCATAAACAGACCTCGGAAGAACACGAAGGCGGCACCAGCCTGTTTGGTGTACTCAATGCAGTAAGAACAGCGAACCCTGCGCTCTTGGTCAGTGAAAACGTGACCGAGGCGCAGGGTTCACCTATTTATACGCTGCTGATCAGTGAACTGAAGCGACTTGGCTACACCGTTCTGGAACGTGTACTGAGTAATGCAGATACAGGTACCTTTGAAGCCCGCTCTCGCTACTGGTTCATTGCGATTTCCGAAGGGCTGGCCGACGACTTGGCATTCGATTTGGCCGACGTGATGAAGCAGTCACGGATCCTGAGCGACTTCATGGACAGCGAAGTGCCGGAAGATATGTGGGCTGACAATGCCTACCTCAAAGACAAAGCGGTGCGTGATGCTGAGGCTGGTAAAGGTTTTGCGAACCGTCAGCTGCTGACCGGCTCTGAGAGCAAAATCGGCACTATTGGGCGCCACTACGCAAAACGACGCTCAACCGAACCCTTCATCATTCGTGAAGACGGCAAAGAGCGCCTGCTGACACCAGCAGAGCATGCCCGAGTGAAATCAGTGCCTGAAGCACTGGTGAAAGACACACCAATGACCACCGCACACCAGATCCTTGGCCAAGGTATCGACTACCTACAGGCTTACCTGCCAGTGCGGAAACTGATTGAGAACCTACTTGGAAAACTGGCCGTGCCTTGCGCGGCCTAACTGGAGAACAAACCATGACACATATTGAAGAACTGCAAGAGAACATCCGGCGGCTGAAACACACCATCAGCCAGCCATATCACGCAGAAGGCTACATTGCCAATTGCAAGCGAGACCTTGCCGCTTACGAAAAACGATTGGCACAGCTACAGGATGACCAGCGTGAACGGCATTATGCTTTTGTCGGCCATTATTGCACCAAGGCACGATTTGAATAGACCTGACAGGCCTAGCTCAGTTGTTCCACGAAATGAGAGAGGATTAGAGTTTATTTTTTGGTTTGGTTTCTAATGGTAGTAGCTTTATCTTTGAAAACAGACTCTATTACCCCCATCGAGTGCAATCGTCCTATTAGCCTGTTTGTATAAGGCATCCGGATAGCTTCTGGTAGTGCTTTAATGCTACTCCAACAAGCCAGGTCAGTGACTAGTTGCTTGTGTTGTTCATTTCGAACTCTAATTTCACCGTTATGTACAACAACTCCTGTAACTAGCTTAGGCTCTTTTTTACTATATAACTT
>NZ_CP117518.1:0-1865602 GCF_028621875.1 Photobacterium sp. GSS17 | reverse complement strand
AGAACAGGCGCCCCTGCAGCAGACGATCCGGTGAATATCCGATGCCCGGCACCACATTAGCCGGAGTGAACGCCGCCTGCTCAACCTCCGCAAAATAGTTATCCGGATTACGGTTAAGCTCCAGCACACCGACGTCTCGCAACGGCACATCTCCATGCGGCCAGACCTTGGTGATATCAAACGGGTGAATGTGGAAACGCTCTGCTTCAGCCTCGCTCATGATTTGCACTTTCACATCCCAGCGCGGAAACTCTCCGTCTTCGATGCTCATGAACAAATCCACCTGCGATGACTCGCGGGTTTTGCCGGTAATTTTGGCCGCTTCCTCATCGGTGTAATAACGGTGCCCCTGCTGCGTTTTAAAATGGAACTTCACGTAGAAACGCTCATTATCACGATTGATAAAGCTGTAAGTGTGACTGCCATAACCGTTCATGTGGCGATAGTCAGTCGGAATGCCACGGTCACTGAACAGGATCATCAGCTGATGCAGTGACTCTGGGTGACGTGACCAGAAATCCCAGGCCGCTTCTGCGCTGCGCAGGTTAGTTTTCGGATCGCGCTTCTGAGTATGGATAAAATCCGGGAACTTCAGCGCATCACGGATAAAAAACACCGGCGTGTTGTTACCAACCAGATCCCAGTTGCCTTCGCCGGTGTAAAACTTCAGGGCAAAGCCGCGGACATCACGCTCCGCATCGGCCGCGCCTTTTTCTCCGGCGACGGTAGAAAAACGCAGCAAAACCTCCGTCTGCTTACCGATTTCGGAAAACAGATCGGCCTTGGTAAATGGGGTGATATCGTGCGTGACCGTAAAGGTTCCGAATGCTGCTGAGCCTTTCGCATGCACGACTCGCTCAGGAATACGTTCACGATCGAAATGCGCCAGCTTTTCCAGCAGCCAGGTATCCTGCAACAAAACAGGGCCGCGCGGGCCTGCGGTCAGGCTGTTGTCGTTATCGGTGACCGGTGCCCCATTGGCATGAGTAAGCGTTTGTTTTGTCATAATTTCTCTCCTTCATCTTTGCCTCTACGATAGGCTTTCCGAGGACGGAGATAAAATTCATCCTGCCTATTTTAGCGATAGGCACTGCCTTAGAAACCGTCTTTTGCTGCCGGCTTTGATCAGACACCGCAAATCGCCGGTTCCCGATTACACTAAGAAGACGCCCCTTCATGCACTGCCGGAGCACATTATGCTTAATATGGAATTCGACCAGATTGTGATTATTGATACCGCGGCCATGGAGTGGCAGCCCAGTCCAAGCCAGGGCGTGTGGCGCAAACCGCTGGAGCGCGAAGCTAAAGAGTCCGGTCATACCACCAGTCTGGTGAAGTATGCGGCAGATTCCTGCTTTCCCTCCCATAAGCATCCGCTGGGAGAGGAAATTCTGGTGTTAGACGGGGTATTTTCTGACCAAACCGGCGACTTTGGCCCGGGCAGCTACCTGCGTAATCCCCCCGGTAGTGAGCATTCACCCCTCAGCCGCTCCGGCTGCACACTGTTTGTAAAACTGAACCAGTTTATGGTGAAAGATCATGAGGAAGTGCGGATAGATACCCTTAATACCGACTGGCATCAGGGAGACAATGGGTGTGCCGCGATACCACTTCATCTGTGTGGCCATCAGCACACGGCACTGGTCTCCTGCCCGCCCGACCTGACTTTCCCGCCTCATCCGGCGATTGGCGGAGAAGAAATCCTGATTCTCTCCGGTGCTCTGAATGATGAGCATGGCCATTATCCTGCCCTTAGCTGGCTGCGCCTACCCCACCTGAGTAAACGCACTTTCACAGCCAGTGAAGGCACAGTGCTGCTGTATAAAACCGGACACCTGCCGATTAGCTTGTAGCTCTGTTAAGCGATGATCAGCGACTCTCCCACCAGCCCGGCAATCCGTTGGGCTGCCCGATATAAAAAATCCGGGGGAGTCATTCCTTCCCCGGATTTCATGGTGTACTGATGATTGTGCTCACGTTCAGCTTACATTGGCTAATGCGCCGTCACACGATCGCGACCGTTCACCCGTGATGCTGGGTGAGCCGTAGTACAGGCAAATCCGCTGGCCGTCGATTTCTTTGATATCAAACGGGATTTCGTACATCGCTTCCATGATGGATGTCTGAATCACCTCATGCACCTTACCGCTGGCGACCACTTCCCCTTTTTTCATTGCCACAATGTTGTCGGAATAGCACGAGCCAAAGTTGATGTCGTGAATCACGATCACCACGGCTTTGTTGAACTCATGGGCCAGACGACGCAGCGTGGTCATGATATCGACAGAATGGCGGATATCGAGGTTGTTCAGCGGCTCATCCAGAAAAATGTAATCCGTGTTCTGGGCCACCACCATCGCAATGAATGCCATCTGGCGCTGGCCACCGCTCAGCTCATCCAGGTATTTGTGCTGGATATCTGAAATGCCCAGATGCGCCAGCGCCTCATCAATAATACGGTTATCTTCCTCATTCAGTCGCCCCTGTGTATGCGGGAAGCGGCCAAACGCCACCAGCTCGCGAATCGAAAACCGCATGTTGATATTGTTCGACTGGCGCAGCACTGCCAGACGCTTAGCCAGATCCTTGCTGTCCCACTGCGATAATGGCTTGTCGGCGATCAGCACTTCGCCAGCGTCACTTTCAGTCAAGCGACTCGCCATCGACAACAGGGTACTTTTACCCGCGCCGTTAGGACCGATAATTGAGGTCACTTCCCCTTTCGGAAATAGCGCACTCGCGTCTTTTACAACGAATTGTTGGCCGTAGCTTTTAGATAATCCGGTCAGTTTAATCATGGCAACTAAATCTTATTTCGCGCTAACAGGAAGAGGAAGTAGCTTCCTCCGAGGAAATTAATGATGACACTGATAGTGGTGTTGAAATTCAGGACTTTCTCGACCATGAACTGCCCGCCAACCAACAGCAAAACCGCCAGCAGGCTGGTTGCAGCCAACAGAAAACGGTGGTGATAGTTGCGGTACATTTCACGGGTCAGGCTGACGACAATCAGGCCGAAGAACAGTACCGGCCCCACCAGCGCGGTAGAGATAGAAATTAGAATAGCAACCACCATCATCACTTTGAGGGTCAGTGCACGGGTATCAACCCCCAGACTTTTCGCGTTATCTTCGCCCAGCCACATCACATCAAGCTGCGATGCAAGACGGCTGAGGTACAACAGGCACAGCCCCAACGGAAGGGTGCACCAATATACAATCTCGCTGTTCACATTGTTGAAACTGGCAAACATCGCCCCTTCCAGTACCGTGAACTCGCTCGGATCAATCAGCATCGCGAAGAAGCTGCTGAAACTTTCAAACAGGCTGCCAAGCACAATACCGACCAGCAGCAAGGTGAACACATTGTTGTTTCTGCGACGGAAGTACAGACTGAACAGCGCGGTCGACAGGCCGGTCATCACCACCACACACACCACAAAATTCAGGTGCGGATTGGCAATCAGGGCACTGGCACTGCCAAACACCGCCACAATCAGGGTCTGCAGCATCACGTACAGCGAATCGAAACCCAGAATCGACGGCGTCAGAATGCGGTTGTTGGTAATAGTCTGAAACACCAGGGAGGATGCCGAAATTGCCACGGCGGCCATGGCAATGGCCAGGATTTTAGGGATGCGACGCGACAGGAAAAACTGGTAGTTATCCGGGGTCAGCCCCTGCCCCAGAAAAACGGCCACAATCGCCAGCGCCACTGCCGCAATCACAGTGAGTTTCAACATGTCTTGTTTCTTACTGAGATCACGCACGGGCTTTATCCCTCAGAACCAGATAGATAAATGTCGTGCCGCCGAGAATAGAAATAATCATGGCGATAGGCACCTCGAACGGGAAGATAATCACGCGCCCCAGAATGTCGCAGCTCAGTACCAGAATGACGCCCCAGAAGGCCGTCCACGGCAGATTGCGCTTCATGTTGTCGCCGACAAACATCGAGACCACATTAGGCACGACCAGCCCAAGGAAAGGAATCACGCCGACAATCATCACGACTGATGAAGACAGCACGGCCACAATCACGACACCGATCAGCACAATTTTCTGATAATCGAGGCCGATGTTTTTGGCAAAGCTCTCACCAATACTGGCCGCGCTGAATTTGCTGGCAAAACGGTAAGCCAGTACCGTGGCCGGAATGGCCAGATACAGCAGTTCGTAGTTCCCCTGCAGCACGGACGAGAAATTCGCAACGGTCCAGGATTTCATGGTCTGGATAAGATCGTATTTGTACGCCATGAACTGGGTCAGTGCCGACACCACATTGCCGTACATGATCCCGATGAGCGGTACCAGCACAGTGTTTTTAAATTGCAGGGACTGCAGAAAGCGCACAAACAGCAGCGTGCCGCCCAACGCGAAAGCAAAAATGACCGCGAGATCCAGCCATTTACTCATGCCGGTGAACAGCACCATGGTCGCGACATAGCCCAGCACGGCACAATCGATGGTGCCGGTAGTATCCGGAGAAGCAAAACGGTTCTGGCAGATCTGCTGCATGATCAACCCCGCCACACTCAGACCAGCCCCGGCCAGACAGATCGCCAGTAAGCGAGGAATACGGCTGGCAAACAAAATAGAAGTAGACTGGAAATCGCCGTTGAGCAGGCCGGCCAGCGTCATTTCGGCCACCCCGATTGACAGGGAAAGCACGCCCAGCAGGACGAGAAGAAACGCCGCAAGGGCGATTCGGGAATGATGGAATAAATTCGGTTTCATAAATTAAAAGAGGCCTGCGAATACACAGGCCTCAGCGTTATAAGAAAGAGGGATTAAAACAGTTGGGCAATGTCATCAATCATAATGTCGGTTGCCGTCACACCAGCCATAGTGATGTACCAGGCATTCGGATTCAGATACACAATGCGATCGTTTTGCGATGCCGGGGTCGATTTCACCAGCACATTGTTGAATCGTGACTTGGCTTTGCCGATCTCTTTCCCGATAGCCTGCTCGCGATCCAGTACGAAAATCACGTCTGGTTTGGCATCGGCAATGTATTCAAAGGAAATCAGGTTGCCGTGGGAGCCGGTTGTTTTCACCTCTTCGCTACGGGCCGGGTTGAAACCAAACTCATCAAACACCATCGAGAAACGGCTGCCTTGGTTGAACATCGCCAGGTTGCTGCCGTTGTTCATCACCATCATGGCTTTCATCTGGCTGGCCTGTGCTTTCGCGCGGGTGTCATCCAGTTTGGCCTGCGTGTTTGCGATCAGCGCATCTGCTTCTTTCTGCTTGTCAAACACTTCACCCAACATACGCCAGTTGGCCTGCGTGTCTTTCCAGTACTCACCGTAATCAACCGCATACATGATGGTCGGCGCGATCTTATTCAGCTCTCCCATCATTTCGCGCAGACGGGCTTCCGCGATGATCAGATCCGGCTTAGCCATGTAAATGGCTTCAAAATCCGGTTCTTTGACAGACCCCATCGCGGCATATTTCTTATCCTGGTACTTGTCCAGGTAGGTTGGCATCATCGCTTTCACGACCCCAACCGGCTCGACGCCGAGACGATCCAGCGTATCCAGACTGCCGTGACCCAGCACGACAACACGTTTAGGCACACCATCCAGGGTAATTTCGCCTTCATGGTGCTGAATAGTTTTTGTTGCTGCAAAAGATGAAGCAGCAGCCAGTACGCCTGCCGCTACCACGACAAGACGTGTCCAAGACCTCAAAGATTTCATCCAGAATTTCCACGGTTTACAGAAAAGTGAGCCAATCCTAGCCAAAAAATCTCCCGAGGTCACGAACAAAAATGCGAATTATTCTCCTTTACATTTCAGTAACGATTCAGCTTGATGGTGATAGTCTCATTCTCACGATGTCATTGAGGCGTATCGAAAAGCCCATTTAGAAGCAATGGGTTGGCATCAAAATCCGTTTATCCGCAAGCGACATCACCCGGTTTATGAGGAGCCAGAGCCATTGCCAGCCAGCCAGCCAGCCAGCCAGCCAGCACCGATACGCCGCAGCAAAGCGGCTGACACAAGCGGATTAACCAATGAACTGATTCTGTTTCACATTGGTATTTATCCGGCGGCAGTAAACGGTGCTTCACGCTGATTTTTCTGACGCTTTCATAAAATAGGCATGGTGACACTGAGTCCACTCCGGCGGACATTGCTGGCGCAGTGCATCGAGCAACACTTTAACCCGCAAGGGCGGCCGACCCGCGGTGTAATAACAGGCCACTTCCGTTGCTTCCGGTTGCCAACCCGGCAGACAGGGCAACACGCTACCGGGATGGGCACGTTCGAACCCGTCCGCCAGCCAGACCGGTAACATGCCAATTCCCCGCCCGTTGGCAATAGCGTCCGCCTGCATGGTCAGGCTGTCGGTCCGTAATCGGGAATTGATAGGCGGCAAATCGTAGCTACCTTCCTCCTTGTGAAGCAGGGTCAGCCCATCCTGCCGTTTGGCAATCAGATCAATCCAGGGGTGGCCAGTCAGCTCACTCGGGTGGGTCGGTGGCGGGTGATCCTCCAGGTACGCCGGTGACGCGTATAGTCCGAACGACCAGTGCCCCAGCAACTCACGCCGCAGCGAATGTTCAGGCGGAGAGCCAACCCAAATCATCAGATCAACCTCGCTGTTTCCCGCCGCCAGCATCTGGGAATGCAGATTAATGTGAATGCCCGGGTGCGCATTCATAAACTGGTTCAGCACCTTTGAAAACCACCCGCGTAACAAATTCGGGTGAACCAGCAAAGTGAGTTCCCCGCAGGCATCATTGCTGAGACTTTGCAACGCCTCTTTGCCCTGTTCAGACAACGCCAGAATCTGTCTGGTGTACTGTGAGAACACCTGCCCGGCTTCCGTCAGACTCAGTCGGTTCCCCTGCCGGGTGACCAGCGACTGCCCCAGATCGACTTCCAATTGTGCCAGACGTCGGCTCAGGGTGGATTTAGGCTGGTTCAATACTTCAGCCGCTGCCGTCAGACTCTGGTACTGGCAAAGGGCATCAAAAGCTTTTAGCGCTGCAAGATCATGCATGGCTTAACATTTTTCCTTCATAACTCCAAGCGAATCCCCGTTCCATAAATGGAAAACACCGTTCCGTTTATTGCCCTAGCTCTTTGTTTCCAGTTAGGGAAGAATCCGCACCACAATTAATAATGATTATCATTTAAGGAGTTACCTATGTCCAGCCCCAAGCCTGCTGTTATGCCGCTAGTTGCTGCAATTGCGTCCGTATTGTCGGTTTCTGCCCATGCAGAATCGTCGTCGCAAGCCATGGAGACCGTTGTTGTCACCGCAGCAGGCTATGAGCAGTTACAGGTCGACGCACCCGCCAGTATCAGCGTAATTTCCCGTGACGAACTGGAAAAACGCTACTACCGCGATGTGACGGATGCCCTGCGTGACGTGCCGGGGGTGGTCATTACCGGAGGGGGGGATACCACCGATATCAGCCTGCGGGGGATGAGCTCGAAATATACCCTGATTCTGGTTGACGGCAAACGCCAGTCATCCCGCGAGACACGTCCGAACAGTGACGGTCCGGGCATTGAACAAGGCTGGCTGCCACCGCTACAAGCGATTGAGCGCATTGAAGTTATTCGCGGCCCGATGTCGACCCTTTACGGCTCCGATGCCATCGGGGGGGTTGTGAACATCATTACCCGCAAATTCGGCAAAGAGTGGAGCGGTAACGTTCAGCTGGATACCATTATTCAGGAAGACAGCCGTTCGGGTGATCAACGCAGCGCGAACTTCTATCTGAGCGGCGCGCTGATTGAAGACAAACTGGGCCTGCAACTGTACGGCCAGACCACCCAACGCGACGAAGACAAAATCGTAAACGGTTTTGAAGATAAGTCCCTCAACAGCGTGACCGGTAAGCTGAACTATCAGATTAATGACGACAACCTGATCCAGTTTGAAACCGGTGTCTCTGAGCAAGATCGCCGCGGCAACGCAGGCATGAGCGTGGAAGAAAACGGAAAAGATTCCGTGAACGAATATCGCCGTACTCACTATGCCGTGACTCACCAGGGCAACTGGGATGACATCAGTACCGACAGCTATGTGCAGTATGAAATCAGCGATAACAAAACGCGTAAGATGGAAATTGCCAACACCACTGCAAAATCAACGGCGTTCCTGACGCTGGGCGATCACATGGTGACAGTCGGTGCTGAGTTTACCCATGCCTCGCTGGATGACGAGTCGTCCAACAAAGCGAAAACATCAGGCCGTACGCATATTTCCAACACCCAGATGGCAGCGTTTATCGAAGATGACTGGAGCCTGACGGACACCTTCTCGCTGACGCTGGGCGGCCGCTTTGACCATGACGAAAACTATGGTGAACACTTTAGCCCACGCGCCTACGGGGTATGGCACTTTGCCGAAGACTGGACACTGAAAGGTGGTGTATCGACCGGTTTCCGTTCGCCACAGCTGCGTGAAATTACCGCCGACTGGGCTCAGGTCAGCCGTGGCGGCAACATCTACGGTAACCCGGATCTGTCACCAGAGAAATCAGTGAACACCGAAATCGGCCTGCTGTATTCCAGCCTTGGCGGTCTGAATGCCGGTCTGACGCTGTTCAATAACGACTTTAAAGACAAGATCACCCGAGTCACCTGCCCGACATCAATCTGTACTGAAGGACAGAATGACTGGGGTGCCGATCCGACATACCGCGTCAACGTCGATAAAGCCGTTACCCGCGGGGTAGAGGCCACATTGGCGACGCCTCTGACCGACACCATCAGTGTGAACGCCAGCTATACCTATACCGACTCTGAGCAGAAAAGTGGTCAGTACAAAGGCATGCCACTGAACCAGCTGCCAAAACACCTGGCGAATGCGGGGATGGACTGGGCTGCGACTGACAATCTGGGCAGCTGGGTGAAAGTGACTTACCGCGGCAAAGAAAGCCAGCCGGTTACCACACCGTCTAGCCGTACTTTCATTGCGCCGTCTTATACCTTTGTTGATGCGGGTATTAACTACCAGCTGACCGACAACGCACGCGTAAAAGCAGCGATCTACAACCTGTTTGATGAAGCGGTAACGTACGAGAAATACCAGTACGTTGAAGACGGTCGCCGTTACTGGCTGGGAATGGATATTGCGTTCTAACCCAAACGTCTGACAATTCGGCTCACTTTCTATGCCACTGTGACAAAGGCTTTTCGGTCGCTGTCACAGAGAAAGTGAGCCTTTCTTCCCGCCTTTATTTACACCTTTCTTGATACTTCCGGTTTGCAGCGATTTATCCGCTTACTGTATCAGTGTGCAGCAGCGATAGCCGTCGGAACTAAACGGTAATAGTCGACCGACTGTCGGGTTTCATCAAACTCGAATCCCAACTTCGTCAGCACGTTGAGTGAAGCAACATTTGCCGGTTCTATGCCTGCAATAAAGTACGTTGCACGGCTCACTTCTGGCACTAAATGAGGCGTCGCTACGTCCCGCTCTGAACACTCAGCATCAGGCAAACATGCATCTGACAAATAATGCAGTAACCCTTGCATGGCTTCGGTCGCCAGACCTTTGCCCCATTGCGCTTCATCTAGCACATACCCCACCCGGTAGCCCCGTTTTCCGTGCTCTTGTTCCGGAAACACAAACAGATAACCAATGGCTGATCTGTTCTCTGAAACATTGACCGTACTGTCGCCATCCACTTGCTCAGTGAGCCTCAGCAGCATGCCGGTCTGCATCATGCTGTCCAGCCAGCTATCGACCTCAAGGGGTGAGCGCAGTTGCTGACTGGCTGGCGGCAGATAGCGGCTCACCCGTGCGGTAAACATCGCCATGATTTCCTGATGTAGCCCCGCCTGGTGGCGGTTTAATCTGGTCGCAAAAAGTCGTGGCGTCGTAAAACGAATTTGCTCTGGCATAGGTTATTCTCCTCATCTGGCTGCATTTTATACTCAGCTCAGCGCAGCCACCACCGTGAAATAATTGCAGTGTCACCTTTCATGTGGCTGATGCTCTGAAAATAAAAAAACAAAAGCGCCAATCGGCGCTTTTTTTGATTGTGCGGTGCAAAGACTAAGCCAAGTCGGCTCACCAAATCGGATACACCAGAGCCCCAGACTCGCTTTAGCTATTGACCCGAGCAACCGCTTCAGCGGCAAGACGACCAATCTTTTCCCATTCACCATTTTTAATCAGGGAAGCATCTACCATCCAAGTACCACCACAAGCAATCACCCGCGGCACCGCCAGATACTCACAGATATTATTCGCGTTGATACCGCCAGTTGGCATTAACTCAATGTCAGTGTATGGGGCCAATAGAGACTTCACCATCGCGATTCCCCCTGACGCTTCTGCCGGGAAAAATTTCAATGTCGTCAGTCCCATTTCCAAAGCCGCTTCTACGGCACTTGGATTATTCACACCGGGAATAATATCCATCCCCAGCTCCTGACAAGCACGCACCGTGTTAGGATTAAAACCCGGTGAAACGACAAATGTCGCTCCCGCATCTTTCGCGGCGATGACCTGCTCTCGATTTAACACCGTACCGGCGCCGATCAGCATCTCCGGCTGTGCCGCCCGGAGCAGGCGAATAGCCTCAACCGCAGCGGCAGAGCGGAAGGTAATCTCCGCTGCCGGTAATCCATTATCTGCCAGCGCTTTGCCGAGTGGAATAATGTCTTCCGCGCTTTCAATTGCAATTACAGGGATCACTTTTAGTTGTTTCAGTTGCTCATTAATTGTCATGGCGTTGTCCATTATTTGCCGAATATTGAAACCAAATTTCAGTCGTTGCTCTGTAAGCGATGCCACCACCAATCGCTCTATGCCACCAGCGACAGCGACAGCGACAAGTACAGCTACAACGCAGGTAAGTTGCGAAACGTTTTGATGACCGGTGTTGTTACGGAACGGGGAATAATCGCACCTTTAAATTGGATGACCTTTCCAGCCAATAAATGGCCTTGAGTGACACAATCAATGATCGATTTTTGCATCAAATATCCGGCAAGAAACCCCGCATTGAAAGCATCTCCTGCTGATGTCGTATCGACCACCTCAGGTACAGGAATCGTCGGGATCCTGGTAGAAGCGCTATCTGTCACCATGTTCTGATACACCGCACCGTTTTCACCTTGCTTTATCACTACCTGACCAACCCCCATTGCACTGAGGCGGGAAATGATCGTCTTCGCGATATTTCGGACGTCATTGCCTTCAGTGTCACCCCACAGCTTGGCCTCATCTTCATCGGTAACCAGTGCAATGGACGTCATTGCGTAGACTTGTCGATAACACTCCCTGGCTTCAGCGAGATCCAGCCATAAGCCAGCGCGGAAATTACTGTCAAACACAATTTCAACCCCCTTGCTGTGTAATCGGGCAAGTACAGCCAGCAGACGTAACCTATCCTGTTGAGACAGTATCGCGAGGCTAATACCGCTCAAATACACCATGTCCATCGTATTGAGCTTGGGTTCTATCGCAGAAAAATTAGGGTGTTGCATAAGATAGCGCGCAGCTGACTGGCTTCGCCAGTACACAAAACTTCGTTCCCCCTGCTCATCGAGCTGAATCATGTACAATCCCGGCTGACGTTCACTATCCCTAAGCACTAAATCCGTTTTGACCCCTTCTGCTTGCCAGCGACTGAGCAACCCCTCGCTCAGTACATCAGTCCCTAATACGGTGACATAGCTGACTTCCAGACCTTCCGAAGCCCGCGCCAAATAGACGGCCGTGTTCAGGGTATCCCCGCCAAACGACTGCGTCGTCTGTCCAAACAGTTCACCATTAATCTCAATCATGCACTCGCCGATGATGGCTACTTTCAACATGCTGTTACCTTCAATTGCTCTTCAGTTTTAGGAGTTGCCTGATCCCTTACGGGACCAGACCAAACATGCGCGGAATAACCAGAGTGATATCCGGTACAAACGTAATCAGCATCAAAGACAGAACCAGCATGCCGATGATGGGCAGTATTGGGCGAATAATTTTCTGGAATGGAATATCGGCAATCGAGCACGACACAAACAGCAGTGTCCCAACTGGCGGTGTAATCAGGCCGATACTCAGGTTAAACACCATCATGATGCCGACATGAACCGGATCCATTCCCAACATGTTAAATACAGGCATCAGAATCGGCGTGAAAATAATCACAGCCGGTGTCAAATCCAGAAATGTACCAATCAGCAGTAACATCAGGTTAATCAGAATTAGCAGGACGATCTTGTTATCTGAAACCGTCAGGATGAAATCACTGATCATGGTCGGGATAGATGCAAAGCTCAGGGCCCACCCCATGATGCCGGACGCCGCGACCAGAAAAATGCAAATGGCTGAAGGAACAATTGCATCAATGAAAATAGCCGGTAAATCTTTAAAGCTGAGTTCACGGTATACGAACGACAAGAGAAACGAGAACAGTACGGCCATACCGGCAGCTTCTGTCGCCGTGAACAACCCGCCAACTATCCCGCCGATAATAGCCAGAATGAGTAATAACGGTGGTGTAGCTTGCCAAACTGCTTGCAGAATACGTTTCATGGCCGGCAGTTTTTCAGTGGGGTATTTGTGTTTTATCGTGAAATACAGCGCCGGAACCATCACAGACAGACACCATAGGATCCCCGGCAAGTAACCAGCCAGGAAGAGTGCAGCAATGGAGGTACCGCCCGAATAAAGAGAAAACAGAATCAGGCTCGCCGATGGAGGAATCACCAGGCCAGAAGGGGCTGACGCTGCATTGACAGCCGCCATGAAACTGCTGTGATAGCCTTCTTTTTTAGCGTGAGGATTAATTGTGCCTCCGACAGCCATCGCAGCGGCAGAAGCAATCCCGGCCAGCGCACCAAACAGGGTATTGGCAATAATATTGGCATGGGCCAGAGCGCCAGGTAAGGGCGCTGCGATGACCTTTGTCAGATTGATAAGACGCAGGGCTATTGAGCCGCGGTTCATTATGCCCCCGGCGATGACGAACAACGGAATCGCCAGGAAGGTGAAACCATCCACACCGGTCGCCAAGCCCTGTGCGGCGGCATTAAGAGCAAGTTCACAGTCGGCGTAAGACACCAAAGCCAGTACTGATGCCAGACCAATACCAAAGGCAACCGGGAAACCAAGAAAAAGCATAAAGAAAAAACTGCCGAACAACACGACGGCGGAGAGTACTGCCGGATCCATTATGCTTGCTCCCTGTTAAGACGATTGATTGAAGACATATTCTGAGCAATGAAGTAAACCGCAAACACAATCAGCATCAGACCAGAGAATGGCACTGCGGAATAGACATAGCCCATATTGATTTTCAGCACTGGCGAGACCTGGCCAAATTCAAAATTATTCATCGCCATGGTGTAGCCCCCGACCAGTGCAATCAGGCCGAAAATGATCACCAGACAGTGATGGATAATCTCCAGCACATGCCCTTTTACGGTGCCGGCCAGCTTCTCCGGCAAAATGGTTACCGCTAGGTGTTTTTTCTTGCCGTACACAAAAGCCCCGCCCAGCATGGCAACCCAAATCAGAGAAAAGCGCGCGATTTCATCAGGCCAAGTGGCGGGATTGGTCAGCACATATCGACCGATAACCTGCCATATCACTGACACCGTCAGCAGCATTAGCAATGCACACAGCACGTAGCTCAATAACTGCTCTGTCATATTGAATAAACGTTGCATATCAGACCTATCGGAAAGGAAGCAGGCACCAAAGTGCCTGCTTAAATCAGAGTTACGATTGAACAGAGTGGATGCTTTCCGCCAACGCTTTTAGTGATGGTTGCTGTGTATATTTATCCAGGTAAGGTTGCGCTTTCTGATGGAACGCCTCCATATCCGGTTCAGAGACCGTCACACCCATTTCTTTCATTTCTGCCATGGCATCGCTTTCCAGTTTCAGGAACAGCTCCATTTGATACGCAGCGGCTTCATTAGCGGCTTGTTTAAACTCGGCTTTTTCTTCATCGTTCAGCCCTTGCCATACATGTTTGCCTATCACAATCATCCCCGGATACAGCACGTGCTGGCTGTTAGAGAAGTATTTCGCGACGTCACCATGGCGAGCCAGAGTCAATGCTGATGGACCACCTTCCGCACCGTCGACGACTCCTTGCTGAAGAGCGGTATACACTTCAGACCAGGAAATTGGGGTCGGGGTCGCTCCCATCGTTTGAGCCACTTCAATCGCGTCAGACGAATTCATGACCCGGATTTTCATGCCTTTCAGATCGCTTGGTTCCGTCACGGGTTTAGACACGGTGTAGTAACTGCGCGGCTCGTCATACAAGAACGTCATACCAATCAGGTTTCGACTTTCGGCTTTCATCAGCAGATCTTCACCAATTTTGCCTTGCAGAACAGCTTTGAAATGGTCAGGGCCTTTAAACATGTAGGGCATGGTCAGTACCGAGTATTCCGGGGCATAGGTTGTCATCAACGTCGTGGCAGTTTTGGAGATATCCAGCATACGGGTCTGAAGCTGCTCCAGCATGCGGCGCTCATCACCAAGCTGGCCGTTCGCATAAGCACGTACCTGATATTTTCCATCGGTGTACTTTTCAACTAGCTCACCAAACTTCAGCATTGCCATCCCTGTCGGATGGTCATCCGGATGGTTGTAACCCATACGCAGGGTTTTCGCAGATACCGAGGTTGTGGCTAAAGCCATGGCCAGGGCGCAGAGGGTCAATGTCTTCTTCATCATATGTCCTTATCTCTTCTTCTACACGGCAAGTAGGGCTACCGCTATCTTAATTATGTGTTGTGTTCGGGTATTGCCTGGGGTCATGACATCCGCTTGTAGTAGCCGATACCAATGGTTTTTCTAAACTGCCATGGCTGCCAGTTAGGCCACAACGTTTCTGCAATCATGGCAATCGTGATCCACCGGAACCAGGTCGCAAATGTATTACTGTGCCCCTGTGGCTCTTTGTAACCTTTCACCCAGCCGTCAAAACCTCGCTCCCCCAGCAGAGTGTCAGGGAAACCACCGTCTCCATTTTGAAAATCAAGCAGCTTCACCAGCAAGGCGCGTAGCCAGTGTTCAACTTCTTCTCGGCGTTCAGGATGACGCTGCACACCGTGGACCAGAATGTCGACAATATCCACATCAATACAACCACTACGTACCGCAATTGGCTGCTCAAGACAGCGAGAAATTGACTGATTAAAGTGGGGAATTTCAGCATCCAGATCGTAGAAAATATGAAGGTTATGAGTCGCACCACACAGGGCAAACAGCAAAGCTTCCTGGCTGAACTGCTGGCCGGGCCCCCAGAAGCCGCTGAACGGTTCTGACTGCCGGTTGTGCCATTCAATAATATCGTTGAGGCGCTCACGGGCGGGCCCTTCAGGATGACGACCCATTTCCACCAGCAGGAAAGAGCCAATGTTGACGAGGTTGTTGCCTTCTAGCCAGGGATCACGCATATCTCGCTGACCAAGCCATGACCACATGAATGCCTCATCAAGAAATGGCACTAGAAACGGCATTTGGAACTTATCCAGATGGCCAAGGGCATCCAGCGCTCCCATTGAATAATTGGTTGCATGAAAATGCATATACTCTTGCGTATCCGCCAGGGACTCGCGCTTGTAACAGTCTTCCCATTTCATACCCGGCAGGGTGAAATAACCGTTGTCATGCTGGCAGGACAATATCCAGTCGACTAAGGGGTCAGGGTTGGCAATCGGATCGCCCAGTAAGGCACGAGCCATAATCGAATCGTAAGTACCGGATAGCAGCATTTGCGGAAAAGCACTGGCATCATGCAGCGCGCTGACCCGTGCCACTCCTTCCGGGGAGCCTTCGGCCTGCATGCTGCGCAGCCAGGTACGTGATTTTTCTCGGGCTAGTAAAATTCGCTCTTTGAGTAATTGATCGGTAAAACTCATGGCAATGTTCTCGTTCGTTTAAATCGTGAGTAAAAAATATTTCGAAGCATGCTTCACGATGAACAAAAAACTATCAAAGCCACTCTCCCAGCCCCATCTCCAGAAAAACAGACTGTGACCTGCATAACTTGTCACCAGATTATTCGTGAGTGCAGTCACAATCACGCTTGGCAAGCGTGATCTTGATCGTTTTTTCAAATGCCATGACGTGATGAAGATCACGCACAGTCCCCCATCAATTGGGTGACTGGTCACAAAACGCCCAAACAGTGCGTTCGCCGCGGATGACGAATTCACTTTCGCTCTTCTGTGAGCCAGCAATCCGCTTTAGCGTAATTAGCACAACCTGTAACCCGTTTCCCTCTGACTGAAGTGAACTCGCATTATGCTAGAGAAGTCTGATATCGCTGAAAACGCAGTCGAATGCCTGCACAACGAGCAATACGATAGCCCTTACAACCAACAAAACCTTAACCATGAAGGCATGATTTTCATGGGTGGGCGTCATCCCGAGAGTTTGGGGGGCAAGTGGCGTTTTACCCTGGATTTACATGATACAGGCCTGCGCCAGAAATGGTTTCAGATCGAACCGTTTGATCATGAAACCTGTACCAACCCCTATGACTACGATCCGCACAGCGGCGAAGAAATCACCGTCCCTTCATGCTGGCAAATGGAACGAGAAAAATGGTTCTATTTTGAAGGCAGCGCCTGGTATACCCGTGATCTGGATTACCAGCCGGAGCAGGACAACGAAAACGTCTTCCTGCGGATTGGGGCGGCCAATTACGACTGTAAAATTTTCCTGAATCATCAGTTCATTGGTAACCATTACGGCGGCTCTACCCCATTCTTTGCCGACTTTACCGGCAAACTCCGGACGGGACGCAACCTGCTGATGATTTGCGTGAACAATGCCCGTACCGAAGACAGAATCCCGATGCGCAATAATGACTGGTTCAACTACGGCGGTATTCATCGCGAGATTGAGCTGGTTCGTACACCGAAAGATTACATTAAAGATCTGTTCATTTATCTGGTGCCAAATGGTCAGTTCAACACCGTTCGGGCTGACATCACAACGATAGGGGAAGTCAGTGAAGTTGAATTGGCTATCGAGGAGCTGGGTATCCGCACCCGCTTACCGGTCATTGACGGCAACGCCAGCACTGAACTGACGGTGTCTCCCAAACTGTGGTCGCCAGAAGCGCCAATCCTGTATGACATTGAGGTGCAGATCCCTGGCGGCGACAAGGTAACCGATCGCGTTGGTTTTCGTGAAATCCGGGTCGATGGCACCACCATTCTGCTCAACGGCCAGCCGGTCTATCTGCGCGGTATCAACTGCCATGAAGACGATGAGAAGCTGGGCCGACTGACTAACGAGTTTGATATACGCCGCCGCTTTGCCCATGCCAAGGAACTCAACTGTAACTACATGCGCCTTGCCCACTATCCGCACCATGAAATGGCCGCTCAGATTGCAGATGAAATGGGGATCATGCTGTGGGAAGAAATCCCGGTGTACTGGTCAATCGCCTTCCATAACCCTCAGACCCGTCGCGACGGTAAAAACCAGATGCTGGAGCTGATCAAACGAGGACGTAACCGCGCATCGGTCATCATCTGGTCGGTGGGTAATGAAAATGCCGATACCGATGAGCGCTTGGATTTCATGACGGACCTGGTAAAGGCCACCCGCAGCGCAGATCCAACCCGGCTGGTGACCGCGGCCTGTCTGGTCAATCACGCCAAGATGAAAATTGAAGATCGGCTGGCTGACTACCTCGATGTCATCGGGCTCAATGAGTACTACGGCTGGTATGAAGAAGACTTTAACGACCTGATTGTCCTTGGCAAAAACTCTGCCCCCACCAAACCGGTCGTGATCAGTGAAACCGGGGCAGAAGGCATGCTGGGCAGTAATGCGCCGAAGAAAGGCGCTTTCAGTGAAACCTACATGGCTGATGTTTACCGTAAACAAACCGAGTTTCTGCCTAATCTGGATTACATCAAAGGCTTTACCCCGTGGATTCTGTATGACTTTCGGGCCGAGCGACGCCAGAACCCTTATCAAAATGGCTATAACTGCAAAGGATTGATTGGGGCAGACAAGCAAACCAGAAAGTCGGCGTTTTATGTCCTACGCGACTTCTACGCCAAGTTGGCCCAGCAGTCACTAAGTGACAACTAATCGGCATCTCACCGGTTAGCCGTCACACCGCTCAGTCATCAGACTGAGCGAGATCCCCGGCCAGTGAAAGCAGGCGCTGGGGATCAAACAACAGGCTGAGATAGTGCGGGTGACGGTGTCGCCCTTCATCCAACCAGTTATCAAGGTCAACAGCGAGCATCCGCATCAAATCGATCTCGTGATTGAGCAGGCGGTGAGCCTCCGGATGACGGTGATAACGCTGAATGAAGTAACGCGCAGCCACGCCCTGACAGACGCGGGTAAACATCTCGGTGTACCAGGGCACACGCTCATAAACCCGCAGCACCAGATCGCGAAAGTGGGCGGGCATAGCAATCGCCTGAGTCAGCTCATGCGCCTGGGCACGGACCTGTTGAGCCAGAAATCTGGCACGCTCTTTTTCCAATTTGATCAAATGCAGCTCTTCGAGCCCGGTTTGCGGATCATCACTGCTAAACAGGCTTTGGCCGACATAGCGAGGATCCATATTGTACTGTTCGGAAAACAGCAATTGCAGCGCCTGCTCGTAGGATTCAGGGATCTGGCTGTGGGTTTGCAACAAGTGGCCAAGCATGTAGGGCGTTTTGCGTATCCATTCAAAAGACTGGGTAAACAACAGATGCAACCGCTGCGCCTCATCGTTGGAAACCTGGCGTTGCAACACATCATTGAGCCAACAGCGAAAAGCATCTTTTTCTGACAGCTCAAGCTCGTAGCTATACATCGCCAGCCCTTGCAGATTCACGCTGTTGATGGAGTTGACCAGTGAACTGTTCGATACCCATTCCCAGCTCATTTTACAGCTGATGGCTTCCAGTTCCTCGCCGCCGACGGCATTGGCCCAACACAGGCGACCTTGGATTTCCTCCAGCAGGTAACAAGGCAGAAGGGTCCAGCCGAACTCGACGCCCCACATGTCGTACTCGACCCATTTTAGGCGTCCGGGCAACTCGGCAATGGTGGGATTATTGGGCAAACCGGGCCGATAGCCAGATTGGGTGGCCTTCAGCGAAATACGGACATCAGGCGGCATGGCGTTAATGGCATTGTGAAAGTGCCAGCGCTGCCACTTGCTTTCCATGTAATCGCGAACCACCAGCCTCTTTCCGTGGGCCCGGGTGATGCGATTGAGGACACCGAGCAGCGACTCAAGGCTGATTCTGTCCACTTCCGGTGGAGCGAGATTCACAATAACTCCCCGCACTTCGGGTAGTTCATGGAACAGGCCGCTCATTACCTGGTTCAGAAACTGGCACCAGAACAGTTCGTCGCCTTCCAGTGAGTCAATGAGTGGGTATTCAGGGTATTTCTGCAACAGGAGCCCGTCGGTAGGGTTGGCCGCCCCTTGCAGCCAGACACCGATGCCGTGCTGTTTGCAGTAGCGAATTACCCGTTTCAGGAATAACAGGGAATCAATCCGGCCCCGTTCGAGATTCTCGCGCTCAAAACGGCAATGGGGAGAGGGGTGAGCCAGCAGCGACCACAGATTTTCCTGGTGGAAAATCAGGCCATTGAAATGTTGGCGCTGCATAAGCGCAACAATTTCCTCGATATGCGGCCACTGCCACATCATCGGCGAATTGAGTTCAAGCAATCGCAGAGGGATACGGGTACGCAAGATCACTCCGGGCGGGTGAGAAAAGTGGCCTCCAAAGTATAGAAGGCGCTGAAGAGACACAATTTTTGCCAACAATTTTGCGGATTTGATCATGGCTTTTGTCATACAGATACGCAACCAGGCACTGAACTAACCGGCCCCCAGGGCGCTGCATTTGACCATGTTTATACCGCCAACGATAACTGAAACAGTGAGTGAGACCATGTCACAATTTATGACCGAAGACTTTTTGCTGACAACCGATACAGCCCGGGAGCTTTACCACACGGTGGCCGCTCACCAGCCGATTATCGACTACCATTGCCACCTGCCGCCACATCAGGTGGCTGACAACTACCGTTTTAGCAACTTGACCGATATCTGGTTACGTGGCGACCATTACAAATGGCGGGCCATGCGAACCAACGGGGTTGATGAGCGATTCTGTACCGGAGCTGCCAGCGACTACGATAAATTCATCGCCTGGGCCAACACGGTTCCGCAAACGCTGGGGAACCCTTTGTTTCATTGGACCCACCTCGAACTTCGTCGTCCATTCGGGATCACCGGCACAGTGCTAAACGGCAACAGTGCTGACGCCATCTGGCACCAATGCAACGAAATGCTAGCGACGCCAGAATTTTCAGCCCGTGGGATCATGGAGCAGATGAATGTCCGCATGGTCGGAACCACTGATGATCCGATTGATGATCTGGCTGCCCACAAAGCGGTTGCAGGCGACAAGAGTTTTTCAGTTCGTATGCTTCCTAGCTGGCGCCCGGACAAAGCATTCAACATCAACGCCCCTGAGTATGTCGATTATCTACACACACTTGGCGAGCTAACGAATATTCATATCTCCCGCTTCCATCAGTTGTGTGAAGCGCTGAATCTGCGTCTGGACTACTTCGCCGCTCACGGCTGCTGCATTGCCGATCATGCGCTGGATACCGTGGTTTATGAGGATGCATCTGAGCAAACTCTGGATGCCATTCTGGCCAAGCGACTGAACGGGCAATGGGTCAGTGCGACCGAAGCTGCCCAGCTTAAAACGGCAGTCCTGATCTTCCTCGGTAAAGAATATGCCCGCCGCCATTGGGTACAGCAATACCATATAGGGGCACTGCGTAATAACAACGAACGTATGCTGCACCAACTGGGTCCGGACACCGGTTTTGACTCCATCAACGATGGTCTGGTTGCCGCACCCCTGGCAAAACTGCTCAATGCGTTAGATCGTGATGATAGCCTGCCGAAAACCATTCTGTATTGCCTGAACCCTCGCGATAACGAAGTGCTGGCCACCATGTGCGGCAACTTCCAGGGAAGTGGTACCGAAGGCAAGCTCCAGTTCGGCTCTGGCTGGTGGTTCAACGATCAAAAAGACGGCATGTTACGTCAGATGGAACAGCTCTCCCAGCTTGGCTTGCTGAGCCGCTTTGTCGGCATGCTGACTGACAGCCGCAGCTTCTTGTCCTACACCCGCCACGAATACTTCCGTCGCTTACTGTGCCGACTTATTGGCCAATGGGTTGCCGACGGTGAAGCCCCCCGGGACATGGCACTGCTGTCAGCCATGGTAGAGGACATCTGCTTTAACAACGCTAACCGCTATTTCAACCTCAATCTGTCACACCACACTCAGGAGAACGCATGATGCTGACGCTTAACCGTACCGATTTTCCGGGCAACACTTACCCGACCAAAGTGATGCAGTTTGGCGAAGGCAACTTTATGCGGGCATTTATTGACTGGCAGTTGGATATCCTGAACGAACAAACCGACCTCAATGCCGGGATCGCCGTTATCAGACCGATCGACAGCCAGTTTCCCCCTCTGCTAAACACCCAGGACGGTCTATACACCACCGTCATTCGAGGCATCAATGAGCAAGGGCAAGCCGTTGAACATACCCGGCTAATCCGCTCCGTGAATGAAGAAATTGCTGTCTATCAAAATGTGGATCGCTACATGGCGTTAGCCCAACATCCTGACTTACAGTTCATTTTTTCTAACACCACAGAAGCCGGTATCAGTTATCATCCGGACGATCAGTTGGCAGATTCGCCAGCCAGCAGCTTTCCGGCCAAGTTGACCCAATGGCTGTACGCACGCTTCCGTTACTTCGACGGTGATGCCGACAAAGGGCTGTTTATCATTCCTTGCGAACTCATTGACTATAACGGCGAAAAACTCAAGGAATATGTCCTGGCATATGCTCGGCAATGGCAGTTGGAAAGCGCGTTTACCACTTGGCTAACCACCGCCAATACCTTCTGCTCCACGCTGGTTGATCGGATCGTGACCGGCCATCCCCGTGACGAACACATGGCCTTACAGGAGCAAGTTGGCTACGCCGATCAGTTCATGGTAACTGCCGAGTACTTCTACTTGTTTGTGATTCAGGGGCCTCAGGCACTGGCTGATGCGCTACGTCTGTCGCAGTGCAACCTCAATATCAAAATTGTCGATGACATCAAGCCATATAAAGAACGCAAAGTCGCGATCCTTAACGGCGCCCACACCGCTCTGGTTCCGGTAGCCTACTTGTGTGGTCTTGATACCGTCGGGGACGCCATGAAAGATCCTGACCTCAGCGCGTTTGTTGACCGTTTGCTGGCAAAAGAAGTGATTCCGGCTCTGGACCTGCCTCGCGATGAACTGGACAGCTTCGCAGCAAGTGTCATCCAGCGTTTTCAAAATCCTTATATCCAGCATCAACTGCTGTCGATTTCACTCAACAGCATGACCAAATTCCGTACCCGCTTGCTGCCTCAACTGGTAACCACAATGACGGCTAGCGGCCAGCCCCCTCAACTGATGTCGTTAGCCCTTGCCGCTCAGCTACTGTTCTATCGTGGCAAGCGCGGTGAGGAACGCATTGCCCTATGCGATGATCAAGTATGGCTAGATCGGTTTGCCGAACTCTGGAATGCCGTTGAACAGCGCGCGATCACCACACGTGAACTGGTCAGCACCGTACTGAGTGACTCTGAGCACTGGGGAGAAGATCTGACTCAATACTCACGGCTGGTCGACACTGTCACAGAGCAACTTGACGCCATTTTGGAAACGGGCGTGCGTACCGTTCTTCAACTGACGCTGGAGGCAAAATGAAAACCTGGATCCAAATTCATCCGACCGACAACGTCGCTATCGCCCTTCAGCCGCTGGCTGAAGGGGTCACCTTGAATCTCGACAACGGCCGGAGCGTGACCGTACAGGAACCGGTTACCAAAGGGCACAAGGTCGCACTCACCGATCTGGCTGAAGACGACAAGTTATTCAAATACGGAGAGCCGTTTGGCCATGCCACCCAGGCTATTTCTGCCGGAAGCTGGGTACACAGTCATAACGCCCGTACGAACCTGAATGAGAAAGCCGACTATCGCTTCCAACCGGTTGAAATAGCTCAGCCAGAGGCTACGCCCCCTCGCACCGTGCATGTTTACCGCCGTCCCAACGGTGACGTCGGTATTCGCAACGAACTATGGGTTATTCCGACCGTCGGGTGTGTTAACGGAATGGCACAGCGTATGGTAGAACGTTTTCTGGCCAATCATGACACCAGTGATATCGACGGTGTGCACGTTTTCCCACACCAGTTTGGCTGCTCCCAACTGGGGGATGATCACGACACCACCAAACGCTTGCTTCAGTGTATGGCCCAACACCCCAATGCCGGCGGGGTTCTGGTCATCGGTCTGGGGTGTGAAAACAACCAGATTCAACCGTTTAAGGAAGGACTGGGAGACTTTGACCCGCAGCGTATCCGGTTCCTAATCAGTCAGCAGGTTGAGGATGAACTGGAAGCCGGGTGTGGACTGTTGCATGATATTTATCAGACCATACGACACGACAAGCGAACCCCCGGCACACTGGCCGAGATCAAACTGGGATTGGAGTGTGGCGGCAGTGACGGCCTGTCCGGTATCACCGCCAATCCGTTGCTCGGACAACTCTCCGATTACCTGACGGCTCAAGGCGGCACCACAGTATTGACCGAAGTTCCTGAGATGTTCGGCGCTGAAACGTTACTGATGGGACGGGCCAAAAACCGCCAAGTATTCGATAAAATTGTCACTATGGTCAATGAATTCAAAGACTACTACCTGCAGCACAATCTGCCGGTCTATGAAAATCCATCTCCGGGTAACAAGGCCGGGGGCATTACGACACTGGAAGACAAATCCCTTGGCTGCACCCAGAAAGCTGGGACCAGCCAGGTTGTCGATGTCATCGGCTATGCTGAACAGCTCACAACCCCGGGACTAAATTTGCTCAACGCCCCGGGCAACGATGCCATTGCAACCAGTGCCCTTGCCGCAGCCGGGTGCCACATTGTGCTTTTTACTACCGGACGCGGTACCCCGTATGGCGGCTTTGTCCCCACGTTGAAAATCGCCACCAACAGCGAACTGGCACAGCGAAAACCCCATTGGATTGATTTTGATGCGGGTCAGCTTGTGTCCTCAGAAATCAGCATGACAGCACTCAGAGATCAATTGCTCGATAAACTGGTGGCAGTGGTAAATGGGGAGACAACCCGAAACGAACAAAATCAGGTACGTGAACTCGCGATATGGAAAAACGGAGTCACTTTGTAAAATTACCCTTCCCTAGACTTGATTAGTCCTTTTTAGTCCTTTTGGCCTGCATCCCCCTCTCATTTGGAGGGGTAACGCAGGCTTTTTTCACCTCTTCGTGTGTCCAGCCCTTATGCCCATCACCATCCAGCAAAAAATTTCATCAATACAAAGAAAAACTTGCGGAAAACCTCACCGCTTCCCGCTCCGATTAGCGCGATACTCAGCAACAGCAAAGCAATGTTTGAGGATTCAAGGAGACGGTTATGGACGTGCTGATTCTTGTCGCACTGATCCTACTTAATGGGGTGTTTGCCATGTCAGAAATTGCGCTGGTGACGGCCCGGAAAAGTCGATTACAAAAACTCGCGAGCCAGGGGGATGCCAGTTCGGCATTGGCCATTCAGCTCGGCGAAGAGCCGACCCGTTTTTTGTCAACAGTCCAGATTGGCATCACGGCTATCGGGATCCTCAACGGTATTTTCGGAGAAGCCGCACTGGCGGCTCCGCTGGCTGACCTGCTGCACGAGAACGGACTGAGCACCAGAACCAGCTCGGTCACTGCGACAGCCATAGTGGTGGTGGGCATTACCTATGTTTCCATTGTCATCGGCGAACTGGTGCCCAAGCGCCTTGCCCAGTTTCATCCTGAGAGTATCGCCCGAGTCATGGCCTTTCCGCTGGCACTGCTGGCAAAGCTGTCTCGCCCATTTGTTTGGCTGCTTTCCGGCTCTACCGACTTAATCCTGCGGCTGCTTGGCAAAAACAACCAGAACAACGGTGACAGCCTGACCGAAGAGGATATCCGGGCGGTGCTGACGGAAGGTAGCGAGTGCGGGGCGATCGAAAAACAGGAACACGACATGGTGCGAAACGTGTTCCACTTTGATGATCGGCGCGTCACATCCCTGATGACACCGCGCAGCGAAATTGAAATGCTCGATATCAATACGCCGATAGACAGCAACATTAATCGCCTGCTGGCTTCCGGCCATGAACGCTTTCCGGTGGTTGAAGGGAGCATTGATAATCCACTTGGCATCAGCTCCGCCAAGCAGTTCTTGCAGCACAAGATTGCCCGGTCGGGCTCTACGCTCACCCACTCCCTGCAACCTGCCGTCTTTGTACCTGAAACCTGGACCGGTACTCAGCTGCTGGCACATTTCCGTCAATCTGGCGACACCATGGTGTTTGTGGTGGATGAATACGGCGATGTTCAGGGAATTGTGACTCCCCATGACATTCTCGAAGCACTGACTGGCGAGTTTAATATCCGTGCGCCGGAAGATATCTGGTCACTGGAAACAGAAGAGGGGCAATGGTTGATGGACGGGCTGATCCCCATTCTGGTGCTTAAAGACCTACTGGCCTTAACGGCTTTGCCGGACGAAACACACCATGGTTACCACACTCTCAGTGGCATGCTGATGTGGTGCCTGAACCGATTGCCAGAGGTGGATGATGTCATCGAATGGGAAGGCTGGCGCTTCACGGTCACCCGTGTGGAAGGTAACCGAGCCGACAAGATCAACGTCTGCCAGACTGCCGCCAAGTTAGAACCGGACAGAACAGAGGAAGGCCAACGCCACTCCCCGGTCACGTGAGCCTCCACCCCGATATCGGGAGACGTATCCCCGAAGTAATCACACCAGAAGACGATCAGGGAACGGGGAAAAGCGCAGCCTTACCCCGTTAATTGCTTTAACCACCGCTCATGCTGAACCACTGCTCACGCTGAACCACAATTCAGCGCGGACTGTTGATCAATACAACCTGATAAGCAATGGGTAATCGGGCTCGGCTGTCACCTATTTGTTGGCAGCCATTGCCAGCTTGGATAAGTCATACCAGGATTCACGCGACTGCCACCAATAAGCCGTTCTGATCGGCTGGGACAGATCCAGCGATTCGCCGATCATCGGGGTGACCAGTTCAACTTGGTATGACGCGGCTTCATCGATCAGATCATTCACCGGCTCGTCCCATTTATTCAGAAACAACTCGTAGGTCGACCAGTGAACCGGAAACAATTTATCGCCCCGCACATCGAGATGCGCCTGCATGGTATGGGCGGCCTGCATATGGCCCCACCCTTCAACCGGATAGCCGCTGTCCGCTTTCAGATTGGCGGCCACTTCCAGGAAGGTCAGGTCAAACGGCCCCAGTTTTTCTCCAATCGCCTTGAAATGCTCACCGTACGCCGAATCACCGCTGTAGAACACGCTGCCGGCGTTGGCCTGAATCGCCCATGACGTCCACAGGGTTTGGTTTTTGTCAAACAATCCCCGGCCGGAGGTGTGATTGGCCGGGGCCGAAGTAATGCGCACCGAGCCGACACGCTGACTTTCCCACCAGTCAAATTCATGGATGTTAGCCGGGTTTACTCCCCACTTTTCGAGATGACGTCCCACCCCGAGCGGCACATAAAAAGTGACGTTTTTATCGGCATAGTAACGCGCCGTGCTCTCTTCCAGATGATCATAGTGGTCATGGGAAATCAGAATGACATCCGGCAGTGGCAATGCCTCGCGGCTGACCGGGGCATCAACATTGCGACTGAACCAGCGCGAAAACAGCGATGGCGAAGCATAGTCAAACACCGGATCTATCAGCATCCGCACCCCGTCAGCCTCCACGAACAACGACGAATGCCCCAGCCAGGTCACCCGCAAATCCTGGCTGGGCTCCACCAGCTTGGCCGTATCCACCGCCTTAAATGTCAACCGGTCATGTGGCTTGTATTGATCCCGCGCCATGAAAAATTTCCACATCACCGATAACATGCCTTCACTGTGATCAACCTGAGGCAGGCGGCTGATAGCGGTACCGTTGTCAAATTGTGGAGAGCGGGCAATCCGCTCCTGGCGGATTTCTTCACTCTGTACATGCCAGCCATCAACATCATCGCCACTGTAAGCTGCGACCCCAAGTACGCCCATTACAGCGACCAGCGATGCTTTCAGAGATGTTTTCATTTGTTCTAGCCTTAAAAGTAAACGCAGGTGTATACTTTTATGATAACCAAGAACCGCTCAAAGTAAACACATGTGTTTACTTTGGTCGTGACGAGGAACCCTGGACGGGATAGTACCAATGAGTAAAGTGACTGAAATAAAACAGGAAAGTATCATTTGCGCCGCCCTGAAAATTTTTGCAGAAAAAGGGCTGGAGCAAGCAAGCATGGAAGCCATCGCCAAACAGGCCGAGGTGTCAAAACGTACGCTTTATAAGTACTACCCCACCAAAGAAAGCCTTTTTTGCGTCATTATCGAGCGTTTACTATCTAAAATTACGGTGATGCGGCAAATCCGGTTTGAACCGGAGCAACCGCTGGACACTCAACTGCTTAGCATTGCCCGCAAGGAAGCCGATTTGTTAAGTAACCCTGACTTCCAATGTCTGGCAAAGGTCGTGATCATGGAATGCTTGCGTTCCAGCGACATTGGCGAGCTGATGATGGAAAAAGTCGAAAAACTGGAAGGCGGCTGCGGGCTGTCACGCTGGATACGGGACGGCTTAGAAGCCGGGCGACTGGATGTGCCGTGCCCTGAAATCGTGGCTGAACAGTTCATCAGCGGGCTGAAAGCTGTTGTATTCTGGCCGCAACTGATGACGAACCGCACTGCATCTGAAGAGGAAAAAAGCGCGGCAATTCACTCTGTGGTAAAACAGTTTATTTCCGCCTATGCGATCAAGGAATGATCCCGATAACCCGTATAGCATATTTAACACTGAACATTATCAACAGGAGATCACCATGCTACGCATCCTACTTGTGGCAGCACTGGCGTTAAGCCCGCTAGCAAACGCTGAAGTTAAAATTTCCGGTAACGGTTTCGAACTCAGCAAAGACTGCCTGAAACTGGAATCAGACAACATCAAAATTACGTCTGAAGAATGTGAGCAGTGGAAAAAACAGAACCAGGAAAACCGTAGTATCCATGGTGATGACAACCCAGGCAAAGGCAACAAGAAAGACCATAAAGAGAAGAAAGGCAAATAACCCTGCCTCATCCCCTGCCTGACGAGCTTTATGAGCAGCTCATGAAACAGGCTCAGGGATTGCCAAGAATAATGTCCTTCTCTCTCTCAAAAAAAAAATCGTGCTCCGGCACGATTTTTTTTGAGAAAACTTGGCTTGAGGCACCTCACACACCACATAGCGAACCATGTACCGGATCATGCGTCATCGAATTGGGCATCGCTTTCCGCCTGCATTTTTTTCGGTACTGGCGCAGTGTCAAACACCATAGTTGGACGGTTAGGTTCCGGCTTCGGCAGCGGTGTCACTTCCTTCAGCGTCGTCAGACAGCGGGTCACCAGCTGCTGATACATCGCCGTTCCTTTCTCTTTCCAGGCCAGCTCATCATCTCGTACCTGACGGGTACAGACAGCCGGACTGCCCATGATCATACTGCGGGGGGCAAATACACTGCGAGCCTTAACAAAGCTGTGCGCACCAATAATGGACTCCGCGCCAATGTCCGCCAGATCCATCACCACAGCGTTCATCCCCACCAGGGTGTTGCGGCCAATCCGGCAGCCATGGATCACCGCCCCATGCCCGATATGGCTGTTTTCTTCCAGCACCGTTTCCTGATTGGGAAACCCGTGCAACACGCAGTTATCCTGCACGTTACTGCCGTCTTCAATGATAATACGCCCCATATCGCCACGAATCGATGCACTGGGGCCGATATAAACACGGGCCCCGATAATGACATCACCGATTATATCGGCACTGGGATGGACAAAACTGTCCGGATGAATCACCGGGGTAATTCCATCTAACTGATACACAGGCATAAGCATGTCCTTTGCGTTAAGCGCGAGGCCGTCAGCTGGCCGTTAAGCCGCCAAACCGTGCGTAGTAATCGGAAGCAGGCAGCGGAACCGGTCCGACAATGGTCTCGCCGTGCTCGGTCACATAGTTCCGGGCACTCAAGTGAATTTTCTTGTACAGGTTCATAGCCAGGCTCTGAGCCACACCGCCCGGCCAGTCTTCCGGTAGCAGTTCCCCTGGCAAAAGCGGATCTTTAATAATGATCCGCCGGTAAAAATGAATCAGCAACAAACGCAGCTTGAAACAGTCTTCCGGGTTAAGTTCCTCAGTAGGCATGTCTTTAAGCTGTTGCCATACCGGATTGAACATCTGGCAAAATGCCTGATAATCATCCTGAATACGCTGCAGTTCCCAAGTTGTATAAATAAAGCTCTGCATATCACGCTGCGTTAAACCGGCCATATCCGCGTGCTGGAACACGTGGGCATTTGGGAACGCCTGGTTGATGGCATCAATATCCATCGCGTCGAGCTGGCCCTGATCAGCCTGAATATAAACGCCTTTATCAAGTACACCGAATCCCAGTCGGGAAAGGGTTTTGCCATGCACCTTCGCATCAAGCAGCGTGGAGGATGGAATGTGCACCAGATTCCATTTGCCGTTCCAGCTCGCACTTTCCACACTGTAGATTTTCCGGTTGGCCGCACGCACTTCGTCAAAACGTTCCGGCGTCATGAAATAGTAGCTTTTGCGCCCCTGCTTTTTGACATCCAGCCAGCCGTCCTGCTTGAGACGAAACACCGATGAACGGACAAAGCGCTGGTTAAAGCTCAGAGATTCCATGAATTTAATCAGGCTGCCCATCCAGATACCGCCACCGGAGTGGCACAAATAATCGCCCAGAAAGGTGATCACCAGCGAGGTTCCGCTGATGGAATGGTGATCGATAGCTGAAGAGTAAAACGCGTCAAAACGACTTTCCAAAAGCAACTCCATGAATCTATTTCTTTTTCCTGCCAGGCATCATAACAAGTGACCTTTTTCTTTCACAGCAAACTGGACGATTAATTAGGATATCAGTGACATATCACAGCGCTGCCGAGCCGGCAGCGCTGTGTGTTTTCAAGCTTTCATTTGGCGGTTCGGGATACTGACAGTCTGGCGTCAGGCAACCCGGGACAGTACCCGTCAGACTCAGGCGTGACGAAGGTCAATGACCCGCTGCGCCTTGCCTTCGGAGCGCGGGATCCCACCATCCGGAAGCAGCTCAATCAGGGTGGATATCCCGACCATAGTCTTGATACGGTGACGCAACTCACTGACTACCTGATTGCCACACTCGGTATTGGTGGCGCCTTTCAGCTCCACTTTGATTTTCAGGGTATCCAGATTGCCTTGTTTACTGACTTCCAGCTGATAGTGCGGACTGAGTTGCTTGATTTCGAGGATCTGCTCTTCGATCTGCGACGGGAACACATTCACCCCACGGATGATCAGCATGTCATCGCTGCGGCCGGTGATCTTATCCATCCGGCGCATGGTGCGGGCAGTGCCCGGCAGCAAGCGGGTCAGATCACGGGTGCGATAGCGAATGACCGGCATCGCTTCTTTGGTCAGCGACGTGAACACCAGCTCCCCGTGCTCACCTTCCGGCATGACATTACCGTTACTCGGGTCGATGATTTCCGGGAAGAAGTGGTCTTCCCAAATGGTTGGCCCGTCAGCGGTCTCGGCACATTCCATCGCCACACCCGGCCCCATCACTTCCGACAGGCCATAGATATCCAGCGCTTTGATGCCAAGACGACGTTCAATTTCTTCACGCATGGAGTCTGACCACGGCTCAGCACCAAAAATTCCGATTTTCAGTGAGCAGCCAGACGCATCACCGCCGTGCTTTTTCTCCAGCTGATCCAGCAGGTTCAGACAGTATGACGGGGTAACCATGATGATGGTCGGTTTGAAATCTTCAATCAGCTGAATCTGTTTCTCGGTCTGGCCGCCAGACATCGGCACGACTGTCGCCCCGAGTTTTTCGGCGCCGTAATGCGCACCCAAACCGCCCGTGAACAAGCCATAACCATAGGCAACATGGATCATATCCTTGGCACTGCCGCCCGCCGCACGGATGGAACGCGCCACAATGGTCGCCCAGGTATCAATGTCTTTCTGGGTATAACCCACCACTGTCGGCTTGCCGGTCGTGCCGGATGACGCATGCACCCGCACTACTTGCTCCATCGGAACGGCAAAAGTGCCAAACGGATAATTGTCGCGTAAGTCCTGCTTGGTAGTGTAAGGAAACTTGCTGATGTCTTCCAAACACGTGAAATCAGAAGGGTGTACACCGGCTTCATCAAATTTACGGGTATACATCGGCACGTTACGGTACGCGTGCTCCAGAGTCCATTTCATTCGTTCAAACTGTAACGCTCTTAGCTCGTCGATCGAGGCCGTTTCAATCGCCTCAAGGTGTTGATGTGTCATTCCTTTGCTTCCTTTTGGATTGGCGTTATCTTTTGCTGACTTTGTAATTAATATAATTGTTAATTAGATGTTAATTTGAACAATCGTTACGCTCAAGACCCAGTGCTTTATCGCACCCGATCTTTCTTCCAGAACGCGCCTTTGCTCACGCCTCGATGCGCTCAAGGATCATCGCAATCCCCTGTCCGACACCAATACACATGCAGCACAGCGCATAGCGCCCTTGACGCCGGTGCAACTCATTCACCGCAGCCATTGCAATACGTGCCCCGCTCATGCCCAACGGGTGACCCAGCGCAATGGCACCGCCATTTGGGTTCACATGCTCAGCATCATCCGGCAACCCCAACTCACGCAGCACGGCCAGTGCCTGAGATGCAAAGGCTTCATTGAGTTCAATGACATCCATATCAGTGATGGCCAGCCCGGTCTGCTCCAGCACTTTTTTGGCTGCCGGTGCCGGGCCAATGCCCATGATGGCGGGCTCTACCCCAACGGTGGCACTGCCGACAATCCGGGCTTTCGGAGTCAGACCAAATTTTTTCACGGCGTCTTCACCGGCCACCAACAGCGCTGCCGCACCGTCATTAACGCCCGATGCATTGCCGGCGGTCACGCTGCCTTCGGCGGCAAACGGCGCTTTGAGCGCAGCCAGCTGCTCTAGCGTGGTTTCCGGACGCGGGTGCTCATCTTCACTGACCACTGTCGTCGCCCCTTTGCGACCGGGAATCGTCACCGGTACGATTTCTTGCGCCAGAATACCGGCCGCTTGTGCCTGCTGAGTTTTCTGCTGACTGCGCAGGGCAAAGCGATCCTGATCCTCTCGGCTGATGCCAAAACGGGCAGCAACATTTTCCGCCGTTTCCGGCATAGAATCCGACCCATACACCTGTTGAAGCTGCGCATTGATAAAACGCCAGCCGATGGTGGTATCAAACATCTGTACCCCACGATCGAAGGCTGAGGCCGACTTCGCCATGACATACGGAGCCCGGGACATTGATTCCACCCCACCAGCAATCATCAGCGACGCTTCACCCGCTTTGATGCTGCGCGCAGCCATGGCCAGCGCATCCAGCCCCGAACCGCACAGGCGGTTAATGGTGGTGCCCGACACTTCCTGTGGCAGTCCGGCAAGCAGGGTCGCCATACGGGCGACATTGCGGTTGTCTTCACCGGCCTGATTGGCACACCCCAGAATCACATCATCGACCGCCTGCCAGTCGAGCGCCGGATGACGTTCCATCAGTGCCTTGAGCGGCACCGCGGCCAGATCATCAGGGCGAACCTGCGCCAGCGCGCCGCCGTAACGGCCAATCGGGGTTCTTACTGCATCACAGATATACGCGTCTTTCATGGTGTCTCCTCCAGTACCGGTCTGCCCAACCGATGTGCCTTGCCTCTGAACAGCGCCACTAACTTGCCGTCCTGATTGGTAATTTCAATGTCGTATGTACCTGTCACCTTGCCCTGCGAGCGTGCTTGCGCGACAGCCGTTAGGGTATCGCCCGCCCGCCCCGGACGGACATACTCGATGCTGCATCCGGCAGCTACCGCCACCTGATTTTCGCTGTTGCAGGCAAATGCAAACGCTGAGTCCGCCAGGCTGAAAATCATCCCGCCGTGGCAGGTTTCAAAGCCGTTCAACATATCGCGGGTCACCGTCATGCTGACTGTCGCCGAACCTTGGTCCATCTGTTCAATTTTCAGGGACAGCAGGTTGGAGCAGCCGTCCTGGCTGTACATTTTCTCCGCACACTGCCATGCCAGTTGCTGTTGTGGCGTCATACCAACTCCTTGTTTATCATTGCAAATTCACGCAACATTGGTGACGGGCGGTAACGCTCTTCACCGTAAAACGCGGTCAGTCCGTCGAGCGTGTCGCAAATGGCCGACCAGCCCAACTGGCAGCCCCAAGCGGCCGGGCCCTGCGGGTAGTTCACGCCGAAACACATCGCCGTGTCGATATCCGCCAGCGAGGCACCGCCTTTGTTGGCAAGATCCAACGTTTCATTGACCAGCATGGCGACAGTGCGCCAGACCACCATGCCCGGATAGTCCTTGAGCTGCAGTACCTGCTTACCCAGCACCTGGAAAAATGCTATGGCCTGGCGAGTTTGCTCCGGAGTGTTCTGCGCCGCAGGTGCCAGTGCAATTACCGGGGAAAGACGGTAATCACGGCAGTAATCTACGGTCACCACCGGTTGCTGAAAACGTGCAGCCAGCATGGTCGCGCTCTCACCACGGGTCGGCACCAGCAGAACACCGTTCACCTCTAGGCGGGCCGGACCGCTTTCGGCAGGAAAAGTAACGGCTGCCAATTGAGCCGAACCTGTGGCACCAGTTGCGTTAGTGTCCTTGGTTTCAAGGGTGAGCTGATTTGCAACCAGCTCCAACAGACCGTGATCCGCCGGTAACCATTGCCCAAGTTTGCGAGCCGCCAAACTTGACTGGCTGGCACCTGCACCCGGCAGCAATAAATTCAACGCTGGCTGCGGCGCATCTTCGGCATAGTCGTAAAAGCCTTTGCCCGTTTTACGGCCAAGGTATCCGGCATCTACCAGCTCTTTCTGAATCAGGGACGGCAGATAGCGTCGGTCCTGATAACAGGCTTCAAACACACTACTGGTCACGGCGTAATTGACGTCATGGCCAATCAGATCCATCAGTTCAAACGGCCCCATATTGAACCCGCCGGCATGGCGCATCAGGTAATCCAGCTGTACCGGTTCGGCTACCTGTTCCTCTAATGCACGCAATGCTTCGGCATAAAAAGGACGGGCGATCCGGTTGACGATAAATCCCGGTGTCGAACGCGCCAGCACCGCTTGCTTGCCGCATTGCCGTGCCCAATCCAGCGCCATCTGGGCGGTCTGCGCACTGGTGGCAATCCCGCGGATAACTTCAACCAGTTTCATTACCGGTGCCGGATTAAAAAAGTGCAGCCCCACAACCCGCTCAGGACGGTTGACCGCACTGGCAATGGCGGTGATCGAAATCGACGAGGTATTACTGGCCAGCAGGCAGTCTTCGCGACAGATGGCAGCCAGATCCCGGAACAGGCTCTGCTTTACGGCCAGATTTTCGACAATGGCTTCGATCACCAGATCCGCGTCGGCAATCTCTGCCAATTGGAAAACGCAGTGCAGACGGGATACCGTACCATCACGCTCAGTAGCACTGAGCTTGCCGCGAGCCACCCGCTTATCCAGCGCGTCAGCAATGCGCTGCACCGCTTGTTCAGCCTGTGACACGGCAAGATCGAACAGTGACACACGAAAACCCGCCTGCGCCGCGACCTGGGCAATACCGGCTCCCATGGCTCCGGCACCAATCACGGCGACGTGTTGAATACCTGCCATGATCAGTACCCCTTGAACGTCGGCTGACGCTTGGCAAAAAAGGCCGCGACCCCTTCACGGTAGTCTTCAGTTCGACCCGCCAGTCGCTGCAGATCGCGTTCGAGATCCAACTGCTCTTCCAGGGTATTGGTGCTGCTATGCAACAAGGCCTGTTTGATGTATCCAAGTCCGGTAGTTGGCTGCGTTGCAAGCTGCTGACCCAGCGCCATGGCTTCGCTCGCCAGCACGTCATCAGCCACGCATTGCCAGATCATGCCCCAGTCAGCGGCCTGTTCCGCGCTCACTTTGTTACCTTGCAACATCAGGGCTTTTGCCCGTGCAGGACCAATCAGGCGCGGCAGAATCCAGGTACCACCCGAGTCCGGCACCAGACCGATCTTGCAAAATGCCTGAATAAAACTGGCAGACTGTGCGGCTATCACGATGTCGCACGCCAGCGCCAGATTGGCACCGGCACCTGCCGCCACCCCATTGACGGCGGCAATCACCGGCTTATTCAGCTGCGTGATTTTCTTCACCAGCGGGTTATAGAAACGTTCAATGCTTTCGCCCAGATCCGGCATCGGCTGATCGGCACTGATGTTGCGGTCGTTGAGATCCTGTCCGGCGCAGAACCCACGCCCGGCTCCGATCAGCACGATGGCACGCACAGCCGGATCCGCCTCGGCCTGTTTCAGACTGGCCATCAGGGCCTGATGCATTTCAGGGTTGAAGCTGTTGAGCTGCTGAGGCCGATTCAGGGTGATCAAAGCCACTCCGGCTTCCGCAGAGTAAAGAACTGTCTGTTCCATGTGTTTAATTTCCTTGATATTTCGGTGTGCGTTTTGAAAAGAAAGCGTCGATGCCTTCCTGTCTGTCCTGTGTCGCAGCCAACAGTGAGAAGAGTTGTCTTTCCTGTTTCAGGCCCTGACTCAGCGGCAATTCCGGTACTTGTTTAAGTGCCTGTTTGGCGGCTTTCACGGCCAGCGGTGCGCGGCTGGCTATCACTACAGCCAGTTGTTGCGTGCGTTCCAGTGTCAGCGCCGCCAGTGTCACCTCACTGACCAATCCGGCGCTACAAGCCTGGCGGGCATCAATCGGCATGCCGGTCAGCACCATCTGATTGGCCAGCGATTTACCGACCGTACGACTCAGTCGCTGTGTGCCACCAGCCCCCGGCATTAGCCCTAGGGTAATTTCCGGCAGGCCGAAACGGGTCTGCTCGGCGGCGATCACCACGTCGCACAGCAGCACCAGCTCCAGCCCTGCGCCAAAGGCATAGCCATTCACCGCTGCCAGCAGCGGTTTGCTGAAGCTGTCGATACGCTGCCACAGCTGAGGTCTGGGATTTTGCCAGGTTGCCACCGCATCCTGACTGGCCAGTTCGTTGAGATCGGCCCCGGCAGCAAAACAGTGAGCACCGCCGGTGAGCACCACCGCCCCGATGTTGTCATCGCCATCTGCCATCTCCAGCACCGCCGCCAGCTCCGCCAGACAGTCATTGGTCAGGGCATTGCGTTTTTGATAATGAGTAAAACGGATCGTCAGTACGCGGCGGGTCAGGTCACACGCCAGATACTCATATGGGTGTGATGCCAGTTCAGATTGCGGCTGCTCAGCCTGTTGTGCTGTTGTTTGTTCCGCCTGCATAGTGCCTCCTTGCACGAATGGCCAGTCTTACACATCAAAATCGACAGTGACTTCGTCTGAGGTCGGCACCGCCTGACAGCTCAGCACATAGCCCTGTTCAATCTGATCGGCTTCCAGGCTGTAGTTCAGCCCCATTTCAACCTGTCCGGATTTCACCTTACAGATACAGGTGGCACATACGCCGCCTTTACAGGCGTAGGGCAAATCCGCCCCCTGACGCAGCGCGGCATCCAGGATGTTGTCATCCTGCGCGGTCATTTCCAGGGTCATCACCCGTCCGTCCCGCTTGAGATGCACTTTGGTATAGGCTGACTGGTTTTTAATCTCAGCCCGCTTGGCTGGCGTGGTATTGAAACGTTCCACGAAGAAACGATCTTCCGCCAACCCGCCTTCACTGAGGGCAACATATGCGGGTTCCAGCATTTCATCAGGACCACACAGGTAGCAGGCGTCAAAGTCCCCCCAATTGAACAGGCTGTTACCCAGCTCACGCAGTTTGTCAGCATCCAGACGCCCGTTAAGTAATGCCGCTTCGTTGCGTTCCCGGGAAAAGAGGTACACCACCTGCAGGCGATCCGGGTACTGATTCTTCAAGTCCGCCAGTTCAGACTGAAACATGGTGCTGCTCAGGCTGCGGTTGCCATACAGCAGGGTAAACTGGCTGTCCGGCTCACTCGCCAGGCAGCTTTTCAGCATTGACAGAATCGGGGTAATCCCGGAACCGACGGCAATGCCGAGGTAGTTGTTGCGGTTGGCCGCATCCGGCTGGAAGCCGAAGTGGCCGCGCGGTGCCATGACCTCTAGCGAGTCACCAATCTGCAACGCACTGTTGGCGAACTGGGAAAAGCGCCCTTCCGGGATTGCCTTGATACCGACTTTGAGTGCTTCGTCGTTGGCTGCCGAGCAAATGGAGTAACAACGGCGGAGTTCCTCACCATTGACGGTCGCTTTCAGGGTCAGGTACTGGCCGGGTGTAAAACGAAAAGATGCTTTCAGCGCTTCAGGCAACGAGAACGTCACTACCACTGAGTCCGCTGTTTCCTTTTCAAGGTCCTGAATGGTCAAGGGGTAAAAATCTGTCATGGTTTGTTCTCGTTTAAATACATTTGAAGTAATCAAAAGGCTCCAGACAGTCGCGGCACTGATAATGTGCCTTGCAGGCTGTCGAACCAAACTCGCTGATCAGCCGGGTCTGGGTGCTGCTGCAATGTGGACACGGCACTTCATCCGGCAGGGAGCGGGTCATGCACGCTTGTCCCTGCGGCGGCGCAATGCCGTATCGGGTCAGCTTATTCCGAGCCTCCGGCGTCAGCCAGTCAGTGGTCCATGCCGGATCGAGCCTGATTTCAATCCGCACCGGCAGGTAGCCGTGACTTTCCATGGTCTGGCGGATATCGGCGATCAGCATCTCTGTCGCCGGGCAGCCAGAATAGGTCGGTGTGAAAGTCACCACCCATTCGTTGCCGCGGTAGTCCACTTTGCGCAGCATGCCGAGTTCGGCAATGGTGATCACCGGGATTTCAGGATCCGGAATCGCGCCGAGCAACTGCCAGACCTTCGCCTGTGCCGGATGGCCAAGCTGTGAGATGTTCTGCGTTACCATCTCCCCTCCTTACCACTGACTGTTGGGATAGGCCCTTTGCATGAACTGCATTTCCGCCAGGATGTAGCCCAGGTGCTCACTGTGGCGGCCTTCTTTGCCGCCAACCCGACGATGGGCGGTTTGCGGTACATTTAGCCCGGCTTCATGGCAGGCCTCAGTTACCGTCTCCAGCCACTGTGCTTTCAGGCTGGCAACATCCACCGCAATACCCTGTTCAGCCAGCGCCTGTTCGGCGTCAGAGCAGACAAACATCTCTGGGGTGAAACGCCAGAGTGCATCAAGCGCCAGCTGCATTTTCTGTTTGCTCTCCGCCGTGCCGTCTCCCAGTCGGATCAGCCAGCCGCGGCTGAAACGCTGGTGATAGCTGACTTCTTTCAGAGATTTTCGGGCAACGGCTACCAGTTGCGGATCGCTGCTCTGCTGCAGCGCGTCAAGCAACAGGTAGTGGTAACTGTCAAACAGGAACTGGCGCGTCAGCGTAATGTCGAACCCCTCATTCGGGTGTTCGGCCAGCAGCAGGTTATGGAACTCGGACTGATGGCGTAAAAACGCGAAGTCATCTTCCGTGCGCTGCTGGTTGTCCAGCTCAGAGGCATACTGGTACAAATGGCGGGCTTCACCCAGCAGATCCAATGCGATGTTCGACAGCGCCATGTCGATTTCCAGTTCAGGTGCGACACCGCACCATTCGGATAAGCGGTGAGACAATATCAGGCTGGTATCTGCCAGTTGCAGTACATAGCGTTGCAACAACGCCGACGATTCAGTTGTGCCGTTTGCAGAGGTCGAGGTAGTCATGATCCAATCCCCGTTACATGTGCTTGATATGGGACGGGATAGTGTAGAAACTCGCATGGCGGTACACTTTGTCATCCGACGGATCAAAAAACGCGCCTTTCTCCTCCGGCTGGGAAGCCGTGATGCTGGAAGATTCCACGACCCATACTGAGCATCCTTCGTTGCGACGGGTATACAGATCGCGGGCCGCTTCCAGTGCCATCTGATTGTCAGCGGCGCGAACGCTGCCGACATGCTTGTGATCCAATCCCTGTTTGCTTCGGACAAACACCTCATACAGAGGCCAAGTTGCTGTGTTCATTTCTACTCTCCTTGTCATGCTACCTGTCGAACGTTTTGCTTACGGGCGTGAGCCAGTGCGGCTTCGCGGACCCAGGCACCGTTATCCCAGGCGCGGCGCTTGGCATCTAAGCGCTCCTGATTACAGATCCCGTGACCCTGAATGACCTGATTGAATTCTTCCCAGTCGATTTCACCAAACTCATAGTGGCCGAGTTCTTCATTCCATTTGAGATCCGGGTCCGGCACCGTCATGCCGAGCGCCTCAACCTGGTGAACCGTGTTGTCCACGAACTTCTGACGCAGCTCGTCATTACTCAGACGTTTAATTTTCCACGCCATGCTCTGAGCGGAATTCGGCGACTCGCTGTCATTCGGACCGAACATCATCAGCGACGGCCACCACCAGCGGTTGATGGCATCCTGCAGCATCGCGCGCTGTGCTTCTGTGCCATTCGCCAGTGCCGTCACAGCTTCATAGCCCTGACGCTGGTGAAAACTTTCTTCCTTACAAATGCGCACCATCGCACGGGCATAAGGGCCGTACGAAGTCCGGCACAGCGCCACCTGATTAACAATTGCCGCCCCGTCGACCAGCCAGCCCACCACGCCGATGTCCGCCCAGGTCAGAGTCGGATAATTGAAGATGGATGAGTACTTCATCTCGCCAGCCAACATCTTCTGATACAGCTCGGTGCGATCACCGCCCAGCGTTTCCGCTGCACTGTACAGATACATGCCGTGACCGGCCTCATCCTGGATTTTGGCCAGCAGTACGGCCTTACGGTGCAGCGTCGGGGCACGGGTCAGCCAGTTTGCTTCCGGCAGCATGCCGACAATTTCCGAATGGGCATGTTGGCCAATCTGGCGGATCAGGGTTTTGCGGTAGTGCTCAGGCATCCAATCCTTAGGCTCTATCGCCGTTTCACTGGCGACCTTCTGTTCGAACAGCGCGGACTCATTCATCATCCAACTCCAATATGACACATTAAATTATCGTTTGTGATTTTTAATGTATCACTTATTTTTACTTTAGCAATACGCGCAATCAAAATATTTTTCACAAAGTGATTACATCTGTATTTAAAAGGGTGAGGAGTCAGCAGGAGAAAAGAGTAGCGAGCAGGTAAGGGAAATAAAAAATTGATAAGAGAGTTATCGGGGTAGTGGCAGGCGGGGAAAATAGGCACCAAAACGGTGAAAAAAAGGGACGGTCAAGCCGTCCCCAAAATGGAGAAAAACACAATACAAATCAGACTTGTGGCGATGCTGACAACGCAGTAAATACCGGGATACCTGCGAAAACCCCGTCTATGAGCTTTGAGCTTTGAGCTACAAGCCTCTAACCCTATAAACAGCAGAACCACTTTACATCGCAGGCATCCCGGACAGACGCGAAGGCTCAGGCAACATCGCCTTCCCGCCGGGCGACCAGCGTCAGAATGCTGTATGACGCAACCGTAGAGCCGTCCTGCTTCACCACTTCCACATCCCATACAATCACGCCCTGAGGCACATCTTCAGGTCGGCGCTGCGGCTTTTTGATCTTCCGCTGGCAGGTCAAATGGACCTGGATGGTATCCCCAATCACTACAGGTTCGATAAAGCGCAGATTTTCCATCCCATAGTTGGCCAGCACCGGCCCCGGCGCCGCTTCTACGAACAAACCGGCCGCAGCGGAAATCACGAAATAGCCATGTGCAACCCGCTGACCGAACATGGATTCACGGGCAGCAATCTCATCCATGTGCGCATAAAAATGATCGCCGCTCAGGCAAGCGAAATTAACAATGTCAGCTTCCGTAATGGTACGTCGTGCCGTGGTGAGTGATTCGCCGATCGCAATGTCCTCAAAATGCTTACGGAACGGGTGCACCACATCGCGGATTTTCTCCGCACCCCGTACCCATTCACGGCCAATCGCGGCCAGCATGGTCGGTGAGCCCTGAATAGCGGTACGTTGCATATAATGTTTCACCCCGCGCAAGCCGCCCATTTCCTCGCCGCCACCAGCACGACCGGGGCCGCCATGCACCAGCATCGGCAGTGGTGAACCGTGCCCGGTAGACTCTCTGGCCGATTCAGCATTGAGCACATGCAGACGCCCGTGAGCATGGCCAATACGGGCCACCATATCAGCGGCAAACGCGCCGCTGGCAGTCACCAGACTACCGACTAGGCTGCCCTGTCCCAACTTAGCCAAGGACACCGCTTCATCGCGGTTTTGGTATGGCATAAGGGTACAAACCGGACCAAATGCTTCGGTGTCGTGCACAGCTGGTGCGTTGAACGGATCATCGCACACCAGCAGCGTTGGCGGATAATACGCCCCCTGTGCCGCTCCCTGTGGCTCAAACCCGTCCAGCGTACCGCCGGTCACAACCCGGCACACATTAGACAGCGTTGTCACACGCTCCTGCACATCATCACGCTGCGATTGACTGATCAGTGAGCCCATCGTCACGCCTTCCTGCGCCGGGTCACCAACCACTACCCGTGACAGTCGCTCAACCAGTGCCTGACTGGTGGCTTCCAGTAAATGCTGCGGCACCATGGCACGGCGAATCGCCGTACATTTCTGACCCGCTTTGACCGTCATTTCACGGCATACTTCTTTGACAAACAGTGCAAACTCAGGGGATTCCGGAGTCACATCATCCCCCAAAATAGCGCAGTTGACTGAGTCGGCTTCCATGGTGAACGGAATGGATTTTTCAATCAGGTTTGGCGTGGCACGCAACATCTGACCGGTCTGGGCCGAGCCAGTAAACGTGACCACATCCTGGGTATCCAGGCAGTCAAGCAGATCGCCGGTTGAACCGCATACCAACTGAATCGCGCCTTCCGGCACCAAGCCGCTGTCAACCATAATGCGTACCACGGCCTGGGTCACATAGGCCGAATCCGAAGCCGGTTTTACGATGGCCGCCATGCCGCCAAGCCAGGTTGGCGCCAGTTTTTCCAGCATCCCCCAGCACGGGAAGTTATAAGCGTTGATATGTACTGCCACCCCAGGCTTTGACGTCAGAATGTGGCGAGCGGCGAAGGTACCTTCTTTTGACAACGGAATCAGATCGTCTTCCGGCCATACCGTATCATTCGGCAGTTCGCGGTTCGCCAAGCTGGCGTAATTGAAAAAGGTTGCTGCACCACCCTCAATGTCAATCCATGAGTCGGTGCGAGTTGCACCAGTCTCGGCCGCCAGCGCATACAGCTCTTCTTTATGTGCCAGAATACATTTGGCCACCTCTTTCAGCATTGTGGCCCGCTCCAGGAACGTCATACCGGCCAGTGCCCGGCTGCCTTTTTCCCGCCCGTACGCCAGCATGGCCTGGTTATCGATCCCGCTGCTGTCGAGCTGGTAAATGGCTTCGCCATTCAGCGCACTGCAAATCACCCGTGGCTTCCCGCCACCGACATACCAGTTTCCTTTTACGTAGCTATGTAACGTTTCCATCGTGTCCTTCCTAATTTGGCGTATCAGCGATGACGTCTCACCCGTTTCAGGCAGTCGCCAGAGAGGGAATGCAGAGGCTGTGTCATCTCGTTATCGATCACAAATGTAACATCCAAACAACAAACATCAAATAAAAACGATACAATTTCTTTGTTAAATTTTATTTTGTGTGTCATGTTTATTTTTACCTCTGGCCAACCGTTACAAAAAAGGAATTGTTATGCTGAAAAAAGCCATGATGACGTTTACTGCCGGGATCACCGCAGGATGGATGTTCGCCGGTAGTGCTATAGCCGCCGAGCATGAACTCCGTATCGCGACCTGGCTCAGTCCGACCCACACCATGAATCAGGACGTGTTTCCGACCTGGGGACAATGGATAGAAGACGCCACTGAAGGCAGGGTGAAAATCAAACTGGAATACGATGTCGGTCACCCGAAAAGCCTGGTCGACATGGTCGAAGACGGAGCTATTGATGCCGCCTGGACCTTCCACGGCTATCTGCCGGGTCGCTTTCAGCTCTCACAGATGACCGAACTGCCGGGGCTGGATGCCGGTGCCGAAGCGGTTTCTGTCGCTCACTGGCGCATCAACCAGCAATATTTCCAGAAGGCCGGTGAGTACGATGGCGTTGAAGTCGCTGGCTTGTTTGTCCACGGACCGGGACAGATCCACCTGCGAAACCCTATTGCCAGCATCCGCGAATTGGCCGGCAAAAAAATCCGGGTCGGCGGTGGCGTCTCCACGGAAATCGGTAAGCGTCTGGGCGTCACCGGCGTCAATGCTCCTGCCAATAAAGCTTACGAGATGCTTTCGCAGGGCGTGGCTGATGGTATTTTCATGCAGATGGATATGATGAAAGTTGGCCGGTTCAAAGATGTTACCCCTTACACCATCAAGCTGCCGCATGGCCTGTACATGGGATCATTCGGTATTTTCCTCAGCCCTGATTTCATGGCGCAGCTGTCGGAACAAGATCGTGAAGCCATTCGTCGAGTTTCCGGTGAGCGTTTGTCCGCGCTAGCCGGTCGTGCCTGGGCCGCCGCCGATGATGTGGGCGAGCAAGACATCATTGCCAGCGGTAGCAAAGTAGTGAATGCCTCTGACGACGATGTGGCGTTTTTCCAGCAAGCGGTTAAGGGCATGGATGAAGACTGGGTCAAAGCCGCCAATCGCCGTGGCGTGGATGCGAAAACCGCCCTGAATGCCTTCCGCCAGGAAGCGCGCAACTACCAGCCGATCGAGCTATAGGGTCGTGTCATGAAGCAAGGAATACACTTTTTCACCCGATGCTGGGAATGGGGCGCCCGGCATCTCGACCGGCTACTCAAACGGGTAGCCGCCCTGCTGCTGTTCGGCCTGATGACCATCACCTGTGTCGATGTCGTAGGACGCTACTTTTTTGATATGCCGCTGACCGGCAGTGTTGAGCTGACGGAATTGCTGCTCGGCAGCCTGATTTTTGCCACCTTGCCGCTGATCACCTGGCGCAAGGAACACATCAGTGTCGATCTGACCGACAGCATTATTCCGACCGGCGTGAAGCGGGTTCGCGATGCGCTGTTCAGTCTGGCGGTTGCTTTCAGTCTGGTAACAATTGGGATCAAAATTTGGGATCTGGCGGTACGGTCTCAGCGTTATGGTGAAATCACCGAATACCTGGAAATCCCGCTGTACTACTTTATTTACTTTCTGGCGATCTCCTGCTGGTTAACCGCCGTGACCTCACTGGTGCTGTGCATTACCCAGTTCTGCGGCAAGCAATATGACAACCAGGAGGACGCAACATGCTGACCACACTGATTGGTTTCGCTGTGCTAATGGTCTTGATTCTGCTCCGGATGCCGATTGCGTTTGCGATGGGGATAGTCGGATTCATCGGCTATGCCGCGCTGGGCGACTGGAACATCAATGGTGCACTGTCGATCAGTGCCAAACGCCTGATCGACACGGCTCAGGATTACGGCCTGTCGGTGATCCCGATGTTCATTCTGATGGGCAATTTCATCACTAAGGCCGGTTTGTCTCAGGAACTGTACCGCGCTTGTTATGCCTTTTTTGGCCACAAAAAAGGCGGACTGGCAATGGCGACTGTTGCCGCCTGCGGTGGATTTTCTGCAATATCAGGCTCCAGTCTGGCCACTTCAGCAACCATGGCCAAAGTCGCCATGCCGTCGATGCGAAAATACGGCTACTCCGACGGGCTGGCCGCCGCTTCAATCGCGGCAGGCGGTACGCTGGGTATTCTGATCCCACCCAGTGTGATCCTGATTATCTATGGCGTGCTGACGGAGCAGAGTATTCGCGACCTGTTTGCCGCCGGTTTTCTGCCGGGGATGTTAGGGATTGTGCTGTACATGCTGGCGACCCGCTACGTGGTGTGGCGTGACCCGAAAGCCGGCCCTTGCGGCGAACGCATGAGCAAGGCAGAAAAGTGGCATGCAATTCGTTCTGTCTCTGCCATTCTCGGTCTGTTCGTGCTGGTCATGGGGGGGATTTACGGTGGGATTTTCACGCCAACGGAAGCCGCAGGCATCGGCGCTGGCGGGGCATTTCTGATTGCGCTGTACCGCAAAACCCTGACACTGGCGATATTGCAGGACATCCTGATCGAAACCGCCCGAACCAGTACCATGCTGTTCGGCGTCATTATCGGCGCCCTGATTTACTCCAATTTTGTCAACCGGGCCGGTCTACCCGACGATTTGGTGAATCTGATTTCGTCAGTCGGTGCCGAGCCAATTCTGGTGATGCTGGCCATCATTGGTATCTACATACTGTTGGGCACCGTGTTTGAAAGCCTGTCGATGTTACTCCTGACCATTCCGGTGTTTTACCCGCTGGTTCAGAGCATGGGTTTTGATCTGGTATGGTTTGGCATCATTGTCGTGGTTGTGACGGAAATCAGCCTGATCACTCCGCCGGTCGGACTGAATATTTTTGTCCTTAGTGGTGTGATTAAAGACATAAAAACCAGCACGATTTTCAAAGGGGTCACCCCGTTCTGGTGCGCCGACATTATCCGGCTGATGCTGTTGTTGTTTATTCCGGCGCTATCCCTCTGGCTGCCAGGCATGCTCTATACCACTTAATCCAGCACTGATTGTTGTGCTGGTTACGGGCGGTTCCTGCCGCCCGTATGTTCACTGGTACGTTTTGATATCCCTACTTTTCGATATCCGAAATTTGTTAACACCGGTTTGACACCCGTTTTTTCTGCCGGATTTCATTCTGTGACTGTTTTCCGGCTTTTTTTATTCCATTCGTGTTTTTGATTTCAGGCTGTCTCAAAAACATTTATCCCTACGACGTAAAGGACTATTCAACGCATGAAAAAACACACTTTGTCTCCCTGCCTTGCTCTGGTAAGTCTGTCACTGCTGACAGCCTGCTCTTCATTGCCGATGCCCGAAGCCTCGCTGGCAGAGACCCGACAAGCCGCACAGGAAGACATTACCATTCTGCGCGATAACTACGGTACTCCGCATATCTACGCCGACAACACTTATGGGCTGTTCTACGGCTTTGGCTATGCCATTGCGCAGGATCGCCTGTATCAGCTGGAAACGGCCAAGCGCAGCGCGCAGGGCAAGGTTGCTGAAGTGCTGGGCAAAGAGTACCTGCCGCTGGATATCAAAGTCCGCGAGCATTACAACCCGGATGCGATCCGTCAGGCCCTGAACGCACTCCCGCCCGAAGATGCCGAAATTTTTCAGGGTTATGCCGATGGCCTCAACGCCTGGATTCGCCATATCGAACAGTCACCAGACACCCTGATGCCCAAACAGTTTCTGGACGGCCACTTCGCCCCGACTCAATGGCAGCCATTTGATGTCGTGATGGTGTTTGTCGGTTCGATGATTAACCGTTTCGGGGATTACAACACCGAGCTGGAAAACCAACAGTTACTGCAGGCCTTGCAACAACAACACGGAAAAACCAAAGGCCGGGCTCTGTTTGATGCCCTGTTGCCGTACCAGAGCCAACAGGCCGTTGATACCATTCCCGACGGTGAGTGGACTGCGCAGGCACGTCAGAAAATCAGAAATGAGCGCGTCGCCGCGCTTCGCCAGACCAACAGCGAAGGGGCGGTGATCGCCAAGACGTCTGCCGCCCCAACCACTCAAGCCCTATTTACGGATGAGACAACCCTCGCCGCCAGAACCGGCCTTGAAGGCACCCTGGGTTGGCGCGGTTTCAAGGAAGCCCCTTTCAGTAACATTCTGGTACTGGGTAAAGCGAAAACTGCGGGGGCCAACGCGGTACTGATCAACGGCCCGCAGTTTGGCTTCTATCGTCCAGCCTACACCTATTCCGTCGGCCTGCACGGCGCCGGTTATGACGTCGTAGGCAACTCTCCGGCTGGTTACCCGCTGGTGCAGTTCGGTCATAATCAGCATATTTCCTGGGGAAGTACCTGGGGTGCAGGGGACAATGTGGACCTGTTCCGGCTCACGCTAAACCCGGATAACCCGGAAGAATACCTGTATAAAGGCCGCTATATTGCCTTCGATAAGCAGCATCAGACGGTGAAAGTCAAAGGTGAAGCCGACCGTACCATTACAGTATACCGTTCCGTGCATGGCCCTGTGATCAACTATGACCCACAGAATCAGATCGCTTTTGCCAAGCAGCGAGGCTGGGCCGGTAAAGAGCTGTCTACCCTGCTGGCCTGGAACAAAGTCGCCCAGGCCAGTAACCACCAAGAATGGCAGCAGCAAGTCGCGCAAAGTGCCATTAACGTGAACTGGTATTATGCCGACCAGCAAGGCAATATCGCCTATGCGCTCGGCGGCCATTACCCGGTACGCCATCCGGGCGTCGATGGTCGCCTGCCCACCAACGGTGACGGCAGCGCCGACTGGCTGGGCCTGTATCCGTTTTCCACCAACCCGCAGGTACTGAATCCGGGCAGCGGTTACATTGCCAACTGGAACAATCGCCCTGCCAAAGGGTTTCCGAATCCGGATCAGTGGTGGTACAGCTGGAATACCGTCGACCGAAATCTTGAAATTACCCGCCGGGTCGATGCTGCCAGCTTGCTCACTGCACAGGACGCTTGGCAGCTAATGATGGACGCATCGCTCAGCGATCCTAACGCACGTCACTTTGTTCCGCAGTTAGTGACCCTGGCCCGTCACAGCCAGGATCCTACCCTTCAACAAGCGGCTGAGGTGCTGGCGTCCTGGGACTACCGCAATACCGATGACAACGGTGACGGCCGCTATGATCACCCGGCTTCGACCCTGTTCCGTACCTGGCTGTCCGAAGCACTGACCCTGACCTACACGCCGCTGCTTCCGGATCCCCAACGCGGCTGGTTTACCAACCCCGGTTATGGCAACAAAGAACGCGTGCTGACCAACAGCTATAACATTCAGACCGGGACGAAAGCACTGGCTGCCATCTGGTCTAACCCGACGTACCTGACCACGCAAGAGGCAGACTCGCTCAAGTTGAATGCACTGCGCACTGCCATTGACCACGTGACCGCCCGCTACGGCACCAATAGCAACAGTTGGCATAATGAGGTCGATGTACTGCGCTTTAGCCATAAAAATTATATTGGTGTACCGCAGGCCGGGCAGGATGAAGTTACCGACACCCCAATCGCACTCAATCGCGGCACGGAAAACAACATGACGGTGTTTGGTCGTGACAAAATTGAAGCGTTTGAAGTCGCCGCCCCAGGGCAGTCCGGGTTTATCTCACCCAACGGGGAACGTTCCGCTCACTATAACGATCAGTATGAGGACTTTGTGCAGTTCCGTCTGAAGCCGGTCTACTCATCCCGCGAGGCACTTGAGCAGACTAGCCCGGACAAAACCGTGCTGACGGTCTCTTTACCCGACCCGCAACGCATTTGATTAAAGATCTGGAGCTAGATCTGGTTCCGGAGATGATAAGACAGCCTCAAAGCTGGCTTCCAATGACGAAAAAAGAGGCGCTGTATGCGCCTCTTTTTTATTCGAGGGTTTGCTAAGATACCCTGTGAGATCTGGTGATCCCTTGTTTTCACCCTTGCACTTGCTATTGGTCTCAGCCCTCAAGTGTGCGTGAAATCGACAGATAGACTCGCTCAGCCCAGGTCTCCCCCCGCCTCCCTCCATTTCAAGGCAAACGGGTGGCAAAGACTCCTGTTCAACAAAATCTAGTCGGTAACAAAACAAAATCGAGTAAATAGCAAAATCGAGTAAATAACAGAGACAGCCAGCTAAAAGTACAGCCAGTAAAGGGCTGTTCAAGCTTGATGACAAGATTACTCAAACAGTGCTTTGTCTACTTTAATCACCACTTTACGAACCGGTGCCGGATCATCATAGGCTGCAACGAGCGGACGATGAGGCTCCCCCGGATAAAAGACAATAAACTCTCCGGCACGGATAGTGACAAATCGCTCCTCCCCCTGAAGCTGTTCGCTGAAGGCAAGGTCTTTCTCACCCAGATAATCTTCATCCAGACCCGCAAACGGCAATATGCCGTAACCGAATGTTTCAGTGCCTTCAAGCAGCAACTGAACATCAAGATAACGGCGATGACATTCTGACTTACGGTGCGCCAATAGCTGCGTATGATCACTCATCACCAAAAAGAACGCGCTGTCTCCCTGAAGATCGTAACGACCGTCTTCCAGAGGCGAGGCAATTCGCTGGAGAACCTCCGCAATCACTGCCGTCAGCTTGGGTGACAAGCAGTGCGTAAATGTAAGATGCGATGTGCTACCGACAAACATAACAGTATCCTTTCATGATTTTCGCTGGCGACTATTCTACCGCTCGGCAGCGCGATGAAAAATAATTATCGAAACATCGTTTCAAAAAATACATCAGGAACAAGGTTCGGAGGCCACATACAGAGCAAAATTAATCCAACATCGCGACATGCAGAGCATGATCAGCAATAACCTGCTCACTGTAGTTCAGACAAACCTCAATCATCTCATCGATATAATTAGCCAGTGACTCCACCATAAACAGCTCAAACCGCGAGGAGCGCCGATCACCGCGAGAATGGGCCAGCGCCAACGCCTCACCACAGCTCTGCGCATACTCACTGAGTCGGATTGCCGGATCTTTGCGCGTCACCACCAACTGATCCGGTTTAAGTGCCGCACGGGCATGATGACGGGAGCGCACCAGCCAATGTTTGCCCCGCCAGACGACCTCATCCAGCAGTAAGTCCGGACGGCGCTGCATATTCCGCTGACAGTCGGCGGTAAGATGCGCCGGGTTAAGCTTGTTGACCGGACTGATATCCGGAAACGCAAAAATCGGCGCGGCCTGACGCTGCTGCTTGATCTCCACAATGTGACACATTGCCAGCTCATCAAGGCTGTGCAAATCCTCTGGCCCCACCAACAGGTAATACCGTTCCATATTGTTCGAACCGGTGCCGGCACCAAGGCGGGCAACACAGTCGAGAATGTCATCATCCAGATAAGGCCGAAACACCGCAGCGACTTCCTTGACTTCGTTTTCAGCCAGCACCTGATATTTTTCCGGCTCATCAACAAACCGTAGTACTCCACCCTCAAACCGGGTTGATTTGGCCAGTTGGCTTTTAGTCAGGAAGTCTTTCCCGCCTGCAGCCCGTTTACAGGCCTTGCGCCAGGTTTTATAGAGCGTGTGATCGTCAGGAAATTTCTTGAGCACCTTGTACCGCATATCGCTGTCAACAATCACTTTCTGTAAAGTGTCGCTGTACGCGTGCAAAAAGCCCCGGCACGCGGCAACGACCGCGTCGTTATCTGGTGCATGGTAATCACTGCCTGACGCTGAGTCTGTGCCGTCACTGATATAACGCCCGTCGAGGATACCTCGGCCAAGATCTGCCACCAGCGCCACGCTGGTCAGAAAGCGGGCGATATCCCACACCGCGTAGCCCATACAGGCGTCATCAAAATCATTCGGGGAAAAAATCACCTGATCACCCTGCGACCCTTCTTCTGTCAGAAAGCCAAAATTGGCCAGATGGCAGTCGCCCATGATGGTGGTCATGCCGGGTTTTGCAGCCAGCAAACTGGGCAGTGTCAACACACCGGATGCCAGGTCGGCATAAAACAGCTGTGCTGAACCTCTAAAAAACTGAAACGGGCTCAGCGCCATCTTGCGATGCTTGTGCAGGGACGGGGCCGACGGGTCACTCGATTGACCGTCGATCAATTGCAACTGGCGTTTCAGCACAGTTTGTCTGTCAGTACTCATAGACAACAAAGCTCCTTTTTGAGTCAGATTCCGATCCCTTCAAGTATCAACAATGGAGAAAAGATTGGAAAGCCAGACAGAAACACACGACGAAGAAAAAGAACAGACCCCGCGGATTGAGCAGGGCCCGGTTACAGCAGATGAGCGTGGCCGTTGCCAACAGGATTTTGATTATTAGGATTTCCCGTTGGCCAGCTTGTTTATTCCATTTCCTGTCGAATGCTTACAACGTATTATCCACGTTGAGCAGCAATCCACCGGCAAAGTCGTCCGTCGCAACGACCGAGTACACACCGCCGTTCTCCACCTCGGCACTGGCCGTTACGGCAGGGGTGTAAGACGGATCACTTTGAAGTATCACCGCCAGTTGATAAGTGCCAGCAGGCACATTCAGGACAGCGGTCTGTTTGAAATCAACACCTTCCAGCACTACAGTAGAAGCATCAAATACCCCATCGACCGACGCATGGATATCAACGCGTCCCAACCCGGCGGCTGTCGAGCTGGCATGTACCACCCGAACCTTGGCATATGCCGCCACCGGGCGCAGATCTTCTGGAATGATCAAGGGTTCGATGGTGCTGTCAGTGACACTGTTCAGCTTACCCACAGCGTAGAGACTGGTGCTGGTTCCGGCTGCAAATGAGGTATCCGGCGCGTCAATGACAACGACAGAGTTATCGAAAGCCGCCGCGACACTCAGGTCATAATGTTCGGGGGCAAGCCGGACAGAACGGAACTCACGAAAAGCAATGTCGGACAGCCCATCCACCACACTGCCACTGGCCAGAACATCCACATTCGGGGCATCCGCAACAGCATGCACAACTCGCACTTCCGCCTGTTCACCGAGATTACGCAGCACCGTGGTTTGCTCGCCATCAGCCACCAGCAGGTTCACCGGAGAAACCGCGCCACCACTGACATTTGGCACCGCCGTGATCAACAAGTCGCTGCCGCCGTTCAACTCAACCGGCCCGCTGTCATAAGCTACCGTTTTGCTGCCAGCCAGAGTCAGGCGTAAACGATAGGTTGCAGCCGGTAATATCACCGGCAGTTCTGGATGATCTTCCTTGAATGCCAGTCCGGCCACCGCCGGTTCAACCGCCGAAATATCCTCTTCAGTATTCAGATAAATGTCGACCGCTGGCACATCAGGATGGGCATGAAGCACATCAACCCGGATTTCATTGCCAGAGGGCAAGATATCCGGTCGGCTAAGCACCACAGGTTCAATGCTTTCAGCCTGATTCACCGCGACAATGTCGTACTGCATATCCGGCGAAAAATCGAGATTGGCACTGATGACTGAGAGCCGTTCATCTCCGGGCAGCAATGCCTCAACCCCAACATTGTAGGTACCTGACTCCACATTCAGCAGCTGACTGCCGGTTTGATAATCGACATTTTCCAGCCCGCCGACCGTCTCGCCGTTCAGCAGCACTGCCACCGGCGGGGCGTCACTGCTTGCATGGGTAATCCGAATTTGTGAAACATCGTCGTCTTCCAGAGGACAGCCCGTTAAAAACACACTCAGTCCAAGAACGCTCACTACAGATTTCATATTCATAAGAATATTCCTCGTTGTGTATCGCCTGTTTGTGTACTGCCTACGAACAGTTACCTCGCGAATATACGTAGGTGTGTCTGCAACAGGATCACCCCGATGCACATATGATGGTCTTATCAAAAAGAGATTCTCAGGCGCACTCATCCACTTTGGCCTGCGCTGCGTAATGGAGATAAGACCTGGTTAAGCAGCACCGGTAACGAAGCAGTATCAAAAAGAACTCGTCAGAAAGTAATGGAAAGAAAAAGGAGGCCTGTCCTGTGTATTTCGCGCCAAATCCCCCCAAGTGCATAACAAAGCAGCTGCCTTTCCTGACATCCACCGATCACTGGATGCCGATGACCCGTCACTGCCTGACAGGCAGTGGCTGGCTGTTTACCCAAACTATCCGCGCCGGACAACAAGCCGGGGGCATTTGGCTGGTGATGCAGGACAGCAGCGGTTACCCCGCCATGGCCGATGGTGATGTCATGACGCTGGCAGTGATTGAGTCCGTGGACTGGCTCAGCCAACAGCAGATTCAGGTGCACATCGCTACACTCTCATTTGGCCGGATTATGCGCTCTTCCGACGCTCCCGCTCAGCCAACCCGGCTTACCGGCCAGCTGTACGGCGGGTGGTCTCCCTCGTCGGTGTCGCTTGCGGCAGATGATGTTTTGATCACCCGGCTGCACCAGTGGCAGGCTGAATTTGGCCTGGTCTGGCCGGAATGGGTGACCAACCAGACGCCCCTCTGTGCCAACTGGGTATGCCTGCGCTGGCTGGAATTGCTGCCGCTCTCGCTGAAGACCAAACAGCGCCTACTCAAGCAACCCTCGGCGCGGAACTGTCTGCGCTACCTGAAAAAAGTTATCCGACAGAGTGATCGTTACCATTAGTGGTTGCGTTATTGGAACACGGCCCCCATGCTTGCAGATAGAGTAATGATGAGACCCATACCTGTAGAACAGTCTGAGGTAGTACACTCCGAGACAAACAAGGAGTTTATGAATAACGACACATTACCCGCTGTGGATGTGGCTGGCTTGCTCGCGCAAATTGCTGAATCCCGTTGCCGAAAAAGTTACGAGACGCTATTTACTTACGTCGCCCCCAAGTTGCTGAGTTTTACCCGCAAGCAACTAAGGGATGAGTCGTTGGCAATGGAAGTGGTGCAGGAAACCATGCTTAAAGTCTGGCTGAAGGCGCATCTGTATGATGAATCTAAAGGCGCAGCACTGACTTGGATCTATTCTGTTGCCCGTAACGTTAAATTCGATCTGCTGCGTAAAACCAAACACCAGCAGGATTGGGTTCAGGGCGATGATTTATGGCCTGTGCTGCACGAAGAGCCGGAGCCGGATCAGTTGCCTGAAGAATTTCGGGCCATCGTCAGTCGCGAGCTGGAATCCCTGATCAACGCCCTTCCCCCTGCCCAGGCCGAAATCGTGCGCATGATCTGCTTACAAGGCGCATCGCATCAGGATGTGGCCGATGCAATTGGGATTCCCCTAGGAACGGTCAAAAGCCGATTACGTTTAGCATTGCAAAAAATGAAGGAGGCTCTGGATGAGTAATATTCGCTTCCATCCGCTTAGCGAGACTTTGCAGCGATTTGCCTCCGGTGATTTAGACCCGGCATCGAGCATCATGATTAGCACCCATTTGGAATACTGCCCGCACTGCCGGCAGCTTGCCTGTTCTATCGAAGACTCACAGGCCGCCGCTGTTCTGGCATCAGAGACACCGGAAGTGGAACACGCGGGAACAAAAAACACGATAGCCCCCCTTTCTCCGGATCTGATGACGATGATGCACGCCATCATGACCACGTCCGAACCTGATGTAGAGCCTGAGATCGAATCTGGCGATGACTCGGTCTCAGCGGGGATGCCGACGGCCTTAATCCTGGGTGATAAAACCTACCCATTGCCAAGAGCACTGCAGCGACACAGCGATCGCATTGGCCCGTGGTCACGCCTGCCGGGTAAACTCAAGCGGGCTGCCGTTGATGTCGGTGGCCCTCAGAAAATGAATTTCATCTATATGGATTCTGACAGTGCCTTACCGGAACATACCCATCAGGGGCAGGAAATCACGCTGGTGCTGGCGGGTGAATTTTATGATGACCAGGGCACATACCGGCCGGGCGATTTTATCATTCAGACTTCTGCCAACCAGCACGTCCCGAAAACCCGAAGCGGGCAAGACTGCCTGTGCCTGACTTTGCTCGATGCCCCGCTGCATTTCACCTCTGGTCTGGCGACACTGCTGAACCCGTTCAGTCAGTTATTTTTCCGCTTGTAAATAAATTCACCGAGCAAGCTGTCGTCAAAGAGCTGTCGTAAAGAAGAGATGGATAAATTGGGAATTTACAGATAATACAAATTGCAGAGGTAATCGGGAGAGCCTCCACTGTCTATCCTCCCTCGACAATTCCCCCCTATAGCTTGCCATAACAAGAAAACGCCCCAACTGAAACGGGGCGTTTTTGTTACTGACGGTCGGACATTCTGCGATTGCAGTTTATGGCGTTCGATTCATGGCGTTCGATTCATGGGGATCGATTCATGAGAATCCATTCCCCTGAAGCGCTTGCCCCGGTAAAAAAAACATTCTGTTCATCTTATCGTCAATTAGGTTCCCTACTCTAGGTCTTACCATTACCCTAATACCGCATTCCTTCGGGAAATTCGTACCACATACGGGCCGGATCCGTTTGGTACATGAGGTCTCTTTGTGCTCCAACACTAACCAACGACCATTGAAGAGACCTTTTCCTTTCTTGTCTGCTGCGCGCATAATTATCAGTTTTCACTTCACATTATTGAGCAAAAATCGATCTTCAGCCCAATTTCGACACAAACTTTTGCACCCCGGGCACTGTGTTGATGAATATCTCGCCACCACAACGGCATGATTGTTCAAAAAACCAACCACCCAATGAGATCGAATGCATATTTTTGCTTACACACCATTATGCTGATGTTGCATAGTTATTTTCCCTGTACGCCTTGTGACCGTTTTCACATTTCATTAGATATCAAACCCTTACCCTTAGCGCGTCTGAAGACGGAATACTCATGCAGAAGGAATTAACATGAACAGCAGTAAGCCCCGCAAGAGCCCTCTGGCTATCGCCCTCCTCGCCCTGACCGTACTGGCCGGTTGTAATGACGACACCACCATCGTTGAGCAACCCAAACAAACCGAAAAACCATCAGAGCAGCTACGGACGGTTATGAGCCAATACCAGTCCGCCATGGCCACGCTCGACAGCACCACGTTTGGGCAGGTCAATGACCAGATGGCCGGCTCCAGGCTGGCGGTCGATCGCCAGTATCTGGACAAACTCATGCAGATTGATCGCAGTGCACTGTCTGACGAAGACAAAATCTATTACGACACATTTCTGTTCGACCGTAACATTGCGATTCGTGGCGCAGCATATCCGAATACCCGCTTCGGTAATTTCGCCATTCCGATCACCCACTTTTATAACTACATAGACTGGAATGCGAGCCACGCAGGCAGCACACAAGACACCCCGGAAGACTACCAGAAACATATTCAGGTCATCCGAGAGTACACCGCCTGGATCGATAACCTCTATTCTCAATACTCTCTGGCGATTGTCGACGAAGCCCGCCTGCCAACAATCCTGACCCAACGTCTGATAGACAGTACCAAAGATGCGTTAGCCGTAGGCACGGATAATTACGGCCTGCTCAAACGCGGGCTGAATGACATGCTGGCGCATGCCGATCAATACAGCGACGAAACCCTCGCCGAATATACAAAAGTCGTGGACGATGCCGAGCTGGCAACCACCCGTCTGGTTGATTTTCTGCAAAGTGACTACCTGACCGGCGCTCGGGGTGAAGGGAAAGTGACTGACACCAACATAGGCTGGGGTGCGTTGCCGAACGGCCAAGCCTGGTACCAGTGGCAGCTGGACAGAAACAGCACCACCGGTAAACCGGCCACCGAGCTTCACCAGCTGGGCGAAGATTTGGTCGCCGATGCAAAAGCTGAAATGGAGCGGGTAGCACAACTGGTGATCGACAAGCGTGGCACCAGCATCAAAGCCAAATGGCGAAACGACAGCACTGTTGAAGAGCGGACATTTGTCCTGGCCGATGCCGAAGGCAACATAAACCTGAATGAGTTCTTCGATTACCTCAACAGCGAACAATTCTTCTACGGCCGTGATGGCCGCACTATCGCGAATACCCCGTATGCCGCACTGTGTGCGGCGGCCTCCAGCCTGACGGCCTGTGAAGCGGCACTGGTGGATTACAATATTTTCAAAACCGATGCTAACGATGTAGTGGCAAAATACTTCAAGCCGATCAAAACCGATTACACCATAGTGCCGGTTCCGGCCAACCGGGAAAAATATGACGGCGTGGCGTCCTACGGCGGAAACGAATTTAACCTGAATACCCATCCGGATTACAGCCTGCAAAAATGGAATGTCTCCACCCTGCTACTGCACGAAGCTGCGCCGGGCCACCACTTCCAGAACGCTTATGCCACTGAATACCCACCTGCCGACAAGCCGGAATACATTCAGGGAGTTTGGTACACCGCCTATGCTGAAGGCTGGGCTCTGTACACAGAATGGCTGGGCCTGGAGATGGGCATTTACGGCGAGCTCAACAGCGACGGCAAGCCTACCTTCGTCAATGCCACCGGGATGTGTAAATCCGATCTTGATTACGCTACGTTCCAGGGCGGGGTCTACACCGATGCCGAAGAATGTAATGCCCTACAATACTTCGGCAGCCTGAACGAAGCCCAGCTGCGTAATATGCGTCTGGCGGTAGATACCGGCATTCATGCCAAAGGCTGGAGCATCCAGCAAGCACAAGACTACATGAACAAGAACTCCGCGTTAGGCGATGGTGACATTGAGTCTGAAAGCTTCCGTTATGCCGCGTATGTCGGTCAGGCTGTGTCTTACAAGTCAGGTTATCTGGTAATCAAAGAGATGCTGGCCAAAGCACAAGCCGAGCAGGGCAACCAGTTCGACTGGGCCACTTTCCACGACCAGCTTCTGAAATACGGTGACCAGCCAATGGAAGTCGTTGAAACCAGCATTGAAAACTGGCTCAAAGCGCAACAGTAATCCAAATCCCGGCACAACCGCTCGGTTGTGCCGGAAACTTGTTTGTTCTCGATCCAACTTCCCCATTTCCCCCCTGTTGCCCGTCCGGCTTTCCATGTAAAAATACGCCTTTCGTTGTGATCATCAGCAGGAAGCACATGCTACGTATTAACAGTAAGGAGCGCCCGCACTGGCGCGAGCAAGCCAAAGAATTCGGTTTTGGGTTCCATACCATGTACGGCGAACCTTACTGGGATGAGTCCGCCTATTACCAGTTCACCCTGGAACAGATTGAGCGTGATCTGGAAGACCCGACAGAAGAGATTCACCAGATGTGTCTGGAGGTGGTCGATAGCGTGGTCGCAGACGACTACTGGCTGCAAAAATTCCAGATCCCGGAAACCATGTGGCAACCGGTGTTAGATTCATGGAAAAGCCGCGAACCGTCGCTCTACTCCCGACTGGATTTTGCCTACGACGGCAACGGCCCGGCTAAGCTGTATGAAAATAATGCAGATACCCCAACCTCGCTGTACGAAACCGGATTCTGGCAGTGGTTGTGGCTGGAAGACATGGTGAACAGCGGCGCGATTCGCCGAGACGCCGACCAGTTTAACCTGCTGCAGGAACTGATGATGGCCCGTTTTGTCGAGCTGGCCCGTCAGCAGCCGGGGCAGACGCTGCATTTTGCCTGTTGCAAAGAGACCGAGGAAGATCGCGGGACGGTGCAGTACATGGAAGACTGTGCCAAGGAGGCCGGGTTATCAACCGCTTTCGTCTTCATGGAGGATATCGGTCTGAACAGCAAACAGGAGTTTACCGATTTACAGGACAGACCAATCCGCTGGATGTTCAAGCTCTATCCGTGGGAATTCATGTTCCGAGAAGAATATGCCGCCAATCTGACAAAGGCCAAAGTGAACTGGCTCGAGCCGATGTGGAAATCCCTCATCAGCAATAAAGCCCTGCTGCCGCTGCTGTGGCAAAAATTCAAAGGGCACCCGAACCTGCTGCCGGCTTATTTCCCGGATGATCGCCACCTCAGCGAGCTGGGCGATTATGTCATCAAGCCGATTTTTTCCCGCGAAGGTGCCAACATCAGCATTGTCGAACAGGGCCGTCAGACCCTGCGGGTAGAAGGCCCGTATGGCGACGAAGGGATGATCTATCAGGCCTATCATCCTTTGCCGAAATTTAACGGCAGCTATACCCTGATTGGCAGTTGGCTGATCAATGACAAAGCGGGTGGGATTTCCATTCGTGAAGACCAGTCACGGGTCACGCAGGATCTGTCGCGCTATCTGCCCCACGTCATTTTGTAAAGATTCATGCTGCCAGTGGCTATCGGCAGCATGTGGCTTTCAGCCGCCTGATCCAACGTTACAAACCTCGCTGCCACTCTTCACGGAGTGGCATGCAGTCAGGATGGGTCAGAGCCAGACTGACCTGCTGTAACATGCGCGCTTTGTCTCGTCCCAAAATGCCTTTCAGTACCAGATAGTTGGATGCATGATCGGAACGAAACACCGTTTTTTCCAATTCCAAATGTTCAAGCAGCCAAGCCATTTCCTGAAACAATTCCGGCTGGGTCAGCAGCCGAAATTGCCCGTCAAAATTGCACGCGAAACGTTCAGTTCCCAACGGAAATGACACCACCAGCGTTGATAAATAATCCGGCTGAGCAGCGTTCATCAGTCGTGCTGAGGCTAATGCATGCTGGCGACTTAACGCAGGGCCAGCAAGGCCATTGAGAATCATCACCGAGCTTTTCATGCCTGCGGCTTTGATTTTTTCCAGCGCTGCCAGAGACGAGGCAAACGTTTCGCCTTTCTCAATTTTAGCCAGCACCTCATCGTCACCGCTTTCACAGCCGACATACATCAGACTTAGCCCAAGATCACGCAACTGAGAGAGCTGCGCTGGCGTCTTGTTAGTCAAATTACGGGGCAGACAGTAGCTGGCAATGCGCTGAACGGTCGGCAGGTAGTGATTAATCAAAGAGCAAATGTGCTGCAACCGTGCAAACGGCAAGGTCATTGCATCACCGTCCGCCAGAAACACTCTGGTTACCCGGGCCCCTGACGCTGCGATCAGCTGCAACTCCCGCTCAATATCGTCAGGTTTTTTCGGCCGGAATTTCTTCTGCGGCTGAGTATACATATCGCAGAAGGTGCAGTGGTTATAGCTGCAGCCGTTTGTCACCTGCAAAATCAGTGATTTCCATTCTGAGGGAGGTCGAAAGACCGGTTCAATATAATTCAGCATGCTGTTCTTCCTTGTTGTAGTTCTATGTTGTGGTATTTCTTTGTCACTGTTCCCTGCCATTCGGTCTGCCACTGGTTCATGATTGTTGCCTAATGTGATTTTATGAACGTGGTGCCTGGCTTCGGTTTCCTGACTGTCATAACCTCTCAGGACACACACCATCGCTCCTACCGCAAGGAGAAACGACGCACAATTAAAGCAACTGTCTGAAACCACTCTGCTATTCTTATTGATAAGAATATTCTTAATGAGCAGTCAAGCGACAACAAATTTACGCCTTGTGTCGTCACCAGCACTGCTTCACACGTATCGTGTGATGTCATCTCGTGTCATCACAATGCGCCATCACGATCCTGTCATCAAACGTGATTCAGCAAACATTCAGCGACAAAATCGTGATAAGCGGAACAATTTACCAACAATTTGACTGATTCAGCTCCTACACAGCTGTTTTACCTTATAAAAGGGGCTTTCGCTAATCCGCTTTCCATTCGATTAACGGCTTTCCCATGAAAATTAAAACTATAAAGTGCCATTATCATCTGGCCGGAATCAGCCTCTTCGCCGCTGCGCTACCCGTTGATGCTGCCGAGCTGGCCAACACAGAAATCGACTACGGCCCACTGAAAACCTACGCTCAGTCGCCGCTGCAGTCCAACAGCCTGACACCGCTCGTGCGTAGCGGCTTCAGTTATCAGCCCGACACTGTGGAGCTGTTTGCCACTGCGACCATCGCCAGTGTGTGGGCAGAAACCGACGATTACCGGGCCGACTATTACCAGAATGCCTTATCGGTCGGAGGATACTGGCAGCTGAATGATCGCTGGGCCATGGAGCTGGGGTACACCTGGCGTTTTGCCGCCGACAACCATCTCGATAACCTGACCAAAGCATTCCATGATACTTTCGGCCTCGGCCAGAACGGCCGGGACACGGTCGATGACCATTCTTTTGACATTTCCGTTCCGCAGTACGGCGTCGAAATTCATGACTTCGAAGGGGAAACCATGAGTAACGCCTTCAGTTTTTACACCAGTTATCAGCTGCTGGAAAATGCGCACCATGGCCTCTCTGTTGGCGGCACTCTGTATTACAACTATGTCGGTAGTGGCCCTTTTAAAGTCAGTAATTTTGAACAGGGCATACAGGCCAATTACAGCTACCGCAATGGCAGACATCGGGTTTACACCCTGCTCGGCATGACCTATCGCCATAGTGACGAAGTATTATCCGGGATCAAATACAACAAGTTCGCATTGTCCGGCGGCGTCAGTTACCAATATGTCCTGAGTCCCAAACATCGCCTGCTCACCGAGCTGCATGTTTATGAAGGCGCCTCGGATGCCACCTCAGATCTCAGTGAGCCGTCCACCGAGGTCTTGCTCGGCTACCGTTATCACACCAAGCATGGCGCGATAGAAGTGTCCATGGTTGAAAATATGTTTAACATGGACAACAGTACCGACATCGCTTTTTCTCTGGGCTATCGTCATCAACTGTAAGGGCAAAAAATGGCCCTTATTCTGCCGTGTCTCAGTGCTCCGTCACGGCATAGATTTACATTGTAAATACGCCGCCGTCCCGATCTCTTTATCACGCTGTTCAAAACGCTCGATCAGATAGTCAATGAACACCCGCAGCCGTTTGGGCAACAGTTTACGCTGCGGGTAAACAAGACTGACTGGGACAGCAGGCATATTCCAATCGGGCAGCAGACACACCAGCTTACCGGATGCGAAGTGCTCACGGCAGATGAATTCCGGCAAAATCGCCACTCCTAACCCGTCCAGACAAGCACTCAGTGATGACGTAATCGTGTTCACCCGCAGCTTATAGGGTAAGTCGATGATAATGGTATTGCCGTTGTCTTCCATCAGGTGCCAATTGGGCAGCTTCACAGCTTTGTTATACACCTTCACCTGATGGTGCGGCGGCTTGAGATCAGCCGGAGTCTGAATTTGGCCGTATTGCTCCAGATAAGCCGGGCTGGCCGCCAAAACCCTCACCGATTCAGTCAGCTGCCGAGAAACCAGAGTGGAGTCATCCATTTCGCCGACCTGGGCATACAGGTCAATCCCCTCGCCGATGATATCCACTTCCCGGTTTGTCAGCTCGAGATGAACCAGTACATTGGGATAGAGCTTAATAAAATCATTGATAAACTGCCCCATCACCTGATGACCCAGTTCAACCGGCATCACGACGTTAAGCCGGCCACGAATCAAATCCTGATTCGCGGTCACTTCCAGCTCAGCCTGACTCATAATTTCAAGCATTTGCACGCATGACTGATAAAAACGTTCACCTTCCGGGGTCAACACCAAGCTACGGGTCGAACGCGTGATCAGACGTACGCCAAGGTGTTGCTCAAGATCCGCCACTTTTCGACTGACGGTAGATTTAGTGAGATCCAGCATATCGGCGGCCTGGGTGAAGCTCCCGCCTTCCACGACCTGGGCAAAAATTGCGACGCTGTTCAGATCCATATTGGTCTCGCCATAGTGATTATTCAGATTCCTGCAACAGTGTTTCCCTTTCTTCTTATCTTACCAACCAATCAATTCGTTTACACTTTGTAACACTTTTATGCTTAACCACGTTCTATATCAATGAGGTATCAATGGCAGACCAATCCGCCATCGCGAACAACACTTCCGCCCTTCCCACAGCGGCACGATCAAAGAAAAAGAAAGCACCGCTGATCGCGACCCTCGTTATGCTGGCGCTCGGCGCTGCCGGAGGCGGTTACTGGCTGGGCTACGGGCAGTATTTTGAGTCCACCGATAATGCCTATCTCCAGGGAGACATCACGACACTCAGTCCGAAAGTCACCGGCTACATCACCCGCTCTCTGGTTGCAGACAACCAGCAGGTTAAAGCCGGGGCGCTGCTGGCCACCATAGATGATCGTGATTATGTCGCGGCACTCGATAAGGCCACCGCCAATCTGGCGGTCACGCAGGCGGCCGTGGACAACCTGCTGGCACAACAGCAGCTACAGCATACGAAAATCCGTCAGGCCGCCAGCAAAGTTGCCTCCGCGCAGGCCGAATTCGAGCGCGCCCAGCAACAGGTTTCCCGCACCCGCAGCCTGCTTGAACGCCACTACTCGTCGCAAGATGAACTCGACAGCATGCTGGCACATGAAAAAGTGACCCGGGCAGAGCTCAACGAAGAAAAAGCCGGCTATCAGGCCGAAAGTGATCAGCTCACCGTTCTGGCCAGCCAAATCAACCAAGCTAAAGCCGCCGTCACCGAAGCCCGCGCCCAGGTTGAAAGGGCACAATTGGATCTGGATTACACCAAGATTTATGCCCCGGTAGACGGTATTGTCGGCAAACGCAGCCTACGGGTCGGCCTGTATGTCCAGCCAGGCATGCCGCTGCTGAGTCTGGTGCCTACCTCCGATATCTGGATTGAGGCTAACTTCAAGGAAACTCAGCTCAACGGTATTCATCAGGGGCAGAAAGTCACCATTGAGCTGGATGCCTTTCCGAATCAGCCCCTGGAAGGGGTTGTCGACAGTTTTTCTCCGGCTACTGGCGCCAAATTTGCTTTGTTGCCGCCGGAGAATGCGACCGGCAACTTCACCAAAATTGTTCAGCGGGTGCCGGTCAAAATCACCATCCCGAATCAAAAAGCGCTGGCAGGCCGGCTAATCCCGGGGCTGTCTGTTGTTGCCACCGTTGATACCCGAGGCTGACCATGAGTGCCGTTACTGTCGCCCCTGACAGCCTAGCTACCCCCACCAGCACATCAGTGCCCCGTCGTCACTGGATCGCGTTGTTCGGCGGGCTGCTCGGAGCATTTATGGCGATTCTGGATATCCAAATCACCAACTCCTCACTGAAAGACATTCAGGGGGCGCTTTCTGCTACCCTGGATGAAAGTTCGTGGATCTCGACGTCCTATCTGGTGGCGGAGATGATTGCGATCCCGCTCAGTGGCTGGCTCTCTCGCTCTCTGGGCAAACGACGCTACCTCACCTGGACGACCGCGATCTTTACCCTGTCATCTTTCCTCTGTTCCATGTCATGGAATCTGGGCTCGATGATCACCTTTCGGGCGATGCAGGGGTTCAGTGGCGGTGCCCTGATCCCGCTGGCATTTTCACTGGTGGTCCAGTTGCTGCCCATCCATAAACGGGCCGTCGGGATGGCCCTGTTTGGCATCACCGCCACCTTTGCGCCGGCAGTCGGTCCAACATTCGGTGGCTGGCTGACGGAAAATCTGTCCTGGCATTACATTTTTTACATCAATATTCCGCCGGCCATTCTAGTGATCAGCATGATCCGGTACGGGCTGGATCAGGAGCCACTGAACCTCAGCACCCTGCTCAAAGCAGACTGGATCGGGATTCTGACCATGGGGCTTGGGCTCGGCTGTTTGGAAGTGATGCTTGAAGAAGGGAATCGGGAAGAATGGTTCAGCTCCGGTTTTATTGTCACTCTGAGCATCATCGCTGCGGTTAGTCTGGTCTATTTCGTGATCAATGAGTTACAGCACAAGCAACCGCTGGTGAACCTGCGCCTGCTCCGGCAGGGGCAATTTGCGATGTCATGCCTGGCCTACCTGATCCTTGGCATGGCACTGTTTGGATCCATTTATGTCCTGCCGTTGTACCTGACGCAGATTCAGCAATACAACGCCATGGAAATCGGCAAGGTGCTGATGTGGATGGGCTTCCCCCAGCTGATCTTTTTCCCGATTGTGCCCAAACTGACTCGCGTCATCAAACCCAAGAATCTGGTCACTTTTGGCTTCGCCATGTATGGCCTGAGCTGCTACGTCAACACTCACATGAGTGCTGATTTCGGCGGCGATCAATTGATCCTGTCAATGTTGCTTCGCGCCGTAGGCAGTCCGTTCATTATGGTACCGTTGTCACTGGTTGCGATGAAAAACATCAGCAAGGCCGACACACCTGACGCCTCAACGCTGACCAATGTCATGCGTAATCTGGGTGGCGCGTTCAGTATTGCGTTTATTGCGACCCTGCTGGACAACAAAGCCCGCGAACATCTCACGCACATCAAAGAGTCACTGCCTGCGGTCAGCACCAATGCTTGGCAACAGCTGTTGCAGCAAAGTGAGTTTTTTGTCCGAACCGGCAGTGACGGCGGCACGGCCCTGATGCAGGCACAGTCGGCGCTGGCCGCTGCCATGCAGCGTGATGCCGCGATTATGGCCTATAACGACGTATTCCTGATGATGACCGCGTTCCTGGCCTTGGCCGCCGTGATTATTTTTTGCATGAAAGACTAGCGAAACCACACTACCCAGCTTGGTTACCTACTGCAGGGGTGGGCACGGGAAAAACACGCCAACAATGTAAGGGCGTAAGTGCCGCGTAAGGGCAAAGTTAGACCTGATTCACAGGGAGCTCCGGCTCCCTGTTTGCATCAAGGCTAATTATTATTAAGCTATATGTTTCCGCGAAGAGCCATCAGAAACACAAGCTGATCTGCTGAAACCGGTCGCCGGACAAAGGACAAGAATCATGGACACAACGACGTATTCTCCGCCCCCACCATCTCTGACCATTGCGCAGCTGGGTAACCCGATTCTGCGAGAACATGCTCGCGCATTAAGCACCGCCCAGTATCGAGACATGGCTCCTTTTTTTACGGCATTAGAGCAAAAAATGTTGGCCCACAACGGCGTCGGCATTGCCGCCCCTCAGGTCAGTGAATCGGTCCGGGCCTTTATCGTGGCCTCCCGTCCGAACGCCCGTTATCCGTATGCGCCACTGATGTCACCGACGCTGATGCTAAATCCCGAACTTATCTGGACAAGCGATGACATGGAAAAAGACTGGGAAGGTTGCCTGAGTATTCCGGGAATGCGGGCCAGGGTTAACCGCCACACGTCTATCGAGGTGCGCTACCTCACCCTCACTGGCGAAGAGGTCAGCACCCGAATGGAAGGCTTTATCGCCCGTATCTTCCAGCATGAATTGGATCACTTGAACGGCATTGTTTTTCTCGACCGCGCCGACAAAGCTGACTATGCCACGGAAGCTGAATTCCTAAAACTGATGCAGAAGGCGTGAACCAAGCAGCAAAACTTTCGCGGGCGATTTTCATCTAGTGCAACCGTCGTAAGCATCAAACACACCCCTGCTTCCGTCAATCCGCGGTCATTACCGGCTCGAACATGGGTCGGTTCACACTGCCCTCTGAATCACGACGTCAGACGGCAGCCAAAGAGCACTTTGCCTATACTCACAACAGACGCATTTAACGTCATCACTTTACAGGAGAGACTGTTTTACCAGGCAGCAGGAGGGACAATTGCTGAATTATTATGTACATGTATTCCGAAATGCACTAACGGCTATCATAGATACCCAATCACACCGGCTCTGCCATGAACCACGCTGGCCAGAACTGAACGCCTTCCCTTTAGGATCCTGCGATCTGGCAAACAACATGCTGGCGCTTTACCTGCGTGAGCAAGGCTACAATCCTAAAATCATCTGGTGTCGCAATGATCTGGCTGACTACCCGGAAATCCTTAGTCATGTCTGGGTCGAAGTAGACGATAAGTTTGTTGATATCACCATCAGCCAGTTTCCTCGCCTCATCCGGGAGCGGGTGCATATCGTCAATAAATTCGATCCCGGCATTCTCAATGACATTTATTTCCATTGTAGAGGCCGCAACCAAACCGCCTCAGGCTCCGAATACCCGTCACAACAGCAGACACAGACGACGCGCCGCAGACAATTTGAAGAGCGGGATGTGGATTTGCGCAATGCGCTGGGTAATGGGGAGGCGATTTATCAGGCTGTCCGTGAGCGAGTCACGTTGTTGGAACCGTGACACACCGACACTCAAAGCACCTGAGATTAAAGCACCTGAATGAAATTCAAGCATCTGAGAGCAAGTCACCTGAAATCAAAATACCTAGGCTCAAATCACTTACGATCAAAACAAAAAACGGCCTGCGCGGCCGTTTTTTGCGAAAGAGTAAGAGATAAACAAATGATAAAAACAGACGAGACGCTTAATCCGGCTCAGGTTTACGGGGCGATGTAACGTCAGGTACCGCAAAGCTATCGCCTTGTTCGGTCTGCCAACCTGACCAGTTGCTGTCCCAGTTAGCCGTTGATGACTGACTATTTGAAGTATGTGTTCGCTTACCGGGTTTATCTTGCTTTTCCTGACGATGTAGCTCTGTACTATGGGAATCCGCGATTGGCCCAGATTTCTCTATGGCATCGTTTTTATTTAGTTCAGCTTTCGTAGCACCGGCGTATTCACCTCCGCCTGTCGTTGTTTCTGCTTTCACCAAACCAGAGTCGTCCGGCTCCGCAGCCTGCTCACTGCTTAAATCGCCGGCAGCCAGCCTTGCCAGGGTTTCTTCATCCGGGCGGTATCCCTCCCGGCCATACACCTGATCCAGCAAGTTAATAATGCCATGTGGCTTTACATTTCCCTGGCGCATTACCCGATATATGGTATTTGCCACATTCTGCACCCCGACAATCGCGTCAACACCGATGTACTGCACCACGTTATCGCGCAAAACTTTGGCGTCGCGATTACCTCCGGCATAGGCGAGAGACAGCCAGATGTAAGCAACCGCTTTATCGTTTTCCCCGCCTTCTCCCAACATTTTAGCCACCAGATACTGCGCTTCGGTATCCCCCTGCTCAGCCGCTCGTTCCAGCCAGTACACCGCCCGCAGCCGGTTTTTCGCGACAGCAATACCAGCCTGGTAGCAATAAGCCATTTTGATACAGGCTTTATTATCCCCCAGCAGCGCCGCACGCAACCGCCAGAGAAATGCTTCCTCAGGTTTCTTTTGAGATGTGGTATCAGCCAAGTACCAGTCTCCAAGTAACAACATCGCAGGTAAGTAATCACTTTCAGCGGCAGCAGTTATGTTCGCTATTCCGGCGTCTTCATCAACATCCGTACCGTAGCCACGTAGCTGGAAACTGCCCAGCTCAAATTTGGCGATCGGATCATTGTGTTTGGCTTTGACCACTTGTGTCCAATACGCCGACTTCGCTTCCCCCAGGGGATCGTTACTGTCGCTGCTACACAGTCTCGCCAGCGCGTTCTGCGCTATATCATTGTCCAGCAACGCCGCTTTGGTGTACCACTGCAATGCCTCGCGAATATTGCTGAGTTCGTATTCCTTGGCCAGCGACAACTGGCTAGGCACATGGCCGGTCTGCGCCTTAAAGATTTTTTCTTCACGTTCCGCCAGCCTGGCTTTTTCCAACACCAGACGGTATTTTTCCTCTTTAAGCCGTTTCTCAATGGCCGCTTTTTTATCATTATCTTTGGCCACAAAGTACCGGTAGATCACCCACCCAAGCAGCCCGCCAGCCACACTCAGGCCAATCAGAAGGTTATCCATAGTCCCTCAACTGCACTTTTCTTGATATTTGAGTTATTAGTCCGTTTATCGGCCAATGTGAACAAAACTGGAGGAAATTTCCGGGTTCTGTGCCTGTTGCCCTCTCTCTGAGACTGACGATTAATTGCAGCTAAATCAACTACCCACAGGATTGAGTGCTAAATTAAATGAAGCGCTAAATATTACGCAATGCGTCTATGACTTAAACATCATCCTCACCTATCACTCTGATTATAAGGAGCAAGGATGTTTCTCGACTATTTTGCCCTGGGTATGCTGTTTTTTGTGGCGTTTGTACTCTTCTACGGCATTATCGCGATTCACGATATTCCGTATGAAATCGCCAAGAAACGTAATCATCCGCATCAGGATGCGATCCATTATGCAGGCTGGGTCAGCCTGTTCACCCTTCATGTCCTGTGGCCGTTTTTGTGGATTTGGGCCACGCTGTGGCGAGAGGACAGGGGATGGGGTTTCACCCAGATTCAGAATGAACAAAACGAGCTGCATCATGAAGTCCTGCAGCTCAGCCAAAAAGTGGAGCAACTGAGCGAGAAACTAACGGAGCTGGAGCACCGCCACACCCATCATTCCCCGTCGGCCAGTTCTGGTAATCCAACGCCACGACCACAGAAACCACAACAGGGAGATGAGCGCTAATGGATTTATTACTCATCCTGTCATACGTCGCCCTTTGTGTGGCGATTTTTAAAATCTTCAAGATTCCACTCAACAAATGGACCGTCCCCACTGCCGCCTTGGGTGGCATCCTGCTGATAGGTACCTTGATTCTGCTAATGAACTACAACCATCCGCATACCAATCTTGGCGGGCAGTTTTTTGTTACGACCCCCATCGTCCCGGTCGTTACAGGCAAGGTGACAGAAGTGCCGGTAACTCCCAACACCCTGATCCACAAGGGCGATATTCTTTTCAAAATCGATGCCACTACCTATCAGGCCGAAGTGAACCTGCAACGAGCAGCACTGGCTGAAGCCAAGCAGAATGTATTAGGGTTGGAGGCTTCATTTAAAGCTGCCCAAGCCACAACCGCCAAAGCGATCGCAGAGCGGGATCGCACCTACGAGCAGTTCAAGCGCTATGAAAAAGGCTTCAAACGTGGTGCCTTTACCGCCGCGGAAGTGGATAACCGGCGCCAGTTCTTTCTCAGCGCCGAAGCAACGCTTGACGCGGCACGGGCGGAAGAGCGCCGGGCTAAGCTGGCGTATGAATCCGAAATTATGGGAGAAAATACCAGTATCGCCAAAGTCCGTGCCCAACTGATACAAGCTGAGTTTAACCTGGCCGAAACGGTGGTCCGGGCTCCGACTGACGGCTATGTCACACAGGTAGCGTTGCGCCCCGGAATGATGGCTGTCCCCCTTCCGCTGCGCCCGGTGATGACCTTTATTCACAAAGAAGACCAGTACTTCGTCGGGGCTTTCCGGCAGAATTCCCTGATGCGCCTGCAGCCGGGCTTCAAAGCGGATTTCATTTTCCGGGCACTGCCGGGGCAAACGTTCCAGGGTGAAGTGGTCGAGGTGCTGCCTGCTATCGGCGAAAGCCAAATCCAGGCATCCGGCGTGCTGTATGGCAGCGATCGTCTGCTCAATCAGGGACGACCTCTGGTTAAGCTGATCATCACGGATGACATTTCCTCCTATCATCTGCCGCAGGGAGCTAACGTCGAGATTGCGGTGTATTCCGACAGTTTCGAACATGTTTCCATCATGCGAAAAGTGCTGATACGCATGAAGAGTTGGCAAAACTACCTGTTCCTTGATCACTGATCCGAGCTGGGCATGCGCCTGCTACTGATTCTGGCACCGAACATTCCCTCCGTTTGGTGCCTGTTTCTCCCCCCTTTCATTCTTGCCCCGTTCGATGACACAAACTTCAGTGACTCATGTTGGGTTTGGCTCTCTCCTGTTTGTCAGCCATTTATCCGCTGGCAACCTGCCTGAACGCACAATTTACTGCTTTTCTGCACCAACCGGCGAAGCGGCGTATATGCTTTATTTATCAAGATGTAATTACGTTCGATGATGATTCGGACAGGCAGGGAATGAAGCATGCTGTCAATTTTCGATATTTTCAAAGTGGGGGTTGGTCCCTCCAGTTCACACACCAACGGGCCTATGCTGGCCGGCTTTGATTTCAGCCAGAAAGCCCTTCCGTTATTAGATGTTATCAGCCGGGTACAGGTGAATCTGTACGGTTCATTGTCACTGACCGGCAGAGGGCACCACACCGACAGGGCCACGATGTTAGGGTTGATGGGTAATCAGCCGGATACCATCGACATTGCAACTGCCAATCAGGCACTCAGTGATGCCAGAACAACGCGAAGCCTCTCTCTCGCCGGACAACACACCGTGCCCTTTGATGAGCAAACCGATTTGCTTTTTCATCAGGAAAATCTGCCGCTGCATGAGAACGGCATGACGATCACCGCGTTTAACGCGGCTGGTGAGCAAATCCTGCTGGAAACCTATTACTCTATCGGCGGAGGATTTATCGCAACCGCCGACGAACTGCAAAACGGCATCAGCAGCAGCCAGGTTAAGGTGCCCTATCCATTCCACAGTGCGGATGATTTACTGACCCTCAGCGAGAAAGAAGGGATCAGCCTGGGGGCCATGATTCAGCGCAATGAGCTGGCCTTTCGCACTCAGCAGGCATTTGATGCCAAAACCCTGCAGGTCTGGGAGGTCATGACCAACTGCATGGAACAAGGGTTTGAAACAGAAGGCGTGCTGGAAGGAGGATTGCATGTGGTGCGGCGAGCCCCCGCATTGCTGAAAAAACTGGTCTCAAGTCAGGGCATTGATAATGACCCGATGACGGTCCTTGACTGGGTAAACCTGTTTGCATTTGCCGTCAGCGAAGAAAACGCGGCGGGTGGCCAGGTTGTAACTTCACCGACCAATGGGGCGGCGGGGGTGATCCCGGCAGTCCTGATGTACTACAACCAGTTCATTTGTGAACTTGAACTGAAACAACTGCGGGAGTTTCTCGCCGTCTCAGCCGCCATCGGAATGCTCTATAAAATGAATGCCTCAATTTCCGGTGCTGAGGTTGGGTGTCAGGGCGAAATCGGCGTGTCATCGTCTATGGCGGCTGCCGGCCTGACGGCCATTCGTGGCGGCAGTAACGAGCAAATCTGCATGGCGGCAGAAATTGCGATGGAGCATTCGCTAGGCATGACCTGCGACCCGATTGGCGGACTCGTGCAAATCCCCTGCATTGAGCGAAATGCCATGGGTGCTGTCAAAGCCATTAACGCCTCGCGCATGGCTCTGAAACGCAACAGCAAATCTCGGATTTCCCTCGACAAAGTCATTGAGACGATGTACCAGACCGGGAAAGACATGAACAAGAAATACCGGGAAACGTCATTGGGCGGACTGGCAATGATCCACCTGGCTCCACCTTGTGAATAATCGGCCTCATATCAATCGTCCCCGAACAAAAACAGCACATAAAAAAAAGCCACTGCATATGCAGTGGCTTCTTTGTATTACCCTCAGGCCGAATTACTTAAATTCCACCAGATTCTTTTCGTAAGTGTCGAACTGGGCTTTGACTTTCTGCGGTGCACCGCCGGTAGCTTTACTGAAAGCAACGATAGCCACACTCGCCAGGATGAAACCAGGGACGATTTCATACAGGTCAAAAATACCACCGCTCAGCTGTTTCCAGATCACCACCGTCAGGGCACCGGTAATGATACCAGCCAGAGCACCATGACGGTTCATGTCTTTCCAGAACAGGCTAATCAGCAATGCAGGACCAAATGCCGCACCGAAGCCAGCCCAGGCATAAGACACCAGACCCAGCACTGTGCTGTCCGGGTTCATCGCCAGTACCAGGGCAATGATAGACAGTACGATAACCGCAACCCGACCAACCATAACGATCTCATCAGACGACGCGTCTGGACGGAAAACTTGTTTGTAGAAGTCTTCTGCCAGCGCCGATGACGATACCAGCAGTTGCGAATCCGCTGTACTCATGATTGCCGCCAGAATCGCGGCCAGCAGGATACCCGCCATCACAGGGTGGAAAATTGAGTTAACCAGCAGCATAAAGATACGCTCGCCGTCATCCAGGCTACCTGCCAGTTGGTTATCAACATACAGAATACCTACTAGGCCAACCAGAATCGCACCGGCCATTGACAGAGCCGTCCAGCCCACCGCAATACGACGCGCCGTACTGATATCGGCATTGCTGCGTGTCGCTTTAAAACGCGCCAGGATATGCGGCTGACCGAAGTAGCCCAGACCCCATGCTGCCAGCGAGATAATCGCAATGGCAGACAACGGCTGGCCTTTCACGTCATTAAACAGCGTCATCAGTTCTGGGTTTTTCGCTGACAGCGAATCCGCCAGATCAACTGGCCCACCTGACATAGCCGCAATGGGTACGATCATCAGTGCCGCGGCCATCAGCAGCCCCTGCACCAGGTCAGTCCAGGATACCGCCAGGAAACCACCAAACAGGGTGTAAGACACCACACACACTGTACCGACGATAACCGCAATCGAGTAGTCCAGACCGAATACGGTCTCAAACAGTTTACCACCTGCAACCAAACCAGAACTGGTGTAGAAAAGGAAGAACATCAGAATAAAGAACGCTGAGATGGTTTGAATCAGTTTGGAGTTGTCATCGAAGCGACGTGCCAGGAACTCAGGCATCGTCAATGCGTTCTCCGTCGTAATACTGTAAGTACGCAGACGTTTCGCACAGATTAGCCAGTTCAGATATGTTCCCAGGAGAAGACCACCAGCCAGCCACAGCGATTCCAGACCCGCCGCAAAGGCATAACCCGGAAGACCCAGCAGCAGCCACCCACTCATATCTGATGCACCTGCCGACAGAGCCGCAGGCCACGGTCCCAGTGTACGGCCACCCAGGAAGTAATCTGCGGAGTTCGAGGTACGTTTGTACGCCACGTAACCGATGAGCAACATGGCAATCAGGTACGCGATAAACGTGCCGGTAATAGCGAAGCTATTTTCTATCATTATTGAGTTCCCTCACTTTGAGCCCCTGTCCATAGCAGGGGCTTTTTGCTTATTTGCTGTTGTGCAGCACACTGCTGTTACCAACGGGGGTCAGAAAAACAACCTTCCCTAAACCCCGTTGAGCAGTTATGGATTAATGTTCTTCACCGCTCCCCAACTCCAGCAGAGTCGCGTTACCGCCTACTGCCGTAATATTGATGGTTCGTGTCCGCTCGGTCACAAAGCGCAGTGAATACGTTGGACTGCCAATCACCGGCAACTGCGCGTAATCAGATTCACTGATCAGTTGCGCTAATTGTCCGTCACGGGCAGCAAGTTGGCGCGCAAGCACCATAGTGGTTGACGGTGAACCGGCGTACACAACGCCCGCTACCGCCGGATGACTGACCAGCTCAGACAGCTGGTCACTGTCAATGGCAGTGATAACACCACCAACACAGCCGCAGTGTTCCAGCTGTGTGACGACTTCTTTAGCCGACAGGGCAAAGCCCGCCGGGAAACATGCCAGTACGGTGTTACCGGTCAGCAGCGCAGTAGCCAACTGACCCAGTACCGCGACCAGCGGTGCATCATTGTCAGCCGTAACCACAAATACACCACGGCCAGCACAGTAAAGCTCGTTGGTTTCCCCCGTTGGCCCCGGCATCAGTTCCGTTTTAGCAACATGTTCCTCAGCATTACGGCACTGATACTCCACCATTGCGCGGCCTTCCGCCGGCAATTGCTCTGTCCAGCGACGCAGGATATCGATACGGGTTTCAAACCCCAGGTTGTTCCACCCTTCCCAAGCTGCCGAGCTGTTTTTTACTAACGTCGCAATAGTCATGATCACTCCTTAAATTTCTCGACCGCCATCAGGCTTCAACAACATCTTTGGTAAAGCGGTACAGATAGTGTGGACCACCTGCTTTCGGGCCTGTACCAGACAGCCCCTGTCCGCCGAACGGCTGAACGCCAACTACCGCACCGACCTGATCACGGTTGATGTAGCAGTTACCCACACGAGCACGACGCTCAATATGGGTGTAGGTACGTTCGTTACGGCTGTGAACCCCCATCGTGAGGCCAAAGCCGGTGTTGTTGATTTGGTCAATGACCTGATCAAGTTCGGAGGCTTTAAAACGAACGATGTGCAGGATTGGTCCGAAGTTCTCATTCTTCAGCACATCAATAGACGGAATTTCAAACGCTGTAGGCGCCACGAAATCACCGTGCTGGCAGCTATCATCCAGCTTCGCCTGGGCAACCAGCTTGGCTTGGTTCTTCAGGGACTGAATGTGCGTCATCAGTTTATTGCGGGCAGTCAGATCAATGACCGGGCCGACATCGGTTGAGTGCAACTGCGGGCGACCCACAGACAGCTCAGCCATAGCCCCTTTAATCAGGCTAATCACACGATCGGCAATATCCTGCTGAATGAACAGTACACGCAGGGCAGAACAACGCTGACCGGCAGAAGCAAAGGATGAACGCACAACATCACGTACCACCTGCTCTGGCAGGGCCGTACTGTCGACGATCATCGCATTCTGGCCACCGGTTTCAGCAATAAACGGCACCGGTGCACAGTCACGCGCCGCCAGGCTACGGTTAATCGCCTGAGCCGTTTCAGTCGAACCGGTAAAAGCCACACCAGCGATGCGGACATCGGATGTCAGCGGAGCACCCACCTCACGACCACGTCCTGGTACCAGCTGAACCGCACCAGCCGGGACCCCAGCTTCAAGCATCATCTCAATCGCACGGAATGCAATCAGCGACGTTTGCTCTGCGGGTTTAGCCACAACCGTATTGCCGGCCACCAGTGCTGCAGATACTTGTCCCAGGAAAATGGCCAGCGGGAAGTTCCACGGGCTAATACAGGTGAAGACACCGCGTCCCTGATAACTGATTTGCTTCACATTGCCATCAAAACCCGTTACCGCTTTCGGCTGGCTGAAATTCACAGACGCCTGATCCGCATAGTAACGACAGAAATCTACGGCTTCGCGCACTTCGTCAATGCTGTCCTGAATGGTTTTACCGGCTTCGCGATGACACAAAGCAACCAGTTCACCCAGATTGTCTTCCAGCAGGTCAGCCAGGCGCTGGATGCAGACTGCACGCTCGCTGGCCGGACGGGTGGACCATTCCGGATACGCTTGCTCAGCCACGGAAATAGCTTCAGCAGCAATCTCAGCATCAGCAAAAGCGACGTGCCCGACCGCTTCACGACGATCGTACGGCGCTTTAACGCCGAAACCCTGTTTGGTTTCGGTACGCACTTCACCGTTGATAATCGGGCCGGCCTGCCACTGATGTTCAGCAAACTTCGCAACCGACGCCGCAAACGGTGCCCATTCCGATTCAATCTCAATGTTAACCCCGGCAGAGTTCTTACGTGACTCTCCGAAAATCGCCGACGGCAATGGAATCAGGCTGTTGTTCAGTGATGGACGTGACAGCAGCGCATCCACCGGATGCTGAGTCAGCGTTTCAACCGGGCAGTTTGCATCCACCAAACGGTGAACGAACGAACTGTTAGCCCCGTTTTCCAACAGACGACGAACCAGGTATGGCAGCAGGTCTTTGTGACTGCCTACCGGCGCGTAGATACGCACGTTGGTGCCGTGCATGGCCATCACATGGTTGTACAGCGCATCACCCATCCCATGCAGACGCTGGAACTCAAAGTTACGGTTACCGCCAGACATGGCGACAATCGCCGATACCGTGTGGGCGTTATGGCTGGCAAACTGCGGATAGATCAACCCTTTCAGGTGAGACGACAGCAGGAAGCGGGCACACGCGAGGTAAGAGGTATCCGTTGATTCTTTGCGGGTGTAGACCGGGTACCCGGCGTAACCACTTTGCTGAGAAAGCTTGAGTTCGCTGTCCCAGTAGGCGCCTTTTACCAGACGCAGCGGGATCACATCACCCTGTTCTTTCGCCAGAGCAGCCAGCCAAGTCAGCACCGGCAGCGCGCGCTTGGAATAAGCCTGAACCACGAGGCCAAAACGTCCCCAGCCTTTAACGACATCAGAACGGTACAGTTTTTCAAACAGCTTCAGCGATAGCTCAAGACGGTCAGCTTCTTCCGCATCAATAGTGATGCCGACATTCAGTTCGCGTGCACGTTTTAGCAGCGACAGCACTGACACGTACATCTCATCCAGCACACGCGCTTCGTTCGATACGTCATAGCGTGGATGCAGTGCAGACAGCTTGATCGACACGGTTGGGTCTGGCGAACGGCTGAAGTTGTTCTTGTCATTTTCACGGCCAACGGCTTCGACGGCCATGATGTAGTCTTTGAAATATTTATCCGCATCCTGGGCAGTCAGCGCCGCTTCACCCAGCATGTCAAAGGAATACGTAAAGCCCTGCTCACGCTTGGTCTTACCGTTTTTCATCGCTTCGGCGATGGTACGGCCCAGCACGAACTGGTGGCCCATGATCTTCATCGCCTGATTCATCGCCTGACGAATCACAGGCTCAGACATTTTGTTGACCAAGCGGTTAATCACGTGGCCTGGCGTACCGTCTTCTTTGGCATCCATAGTCACGACTTTACCGGTCAGCATCAGACCCCAGGTAGAAGCGTTTACAAACAACGAATCAGAGTTCTTCAGGTGCGATTTCCAATCTGCCACACTGAGTTTGTCGCGGATCAGCGCGTCAGCAGTTTCAGCATCCGGAATTCGCATCAGGGCCTCAGCCAGACACATCAGCAGGATCCCTTCTTTGGTATCCAGACTGTATTCAAGCAGCAGCGCATCGATCATTTGGATCGCATTCTGATCGGCACGAACGCGCTCAATCAGGGTCGTAGCCTGTTCCGTTGTGTATTGCAGCTCTTGCTCGGTCGGTGTTGCCAGCGGGATAAGCTGGTTCAGCCATTGCGACTCATCCACCGCGTACAACGGTGAAATCAGCGACCACAAGTCGCTTAATGGACGCTCAATAAAAGTAGGCTGAAGTACTTCTGCCGCATTGAACATAAGTGATTCCCTCATGATTGAACCTGATCCAGAACTCAGCAGATATGTTGGCTGAATGTCCTTCCCCAGGATAAATGTTACATCAGTGTTACTGTTGAGGAGATTTTATTTTCCGGCAACCCTGGAGTCTTGCTGTATTCTCCGATAATTTTTAGAAAAAGTCCGGCCTTTAACAAAAATCGACCCAGGATTTTTAGAAATGATGCATTTTTACTTAACCGGTAGCATAAAAAAGGTCACAAACCCACCAGTTAACGATGGTCAGAAACAGACCAGAGAGGTGGAACGATGATCACGGAAGGATAAAAGCCATACACGGGTACAGTGCGCTGACGGGAAAATGTAAAAAGAAGGCTAACAGCGGGTAACATCAGCCATTCTGAACAAGGCTGAGTTGTTACAGAAACAACGCCTGATTTGACAGTGGCCATTTACGATTCAGCCACTCATGCGGCAGTGCCGAGAGAGGCCGCAAGCATTGTCGTAAACGCACTGTTGTCACAAGAAATGAAGGTGAGAGGGTTGAAAGCTCGACACTTAACCAAACAAAAAACAAGAAGACAGATTTTGTGGGCAAACAGCGGAACGCTGGCTCAATAGCCCTGATTATCTTTGCGATAACGTGCCGGTGGCTTACCAAACAGACGGGTAAATGACTGGGTAAAACTGCTTTGGCTGGCAAAGCCGGTACTGTGGGCAACCTGCGCCACACTCAGTTTGGATTCTTCAATCAGCTCACGCGCCAATTCCAGACGTTTTTTCAGTACATACTGGTGCGGAGTCATACCGGTTTGTTCTTTAAACAGGAAATGGAACTGACTTTCTCCCAGAAACACCAGACCAGCAAGCTGCGACACGGAAATTTTCCGGGTCAGATGCTGAACAATGTACTGATCGATGATATCCATATTCAGGCGATAGAAATGACGCTCCTCATTCAGCGGTTTGAAGTGCCGATGCAGGACACACATCAACGTATCGGTACACGCTTTGCTGAGCAGTAAGTCATCGGGGTGTGCAATCATCTCAGCAGTCAGCACCTGGATCAGGTTTTGCGCCTGGCGATCCAGATGAAAATAACCGGATTGTTCAAACAGGCGAGACAGGTTGTTCGATGTATACACAGCCTGTGATTGTTCGACCGGAACATTAAGCACCAGAATTTCATTGTTACCGATACCGGAAAAGGCGTGTTCCGAATCCGCCGCTACCAGGCAGCCCTGCCCCGGGCAGACCAGATTTCCCGCCCCTTCAATATCAAATTCCGTTTGCCCGGACAGCCCAATCACGACCTGGTTATAACCGTGGTTGTGATGATCCATCTGTTCCGGCAGCTTGATGATCTCGGAAGGTTTGTAGGTCACCGAATATAGCTTGTCACTCATGCTAAAAAGTTGCAGGGCCGTAGTAAGGACATAGAAAGATCATACCATACCTTCTCCCCCCACGATAACAGCGGAACTATGATCAAGAAGCAATTATTTACGGCGGATGTCGTTTCAAATCACTTCTGTTGATTTTCAACACAAATTTCCCTAATCGAGGTCACTCATCACCTCGCAATCGACGTTAAGTGTATACATTTTCGCCGCTCCAAAAATGGAATTTAAATATTTTAAATCATATAGATAGAAAATTGATCCGAGAATCATCAGGATAAGCCCGCCCAACCAGACCCACACCTCCGCCACAACGATGGGGTTTCCCTTGATCATGCTTCAGGGCCAGTGTGAAAAAATGGATCGGGATCGTACTTGATCATCGTTCCAATTGAACCAACACCCTCCGTTATTTAGCCAGCCTTGATCATCGTTCCATATATTATCAACACCTTAGCGTCCGTTTGTCACATGGATAACGACGCCGAGTGACTCAATGCATTCCCATTAAGATCAAGTGGTTACCGATCCGATGATCTTGTTACACAGTGTATGTTAATTGTGCTACAAATAGGGCTCACAATAAGGATACCGTTTCATGAACGAATTTTTCACACAGCTGCACTACTCTTTTTCCGTTACCGGGCCCATATTCTTGATGCTCGGGCTGGGGGTGTTCCTTAAACGTCGGGGGATTCTGACAGACCCGTTTATCGAAACCGGCTCCAAACTGGTCTTTACCATCACCCTGCCAGCCATGTTGTTTCTAAGCGTCGCCAAGGCCGATTTGGCCCAGATCGGCAATGTCAATCTGTTGGGGTATGCGGTTGTGGCCAACATTTTGATTTATCTGCTGTTTGAAAGCCTCGCCGGAAAGCTGATCAAGGAACGTCGTGATATTGGGGTCGTAGTGCAGGGCGCATTTCGCGCCAACACCGGAATAATCGGGCTGGCGTATGTCAGCAACGCATTCGGTGAAACTGGCCTGGCAATTGGCTCACTGTATGTGGCAGCCATTACGGTGCTCTACAACATTCTGGCGGTCATCACCCTCAGCCGGGCAAACCCGCAACAACAACAGCTGGGCACCCGGTTTCTGATACGCTCCATCACCACCAATCCGCTTATCCTCAGCATCGTACTGGCATTACCCTTTTCCGTGTTTACGATTCCCATTCCGCAAATCCTGACCGATTCCGGCCGTTATTTTGCTGATATGACCTTGCCGCTTGCCTTGTTGTGTACCGGGGCCAGTCTGGATTTCAAGCAGCTTCGACAAAGTTCAACCCTGACCCACTTTGCCAGCAGCGGACGTCTGATTATCGCCCCCCTGCTGATCACACTGGCAGGCTATTGGGCCGGATTCAGAGAACTGGAGCTGGGTATTATCTTTTTGATGAGTGCAGCCCCCACAGCCGCAGCCAGTTATGTCATGGCACGAAACATGGGGGGAAATGCCAATCTGGCCGCCAACATTATTGCCATCACAACGTTAGGCTCACTATTTACCTGTAGCCTTGGCATCACCCTGCTAAAAACTTTCCGGCTTATTGACTAAATTATTTGGCTACCTGGCAAGGTAGCCATTTTAGTTATTTTTCTTCGCGATAAATGTCAGGTAAGAAAAATAAACCTCGTCGATAAAGCCCTGACCTGAAATATAAATTCTGATTATTGGTAGCAAATAAACAACGGGCATATCACATGTATGCATAACTGGGCAGTCGCATTATATGCCCGATACGCGATGTGACCTGTTTCACTTTTATGATTAAAAATAAATGTAACACCGATATGCGGTATATTTGAATAACCTGTCAATTAACTATGAAACTAACAGGATATTTTAAGAAAGAGGGTTAAATACGCGAATAGTGTGAAGAAATGTCAACTTTCACAGACAAAAATAACAAATCACAAAGTAAAAATATTGTCAATAGGTGAATTCCCCCCTTAAACTACTCGCCCCGCTGCGATACATTTAGTCCCGCAGGCAGCAGACGGGATTCAGCGTTTACTGTTTGCCGTATCCAGCTTTGGATACATGCCAAGCGGATTTGCTTTGATATACACCCTCATATCGAAGATTATGAATCTGATTGGATACCTCTTCTACACGTCGTACAGGATTGTGCTCTTCGGAGTCAAACTCTTGTCTTTGCCGACCTAAATAGGTCGGCTTTTTTTTGTTTTTCTCCATTAATGTCCAATTAACCGTCATCCGGATATTGTAACCCCGCCATATTCCTTTACACTTCCCTCTTGTATTTGGTTTAACGTTATTTGGTTCAGGCTGCGTAAGTGAAAAATAAAGTCGACCCGTCATTATTACATTTATTTAATCAACTCCCCGGATGCTGGGGCTGTAAAGATAAAGACTCTGTTTTTGTTTATGCAAATGCAGAATATGGGGAAATTATCGGGGTCGACCATCATTTAGATTGTATTGGCCGCACTGATTTTGATATGCCAAGCCCAACGGTGGAATGTGCCGAAGCATTTCGCGAGCAGGACAGCCAGGTTATTTTAACGGGCAAAAGAATGCGGGTGCTGGATATTCATCCCTACTCGGACGGGAGCTGGCGTGCACATTTATTCACTAAAACCCCGTGGCGAGATGAAAATAATGACGTCGTTGGCACGATTTTCTCTGGTGTCGAGCTGAAAGATACCGCCGTACTGGAAGTCGGGCACTGGATTTGCCGCGCAGCCGGCCTGGATCCGAAAGAACAAGCGTCTTTTAACCTGGATCTCAACCATCGCCCACTCAACCTAAATACCCGCGAGTCAGAAGTGCTGTTTTTGTTGCTTTATGGCAAAAAACCTCAGTACATCAGTAAGGTGCTTGGCGTATCAGTCAAAACCGTCGAAAACTATGTACTGCGACTGCGCGAGAAATTTAACGCCAACTCCAAAAATGAACTGCTGGATATCGCCTTGGATCTCGGCTACGGCTCACATATTCCGGAAAGCATGCTCAAACGCCAGCTTTCTGTCATCCTGAAAGAGTAACCGCCAGATAGAAAAAGATCGGATCTTTAGATTACGGTTTTGCAGTACCAACCCTGTTTCCAGATCAAAATCTGAGCGATAGCCATTGCCTATAATCCGCTCAGATTTGATTCATGGCCGCAAGCCACAGTTATTCTCGGAAACAGTATGAAACAGTTCACTATCACTTACGTTGTACACCCTCACTTCAATATTCCTTGCAAATACCACATTCAGGCAAATAATGAAGTGGAGTCCATTGCCAGCGCTGAGAAAGCGCTGAAACTTCGCCATCCGGAAGGCATCAGCATCGTTACCAGCCAACCGCAACTGGCCTGAACACAGAACACAAAAAAGAGCAGCCGAAGCTGCTCTTTTTATTCAGATGACACAAATACCGTGTTACGGCGCCAAGCGCTCAATCGTCCACTCCTGGCTATCTGCTGCCGTGCGCGTGTAGATAAAGCGATCATGCAAACGATTTGCGCCGCCTTGCCAGAATTCTATCGAGTTAATTTTCACCCGGTATCCCCCCCAGAAGGTTGGCACCGGCACTTCACCTTGCGCGAACTTCTGCTTCAGCTCCATGAATTTGCTTTCCAGCGCCTGACGGGCGGTCAGACGTGAACTCTGCTTACTGGCCCAGGCCGCAATCTGGCTTTCTTTCGGACGGGAGGTGAAATATTTCATCACTTCCATCTTGGAAAGCTTGGTTGCAGTGCCGGTGATATGTACCTGACGCTCCAGCGGGTGCCATGGAAAATGCAGGCTGATACGCGAGTTGTGCTCGAGATGGCTGGCTTTACGGCTGCCCAGGTTAGTGTAAAAAACAAAACCATCTTGATCGTAATGCTTCAGCAGAACAATTCGCTGATACGGCTGGCCATGTTCGTCCACCGTCGCAATTGTCATCGCAGTCGGATCCGTCAGATTGGCCGCTATCGCCTGGTCCAGCCATTTTTCAAACAGCTTTTCTGGCTGCTCAGGTAAATCGTGACGGCGCAATCCACCGCGTGTATAGTCACGACGAATATCAGACAATTCCATTGTTATCTCCGCTAGTTATCTGTGAAGTACGACTGACGCTAAAATTTTGCGCTTTGTCTTGGCGAAACACAAGCTGAATCCGGCAGGGTGCTTAACTGATAGCCACCTCGCTGAAGCAACGCCAAAAGTTTGCTACATTAGCCTTCTGCTTTTCCTGCTGACGAACATATGACGATAAAAAGAAAGTTCCTGACGCTGGCAGTCGTGATCGGCTGTCTCGGTACTGGTGCCGTTGCTTCACTGACCTATCATCAGGCTCAGCAACAACTCAACCAGAAACTGATCGCGAATGTTGACCAGCTGGGAAACAAAATCGACGTACAGTTAAAACGCTATAGTCGTTTGCCTCAAGTACTGGCCAATGATCCCCGTTTACTGGGGCCGCTTCTCAGTGATGTATCAGAACGATACCCGGTAACCAATCAATTTCAGGTCACCAGCCAGCTGCTGCAGGAGTGGTGCAACACCCTGGGCGCTGACACGATTTATCTGATGGATCCCAATGGCACGACACTGGCGTCCAGCAACTGGCAAGCGAAACAATCATTTGTCGGACAAAATTACCATTACCGTCCGTATTTCCAGCAAGCCTTTCAAGGCCAACACGGGCAATATTTTGCCTTAGGGGTCAGTTCAGAAAAACGCGGCTACTTCTTTTCGGCGCCGGTCCGTTATGAAAATACGGTACTGGGAGTACTGACGATCAAAGTTGATCTGTCGCTGATTCAGGATATCTGGCAATACGAAGAAATTGAGTATGCGATCACCGATGCACGAGGCATTGTGTTTTACAGCTCAGAACCAACCTGGCTGTATCACAGCCTGGCCGCCCTCAGTCCGGAAGTACGACAACAAGTGATTGCCTCACGACAGTACGGCAATGCTCCTCTGGCACCACTGACCCATTCCTCTACCCTGGCAGAATTCAATCAGCTTAGCTACCCGGTTATGAGTGCTCCGGGCAGCGGCAAACAGACCCGGTTTTCATTTGCTCGCCATGAGATGGCAAAAGCCGGCTGGACCATTTACGGTTTCACCCCATTGACGGCGGTCAGCCAGATGGTAGGACAAGAATTACTGATTTTTATCCTGCTGTATATTTTGCTGTGCTTTGCCCTTCATGCTTGGTGGCAGACTTACCGTGCTCGCCGTGATCTGGCGAAGCTGAACAGCAAGCTGGAACGGACGGTCACCAAACGTACCCAGAACCTGCAAAATGCCAATCAGCAACTCAAACAAACCCTGCGCCAGTACGAACTCAGCCAGGCCGAGCTGAAACAAACGCAATCAGAACTGATGCAAGCAGCCAAGTTGGCGATGCTGGGCGAGCTGTCTGCCAGCATCAACCATGAAATTAACCAGCCTCTGGCAGCCATGCGAACCTATGCCGAAAACTCCCGCAAATTGTTAGCAAAAGAACGTTTTGAGGCTGTCGCCGGAAACCTCGACGAAATTGTTCGTCTCAATGGTTTGGTTGCCGACATCATTGCCCGTTTTAAAGTTTTTGCCCGCAAGACTTCCCCGCAGGCAGCCACACGCCACACCAATGTCCATGAGTCCGTTCGTGCGGCTGCCGCCTTGCTGCGCACCAGCCTGATCAAGCAAGGGGTCGTGCTGCGGATCGGGGAGTTGAACGCCGACACGACAGTCGACATTGATGCAGTACAATTTGAACAAGTCTTGGTTAACCTGTTACAAAACAGCGTGCAGGCTTTGGCAGAGCACCCAGAGCCTCAGATAGGCGTTGATTTTACCTGTCATCAGAACACCCTGTCCTGCCATGTCTGGGATAACGGTCCCGGTTTATCGGATCAGCAGAAACAATCAGTTTTCAACCCATTCTACACCACTAAGCCAGATGGCTTAGGACTGGGTCTGACCATCTCCCAGCGCATTCTTCATGCCAGCCAGGGAGAACTGTCAGTGACAGATCATCCTGGTGGCGGCGCTGAATTTATTATTACTCTGCCTTTATCGAGTGAGAGATCCTCATGAACATTCCCGTCATTTTTATCGACGATGACAAAGCCATCCGTGATGCGCTAGGCCAAACTCTGGAGCTGGAGGATTATGATGTCCAGTTATTTCCCGGCGCCAAACCGGCTTTAGACGTGCTCGATAGCCAATTTCAGGGCGTGATCATTACAGATATCAACATGCCGGTGATCAACGGGCTGACCTTTCTCAAGCAGGCACTGGCCATTGATCCGGAATTCAGCATTATCATGCTGACCGGACACGGTGATATTTCGATGGCCGTCGAATCGATGCGAATCGGCGCCTATGACTTTTTGGAGAAACCATTCTCAACCGAACACCTGCTTGATGTGGTAAAACGGGCCGCTGACAAACGCCAACTGGTACTCGAGAATCGTGAGCTACGCCGTGAGCTGGAAGTGCAGAGTGGTCCGGGGCCTCGATTACTGGGCACCTCGCCGATGATCCGGCAACTGCGTCGGGTGTTGTCTCATCTGGCCCAGAATCCCACACCACTGTTTATCCATGGCCAGCACGGCACAGGGAAGTCGCTGGTCGCGCGCTTTACCCATGATCACAGTAACCGACAGCACTCCCCTTTCATTACAGTCAATTGTCAGACGGAACATCCTCATCAACTCCACCACGAGCTGTTTGGTCTCACCGACGATGAATCAGATCCCCTATCGGGTACGGCAGCGGCAAGCGCCTTTCACCGTGCCTCTGGCGGTACACTGTATCTCAAGCACATCGAACAGATACCGTCAGCATTGCAACTACCGCTCCTGACAGCGATTCGTGAAGCCAAAGCGCCTGAGTCACCCCGTATCATTGTATCCGCGGCTTTGGATAATCAGCAGCTGCAACATGCCTCTCCATTTGTCAAAGCGCTCTATTATGAGCTTGGTTTCGTCGGCATCGCCCTCCCGCCGCTGCACCAGCGACGGGAAGATATTGTCATGCTGTTTAAAAACTTTCTTCGAACGGATTGCAGTCGGTTCGGGATTGAACCGCCGCAGGTGGATAATGAACTGGAACATGAATTAACCCAGTACAACTGGCCGGGCAACATTCGTGAATTACGCACTTTTGCTGAGCGCTACGCCTTAATGGGAAAACAAGCCAGTCTGGGTGTGAATGGCGACATTACGGCAGCGTCCCACTCTCAGCAGGTCCCCACTCTGGCAGACCGGGTTGCAGACTTTGAATGCAAACTGCTGTGTGATGCACTTCACCGTCATCAAGGGCGGCTGAAAGACGTTCAGTCAGAACTTGGTCTGGCACGTAAAACGCTGTACGACAAACTCAAAAAATATGAGATAAACAAAGACGAATTTAAAGTCTCCTGAAATCAGCCAAACAGCGCGTTGCGCGCTGTAAAGGCCAGTAACGTTGCAGAATCCTTCGAGTCATATTCAGCTTTAATCACTCGCCAAGAAGTTTCCAACTCTATCTCAGCGCGCTTTTTGATAATTTAAGGCAGCAAACATCCTTACCGCCCTCGACTGATTCTGCACGTTGCGTTTCGAGACTGAGATATGACCATAATTAAATCTGCGTTCAGTTGGATAACTCTCTGCCTGACGCTGTTATTCCTGACCCTTTCAACAGCACATCTCTATGTGCTGAAAACGACTATTGACCATCAAACACATTCCCAGTTACAGCAAAGTTTACGGACCTTGGAGTCTTGGCTGACATTGCCGGATCATGTCAATCTGCTTCGCGCGGATTCTTCATCCTTAACAACTATCTTCACGACCCAGCTCAGACACACGCCAGGGTTATCGGCCGAACTCAGGTTGTCAGCGCATGCAGAAACGCCCCTGCACTGGGTATCTCGCACCGACACCGTTGTTACTGCACAGCCATGGTTTACAACAGTCGCTGATTTTCAGCCGTTAACGGTCAGAGAGTCCCTTATCTATCAGGGGAATCCAATGGGTGAGTTGATTTTTACATTATCGCCGGAAACGCGTGAACAGTTGCTATGGCAGGAAGCGGTTTCATTTTTTATCGTCGCCGGTGGTTGCAGCCTGATGCTGATGTTCCTGATCTTCATTGTACTGAACCATAAACTACGTTCCATCACCACCATTGCGGCGCAAGCCAACCTGGTGATGAACAACCAGTTCAAGAGCCTGCTGCCCTTACCGGGTGATGGTGAAGGACGGACAATTGCCCGCATGCTAAACCACCTGGCGGGCCAACTGGAATCAAATTTCAAATTGCAGGCTAAAGAAGCCGTCAAACTAAAGGAACAGGCCTACCGGGATAATGTCTCTGGTTTGGGCAATCGCCATTACTTCATCAATCAGATTAACACCTGGTTGGCAGAATCAGCCAAAGGTGGCTTACTGCTCCTTAAATCTAAGCTGATCGATGACATATACCGCCATCGCGGTTTTACTGAAGGTGATGAGTTTGTCCGCAAACTGGCGGAAAGTATCAACAGCAATATCATCCACAGTGACATCACTCTGGCCCGACTCTCTTACGACGAGTTTGCCGTTTTGGCGCCGAACATTACGTCAGATAAGTTAACCATAATTGGGGAAAACCTGCTGGGCGTGCACCAAGAATTGCAAACCGCTTCAGGCAGTGAGTCGCCAGACAGTGTTCACATCGGCTTACTGATGGCGACCCATCCGGGGAATGCCAGCCAGTTACTGGCTCAGCTGGATAACGTACTGGCTCAGGCCGCACGTAACCCCGACCACCCGCTGACATTAGCCAATGATAACGAGCACCCGATCGCCTTTGGCAAATTGCAATGGAAAAACCTCCTACTGGAAGCCATTGACAATGATGGCATTCAGTATCAGTACCAGCCTGTCGCCAATGAGAATAAAGGGATTTACCACTATGAAGTGTTTTCGGCCATTCAAAAAGGCCAGCAACGTTATACAGCCGGTCAATTTCTTGGTGCCATTGAAGATGTGGGTTCCGGCGTCGTCTTCGACCGCCACGTGATTGCCTATCACATTAACCGTCTCAATGCCGACAGCACGCTGGGCCCATTAGCAATCAACATCACGACAAACAGCGTGAGTGACCCAGCTTTTATTCGCTGGTTAAGTCAGATCCTGGAGCGTAATCAACGGCTCGCCAGCCGCTTGTTTTTTGAAATTCCGGAAACCAGCTTTGTGCGGACTCCGGATGCCTGCAGCTTGTTGTGCTCAGCAATTCGGTTTTACAAATTCCGCTTCGGGGTCGATAACTATGGCCGCTACTTTAAATCACTCGACTACCTGACAGAATTCAGGCCGGATTATGTCAAAATCGATTTTTCGTACACGCATCAATTGAATGACCAACAGAAGATAAACCTGTTGTCGTCCATTTCCCGCACGGCGCATAGTCTCAACATTCTAACCATCGCCACCCGGGTAGAAACGGAAACTCAGCTCGACCGGCTTTCCGATTTATTTGTAAGTGGTTTTCAAGGCTACATCATCGAAACTCGACAAAAGCAATCTCGGCTAAACCAGACGATTCGTGCACCCTTGCCATCCTATTAATGGCTGGCTGATTTACAGTGTAAATAGCATTTACACTGTAAATCAAAGTGGCTGCAGTACCAGTTCCTGGTCATCAAAATGGATTTTGGAAGGGCCATGTTCATTAGAGACCGAAATCAAATCTCGCTCTAACTGCACCTTAACGCCGGGATAGACTCGGTTCAGGACTTTGACTGCTACCAAGCGACGCACTTCATCATACTCGTCCCGCAACTGCTGTTGCTGTTCACGAAGCGATGTCATCAGACTTTGATGTTGCAGGGAAATCGTGCGAATTTTGTCGACTAACTCCGGAGGGCGGTTTGCTTGGGGGATTGAAAGTAACTTATGCTGAGCCTGCCGGATCTTATCTATTTGACCCAGTTCCGCATCAATTTCGCGCTGCACGGCTTGGATATGCTGCAATAAGGTCGGGGATTTCGTAAAAGCTTTTACCGTCGTTGGCACCCCCGCCAAAGCCCCGAGGTTCACCACCTTCACATTATAACCAGCTTCGACGTCCCCCCCACTTAACGTGCCGTGGCGCTTTAGCTGGTCCATGACAACGACTTCACCGGCGGCACGGATACGGCAATGCAATACGTGCAGGGTACACACCATATCCATCCCGGTTTCAATACCAGCAAACTGTGCAAATTTACTGGTGACACTGCCACCGGCAATAATCCGACACGCATAATCCATGCCCTCTTGCTTACGCCCAATGATTCCTTTCTGAATGACTACGTCACCGCCGGCGGTCAGCTCTGCGAGTTCGACAAAACCACCCACCACGATATTCCCGCTGGCCGTCACTTTCATCCCTGGGGTGACATCTCCGGAAATAATCACACTACCATCAAAGGAGATATGGCCGGTTGCCACATTCACCCCGGCAAGCGTTAATGCGTCATCAATCTGCATACCGCGTTTTTGACGAACAGGAATACCGGCCTTGTTGGCCAACAGAATATCCGGATCGGCTTGGCTGATCAGCGTCCCCTCGCCAGTCTCAAACTCTTCACTCTTACCCGGTTTAGCCGGTAATACCTTGCCGTGTACGGTGTAGCCCGGCGTACCTTCCGTCGCGGGGTAGCGCCTCATCAACGGCTGACCGGATTTTACGGTGACCAATTCTCCCAGATCCCGCATATCCACTTTACCATCATCAGTCTGCTGAGGACGCAACACACGAGAGCCTGCATCTTCGACTAACGGCTCAAAACGGGTGTTTTTACCGTGCTCGGGAAGCTTGCCAAATGCTACCGGCAACGATATTTTTTCACCGGGATTCAGGGCGAGAGTTTGACTAAGCAGGTGCTGCAACTGGGACTTACGAATGCCTTTAACAATATGATGCGACTGTAACACATCCAGTAACCCCGGTCCTGAAAGGTGTGTTCCACCATACGGAGCCGTTACGGTCAGAGAGGCCCGCATACCATCCGGATCAGTCTTAACCACCAATTGGGCATCACGTCGTTCAGCAACGATAATGGAATCTTTCGGGGAGGTGGGAGCAGGATGGCCTGAGGATCTATCGGCAGATTCAGCGGCCTGCGCCGTTTTAACTCTGGCCAATGCAGAATCTACGGCTTGTTCGAACAGGTAAAAGCGCTCCGCGCCTAACTCCGCAAGCTGAGCCAGAATGTCAGCCCGCGTCAGTTCCTGTTCCTGTCTCCCCGCAGCTTTCGGGATAAACAGTACCGCCTGCCCATCGTCAGAAAAACGAAGAAACCGTTCGGCCATTGCGACTCCCTTCCTTGAATACAGTAGTCATCGAATAACAGTCTCGCTATTCAATGAAATAATACCGAATCAATAACTTCGCCAATAATCGACAGGTCACAAATACAGCCAAGAAAACACCGCCAGATCACTGAATCAGTGATACCCCGCACATGTAACGTAACACAATCGCCTCAGACATCGAGAATCAGGCAATTAGTCGAGCCCAGCCATACCAGCCACTTGTTGTTCATTCAGCCAGTGATCGAGCACAAACTGATACTGATAGCGTGCCGGGTGTTTCTTATTCGAAGAGTCCGGGTCAAGGCGTACATAGCCATCCACCCTGCCAACAGAATGCAGATAGAGCTGGTAACTGGCTGTTGGCGGCAAGCGATGGTCAGTTTCAAAATACAGGGAATGGCGACTAACACGATTTATGGACACTTTCACTCCAACATCATGCCAATCAATCAACGTATCATCTGCCAGCGATTGATAGTGGAGACGGGCAGCCACGCCCCCTTTGCCGAGCGAGTAACAACGCTCATCCCACTGCGAAAGCGAGATATCAGGGGTTGAAATCAGCTTGCGCAGTGCAGGGCTGGGCACTTTTATCAGGCTCATGACGCCTCCTTATCAAACCGACGATAGTCAAAGAACGGAATTCGAACTTTTTTGTTTTAATTGTTTTGAGGTAAACGCAACTAGCCCCAAGCGCGGGCTGTCTTATAACATTAGTAAAAAATCTGCGGATCTTACAAATCACAATTACGTTATGGAACAACATTCTGTATATGAATTTACAGTGTAAATGAGGTGATCGCCATAAGATGGCTAGCTAGCACTGCGCCACAATAGCATCATTTTTGGAATGAGATTACAGGCCTCATCATAGTCGTTGATGGCTGCACGCTGTCCGCTATCCTTGCCGGGTCATAAAAAAGAACTGATTTACTCGGCAAGGTAGCAAAGAAATGACAAGAAAAGATTTACCGTTGAAAGGAATAAAAATTTACAGTGTAAATTCAGCTGGTCATCCCCGAAAATTCGGGAATCGGATGATGACCACGTTCTAGCAAAAATGCCAGAAAGCGCTGGGCATTTGCTGTCACAACCAATTCTTCAGGCATAGCGACATAATCAAGCAATGCTTTTACTGAGGTAAAATTTCCCACATCCGCCGCGAAATGGGCATCAGAGCCCGTGGTAATACGAGCCCCCAGTTCTTTCGCAAGTGATGCTATGTCCTCGCAGCGCGGTGCACTTCCTACTCGAGAACCTGACAACGACGAATTGTTAATCTCAATAACCACGCCACATTCTGCCGCAGCTTTAATAACACGCTCAAAATCAAAATCAAAATTGGGATTACCAAGATGCCCAAGCGCGTCTACCCGACCAGACTGAATCACGTTCAACAGAGTCTGGGTATGCGTTTCCCTGTCAGCCGGGTGAAAAACCGGTTCGTGAAAACTCGCTAAAATCCAATCAAGATGCTCAGCTACTTGAGGCGTGATATCAATCTCACCAGCAGGGTTGATAATATTTGCTTCGACACCTCGTAGCAGGCCAACCCCATGAAGAAAGCGCGGCAGAATTTTCTGATTGGCAAAATGCCAAAAATGCGGAGCACCAGGCATTGAGGGCGCATGATCCGTCACACATAACAAAGCTAACCCAGCCTCAGCAGCAGCTTGCGCATTTTCCAATAACGAGCTGTAAGCATGGCCACTGGCCAGTGTGTGCGTATGAGTGTCAACAACAATCTTCATTCAGACTCCTTGATGTCAGATGTATTCAGATGAGCATAAACAAGATCTCGCAAAACCTGCTCCGCTTGCTTCCTGCCCGCCAGGTTAAACGTTACAACCATATCACTCCAAGATTGCCGCTGGATGACCTTGGCAATAGCGTAAGCAAGAGTTTCGGCCTGCTCCTGAGTAGCAGTCAATAACGTCTGATTAAGCCAGATGGTCAACGCAGGCAAAGCCAGTTCGTAGCCCAAGCCTCCGGCAGAGTATAACGCTAAATGATGATCCACGATGTCTGCCGGCAATGATTGTACCGGCACCATCGACGGTAATAACATTAAGTACAGCGGTACAAATTGCTCTAAAGCCAACTGCGAGTAAGCCTCCATTGCATTGCTGGCAAAGGTGGCCGCAAATATGGTTGAAGCGGTCAGTTGCCAATGCTGGCTGACAGGTTCAAGTGCCCGCACGCAGAGTAAAGAAGGATAACCGCTGGCAGCATCATTTTTAAACCCGAGCCTGACCGGCATATAACCCGCCTTCTGCCAGAAACGTAATAACTCCGGCGCAAATCCAAAACTCGTCCCCAAGTAATCTACCTGACCAACAGCCCATCGCTCCGTAAATTGCAACATCGCCAAACCCAGCCCCTGTTGTTGCAAATCCGGATGGACCGCAATCCGTAAAATACGACCTGCAAGCTGACTGGCCGCTTGACCAATTCCCAGGTGTGCAGCGAGCGACTGAACCAGTAAATGTCCTTTCGGGCGGCGTGAGCCGTTCTGAATTTGCATCACCAACTCATCATCGAAACCGCCTTCAATCTGAACCAGACAGCAGCTGACAACCTGTTCATTGGCGTGACCAACCAGTACATGAAGCTGCGGGTCATTGAGCAGTGCAGTCAAGTCAGACGGGGATGTTTGATAATGCGCATTAACCAATAGACCAAACACTTGCCGCAACAACTTTTCATCCGATGCCAGCGTCTGTTTATCAATAGCCCGATAAGATATTTCGATACATGATGGCGAATCCGCACTATCCCCCTGCTGCTCGCCGATAGCGACCGCAGCTAACGCCACATCGTCAATATCAGCATCCAGCAGCAAGGCATTAAACACCCATCGTTCAAGCGGATCCTGCTCTGCCCAGCGAATCGGTTGTGCCATCTTAAATTCACGCCATTGCGGCATGACCTGATCCAGCAATGTCCGAAACTTCACCGCAAACCCACGCCCAGTGCCTTCATAACCATGTACCGTACTGGCAAAGACCAAGCGGTTATATCGCTGCAACAAGGTATGGAGAATCGGGGTCGGGATTGCCGCCGCTTCATCGACAAACAGCACATCGAGATTGGGTTGTTCAGCCAATAGCGCATCCGGCGAAAAAAATGCCAGCGAACCGTTGCCATGCTGAAGTTTACGTTGCTGGGAAAAAGGGAGCCCGAGACGCATAGCGCCGTGACGAAACACCGTTTCTGCCGCGGCATACGACGGTGCCGTAATCCCGATACGAAGCGAACGTTCAGCCAGTAAGCTGGCTGCTGCAAGACCAAGCGCCGCTGACTTGCCGCGGCCCCGGTCGGCAGTTAATACCAGCGGTCGCTTACGATGGCCGGTGACAACCCGCCGAATCGCGGTTATCGCCTGTGCCTGGCACACAGTCAGCGCGCCGGCATCAGCATCAGCATCAGCATCAGCATCAGCATCAGCATCAGCATCAGCATCAATCTTCGCAAGCTTTTCCGAGAATGGCTGATCACAACGCGATGTTTGCGCCCGCCCGTTGCCAGTGTCAGGTTCTCGCTCCGAATGGGAAACAACGAGAGGATAACTAACCTGCCCTTCCCTTAACCAATACACATCCGGTGATTGAAGCAACCCCGCCAGACGCCTGTCAAACATTGACGTTCGGGTCTGCAACCCTTGCTCAGGTAAAACAAGTACACAAAGACCGCCGCCAACCAGGGTTCCGGTCATTGCGCCAAATGCTTCTGCATCAAAACCATCACGCGCGTTGACAATCAGGCTTTCGCACTCACGGCCTAACCATTGCTTCGCCTGACGAAAGGCAATGGTATTGATCTCAGCCAACAGTGGCGGGCCGCATTGCAATGTCTTAGTGTCATCCTCAATAAACAGCTGCGCCGTCGAACGGGACCAAGAGAGACTTCCCTGGATAACGACCAGATAACGGCAACGGGCATAGCGCGCGCTTGCCTTCAGCTGAGAACAAAAAGCTTGGAGGGTATTCATGGTATGAACTGGGTACCTGAGTTTCTTGTGTTAACTCAGGCATCATACCAAGTTGCGGGAACAGAGAAAAAAAAACCACGCTATTGAGCGTGGTTTTACTGATTACTTCAGGTAGTCTGCCAGATAGGCCAGAATGTCGTCAGCCTGACGTTCGGTCAGCTTTTTCAGCTTGAGCTGCAGCTTGTCGCCTTCACGGAGGTAAGAAATTTTACCTTTCACCAACTCCAACGGCTGAGGCTTTTCAATCACCATTTTTGGCTTAAGAGTCTCACCCAGTTGCTCCAGATGGTTAGTCACCTCGCGGGTGATCCGGGTAATACCGGAAGCATCAATGGTTTTCCAAAGTGCTGCTTTACCATTGTTAAGCTCACCAACAAACGCTTGCTGCTGGTGTTCACTGAGACCAAAGAACAGACGGTGCAGCTTCACAATTGTCGGGCGGCCCAGCTCACTGACACTCGGATACGCCATCAGCAGTTCCATCGGTAGCGATGCCGCTTTCAGTGCCCCACTCACCAGAGCCTCGCTACACTGACAATATTTGGCCAGCTCTTTCTGATCCGACACTTTGCCAGATTCCAGCAACGCCTGCATCTCTTTGCCGCGCTCATACAGCGACAGCGGCTTGTGTGCGTTCGCAACATCGGACAGGAACTTAGCATGTTCACTGTTGATGCCTTTGCCGACGTAAATAAGGAAGTCTTTTTCAGCCAGAATACACGACATCCGACGGCGGCTACCGTCCAGCACTTCGATTCTGCCATCATCCAACCATCGGCCGACAGCCGGGTATTGCTGCCCTCGCTCTTTCAGCGTAGACAGAATATCAGCCAGCGCATGCTCCGTCAGGAAGGCTTGTTCACGGGCATTTTCTTCAAATACCTGTGTTTTTTCCGCAACCTCACCAGCACTGATTTTTACCAGTTCAAACGCAACGGTCTCTTCGCCAGCCACGGCCAATTCAATCACCGCGGCTTTATCACGCGCCGCAGTCTGTGCTTCTGTCGGCGTCGTTGCCCGACGTTTATCGGCTTTGCCGAACAGACGAGCATTAAGATCTTTCGTTTTGATTGCCATCTGTTAATTTACTCCCGGTTCAGATTCGCCCAATGGCTATGCATCACACGTTCCAGCTCAAGACCAACACGCTGAATCGCTTCCTGGGCGGTTGACAGGGTTTTCTTCCCCCCTTCAAATTCTGCGGCCGTCAGGTCAAACACCGTACTGTAAGTGTCTGCGCACGTTTCAAACGCGCGGCTACGCGGCACGGTCGCCATCATAACCTGATCACGCAACAGGTAATTCATCTCCGTCAGCACTGAGACCTGTTTCTTATTGTCATCTTCAAACATGGTCGGCATCAGACGAATAAACTCCAGGCCGTGCCAGTCTTCAGGGAACATCTCGTAAACGGTTGGCAAGTGCTGGAAAAAGTTCACCGTTGACGCCCAGTCCAAACGCTTGGCGGCACACGGAATAATCAGAGCATTCGATGCATACATGGCGTTCCAGACCAGCGGATCAATGTGCGGACCAGTATCGATCATAATGATGTCGAACTCATCGGAGATGGGATCAATCACCTGCTCTTTCAGCAGGCGGACAATATTCAGATCCTGATTTTCAGCCAAATCCTGCCACGCATCAGCATTAAACATGGCATCTTCAGGGAACGCTGCAATGGTCTTAAGGTTCGGGTACTGAGTCGGCATAACGACATTCCCCATCAAAAACGCTTTGTCGATCGCCTGATTTTCAGGCACGTTACCTAACATGACATCGACCGCTGAATAAATCGTTTCCTGATCACCAATACTGATCTGCGGATTCAGAAACAGACGCAGCGACCCCTGCGGGTCGAGGTCAATCAGACAAATTCGGTAACGTTTGTCCAGATCGAGAGCCAGACAGGCAGCCAGGTGTACCGCAGTCATCGATTTTCCGGTGCCACCTTTTTGGTTCTGCACATTAACAATCCATGGCTTACGACCGGCACCTTCGCGCTGATAAAACGCCGGTTTCTTTGCGGCATCCATCAACTGATGCGCTTCTTCCAGCGTAATGGAATAGTGATTAGCATTGTTTTTGGTAAACTGATGGCCCGCTTTCTCCATTCTGGAAATCGCATCATCCAGTTTCCGTCGGGTCAGGCCAGAGCGACTTTCCATCAAGGCCTTTGACATCGGAGGGAACATTTCCTCACGACGTTCTTCCAACACGATTTCAATACGGTCAGCTTGTACCTGCTTCGTTTGCTCCGCAATGTTGAGCAAATTTTCTATCGTCTGTTCCCTGTTCATCGTCTTATTATTCGCTTTGTAAGTTTTTGACTTATTGTACAGCAAAACAACACCGAAACAATAAAAAGCTGAACGACACTGTGTGATATTTATCTCAGCAGAAAGGGAAACAATGAGCAAAAAACTACCAACACCAATAACAAATTACACGAAAATTCCAGCAGATTCGTTCGTTAGAAACTTCATATTTAAAGTGTTACAACGTCACTATTTTACAATGTAAATTTTGCTCATTGACGAAGTTAAGGTCTGAGTGGACAGGATTACACCGGAAGCGTATTAATCTTCGCTTGAATTACGGTAAGTGTATTTTCAATTTAACACAACCAACCTAAAGCGCGGTTGGCTAACAGCATTCATTCGGGCAGGGCAGGGCAGGGCAGGGCAGGGCAGGGCAGGGCAGGCGAGATTGGCATCACTTGCAATACTGACCAACCAGTAATCAACTCACGGATACGCAATACAGATAACCGGCAGTACTTTCAGGCTGTTAACGGTCAGTTCCCCGCCGGGAGTCTTCCGCTACTCACAGATTTCAGGATGATCACCCGGCGTTTGTTATTCGCTCAATCTAACGATCATCCTGAAATCCATGCTAAATAGCCCCAATAGCAGGATTCAGACGACACTAACTTGCTTTGATCATGCGGATACTTGATCATCTTTCCTAAGCTGTGGCCTAAGATCTGAAACAATGATCAAGGAATCATCTGGCCAAATTTACACCGCAACCGGATTCCGGACGTCATTGCTCAATAGGGAAAAATGATCAAGGTGAGATCCTCATTAAAGGCAACGCTTAAAGATCCCCCGGAAGCATGTAAAAAGGAGACTAAACTACGGTAAATGTAGAACTGACAAGGCTTTCAGAGGAATAAAGCCTGCTAAAAATAGTCGCACACCAGTACAAAGCAGGGTACCACGAGGAAATTGAAATGCAGTTCTTATCACTTGATCATGTTTCCTTACCGGACACATGACAATTTGCCAGATAACTACGGCCACTGTCATTTCAACTTTGGTTGAAAAAGCAGCGCTTTACGACCTCAAAAAAGAAAATAGCCGTGTTTTTACATTCATCTGCTCTCTACTTGATCATTTTTCTGGGTAAAATGAAGCACCTAAAGCGGGATTGGCTTCTTTCCCACGCTGAAATCTTATCGTTAGAGAGCACTACTGTGGATAACCCTGTGTGTAACCTGTTCTACAACGATGATCATGCTTGCTGGCAACTGATGATCATCGTTACGATGTGATAATGATCATGGTTCCGACGCCACATTGATCATTGATACGAGACCTTAATGATCATGCTTCCCTGATGCCATTGATCATGGTTCCGTCTAGCACCTTTTTTATGTCTTTTAATATTAGGCACTTACAAGAAATCCGCCGCCCAGATCATAAGATCACTTAAACAATAAGATCAGATAAATCATAAAGATCAGTTGTAAAAACTTTTCATAAAAAGCACTTTCTTTCTTGATCTTTTTTCGTTAATCTTTTCCGGAAAAATGATGTATCTACGGCTAATGACAAATGAATTCAGTACCTGTACCGGAAAATAATCACACTGAAAAAATCCTGATCTCCGCCCCTCGATCTCATAAAGACGGTCATCTTTTTGCGATACCTGGCAACTTGGTTGACTGGTTACCGCAGTATCAGCACTTTAAAGGGGTGACAAAAAGCATCATTGAGCTGCTGAATTTAATTTCCCTGCGTGGCCTGTCCAGTCAAGATGGCATGGTTTCAACAACCGAGCTGGTTGAGGCGACAGAAGGTCAGCTAACCCGTGCCGCTATCCAGCAGCGCTTGCGTGCCGCCGTCAATATCGGGTTGTTTAAACAACAACCTGTTCGTTTTGAAGAGGGTTTAGCCGGTAAAACGATGCTGCATCATTTTATCAACCCGGCCCTGCTGATCTCCCAACTGGGTTCAGGCAGCCTGAATTCAGAGCAGAGTAAAGCCAAGGAAAAACAGAAACGCTCCAAGGCACTGGCTCAAAACCATATCAATCGTGCTTTGTTGAGCGAACATGGTCTTGGCACACCACCGACTATGCCGGATGAAGCGGATCAAATCGTGGTTTCTCCCACCAGCTGGGCAGGGATCATTGACCAAGCTTTGGCCCCGCCACGCACTAAGAAAAGTTATCAGAAGTCGATGGTTGCGATCAGCGGCACGAAAGCGATCATCGAAACACGATCGTCCAAATCGATCATGACGGTCGACGATCTCATGACGCTGTTTGCCCTGTTTACCCTGACAGTGCAGTATCACGATCATCATATCGCTGACTACGAGCTGCAGGCGCGGACAATGGCCAATAAAACGCCGGTATACATTACCGATATTCTGGCTCTGCGAGGTAAGAAGGACAGCGGTCCGGCGCGTGATTCTATCCGAGAGAGTATTGATCGCATTGAGTTCACCGATTTCCAGTTACACGAGTTGACCGGTCGTTGGCTGAGTGAAAACATGCCGGAAGGCTTTAAAAGTGATCGTTTCCGCTTTCTGGCACGCACCATCACCGCATCCGAGGAAGCGCCGAAAGAAGGGGATGACGGCGAGATCCGTATCAAGCCTAATCTCTACATTCTGGTCTGGGAGCCATCGTTCTTTGATGAGCTGCTGACCCGGGATTATTTCTTCCTGTTTCCGCCAGAAATTCTGCGTCAGCATACGCTGGTGTTCCAGCTCTATACCTTTTTCCGGAGCCGGATGTCACGCCGGATCAATGACTCCATGTTGCTGAGCGAGCTGAACCAGAAATTGGCTCGAAATATTGAATGGCGTCGTTTCTCGTCTGACTTGATCCGTGAATTGCGCAAGCTGGCTGAGGGCAAGATCACTGACGATATGTTTGCGGTCAACTTATGGGGCTATCATCTGACGATCACCCCGCATGAGCGTGACAAGCGCTATAGCGATTACCAGATCGATATTCGGTGTGATGCTGATGAGGTGATTCGTTATTCTCGCGCCAAAACGACCAACGAGGGTAAGCGTTCCATGGCGCCGACGATGCCGAACCCGTTGCGCAATGAGATCCTGCCCAAGCAGGAGCTTGATCAGCTTTCCGAGATTATTGACGGTGAATTTGAGCCGATCCAGCGCAAAGAGGGCCGCAGTAAGGGCCGTTTAGGGCGCCGGGTGAAGTTGCGTAAGCATTTGGTCGAAATCAATGCCGATGAGCTGACAATCACTCTGTCGAAATATACGTCGCCGGAGGCACTACAGCGCAGTATTACCGCATTGTCGGCGATGACCGGCCATTCGATCGCGGCTATCAGCGAAGAGTGTCATGCCCTGCTGGAAAAGTTGGACTGGATTCGTGTTGGTGGGGATGCGATGCCTTATGAAACCTTAAGTAAGACCATCGAGCTCTACAACAATCAGCAGGATGAGCGTCATCTGTCCATTGAGCGTCTGATCTCGGGCCTGGCTGTGCGCCGTAAGGTGTGTAAATTGGTGTTTGAGGGACATTACAACGAACAGGTCATGACCGCGCTTGATGATATGGCACGTGGGATCTGAGGTCGTTACCGCTCTCGGCGTTATCTGAAACCGGCATTCTGCCGGTTTTTATTTCCCTGACAGAATACGCAATAAACCGTGCTAGGATGCGTTCTATTGCAAGATTTGTAGTTGAATCTAAAGGAATTATGATGAGCTGGCAGAGAGCGTTACAGCGACGTACCTCACTGGTAGTGGTGTCTCTGGTCTGTTGGCTGGGGACTGGAAGTGAGGCCGTGGCAAGCGAGACGGCGTCAGCACGACCGAAAGTGGGGGTTGTCCTCAGCGGCGGCGGTGCCAAAGGGGCTGCCCACATTGGCGTGCTGTCTGTGCTGGAGGAGTACCGGATCCCGGTAGATGTGATCACTGGGACCAGCATGGGGGCGTATGTCGGTGGTATGTATGCCATGGGGCTGTCGGCGGAAGAAGTCCACCGTCGCACCATGCAGGCTGACTGGCTGAGTGGTTACAATGACCGAGTCGGACGCAATGATCTGGTGCTGCGTCGTAAACAGCAGAATGACAATTATCCGATTTATGCCGACATCGGCCTGGATATTGACGGTGAATACCGGGCCCGCCCGGGGGCGTTTCAGGGGCAGGGGATGGCTACTCTGCTGGGGCAGTTGACAGACAACCTCCCGCGGTTGCCCAGCTTCAATCAGCTGGCAATCCCATACCGGGCTGTGGCAACCGATATTGTCCATGTCAAGCCTGTGATTCTGAGTAAGGGCCACCTGGCAACGGCGATGCAAGCATCCATGACCGTGCCGGGCGCATTGCAGCCGGTACGGATCGATGATCAAGTGTTGGTCGATGGCGGGATCGTTAACAATATGCCCGTAGATGCCGCGCAGGCGTTGGGCGCTGAGGTGATCATCGCTGTGGATCTGCGCGATGCCTTGTTTGGCGAACAGCAGTTGAACAGCGCCCTCAATATCATCGGTCAGCTGACCACCTACATGACTAACTCCAATTCTGACTTGCAGATGCAACGCCTGGATGATGAGGACGTCTATCTCCAGCCGGATGTGAGCTTTATGCTGGCACCGGACTTCGACAAAATGGAGCAGGCGTACCAGGCCGGCCGATCCGTGGCACTGAAATCGCTCCCTAAATTGCTGCGCTACCAGCTGTCTGAGCCGGAATACCGCAATTACCTTCGGCGCAAGCTGGATCGGCGCAGTCAGCTCGTGGCCAGCTCGGCTTACTACATCGATAAGATTGCTATTAACAATCATACCCGCCGCTCTGATGAGGCCCTACGTGCCCTGATGGAGCTGAAGGCCGGGCGCGTTATCGCTTCGCACGAGCTGGATGATGCCGTTAAACGGCTGAACAGTCAGGATATCTTTGAACGGATCACCTACCAGATTGATCGTCAGGATGATCAGAACGTGTTGATCATGGATGTGCGCGAGAAAAGCTGGGGACCGGGGTACCTTAACCTCAAGCTGTCCTTTGAGGATGATTTTGCGAACCGCTCTGATTTTTCTTTTGGTACCCAATACCTCTACACTGACCTGACCGAAAAAGGCGGAGAATGGCAGTTTGACTGGCTGCTCGGGAGCTGGAAACTGATTAACTCCAGCTTGTATTTCCCGCTTGATTATCGCAAGAAGACCTATTTTTCGGTTGGGGCAGGCTGGCAGCATGAGGTCCGCGAGTTTCGGCTGTCGGAAGAGCAGGGCGATTTGATCGATCGTCTGGGGGGCGCGGTACTGGAAACCGAGTATGAGAATTACCATGGGTTTGCCGAATTTGGCTGGAACCTGCGTCCTTGGAGCGCGTTGGCGTTGGGTTATCGGTACAGTAAGGGACGGGCGTCTGAAGTCAGCGACCTGAACGAGCAGACTTATCATTCGAATGGTCCGTACCTGCAATTCAAATACGATGATCTGGACAATTCCTTTTTCCCGCGTGAGGGCACGCGTTTTGAGATGACGTTGGGGCTGGGGGATATCAGCAGCCAGCTAAATGATGATCCGAGAATTGACAGTGACAGCCTGCACTATGATGCAACGCTGATTGCCCCGTTCAGTTATGACCGGCATAGCCTGGTTTCTATTGTTCGCTACGCTGGCAGTGAATCGGATGAGTTGCTGCCGGTATATGCCCAGGATCTGGGCGGGCTGTTTAATTTGTCCGGGTATCATCGCTATGAACTCAATGGCCGCTACCGGGCGTTCGCAGGGCTGGTGTACAGTTACCGACTACTGGATAACAATTTCGGTGCCTTGTCTATACCTGTGTACATCGGGGCTTCGTTAGAGCGGGGCAACGTGTGGGATCAGGCGGACTTAATCAGCTGGGAGAGCAGCATTGGCGCGGCCAGTCTGTTTATGGGACTGGATACCCCACTGGGCCCGGTCTATCTGGCATACGGTCAGGCTGAAGGGGGCGAGAATGCGGTCTACTTTACGCTGGGTGGCACATTTTATTGATTTGTATCGATAAAATATCACTCACTCAGTGTGATTTTTAGTCACGGTAGGGATTGTATTTGAAGATTAGAACACAAAAAAATGGAACTAAGAACACAGTGTCAGAATTATTGTCACTGTTCCTGACATTTTCTTGACATCAAGGTTAGATTTCCCGGCACAATAGGAAGTGGATATAACCTTTGTCCCTTTCGATGAGATGGGTAGTTGACCGTCATGGAGGTCGGGAACTTACCTTGTCACCCTCTCGAAATGCAATATATGAGTTATTTTGCGAGCCATCGACCGGCTCGCTTTTTTTTTGCCTGCCGTCAGGTTCACTTCCTGCTTTCCTGCTTTCCTGCTTTCCTGCTTCTTCCCGTTATTCCGATGTCTTCGATTCGACACATGCACTGTTATCGTTTCTGGAACGCCCTGAACCTGCGTACGTCAGATCCTATCCCTATCTATAATCAATTGAAGACGGAGCAAGATTTCTCATTGTGACCTGGAACAAGGTCAATCCAACTTTTTGGGGGCGAGAGTGCGACTGACAGGGCTCATGATTGGCGTTGTGTTACTTGGCGCGGTGGTAGCTGGAGTTTGGTACAAGGAATATTACGCCGGCGCGCAGACAAATTCGCGAAGCGCTATCACGCCGACAGTGGTGGTCAGCGAAGTGGTGCGAAAACCGGTGCGCCAGCAAGTGGAAGCTCTGGGTACGGTGAAATCCCGTGAATCGGTTGTGCTGACCGCCAAAGTGACTGAGAAGGTTGAACAAGTACACTTTCAGGATGGCCAGCAAGCTAAAGCCGGTCAGTTGCTGGTGACCCTATTCTCCGGCGAGCAGAGCGCCAAGGTCAGAGCCGCCCGTGCCAACCTGCAGGAGCAGCAGCGTGAATACCGGCGGATAGAAGGGCTGGTTCGGCGCAACACCATCGCCAGTTCGGAGCTGGACAAGCTGTATACCGATATCGAGGTTGCGAAGGCCGTGTTGGCTCAGAACGAAGCGGAGCTGGATGCCCGTTTTATCCGGGCACCGTTCAGCGGGGTTCTGGGTTTCCGCCAGATTAGTCCAGGAGCGCTGGTGACCCCCGGGACTGTCCTGACAACCCTCGACGATATTGCCACGGTTAAGCTGGATTTTTCGATCCCTGAAGTGTTTCTCGGCAAGCTGTCGCTCGGCACCCGTATTGAAGGGCAGGCGGCGGCTTCCAGTGAGCAGCTGTTTTCCGGTCTCGTGACCAGCATCGACAGCCGGATTAACCCGCAGACCCGCTCTGTTACTGTCCGGGCTGAGATTGCCAACCCCGGGCTGCGGCTGCGTCCCGGGATGCTGATGACCCTCCAGCTGATTCTGGCTGAACACCAAGGGCTGGTGGTACCCGAAGAAGCGCTGGTGCCTCGTCAGCAGGCTCACTATCTGTTTGTGGTCGAGCCGGATGGCACCGTGTCGCAACGGCTGGTGGAAGTCGGGTTCCGGCGGCGGGGTGAGGTGGAGATTGTCAGTGGCGCTCGGGAAGGGGAGCAGGTAATCACCCGTGGTAGCCAGCGGGTGCGTCCTGGCCAGACGGTTGAGATCCGTCAGCAGGAGCAGTTTACCTATCGGGAGGCAGGCTGATGTGGTTGTCGGATATGGCTGTTCGCCGACCGGTACTGGGGTCGGTGATAAGCCTGTTGCTGATCGTGTTTGGCCTGGTGGCGTTTGAACGTCTGCCACTGCGTGAATACCCGGATATCGACCCACCGGTCGTGACCATCTCCACCAGCTATCGGGGAGCCTCTGCCGCTATAGTCGAAACCAAAATTACCCAGCTGGTTGAAGACCGGGTGTCGGGTATTGCCGGTATCCGGGCGATAGATTCCCAGAGCATGGATGGCCAGTCGACAGTGTCGCTGGAGTTTTCAATCGGGCGGGACATTGATGCGGCAGCCAATGATGTCCGGGACCGGGTGTCTGGGATCCTCAGTGATCTGCCACCGGAAGCAGACCCGCCGGAAGTGGAGAAGGCTGCCGCCAGTTCGGAAGTGATCATGTGGCTAAATGTGGTCTCAGACCGGATGAACACGCTGGAGCTGACGGATTATGCTCAGCGGTATCTGGTTGATCGTTTCTCGGTGATTGACGGGGTCGCCAATATCCGGGTCGGGGGCGGTAAAGCGTATGCACTGAGAATTTGGTTGGATCGCCAGAAGTTGGCAGCGCGCAGCCTGACTGTGTCTGATGTCGAAGATGCGCTGCGTGACGACAATGTCGAGTTACCTGCCGGTGCGCTCGAATCGGAAAACCGCCAGTTTACCGTACGAACCCGGCGGGCCTTTGTTGAACCGTCAGATTTTGCCCGTCTGGTTATCGGTGAGGGGGAAAACGGCTACCTGATCCGACTTGGGGATGTTGCCCGGGTTGAGCTGGCCGCAGAAGAAGAGCGCATCACGTTTCGCGGCAATACCCAGGAGATGATTGGGTTGGGCATTACCCGTCAATCGACGGCGAATACCCTGGAGGTCGCCAATGCCGCCAACGCGCTGGTTGACAAGCTCAACCCGACCCTGCCGGACGGCATGGAAATTAAGCGCTCCTATGACTCATCCGTGTTTATTCAGGCCTCCATCGATGAAGTGTACAAAACCCTGGTGATCGCCCTGATTCTGGTGATTGCGGTGATTTTCCTGTTCCTTGGCAGCCTGCGTGCCATGCTGATCCCTGCGGTGACGCTGCCGGTCGCGTTGATTGGCGCGTTTATCGTGCTGTATGCGCTGGGGTATACCCTCAACCTTCTGACACTCCTGGCGTTGATTCTGGCAATCGGTATTGTGGTCGATGACGCGATCGTCATGCTAGAGAATATCCACCGTCGTATTGCTACCGGTGAACCGCCCCTCAAAGCGGCGTTTCTGGGCGCGAAGCAGGTCAGCTTCGCCATTATTGCCACCACCGTCGTGTTGGTCGCCGTGTTTCTGCCAATTGGCTTTCTGGAAGGAGATTTGGGCAAGCTGTTCCGCGAGTTCTCGTTAGCTATCAGTGCGGCTGTGATTTTGTCATCGCTGGTAGCTCTGACGCTGAGCCCGATGATGGCTTCAAAGCTGATGACCCCGATTGCGGACGAACCCTGGCTAGTCAGGGTCACCGGCCAGGCGCTGGCATCCCTGACCGGAGCTTACCGGACTTCGCTGGTGGTCTGGCTGCATCGGCCCGCACTCATTGTGGCTGGCTTGGTGCTGGTGATGCTTGCCAGTGGCTGGCTCACCAGCCGTATTCCGTCTGAGTTTGCCCCACGGGAAGATCGCGGGGCCATGTTTATCATTGTGAACGGTCCTCCCGGTGCCAGCTACGCCTATATGCAGCCTTACATGAATGAAGTTGAGCACCGGCTGATGCCGTTGGTGGAAAGCGAAGAGATCAAACGCTTGCTGATCCGTGCGCCAAGGGGATGGGGACGCATTTCAGATTTTTCCAACGGTTTTGCCATTGTGGTACTGGAAGACTGGGGTAAACGTCGTGATGCTGGTGCCATCATTGCCGATATCCGTCAGCGGCTGGGGGATCTTGCCGGTATCACCGCTTTCCCGGTGATGCGCCAGCCTTTTGGGCGTGGGGTGGGAAAACCGGTGCAGTTTGTACTGGGGGGCGGTAGTTACGAAGAGCTGGCGGCGTGGCGGGATCTTATACTGGATGCCGCCGCGGCAAACCCGGGGCTAACCGGCTTGGATCATGACTATAAAGAAACCCAGCCACAGCTCGGGGTGGAGATAGATCAGGATCGGGCCGGTGATCTTGGCGTCTCACTCAGTGAAATCGGTCAGACCCTGGAATCGATGCTCGGATCTCGTCAGGTCACGACCTATACCTGGCAGGGGGAAGAGTATGACGTCGTTATCGAAGGGCAGCGTGAGCGTCAGAATACTGCGGAGGATCTGGCCAATTTGTATGTCCGGTCTCAGCGTACCGATGAGCTCATTCCGCTGTCCAGTTTGATCCGTGTCCGGGAAATGGCCGATGCTCAGCAGCTCAACCGCTTTAACCGGGTTCGCTCTATTACTCTGGAAGCCAATCTGGCGGACGGTTATCCGCTGGGAGAGGCGCTGGATTACTTAAATGGGCTGGTGCGCCAGTATTTGCCGCCTGACGCCGTGGTGAATTACAAGGGCGCATCGAAAGACTACCAGGATTCCAGCACCTCTTCGGTGTTTGTGTTTGCCCTGGCGCTGATCGTGGTGTTTTTAGTTCTGGCTGCTCAGTTCGAAAGTTACGTTCACCCGTTTGTGATTATGCTGACCGTGCCGCTGGCGACGTTCGGGGCATTACTCGGCCTCTATTTCACCGGTCAGAGCCTTAACATCTATTCCCAAATTGGGATCATCATGCTCATCGGGCTGGCGGCCAAAAACGGAATTTTGATTGTGGAGTTTGCCAATCAGCTGCGAGATCAGGGCGTGGCTTTTGAAGAAGCGATTTTGGAAGCGTCTGCCGAGCGGCTGCGACCCATCCTGATGACGGCGATCACCACAGTAGCCGGTGCCATTCCGCTGATTCTGGCAACCGGTGCCGGCGCAGAAACCCGGATGGTGATTGGCATCGTCGTCCTGTGTGGGATCAGCCTGGCAACCCTGTTTACGCTGGTGGTGATCCCGGTGATGTATAGCCTGCTGGCTCGCGGTACGCAAAGTCCGCAGTACGTCACCCGGCAGCTTCAGAAACAGTTGGCGCAGGAAACCTCACCCTCTGATACATCCCCCTAACGCTGGTGTCACGACTCTGACAGAGGGTTAAGGGGTGTTTATCTGGCTAACCGGAATTCCTGTCGCGCGCAGCTCTTGCCACATTTTGTCGGCCAGCCGGTTGAACTCAGCAAATCCCATCGGGCGTCCCGTCTGAGGGGATCCTGTCTTAAGGTATCGGGAAACGGAGTGGGAATGACTGGGGGCGCATGACACGCGGTTAACTGGAAATGTGTGTTTCATTACTGCTCACTTGTGACTGCGGCTCATTTGGCGGCCATGGTTTCCGGGCATTGTTTCCGGGCATTGTTTCCGGGAACTGATTATTCGGGGTGACTGTGACTGCTGTGTGGCAGTTCCGTGACATATCTATAGTGCAGCCACCTGTCGTTGGATGAACGCGCTAGGGGCAAGGTTGCGAGTGAGCCTGTTGCATTAAGGTTTAAGGTTAAGGTGTCGCTGTGGCGAGTTACCTTACAACAAGTGACTCTCGGATGGTTTTTAGGAGGGTAATGATGATTCAGGATCTGGAAGCAAGGCCCTTGGAAGAGTGATTAAGACATGAGGATCCTGGAACAATGATCAAGGTGCAGTGATCAAAATTATGATCAAGACGCCTTGTTCAAGTGCGATGGTTCAAGGAGCTTTGATCTGGAAGCTATGCCAGGATGCCAAGATCAGGGGGCGGTATAGGCGATGATCGGATTGTTGGTGAGTGGGGTAGGCTGCCCGGTTCATTGTGCTAATCGTGGATCTTATCCTTGATCATCGTTGCGGGAAATGGAGCCTCACTGCCTGCATTTGGACGCTTTTTTCATTCTCTTATGGGAGAGAGGTCGAGTCAGACGCTGATGTAGGTGAGGATGGCTGTCAGTTGCGTGTGCCGGGAGTGCTTCATCTTGGACAGATGTTCGGCAAAGAAGCGGTAAGTCGGTGCGTTCAGGAGAACGCAATCGGTTGGCCGAGGAAAAAAGCTGACATTCCAATAACAAAGCGCTATGTTACACGTAACATTCTGGCTGGAACTAAAGATGACAGAGCAACGAAAACGCCGTCCGACCCTGAAAGATATTGCTGAGCGGGTGGGGGTAACCAAAATGACCGTCAGTCGCTACCTGCGTGACCCGAGTACCGTAGCGGCGGCTACCCGGGAGAAAATAGCGCTGGCTGTCGATGAGATGGGCTACGTGCCAAGCCGGGCCCCGGATATTCTGTCTAATTCCACCAGCAAGGCGATCGGCATCCTGATTCCCTCGTTATCCAACCAGGTGTTTGCTGCACTGGCGCAGGGAATTGAATCGGTTACCCGTCCAGCCGGCTACCAGACTCTGATTGCCCACTACGGCTACTCGCCGGAAGAAGAAGAAAAGAAAGTAGCTTCGCTGCTGTCATACCATGTTGATGGCTTGATTCTGACCGAAGGGCGCCATTCCCCGCAAACACTGAAAATGATCAAGGCGGCCGGTATCCCGGTGGTTGAAACCATGGATATCCCGCAAGAGCCGATCGATATGGTGGTGGGGCTGGATCACCGCGCAGCGGCCAACGCGATGGTTGAAGCCATGCTGGCGCGCGGCAAAAGCCGGATACTTTATGTCGGGGCTCGTCTGGACGTACGTACCCGCCTGCGGATGGAAGGTTATGCTCAGGCGATGGAAGCACATGGCCTGGAACCTCGCTATGTACTGACGGAAAAGCATTCCAGTTTTACCCAAGGACGCGAGTTATTGGATGAGGCTCTGGCACAGTACCCGGATGCCGATGGCCTGTTTTGCACCAATGACGATGTCGCGGTTGGGGCTTTGCTGCGGTGTCAGCAGCGAGGGATTGCCGTTCCGGCCCAGATCGCTATTGCGGGATATAACGCGTTGGATATTGGGCAGTCGGTTTCACCGGCCCTGGCCAGTGTCGAAACGCCGCGTGAAGTGATGGGGATCAGAGCGGCCGAAATGTTGCTAGCCAGACTGGGGGGTGACGAGGATGCTGCCCGTTTTAACGATGTCGGATTTACAGTGTTAATTGGGGAAAGTATCGGCTGACAAGCAGTCGGTTTTCGATGGCTCTTTGCCAGTAAAAAGATCGTTTTTTCAATGATAAGCCGCCCTGCTGTGATAGGCAGCAGGGCGGCTTATTTTGTTTTTGCGATTGGCAATTAGATACGAGTCATGAGCTACTGGCTGATTGGTTCGCGCAAGAGGTCGATTAGCATCAATTGCCTGAAAGTGAAAGCGCCTGAGGCTTACTTTGTCGTCAACGCCACGGCTTCCTGAGACAGGCGGGTGACTTCATCCCATTGACCATGCTTAATCGCGTCTTTAGGCAGCATCCAGGATCCGCCAACGGTGGCAACACATGTCACCGCCAGGTAGTCAGCAGCATTGCCCGGGCTGATACCGCCGGTCGGACAGAATCGTGCCTGAGGCAGCGGCGCGGCAATGGCGGCCAGTGCTTTGGCACCGCCGTTGGCTTCTGCCGGGAAAAATTTCAGGTGGTCGTAGCCAGCGTCCAGGGCCTGCATGACTTCTGACGGTGTGCTGACCCCCGGGATCAGCGGAGCTGTGCCCAGTTTGGCGTGCGCCAGAAGCGCAGGAGTCATTCCCGGAGAAATCACAAATTTCGCACCGGCGGCTATAGCGGCATCGTACTGGGCACAGGTCAGCACGGTGCCTGCGCCGACCATGGCATCTGGCATTGCTGTTGCGATCCGGGCAATGGCTTCCAGTGCGACAGGTGTACGCAGGGTAATTTCAAACACTGTAATGCCACCATCCTGCAGGGCCTTGGCCATTGGCAGTGCATCCTCGAGATTGTCGATCACCATGACCGGTACAACCGGTGAGGCGGAGAAAACGGCTTGAGGGCTGATATTCCAGTTGTTCATGTAATGAGTTCCTTAGTAAAAGATCGTCGCACCGGTTTCGGCACTTGAGACATTGCTGCGCATCAGGGCAAACAGATCACGTCCCCAGGTTTGTTGTTCGGTTTCCGTATCGACATTGGCAGGCTCTCGCCCGCTCAGGTCAACCAGGCATTCCAGCGTGCCGCTGTCCGCATCCAGACGCAGGGGATCGCCATCACGCAGGCGACCTATGGCGCCACCACGAACCGCTTCCGGGGTGACATGGATGGCGGCGGGAATTTTTCCTGATGCGCCGGACAGGCGGCCATCGGTGACCAGCGCAACCTTAAAGCCGGATTTTTGCAGGTTGCCGAGAATCGGCATCAGCTTGTGCAGTTCGGGCATCCCGTTGGCGGCCGGCCCGCTGTGGGTGACCACTACAATCGCATCCTGATTGAGCTCACCCCTGTGATAGGCTCGCTCCACGTCATGCTGGCTGGTAAAGACTTTGGCCGGTGCTTCAATCAGCCGCTGGTTGTCCGCTACGGCAGAAATTTTGATGACTGAACGGCCCAGATTACCGCGCAGTACCTTGAGGCCACCACTGACCTGGAACTGTTCGCCTCGGGCGGCAAGCACGGACGGGCGTGAGCTGGCACCGACAGGTTTCCATTTCAGTTGGTCGTCAATCAGCTGTGGTACAGTCAGGTAATCCTGCATGGTGCCGAACACCGGAGTCGCATCCAGGTGGATCAACCCGGATTCGGCCAGCCTTGCCATCAGGCCGGGTACGCCACCTGCCTGCTGGAAGGCGTTCACATCTTCCGGGCCGTTAGGGTACATACGTACCAGTAACGGTACCACATCTGACAGATCGCTGAGGTCGTCCCAGGTCAGCACCAATCCCGCCGCGCGCGCCACCGCAACCATATGAATGCTGTGATTGGTGCTGCCGCCAGAGGCCAGCAGGGCCACCAGCCCATTGACCAGACTTTTGGCATCAACCACTTGGCTGAGTGGACGGTAAGCACCGGAACTCGGTGTCATGGCGGCAATCCGGCGCGCGGCTTCTTCGGTCAGTGCCTGTCGCAGCGGATCGCTCGGATGAATAAATGCGGAACCCGGCAGCATCAGCCCCATAGCTTCAAACACCAGTTGATTGGTGTTGGCTGTACCGTAAAAGGTGCAGGTTCCGGCTGAGTGATAAGCGTTGCACTCCATTTCCAGCAGGGCGTCTTTACCGACTTCTCCGGCAGCATATTGCTGGCGGACACTGACTTTTTCTTCGTTGGTGATTCCGCTGCTCATGGGCCCGGCTGGGACGAAGGCGGTAGGCAGGTGGCCATAAGCCAGCGCGCCCATTAACTGCCCCGGGGCAATTTTATCGCAAATGCCCAATAGCAGGGTGGCATCAAATGCATTGTGGCTGAGTGACAGGGCGGTGGCCTGTGCAATCAGATCCCTCGAAAACAGTGACATATCCATACCTGGCTGGCCCTGGGTAATGCCGTCACACATGGCGGGCACGCAACCGGCGACTTGGGCGGTATGACCATCCCGTCCGACCGCGGCTTTGATTTGCCGAGGGTAATCCTGATAAGGATGATGAGCGCTGAGCATGTCGTTGTAGGCGCTGATGATGCCGATGTTGGCACGGGTCATATCCAGCAGCTGTGTTTTTTCCTGCTGGCAGCTGGCTGCAACTGTGTGCGCCAGGTTGCCACATGACAGTGAGCTGCGACCTTTACCTTCTTGTGCCTGTTGTGTCGTGCGAGCCAGCCACGCCGCGCGAGTGGCCTGACTGCGAGCCTCGATCCGCTCGGTGACTTGTTGAACAATGTCGTGAACGGCCGGTTTTTGCTGCGGTGTTGTTGGGGAACTCATGCCAGCGCCTCCAAGGCATGAATAGCCTGCTCAACCACTTCTTCAATGCTGCCGTCGATAGAGACTGTGACCACATCCGGCTCTGCATCGGGACGTTCTAACGTGGCAAACTGGCTGTTGACCATGCTTTCGCGCATGAAGTGGCCTTTACGCGCTTTCATGCGGGCCATGATCATGTCTCTGTCGCCATCAAGGAAAACGAAACGCACGGATTGGTTACCGTCACGGATTTGATCCCGGTACTGGCGTTTCAGCGCAGAACAGACGATCACGCCGGTTTCATTCTTGTTTTCCAGGCTATAAGCCGCGTCACGGATCCGAATCAGCCACGGGGCGCGATCGTCATCGTTCAGCGGGGTACCACTGGCCATTTTTTGGATATTGGCACGAGGATGCAGATCATCACCGTCAATAAACTTGGCGTTGAGGACTTGGGCAATGCGTTCACCAACAGTGGATTTACCGCTGCCGCATACGCCCATCACGATAATGCTCTTACCTGCCATTTTTCTACCTCTATCTCATTTTTGAAGTTTGGCTTGCGTCTTGGCTTGTAACTTAGCATGTTACCGGTAACATGTTACCGGTAACTATGAACTTTGTGAAGTTTCCCACAATAATCAGAGTCGCGGGATAGCGGCGTAACATGAATAAATAAAAGGTACTCCTATGAACTCTATAGCCAATACACCGGATCCGGCATATTTGCTATCAGTGGCTGCTGCAGCCATAGCCTTATTACTGTTATTAATCATGCGGTTAAAAGTTCATGCTTTTATCGCGCTCACCGTGGTCAGTTTGCTGACGGCGATGGCCACCGGGGTGGCTGTCGACAAAGTTGTGCCGACCATGCTGTCTGGCTTTGGTGGCACACTGGCGTCGGTCGCGTTACTGGTCGGCCTGGGCACCATGATTGGCCGTATCCTGGAAATCACCGGAGGTGCTCAGGTGCTGGCCGAAACACTGATTGGGCGTTTTGGTGCTCATCGGGCCCCACTGGCGCTGGGGATAGCCTCACTGTTGTTCGGTTTTCCGATTTTCTTTGATGCCGGGCTGATTGTGATGATGCCAATCCTGTTCAGCGTCGCGAAACAATTTGGGGGGTCTACCCTGAAATACGCCCTGCCGGCGGCCGGTGCGTTCGCGGTCATGCATGCCTTTTTGCCGCCCCATCCGGGTCCTGTAGCGGCAGGTGAGCTGCTGAATGCCAATATCGGCCTGCTGACGATTGTGGGTCTGCTGGTGGCGATTCCAACCTGGTACCTTGGGGCCTACCTGTATGGGCAATGGGCCGGACAGCGCTTTGTTCTGCCGTTGCCACAGGCTTTCCTGTCGGCACAGGCGCAAATTGATGAGAAGAATAAACCGTCATTCAAAGTTGTCATGGGGATCCTCCTGCTGCCACTGGTGCTGATTTTCATGAACACTGGCCTTAATACCCTGGCCGTCACCGGCACGGTTAACAGCGATGCTGGTTGGGTCAATGTACTGCAGATGCTAGGTAAAACGCCGATTGCGCTGCTGATCACTCTGCTGGTTTGCCTGGCGGTGTTTGCCAAAGACTACGGCATGGCAAGGCTTGAGAAAATGTGCGGCGAATCACTGGCGCCGATTTGTGCGGTGATACTCGTGACCGGTGCCGGCGGCATGTTCGGTGGAGTGCTGCGTGCCAGCGGAATTGGTGATGCTCTGTCACAACTTCTTGCAGATACCGGTATGCCGGTGATTCTGGCGGCCTTCCTGATTTCCACGGCACTTCGGGTGGCTCAGGGTTCGGCAACGGTTGCTTTGACGACGACCGCCGGGCTCATTGCACCGACAGTGGCAGCAACCGTGGGACTGACTGAGTTTGACTTGTGTTTTATCGTGATTGCGATCGCCGCAGGGGCGACTGTGCTGTCGCACTTCAATGACTCAGGTTTCTGGTTGGTTGGTCGCCTGCTGGAAATGGATGAGAAAACCACGCTGAAAACCTGGACGGTGATGGAAACATTGCTCGGGACCATCGCGTTTGTAATTGTCGCGACATTGAGTGTGTTCCTCTGACAAGCACTCCCGCGAGTGCAATCCTGTCGACGTGAAAAAGCAGTAAGACTTTTCAGTACAGATAACGCCGGGCATCACAGCCCGGCGTTTTTGTTTGTCTTGTACGCTGCGGTGCGGAACAAAGATGCTTTCAGAACGGCTCTCTTCAGGCCGGCTCAATGTGCCTGAGCAAATCCGGCATGGTTGTCAGTGGTGTGACAAGCGGGTGGTCGATGTGCGGGGTATTGGCGCACGCCGTGAAATGAAAGGTCGGAATGTCTGCATTGATACCGGCCTGCACACCCTTGAGAGTATCATCGACAAATACACAATCCTGTAACCGGTAACCCATATTCATGGCGGCAAAGTGGATCAGATCCGGGTCAGGTTTCCAGCTGCAGGCTTCAAAGCCGCTGAACAGCTTGCCTTCAAAGTAGGGAAGCAGGTTAGTCAGGCTCAGGGTATGTTCCATTTTGTGCACCGGGCCATTTGACGCGATACACATATCAATCCCCTGCTCGTGGAGCGTCGCCAGTAATTCGGGGACACCGGGAATGGGTTTGAGATGCTGTTCAAACAGCTGACGGCACTCTTCACGGTACATTGGCTCGAGAACATCAATTGGCGTTCGCACTCCGGTTCGGGACCGGGTTGCCGCCAGAATATCGACAATCTTTCCACCCTGAAAATGCTGCAGGCATTCTTGAAGGGTCAGGTGTCCGCCAAGCCGTGAGAAAATATTAACCAGTGCCTGATTACACAGGATTTCACTGTCCACTAACGTGCCATCGCAGTCAAAAATCACGCAACGTGTTCTGAATTTGCTGTTCATCGTATGTCCCTGCTGCTGCATCCTCCATTCAGAGTGATAATCCAGGGCACTGGAATAGACAATCACCGGACATGGAATCTGTTAGCTGAATCGCTGGGAACTGGCATTCATCAGGTAAATTTGTGCTTCATGACGCAAATTCTGGCTGGGCCTTGTTGGGGTAATCTATCGTTCATCTCAATCATGACACCACTGGTCGGCCAGGATACGACAGCCTGCGATGCATAGGTTGTCAGAAAGTGTTGCAGGTATGGCAGGCCGGTTCCCGGACGGGCTTTCTCTGCCTGCAGAAAGTTCAGAATGGCATCTTCGTGATCGCGTACCAACGCGTACAAGTCGTGGTGATCCGTGGCGTCATCGGCTTGTCGGCGATAGCGCACGGCGTAAGGTTCCACCCACGGGATCAGGGTATCGAGCAGGGCTGGCCAGCTCAGATGCAACCAGTTTTCAGCGTCCTTGACGCCTTTATTTTCCATTTCCGGGTCTGCCTGCGGGCAATCCATTCCCAGTGGCGTTAGCCCGTTTTTCAGCAGTTTGGCGGTAACTTCTTCAACTTGTATCAGAAGTTGCCATTTATTGATATGGGTATCATCACTATACTGTTGAGCAAAAGCAGTAAAAAAGGCGATGCCGTAAAGCTCACCTCGATAGGCAGAAAATAGCGGATTCAGACACATGGCATTACTTGTGTTTCAGTCGGCAGAGCCGGGTGTGAGTTCAGGCAATCATTATAAGGTGTGGCTATGTCAGCATCCATTTTTCCTTCATGGCTGGGTGGTTATGAAGTCAGGGATCATATAAAAAATCCTAATATTTCCGTGGGGGAATATACCTATTACTCCGGGTATTACCACGATAAGCATTTTGAAGATCATTGCGTACGCTACTTACTGGGCGATCATTCCAGCCGGGCTGTCTGGGAATCCGGTATCTTTGGTGAGGTCGATAAACTCATTATTGGCAAGTTCTGTTCAATCGCTTCCGGCGCAACGTTCATGCTGGCGGGCAACCAGGGGCACCGCCATGACTGGATTTCATCCTTTCCTTTTGATGTCGGCAAGTTTGGCGATAAGGTTAAATCGGGCTTTGAACGAGACGGTGATACCGTGATTGGTAACGATGTGTGGCTGGGGACCGAATGTGTGATCATGCCCGGCGTCAACATTGGTGACGGCGCGGTGATTGGTGCGCGAGCGGTGGTCACCAAAGATGTGCCGCCCTACGCGATCGTTGTCGGGAACCCGGGGAAGGTCGTGAAAAAGCGCTTCAGTGACGAACAGATTGCGAAATTACTGGAAATGAAGTGGTGGGACTGGCCACTGGCGCTGCTGAAAAAGCATATGGATGTGATGTGCAGCAGTGATGTCGATGAGTTGTACCAGTATTATCTGGCGTTTAAAGCGAAGCTGTGACCTGTCTGTATGTTCAGGTGCTGTCTGTTCGGGGGGCCTGTTCAGAGGTGGTTTTAGGTTCCGGGGCCATTGATAAGCCGTGAAACAAGCAATCGGTACTGCCGTTGGGTATGTCAGCCGGTTGCCCGGCTGACGATTGGTTACGTTCGGTGGTACTGAATCCGAGGGTGTTGTGTCACGCTTGTACCATGTCGTAATTCTGACTGGCATGCTCCAGCGCCTCAATATCTGAAGCACACAGCAACGGCTTCAGGGCGGTAAACTTTTCTTCTGGCCAGTCGTAGATCCGTAAGGTCAGTAGTTTGTTTGTCACTGCTGCTGAAAAACGGTGGCGAAGAAAGCGGGCCGGTGAACCTCCAACGATCGTGTAGGGGGCGACTGACTGGGTCACAACGCTGTTAGCGGCAACAATTGCGCCTTCACCAATTGTGACACCGGGCATGATCATCGCCCTCATCCCAATCCAGCATCCGTCTGCCAGAATTGTGTCGCCCTTGCCCTGATAACTTTCTTCAATGGTGTCGGCGAATGGATACAATGAAAACCAGTCGTGACGGTGGGTATGATTGCCGCCCATCAGGATAACGGCTTCGGCACCGATACAGACATAATCGCCAATAAAGAGTTTGTCGATTTTCCAGCGTGGCTTCCAGTGACGGCTGACTTCATCGCCCAGCAGATAGCGTACGACAGACTGCTCGAAGCCATCGTCATAGGCATCGCTGTAATAGCTATGGGTACCTTTCAGGATAATGTTCGGGTTGGTGACGGTTTCATGCAACAGCGCTACGGTTGACCAGTGTTTGTCTGATTGGCCGGGCGACAGGCGAGGCGTTTGCCCAGCTTTTTCCCTTGCTAAACGATTCGCTCTGAGATTCTCCCTAAGTGTGTTCCATCCGGCCCAAATTCTTTGGGGTATTTTCGACAGAGCGGTTATCGATAACACCGTTGTCGATAGAACCAACTTCAATAAAGCCTTGCTTGATAATGCCATCGTGATCTCCGTGTGGTTCTCACTCGCGTCTGCGCCGTTTTCCGCGCATAGAGGAAGCAAAAACCTGAGTCTGAGTAAAGTGTGATGGCCACGGGGGAAAGGGGACCACCGCCTCTCATCATTCAAGCCGATGCTAAGGTCTTCGTTGTGGTCGCTGAATCTTTGTTAATCGTAAGGTGAGTGCGCACCCGGTGGCCGAGAAAACAGGCGTTCCCGGCCAGCGCTAGGCAATCCAGGGTTGCTGGAGGTAAGCAATAGTCGTCACAGCAGCACTTGCGGCAGCTTGTAAAATCAGCATGTTTGCTCCTGTGAGGAAAGTGAAAGTTGGACGAATCATACCCGGAGCCGCAATGAAGTCAATATGAGGTGGCCTCACGCCGGGCGCCGCCTTTTGTTCCAGCAGTGTTGCATGGCCAGCTCCAGCGGCGTGTGTGTCATCGCCGGATGTCCCCGCAACTTCCCTGTGATGGCCAGCTGCCCGCCTTGCTGCCAGAAGCGCCGCATTTTCGTGAATCCCCGAAATAAGGGGGAGAAGAGAGCAAGGAGTCCGAACAGCGGCCAATGCAGCGGCATCACACTGACGGGCTTGCCGCTCGACAGTGCAAGACAGCGGGCAATGTCCTGCATGTTGGCTTTATATCCCCGGTAAAAAAACACATCGAGTCCTGTGGGTTGGCACGGTTGAACAGTCAGGCGATGGACAAGGTTTTCGGCCAGATCAGGCAGAAACGTCCAGTAATGGCAAAGCTCATAAGGGCTGGGGGATTGCAGGATCAGTTTCTGGCTGGTTTCCTTGATCAGCATTCCGAGAAAGCTGCGTTGGAACTGATCATCCAGGCTGTAGCCAAAACACACCACAGAGACACTGGCACCGGTTGCGACCGCCTGCTGGATCCGGGCTGTCAGAGAGGCAGGCAGATGCAGGGGAAGGGGAGCCTTGCGCTGCCACAGCCAGTTGCCCATGGAATGATGAATGTCGTAGTGGTTGGTGGTCAGTACCAGATGGCGTTGATAACGGGCCACAAGTTCGATCAGTGTATCGAGAGAGAAACTGCATAGCGGGCCAGCACATGGATCCGGGAGATGCAAGAATACGGTTTCCGATTCGCTGACCAGTTGCTCCATCAGCGCATGATCATCCGGGGCCATTTCCGCAATCATCAGGTTGTCAGACAGAAAAACCGGCTGGGTATGATCGGAGATGGCGGCGACCACGTCCCAGTGGTGTTTGTTCAGCGCCTGGCAGAGTAGGTTGCCCATCTGCTGTTCTGCGCCGAGTACTAACGCTTTCTTCATAGTTACCTTCCACCTTGCGATTCATATCAAAGACAATCTCAACAAGTTAAGGACTTTTTGTGGGTATAGTACATAGATAAATCGGCATAGTGGGTATTTGATAATGCATAGCATTGAATGGGATAGCATCCGGATTTTTCTGGCCGTTGTGGAAGAAGGCAGCATGTCGGCCGCGGCGCAAGTGCTGGGGATGTCACAGCCCACCGTCAGCCGACAAATTGTTGCTCTGGAAGAAAAAATGGGGTTTAACCTCTTTGACCGCTCGTCAAACGGTTTATCCCTTACGACGGCAGGGGAGGGGTTATTGGAATCAGCCCGGGCAGCAGAGTTGGGCGTCAAAGGCTTTTTGCGGCAGGTGAATACCTGCATTGATAACCATCAGGGGCCTGTCAGGCTGGCGGCCGGTGAGGTGGCGGGGTTTTACTTTCTGCCGAAGGCACTTGAAGCTTTCGGGCGGGAATACCCGGGTATTGAGGTTGAAATTCTGGTGGAAAATCGTGGTGTGAATCTCAACAAACGGGAAGCGGATATCTGGATTGCCCGAGAGAAACCGTCCCAGCCAGATATGGTGGTCAGTTTATTGCATCAGGCACCAATCGGTTTTTATGCCCATCGTGACTACCTGCGCCAGCATGGTGTGCCAGACAGCTTGCATGATATGCATACCGGCCATTACCGCTTGATCGGTTACGACAGGCTGGAGGTGTATTCGCAAGCCGCCGCGCGGGTTGGCGGAACGGTGAATAAATCTCACTTTAGCTACCGGACTGACAGTTACAAAATGCAACTGGAACTGGCCCGGGCGAAAGCGGGGATCACGGTCATGTTTGCCAGTGTCGCGGCCCGCTATCCTGAGCTGGTGCCGGTGCTGCCTGGCGCCCCCATTCCTGATGCTCAGTGGTGGCTGGTCTGCCATCACGATGTCCATGTGAACCCCCGGATCCGTTGCCTGATGAACTTTCTGACCCAGTGGTTTCAGAAAGCGCCATTGAGCCTGGTGGGGTAACTGACAGAGTGGCCATTGTGCTGTGTGATCACCGTTTAAAATGAGTCCGTTGTGTAAAGTCCTCATCATCTTAAAGTGTTCAACGCGCTGGCCGGAATATGCGTGTGAGGTCCCAGAAGCAGTTTTGTACTGTTGATATTGTTGAACGATACTAAAAAAACTTGAGTGATACAGATCGCATCTGATGAATAAATCATCAAAAGTAAACGTTTTCGTTGCGGTTATTTTGATCTGAACCAGCGATTTTTCAATTTATTTTGCTTTTTCGGAAACAAAAGTTGAGTTATTCAAAAAAAATTGAATAATGTAATCAAAAGATATAATGCTGAGAGAATGCTGCTCCACACGTTCTCCTCAGCCGGTCTGTATGACAGATGTGTCATGGGGCACGCGTTGTCCTTGAGCCCACAATAATCTGATGAGATAACCATGAGCAACTCTCTAGTACTTGTAATCAATTCTGGCAGTTCCTCACTGAAGTTTGCCCTTATCGACACGGTAAGTGGTGAAGCGACACTGAGCGGTCTGGGCGAATGTTTTGGCCTTCCTGAAGCGAACGTCAGCTGGAAGATCAACGGCGAGAAACAGGAATACAAACTGGCTGATACAGGTAATCACCACCAGTTGGCCGTTGACCGAATTGTGACCCTGCTGGAAGAGCTGGGCATGAAGCAAGATATCGTTGCGATTGGCCACCGTGTGGTTCACGGCGGCGAAAAATTCACTAAGACAGTGAAAATCGATGAGGCTGTGCTGCAGGAAATCGAAAACCTGAGTGACCTGGCGCCACTGCACAACCCTGCCCACGTGATTGGTATGCGCGCAGCGATTAAAGCGTTCCCGACGCTGTCACAGTACGCTGTGTTCGACACTGCTTTCCACCAGACAATGCCTGCGAAAGCTTACACCGGTGCTATCTCTCAGAAACTGTACAAAGAATACGGCATCCGTCGTTACGGTTTCCACGGTACCAGCCACTACTTTGTCAGCCGTGAAGCGGCGAAAATGCTGAACAAGCCAGTTGAAAACAGCAACTTCATTTCTGTTCACCTGGGTAACGGCGCATCTGTGTGTGCGGTGAAAGGCGGTCAAAGCGTTGACACCAGTATGGGTTTCACCCCGCTGGCTGGTCTGATGATGGGTACCCGCTGTGGTGACCTTGACCCAAGCATCATTGAGTTCCTGCTGAAAAAAGGCTGGAGCCAGGAAGAAGTCTTCAATGAGCTGAACAAGAACTCAGGTCTGTTGGGTGTTTCCGGCCTGACCAGTGACTGCCGCGGTATTGTTGAGGCGATGGAAAACGGCCACGAAGGGGCAACTCTGGCGTTTGAAATTTTCTGTTACCGTGTTGCTAAATATATCGGCTCATACATGGTTGCTCTGGACGAGCTGGATGCCATTATCTTCACTGCCGGTATTGGTGAGAACTCGCTGCCTGTACGAAGCCAGATCCTGGCTAATCTGAAGATCTTCGGTTACCGCGAAGACGAAGAAGCGAACGCTGCAGCGCGTTTCGGCAACCGCGGTATTATCAGCAAGCCAAACACGCCAGTTGCGATGGTTATCCCGACGAATGAAGAGTGGGTGATCGCGAAAGAAGCGATGGCGCTGCTGCACGCCTAAGTGCGTCGTGAAGGCCACAACAGTTAAAGTTACAACAAAAAAACCGCCAGCAATGCTGGCGGTTTTTTTATGGCAATAACAGAGTCGGTTTAGCCGATATACTTTTTGTGAACACGGCGGGTGATGCCGGTGAACAGGGTGTAAGGCACGGTATCGCAGTAAGGAGCGACTTCGGCAGCCAGCAGGTTGTCACCCCACAGCTCGACTTTCGCGCCCACGCGAGCATCGTCGATATGGGTCAGGTCTACCGTCAGCATGTCCATTGAGACACGGCCAATGATGCGGGTACGCTGGCCGTTGACCAGAACCGGCGTGCCGTCTTTGGCATGGCGCGGATAGCCATCGGCATAGCCAATCGCCACGGTGCCGACTTTAGTCGGGCCGTCACACACGAATCGGTGTCCATAACCCACACCATCACCCGGCCCCAGTTCGCGCACCGCAATCACTTCCGAGGTCAGTGTCATTACAGGTTGCAGTTGTTCGGCCATTGGCTGAGCAGCTTCAAACGGGCTTGATCCGTACAACATCAGACCCGGACGCTGGAATTCACGGCGGGTGGAGGTATGCTCCATGGCCGCGGCACTATTGGCAATACTGACCGGCGCGTCAATGTCACGGGAGATCTCTTCAAAACAACTGATTTGCTGGGCGGTGATTGCACTGCCGAAAGCATCGGCGTCAGCAAAATGGCTCATCAGGACAATCTCGTTCACCTGCGGCAGGCTGCGTAATTTATCGTAGGCCAGACGGTAGTCCTGTGGGCTGACGCCCAGACGGTGCATGCCGCTGTCCATTTTCAGCCAGAAATTCACAGGCTGGTTCAGTTGACTGCGAGCAATGATGTCGATTTGCTCCAGGCTGTGAACGGCACACCAGAAGTTGTTGTCGCTGATGACGGGTAGTTCGTCTTCTGTGAAGAAACCCTCCAGCAGCAGAATAGGTTGTTTGATGCCGGCTTCACGCAGTTCAATGGCTTCTTCGATACAGGCGACCCCAAACGCATCGGCCTCGTTTTCCAGCGCGAAGGCCAGTTTCACTGCACCGTGGCCATAGGCGTCGGCTTTAACAATCGCAATAGCTTTTTGTTCTGGTGCGACTGATTTTGCCAGACGATAGTTGTGACGAAATGCATCTAAATTAATAGTGGCGGTGGCTGCTCTACCCATGTTCTTTCCTTGTGCGACTGACTACACTCAAGCGTTTACAGGAACGCCTTATGATTTTTATGTTTAGCTTTTATGTATTGTTACTGGATAAAAATTCACGGGTGGGCGATGGGAGAGGAGGGAATAAGGTTCACTTTCCGACGGCTTACATCCGTGTTCACCTGACGATTTCCCGTTTGATGGGGAATATATCCATGAAGTCGTGTCCTGAAATTTCATGAAATACTGGTTGGTCTGTTTGCTGTTTGTCTTATTCTTTAATTTTTGTGCTATCAGGTTGAGCCAACTGACGCGGTTTATGAATGAAGACATCTTGACTGCAATGCTGCAGTGTTTTCGACCAACTCGATCTTACGTTTTTCAGGCACCCATTCACGTATTCTACGTTTTGGTGAATAGTTATTTTTGACATAGTCTATACGAAATTTTAAAGAATGGTACTTTGAATTTTTAACAAATGTTAATCGTTAATACCGTTTTTATTTCTTGATGTAGTTAAATGTTCGTTATTTTGTGAATAATTTGAAGTCTCATAATGTTGCCAATGCTGCGGTTTTGATTTTTGCTTGGTGAAAATGCTGCATCTGCTGAAATTTTTAGCATCTTCTAGTAAAGAAGGTCATTATGAGAAAAGGACAGCTCAGTTTTGCAGTATTGATAGAAAGGTCGGTGAAAGAAGGGGTGTTAACATCAGCCCAACATATGGTCCGCCTAAGGGGAAAAGAGAGGAGAAGCCTGCCGGGTGAGCGTGAAATGAAAAGATAAGAGATGTATTGGGTGGGGGGATGTATCGCAGAGCTGCCAAAGAGAATGGCAAGCCCTGCGCCGGGAAGCTAATGTTATCTATCTATATATCTATCTCAGCCTATACCGTACTTCGCCTAAACCGTAATAACTTCCACGCCTCGCTCGGCAAAGTCCTGGATACAGCTTTGCGGGAAGAATTTGTCGGTGATTACTTTGTCGAAGCCGCTGATATCGACAGCATGGAAGGTCGCTACCCGACCATACTTCGACGAGTCGGTAACCAGATAGTTATTCTGTGCTGCCGCGACAATAGCCTTTTTGACCAGTACTTTATCTTCGCTTGGGGTAGAGATCCCTCGCAGGTTCCAGGATGACGTGGACACAAACGCCTGATCAATATTCATCTCACGCAGCAGGTTTGCCGCCTTTTCGCCGACGCAGGACTGATTGTGCCGGTCGACTTTTCCGCCCGTGTGGTAAAGCACACATTCCGAATTCGCCATTAGGTACGCCGCAATCGCAAAGTCATTGGTGATGATGGTTAAATCTGCTCGCTGAGTCAGCTGATGAGCGATTTCAAGGGTGGTGGTTCCGGCATCTAAATAGATGGTGGAGTGCGGGCGAATCAACTCTGCAGCGTGCAAACCAATCTTTACCTTCTCTTCCCGCTGCTGAGTGATCTTATCGTCATGCGGCAATTCAAGATGGATGGACTCGGTCAGCTGGACCCCGCCGGATACCGACATGACCCGGCCGTCAGCTTCCAGTTTGGCAATATCACGGCGGATGGTCATGTGTGACACATCCAGTTGCTGGGTCAGCTCATTGATACTGATGACTTGCTGGTTACTCAATAACGCCAAAATGGCTCGTTGACGCTCGGCAGGAATCATATTTCTCACTCATCTTTATTTATCAAACCCGAAAAAATCATAACACGATATCACGCAGTGATGTGAATATTTGTTAAGTGAAAGTGTGATGGTGTCAGTAACCTATTGTTATTGCATTTTTTAACATTCGTGTCGTTCTTTTCTTCACACACATTCACAAATAACAAATCACTCAATGTTAATTTTTGTGATGAGTATTGCAGTAATGTTTCGATTAGCAGCTAGAATCACAAACATGAACATTAATTCACAAAATATAACAATCAATGAGGGTAGTTCGATGAGCAAAATGCAATCGGTCGCGGTGATTGGACTCGGTTCGATGGGCATGGGGGTGGCGAAATCCTGCCTGCGTGCCGACTTTAACGTGTATGGCGTTGATGTGAATCCCGCCGCGTTAGAAGAGTTGGCGTCTTGTGGTGCCAAAGCGACTTCAACCAGTGCTGTTGCTTTTGCTCAGGAACTGGATGCGGTTGTCGTGCTGGTGGTCAATGCCCAACAAGTGCGTACCGTCCTTTTTGATTCTGGCCTGGCTGCGGCATTAAAGCCTCAGACCCCGGTGATGGTGTGCGCCACGATTTCTGCGGAAGATGCCAAAGCGATTGCGGCTGATCTGGCGACTTACTCATTGCCGATGCTGGATGCGCCAATTTCCGGCGGCGCTGTTAAAGCGGCGGCGGGTGAGCTGACCGTTATGGCGTCTGGTCCGCAAGCTGTCTTTGCCCAGTTGGAGCCGGTGCTATCGGCGGTAGCCAGTCAGGTCTATACCGTTGGGGAAGAGATCGGCATGGGGTCTACGGTAAAGATCATTCACCAACTGCTGGCCGGCGTTCACATTGCAGCGGGAGCGGAAGCCATGGCAATGGCGGCGCGCGCCAATATCCCGTTGGATTTGATGTACGACGTAGTAACCCATGCTGCCGGCAATTCATGGATGTTTGAAAACCGAATGAAGCATGTGGTGGACGGTGATTACAGCCCGAAATCCATGGTGGATATTTTTGTGAAGGATCTGGGGCTGGTGGCCGACACTGCCAAATCACTCCACTTCCCGCTGCCTTTGGCCAGTACGGCCCTCAACATGTTTACCACTGCCAGCAATGCCGGTTATGGGAAAGAAGATGACAGTGCCGTCATCAAAATTTTCCCGGGTATTACGCTGCCGAACAAGGAGTAAGGACGATGTTATTAGGTGTTATCGCCGATGACTTCACCGGTGCGACGGATATCGCTGGGTTTCTGGTCGCCAACGGGATGAAAACCATTCAGCTAAACGGCGTTCCGCAGGAAGCCGTGTCAGTAGAAGCGGATGCGGTTGTGATCAGCCTGAAAAGCCGCTCTTGCCCAGTCGATGAGGCTGTGGCGCAGTCGGTCAGCGCGCTGAAGTGGTTACAGGCTCAGGGTTGCCAGCAATTCTATTTTAAATATTGCTCGACGTTCGACAGTACACCGGAAGGCAACATCGGCCCGGTGACAGATGCGCTGCTGGACGCGCTGGACGAGGCTTTTACCATTATCTGTCCATCATTGCCGGTCAACGGCCGTACCGTGTACCAGGGGCATCTGTTTGTGCAGGGCGATCTGCTCAGTGAATCCGGGATGCGAAATCATCCGGTTACGCCAATGAAAGATGCCAACCTGATGCGCCTGATGGATGCCCAGGCAACCGGAAAAACCGGTCTGGTGAGCTACCGAGAAATTGAGCTGGGGGCTGACAATGTTGCGGCGCGTTTTGCGGAACTCAAACAGCAGGGCTATCGCTATGCCGTGGTCGACACGCTTAACGATCAACATCTGGCTGCGATTGGTGAGGCTTGCCGCCATCTGACACTGATCACCGGCGGCTCCGGACTGGCTGCCGGGATTGCGCAAAACTGGTCTGAGTCCCTGTCCGATCAGTCTGACGCGATGCAAGCTGGCCAGCCGGTTTCTGGCCCCACCGTGATTTTATCCGGCTCCTGCTCGGTCATGACGAACCGTCAAGTAGCGGCCTACCAGCCGCAAGCACCGCACTTTGCGCTGGATGTGAAACGGTGCCTGAGTGAATCCAACTATGTTGACGTTGTGTTTGACTGGGTGGCCTCTCATCTGGGCGGCAAGTTGGCGCCGATGGTGTACGCCACCGCTGAGCCGGAAATGCTCCATGCGATTCAGGCGGAATTTGGTGCGCAGGCATCCAGTCAAGCGGTTGAACAGTTTTTCCATCAGCTGGTTCAGCGTTTGCAACAGCACGGCGTGACCAACTTTATTGTCGCAGGTGGTGAAACCTCCGGCGTGGTGACGCAAAGCCTGAAGGTAAAAGGTTTCCACATCGGACCGCAAATTGCACCGGGTGTACCGTGGGTTAAAGCCATCGACCAGCCACTTTCGCTGGCGTTGAAATCCGGCAACTTTGGTGACGAACAGTTCTTTACGACAGCACAAGGGTATATCCATGACTGAGCAACAATTAAGAGAGCAGATGGTGAGCCTGGCGCGTTCCATGTTTGAACGGGGTTATGCCACTGGCGGCGCGGGAAACCTCTCGCTGAAACTGCCTGACGGTCACTTTCTGGCAACACCAACGGGTTCGTCGTTTGGTCGTCTGGACGCTGAGAGATTGTCGGTGGTAGACATCGACGGTCAGCATCTCTCCGGTGACAAGCCGTCGAAAGAAGTCGCGTTCCATCTGGCGATTTATCGTAATAACCCGGCGTGCAATGCCATCGTCCACTTGCACTCAACTTATCTGACCGCGTTGTCGTGTCTGGAAGGTCTGGATCCGGACAATGCGATTCGTCCTTTTACACCGTACTACGTGATGCGGGTTGGACAACTGCCGGTGATCCCGTACCTGCGTCCGGGCGACCCACAGATTGCCACTGAGCTGGCAAACCGCGCGGCGGATTACCGGGCGTTTCTGCTGGCCAATCATGGCCCGGTGGTAACCGGAACGGATTTGTGTGACGCCGTGGATAACGCCGAGGAATTGGAAGAAACCGCCAAGCTGGCGCTGATGCTTGACGGCAAGGCAATCCGTTATCTGACTGACGGTGAAGTCACTGACCTGAAAGGGAGAGGGAAATAATGGCCCGTTTTGCTGCAAATCTTACCATGCTGTTCACCGAGCAGCCGTTTCTGGAGCGCTTTGCGCTGGCCCGTGAGGCTGGGTTTAAGGCGGTGGAATTTCTGTTTCCGTACGCATTCGAAGCCGATGAATTGGCTGCACTGTTACAGGAAAACCAGCTGGAACAAGCGTTGTTTAACATGCCGCCGGGCAACTGGGACAGCGGTGAACGAGGCATGGCCGCTTTGCCGGGGCGTGAAGCAGAATTTCGTGACAGTGTGGACACCGCACTGCATTACGCCAGGGTGTTAGGGTGCCCGAAAGTGCATGCCATGGCCGGGATCATTGATCCTCGCTTCAGCGACGAGCAGCACCTAGAAACGTTTGTCGCCAATATTCGCTACGCCGCCGACCAGTTCGCGCAGCATGGCATTACGCTGCTGATTGAGCCGTTAAATAGCCGGGACGTACCGAACTATTTCATTGCCCATCAGCGGGATGCGGCGAAGATTATCGAGCGTATAGATCGCCCGAACGTGAAACTGCAGTTTGACGTGTATCACGCCCAGATCATGGACGGTGATCTGACGACCATGATCGGGGATCTGGCGCAGACCATTGGTCACGTCCAAATTGCTTCTGTACCGGCTCGTCATGAACCGTCAGAGGGCGAAGTGAATTACCCCCATATTTTTGCCGCGCTGGATCAGGCGGGCTACAGCGGCTGGATTGGCTGCGAATACAACCCGAAAACAGGCACAAAAGAAGGCCTGAACTGGGTAACACCGTACCTGTAACAGGAAGTACAAATTAGATATCACGACAAGGACAATCCTATGAACATCGTAATTACTGGTGGCGCCGGGTTTTTAGGCGCCATGCTGACCCGTACCCTACTTAACCGCTACCCTGATATTGCCTCACTGAAAGTGGTGGATCGGGTGCCACTACCGGAAACGGCGATCACTGACGCGCGCATTTCTTCTGTGGTTGCAGATATCACCAATGCGGCTGATGTCGACATGATTGTCGACCAGGAAACCACCCATGTTTTCCACCTTGCGGCCATTGTGTCGAGCCACGCGGAAGAAGATTTCGACCTGGGGGTTAAGGTTAATCTGGTCGCTACTCAACTGCTGCTGGAAAAATGCCGTCAGGTCAATCCGGCCATCCGCTTTGTGTTCTCCAGTTCGCTGGCGGTATTCGGTGGCGAGCTACCGGCGGTGATTGAACCGATGACGGCCACTCAGCCAAGTTCCTCCTATGGCACCCAGAAAGCCATGTGTGAGCTGCTGGTAAACGACTACGGCCGTCGCGGTCTGGTCGATGCCATCACCGTGCGTCTGCCGACTATCTGTATCCGTCCGGGCACGCCAAACAAAGCCGCGTCCTCGTTTGTCAGCGGGATCATCCGTGAGCCGCTTAAAGGCGAGCGTTCCAACTGCCCGGTTGCACAGGATCTGCCGCTGTGGATCTCTAGTCCTGAAACGGTGATTGACAACATTATTCACGCCAGCCAGTTATCGGCGGATGCCATTCAGGGCTTCCGTACCTTTAACCTGCCAGGGATTCAGGTTACCCCGGCCACTATGCTGGCGGCGATGGCCGAAGCCGTCAATCCTGCGCGGGTCGAGCTGGTCAGTAATGAGCCGGATCCGGCGATTGAACGCATTGTGGCGAGCTGGCCGCAAGCGTTCAACAATGAAAAAGAACGGGCGCTGGGCTTTAAGGCCGATCGTGATTTTCAATCGGTGTTGGCTGCGTATCTGAGTCAGTATCCGGTCTCGGAAGAGGAGGCGGTGTAATGTTACCTATTTCAGTTATTGGTTTGATTATTGCTGTATTTGTTCTGATTTTTCTGGTTCTGCGTACCCGTGTCCACGTCCTGATTGCCATGTTGGCGGCAGCTTGTATCGCCGGTTTGATTGGCGGCCTGAGTGTTGACGATACCATGGCCGCAATCAGCAAAGGCTTTGGCGGCACACTGGGCGGTATCGGGATTGTCATCGGCCTTGGGGTTATGATGGGCGCCATTTTGGAAACATCCGGCGCCGGCGAATCTATCGCCTACCATTTCATCAAGTGGCTGGGGAAAAAGCGTGAGGAAATGGCGCTGGCCATTACCGGTTACATTGTCAGTATCCCTGTGTTTGTCGACAGCGCACTCATTATTCTGTACCCGATTGCTAAGTCGCTGGCGAAAACGTCACAGCGTTCTATTCTGACGCTGACTGTGGCACTGGCCGGTGGTCTGGTCGTGGCGCACCACTGTATTCCGCCGACACCGGGACCGCTGGGTGTGGCCAGCATTTTCGGGGTTGATATCGCCTCTATGCTGGGTCTGGGTCTGTTGATTGCTCTGCCATGTATCTACGGCATCGTTATGTACGCTCGCTGGCTGGAGAACCACTTCCCTGAGTACATGGCACCACCAACGCTGGCACACGAATCCGGTGATCTGAAGAAAGTTCATGACGACTACATGGCGTCGAAGGCGTCGAAAACCCTGCCGTCATTGACCAAGTCTATTATGCCGATTGTGGTACCGATTCTGCTGATTCTGGTGAAATCGCTGATGTCTCTGGCTGAAAAGCAGCTGGGTATGGAAGGGCTGTCGGTCAGTGCCTTGGGCGCGACCATTAACTTCCTGGGTCACCCGGTAATTGCTCTGTCAATCAGTACACTACTGGCGGTTTACACCCTGACACCGTACCTGGACAAAGCAACGACGACACACAAGCTGGAAGAAGGGATCTCAACTTCAGGGATTATCCTGCTGGTGACCGGTGCCGGTGGTGCGCTGGGGAGTGTGCTGCGTGAGTCAGGTGCTGGGGCTGAAATTGCCAACCAGATTGCTGCGCTGTCAATTTCACCTATCATGATTCCGTTTATTATCGCCACTCTGGTTCGTGTTATTCAGGGCAGCGGTACCGTTTCTATGATTACTGCGGCATCCATTTCTGCACCTGTACTGGCTGAAATGGAAGGAATCAACATGCTGTTTGCTGCCTCTGCGGCAACCATGGGCAGCCTGTTTGCTGGTTACTTCAATGACAGCTTGTTCCACATCGTGAACCGTCTGATGGGCGTAACCGAAGTACGTAAGCAACTGGTGATCTGGACGGTTCCAACGACAATTGCCTGGGCAATTGGCGGTACGCTGGTGATGATTCTGAACCTGCTGTTCGGCACTCACGGTAGCTGGTTTGACCCTGTTGTTCCTCTGCTGGTACTGGCTGGCTGCATTTACTTTGTAAAGTCGCAAAGTAAGCCGATGGTGCAGACGGCTCTGTAGGCGCCTCTCCTCTATTCGACTAAGCAAAAACCGCCCATTCACGGGCGGTTTTTTTATATCAGGCAAACGCTGAGGCATTATTCTTTATAACTCGGATCCAAGCGATCCAGTTTACGCATCAGTGCCGGCCAGATGAATTCACCGTCGAGCCCCTGTACTTTCAGGGCTTCGGTAATGGAGCTGACGACTGTCGGCTCAATATGAATGAGTTCGTTTCCGCCGGACTGGGCGGCTAGCTGTATCTGACAGGTGGTTTCGAAGGCATACATCGCCAGGAAGGCATCGGCGATGGTGTTGCCCACCGTCAGTAAACCGTGGTTGCGCAGCATAAAGAAAGTGGCATCTCCCAGGTCACGTTGCAGGCGCGGTTTTTCATCTTCCCGAACGGCGACGCCTTCATAGTCATGGTAGGCCAGTGACGACAAAACAAAGGTAGACTGCTGGCTGATCGGCAAAATGCCGTCTTTCTGAGCACTCACGGCGACGCCGGCTTTGGTGTGGGTATGCAGCACACAACCAACGTCGTGGCGGGCATCGTGAATACAGCTGTGGATGGTAAACCCGGCCGGATTGACCGGATGAGGACTGTCGCTGAGCTTGCGGCACTGCTGATCCACTTTGATGAGGTTGGAGGCGGTGATTTCATCAAACATCAACCCATACGGATTGATCAAAAAGTGGTGCTCTGGCCCTGGAATGCGGGCACTGATATGGGTGAATACCAAATCGGTCCAGCCGAACAGGGCGACCAGACGGTAACAGGCGGCCAGTTCGACCCGTAGTTTCCATTCTTCTTCAGAGACCTGATGTTTCAACGAATTGCTCATACTCACCTCCTGTGGGCGATGTTCCATATAATGTTTTATACGATGTGGTGTAGCCCCAAATGGGCACTGTCCACTAAGTCTGATTGTACTGTCACTTGCTGGTGGGCTAGGTAAGGCTTAGTTCTGAACGGCGTCCACCGTAGCCCGATGCATTTTTTCCTGCGCCGGCTTATAGAGCGAGCGCACCGGTTTGGCAAACACCTTACGAATCATAGGTTCAAAAAAGGTAAGAGGCAGGGTGTCACCTTTCGGGTCGAAGGCCGGGGAGTCGTATTTGGTCACAAACTCCAGGGTGCGTTCAAAATAGGGATGATCCTGATAAGCATCTCGCATATACCTGTCCATATTCAGGTAATGGAAGAAGTAGTACCCCTGGAAAATGGCGTGATGCTTAATCATCCAGTGATTTTCTTCACTGACAAATGGTTCGATCAGAACCGCTGCCACGTCGGCATGGTTGTATGAGCCCAGTGTATCGCCGATATCATGAAGCAGCGCACACACCACGTATTCTTCATCCTTACCGTCGCGATAGGCGAACGTGGCGGTTTGCAGACAGTGAGTCAGTCGATCAACCGGAAACCCGCCGAAATCGCCACTCAGTAAATTCAGGTGAGTCATGATTCTGTCTGGTAACTCGGCGGCGAACTCGCCAAATTCTTTCGCAATAATTTGCCAGTCTTCAGCCGTGCCGTTCGCCATGTCGGTAAAAGCGGCTTTTGGGGAATCATAAAGTGCCATCATCTTTTTCCTTTTGTTAACGATTTGTTTAATGAGAGCACAGAAAAGCCCGGCAAAATGTTAAATCATTGACATTGTACTGAGTAATTATGACGTAGGCTGAGTCCATGATAGATGTTAACAAGGTGTTACAGGGGTGTCCGATACTGTCCGGATTGCCGGAGCAAGGGATTGCTGAAGCCGTTGCCATCGCAAAAGTGCGGAATTTTGAAGAGAAAGCGCTGATTTATGACAAAGGTGATCGGCATTCTGCGTTATCGGTGATTGCTGAAGGTGCGGTACGGATTAATTCTGTCAGCGCAACCGGACAGGAAGCCACGTTGATGATTTTTGAGGCTGGCACCTGGTTTGGCGATAACGTGTTTTCGCCGGGTATGGCAAGAGTCTACGGAGCAACGGCACACAGTAACGTCACCCTGATTGAATTGCCGGGTGATAAGTTCCGCCAGTTGTTAAGCAAATACCCTGAAAATTACGCCGTCGCACTGGATCTGCTGAGTCGGCGTTTATGGTCGGCGATCTCGGTGATTGAAGATGATGCGCTCCGAGGTATGGAGGCGCGTATTGGCCGTCGATTGTTGTTGTTGGCGGAATATCAGCGCGGCCAGTCTCTGGGCGATCTGCCATTCAGTGTGCGGGTGACCCGTGAACATATTGCCAACATGATGGGGATGACCCGACAGGGCGTGCATAAAGTGCTGAAGCAGTTTGAACAGGCAGGCTTACTGAAACTGGAATACGGTCGGGTCACCGTGCTGAACCCTGAAGTGATGGACCACTACGTACGAAAACTGGAATAGTTCAGTGAACCAGCCCCTGAGGCTGCTTTGCTGAAAGCATCGATGTGTGATTATTGAAGCAAGGAGGCTCAGAATGGAATCAACCCCACTTATATCCATCGGATTACCGGTATCGCTGTTTATTATCATGACCGGTATCGGCATGACACTCACCAGTGCTGACTTCCGCCGGATTGCCCTGCAACCACGAGGGCTGGTCATCGGAACATTCGCCCAGATCGTGATTATGCCTATCCTGGCATTCGGGCTGGCCTGGGGGTTGAATTTATCCCCGGCGATGGCTGTCGGGTTGGTCGTCATTGCCGCCTGTCCGGGAGGAACAACGTCAAACCTGTTTGTTTTGCTGGCTCGCGGTAATGTGGCACTGTCAATCTTACTGACCGTTTCCGCCAGTCTGCTGACGATTCTGTCACTGCCGGTAGTGACCGGCTATGCCCTGGAGCTGTTCAGTGGCACGGCGATGACCTTTACTTTACCGGTCGGTAAAACGGTCGCCATGATGGCTGGGGTGGTGCTGCTGCCTGTCATGATCGGTATGGCGATTCGTTACCACTGGTCTGCTTGGGCGCTACGGGCTGAAAGCTGGGTCAATAAGTTAGGCGCACTGACCCTGTTTTTGCTGGTGATCAATATTGTTCTGAATATTGGCGCACAATTACCGGCGCTGTTGGTTCAGGCTGGCCCGGCGGCGCTTCTTCTCAACGGGTTAGGTGTCTGTGCCGGGGTTATATCCGGAAGGCTGGCCAGACTCCCGACAGCGGACTCGCTGGCTTTAGGGGTTGAGTTGGGAGTGAAAAACAGCACTCTGGCGTTGATGGTTACACTGACGTTACTGGGCTCCAGTGAAATGTCATTGCCGATTGTGGTGTATAGCCTGAGTATGTTCCTGCTGGGCGCGTTGCTGGTGGTCGGTGGCCGACAAGTGCAGAGGTCATCTCTGGCAAGCAAAGCGTGAAGTGTATCCTGCGGCTTGGAAACCTTTGTTACTGGGGGTCTGAGGGATGTGAGAGTCAAAATTGTTGAATAGCATCCAATAAACTAAAAAATAATTGATATTTTGTGGTTGTAGTTGAGTGTTGCAGCAGTGGGTTGCCTTGTTTATTGGTTTGAGGTGATGGTTTATCAAGGCACCATTCAACTTTTTCTGTAAGTCTTGTTTGGCTGCACGACTATACGTATTGCAGACTGTCTGGCAAAGATGGTGTGTTTTGATCATTCTTACAGGTTTTTGTATGGTTTTTCATCTATTTTCTGAGGCTAGGATGGGGCATGCGATGGTTTAGCTATGTATCCCGCCTCAGTTTCCTATTCTCACATAGTAAGGTGATATTCAAAAAATCAGTTAATGATTAAAATAATTTTTGCATTAATAAAATTATGTGATAAATTGGCTCCAGATTTGAGACATTCAAATCGAAAGCATTTTCACTACTTCCCTCTCAGGGAGGTGGTATAAGGCTCAATAGCATTGAAAGATGGTGTTGGCCTGACACTGGGGGCACCCAGACTATCCTGCTTGGAACACAGGATTTTTACGGAACGGGAAACGGCCCTGAGCGCAAGCTCAGGGCCGTTTTTTCATGTATCCGTAAAATTTTTGTACCAGAAAAGGCTGTCGTATTCCGGGTGGGTGACGTGATACCAACCTCCGGGTTACCAGCGTTGGACGAGTCCTGAAAATCTCGACGAGGCTGAAGTTGCAAGCCTTGTCATGGAAAATATTGTCCACAAAAACCGGCGTGGCCAATATTGATGTCACAGGGCTTTACGCTACGGAGCTTTTCGTTACGGAGTTTTTCGCTGTGGAACATTACGCCACAGGACTTTACGTGACAGGACTTTACGCGACATTACTCTATGCCACAGGGCCTTGGTTAACCGCGGTCAGCGGCTGATTGACATCAAAAATGTAGCCCCGGATATCCCGAATGCCCATTTGTGTCAGTCGAGCTGAGTGCATGTCCAGATACGCTTTAGCGCTTTCTTCGTCCTCAAACAGGTAGACCCCGCCTGCACGTTGCTCGGCCTGGTTTTCTGTCCAGATTTTCCAGATTAAACCTGGTTCCTGATTGATCGATTCTGCCAGTTCGGTCAGTGCCCTCGCCATTTCTTCACCAAAAGGGCCATTAAATTCAAAATCGACCTGTAGTAATTTTGCCATGTTTCACTCCTTGTTAATTGAGCCGACGAGTCTGTAGAACCAGCTGGTTATCTACTGGCTCAGTAGCAGCTTGTTTCGGCATTATTATGAAGGAGTGAGTGGGTTTTTAATTGGAACCGGCGCTCAGAAAAGCAGACTCAGACTGAATAGATCAAGCTGAATAAGCCAGATTCATCTGCAGGCCGCATGACAGTACCAACATGACAATGCAAACATGGCGAGTAAATAAAATAGAAAATGCGGCCTGGAAACAGCACATGGCAACCAGTTCATGACAACAAAAACTGAGGCATCCAAGAAGAGGATAAAGGGGCTTCATTACTCGATGATGCCCCTTTATAGAAGCCATGTCCGGCCTGAAAATCATTTATTGGGTTGCTATCCTATTGGGTCGCTATTTTCTATTGGGGGTCTATCCGATGACTTTGGATAGCAGGCCAAGAGGTTAGCGGGATAACAACGTTCCTTAATCCCTGTTCAGCCATTGATTGTCCTGATCAGCCACATATTCCTTGTAGCCGGCTTCCCATCCTTCAATGGCCAGGCGCTCATGAGACGTGTTCAGGCACTGGCCGGTATACTGCGCTCCTTTTTTCCCTTGTTTATAAGTTTTGTAAGGCAGGCAGTAGTCTTCAATCCCTTCCCGGTATCCCAGCTGATAGAGTTCATACGCGTCTTCTTTCAGCGGGGTTAGCTGATTGAGTTCATCTTTGGTTCTGACCAGGCGCCCGTTTTCACCGTCCTTAATGCCCAGCGCTTTCCATCGGCTTTCTTTTGCCAGCTCGGTATCGTAAGACTGTCCGGAACAACCTGCCAGAACGAAGGCTGCCACAAGTAACATCAGGTATTTCATTCTTTACCTCCACAGCGTTTCACAGGTAAGCCAGGTTTATTATCGATTGTGTTTCGTGCCGCCTGGTCCGGCACTTTCTCCCTAAGTATAAGGCCACATATAAAAAAGGGCTTTCTATCGAAAACCCTTTATTGAGACTAACTGCTTTGATTTGATTGCATAATTTTGCTTGGCGCGGCGTGCGGCCAGTACATGCCGATGTAATTCCAGCCGACCCAGAACACTAGTCCGGTCGCCACCATGATTTCAAAAATGCCCAGGTTTTCAAGCCAGGCCCAGTGTGGAAAATCCTGGCTTAGCCACTGGGTCAGACGTTCCAGTGCCACTGCACTGATCACCGAGGGGAAGGTCAGAGCAGCCAGAGATGGCTGAAAACGCTGGCGCAGCAAATCGAAATAGCACAAATAAACCAGAATCGTCATGGTAATTCCAACACCAGCCAGAGCTCCGGTCAGAACCGGATCAGGATGCTTGACGTTCAGCAGGTATGCCGTGAGTGACAGGTTAACCGGCGCAGCCATGATAGCCAGCGTTGGTCGGGCAGGGCGGGGCATTCGTCCGGCAAAACACAGGCGATAAAGCACGACCGGCAGCATCAGAAAGTAAATGGTGATGCACAGGTTGGTCATGGTCAGTGCGAACTGGTGATGGCCCAGTAGTGGACCGGCCAGCGTTCCGCTGATTGCGCCCACTGGGTAAAGGAACCAGCTTGGATAGAGATGGGTCAGACGGAATTTTCTTAACTGATTGAAAAAGAAAAACACCATCATAGAAAAATGGAGCGTAAGTGCGGGATACCAGAGTAACCGCGCACATTCGATATGAATGGTAGCCAAATAATCGGCCAGAACCATCAACGACATTGAGATAGGAGCCATAAGGCTGCCGTATAGCGGATGACGCAGATCCTGAATGAACCGATCCCGGTTGAGCAGGTACTTCAGAATAACCGGCAGCAGCAGCCCTGCGCCAGCTAACGCAAAGAGACCGCGGATCCAGCTGGCCTGAGCCGGAAAAAACAACGCCCATGCCAGCCCTGTTCCGGTCGTAGCCAGAGCCAGTGCCGCTTGTGCGGTAGGAACGCGTAGTAATGTCGTGGCAAGTGCCGTCATTGTAATTAATGCGCCTTTGACAAATAAGGAACAAAGAAAACGATATTTTACACAGTTATTTAACGAAAATCGGCACTTGAGGGCCGGTGAATTACACGATGGGATCACAATTTGAGCAGCGAGGATCGAAACTCAGTTTGCCAAAAATAGAATTTCGTACCATATTTAATTTGTGACCTGTCATTGAGCTGTTCGATTCAAGCCTGCGGATGTATGGGCTGTGTTCTGGAGAGGCTCAGGGCGACAGGAAGCGGGTTGATGTGAATCAACCTTACCGGGAGAGGCATGAAAAACCAAACCTGGATGACAATTTGGAAAGTGACAAAACAAAACGTTTATACTTCTTCGCCAAAGACGCAATTGTCCGATTTAAAGAATTGACTGCATCGGACCCGGCATACTCAACGTAATGAGTGGCGAAGCCTCAAGTTGTTATTATCAACGTCCTTGATGTGCTGTTGTTCGGGTACATGAGGCACAACAGAATAGAGATAGAGAGTAATTCTTAATCCAAGCCGCACTGCAATGGTGCGGCTTTTCATTTTTTAGCGCTCTCGAGATTGCTGTGTGGCTGTTGTGATTGCCGTGTCTGCCTTCGTCGGTTTGATGACTGGCGTTCTATGTGAAACCACTGATGGTATCTATTTATTGGTTTTTATGGATGTTTTTGAGTTTATAACGCCAAAGCCCTGGACGCAGATGGTCCAGGGCTTTGTTGACGTGGTTTTGGCTACGCAGTCAGGCCATTGACTTCCGCCACCGCTTCACTCAGCGTGAATTTCCCTTTTTCATCTTTAACTACTCGCCCCATGGCAACATCCGGATCGTGAGTCAGGACGATGCGGCCATTACGGGAGAGCAAATCGCTCAACAGGGCTTCTTTTTCTTCAATCAACCCTTCCGGGAAACGGTCGTACCCCATCGTAATAGGTAAATGGACCCATGGCGCGCCGGGAATGAGATCGCCGGTGAAGACGACAGGGCCGTCAGGCATCATGATCTCCGGCAGGATTTGCCCCGGGGTATGGCCATCACTGAAATGGAAGCGCCAGTCAGGCCCCAGTTCCGGCACGTAGCCATCGTCGTTGACCAGAATAACCCGTTCGCTCAGTGCGAGTGGCTCCATGATATCGCTCAGGTAAGAGGCTCTGTCACGTGAATGTGGCTCCAGTGCTCGGGTCCATTGTCGGGCACCGGTGATGAACTGGGCATTAGGGAACAGCAGTTCACTGGGTGAGTCCGATTGCCAGGCGGAAAGCAGTCCGCCGGCATGGTCAAAATGGAGGTGGGTAAGTATCACGATATCGATATCTTCATGGCTAAGGCCATGGGCCGCCAGGCTTTCCAGTAACACGTGGTGATTTTCCTGAACGCCAAAGCGGGCTTTCAGGTCAGGGGAGAAGAATGCACCGATACCGGTTTCAACCAGAATATTGCGGTTCGCTTCTTGTACCAGCAGGGCACGGCAGCCTAAACGAATACGGTTCTGTTCATCGGCTTCCATCCAGCGGCTCCACAGGGCTTTGGGCGCATTGCCAAACATGGCACCACCGTCCAGTTTCTGGCTGTTGCCAGTCAGGGTAGAGAGAATACGCATACTGTCTTCCTTGAAAGTGTGGTTATTGAAATCGTTATTATTGATAGTTTAAATAGTCATCATACGGTAAACGCAACTGGGACAGGTTGTGCCTGTCCCAGTCGTTTGTTTTGCCAAATCTGGCGTTATTCTGTTTTCGGCACTCAGCCGTTATTCAGGGCCTCACTGTCTTTTTCTTTGACCCGAAAGCGCAGGAGATGCGTGCGCTCGATGAGTATATAAAGAATGACGCCGGTCGCCAGACCCCAGCTGGCACCATACACAGCAAGTACGACACCCATGGTTCCTGCGATGCCGCGTTCGGTGTTGTTGTTCAGCTGTTCCAATCCTACCATCAGGCAGATATAGCCCGTCAACAGCAGTGTCAGAGACAGGGCTATCGGCAGTACCGGCTGGAAGAAGCTGACCAGCGGCAGCGCGAACAGGGCAATAAAACCGGTGATCCAGAAAGTACCTGAGCCACTGTAAATGGAGTCCATTGCTTCGCGTCCATGCTTGTAGCGCTCGGCCATTGTTGCCGCAACGGCGGTCCAGAGTGGCCCGGCCAAACCCGGGTAAGGTGCGAAAAAGGCGTGTAGGGCATTACGAATCGCTGTGACCAGGTGTACCCGATCGATATTGTTTTCAATCACTTCGTCGGTACGTAGCTCATCGGCACGTTGCATCAGTGATTGGCCCACAATGATGTCACCAAACGCAATGATGTAAGCAATCACTGCGGTTGGAACGGCCATCAGGAAGACATCCAGCCCCGGGAATCCGACACTGAACGGCAGATACTGCCACATGCCGGCAAAATCTGGCTGAGTAATGCCCCAGCGGATATCGGGCATTGGGTATTCGCCCACCGCGATGCCCACCAGAATCGCGATAATCATGCCCGGTACCATGCCGTAATTCACAATTTTCTTCGCCATCGGAACCCGTTCCAGCAGCCCTTTGAACGAGACTGAGAACATCAGGTAAAGACAGATCAGGCTGCCGATAACCAGTGAGATAGGCGTGGCGGCCAGGCGGCCTCCGCTGGAAATCTCTCCCATCAGAGCTGCGATACCCGCGCCGATGATGATCCCACCCTTGAGTGAATTCGGTACCAGTTTGACCATGACGGAGCCTAAACGGGTCAGGCCAAGCACTAGGAAAATGATAAACACCAACAGTTGCAGGGCAAACAGGGCCTGTATGGCTTCCGGCCCTGGCTTAAAGTCACCCAGGAACAACAGAACGACCGGAATGCCGGGAGTGATCCAGCCCGGAACAAACGGAACGCCAAGCAGTGCCGGTAGCATGAAGCCGATGCCACAGACCACAACGTAGGCCAGTGCGATGTCATAGGGCAGACCGAGGTATTTCTCTAAAAGGGGGATCATCGCCAGACTGACCACAAACATGATCAGCGCCTGAAGCATTTCCGCAAACTCCCAGCGGTAATGGATGAAAGGCAGGCGAACCTTAAAAGGACCCAGTAGCCAGAACGGCTGCTCGGACCCCTGCTGTCGTTTATAAACTTGCATGGTGTCTTCCTTGTTCACGTGTTGGATTATGATTGTTATGCGTTGCGTTTGCCCGCAAAGAGCGGGGAGCGGGTGCTCCCCGTTTTGCGTTGTGGTTCAGAGCTTTTTCGCCCAGTCGCGCAGGACGTACTTCTGCACTTTTCCGGTAGAGGTTTTTGGTAGGTTGGTGAAAATAATGGTCTTCGGAATCTTAAAGCCAGCCAGATGTTCGCGGCAGTACTCGACAATTTCCTGCTCGGTGGCATATTCGCTTTGCTTGAGCGTGATGAAGGCACAAGGTGATTCGCCCCAGCGCTCATCCGGTTTGGCAACGACGGACACTTCCAGAATGGCCGGGTGTTTGTAGAGCACGTCTTCCAGTTCGATGGTAGAAATGTTCTCGCCGCCGGAAATGATAATGTCCTTCAGGCGATCCTTGATCTCGATATAGCCGTTCGGGTGGCACACGCCCAGGTCACCGGTATGGAACCAGCCGCTTTCAAAGGCTTCTGCGGTGGCTTCCGGATTTTTCAGGTAGCCTTTCATCACAGTGTTACCGCGCATGAAAATCTCACCGATGGTTTTGCCGTCTTTGGCTACCGGCTTGAGGGTCTGAATATCGGCCACCATTACGCCTTCAAGGGTCGGGTAACGAACCCCCTGACGGGACTTCAGGGTGGCTCGTTCTTCCAGGGTAAGCGCATCCCACTCTTCATGCCATGCACAGACGGTGACAGGCCCGTAGACTTCGGTTAAGCCATAAACGTGTGTAACCTTGATGCCCATTTTTTCCACATCGCCGATGACTTTGGCGGGTGGTGCCGCCCCGGCGACCATAGCGTTGACCGGGTGATCAATTGCTGCTTTGGCTTCATCGGGCATATTGATCAGAGCGTTCAGGACAATCGGTGCGCCACACAGGTGGCTGACCTGATGTTCACGGATCAAGGTCAGGATTTTTTGCGGGTCAACCCGACGCAGGAACACGTGGACGCCAGCCAGAGCAGTTACGGTCCATGGGTAGCACCAGCCGTTACAGTGGAACATTGGCAGGGTCCAGAGATAGACCGGGTGCTGGCCCATTGACCAGGTCATCTGGTTACCCAGCGAGTTCAGGTAAGCTCCGCGGTGGTGGTAGACCACGCCTTTCGGATTGCCGGTGGTACCAGAGGTATAGTTGAGAGAAATGGCCTGCCATTCGTCTTCCGGCCACAGCCACTCAAAGTTCGGATTGCCTTCAGCCAGAAAAGCTTCATAGTCCAGTTCGCTGGTTGCTTCACCTTCACCATATTCCGGATCGTCTACGTCAATAACCAGAGGCGGATTGTCCAGCAGAGCCAGCGCGTCGCGGATTACTTCATGGAATTCGCGGTCACAGATCAGTACCTTGGCTTCGCCGTGGCTCAGCATAAACGCGATGGCTTCCGCGTCCAGGCGCACATTCAGCGTGTTCAGAACCGCCCCGATCATCGGCACGCCGAAATGGGCTTCCAACATAGCCGGAATGTTCGGCAGCATGACTGCGACGGTATCCCCTTTGCCAATGCCACGGCCGGAAAGAGCCGAGGCGAGTTGACGGCAGCGTTGATAGGTTTCTGACCAGTTGCGGCGAATGGAACCGTGAATGACGGCTGGGTACTCAGGGTAGACGGCAGCGGTGCGCTCCAGAAAACTCAACGGGGTGAGTGCGATGTGGTTAACTGCGCAAGGTGTCAGACCCATATCATACATTGACATGTAATATCCCTCTTACTTACTGGTTATTCCGTTATCAGATAAAGTTTGTTATCAAACTGGCTTCGTAAATTTAATGTTTTTTTAACATGTGATAATTTATAGCAAGTCTGTAAGGATTATGGAAATAGCCTATAGTCTTATAGTGTTTTTACTATATCTCGACTCCGAATACAGAAATCCTCGGAAGTTTCAGGAAGAATATTATTGATAACAGCGGCTTAGGAAGGTGGCATGGAAAGCGAGCAGGCACGGCTTTATCTCGATTTATGGTTGCGTTTATTGCAGCAAGGGTCGGCAGCGGAACAGGCGGCAGCCTTGTGTCGCTATACCTCTTACTGGCCCGGTGTACAACAGGCATACTGGTTAAGCTGGCAGCCGAATGAGCAGATCTATGCCCATGATGGTGGCGGTCCAGCCTTACCTCCGGGACAGGGCGATCCGCTTCAAGCCAGCGACGCGACTCTGCATGAGCAACTACTGAGACAGGTTTGTGTGCCACTGTCTGATATCCGTCAGGGCGAGACCTGGCTGGCGGGGCGTTTGCGTCGTGCCGGAATAACCCAAGGGGGAGCGATTGCCCTGATGCCGGGCGGACAAACGGCAGATGGGCATGGTGTACTGGTTATCGCTACTGAACAGTCTTGCCATGCCGAGCCGCTGGGCGCGATGGGAACCATGCTCAAAGCGTTATTGGCCAATCGCCCGGAGCAACCACCTGCAGTGATGCTGCTGCAAAGTGATCCGTTGCCCGGTGTGCGTTTTGACCGGCAAGCCACTCCGAAAGCCATGAATGCCGCCATGCAGAATCTGCTGGCCCACCGGCCAGAATCGTCGCTGCAGAGCCTCTTACCGGTTAATTACGTACAGCTGATCACGTCTTGTCTCCACCAGAAGAGGGCGATAGGGGAAGTGGAATCGGAATGGGAAGGTAAGTACTTACTCTGGCAGTTTCTTCCCGAACCGTCGCTGGCATCGGTACTGGTGCGTTGTCGCGATGCGACCGAGGAAATTCGCAGTAAACGCGAAGCCGCTGTTGCCTCGCGGCTCTATCGTCTGATCACCGAAAATACCACCGATCTGATCTCTCGCCATACTCCCGATGGCCGTTTTCTGGATGCCTCGCCGGCATCGTGGACATTGCTGGGCTACTGGCCAGAAGCATTACGTGGATTATCGGTCAGAAAATTATTGCACCCGCGTGATAGGGGGCACTCACTTTCGCTGGCTGCCGACGCACTGGAACGCGACGGCTATTTGACCCTGACTTACCGAATTCGCCATCACGATGGGCACTACCTGTGGTTTGAAACCGCATGTCGCGGCATTCGGGAAACTTACACCGGTGACGTGGTGGAAATCGTCTGCATTTCAAGGGATATCACGGCCAGAGTGCGGGCCGAAGAGAAAAACCGACGGCTGGCGGAAGTCGTCAGGGCCAATACGGATTTGGTGTTGTTTACTGATTCACAGTGGCAGCTGACCATGGTGAATCCTTCTGCTCGTCATGCGCTGGGTATTTGCGAGCAGAGCCCTCTGCCTAATCTCGCGCAATTACTGACCCCACAGGATTTTGCAAGGCTGCGTCAGGAAGGTTGGCCGGGGGCTATCCGGCTGGGGGCGTGGACTTCCGAAGTGAAACTGCTACCGCTCAACCAGCAAACCGGTTTTGTGGCCTCACTGGTGTTACTGGCTCACAAAGGTGCCGGGGGGCAATATTACTTTTCGCTGGTGGCACGGGACATGACAGAGCGGGAATTACGCGAGGCTGAGCAACGACGCCATCAGGACGAACTGGCACACACGGCACGACTGGTGACGATGGGGGAACTGGCATCTGGGATTGCCCATGAGTTAAACCAGCCACTGGCCGCAGTAATGAATTATGCCAGTGCCAGTCAGCGATACTTGAAAACCCTCCCGCAGACTCCCGACAATACCGTGCGAGTGGCTGAGGGGCTTCGGTTAATCAGTGATCAGGCCAGCCACGCGGCGGCAGTCATTAGTCGACTGCGGAGTTTTTTGCGCAAAGGGTCTCGCAATATTCAATTGCTGGATATCGATACGGTTATCCGGGAAGCCATAGATCTCTGTGCCTGGGAGGCCAGTCGGCACAAAGTGACTATTCAGTATCGTGCCATCGATAGTGAAAAGAGTGAAGACGGTGACATGCCCCAAAAGACCTTGAACGCCAAGACCATTTTGAGTGCCATGAAAACTGGAGAGGGGGAAACGCTGCCACCAGTTTATGGTGATGCTGTTTTGCTGGAGCAAGTACTGATTAACCTGCTGCGCAACGCCATTGAAGCTAATTGGGAGCATCGCCCGCAGCAGGAATCGCAGGTTGATATTACAGTCAGTACCTGTGCCGACTGGTTGTATATTCGGGTTTCCGATCAAGGCCCCGGACTCCGGTCGGATCAACATGACCTGTTGTTTACCCCGTTTTATACCAGTAAGCCGGATGGATTGGGGCTGGGGCTGTCAATGAGCCGCACCATTATGGAAGGTTTTGGCGGTGGTCTCGATGTTGAATCCTCAAATGGGGTAGGATTAACGTTTTGTTGCTGGTTGCCGCTGCGCAGCAACACAGAGAAGTGATGCCAGAAAATGGAAGTCGCTGGCTTTGCATAAAAAGCCGGTGTCAGGATGAAGAGGCCAGACAAGGATAAGCCGCGGGGTATCAGGAACCCCTCGCCTTTGATGTTAGGAGCATGACATGCCGAGTGAGCAGATTGTATATGTGGTTGATGATGATCAGGGAATGCGTGATTCAACCCTTTGGTTGTTTGAGTCGGTGGGGCTAAAAGCCGTGCCGTTTGCCAGCGGTCAGGATTTTCTGACGGCGTGTGATCCCAAGGCTAATGCCTGCGTATTGCTGGATATTCGCATGCCGGGCATGGGGGGGCTGCATGTGCAGGAAGAGATGCATCGTAGGGGTATCCACCTGCCGGTTATTTTCGTTAGTGGCCATGCTGATGTACCCATTGTGGTGCGGGCGTTTAAAGCCGGCGCGGTCGATTTCATTGAAAAACCCTACAATGAGCAACTGCTGCTCGACAGTGTTCAGCAGGCACTCAATCATAAACCCACCATTACAGGTAACGGTACTCAGCAGGCGATACAGGAAAAGTTGTCTGCCCTCACACCTCGCGAGCAAGATATTTTTCTGCCGCTGGTCAAAGGGTATACCAATAGAGAAATCGCCGAACAGCTGGGAATCAGTGTCAAAACCGTCGATTTATACCGCTCGCGAGTCATGAAACGTCTTGAAGCCGATCACCTGCCAGCTCTGGTCGGTATCGCTATTGCCGCCGGGATGGTTGATCCGCTCGACTTGCGGGCAAGTCAGTAAGCATCGCACGTTTAAGCATCGACGCATAAGCCATAAACATGTCGGCAGCAAACATGTAAGAAGAAAACATGAAGGCGATGAAGCAACCTGTTTAAAGTCTGCTCACTGAAGTTTCATTGCGTACGGTAATGAGGCATTATTCATTAAGAATCAAACACTCGATATAAATATGAAAGCCTGATTGAGTGAAATGCGTAGGCTATTGAAGAGCATGTTCATGTTAAGGATTGAATGGGGACTACATGACAGCACCCAATCAATCAGACTCACAGGTACGGGCCCGAATATATAGAGTGTTTTTCCCTTCCGAGGAAATATGAAATTTTACAGAGCGGACCAATATCAAGCCTCTTGTGAGGCGTTGTTTTTTCGATACAAGCGCGAAATACAACAGTTACTTCCTGATGCAATTATTGAGCATATAGGTGCATCTTCAATACCGAAAGCGGTGTCGAAAGGTGATCTGGATATTTTTGTCGGCGTAGAGGCCAACGAGTTAGAACTTGCCGTCCAAATACTTACGACTTTAGGGTTTCAAGAGAAAGTGGACACACTCAGAACTTCCGAACTTTGTATGTTGGAATCAATCGCAGATGAGGAGGTTGCATGTCAGGTTGTTTCCAATCGCTCTGCATTTGAATGTTTTTTGGTGTTTCGCGATACATTGCGTGCAAATTCTTCGTTAATTCAAGAGTACAATGAACTCAAAATGTCTTGTGAAGGTCGGCCTCAGGAAGAATATCGTCGAAAAAAATCGGCTTTTGTTAAGCAAGTTCTAGCTCAGATATAGCGGGATGTTCAGGATTTTATTACGAACTGCAGCATTATACATAACCTTGTATATTGCGTGGTCGTGTCAATGAATGTGTATATTCAAATTTAACGTCCACCTTGAAATATAAGAATGATAATGGAAACAAACAGACTTATTTTACGTCAGTGGAAGAGTGAAGACTATCAGCCTTATGCTGAATTATGTTCCGATCCTCATGTGATGAGATATTTCCTTACCACTCTTTCTCGTGAAGAAAGTGATGAGCAAGCCAATAAATTTCGGCGTCTCATTACAGAACGAGGATGGGGTTTTTGGGCCGTTGAATTGAAATCGACAGGACAATTTATCGGTTTTGTCGGGCTACATTACCAGGATGAGAACAGTGGATTTCCCAATGTCCCGTTTATTGAAATCGGCTGGCGGTTGTCATCGGCCTTTTGGGGACAAGGTTATGCGCCAGAAGCCGCGCAAAAAGCGTTAGAGTTTGCTTTCGAAGAGATAGCTGCACCAGCCGTTTATGCTTTTACCACGTTGCAAAATACACCTTCGCAACGAGTAATGCTGAAGTTGGGCATGGTTAATACACATCAAGATTTTAGTCATCCATTGGTGGCGAAAGGACACCATTTAGAGCGGCATTGCTTATATCAGATAACGAAAGAGCAGTGGCTGAAAAAATCGAAATAACAAACAGCCCTGCAAGGAATGCCACTGTGGGGTATATTCATGCCGCCGAGCCGAAGCGGCTACAGTTACACAATACTTACAACACTTATTTGCCCCTCAGTTTGTCAAAATCCTTTTGTCAATTTTATGCAAATAAAACGGTTTTGTGCTGTTGCATTTTATAAGATGCTGATTTTGATGATATAAATAACTTTATCCACAAAAACGGTGGGTAACTTTATGGTAAATTTCACACCGCGCTGTTTGTTTTGTGACCACTTTAGGGTGGTGGCGACTAAGTGCTTTTATTTGTGTCTATTTGTCTGTGGGATTTTCTTTCTCTTTTCATTTGCTTTTTAAGTGATGAAAGCTGTGTGCGAGAACCTGCACTCTGACGGCTTTGCCGGCGGGTGAGCATGATCATGAATTGATGAAATAGTGAGCGCAAAAAAGACCCTACCCGCGTCAGGTTTGCTACATTGGATGTGTCAATGGATTGCCTTTAATTAGAAGAGGTTACTTATGAATAACCTGCTCCGAAACCTGACGATTCAACGCACGTTGTTGATCGTCTTCCTGATCCCGACAGTGTTGTTATTGTCAGTAACGGGAATACATATCCGAACCTTGCTCAACGAGCTTGATGCATCTGAACGAGCCGAAGAAACGGTCCGGCTGTTTAACCTTTATGATGAGGTTGCCCACCAGTTTGCGGTGGAACGAGGGTTAACCGCCGGGGTCGTGGGTGCCAAAGGGCAGGGACCGCAGGTTGAACAACTGAAACAGCAACGGGTTAAAGCGGATCAAGCCTATCAAGCGCTGTTGGACTTCTCACCGGCGTACCTCGAACCGCAAATGACTCAAACCCTGCAGGCCGCGGTAAAGCAGGAGCTGGATCGCCGTCAGTCGATTCGGCGTCAGGTCGATAGCCTGCAATTGGTAGATTCCCCATTTGCATATTACTCCAATCTGAATCATCTGGTGCTGGATAATCTGTCAGTGATGTTATCGCTTGTTACGGATCCTGAGCTGAAACAGCAGATGCAGGGGCTGTTACAGTTGCTGGTGATTAAAGAGCAAGCCGGGATGGCACGAGGAGCGTTGAATGGTGCGTTTGCTGCCGGGCAAAGCTCGCTGGATCGCTATGCGCAAATCGCGGAATTTATTCAGGCTGAGCAGTATGCTTTGCGTCAGGCTAAGTTGCTGCTGACCGGTGAATGGCTGTCGCGCCTTGACAGTGCTGAGCGGCATTCAACCTGGCAACAGGTGGCGTCTATTCAGCAGTCTTTCCTGTCTCAGAAAGCTAATCTTAGCGAATTGAAAGGGCCGACGGCTCCGGACTGGTTCCGTCTGGCTACTGAACGTATCGGGTTGGTGAAAGCGATGCGTGATGAGTTGTCGGCCGAATTAATTCATCACGTTCAGGCTGATAAATCGCAAAATCAGTGGGCTTTGATGGGATACGGCGGGATGATCGCCTTGATCATTGTTCCGTTGATCTGCCTGACTATCATTGCGCTACGCGCTTTGAGTCGCCGAGTCGACAACTTTGTTGATAAGCTCTCTGAGATGGCCAAACACAAGGATCTGTCGCAACGTCTGGCCGAAGGCCGAAACGATGAATTTGAACGCATCGCCTGTCAGCTGGACCGCCTGTCCGGTAGCATGACCGACACCTTGCAGAAAGCGCATGATGTTGCCAGTCGAACCCGGGACGAAATGACTAAGATGGTCGCACTTATTGCGCAGGCGCGGGAGGACAGTGAGCTGACGCATACTCGCTGCGACAGTATCGCGACGGCGATGACGGAAATGGCCCAAACCAGTGAGCAGGTGGCGGAAATCACCAGTGAGGCGCAGCACAGTACCGATCAGGTGCGTAGCAGGGCTGAATCCTGTTATACCCACAGTGAGGAGTCGATGGAGTCTACTTCGCACCTGTTGGAAAACGTGAATAACACTTACACCTGCATTGAGGGGCTGGAGCAGCAAATGGGCAGCGTCTCGGCCATTCTGGATACCATCAATGCTATTTCTGAGCAGACCAACCTGCTGGCGTTGAATGCGGCGATTGAGGCTGCTCGCGCGGGTGAGCAGGGACGGGGCTTTGCTGTCGTGGCAGATGAAGTGCGGGTGCTGGCACAGCGCAGTAAGCAGTCCACGGAAGATATACGTCAGCTGCTGGAGGGGATCTCACAGAATGCCAAAATCTCGTATGACAACATGCAGCAGAGCCGGGAAGCCAGTTATCAGACGCAGGATGTCGTGTCAGAGACTAAAGGGCTGGTGGAAGGGCTGATTAGCCATGTCAATGAGATCGCGGAGTTCAATACCAGTATTGCTGCTGCCTCTGAGCAACAATCGCAAACCGCCCGCAGCGTGGACAGTGATGTAGACGGCCTGCTGGAACTGGCAGGTAATACGAAACAGGCCATTGCCGATATTCATGCCGAAATGTCGTTGATTGAACAGCGAATGGCAGAGCTGTCCGCGGAAGTGGATCAGTTCAAAATTGGCACGTACGGCAATATCCGAGACTGACAAGTTACACCCCAGAACTTAAAACCAAAAGCTCTGAACCACAAATGTGAAAAGGGGCGGCCTTGATTGGTCAGCCCCTTTTAATTTGTGTTGAATCGGTAGATTAAAGCTAAATCTAGCTACTAGTTGCGCGTAAGTATTGTTCCCCTGTTTTCTGGTTACTGGCACTGAACATTGTGATCGCTACATACGACCGCTAAACCTGATGACGCTGATGCCACCAAGTACTGGCTTGCTCAAGTGCACTGTCTTGATCCGGACATACACCCATCATTTTCAGAATAATCGCTGCGGTACTGATGACTGCGTGATCACCATAGTGATTGACAGCTTCGCCCTGCCACACTTGGTTGAGGTAGTCGCCACTGATCTCGCCATGTTTCCCCGATGCGCCTTCCAGATAGGTCGGCCATTCTTCCTGGTAGACCTCTCCGTTTCTTACCCCGGCCACTCGGCATGCCGTGCGTGGGCTGCGCTCGCTTTCCCCGCCTTCACCTTTGAATGCGACCATGTTCAAATCACCGACCAGCTGGGCGGCTTCAGCATGCAGTTGCTCATACCCCTGATGGAAAATGCCGTGAATCCCGAATTGGGCCGCGGTTGGATTGAGTGAGCGGGCAACCGTGTTGAGTGGGGTTCGCAGGCCCACCTGGTTACGCAGTGCCAGCAAATCAACCAGAGGCTCGCAGTAACTGGAAAGTGGGATATAGCAAATGTTGTCTGTCGCCAGCACTTGCCGCGCCTCATCCGGGGTACTGGCCTGACGGATACCCAATGACGGACATGCGCTTTCGACCTGATATTTGACAGCATCGACGGCTTTATGGCCGCTCAGCATGATGCGGATCCCATTCTGAGCCAGCAGTTTGGCAGCGAGCAGCAACCAAGGTGGTTGACGGCGCTTACCGGCAAAGCAGGGCCAGTCGACGTCAACATCCAAAGCCTGCCACGCAGGATCAATCCGGCTGCGCAGGGCCTGAATATATCCGGCGGCTTCTTCGCTGGTTTCGCAACGAACCCGTTGTAGCATTAACAGGGTGGCCAGTTGCAACAGCTCGGCTTTGCCGTCGAGATACAGCCTCAGGGCGTCACGGGCTTCGTCCTGGGTCAGTGGGCGGCGCCCTTTCTCACCCCGGCCAACGAGTTTGATGTAGTCTGAGAACGCAGTCATAGTAATTCCGTGTTATCGCTGGCATCAGGCCAGTCTGTGTGGAGTGTTGAGTTTCGAGACAGCTTGGTAAATGGCAACGTTATAAGTTTTAGCTGTCTTCGTCGCGACGCGATAGGACGGCTATGCTACCACCTCACAATTCAGCCACTTAATAAATAACCTTTATAGCTTATACCTTCACAGATGCCGTTTTTTTCTACACTTAATTGCAGTGACGACCACAGACAGGAGAGGCATCATGAAAAAAGCAACAGCGTGTTTAGTGGCAATATGCGGGTTGTATGCAGCCAGCGGATGGGCAGTTGAAGGCAAAGAAGTGGCCTATGAAGTCAACGGCCAGCCTTATCAGGGTTATTACATATCACCGGGAAAAGACGCGCCGTTGGTATTGCTGATGCATGACTGGGACGGACTGACTGATTACGAAGTGAAGCGGGCGCAGATGTTGGCCGACAAAGGATATGCGGTGTTTGCTGCAGACCTGTTTGGGGCCGGTGTGCGGCCGACCGAGGTCGAAGATCGTCGTCAACATACCGGTGAGTTGTATAAAGACCGTGAGAAAATGCGCGCCCTGATGCAAGGGGCATTGGCTGCTGCAAAAAATCTGGGCGGCAATACCAATGATGCCGTTGCAATGGGATATTGCTTTGGTGGTGCAGCGGTACTGGAACTGGCTCGCTCCGGCGCAGACATGAAAGGTTTTGTGACCTTCCACGGCGGTCTGGCAACCCCTGAAGGGCAGGATTACAGCCAGACCAAAGGGGATGTTTTGGTGTTCCACGGGGCGGCCGATACCGCCATTCCCATGACAGATCTGGTGGCGTTGTCGGAATCGCTCGAAAAAGCCGGGGTGGACAATGAACTGATCGTTTACAGCGGTGCGCCTCATGCATTCACAGTATTCGGGTCTGATCGCTATCGGGAAGAGGCTGACCGAAAGTCATGGGCGCGGTTTCTGACGTATCTGGCGGAAAAATAAAATAAGCCCGCGAAGCGATAGCCTGAACCTTAAGTGGCATCAATGGTCAAATTCCGCATCATAACAATTGATTAGCGAGGCTTCAGATATGTTGTATGTGACAACTCCGGATATTCCGGGGCGAGAAATTGCCGAAACTCTGGGTACGGTTACCGGTAATGTGGTGCAGTCGAAGCATGTCGGCCGCGACATTATGGCCGGCTTGAAGAACATCTTCGGTGGTGAAATCCGTGGCTATACGGAAATGCTGAATGAAGCCCGTGCAACCGCAACCCAGCGAGCCATTGATGAAGCCGTGGCTCTGGGGGCTGATGCTATCGTGAATGTCCGTTTCACGACCAGCGCTATCATGGAAGGCGCCTCTGAAATTATGGTGTATGGCACCGCTGTAAAACTGAAGTAATGAATGCTTTTGGTTTTGCACTTCTATCTGCCGTACAGGCAGTTACAGCGCAAAAGTGTACGAATCAAAGCCTCCGCTAATCGGGGGCTTTATTTTGAACATGTTCTGAGCTTAGCCAGGCATGGGGAAAGTAAAAATCTCACTTAATCAAAGACTAGTTATGAGGCGGTTTTAATAAACTTAATACAATTTATGAGTGACTGATCTAGGGAATGGCTAACTTGGATATGTACAGAAAGGTGTTATGATTGCTAGCCTTGACTTGCTATTCCCAAATACATACTCTACATCCAACATTTCTTTAGGAGATTACGCCAACATGAATAACTAAACCTGTCATCCATTTTTCATTTTATTTTTGGATTTACAGGGTTAGTAGGCGTAGCTCACTTTCCGATATTTCTGTGCAATCATATTTTTGGGTATTTGCATCGTTTGAATAAGCGCGTGTGTTTGCATAGAACTCATCTCTAAAACTGTCTAGCTGCGGCTGTTGCCCCTGTCATACGGGAGGCAAATTATGCCAGTCTTACAGGCGTACAATATCAGTCATCAATTTGATAACGGTGATACGTTGTTTCAACAATTGTCATGCTCCATGACAAAGAACCGAGTGGGGTTGGTCGGTCGCAATGGTGTTGGTAAATCGGTATTCGCTGCGATATTGAGTGGCGAACATATACCTTCAAGCGGTACGGTCACGTTACCAAAGTCCTTCGCGGTGTATCGCCAGCAACCATCGTATTTATTATCTGATGGGCTGTCTATTGCGCAGTTTTTAGGTAAAGCCGACGTGATTGAAGCGTTAAAACAGATTGAATCAGGTGATTGCGCAGAGCAATGGTTCGACGTGATTGGTGAGCAATGGGATTTATCCTTGCGACTGACTCAGCAACTTATAGACATGGGCTTACCACCAGAACCCAATTTTTTATGCTCTCATCTGAGCGGTGGCCAACTAGCTCGATTACAGCTTTGGCAGTTGTTTGAAAGCGACGTTGAGTTGCTGATTCTTGATGAGCCTTCTAACCATCTTGATACTCATGCAAAGCAGTGGTTAATTGAATCGATACGAGTTTTTGAGGGGGCGATTTTACTTATCAGCCATGATCGCGGGTTATTACGTGAAATGGACGAAATCTGGGAACTTTCTGGGCTTGGCGTGCAGGTGTTTGGCGGAAATTACGATGTTTACGCCGAACAGAAACGTATCGAGTTACAAGCCGTAGAGCGACAACTCGCCAGCATTGATAAGCAGAAAAAAAAGTTGGAAGAGCAGGCGCAGCGAAATCGAGAAAAGTCTGAGCAAAGAGCAGCCCAAGGTAACAAGTTACGTAAAGAGGGCAGCCAGGCGACGATTTTACTTGATGGAAAGAAAGACAAAGCAACGGCACGTGCGGCGAATCGCAAAAAAAACGAGCAACGTCGTCAAGCTCACTTACAAGAAAAAGCGCAGACGTTGCAAGCGAGAAAAGAGCAAATGAAAAGCCAAAAGCTGTATCTGGCAGACAGTCAAAGTCGCTTGCGTAAAGTGGTCTCGATACTTGAAGGCGTATTACCTTTTGGTCGCGTTCGACCTATAACGCTGCAAGTCTATGCCAGTGATAAGATACATCTGATGGGTAAAAATGGTTGTGGTAAATCAACGTTGTTGAAAACGCTAGTAGGTGAGTTCTCGCTGCAACAAGGGGAACTGCAGTTGAATACGCCATTGTATTATCTCGACCAACATTTCGGGACAATTAGTCTCGAGCTATCGTTGCTGGATAACTTGATACAACATTGCGACGGAATGAAAGAGAGCGATGCCAGAACATTGCTGGCAGGTATTGGATTTCGTGGTGACAGTGTATATCGTCTTGGTTACATGCTTAGTGGCGGCGAGAAGATGAAGTTAGCGATGTTGATTGTTAGTCATCAACCAACCCAACCTTTGTTGTTGCTTGATGAGCCGGATAACCACCTCGACATCGAGTCGAAAATCATGTTGGCACAGGCTTTACTGACGTATCGTGGCGGCTTCATTCTCATTAGTCATGATCATGACTTTATTCGTGAATCTGGGGCCAGTCGACAAGTGACTTTGTAAATTCTTTAAATGCAAAGTCAGGGCACACATCTAGTCTTAGGGGGTATGAAACGGCCCCTCTCTGACTGAAGCTAATCGCTACACCCCAAAACCGTAATTACTGTTAGAAACTCCCCATAGTGAATTTCTATTAAGTTGTTGAATATTAAAAATACACTGCGATAGGCGTGTGTTTTTGATTTGGAATGGTTTTGCTGCGCTACTCTGCTGCCGTAAAAATTTCTACCAGCTTCTGGTGCAGAAACAGGTGTAACGGGTTAGACCGATTGACAAGTTGGGTGTAGCTGGACAGCGTGCCCTGAAAACGTGATGCGTCCGGTGTCGGGATACGCTTAAAACCTGCCGGAATATTTTTTAGCGTGGTGAGAATCGCGACGCGTTCATTGTTCATAAACTGATAAGCCAATTGCGGGCTGTCTAATTGATATTCAAAATCAAAGGTATATCCCAAAGTTACGAACTTTTCATAATACGGCGATTTGTAATCATTCCAACCGCTGCTGCGCAGCATAATAAACGGCCAGTTTCTGACGACATCAAAATTGGCCGTTGTATGACATTGTGCGATCGCAACGATAAACTCATCATCGGTAATTTTTCTCTGATAAATCTCACCAGAAATATCAGCATTCCAGTAATGGACGCCCAATGTAATTTCACCCTGGGCCATGGCTGTGAGGGTGGTTGGATTCCAGGTCGAGAGCACGATCTTACTTTTGGGTAAAGCGTGTTTGAGGCTTTGATAGATTTGCTGACCAAATTTATCCAGCGTGATCAGCGGCAAGGCGATGGTCAGGGTATCGTGACATTGGGCTGGATCAAACGACTTCTTCCGGAGCGTTGTCTGAATGGCAGACAGTGAGGACTGAAGCTGAGGTAAAATGTGTTGCGTATAGGGTGTTGGCTCCAGTCCACTCGGGGTTCGTTCAAACAGAACTTCGTCTAATTGTTCACTCAGGCGGGAAAGTTGTTTGCTGACGGCGCTTTCAGAAATCCCCAGCCTGACAGATGCAAGCTTCAGGCTTTTCACTTTACAGACCAGGATTAAGGTCCGTAACAAGTTTAAATCAACATGACTTTCCATTCAGTCAAATACGCCTTTCCAACAGTTCAATTGAGAGTCGATAGACTAAACAGACATTTTAAGAGCGTCAACTGAGCCTCGGCTGAATCTGTGACGTCCTGACCTGTGTTGATCCGGGGTATACGGGTATCGACATATTTAAGTGATGAATACAAAAGCGCTGCTGGAAATAAGGATAGAAAATGAAGTTGAAAAAGTCTGTTGTTTATCTGTCGATTGCATTGATTTCGCAATCGGTAATGGCCTCAATGGAGATTACACCTGACAGCAAGCCTGCCAGTATTTATACCATTGAGAAAAATGAAGCGGTCAGAAGCTCTTTGAATTTCGATAATCGCGATGACTTTAGTGCTGCAAGCCGAGGCTTTATTGCGACCTGGCCAGAAAAAACGATACGTGACAAAGCCGGTAATGTGGTCTGGGATTTCGATGCTTATCAGTTTGTGGATGCGCAGCAGAAGATCGACACAATCAATCCGTCATTGCATCGCATGGCTCAGCTGAATAACAAGGCGGGCCTATTTAAGGTGACGGACGGCGTGTATCAGGTGCGCGGCTTTGATTTGTCGGTCATATCTTTCATTCGGGGTGAAAGAGGCTGGATTGTGATCGACCCGCTTATCTCCGAAGAAACGGCCAGAGCCGGTCTGGCGTTATTGAATCAGCATGTTGAGAAATTGCCAGTGACGGCGGTGGTGATCACCCACTCACACATCGACCACTTCGGCGGCATTTGGGGGGTGACCACCAAGGAAGCGTACGATGCCGGTCAAGTCGCCGTCGTCGCACCAGAAGGTTTCTATGAGCATGCCATTTCTGAAAATGTGCTGGCCGGGAACCTGATGTCACGCCGTGCAAGTTTCATGTACGGAAACCTTGCAGAGCCGGGGCCAAGAGGCCTGGTCGATGCGGGTTTAGGCAAAACGACATCGACCGGTGTGCCGGGAATTGTTGAGCCAACATTGCTGATTCACAAAACCGGTGAAAAACACAAGATTGATGGGATCGAGTTTGATTTCCAGATGGCGAATGGCTCGGAAGCGCCGGCAGAATTCATGGCTTTTATGCCGAAATATAACACTCTGCTGGCTTCAGAAGTCATGACGCATACCATTCATAATATTTCGACCCTACGTGGCGCGCAGACCCGTGATGCCAGCAAGTGGGCGGGCTATATTGATGAGACCATTCAGCTGTATGGTGACAAAGCCGACACCATGATTGCATCGCATCACTGGCCAACCTGGGGGCAAGCGAAGATCAAAAATCAGTTGGAGAAGACCCGCGACATGTATCAGTATGTCCATGACCAAACGTTGCGTCTGGCCAACATGGGCTACACCCCGAATGAGATTTCAGCCAGTATCCAATTGCCGACATCCCTGGATAAAGAATGGTACAACCGTGGTTATTACGGCACGGTTTCGCATAATGCCCGCGCAACCTACGACTTCTATTTTGGTGCCTGGTGGGATGGCAACCCAGCCAATTTGAACCCGCTGCCGCCTGAAGAAGCCGGGGCGAAATATGTGGAAGCCATGGGCGGGGCTGATCAGGTGGTCCAGATTGCTCAAAAAGCGGTTGAACGGGGCGAATACCGCTGGGCGGTGACTTTGCTAAATCACGTTGTTTTTGCTGACCCGTCGAATGCCCAGGCCCGGTATTTAGAAGCCGATGCCATGGAGCAACTGGGCTATCAGTCTGAGTCTGGTCCGTGGCGGAATAACTACCTGATAGGTGCGAAAGAATTGCGGGAAGGATTTAAACCTGCGCCTACGCCAGACACCACTGCCATCGCGAAAAATATGCCAGTGCGCTCTGTTCTGGAGTCGCTGACTGTTAGGGTGAACCCTGAAAAAGCGGCAGGTAAAACCATGGTCGTGAATCTGAAGGTTTCGGGGGATCAGAATTCTGAATCGGGTGAATATGCCATGTTGTTGTCGAACTCAGTGCTGAAAACGTATCAGGATCGCCAACTGGATCACGCCGATTTAACGCTGACGTTCAGTCAATCGGATCTGGCGGACTTACTTGCCCGGAAAGCGTCGTTTGAAGAGCTGATCAAAGCCGGAAAATTCAAGGTTTCAGACAGCCAGAAGCTGAACGAGCTGATGAGTATTTTTGATACCTTCGCGAATGATTTCGGGATTGTCACGCCGTAATCTGACGCCCAGCTTGATTCAAAGCGATGAACTTCTTGATAGCGGGATTAAACAGAAAACTGTGTGCGTGAATACGATTGCTATTGTTCCTATGATTTACTGATTCCATGGGAGTATCTGGCAGTGTTTTTTGTGAATGGAAATGCTAATTCTCCGCTTAGCTAATTAGGGATAGTTTTCATTCGCTTTTTAGTCACTTGGTTATTATGCAATAACGCTATATTTGAAGGTGTTAATAAGAATAGACGTTCAAAACATGTGAGCGTCTATTCTATTTTTAAGCAGTTAAGCAGTTAAGCAGTTAAGCAGTTAAGCAGTTAAGCAGTTAAGCAGTGGTCAATATTTTGATGAACGGCATTCTTTCAAATACGTTTTATAGTCAAACCCGTCTAAAGATGCATATTGTCCCCCCAAATAGACCACGAGTCGTCCGTCGTTCGTGACTCTAAATCCAGTCGCGCCATCGGCTCCTTCGTCGGTAACACTGATGGAATAGCCCACGCTGGTTGAAGCTGCCGGGGTAGGACTGGTTGCGACGCTAAATGTGCCGTCATCGTTAAAGTAAGCAGGGTAAGCTTTGACTTGGTTTGTCCCCATATTTGCGCCACATGTGGTGTCTGTATAGGCGTGAACGATAAACCAGTTCCCCGTACTATCTTCGACTAATTGAGCATTTTGACCGAGGCTTTTGTTACAGCCTGTATTGGATGGTGAGGTATAGCTGTTGACATAGGAGAAAGCGCGAATGTTAATTTCACCCTCGTTATCGGTGCCATATTGAAATAAATCTGCCACCGATGCCTTGTACGCCGCGCCTTGTGCATTGTCCATGTCGTGTAAAATTAACCAATAGTCATCTTCATGGCGGTTAATCCAAACATCTGTGATTTCTTCTATTTTATGATCCGTTTGAGTCAATGTCGCCACCTGCCCTTTGTCGCCGTCGATGGTGAATTTACGAAAGCGAACCGTTTTTTCATATTGAGAGGCGACAAGTAAATAACCCTGATCCTTTGCGCTGTTCGTGGGCGCAGGTAACCAGGCAATACCGGATGGGTGTCGCTCACTAATATAAATTTTATCTTCAAGAGGCATGGTTTCGTGGCCGGAAATGAGGTCTTGGTTTGGATCAAACATACTTTCTGTGACCTGAAATGCGAGAATTTGTCCCTCATCATCTGAGCCCGTTTCTGAGTGGGAAATAAACGCGGTATGGGTACCATTGCTCCACTGGTGTGACAGTGCAAAAGATTGATGGTGGTCACTAATCTCAAAGCTGTGATCAACTTCAGTATCAGCGACAAATGCTTGGCAGCTATCAGCAAGGCTGGACAACACTTGAACCATGGAAAGATTTAACCGAGGCTGTTGATAAGCATCAGAGGTTGCATAGACTGAGCTACTTAAACCCAAGATAACAGTTGGTATTATATGTTTCATTTTTAAAGTTCCATCTTTAATATTCAGATTAATTACAGATATTTAAATGGTGAGACGTTGAATTCTAACCGGGAAAATAATGGTTAAATTTAATGTTTAGATCTTTATCATGCTGTTTTATTTATTATTACCGCCCAATTTTTGACAACATCTCTGGTGATATAAATCGGCTGATAATAAACATGAACAGAATCGATGGGACGAGTAGTATCAGCGCCGTAATCGATGCGATTTGATAATTGCCTTCCATGCTTGCCGTATATAACAGGAGCGGTAAGGTGCTTATCTCTGGCGCACCGACAAAGAATGTTCCGGTGAACTCATCAAGTGATTCAAGGAACACGAAGATACCACTGGCCACAATACCCGGTGTCGCTTGAGGCAAAGTGATATGGAAGAAGGTATAGACAGGGCCTGCGCCCAAATTTCTGGATGCCCGGACCATCAAAGGGTCTATGCCGGAAAAAGCGGCGACGCTAATCCAAACCGAAAACATCAGACCATGGACACTGTGTACCAAGACGACCCCGAGAAAAGTCCCGTTGAGTCCGAAGTCGTAGAATATTCTTGCTATGTTCATGTACACCGTCAGGTTAGGAAACGCCTGAGGGATCAGAAACAAAAGCATCCAGAATATTCTGAAAGGCATCTGTTGCTTAGAAAGCGCATAACCCGCAGGTATTGAGACGGAGAGACAGACCGCAACCGTGGTCAAAGCAATCAAGATGCTGGTTGTTAGTGAGCCGGAAACATCACTATAAGGGCTGAACACCTGATCCCAGTATTTAAGCCCCCATTGGGAGGGTAATGTGTAAGGAAAATACCAAACCTCGGCCACAGTCCAGATAAGCAAATTGATGATCGGGCCGAACATGATCAATGCCAGACATATCACAAAGACAAGCTGTGGAAAGGCATCCAGACGTATTAAGTTTGAAAATCGGAATGTATTTGCTCTGGTCAAAGAGCGCATTGTTAGTTCTCTACTCACTATACACCAGCCTTATCTTTAAGATTCTGATGAAGATAGAACCAGGCAAACGCAGCACAAATGCAGTAAGAAATAAGGCCCAGTGCATTTGCGGTATGGTAATCACCGTAAGAATTAATTCGAAATGCCATGTCGGCGGTCATCATGGTGGGTGTGCCTGTGCCTATCATCAGCGGTACAGATAATGCTGACATCATCGTCACGACAGACAGGACCATGGCGACACCAATTGTTGGGACAATCTGAGGCAGGAGAATCTGAAACAGGATCCGAGTTCTTGAGCCCCCTAAGTTTCTCGCAGCACGGACCTGGGATTCATCGATGGCTGACATCGCCCCGGAAATAAGCAGCGTCGAAAAAGCGAGTTGTTTCCAGACAAAAGTAATGATGATTCCACTCCAGCCCAGAAATGAAATGGTTTCGAGAGGTGTAAATAGCCCGGCCTCAATGAGAACGTTATTCATCAACCCATTTTTAGCTAAAAAGGTTCTCATCATCTGAGCTGTCACGATGAGTGGGATGAACAAAGGCAGTCGATAAAGTACACCTAAAACCCGAACGAGCGATGTAAAGGGAGAGAGGCGTAATATTGCTGCAATGAATATCGACAGCACACATAAAATGACCATTGAACTCAGCACGATAATCATCGTAAACAGAATATCGTTGGAGTACAGTTCGACCGCATTCTCCAGATGCGCTGTCGTCAACGCACCAGTATCGGTGAACAGCGCGGAAAAAAGAGAAAAGGCTAATGGGTAGAGGAAAAACAGACCGACCATGAATGCCGCCGGCAGTACCATCGAGATGTTTTTGATTGGGTTGTAATGCATAATATTTCCAGTGAAATCAGCCACGATGTAAAGCTCAAGAGGTGTGTAACCTCTTGAGCATACAGCGATTAATTTGCAACCTTACGCTCGTAACCTTCTTTGATATCATCAAAATAGGGTGCGATCGGGAAACTCTTACCGTACTGAGAGAGATCCTCCGGCGTAATTTCCGCGAATAACTTCTGCCAGCTCTGCTTATCCAGATGTTTTTTCACGTGTGTGGCATCAATGCCCGGATACCAGTTGAAACGTTTCACGATGCCCTCAGCTTGAATGTCGGGGCTGGTAGCCAACTCGATAAACTCGCGAGCGAGCTCTGGATTGGCCGCTTTGTCCGGCACGACGTAGTACATTGGCTGTCCTGGCATGCCCGGAGCAAGCAAAGTTAGTTTCAGTGAAGGCGGGATCTTGCCCTGTTCTTTCCAGCTATAGAACATATCGACCCATACTGGTCCCATGAAGATTTCGCCACGGTTTAGCATGTCTAGCGTACCGGCGTTACCCGGCGTGAAAGTGATGTTCTTGTTAAACACTTTCAGCTTTTCGAACGCGGTATCCCACTGAGATTGAACACCTTTTTGGTATGGCTTGGTTGACAGCTTATCTGCATCCGAGCCATATGCATAAACCCAACCCGTCACAAAACTCACACCAGACATACCGTTCTTGATGCCGTTGTAGCCGAATGCCTTCGGATTATTTTCAACCCACTGAACAAGCTCATCATATGATTTTGGGGGTGTCGGGATCAGGTCGCTGTTATACGCGATAGCTGTCTGGCTGTGGAACATTGGCATGACATACCCATCAACATTGGTACCCAGCGCATTTCTGGCACTATCACGAGTAACCATCGCGCCTGTATTGATATCGTCCCGGTAGCGACTTAAAAGCCCTTGCTGAACCATCTCTCCACCAATTTTTTGATGGACAACCGCGACATCGATATCCCACGCTTTCAGGCCACTCTTATTTTGAGCAGAGAGCTTTTCCAGAATTTTATGAGAGCCTGCATCGCCAGGGCCGGTACCAACAACATTAATCTTGACACCTGGGTGTGCGGCTTCAAACTTTGGCGCTAAGTAAGTTTTTACGTAGTCGACCATGTTTTGGCTTCCTGCAGATGCGACATTCAGTGTTGTTTCCGCTTGGCTTACGCCGGAAACAAGAATTGCACCAATAGCTGTCAGTAAAGTCATATTGGTTTTTACAAACATAGCTAGTCCTTAATTTAGGTAGTTACTCGTGGGTTAGTGAATCGTCAGTGTTGCCCGCTATACATATGGAGCGAATGGTGGGGTACGCGTAATAAAACGTTTAAATCGGGTTCAAGAGGAGTCGGATGAATCGCTTGAATCAGCTGACCATCACACTCTACGCTGACGCGATAGCTGTGACCAAAGAACGCACTTTGCAAAACCCTTCCGGAAAGCTGCAGCCCGTTCTCTTCAGAAAGAGAGCGACGGGGTGTTTCGCAATTCTGTTCCACCAATTGCGCTTTCTCGCTTCGGAAATAAATTTGCAGCCCTTTGCTGTTTTCAGGCCAGACAACCAGATTGTCCGCCCCCATAAAGTCTGCGACAAAAGGCGTTTTTGGCTGGTTGTATACTTCCTCAGATGTACCCAGTTGCTCTATTTTCCCCTGATTCAGAACAGCAATGCGGTCCGCCATGACCAGGGCTTCTTCCTGATCATGGGTCACGATGAGGGATGTAAAACCAAATTGCTTTTGCAAAGATTTAATCTCATGGCGTACCTGAAGTCTTACTTTTGCATCTAGATTCGACAGCGGCTCATCGAGAACCAAAATGTCTGGCCGAATTGCCAAAGCTCTTGCCAAAGCAACGCGTTGGCGTTGGCCGCCGGATAAATCCGTGACTTTCTGATCTTTTAGCCCTTCTAGATTTACGATTGCCAAAAACTCATCGATCCTTTGATCAATTTGTTGGGCGGGAACCTTTCTCACTTTCAGGCCATAGCCGATGTTCTGCGCAACAGTCATATGCGGCCAGAGTGCGTAGCTCTGAAAAACCATGGTGATATTTCGTTTCTCTGCCGGTAGGTTGGTCATGTTTTTATCACCAAACCGGATCTCGCCTTCAGAAACAGGAAGAAAGCCACACAGCGCATTCAGTAGCGTCGTTTTACCGCAACCGGAAGGACCAAGCAGAGCAATCATCTCGCCTTGATGAACGGTTAGATTTATATCTGAGAGTATCTGCTTATCTCCGTAACCGGCACATAAGCCCTGAATGTTCAAACTAGTCATTGTTACCTCGAAAATCAGAAATATATAAAGTTCACTTCTGATGCTTAGATTTTTTTTCGTCAATGAACACGTGTTCATTGACGTGTAAAAAAAATGCAAAACTTAACAGACATTATATGAGCGTACTTTGAGCTCGCTTTATGACAAATTAATTAATGAAAGAAGAAAGTTTGGTTTAAACAATGAAAATTGAAGTTATTGGATGTGGAAGTGCTTTCTCAAAAATAAGCAATACATCGTCGTTACTTGTAACAGACAATACAGGTAACCAGTTATTGATAGATTGTGGTCCGACTGTTCCTCGGGCTTTATATAATCGTTCTACAAGCGTCAACGAAATAGGCGCTATATATTTTACTCACATTCATCCGGATCATTGCACGGGACTCACGGCATTATTTAATTATTGGAAAAGCCATCACCGTACTGAGCCTGTGACTATTTTTTGTCAGGAAGAAAATAAATCTCCGTTGCAGTTTCTCGCCTTATTTGCCAACTGGCCAGCCAAAGAACTGTGCTTCGAAGTTCACTGGCAAATGATCACGGATCATTTTGTATGGAATCACTGGCAGTTGGAAACGGCTGAAACACAGCATGAGTTGACGAATAGGGCAGTACGAATTTCAGCTGATGGGCAGCAGTTGTTTTATAGTGGTGATGGCAGGCCGACTCAGGCTTCGATTGATTTAATGCAACATACAGATTTGGCATTCCAGGAGTGTGCTTCATTTGACGCCCTGGATGAAACTTCATCCCACGGCGACTTCTACGCTTGTAAAGCTTTGTTAGAAAAATCCAATATAAAACGGCTCGGCCTCTATCATTGCTGGGATGAAGCCATTGCGGAAATAAAACAGAGCGCAGCAACAATCGAATATCTGTTTGTGAGTCACGATGGTTTAACCATCGATTTATCAGAATGACAAAATGGTGGATACCAAGTTGAGCACCAAAAATAAACCCAATGTCGTGACCGCGCAGGATGTGGCGAATTTGGCCGGCGTATCACGATCAGTTGTTTCCAGGACGTTTACTGAAAACGGCAGTCTCTCGGAAGCGACGAAGCAAAGAGTACTGAAAGCGGCTGAACAACTCGGTTATCAGGTGAACTTTCTGGCACAAGGTTTAAACCGGCGCCGTAGCCAGCTGATAGGGGTGGTTGTCGCGCATATCAATGACCCTTTCAGAAGCCTTTTGCTGGAAGCCCTGTTAAAAGAGATCCAGGCACGAGGCTACCAGTCCATGGTGACTGAGGTCCGTCCGGGGGATGAACTTGATGAAACCATGCGCCGATTTACGCAATACCGAGTATCCGGTGTCATCGTAACTTCCGGTCAGCCGCCGGAGGCGTTGGTTAAAGAGTGTCTTCAATACAGTATTCCGATTGTCGGTATTAACCGAGAAATAGATCTGCCCAAAGTCGACGTCGTTTGCTCTGATAACCACGCTGGCGCCAAATTGGCAGCCGATCAGCTGATCGCTGCCGGATGCCGTTCAATCGGTTGGCTGAATTACAAACACTCGACCTGGTCGGGTTTAGATCGGGAAAAGGGCTTTCAAAGTTCACTCAAGGGCTGGTTAGAAAACAAGGACCATGAATATATTGATATTCAATCGGAAATAAATGGATATGAAGGTGGATTTCTTGCTGCTGAGCAGTTGATAGCCTCTGGTCAACGACTCAATGGGATTTTCTGTGCCACAGCGCTCATGGCCTGTGGTTTTCTCGATGGCATGCGAAAAAATGGGCTGGATGCGCCCAAAGACTTTCACATCATTGGCTTCGATAACACGCCTTTAACAGCTCAATATAGCTACCGGCTGACCACGATAGAGCATGACGTCGTCGAAACGGCTAAGCGTGCCTTATGGTGCCTGGAAAGTAGAGCGCGTCATGAGGACATGGAACAGAGAGTTGAGCTGATTCCGGTCAAACTCATCACAAGAAACTCATCACCAATCCACACGCAGGATTTATAGGTTACGAAAATGAAAACAGCAGAGAAACTGGAAGCGCTGGAAAAGGCAATTAGAATTGCAGGAGACAAAGCGCTGTCTTTTCGCAAACAAGGTTTAACGATCGAAGTCAAAGGTAAGAATGATTTTGTGACCCAGGTCGACAGGGAAGTTGAAACTGAGATTAAAAGCGTCATCAGTCATCTGTTCCCTGAGGATGGCTTTTTGGGTGAAGAGAGCGGCATTACCGCAGGGGAAGAAGGGATTTGGGTGATCGACCCAATTGATGGCACGACCAACTATATACAAGGGATGGATTATTGGTGTATCTCCGTTGCCTATGTAAATAATGATCAAATTGAACTGGGTTATATTTATGCGCCGGAAAGGGATGAATTCTTTGCGGCTCGAAAGGGGCAGGGCGCTTGGTTGAACGGACGTTGTTTAAAGATGGAAAATGAAGCGGAAGGCCAGTCTATCATTGGGCTTGGCCACTCTAACCGCAGACCACTTTCAGACGTAATAAACCTATTGACCATTTTAGATGAAAACAACGTCGATCATCGACGTTTTGGCGCTGGTGCGCTGATGCTTGCTCATGTTGCTTCAGGACTCGTTCATGGATATTTTGAAGCGCACCTCAACAGCTGGGATGCGCTTGCGGGGTTACTTCTGGTCGAGGAAGCTGGCGGATGTGTCCCCGACTTTCTGGCCAATGATGGATTAATCAATGGGAATCCTGTTTGGGTCAGTACTCAGCGTCTGTGGCCTGTCCTCAACACCTATATGGAACAATTTTCATGATCGCTATCGATAATATTTCCCTTGTTGGCTATGGTGCAGCCATCTGTACAACCTGCTCGTTTATTCCTCAGGTTTTGCAAGTCATTCGGTCAAGAAATACCGAATCCATTTCACTCTTGATGTACTGTATATTTGTCTTTGGTGTCTTTCTCTGGTGTTTCTACGGTGTGGTAGTCAGAGATTTACCATTAATTATGGCCAATCTCATTACGCTCATTTTGTCGGGTGTCATACTTTCAATGAAGATCCGCGATACAATAAGTAAGGTCGACAATTAGTTAACTTCCGTACACAATCAGGCTATGTCTGAGTAGAGGTAGTACGTGGGTTGTCACGTAATATTAGGCACTTTAATTGCGTTATCAAATGGAACTTATCATGCCTAGTTAGAAAGTTTTCCATTAATGTGAAAATTAATAATGATATGATGGCTGTGGTCGTGATGTCTTTGGGAAATAAATTATATCCATGGTTATTAAATTAATCATTCACCCTAATTTTTTAGGGTGAAAATTAAAATCCCAATTTTTCTAATTAACTCGATAATTGATGCGAAAATAAAAATATTGCGGCATATGTATTCATTAAAATGTTAATATTTTTAACTATCGTCTCCATCATATGCTGACAATGACTTCAATTTAGGCTTGGCTTATTTATAGTTGAGTTCGCTGATTTTTTCATGCACGAATCCGTTTCGCATATCATCGCGTACCGTCAGCAGCCCCCGTTTAGCGGGGGCTGTTTTTAATTGTGGTCGCTAATCGATGCTGTTGGATTTGTCTGAGAGCGCCCAAGCAAGCTGTGAATATCCTCCTGCTTGGGTAATCGCTTTGTAAGCATTGATTTATTTATGTTTTGCTCTTTTCAGGCTACGGGCCCCTTCCAGCATTAAGACCACGACCGCCAGCCAAATCGCGATATAGGTAGGCCACTCTTTCGGACTGATGGTTTCCCCCAGCAAGTAAGCAACTACTAACAACAGGACAGGCTCCACATACACGAGCAAGCCAAACAGGCTGATGTTGAGATGCGGGGCTGATAACGATTGAAACGCGAGAGCAAGGGCACTGATGATACCTAAGCCTGCCACCACCCAGAGCAAATCAAAACTCATTGGTAGTTCGGAAAGCACATGGCCACTATGAAAAATAAAGTAGAGGCTGACAGGCAGGCTAAGCATCATATCAAACCAGATACAGCCAATGTTATTGGTATCGGTTTTGTACCGTAACCAGAAGTAGACGGGATAGCCTAAACATACTACAAGTGTTGGCCACGACAGGGTTTGAGAGATCGCGAGTTGATTGGCCACTCCAACGACAGCAAACAAACAAGCCAGTTGCTGGAACCGAGACATTTTATCTTTGAAAGCAAACCTGCCGACAACCACCATAGTGATGGGCATAATGAAGTACCCTAGGGACACGGCGAGTCCGTATCCGTTTCCGGGAGCCCACATGAACAGCCACAATTGAATCCCGACCAGAAAGGATGAGGCGAGACGAGTGAGCCAAAAATGGCGTTCATTGCGTAATCGTTGGTAAATGATGACAACTTGAGGCCAATAGCCCTGTATCAGAATGAATAATGTTAACAGTGGGAAGGTGAGAAAAATACGCCAGCCGTAAATTTCCAGCCCCTCTAGGTCTTTGAGCAGTGAGGTGTAAGCGAACATCAGGGCGAAGAGAGCCGACGCAATGACATTCAGGGTGACACCGACAGTGGTATTAGTGCGAGTTTGCATACGTTGATATCGAGTGAGTGGTTAGATGGCTGTATTTTATTGCGTGCTTCTTGATAAAGGTGCTCTAAATACATACTGTTAGTGAGAAAATTTCTCACCCGGAAAATCATCATGACACTGGATAAATATGATTATGCACTGCTTGAGTTGTTGCAGAAGAATTGCCAGATCCCTTTACGCGAACTTTCGGAGGCGGTTCACCTGTCCACGGCCTCTGTGCAACGTCGTATTCAAAAACTCAAAGATAACGGCTATATCCAGGCAAATGTCGCGATCTTAGACCCTAATAAGCTGAATCAGGTGATTACAATTTTGGTCGAGGTTCAGGCGGATAAAACGCACATGGTGGATTTGCAGTTACTAAAAGACAGCTTTTCCGGGCCAGAAATTCAGCAATGTTACTACGTGACCGGTGAGGCAGACTTTATGTTGGTGTTGCTTGTGCCGAACATGCAGCGTTTTCAGGAGATCTGCGATAAATTATTTCACAGTAACCCAAATGTGAAATGGTTCAGAACCATCGTGGTATTAGATCGCGTCAAGGCGACGCTGGATGTGCTCTAGTTGTAAGGGATGTAAAGGCTGTAAGGGATGTAGGAGATCATGCTGAAAAGTTATGCTGTGGGGGAATAGATTGAGGGAAGCTCGCTGAACGAGAGCGTCAATTTGTGGAACCCGTAAAACTAGCATCTCAACCAAAGTGAATAGCCCCCTTTTAGCACCTTCATTAAATGAGTAACCCATTAATAAAAATAATGGCAAAAAGTCGCTTGGATGCACGTAATTTCGTTGAGGTGAGTGCTTTGTAAGGATGGGACCGCGCTTGCTTATCCGTGACCTGCTTAATTCTTAATCCCCTTAATTCCTCTGGGCTCGGAGCAATCTCACCGTGTCAGCCCTAACGCTTGTCGACTGATAAATAGCTCACGGACGTTACAATAGTATGATGTATACTTTACAGTAACTTAACCGTATATATGGGTAAATCTGTTGACCAAAACATTATTCTCGCAGTGGTTTCCCGGGCTCGTTCAGCTTAAGCATTACCAAAATGAATGGCTCGCCAATGACATTCGAGCTGCTTTTTCTGTGGTGGCGGTTGCATTACCTGTCGCCATCGCTTACGCGCAATTAACGGGCGTATCGGCGATTATCGGCCTCTATTCATGTGTGTTGCCGATGCTGGTTTATGCCTTCATGGGCACTTCCCGACAACTCATCGTTGGCCCCGATGCCGCGACCTGTGCGGTGATTGCTGCCGTAGTTACACCGCTTGCTGCAGGCGACCCTATCAAACACTGGCAGCTGGTGATGACCATGACCGCCATGACAGGGATATGGTGCATACTGGCCAGCCGCCTCAAATTAGGCATTTTTGCTGATTTTCTCTCTCGTCCGATTCTTCTCGGGTTGCTCAACGGTGTGGCACTGACCATCATCGTTAACCAGTTTGCCAAAGTCGTGGGCTTGAAATACGAGCAACGTTATCTGCTGGAACGCTTGTGGGAGGCTCCCCAACGGTTGGCTGAACTCCACTGGCCGACTCTGGGGTTAAGTATCGCCACGGTGCTGATTTATCTGGTGACGAAGCGCTTTCGCCCTACCTGGCCAGCGGCGATGCTCGCGATACTTGTCACGACCGCCTCTGTCTGGCTGCTTCATTTGGAAGAACAGGGCGTTTCCGTTGTCGGTGTTACTCAAGGTGGTTTGCCCCAATTTCAAACTCCGGAGTTTGAACTGGGCGTGGTGCGTGAACTGGTGGTGCCCGCCCTGAACCTTGCCATTGTGAGCTTTGTGAGCATGATGCTCACGGCGCGCAGTTTTGCGGCGAAAAATGGTTATGACATTGATGCTGATAAAGAATTTCGAGCGCTGGGCTTTGCCAATATCGCTTCCGCGTTTTCACAAGGCTTCGCGATTAGTGGCGCAGATTCCCGCACCGCAGTAAACGACGCCAATGGCGGAAAGTCACAGCTGGTTTCGATTATTGCGGCGATTACGATTGCGGTGATCGCCGTGTTTATCTATCAGCCTTTACAATTTATTCCGATTGCTTCACTTGGGGTGGTATTGATTATCGCCTCCCTGTCGCTGCTCGATCTCAAAGCGATATGGACATTAAGGAAACGCGACAAAGACGCCTTTTATCTTGCCACCATCACCTTTGTCTCTGTGTTGGTGGTTGGCGTGATTCCGGGTATCACCTTAGCGGTACTTCTGGGGCTGTTTCAGTTCTTGCGCATCGTCATGCGTCCAAGCGATCAGATCCTCGGTCTGGATGAAGAAGGCACCATTCGCACTATTGATGGCACAGGCAAAGCCTCGCCGATTCCGGGCATGGTTATTTATCGCTTTAACTCTCCGCTGACCTATTTTAATGCCCCTTATTTCAAACGCCGTTTGTTAGAGCATACGGAGCATACGAAGGATGTCGGGTGTGTGGTGGTAGATGCCGTATCCAGTTTTACTCACCTTGACTTAAGCGTGATGGCAACGCTGGCTGAAGTTCATGAAACCCTTAAAAAACGGGGTATTCGCTTAATCCTGGCCGGGCGAAAACGTCGCTTGCGGCAGTGGTGTGAGCTGACAGGTATCAGCACCAGCGAAGGCGGTATCTTACTTCGTGCCGATATGTACCTCGCGATTAAACTCAGTGGCTGTTATCTCAGTGCTGTTGGTGAGGGGCAAGTACCAACCGTGCAAAAAGAACCTGATTTGGAGCCAGCGCCGAAGCCGATACCTGAGGTCGCTTAACGTGCCATTATTCGGTGCTAAGTGCTAAATGTTAGGTGCCAGCATCTGTATAGTACGAGCACCGAAGATGACAACACAGAAGCTGCCAGTATTCCTCTGTTGGAAACGATTCTCCACTGAGTAACGTTCAGTTCCGAAAATGGCTAGTATTGCCTTTTTGACGGGGTAGACTAAAAGCATGACTTCAGCCTGAACAAAGGAAGCAGGCATGCTAACCCCAATGCAATGTCATGAGGCCAGAATGGCCCGTGATCGCCGTTATGACGGTTTGTTCTTTACGGCGGTGAAAACCACCGGGATCTACTGTCGCTCAATTTGTCCCGCTATGCCGCCGCTGGAAAAAAACGTGGAATATTTTGATTCGGCGGTGGCGGCTGCGCAGGCAGGGTATCGCCCGTGTCTGCGGTGTCGTCCGGACAGTGCGCCGGGTTCGCCCGCCTGGCTGGGGAAAAACACGACACTCCGTCGCGCACAGCGTCTGATCGATGAAGGGGCGCTGATTGCGGGTAGCATTGCCAGGCTCGCGGAACGGTTAGGGGTGACGGATCGTTATCTTCGTAAGCTGTTTCAGGACGAACTGGGGTTGTCGCCCAAGGCGTACAGCCTGTATCAGCAGTGCTTGTTGGCGAAAAAACTATTGCATGAAACACGCCTGCCAGTTACCCACATTGCGCTGGCCAGTGGTTTTGGCAGTATCCGTCGGTTCAATGACTGCTTTAAACAGCATTTTTCGCTGGCACCGACTCAGATTCGTAAACAACCGGGAGAGCCTGTCTCCGGGGCGGTGACATTCTCTGTCAGTCTGGCGTATCGTCCTCCTTATCATTGGGCGGGAGTACGTAATTTTTACGCCTCGCGGTTGATTGAAGGGCTGGAATGGCTGGATAACACCTCTTACGGTCGCACGTTTCAGTTTGTCCATACTGATGATGTTGTTGGTGAAAAGGATAAAACGGATGGCACGGCTCAGTCAGCCCGTATCTATCACGGGTGGTTTACCGCCCGCCATGATGCTGACAATACCCGTTTCATCATCACTATTTCACTCGATGATCTGAGCGTGCTGCCGCAGGTACTGGCTACCATCCGGCGATGTTTGGATCTGGATGCCGATTCGAGCGTGATAGATACTGCACTGGAGCGAGCAACGGTGTTACCGCTACCGGTGGAGGGGTTGCGCTTACCGGGGATTTGGAGCCCGTTTGAAGCAGGTATTCGCGCCATTTTGGGTCAGCAGGTGTCAGTCAAAGCCGCGCGAAACCTGGTGGCCAAGATAGTGGCAATGAATCCTGAAAACACTGACGCCCATTGTTTTTTCCCGACCCCGGAACAACTGCTGGAATATGATTTGAACCAGCTGGGAATGCCGGAAAGACGACGCCAGACACTGCGGGAGTTTGCCCGGTTTGCGGCAGAGCATCCGCTGGATAATCCCGATGCCTTACTGGCGTTGCCGGGCATTGGACCCTGGACGGTAAACTATTTGCGTATGCGAGGGTGCAGCGATCCGGACATTTTCCTGGACGGCGATCTCGGCGTGAAAAAAGCGCTTGAGCACTGCGAATGCCAACCTGCACTAGCGGCACCCTGGCGTAGCTACCTGACCCTACATTTATGGAATACCTTGTAATGAGTAATCAATTGATTGAAACCCCGATCGGGATGTTAAACGTTGTTGCTGACGAGCATGGCGTGAAGGCCATTGAGTTTGCCGCCGCTCCGGATACGCCGCAGCAGCCGAGTGACGTGACACGCCATTGTTGCCAGCAGCTGGCGGAATATTTTGCCGGAGAACGGCAGACGTTTGAGGTGCCGCTGAATATGGCGGGTACTGAATTTCAGCATCAGGTCTGGCAGGCGCTGGATACCGTGAAATTTGGGGAAACCTGTTCTTACGGTGATATTGCCCGTTCTATCGGTAACCCTAAAGCCGTCAGGGCGGTTGGGGCGGCGAACGGTAAAAACCCGGTGCCAATCATTGTACCGTGTCATCGCATCATTGGTAGCTCGGGCAAGCTGACCGGTTACGCGGGCGGGCTGGACATAAAAGTTTGGTTACTGACGCATGAAGACCCGTCACGAGCTTGATATGGCGCAAAACGAGACGTTGGTACTGTCGCTATGCTGGTGCCCTTCAATTTGACCGGCAGTGGCCGTTTAAGCCGCTTGTAGTCTGAATGATTGGGGATACTGTTTGTCTATTTATTCGTCAACTCATTTGTTTGTCTATTCATTTCATTGTCTAGTCGGCTTCATGAGCCAGTTGTAACGCCACAATAGAGCTATGTGCCAGCAAGCGAGGTTTTTATGATCATTGAACCTGTGATTCAAGGGGTGATAGCCCGTTCGGCTCATCCTTACGGTTGCCGCCAGGCCGTGCGGGAGCAGATTGAATATGTCCGCTCAGCCCCGCCAATTCAAGCCGGACCGAAACGGGTTCTGATCCTGGGTGCGTCCTCCGGTTTTGGACTGGCATCGCGTATCGCCCTGACTTTTGGGGGCGCAGAGGCCGATACTGTCGGAGTCTCTTTTGAACGAGGACCGAGCGAAAAAGGTGTGGGCTCAGCAGGCTGGTATAACAACATTTTTTTCCGTCAGGAAGCGGAACAAGCCGGTCGGGTGGCAACCAATATTATCGGAGATGCGTTTTCGCCGGAGGTGCGGGATCAGGTCATCAAAGCGATCAGAACCGATTTGGGTGGCCAGGTTGATTTAGTGGTCTATAGTCTGGCAACGGGCGTGCGTCCTGATCCCGCAACCGGCGAGTTGTGGCGTTCTGTGATTAAAACTGTGGGGGAACCACTGACCGGTCAGACGGTAAATCTCGAAACCGGGCAGCTGGACACCGTCACGGTGGATGCGGCGACGCCCGCCGAGATCGAAGCGACTGTCAAAGTGATGGGGGGTGATGACTGGGCTGCGTGGATAGATACGCTGCTGCAGGCCGGTGTACTGGCTCCCGGATGCCGCACTGTGGCGTATTCCTATATCGGACCGGCGATCACATATCCGATTTATCATCAGGGCACACTGGGGCGGGCGAAAGTGCATTTGCATGCCACAGCGGCTGCTATTAACCGCCAACTGAATGCCATTGGTGGCGGGGCGGATGTGGCTGTCTGCAAAGCTCTGGTGACCAAAGCCAGTGTATTTATCCCTGCACTTGGACCGTATATTCTGGCCCTGTTTAAGGTGATGAAAGAGAGCGGAACTCATGAAGGATGCATCGAGCAGATGCAACGGCTGTTTCAGTCCCGTCTCTATGGGCAGCAGCACATCGCGCGGGATGAGCAAGGGCTGATTAGAATGGATGACTGGGAAATGGCAGAAGACGTACAGCTGGCCGTCACTGAGCTAATTGCAATGATAACGCCGGAAAACTTTCAATCCGTTTCAGATTATGCCGGTTATCGGGAAGATTTCCTGAAATTAAACGGGTTTGGTCTGCAAGACGTCGATTACCATCAAGAGATTGATTTTCAAGAGCTAAAAGTGCTGGAACCTTAGTTTGTCGTTTTGACTGTGCCCTGTTTTTATTGGCTGACAGGGCTCTTGGTTGCGCTGACGGGGACTGTCAGAGTTTTAACTAGCCGAGTGGTTTTCGATGGCTTTATCTTTATGAAAGCGGGCTGTTCTGACAGCCTGTTTCGCACTTCTTTTGCGTTGTCTCTTTTATCTCTGCTCTGCCTCTTTCATCTCTGATTGCCTCGTCTTTTACCTTTTACCTTTTACCTTCTACCTTCTACCTTCTACCTTCTCTCTCTTTCTTATCTTTGTATCTTTATCTGTATTGGTATGCCCGATTCTGCTTGTGTATCGATTGGTGATGGGGAGAGGTTTATCGTGCCAGGAGTAGCTTCATATTGGTGGGTTTAACCGCTATAGCTGTCAAATATATGACGAGCATTGGTTAATAAATCGTCATATTTTTTTGGGGGTGACGATCAATATCACGTTATTTTGCTTTGTGGGATAGGCTAGACTGAATATATCTGTGTGATTTAACTATCAGTTTATTAATAATATCTTTTTATGTGAGGATATTTCTGGTGAATATGCATATTTATCTTTACAATTCAATTTATAAAAGAACAACAAAATGAAGGGCTCATGATTGAACGTCGTCATTTTCGTCGCATTCTTTACCGTGCTCCGGCTATGCTGCAACAGGCATCCGGAGAGTGGCGAGCAGAAGTACTGGATTTGTCCCTGAAGGGACTGCTGATGACTTGTCCTCACGACTGGCAATATAATTCACAAGATAACCAATATGTTATTGCTTTTTGTTTGCACGAAAGTGACATTGAACTGAGGCTGGAGGCCCGGTTGGTCAGTCATGACGCTAATTATCTCCATATGCATATACACCATATTGATATAGAAAGCGCCAGTCACCTTCGGCGTCTGGTCGAATTAAACGTGGGCACTGATGCGCTCTTACATCGAGAGTTAGAGCAACTCGCAGATTTACATCATGATGAAGAGCGGTAGCAGGTCCCCATGTCAGAAAACATTTGTATTTCGGTGTCTCATAGCCGAGGCACCTCGCATTATTTAATCAACCGCTTTAAGAAACGATATTTTGCTTTGGCCGCTGCCTCTGTGCTGGTATTAGCAGGAAGCGGCAGTTACAGCGTGTATTCCCTTTACGAGGAAAGCCAGCTGTCATCCAAGCAATTAAATGTGCTGAATAAGCAATCCCGCCATTTAATGGCGTCTTTGTCGGAAGAGAGTGAAGCGAACCGGGCACTACGCCAGGAGCTGGAAGAAAAGCGAGCCGAACTGGCGCTGCTGACACAGCGTATCGACGATGTTGAAGCGGTACTTGGTGTCAACGGTGAAGACGGTGAAGATATGTCGCTGCAAGCGCGGGTTGACAGTGCGGCTGTCAGTTCGGCGGTGCGGGCAACATTGTTCCGTCTTATTCCCAACGGCAGCCCAACGCCGGACACGCGGATGTCTTCCCGCTATGGCTCCCGCGTACACCCGGTTACTGGCAAGCAAAAATTCCACCACGGTCTCGACTTTTCAGCCAGAATTGGCACACCGATTTATGCACCGGCAGATGGGATTGTTGAAGTCGTGCGCTCGGGTAACAAAGGTTACGGTAACTTCATCCGCCTGAACCACTCATTTGGTTTTACCAGTTCTTACTCCCATATGAGTAAGTTCAATGTGAAACGCGGCAACTATGTCAACAAAGGTGACTTGCTGGGCTGGACGGGCAACTCGGGACTATCGACCGGGCCGCATCTGCATTATGAGATCCGTTTTTTGGATCGAACCCTGAATCCGCGTTTGTTTGTTGAATGGACGCCGGATAATTTCGAAAGCCTGTTTGAGAAAGAAAACAAGGTTCAGTGGGCGTCGCTGCTGGAGATGATCAATAATATGGTTTCGATGCAGGTACAGCTGACTCAAACGCCTCGTTACAACCCGACGTTGCAGACGGCCAATAATCTGGCTGAGCAACATTCGGACGGTGACCAGGTTCAGGTGTCAAAGCTGTAGTCCTGTGAGTGACTATTCTGTAAGTCATCATGAAGGGTAGCGGATGAGCCGGGAATTATATGTTGGGGTGATGTCAGGCACGAGTCTGGACGGAGTGGATGTGGCGCTGGTGGCGATAGAGCATGAGGCGTCCGACGCACAGCCGGTGTCAGTTAGCCTGCAGGCTCACTACGATCACCCGATGCCGGATGAGCTGAAACATGCTTTGCTGGAAGTCTGTCTCGGGCAAGCCACCAACTTGCGTCAGATCGGTGAACTGGATCACCGTCTCGGCCACTTGTTTGCGGATGCGGTGAATGCGCTGTTAAGGCAAAAGGGAATCTCTCCTCAGGATGTTACCGCCATTGGCAACCATGGCCAGACCGTGTATCACCATCCGGAGAGTGAATACCCATTTACCACCCAACTCGGGGATGCCAACATTATCGCGGCCAAAACCGGGATCACCACGGTGGCGGACTTTCGTCGCAAAGATATGGCGCTGGGTGGCCAGGGAGCACCTCTGGTACCGGCTTTTCACCGCATTTTATTCGCCCAGGCTAACTCGACGACAGTTGTCCTCAATATTGGCGGTATTGCGAATATCTCTGTGCTTCCGCCATCCCGTACTGTGGCTGGCATGGCAGGGGGAGCCGGGCAGAATGCTCGGGTAGACTCAAAAGCGGAAGCCATAACGGACGTTCACAGCGGGAAGGTTGTCGGTTATGACACGGGACCCGGTAATATGTTGATGGATGCCTGGATTTATCAGCAGCAGGGTGACAAGTATGATCGGGACGGCGCGTATGCCCGGTCTGGGCGTTGCCACGCGACCTTGTTGGCTCAGTTACTGAGCGATCCTTATCTGACCCAAACCTATCCGAAAAGCACTGGTCGGGAGCATTACAACCTGCCTTGGTTGAACGAGCAATTGGCACTTGTTGCTGCGGCAACAGGTGAACGGTTGGCTCCGGAAGATGTGCAGGCGACTTTGCTGGAGTTTACCGCCCGAACAATTGCAGATCAGGTACATACCTTTAAGTTTGGCGCAAGCCCACGCCTGTTGGTTTGCGGCGGCGGTGCGAACAATCCGGCGCTAATGGCACGATTGTCTGCGTTGCTGCCGGAATGGCTGGTGGGTAATACCCGTGATGAAGGGGTAGATGCGGACTACATGGAAGCGATGGCGTTTGCCTGGTTGGCCCGGCAGCGGATACACAACCAGCCGAGTAACGTGCCGGAAGTGACCGGAGCAAGCCGCCCTGCATCATTAGGTGTGATTTATCCGGCAGATTGATGTGCCTTAGGTCGACTTGGCTACCAGCTTGTTTGCTGAGTTGATTACCTGGTTAATTGTTGGATTTATTCTGGGGTAGCTGCAGGGTTAATTTCAGGTGCCCCAATAGCCTAAACTGGACGAGCAATGAGTCATCGCATATGACAGAAAATAAGCCGGTTTTAAACGCCGGCTTCTGAAACCTTATGGCTTCCGCTTTCGTAAAATTATCTCCGGTCACCACCATTCAGTCTTCATAAAAATATCGTCGAGGCTACAGACGTTTGGCTTCAATAAATACTAAGCTTAGCAGTGTCAATTGATACTATTTCCATGATGGCAGAAAAAATTGTGCGTTAAATACAGTATCGCCTTATTAAATGAGTATAGAGGTATTATAAATCTATCAATGAATGTTTTTCATTTCAGGGATTAGATTTTATTAGCGTAATAGCGACTTACTGCATGAAGCCAGTAGGTTTCTAAATATCAGAGAGTGAGTAAAATATTTCTGTGCGAAAGCAGTGTTTTATCAAATAAACCACTTGGTTTGTGGTATAACGCAGAATTTTTAAAATTGATTGGGTTATAAAAGCTTGCAATAGTTGTCATACTAAATTAAATGCATTAATAATAGAGGTAATAAATAAAATACAAATAACATAATTGTTATTAACTGGCTGGGTTTCATTTCATGCAAGGCATTCAATTTGATGTAATAGACTGGATGGCATTATCGCCGGGCATCAGTCAGCCTGAACAATGGGCCGACTGGCAGGCTAATGGATATGCCTGGCCAGATAATGAACATTTCGTCCCCAGTGATGCGATCCCTCCGATGCAAAAGCGGCGAATGAGCACCTTGAGCCGGTTAGCGGTTCAGGTGGCCGTGTCTCTGACTCGTGAACAATCGGTTGATTATATTGTGTTTTCCTGCCGCCATGGCGAACTGACCCGAACTAGCCAGCTGTTGCAATCGGTGTTAGCCGGACAACCGGCATCGCCGATGGCGTTTTCTCAGTCAGTCCACAATACCGCGACAGGACTGTTTACCATTATTGCCGGTCAGACCGTTGCGGCGACATCGGTATCGGCATCCCGCTCATCGTTGCACGCTGCTTGCATTGAAGCCGCGGCTTACCTGGCCTCAAATCCGACGCATCGCGTACTGCTGGTCGATTTTGATGAGCCTCTGCCTGATCCTTACGGTCAGTATGAAACGCAGGATTTCCGCGGTTATGCCCTGGGATTGTTGCTGACGTCTGGGCAAGAGTTTCTGGTCCAGGGGCAAAGACAATCAAACCGCCACGTAGGATTTCAGATTGACTCACCGGATTGCAGCCCTTTACCGCAAGGCTTGATGCTCGTAGACGCACTGGTGTCGAAAGCCCGGCGCTGGACGATGCGGGAACCCCGGTATTGCTGGCATTGGAAACGTGCCAGAACCTGAATTTTCTGCGTTACCCGACTGGGTGGGCAAGAACATGAAATAGAAAGGAGAAATGATCATGGAAAAATTACATCAGGAATTGAAAGCACTCATTATTGAAACGCTGAATCTGGAAGATCTTTCGATTGAGGATATTGAAACGACCGCGCCGCTGTTTGGTGATGGACTGGGATTAGACTCCATTGATGCGCTGGAACTGGGCCTGGCAATTAAAAATCAGTACAGCGTTATTCTCGATATGGATGACAGTAATACGCGGACTAATTTCGCATCGGTAGAAAATCTGGCCAAATTTATTTCTGAGCATCGTCCGTCAGCGTCACTCTGAATCCGAAAAGTCAACGAGCAATAGAAAATAAGGATGGAAGGCGTTGGCATTTAACGGCCATTTTTTATAGCGTACTTTTATGTCCGTAATAAATGTGTTTATTTTAAGACGCTAGTTTTACGGTGCTAGTTTTATGCGTTGGTTTGAATGCACTGGTTTTTAAACCTCTGGATTTTAAGACACTGGTATTTAAGATCATGCTTTTAGGCCGTATTTCAATCATGTTAAACAGCCACATTTTTAGCGATGGCAGTTAAGCAATAGTTTATCAATGTGATGATGAAATATGGGCCTGCCGTCTTTAATCGGCGCCACTTCACGCGGCTATTGATTTCTGACTTTTCACCGTTTCTGAAGGCTAGACATTCTGTCTTTAATCACTGGCAGAATGTTGCGTCGGTAATACAGACTAAGGATAGCGAATGGCATTGAATCACCAGCAAATCGGATCGCCGTTACCCAGATCGCCGTTGTCTATATCGTTGTCCTCTTTGCTGGGGACGGAACGTCCACGGACGCTTCGGGTGGCATCTGGTATTCAGGGCACAAAGCAGTGGAAGGACTATTGCTGTGATGTCGGGTATTGGCAGCGGGTCTTGCGCCAACGATCAGAGCAACGCTGGGCATTGTGTTTTGACGATAGTTATTGGCTTGCCGTGGCATTTATGGCTGCGGCTTGTGCCGGTAAAGTGTTGGTGCTGCCCGGCAATATACGCCCTGGTGCACTGGCAGAATTAGCGGATCAGTTTGATGGTGTGCTTAGTGATACAGAATTAATCGTCGGGTCAGCATCAGTACCGTTACTTGTTGTTTGTGGCCTTAATACCACCACAGAGCAGGATGTCAGAACGGAAAGGGAAGACACTCTGGTGTCCCCGATTGCGTTGCTGCCAAGTTTATCGGCGGAACGACCTGAGCTGTTTGAGCTGATTGAGCCGCTGGTACTGTCAGACATTTCCCTGATTTTGTTTACGTCTGGTTCCAGTGGTGCGCCTAAACCTGTTTATAAAACACTCGATTTACTGGATGCGGAAATTCAGGGGCTGGAAGCCTGTTGGGGGGCAATGTTTGACGAGCATGACGCTTTGTCTCCTGAGGCGGGGAGGCAAGGCGGCAGTGGCGACAGCAAAGGGGCCTTATTGATCACCAGTACGGTTTCCCACCAGCATATCTATGGCTTGTTATTCCGGGTGTTATGGCCCTTGTGCACCGGACGATGCTTCGCCCGCACTAACTGGTTGTACCCGGAGCAAGTTATTCAGAACGCGTCACCGGATGTCGTATTGATCACCAGTCCGGCGTTGCTGAAACGGTTGACAACGGCATCAGCCCAATCCTATCGCGGTGTATTTTCCTCCGGCGGGCCACTGTCAGTCGAGGTGTCTCGGCGGGTGGCGAAGCTGTTGGGGCTGCCACCGATTGAAATTTACGGCAGTACCGAGACTGGCGGAATTGCTCACCGCCAGCAGGTCGTCGCTCAGCAAGCTTTTATCCAGCAGGCCATTACTCAGCCAGCTCTTGCTCAGAAAGTTCCTACTCAGAAAGCTCTCACTCAGAACAGTACGCAGAGTGCCGAATCGGCGACCGTCCAGACTGATGAGAATGAACAGGCGTGGCAGCTTTTCCCGGGGCTGGAAGCCCGACTCAGTCCGCAACAATGCCTAATGCTGCGATCTCCCTATCTGCCCTCGAACGATTGGTATGTCACTCAGGATGCCTGTGAATTACGGCCTGAGGGCAAGTTTCATCTCAAAGGACGGGTCGATCGGGTAGTGAAAATCGAAGAAAAGCGCATCTCGCTGCCGGAGGTGGAAGGGCGGCTTTCGCAACATCGCTGGATTGCGGATGCAGCAGTCATTGAAGATAAGCAGTACCAACGTGCGCAGTTAGCCGCCGTGCTGACATTGTCACCCGATGGGCTGGCTGCGTTTGAACGGCTGGGCAAAGGGCCGTTTGCCGTGTCATTACGTCAGGCCATGCGGGAGTGGGTGGAACCGGTCGGTATTCCTCGGCGTTTCCGTTTTGTCGAGGCCATTCCGGTTAATGCACAGGGAAAGCGTCAGTGGTCAGAACTGGTGAGTTTATTCTCCGCAACGGACGGTTTGCGTCCGAAGGTGAGTAATGACAAAGACAAGCCAATGAGAAAAGGGAAGCAATGAACAGGGATAAACGAGATCAACAGACACGTTTTCCGACCGTGTTGCAAGAAACCGTTCGTGGCAATGTCTGTGAACTGTTATGCCGGATAGACCCGGAGATTATCTATTTTTCCGGCCATTTTGACGCGCAGCCGGTGTTACCCGGCGTGGCGCAACTCAAATGGGCGGTCACCTGTGCTGTGACTTACCTGCAGACCCCGGATCGGTTTGGCGGGATGGAGTCTGTAAAGTTTCAGGCACCGATCCTACCAGCCGCAACGGTTGTGTTGGCGGTTGAATGGCTACCTGAAAAGCACAAGCTTAAATTTGCCTACCGCTCCCCGGATGGTCACCACCAGCATGCCTCAGGGGTTATCTCACTTTTCCCGCTTGCTGCTCAGCGATCTAACCGCTCAGCATGTTGACTGCTATTAAAACGAGAACAGTTAGTTAGAACGAACCCGGCGAGACATAACGAACAAGGCTAGGCAAAACAAGGAACATGTTATGACGACTCAGAAACCTCAACCCATTCGATTTGGTGCCGGGCGGCTGACGATTGAAGATGTCATTGCCATTGCTGATGGTGCCCCGGCAGCCATGAACCAGGACGCGGCGTTTACCGCCAAAATTGACCGTGGCGTTGCTTTTCTGGAGCGATTACTGCAGGACGATGGGGTCATTTATGGGGTGACAACCGGTTATGGTGACTCCTGTACGGTTGCGATCCCCCCAGAGCTGGTGCCTGAATTACCGCTGCATCTGACCCGTTTTCACGGCTGCGGACTGGGTGAACATTTGACTCAACATCAGGCTCGCGCCGTACTGGCAACCCGGCTGTGCTCATTATCACAAGGGGTCTCCGGTGTGAGCCATGAGCTGTTGAATCAGATAGTCACCTTGCTCAATCTGGGGATTTCGCCCTATATCCCACAGGAAGGTTCGGTGGGAGCCAGCGGGGATTTAACGCCCTTGTCTTATCTGGCTGCCGCCTTAGTTGGCGAACGGGAAGTCATTTATCGCGATGCGGTACGCCCCACGGCGGAGGTTTTTGCTGAACTTGGCATTACTCCGCTGACATTGCGTCCGAAAGAAGGACTGGCGCTGATGAACGGCACGTCGGTGATGACCGCTTTGGCTTGTCTGGCATTCAGCCGGGCGGAATATCTGGCGCAGCTGGCGACACGAATCACCGCCATGGTATCGGTTGCGATGCAGGGGAATGACTTCCATTTTGATGAAGCGCTTTTCGCGGTTAAACCGCATCCCGGTCAACAGCAGATTGCCGCCTGGCTGCGGGCTGATCTGCAAAGCGATGCCCCGCCGGCAAACAGCGACCGCCTTCAGGACCGGTATTCACTGCGTTGTGCGCCTCATGTGATTGGGGTGTTGCAAGACACGCTGCCCTGGTTGCGCCAGCTGATCGAAAATGAGCTGAACAGTGCCAACGACAATCCCATTATTGATGGCGATAACGAACGGGTGCTGCATGGCGGCCATTTTTACGGCGGTCACATTGCCATGGCTATGGATACCCTGAAAACGGCAGTGGCGAATCTGGCAGATCTGCTGGATCGCCAAATGGCGCAGTTACTGGATCATAAATTCAATAACGGCCTGCCCAGAAACCTGAGTGGTGCGCAAGGAAATCGAGCGTCCATTAATCATGGCTTCAAGGCAGTACAAATCGGGATCTCAGCCTGGACGGCAGAAGCGTTGAAGCACACGATGCCGGCCAGTGTCTTTTCTCGTTCCACCGAGTGCCACAACCAGGACAAAGTCAGTATGGGGACTATTGCGTCCCGCGACTGTTTGCGGGTACTGGAGTTGACCGAGCAGGTAGCGTCGGCGGCTTTGCTGGCGTCAACGCAGGCGATGGTACTGCGTTTGCGTCAGGGCGAGTTGCAGCCGGAGCAACTCAGCCCGGCCCTCCATGGAATGTTGTACGCCGTGCTGGAGGATTTCGAGCCGGTGGTTGAAGACCGCCCGCTTGAAGCCGATTTACGCCGCGTGGTGCATATGATTCAACACCAGCAGTGGTTGCTCTATCCGCATCCTCAGGAGCCGCGAAACCGGGTATCCGGTCATAAGGACGGATGATGAATAGCAACAAACCCATTTATATTCACGCCTGCGGCATCCATTGTGCCCTCGGGTTATCCCGTTCGGTGATTCATCACAGCTTGCAAAGCGGCGATGCCCCCGGCATGCAAGTGACCACAGACAGCCTGAACAGTGGCGGGCAAACGGTGGTTGGCAGAGCTGTTGATCCTCTGCCGGAGATTCCGGCAAGGTTTAGCCATCAGAATACTTACAACAACCGGCTGGCACTGTCTGCTTTGAATGATATTAAGCCGGAGATTGAACATGCTATCGCCCGCTATGGGCGTGAACGGGTCGCGGTGATCGTCGGCACCAGCACCTTTGGTATGGCTGACGGGGAAGCGGCGATGACCGCGTTTCTGGAAAATGGCGCGTTCCCGGACGATTACCACTATCACCAGCAAGAGCCGGACAATACGGCGGAATTTATTGCTGACTATTTCGATATCCTGGGGCCGGTATACACCTTGTCAACGGCGTGTACATCCAGTGCGCGGGCGTTGATTTCGGCTAAGCGCTTGCTGGAGTCCGGTCTGGTTGATGCGGTGTTGGCAGGGGGTGCGGATTCTCTGTGTCAGCTCACACTGAACGGTTTCCATGGGCTGGATGCACTCTCTTCAGAACGCTGTAATCCGTTCAGTCAGAACCGGAACGGGATCAATATCGGCGAGGGCGCGGCGTTTCTGTTGCTGAGTCGTGAGCCGCGAATTCATGAGGGGGAGCCCAATACGCCACATATAGCTTTGCTGGGAACCGGAGACAGTTCCGATGCGCATCATATTTCTGCTCCCCATCCGGATGGGCTGGGCGCTGAAAGGGCGATGCGTCGTGCATTGGCTGATGCGGGCTTATCGCCCGCGCAGATTGGTTACATCAATGCCCACGGAACCGCCACGCAGCTGAATGATGCGATGGAAAGCCTCGCCATTGTCCGGGTGTTTGGGTCGCAGGTGCTGGTCAGTTCCACCAAACCCCTGACTGGCCACACTCTGGGAGCGGCTGGTGCCGTGGAAGCCGCCATTTGCTGGCATGTGTTACACCATCAGTTGCCCCTGCCGACTCAGGTAAACGACGGCGAGATCGGTGATATACCAATTTCACTGGTGTCACCGGGGATGGCACTGCGTCAGCCGGCTATTATGAGTAACTCTTTTGCTTTTGGCGGCAATAACGTCAGCTTGATTTTTGGAGTGTTGTGATGCGAGAACTGCCTGAGTTGTCTTATCTATTACCTCATACCAAACCGATGCTGATGGTTGATGAGCTGGTGGCGGTGGGGCCGGAACAGGTTCACTGCCGTACGCGTGTGTCCGGTCTTAACCCGTTTTTTGATGCGCAGCGTCAGCATCTGCCGGGCTATGTCGGGATCGAGCTGCTGGCACAAACGGTGGCTGGCTGGGCCGGCTATCAGGCCTGGCAGGCCGGTCGACAGCCCGATATCGGTTTCTTACTGGGCAGCCGCCGTTATCACTCTGAGGTTTCGGCTTTTGATGTCGGCACCGTGCTGGATTTGTATGGTGAACGCATTCTGGACAATCAGGGCATGGCGGTATTTTCATGCCGTATTGAGATTGAGGGACAGAGTGTGGCGACCTGTCAGTTGAATGTGTACGTCCCAGCGACGGCGAAACTGGCGCAAATGGTGGTTAATCCGCATGACAAGGAGCAAAGAACGTGACCAGACAGGTATTAGTAACCGGTGCCAGCAAAGGCATTGGTCGGGCCATCGCCTGCCAGTTGGCCAAAGACGGCTTTACGCTGGTGGTGCACTACGGTCGAGATGAATCCGGGGCCAGGCAGACGCTGGATGAGATTCAATATCTGGGAGGTCGAGGCAGATTGATTCAGTTTGATATTCGGGATCGGGCGCAGTGTCGCCAGCAACTGGAAAACGACATTGAGCAGCACGGCGCTTATTACGGTATTGTCAGCAACGCCGGTGTCACACTGGATATGGCTTTTCCGGCGATGACCGAAGAGGCATGGGACGGTGTGGTACACACCAATCTGGACAGTTTTTACAATGTGCTTCATCCCTGTGTAATGCCGATGGTGAAAAACCGGCAAGGTGGGCGCATTGTCACGCTGGCGTCCGTGTCGGGGCTGATGGGAAACCGCGGCCAGACCAATTACAGCGCTGCCAAGGCCGGAGTCATTGGTGCGACCAAAGCGTTGGCACTGGAACTGGCGAAGCGAAATATCACCGTGAACTGCGTAGCACCGGGGCTGATTGAGACCGGGTTGGTGGATGATAATCTCAAAGCGCAGGTTTTGCCGCAGATCCCAATACGGCGTGCCGGAAAGCCTGAAGAAGTGGCGGGGCTGGTCAGCTACTTAATGTCAGACATCGCAGGATACGTGACACGTCAGGTGATTTCGGTGAATGGCGGGTTATTGTAATCGGGTTATGGTAGTAGCAAGCCGGATGCCGAAGATATGTTGAAACCTTGAAACCTTGAAACCTTGAAACCTGAAAAATATGTGCGCGTAACAGTGATCAAGCGCGGTTATTTACAACTGTTCACACATTGCCAAGCTATACCTCGCTTGCTGATTGATGGCGGTAAGTGTAGATTCTTTCTCAGTTTTTAATTTTAACAACGCGAGCACTTGAGCCACAGTGAGTGCCGGTGTTTCGGTAAATGGGTTTGCCGGATATAGCACAGATAATGGCCAGATAAGTGGCTGGTTTGCGGATGTAATCAGGCTTTGGCATTAAATGAACACTTCAAAGCAACACCGCCAATTAACACTTTGTATCAACACCATGATTCAATACCTTGAATCAACACCTTGAATCAGGGCTCAGGACAGGGGAAAGGACGAAAAATGAACTGGAAACTGGGAATCGTGATCTGTTGTTTGCCGTTGGTCAGTCAGGCTCAAGAGCAGGCGTTGCCGCTGGGGCCAATATTGGCTGAACAGCAGGCACAACGCGAAGAACGCGCCCTTGGTGATGTGTTCATTGATGCGTCCCGCCAGTCATCCCAGACCTTTGAATTTATTGGTGAAGGCAGCCGACCGGTGCATAACCGGATGGTGGATGAAAACAGTATTAATCAAAATGTGAACACGGTAGCCCCGACCGAATTTGGTGCGGGCATGCGCTTTCGGGCCACTGACGATTTCAGTATTTCCGTCAAAGCGGGAGGTGAAGTCCGAAATGATCGGGATCTGGATGTTGACAGTGGCTCGGTAAACTTTGAGTTTGGTTTCTAATTCGCGGCACCTTTTTTGTCCCCATTCCTTTCATGTACCCGCTCTCTGTCTCTCGCGTGGCAGTTTTCCCCTGTGCTTTACACCTGACATAGAGCGCAGGGAATCTAATGCAGGAAAATTAACGCCGGGCACTTAACCCCGTCGCGCTATCTACGGCATGACATCCGTTTAACTGCATAGTCTTATCTTCTATCTTCTATCTTCTATCTTCTATCTTCTATCTTCTTGTTTGGGCTTTTCTCTTGTTCCATCTTCCCTTTTCCTCAGATTCAGCGCTTCCCCGGCGTTCGGTATTTTAGCCCCATTTCTTAACCCTTTGTCATTAAGAAAAGGGGCCTATTAACAATGTTATTTGAAGTGGTTAGCGGTTATGCAGCATCTCAATCAGATGAAGAAAGAGTGCGCTGGCTGTCTCAATCAGGGCATCCGGAAAATCGTAGTCCGGATTATGCAGTTGCGGGTGGCTTTCACCACTGCCCACACAAAACAAGGCACCAGGCCAACAGGCCAGAAATTCGGCAACGTCTTCTGACCAGCGCATCGGCTCTTGCAGCTGGTAGACAGGAAGCCCCAGTTCACTGGCGGCACGCTGCACCAGTTCATTGTGGTGATGTGTGTTAACCGCTGCGTTAAATGATTCCTGCCAACTCACCTGATAGCGCAGCCCGGTTTGCTCACTGTATGTCCGGGTTGCGGCTTCTACCGCGTGCTGCATTGCCTTGAGGACATCACTCTGTTCACTGCGCAGAGTAGCGAGCAGTTGGGCGTCGCCTGGCGCGGTACCAAACGCGGGCTCACCCAGTGTGGCATGAATGATGGTCACTAACGAGAACACATCAGGGAATCGGGTCGGGAGTTGTTGTAACTCCTGCATTAGCGCGATGAGGGTGTTGGTTGGGTTAATGCCGTTTTCCGGTTTGGCAGCATGGGAGGTTTTGCCTTCCAGGGTAATGGTGACACCGGTTGAAGCACAGGCAAACGTTTCGGGACGGGTGATCACGGTATTGAGCGGGTAACCCGGCAGATTGTGGTACGCGAATACATTATTGACGGCCTGACCGGCCAGCCACGGATCTCGCAACATGTCAGCCGCACCGGTGCCCGTCTCCTCCGCCGGTTGAAACAGTAGCAGGACGCTGCCAGAGACTGGCGGGTGGCTGGCGAGGTGGCGTGCAACCGCCATCATGCTGGCAGTATGGCCATCATGGCCGCAGGCATGCATGACTCCGGGATGTTGCGAGCAGTGTGCATGGTCGCTTTTTTCCACAATCGGCAGGGCATCAAAATCAGCGCGCAGCAAGGTTGTCGTGCCGGGCCGGGTACCGCGGATTTCACACACAATACCGTGACCGCCAATGTTTGTCCTGGGCGTAAGCCCGAATGCGTTAAGTTGGCTGATGATGCGTTGCGCCGTTGTCTGTTCTTTTCCCGATAGTTCTGGGAATTGGTGCAGGGTGCGGCGAAACAGGATGGGGTCAAAATTCTGTGTCGGTAACGTCTTTTCCATAGCGCATCACAATCGAAATAGTGAACAAGTTGAATAGGTTACGCCCGGTGGGGTGAGAAGGTTGTGAGCGGGATCGCAACCTTAGGAGACGCTGCGTGTTGAAGAAAGCATTGCCGTACTTACGTGAGCGGAAAGGTATCATTCTGGGGGGACGGCGATTATAATCAAAACTGTACTAATTGGTACAGTTTTGGTCGGGCGGGAGGCATGATGCAACCATCTCTGAAACTCGCTGTACGTCCTTCAACGGTCGTCAAACAGCAAAAAATCCTGGAAGTTGCCACGATCTTGTTTCTTGAGCAGGGCTATAGAGATACAGCACTGGATCAGATCGTTCAGCGTTGCGGTGGCTCCAAACAAACCCTTTATCGTTATTTCGGCTGCAAAGAAGGCTTGTTCAAAGCGGTACTGGCTCACAATCTTGAGTCGTTGGAAGACGTGTTCGATTTTTCAGAAAAAGCGTCTTTGCCGGTGGAATCGTGCCTGGTGAGTTTCGGGCAGGATTACATTCATCGGCTGTGTACCAATCCGGTGCTGGGATTGTATCGGATCGTCGCGGCGGACTTTCATCAGCACGCAGACATTACAGATTTCTTTCTTGCCAACGGGCCGGATAAAAAACATCAGTATCTGATCGCGTATCTGGCTTCAGATAAGGTGGCACAGCAGCTGGCCATTCCGTCGCCAGAGCAGGCATGCTGCAACTTGTTGGCTTTGTTGAAGCAGGATTTTTTTTATACCACGCTGCTGGGTAAACCTTTGCCCGATAAGAAGTGTCTGGATCAACAGATCCGCCAGTCGGTATCGGCATTTATTCGGATGTACCAGCCAGCTCGGTAAGTTGATTACCAAGCTGTTTGTTTAAGTCAGGCAGCTCATGTTTCACCGGGCAGAATCCCAAACAGGGGACGCGTTATGTCATCATTAAAACTGGACTCGCTGAAGTTGTTTCAGCATGTGGTCGCGCAGGGCGGCATTACACAGGCGGCTGATTTTCTGGCGATGCCGAAGTCCAGCGTCAGTCGGAAAATGAAAGAGCTGGAAGAGGCGTTTAACGTCAAGCTGATCAGCCGCAGTGCGCGTTACTTCGCGTTAACCGAGGCCGGTGAAATTTTTTATGCCCGCAGTCTTGATGTGCTTTCTCAGGTTGAGGTGCTGGAGCAGGAAATGGCGGTTCATCGTCAGGAAATTGCCGGTAAGATCAGCATTTTGTGTGTATCGCCTTTGCTGAAATGTATCGGTGAGCATCTGCGTGAATTTTGTCGCCAGTACCCGGGCATCGAACTGGAGTTCCATGCGCAGGAAGTTGTGGAGCGGAATATTCCCAAGCGGCGTTTTGATTTGCTCATCCAGCTTGAAAAACCGGTGATCAGCAACCTTATCGCTCGAACCATCGGTGACATGTATGCTGATTATTATGCGAGCCCTGATTACCTCGCGGAGTTCGGTTGTCCGACTGAGCCGGAAGAATTACTCAGCCATAAGCTGATTTTTCGCGAGCTGTCGCAAGATCAACTTAAGCAGTGGTGGTTTCAGGACCCAGTGCGCGTGATGGATCTGGGCCCAGCCAGTATGACGGTGGTTGATTCGTCAGATATGGCACTGACCCTGGCCCGGCAGGGCTTCGGGATTGCAATGTTGCCGGATATTCAGGTGATTCCGGCGTTGCAAGATAAGGAACTGGTTCCTCTGTTCGGTCAGCGACATCGCAGGTGTTTACCGGTCAATCTGGTGTATCACGATCGCGAACATATCCCCCGTCGTGTCAGGTTGCTGATTGATTTTCTGACGGTCAATTTTGCGGAGGCAGCGGCTAAATACTCACTGCCTCAACGTTAGGGGCATTTTAGTCTTACAGTGGAAATGAATGTCTATTTTTGCTTTTTAACCATTTTCTTGCCAATCAGGATCACCGGCGCCATGAGCAATACAGCCAGTACAAAAAAGAGGAACGTGTTGTTGAGCGACAGGGTTGACACTTCCAGCTGTAAGGTCTGGCTGAGCTGACCGGCGTTTAACTGGCCGGAAGGCAAAAAGCCTTGGGTCAGAACGGCACGCTGTACGGCTTGAGTGTATTGCTCAATGGTCTGGCTGCCGTGATCCAGCGTCCGGGACAACTCGGTCATCGACTCTGAGCTGGTTACCTGCATGATTCGGGCGAAAATGGCAGAGCCAATCAGTCCCCCGAATGTCCTGCAAATGTAGAAGACACTTATCCCTTCCGGGCGTTGCTCCGGCTTAAAATGTGCCAGCATGGCGATGGTCACGGACACATTGAGCAGCCCCACTCCCAGTCCCCGCAGACACAGGGGGAACAGTAGGGCCTCCGGGCCGACATAGCTCGGCAGATGGCTGAACATGACGATGGAAATGATCATCAAAACCACCCCGATAGGCGTGATCATGTCGCTGGGAAACCGATTCTGGTTGGCGGCCGCCACACTGATTAACATACCGACGCACATTGCCTGAAACGACGGCAGTTGGATCAGCCCGGCGTTTTCGTGGCTGTAGTGCATTACATGGCTGAGAAAGTTAGCCACCAGCGCCCCGCTGGCCGTGACAGCGAACCCCGCCAGAAACCCGTTATACATAAAGACGTTATTATGCAAATTGGTCAGCACTTTGTGATTGATGGTGTGACCGGTGCGCTGAGCAGCTTTCATCAGAGCCATTGCGCCCAGCGCCAGTACCGCCACCACCAGTGTGGCTTGCTGAAAGAAAGTATGATCAAACCAGTTGTAATAGCTACCGCGCATGAGCAGAAACACCGCGAGTGTTATGCCGCCGGCCATGATCAGATAGGGCAGGGCATGGGATTTTTTCGCGCTATCAAATGGCGCAACATCGGCGATAAAGTCGGCCTGAAAACGGGCAATCAGCAGTATGCCTGCGAGCAGATATGAAAGCAGCTGCCACTCAATCGTATCTGCCAGCCAGGACAACAGCCAAGGGTAAACACCCATAGGTAATAAGGTTGAACACAGCAGAATCAGCGCCGTGATGAGCGTCATTTCCCGGTAGTTACAGCCATCGAGTACCAGCAGGTTTATACTGACCATGATCAGGCTCGCACAGACGCCGAGCACCAGCCATACCCCGCCATGGATCCCCGGCATCTGAATGGTGTTTGCCAGCACCAGGTGCGACAGTGCTGCCAGTACTAATGTCTGGCACAGCACGCTGTTGGGCCGAAAACGGCGCATAATGAGCGGGGTAAACAGCAGAGTGACTATCTGGGCAATGGTAAATCCGATATTCAGATAGCTGATCTCATCGAGAGAAAGGCCATTACTGGCGGCCATATGGGTAGATATAGCCTTGAACATCGCCGAAGTCAGGCCGACGGGCAGCATTGCTGACAACGCCAGAACGGCCAGGGAAAGCGAACGCTTCATACACGTGATCCTATGGGGCTGACGAGAGGCATTACGGGGTGACTTTGATGCTGGCAATGGCCGACAGTCCCGGGTACACCCGGCCCTGTAAATGATCCGGCAGAGTCAGGTGAATTTTCACCGGCACTCGTTGCACCACTTTGACAAAGTTCCCGGTGGCGTTTTGCGGCGGCAGCAGGCTGAACTGGGCACCCGTTGCCGGGGTAACGGAATCCACCGTGCCGGTAATTGGTGTATCCGGGAACATATCCAGGACGACTTCCACCGACTGACCCGCCGTCACATGGGTAAGCTGGGTTTCCTTAAAGTTGGCATCCAGCCAGACATTGTGGGGAACCAGGGTGACAACCCCCATCCCCGGTTGGACAAATTTCCCGGTCTGCACCTGACGGTTTGCCACAAAGCCATCCACCGGAGCCCTGACGATGGTGCGGTTAAGCGCAATGGTATTGAGCACCAGTTTCGATTCCGCCTGCTGAAGCTGGGCTTTGAGTTGTTCCCGCTCGGCAGACAGGGTGTCGAGTTGCTTCTTGCTGGCTTCCAGCGCGAGGTGGGCATTTTTCAGCGCCACATCGGCTTCAATGGCCTTGGTGTGTTGACTATCAAATGCAGTCTGGCTGATCGACGAAGAGCGAAGCAGCTTGCTGAATCGTGCGCGTTCGGAATGCTGCAGGTTGGCATTGGCCTTTGCACCCTGAATGGCGGCGCTCGCCTGCTCGATGCTGACCTGTTGCAGCCTGATGCGGGACTGGTTATTGGCCAATGCGGACTTGGCGACTTCAATGGCGGCATTGGCAATGTTCACATTGGCCAGATAGTCCTGATTGTCGATGGCAAACAGCGGCTCACCGGCTTTTACCCACTGGTTATCTGCGATATACAGCTCAACGACCCGTCCGTTGACTTCCGGTGAAACGACCGTGATATCGGCTTTTATGTAGGCGTTGTCGGTTGTGACATAGTCTTGCTCTGCCCAGTATTTCCAGCCCCCGAAGGACAAGGTAGCAAGGGCAGTAAGAGCTATGAGGGTTTTCTTCATCATCGTCGTGACTTCTTATGGCTGACTAATGTAGAAAATGTACTGATTGGTACGATAATGGGCGAGCGAAAAGAGTGGAATGTTACTGACCAAAAAATGGAACGATCAGTCGCTGTGAGCCTGATAAGCCGGTAAACAGGATGAGAACAAACAGGGTGAGAGCCGTGCGATGTGAAAAATAAAGCCGCGGTGAGTCGTCACCACGGCTGGAAGAATGCGGTGTGAAAACCGGTGTAGCGCTAGCGCTGTGCCATGATCTCTTCTGTACGTTGAATCAGGTAATCTTTAAACGCCTGACAACGGGCTGGCATCGGATGACGGGGGCGATAATAGAGGTTGATGTCAAACCGGCTGGCAACAAAATCGGTCAGCAGGACTTTCAGGCGGCCATCTGCCAGTGCTTCCCTTACTACCGAATGGGGCAGGTACGCCACGCCAGCTCCCCGGATGGCCATATCCCGCAGAATTTCGCTGTTGTCACATTCCATGGCATCGCTGATGGTGACAGGCCTGTTCACGCCATCAAGGCGGAAGTACCAGCGGTTGCCGCCAACCAGCGTACTGGCATACAGACAGCGATGTTCGCGCAGGGCTTCCGGCTCGGTCGGGGTGCCGCAACGGGCCAGGTAGCTGGGAGCGGCACAGGCGTACAGTGGCTCACTCAGCAAAGGGCGGCGGATCAGCAGAGAGTCTTTTTCTTCGGTTTCGCGATTGGTGGCCTTCGCGCGAATCATAAAATCAACGCGCAGCGGGTCGGTTTCGCCGGCCTCAATAAACAGGCGGAAGTTAACCTGCGGGTGCATTTCCATGTATTCCGCGATAATTTCGCGCAGAAAATACGCAGCATACAGGGGCGTGGAAGAGATGCTAATCACCCCGCGCTGCTCATCGGCCATGTGCTCGACTTCTGAGCAGATAGTATCAATTTCAGGGAGTAATGCCGAAAATCGGCGATAAAGCAGTTCCCCAGCATCGGTCGGGATCAGTTGGCGGGTGCTGCGTTTCACCAGTTCGACGGCCATCAGCGTTTCCAGCTCTTTGACCCAGCGACTGGCCGCTGCGGCGGAAATTCCCCAGGCGTCAGCCGCCTCACGAAATGAACCGTGCTGGATGACTGAGCAGAAAAAGACAATTTTATCCAGTTGTTGCTGGCGGGCGTTGATACCGACCGGGTGCTGAGACATAGGACATCCTTGTTGCAGTATTCTCCGGGGGTATGATGCCCGGAGAATAGGTGCAGACAACCAAGGCAGGGTTAAGTTGCAGTGGGCTTCACAGAGTTCCTGCTCAGCCTTTGGTCGAGCTCACAGCGGGTGTGAAGGAAAACTCAGGTTGAAAGATGTCAATCGGCATGGTTTTCAGGGCCGGATCAATCTGCGGGCGGAACGCCATTTGCGCCAGGATGTCACGTTCCAGATCGATGCCCGGGGCAATTTCCTCCAGCACCAGGCCGGTCGGATCTAGCCGGAAAACGGCCCGTTCCGTAATGTACCGGACCGGCTGGCCGGTTGCGATGGCCCGCTTGGCGGAGAAGGTGATTTGCTCAACCTCGGACACGAATTTGTGCAGCTTGCCTTCCTGCAACACTTTCAGCTCGCCATCAGCAACGTCAATAGTCAGTCCGTTGGCGGTGAATGTGCCACAGAAGTAGAGCGATTTGGCATGCTGAGTGATGTTGATAAACCCGCCGCAGCCGGGCAGTTTGTCACCGAACCGCGAGACGTTGATGTCCCCGGTTTGCGCGCATTGGGCCAGACCGAGAAACGCCTGATCGATGCCACCGCCGTCGTAGAAATCAAACATCTGATCCTGCGTAATGATGGCTTCCGGATGGTGGCTGGCCCCAAAGTCGAGTCCGCTGGCCGGTAATCCGCCGATCGCGCCGGGCTCGACCGTCAGCGTTAGGTGCTCCAACAGACCAATCTGACCGGCAACGGTGGCGATGTACTCCGGTACCCCGATTCCGAGGTTCAGCACGGCCCCCGGTTGTAATTCCATCGCGGCACGGCGGGCGATCAGGGTTTTAGGATCCAGTGTTGTTGCTCCCGCTGCCGTTGTAGAGCGGGTAGCGGCATGGCGGTGAGAGGGGCCGGTGACAAAGGCCGGGTTGAAGCCGGTGGCGAAAGTTTGCATGTGATCGCCTTCATCGTCGCACTTGACGATCGCATCGACAAAGATCCCCGGGATCTTGATGCTGTGCGGATCCAAGGTGCCAGCCGGAACAATATGTTTGACCTGAACGATCACTTTGCCGCCCTGATTACGTGCGGCTTGGGCTGCGGCCAGATTTTCAACCACCAGACACTCGTCTTCCATGGTGATATTGCCGTTTTCGTCAGCGGTAGTGCCGCGAAGGATGGCGATATCAACCGGCAGGCGCTGGTAGAACAGGTACTCTTCCCCGTGAAGATTGACCACACTGATCAGATCTTCCGTGGTCACCGCATTGATTTTTCCGCCTTCCAGACGGGGATCGACAAAAGTATCCAGACCCGTGGTGGTGAGTGTGCCCGGTTTACCGGCGGCAGTATCCCGCAGTAAATGGGAAATCACACCCTGAGGCAGGTTATACCCCTCGATTTCGTTGCTGAGTGCCATTTGCTGAAGTTCGGGTACCAGCCCCCAGTGTCCGCCAATGACCCGTTTCACCAATCCTGGCTTGGCCAGATGGTTGGCGGCACGCCCTGTTCCGTCTCCCTGACCAGCGGCAAAAATCAGCGTTAAGCCTTGTGGGCTGGCCGTCTGGCGGTAGCGCTCGCCCAGTGCTTTAACAAGCATTTCCGGCACCACGGAGCCAATGAATCCTCCCAGCATCACAGCGTGTCCGTTCTCAACCCAGGCGGCCGCCTGCTCGGCGGTAAGTTGGCTGACTGGCATTCGTACTTCCTTTTCACGATTAAGTTGTCAAAAAAGTGTATGAAGTGTTTCATGCCGAATTAATATCCACAGATGAAATTGTTATTTTCATATCTGTCGGTTAACCGTCATGTGTAAGAAATAACTATCTGATAAAAAATGGTTTTTATGTCTTTCGCCTGTTCGTAATCTGCCAGGGAATAGGGCAATACCTTGACTGGGATCCCAGTTTGGGTCCGTCCGGCGCTGAGACGGAAAAAAGCGGTATTTTCAATCATGGCTGCTCGGTCTAGCATGTTAATGACCTGTTACACATGACGTGACCCGGAGAAAAAATATGGATGTTGCTGTAATTTTACTCACCCTGGTGGGCCTGATGTACTTTGCCTACCGTGGTGTGTCTGTTCTGGTTCTTGCCCCGATTCTGGCAATGGCGGCGGCGTTGTTAACCAGTGATTTCCCTTCCCTCTATGCACTTTCAAACGTGTTCATGCCTGCGGCGGCGAACTACATTAAACTTTATTTCCCTGTATTTATTGCCGGTGCCATTTTCGGCAAGTTGATGGGAGCCTCAGGTGCGGCACGTACTCTGTCGGCATTCATCATTAAAAATCTGGGGCCACGCCACGCGATTTTGTCTGTTGTGCTGGCGACAGCCCTGCTGACATACGGTGGGGTGTCACTGTTTGTGGTGGTGTTTGCCATGTATCCCATTGGGGCGGAAACTTTCCGCGCGGCAGGCATTCCGAAGCGTCTGCTGCCTGCAGCTATCACGCTGGGGGCGTTTACCTTTACTATGACGGCATTGCCGGGAACTCCGCAGTACCTGAACACTATGCCGACCATTCCATTTGGCACTACGATTTATGCTGCGCCGGTACTGGGCTTGCTGGCGGCGACGATGATGCTGGTGCTTGGCACGCTCTGGATCAAAATGCGTGCGCGTAAAGCAATGGCTGCCGGTGAAGGCTATGGGGAAGAGTCGGATGCTGAATCTGCGGGTAAGGAATCGGATCCTGCGCCGGGGGTGATCATGGCGCTGGTACCAATTGTGCTGGTGTTTATCATCAACTTCCTGCTGACGAATGTGTATTTCAAGTCACCGGAAGTGGTCGATAACTACAAAGCGCTGGAGGTGAACATTAACGGCACCTGGCCGGTGATTCTGGCTCTGGGCGTGGCGATCGTCTTTATGCTGGCGGCATTTCGTCAGTATCTGTTTGAGCCAAACAAGCAGGTGTTTGATGGTTCTGTGGGTTCGTTGCTGCCGATTTTTAACACGGCTTCGGAAGTCGGTTACGGGGCGGTGATTACTGCGCTGTCAGCCTTCGTGGTAGTGAAAGCCGGGATTGCGGCAATTGATATTCCGGATCTGTTTAAGGTGGCGATTACCTCAACCAGCCTGGCGGGGATCATCGGCTCATCGTCCGGCGGTACCGGGATGGTGCTGGCCATGCTGGGTAATGACTTCATGAGCATGGGCATTAACCCTGAAGTGCTGCACCGTGTGGTGCTGTTGGCGGCGGGTGGCCTTGATACATTGCCTCACTGTGGCGCGGTCATTACGCTACTGGCGGTCTGCCGTCTGACGCACCGCCAAAGCTACGGGGATATTGCTGTGGTGACCATGGCGATTCCACTGCTGGCTGCCTTTACGGTGATAGTGGTACACCTGACGACCGGGCTTGTGTAGCGAGCCTATGTAATCAATTGATGTGCAAGTGATTTTAGCCTAGCCACTTACGCTTATTCACTTAAGCGTAGCCACAAAACCTGGCTGCTATTCTCACACTGAAACGCCCCTGCGCTTACCGCGATATGCGGTCTGCTGACAGGGGCGTTATTCTTGCTGGCAGGGCTGCACGTAAATCGCGTCTGTCGGAAAGCGGCCATCCCGGCTGGGATGCTGGCTGTGCAACCGGCATAAGTCGTGATGGATACTGATCGCCTGCACCCGAAAATTCTCGGTGTGCCACTGACCATCTTCCCGGATACGAATTTGCAAATTTTCGCCGTTACTGACGTGTTCGGGCAGACGAATGTCATAGGTATCGCTGAATGCCAGCAGCCAGTAATCGTCCATGGTTACCAGACGACCTGTCCCCGGTGTTGTGACCGCACTGACATAATCCAGTTTCTGGGCAGCATGCACCGGAAACACTGCGGAAAACACACTCATCCCGACCGCAATCATAGCGCCCCGCAGCGCCCTGAATCTTGCCATCGCTGGGATAGGTCTTGCGATGCTACCGCTCATAGACACCTACCTCTCATAGACACCTACTACTCATTGATACCTACCGCTCATAGACACCGACTATGAATAGGTACCTAGCTGCCATAACAACTCATCACGAAGTGACGGTGATAGATTTAACTATAGTGCGGCCCTGTGGCTAGCCCGGACAAGAAAAGAGACACCGCTGATGCATGAAAGCCACAACAAAAATGCCAACACAAAAAAGCCACGCAAAAAAGCGATGACAGCAAAGCGAATAGAAAAAAGCCTCCGGCACTTGAACGTGCGGAGGCTTTGCATGAAGAGGGCGGATTTACCGGTTAAGCTTCAGACGATGCAAGACTGAGCTCGGGGTTGCTCTGACGACGGCGAAGGGCAAACAGGCAGAAGGCCACAAACCAGACACTGCTGGCGGCGACACCCAGCCAGGACGAATGGGTAAAGCCCATGACCAGATAGCCGAGCAGTGCACCGAACGCGACTGAACCGGCATAAGGTAGCTGAGTGAGCACGTGGTCCATATGGTGACAACCGGCACCCGTTGCCGACAGGATACTGGTGCTGGAAATCGGTGAGCTGTGATCGCCAAAAACTGCGCCAGCCAGTACGGCGGACAGCATCGGCAGTAACATGGTGATGTCACTGGCTGCCGCAATGTCACCGGCCAGCGGCAGCATGATGCCAAATGTTCCCCAGCTGGTGCCAGTGGCAAACGCCATGACACATGACAGCAGGAAGACGACGGCTGGCAACAGTTCTACCGGCAGACTGCCCTGTGACAGTGACGCGAGGTAAACGCCGGTTTGCATGTCGCGTACTACGGTGCCGATTGTCCAGGCAAACAGCAGAATAATGATCGCAGGCATCATGGCTGAGATTCCTTGCGGCGCGGCTTTCAACCAGATTTTTGCCGACAGTTTTAGGCGTAATGCCAGACCCATCGAGACCACCAGGCTGCAGATTGCACCGTATACCAGCGACAGGCCAACGTTGGTATTTTCAAACGCGCCGATCAGGCTGAAGGCTTGTCCTTTACCGGACAGCACATCCGCACCGGACTGAACCATGAAAAAGACGGTTGCCGCGGTCAAGGTCAGGATCGGCAACACCATATCAATCATCCCGCCCTGAGCGGTTTCTGGTGTTTCCATATCCAGACCCGGCGGACGGCCTTTACTGTGATCCCACAGCTGACCTTGCTGGGCGCGGGCTTCATGCTTTCGCATCGGCCCGATATCCAGCTGGAATGCAATAACACAAATCACCATCAGTAGGGTAAAGACCGCGTACAGATTCATCGGCATCATTTCGACAAAGGCGGCGATCGGGCTTTGGTCTGTTAGCTGGTGGGCCGCAAGAATACCGCCGACCAGTGCGATAATGTAGGCACCCCAGGAGGAAATCGGCATCAGGACGCACACTGGTGCGGCGGTTGAATCCAGCAGGTAGGCCAGCTTGGCGCGTGAAATCTGAAACCGGTCGGTCACTGGTCGGCAGATAGCGCCAACAGACAGGCTGTGAAAGAAATCATCAATGAAGAAGATGAAAACCATCAGCCCGGTCAGGGACTTGGCACTACGGCGATCCTTGCACCGTACGGCTGCCCAGTCGGCAAAGGCCTGAGTGGCACCGGACACACTCATCAGACTGATCAGTGCACCGAGCAACAACATGAAAATCAGCATGTTGACGTTATCGTGGTTTAGGGCACCGCCGCTCCAGAAGATAGCCACTATTTTCTGATACAGGTAGTTCAGGGTCTGGGACAGGGAAAATTGGTTCAGCATCAGGGCACCGGCAACGATACCTGCACCCAGTGACAGCAGTACCTGTCGGGTGACGACAGCCAGCAACACCGCCAGCAAGGGGGGAAGCACGGACCAGGCAGAATCCGCAAAAGGAACAAGGCTCATGATCTCATTTCACCTACAACTTAAAGGTGGAGATCTACCAAAAGGACATGTAACGAAATCGACAACCAAGGCATGACGTGTTACCCCTTAGGTAGCGCTCCATAGGAAAAACTATGGCAGTGCTGCGCCTGTTCGACGCAGCCCCAGCGGCTGAGTTTGATGACTCAGTCACTTCGGCGCTGACTCCTTTCCCCGGCTTCATCGGTATCACCCTCTGCTCGGTTACTGATAGGCAGCGCGCCTCTACTGATTTAGGGTTGCTGCGAGCAGACACGGGTCTGCCCACAGCAAATGTTATTATATACGGCTAGTTAGCGATGTCAGCATACAATTCACTTTCAATGACTATTAATTCAGCACTATGAATTGCTTTCGATCAAGGAACTGTTGAACAAAGCGCTGTGGCGGAAAAAACGCTGGCTGACAGAGCGGTGAATCCTTAAACCTCAATCCAGCACAGCGAAGCGACTGACCGTTTAGAGACAACACCGCCGGGGTAAAAGTCCCGGCAGTTGGTTGATTAGTTGGTTGATTGATATGCTGATTGGTTGATATGCCGTTAGTAGTATCAGGCAACGTGGGCCGATTGGCACTCAGTCAGGGAGTCCGGCGGTGTGTGCGTCTCTGCAGGCAGGGCGAAGAACTGCTCATGCAGCGTGCAAATGGCACTCTGGTAGTCATTGTCATCGACCACAAACTGCACGTTGACGTTACGTACCGATGAGTGGGCGGCAATCGGAAAACATTCTGCCTGCATCAGCGCTTGCATCCCCCGCCGCAGTGCCTCATTGGTGTTTATGTTGGCCCCGATGGCAGAAATCATTGCGACCAGTCGCCCGGTAATGGCGGCTTTCGGATATCGTTTCTCCGCCTTATATAACACCTGATTAAGGTTATCGGCACCACCGGTCAGGTAGTAGGTGATTGAGTTTGCGTTCATCTCTTTGCCAATTAAGTTGACGCTCGACTCACGAATCAGTTGCATGATGTCGTAGCCGACATTATCAACGTGACCTACCATCGCCTGATCAAACAGATGCAGCGCAAATACTTTGTCCCGCCCGGCAATGATTTCAACCCGATCCTGCGAGGGGGTAAAGGCATTTGAAATCAGCGTACCCGTGTGCTCTGGCTCAAAGGTGTTCTTGATTTTCAACTCGATATTGTTCTGGCGAAGTCCGGAAGCGGCATTGGGGTGGATCGCTTCCATCCCCAGATTCGCGAGCTGATCGGCCACATCGTAGTTTGTTTCCCCCATAGGCAGAACCGACTCTGGCCCCACGATGCGCGGATCTGCGCTGCTGAGGTGATATTCCTTATGGATGATGGCCTGCCGCGCGCCGGTCAGCACCGCGATGCGGCTAAAGGTCATCTCGCTGTAACCGCGGTCGTACGTTTTCATCAGTCCTTCGTCACAATAGGCGTAACCGGTGACGATAGGCAGTTCCTGACCCAGGTCGATATCGGCAAACGCCTGATTAATGACATCATCCAGATCACCGGTGTACTGATTGTTCCAGCTGGACAGGTCAACAAAGCGCGCATTGATACCCAGCGTTTTCAGCTTCAGGGCGGTATTGAAGGCGCTGTGCGCCTCACCGATGGAGGAGAGAAACTCTCTGACCTGAGGCAGATAGTGGCGCAACGTGAACTGGCCGAATTCGCACATTTCCAGGATGTTGGTGATGCACTGTTTTGCATCCTGAACCCGGGCGCGGATAAATTTATCTGCCCGAAGACGGTTCACCGGATCGGCAAACAGGTTGTCGTTGATCAGCAGCAGGCGCTGCTCCAGATCGTTCATGGCCTGGCGCCAGTCCGGTGAACGTTTGGCGATCAGCTGGTAGATGCCCGGCTTGCCGGTGCGTTTACATTCCAGCAGATCATTGGTGATCCCGGCATAGGCCGAAACCACGAATACTCGGTTGTAGCGCTGCGAGGGACGCAAAATAATATTGTCGAGCACAGCATCGAACGCTGACATCGACGTGCCACCGATTTTTTCTACGGTGTGAGACATAGTTCATCCTTTTGGTTACGGTCACAGCGTGACTGTCAAAGTGAAGGTGTCTGTGTCGTTGGAATCTCAGGTTTCTTCCATTAGTGGATACACGCCGTTTTGGTCGTGAGTCTCCTGACCGGTCAACGGCGGATTAAACACGCAAGCCATGGTCATATCGCCGCCATAGGCACGTAAATAGTGTTCATCGTGCTGATCCAGGATATAGAGCGTACCGGGTTTGATTGGGTAGGTTTTACCTCCAACGACCTCTATTTCGCCTTCCCCGGACATGCAGAACACCGACTCCAGATGGTTCTGGTAGTGAATGTGGGTTTCGGTATCGGCATAAATCGTGGTGATGTGGAAAGAAAAGCCCATGTTGTCGTCTTTCAGGAGCATACGGACGCTTTCCCAGTTTTCTGCGACCACTCGGCGCTTAGTCTGACGGCAGTTTTCCAGTGTTCTTACGATCATCATTTTTCCTTATGAGGCTTTTTTAATGAAGTTGGCTGCTGTTGTTGACACGGCTTGTTCAAACAGCGCGATCCCTTTGGCCATATCGTGTTCGGTAATGGTTAGGGGACAGAAGAATTTAATGACTTCGTCGTCCGGGCCAGCGGTTTCGATCACTAAGCCCTGTTCAAAACAAGCGCGTGCGATCTTACCGGCGATCTCGCCGTCCCGACAGGCGATGCCTGTCATCAGTCCGCGGCCTTTTAGTTCGCTGAAATAAGCCGGGTATTGAGGCACTAACTGCTGGAGAGCGTCTGTCAGCTGTGCCGAACGGGCCTGGATATGCTGTTCAAACTGATCGTCCTGCCAGTAAATTTCAATGGCTTTCGAGGCGGTGACAAAGGCATGGTTGTTTCCGCGAAATGTCCCGTTGTGCTCACCGGGCTGCCATTTATCCAGCTCGGGTTTGAGCAGAACGACGGCCATCGGCAGGCCATAGCCGCTGATGGATTTTGACAGGGTGACGATATCAGGTTTGATTCCGGCTGGTTCAAAGCTGAAAAATGTACCGGTGCGCCCACAGCCCGCCTGAATATCATCGACAATCAGTAAGATATCGTGCTGATGACACATTGCCTCCAGACGCTGTAGCCATTCATCAGAAGCAGCGTTCAGTCCGCCTTCCCCTTGAACCACTTCCAGAATCACGGCGGCAGGTTTGTCCAGGCCGCTGGAATGATCGTTCAACATGGCTTTAAAAAGCGTCAGGCCATCAACGCCATCGGCATAATGTTCATACGGCAGGCGGGTCACGTTCTGTAATGGCTGTGCCGCACCTTGGCGGTGGTGCTGGTTACCCGTTGCAGCCAGTGCACCAACTGATACCCCGTGGAAGCCGTTAGTAAAGGCTACGACGTTCTGGCGACCGGTTACTTTGCGTGCCAGCTTTAAGGCGGCTTCAACCGCATTGGTACCGGTCGGCCCGGTGAACTGCAGCTTGTAGTCGAGATCCCGCGGACTGAGGATCAAATCTTTAAAGCGGGCAATGAATTCAGCCTTGGCCGTGGAATGCATATCCAGTCCGTGCGTCAGGCCGTCCTGGCTGATGTAATCAAGCAGCGCCTGCTTCATTACCGGGTTATTGTGGCCATAATTAAGAGCTCCGGCGCCCGCCAGGAAGTCAAGGTAGGCATTTCCTTGTTCTGTGTATAACCAGCTGCCCTTGGCATGCTGGAACATGACCGGAAAATTGCGTGCATAGCACTGTACGTTTGACTCATGACTTTGAAAAATTGTCATTCTTTAACCTTTTGGGTTGAGAGTTAGCTAGATTTGAGCTCGATCCTGAACAGGTATTCGCTGTCATGATGACCATCGAAATGAGCGTGTTTATCGAGAAACGTCGTCACGTCACCGTGACGTCCGTGATGCTGATTGAATTTGTGAAACAGCGCCCACGAGCCCCTGTTGTCGTCAGTGATGGTGGTTTCGATATAGCGGATACCGGCATTTTCCGGACGGTCGAGTAAAGCTTCCAGCATTCGGAAGCCGACACCGCATCCTCGTGCTTTCGGGCTGACGGCCACTTGCCAGATAAACAAGGTGTCCCGGCGATTTGGCGGTTGATACGCCGAAGTAAACGCAACGATGTTTTCATTTTTCTCGACAACGACGCAGGTATCACGAAAGTGCTCTGCCTGCAGGAAGTTGCAATAAGAGGAATTGGTATCCAGCGGTGGGCATGACGCGATGAGTTCGTGTACCTCAAGCCCGTCTTCCTTGCTGGGTTTACGAAAAGTCAGCGCGTCCTGCTTATTCGCTGTGGTATGCGGGTTCATTACCCAGGGTGCCATCGTAATCATTGGTCGCCACATATGTTTAGAGTTCTAATTAATTTGTTTTTATCATACGACGTTAAAAATTTGTTTCAACCCTAAATGTTTTCCGGTTTGTGTTTGATGTTATTATCGATATGATTTTGTTTGATTAATTTGTTTGTTTTAATTTTTAATGACAATTTTATTGATTTTTATTCTTTGTTTTTGTTTATTTCTCTAATTTATTTTGGGTGAGAGGTTGCGTCAGCACGAGATGCTGTTGATGAGGAAACGGCGGTTTAAGCTGTTGTTCTTGAGGTGGTTCTCGAGGTTGTTTTAGAGGTTGTTTTAGAGGTTGTAGTCGAGGGCGCTGTAGTTGAGGCCTCTATCGGTGAAAACCGACTCAGAAAGTTGGCGTTAGGGACGATTTAATGCATTAAGCCAGATAGTGATTTGCACCGGGCAGTGATCGGACAACTGGTAGTCAGGTAACCAGTGCGCTTCGGGTACGACTTCACGAAATGAGTCTGCCTGCATGAGTAAAGCGGCGCGTCTATCAAGCACGATATGGTCAATAAAATGGGGGAAAGTGCGGGTAACCCAGCGCTTTTTGTTGCGATCATAAAATCGGCTGGGACATTGGCTGTGGGACGGATAACCGGCACGGTTGAGTGCCAATTCAGCAGGCTGACCATCATTAAGTTGCTGCCAGAATCGATCGTTTTCTGCACTCAGGCGGCGGTTGAAATCCCCCAGAATGATAAAAGGAACCGGTTCTCTGGCCCGCTCTTCTGCCCATTGTTCAAGGATCTGCTGTTGGCGGAACAGTTGGTGACAGGCTTTCCGGTCCGCCTTCTTTTGTGGCTTACTCTGTTTATTTGGGGTCTTCTTCTGGCTGAATGAACAACCACTTTTCAGATGCACTGCCAGAAGCCGAAGCACCGGCTTACCGCCCTCCATCAGGGAAATGTCCACGCCATAGCGGAGTGAATGGCGCCCATGCAGATCCAGCGCGGTTAAATCTGGGTGACGCTGAAAGTCCAATTCTTTGCGCAGGGCAAAACCGACAAACTGCGGCCAGGGACGATGCCTGTTTGAAGCTCCCGATATTGCCTGACGATCAGAAAAAACATAGTGGAAACGCCCCTTGCCCAGTAGCTTATCCAGGGCTTTGGAATCCGCCACTTCCTGAAAAGCCAGCACATCGGTGTTTAGTTTTTCAGCCCAGGCTGCCAAGACACGAAAATCTGCGGCATGGCGGGTCGGGAGAGTGCGACGGGGAACATCAGGGTAGATTTTCCGCAGTTCAGCGGGGGGCAGGCTGCTTAACCATTGCAAATTCCAGCTGGCAACCCGGATGTGGGGTATTTGAAAACGGGCAATTGGGCTGTCATATGAATAGCCATCTGCCTGTGAATGGCCATTTGCTTGCCATTGCTCGCCGTGTCGCACTGAATTTTCTTTGGCATCTGCTGTGTTGGTTTCAGCTACGTTGGCTTTTGTTGCGTTGGCCCCTGATGCGTGCGCCGCCGTCAGTATGGTGCACGTTGCCCAAATTACAGCCCCAAAAACACTCATCCAAAGGATTGTTTTACCGGGGGCAGCTCTCCAAGAAACGGCTCTCCATGGCACGACTCTCAATGGTACTGCTCTCCAAGGCTCAGCTTTCCAAGGCACAGTTCTCCATGGCAATAGTTTCCATGACAGCGTACTCCAACGAATAGCTTTCCAAAGTACAGCGTTCCAGAAGAAAGCGCACCAGGAAAAGCTGAGCAAAGCAGCAAGTAAGGAAGCCGGTAACTGTGCTGTGAATGCGAATGAATACATGGCCGGCGAAAACCTGAAGGCTGCCACTGTGCTCGAAGCGAGGCTCCAGGAGACTCGAACCCACATCCTTCTCATCCCTCTTCGGGCTCGTTGAGAATGCCGTTTCACCGTGCGGCAAATCTGTGAGTATGACACAGTAGATTGCAGACAATGGGGGGGAACTGGCAAGGAACGGCTCCAAAATTTACGGGATCTGAGAGGTATGCTTGCACTATATCGTGAGTCGCTACCAGCCCAGTTCATAACGCACTGTTAGGCCTGAGGGATGGTTCGCAGCCTTTTGAACAGGGGGAATTTTGTTACAGCGCTGTCTGCTGCGGCCATCAAACTACCCAGATGTGAGTGTTTCTGTTGAGGGGTTTGCTGTTGCATCGATCTTGGTCAAAAAGGTGTTCTTGTACTTATGTTGCTGATTAACAAAAAATTTTCAGTTGATCACTATCGGTAAGCACCTTTTTGCTCTATCATGTGCTACCTATTTCATATGTTGAGTCTTAACAGCAAGGGATTATTCCGAGAATGAAGGCAAGTAAGGCAAAGTTAGTGGCAGTGGTATTGGCGTCAACAATGGTTTTATCCGGTTGCTCTGCGGTATCAACGGCGGTGAAAAAACGTAATCTGGAAGTGCAGACGCAAATGTCAGATACCATCTGGCTGGATCCTGTTTCCGCGGATAAGAAAACCATTTATGTTCAAATCCGTAATACCACGGATAAACAAATTGATATCTCGGACGCTTTGCAACACAGGTTGGTGGCGAAAGGCTACCGGATTGTGAATGATCCGGCGACTGCGCATTACTGGCTTCAGTCTAACATCCTCAAGCTCGATAAAATGGATTTACGTGAAGCGAATGGCTTTCTGACCAACGGCTATGGTTCCGCGCTGGCGGGTGGCACACTGGGTATGTTGGCAGTCGCATCGCGCTCATCCAGCGGAAACAGCATTGCTGCGGGAGGCCTGATTGGTGCGGCCATTGGTATCGCGGCTGATGCCTTGGTGGAGGATGTCAACTACGCCATGATCACCGATATTCAGATTGTGGAGAAAACTAACCTGAAGGTGAACACCACGCAGACGGCAGATGTGAAAAATGGCTCATCCAGCCACACCACCAGCAATACGACGCTGACCGAAAATAAAAAGCGTTACAACACCCGTATTGTATCAACGGCCAATCAAGTAAACCTGGACTTTGAAGAGGCTAAACCGGTACTGGTCGATGGTCTGGCAACCTCGATATCCGGTGTGTTCTGATGCCATGCTGACCGCCTCTCCGGAGGCGGTTTTTTTCGCGATACTTTCAGCGTATTGTCATACCTGCTTGCTATCCTGACCCATTTTAAGGGCTCCCTGAGGTGAACGCTGAGGACTCACCGTAATCCGGTATCAGGCTTGTACGTTTTCCTCTGTGGGTATCCTTTACGGAAACAGACAATAAGCGAGATGGTTGAAAATGGAAGTGATATTGGTTTCAAACCAGGAAGAAGTGGCAGCCGTGGCACCGGTTATTCAGCAATTGCGTCCTCAGTATGAGCTGAATGAACTTATCGGTCTGCTGATACAGCAGATGAAGTCGGGGTATCAGTTGGCATACGTGATGCGCGACGGTAACGTGCTGTCGGTGGCAGGTTTTGTGACCGGGCAGAAGTTATCCTGTGGTCAGTATCTTTATATCGACGATTTTGTTACTGACGAGGCGCATCGTTCAGAGGGCGCGGGCCAGTATCTGATGGATTGGTTTAAGGACTATGCCGAAGTGAATCATATTGACGAAATTCATCTTGATTCCGGTGTCCAGCGTTTTGCGGCGCATAAGTTTTATCTGACCGAGGGATTTGCGATCAGTAGCCATCATTTTTGCTATCGCTGCTGAGGCCGTGCGGACTAAGCGTCAGGCGATATCACCGGTATCAGCGGGGAGATCGGCTTCATGTTGATCACTGTGCGTTTGGCAAACAGGGTTGTTAAGATCTGGGTATCCTGGGTTTCTTCTGCATATTGGGTTTCATCTGCATTTCGGGTTTCATTAGCGTCAACGGTGCTCCGCTGTGGAGCCAAGAGCCCGGCGATAGGGTGTGATGAATATGGGCGATGCGTTGCCAGTTCTGCCACATCCACCAGCTGTAATAAGGCGTGGAATTTATGTACGTAGTTGACCGTTTCTGCCGGTAACCGAAGCTGGCTGAATCGCTGTTTGTCACTGCTTTGCGCCCGGCTGACCCTGCCTTCACCGGCATTGTAAGCTGCCAGGGTGAGGTTCAGATCCTGATGGAATTTCCGGTACAGAAAAGTCAGGTAGTCCAGCGCCGCTTGGGTGCTGTGGCTAACGTCGAACCTGTCATCCCGCTCTGGGGTAACGCTCAGGCCAAAACGCTTGGCGGTGGCTGGCATAAGTTGCCATAACCCGGCGGCTTTCGCCGGTGAAACTGCCAGCGGATTGAATGTGGACTCCAGCATAGGTAATAACACCAGCTGTCTGGGCAACTGCCGCTTGTCCAGCTCTCGATAAATCATCTCGATCGTGTGCCGCTGACGCATAAGATGACGCTGAATCCGCTGTTGGTGCGGGGTAAGGCGCGCATGCTGTGCTTTGACCTGTTGCTTGAATTCCTCAGACTCTGCCGGAAAACGCAGACGGCCCGTGTTTTGGGGTGAACGCTGTCCTATAAACGCAGGTTGTGATGGGGAAAATAGTGGTCGGGTTGCCCAGTCCATCGCCGGGATAGCGGTTTGTGCCTCGGTATATAGCGGTGCGGCGGACACCGGCATCAGGAGCAGACTTGCCAGCAATGGCAGTAAGCGCCGCTTTAAGCGGAAATGACTTAAGCAGAAATGACGATCTTGGGGTGCGGTAAGGGTGCCAATAACCCCTGCGGTTGCCGCACGGGTTGTCGCATTAATTGCTGGAGCGGTAATGCCTTGAGCTGTCATGTTCGAAGGCGGCGATGAGGCAAACGACATCACATCTGCATCAGCTGGTCACGGGCATAGTGGCGCTGTGAGTCCTGACTGATTTCGGCTAACAGTTCCCCAAACGAAGCGGACAATTGCCCGTTGTGCTGATTGAGTTGCCGACAGGCCACAATGACGGACTCAAGACGTTGCCATTGCTGCTGCATTTTTTCCCGTAATGCCAGTGGCAGAGCCTGAAACAGGCTGCGAATACCTTGCGGAGTGGCTGGCAGTCCCAATTGCCGCAGTTGCACTGTTCGTTGTGTTGAACGTTGTGCTAAGACGGCAAGCAGTGGCTGCTGGCGCTGCATCATTCGTTGCATGGCTTCGCCATCGAAATTCAGATAACTGGCCTGCAGTGCCTGTAAAATCTGCTGCAGTTCGTCATATTGCTGAATGTCTTGCTGAATTCCCTTCAGAAGCTGCATGACAAGCTGTTGTCTGACCGCGGTGGTTTGCGCGGCTGATTTACCGGATTCCACTGTCTTACTCATGGCCAGTGTGGAATTGCATAATGGCACCAGACAGCGCCTGAATATCCAGTTCCAGCTCACCCCGTGCCAGTGCGTCTTTCACTGCCACGACTTTGTCCATATCAATACTGGGTAGCTGCTTCAGTTGCTCCTGCATGTTGGCCATGCGTTGGGTATCAACCTGAATGCCAGGCTCCGGACGCGGCTGACTGCTTGCCGTGGTTGAAGTGCGACGCGAAGAATGGTCAAACTGCGTTTGGGTAATAGCGCTGCCAGCCACTTTATCAATTTTCATCCTGAGTTCCTGTTGCTGATGGAGTCTGATTAAGATAGGCGGCGAAAAATCGGATTAATTAAATCTTTCAAGGCATGCTGTTGCGGGCCAACCGCCGTGGTGGAATTGATCCTTTCGCTGAGCGCAGCTTATCAGCTAACAGCATTAGATCTCGCATTAGGTCTCTTAGAGAGCAACGTCAGAGACAGGGGTCAAAAAACGGTTTCAACTTTGCCGTAGTCGGTTACGCGAACCTTAATCACTTTCTCTGACCGGGAATTTTTAACCTCAATCTGCTCATTTTTGCCCCCGTCTTCCAGTGCAATTCCCCGGGTACTGGCCTGCATTCCGTCTTTCCTTGCGGTGATCAGCACTTCATCTCCGGTTTCAACCAGCCAGCGCTGTTGCAGCGAAGCGGGACGGATCACCTGTCCACTGCGAATACGGCGTTCGGTGCGTTTGCCCGTTACGCTTGGAATTTGTGTGGCGAAATCAGTCGCTCGGTTAAAGTGCATCACCTGCATTTTCAGCATATCGGCTGCCAGTTTGGTGCCCCGGTTGAGGGCGGTTCGGGCGACCACAACCGGTAACTGCACTTCAACTTTGACAGTGGTATTTATTCGCCAAGGGTGCGCGCCGCCGTCACAACGTACCTGACGTTTAAGGTTCCCCACTGGCTGGTTGTTGAGGTCGCTGGCCGCGATGGTTAACGGCTCCGGGCATACCGGCAGGTGCTGCACGGCCGCGGGAACCGTGATTGCTATGTCGGTCTGCACGTTCTGCCAATGGTGCTGCCGGGCATAGGCATCGACCTCTGCCTGCATTTCCTGCCTGACAAAATCTGCCAGCGCCTGCTCGGTCATGGTCTGTGCTGCAATAGCCTGCTCGGTAATAGCGCTGAAAGCGGGCGGATGGCTTATCCCCAGCAGGGCACTGCCGAACAGGGCGGAAAGAAAGCAAATACGAGATTGACGGCGCTTCCGTTCAGCTTCCGTTGGGCGGAAGTTCCGCTTCCGTGTCGCATTGTAAAGTATTGATAAATAAATCATAAAAAGATGGCATGTATCTTGATTAATGCTTCGTGGACCAGCCAGACCTGAGGAATTTCAATGGCGATCAGTTTTGACAGTGCGCTCGGTGTTCACCCGGATGCGCTTAATTTCAGGGTACAACGCACCAAGGTGTTGGCCAGTAACTTAGCAAATGTTGACACCCCTGGATACCTTGCGAAAGACCTGCGCTTTGAAACCGTTATGCGCAATACCGTGCCGGGGAAAGTGGATAAGCCGGTACCGGACTTCAAAATCTCTTCGCTGTATGCCATGCCATACCAGAACAGCAAAGACGGCAATACCGTTGAGCTGGGGGTTGAGCAGGCGAAGTTTACTCAGAACAACATGGATTTTCAGACCAGTCTGACTTTTATGAACATGAAATTCAGCGGGTTAGCCAAAGCCATAGAGGGACGTTAATCACTATGTCATTTACCGATATCTACTCGATTGCCGGTTCGGCCATGAATGCTCAGACCGTTCGTCTGAACACCGTTGCCAGTAACCTGGCTAACGCCGATGCCGTGTCTGCTAACCCGGAGGATGCCTACAAGGCACTGAAGCCGGTTTTTGCCACCGTGTACAGCAACACGCAACTGGCTTCCGGTGAAAACGCTTATCCGAATGCGGAAGTGCGGATTGTGGATGTTGTGCAAAGTCGCGGCGACGCCGAGAAACGCTATGAGCCGGGCAACCCGCTCGCTAACCGGGAAGGGTATGTTTATTACCCGGACATTGATGTGGTGGCTGAAATGGCCGACATGATGTCCGCAACCCGCAGCTTTGAAACCAATGTTGAAGTGCTGAGCAATGTGAAAAGCATGCAGCAGGGGCTTCTGCGACTTGGGGAGGGTGGCCGATGAGTCTGGCGCAATTTACCGCCCTGACTGCGGATTCACCGGTATCGGCGACAGCCGGTCAGGAAAGATCGGTCACGGCCAACCCTGCTGACCGAAACAGTGCGACCTCGCTGCAGAACGAGTTCATCACCCTGATGGTGGCGCAGGTGCAGAATCAGGACCCGTTAAATCCACTGGATGGCACGGAATATGTCAGCCAGCTGGCGCAGTTTTCTCAGGTGCAGAGTACCGAGAACATGGCGCAGGTGATGCAAAACAGCATGGTACTGCTCGATAACATGCAGGTGCTTTCTACTGCTGGTTTGGTTGGGCAAACCGTGTTTGTGAACACCAACGAAGTGGAGCTGGGCAGCGGCCCGCAACACGGCAAGCTGGAACTGGCGCATGCCTCGAACATGGTCACGCTGACGATCACCGATGAGTACGGTCAGGAGACCTCTTTGCCGTTAGGGGCACACGGTCAGGGGGATGTGGATTTTGCCATTGATCCGCAAGCTCTGGGGCTGAAGCCGGGTAAGTACACCGTATCGGTGAATGTTGATAAGGGCCAGGGGCAGCCGGTCATGCTGATGGCCGGTGAAGTCTCTCAGGTGCGGGTGCCCAGTAACGGCGGTGCGACGCTGGTCAATGTTGCCGGGGTCGGCAGTGTTCCTTTCTACCAGATTAGTCAGTTTGGTGCTTAACCAGACATTACTTAATAAGACAGTACTAAAAAGAGTCACTCATGAGTTTTGATATTGCATTAAGTGGTCTGGATGCCACAAACACACAACTGAACACCATCAGTAATAACATTGCTAACGTTTCAACGTCCGGCTTCAAGGAATCCCGTACTGAGTTTTCTGCCGTGTATAACGGTATGCAGCCAAGTGGGGTTGAAGTGGCCGCGATTTCCCAGAACTTTTCCAAAAATGGCCCGGTTAACGGCACCGGACGTGCGTTGGATCTGGCGATTAATGGCAGCGGCTTTTTCGTGACGAAAGATCACATGGGGCAGCTTCTCTATACCCGTTCTGGGATTTTCGGGACGGATCGGAACAACAACATTGTGACCAATGGCGGTATGAAGCTGCAGGGTTACTCCGTGGACAATAACAACACCCTGCAAACGGGTGCCGTCACTGATCTGAAAATCAAAACCTCATCCCTGGCGGCCAAAGCAACGGACAGTGTGGACTTTGTGGCGAACTTTGACGCCCGCGCGACCGTGATTGATACGGCGCAGAATCCGTTCTCTCCGACCGATACCGACTCATTCAGTTCGTCATATACCACCAAGGTGTACGACTCGCTGGGTAACCCGCATACCGTGACCCAGTATTTCACCAAAACCGGGGATAACACCTGGCAAGTCAATGTGCAGGTAGACGGCGCTGATCAACCAGCCAAAACCCAGCAAGTGACCTTTAACACTGACGGTACACTGGCGGCACCAACCAAGCCATTTACCGTATCGCTGACACCGGGCGGTGCCAACCCGATGGACGTCGCAATTAATCTCGAGGGCAGCACTCAGTTTGGGGCGGATTTTGGCGTGAGCACCAACTCACCGAACGGCCATGCCTCCGGTGAATTGGCCGGTGTGCGGGTCGAAGATAACGGCATGGTGTTCGCGACGTACACCAATGGTCAGTCCCAGTTGCAGGGACAGGTTATTCTGGCGGATTTTGCCAACCCGCAGGGACTGGTGAAAGCAGGGAACACCTCCTGGATGCAAAGTTACAGCTCTGGTGCGCCGATTAACGGTAATCCGGGGGCCGGGACTTTAGGCAGCTTGACCTCCGGTGCGCTGGAAGGGTCTAACGTGGATCTGACCAGTGAACTGGTGAGCCTGATGACCGCCCAGCGTAATTATCAGGCAAACGCAAAAACTATCTCGACCTCCGATAAGCTGACCCAGGCCCTGTTCAACGCGGTTTAAGCCTGAAAGACAGAGAGAATCAGTGTAATGGATAGCTTGTTATTTACCGCAACCAGTGGTGCCAGCCGGGTGATGAAGGCCCAGCATGTGCACTCGAATAACCTGTCGAATGCCGATACGGTCGGATTTCGGGCGGATTTGGAGCGGGTGCAGAGTATGCAACTGCAGGGCAACGGTTTTGCCGGTCGCACTCTGGTTGCCACGAACTCGGCGTCTACCCGTTTTGACAGTGGTGACATGATCAAAACCGGCCGACCGCTGGATATCGCCATTAATGGCGAGGGTTTTTTTACGGTGCAGACGCCCGCTGGCAATGAGGCTTATACCCGGGCCGGTAATATCCGGGTTGATGAACTGGGTAACCTGACCGTCAATGGATTCCCACTGATGGCGGATGGCGACCCTCTGGTGCTGCCTGCGTACCAGAAAGTGGAAGTCAGCGATAAAGGTGTGATCAGCGTGATTCCGCCCGGCGGTGGAGCGGAAGTGGAAGTCGGGCAGCTCAAGCTGGTGAAACCGGCGGCGACGGAGCTGCAAAAGGAAAGCGACGGCCTGTTCCATGCTGTGCAGGGAGAAGCTTTAGCGGCAGACCCGACGGTGCTGGTGGCGGCAGAGCATCTGGAAGGCAGTAACGTGTCCGCCATTGATGAGCTGGTAAATGTCATGTCTCTGACGCGCAATTTTGAAATGCAGGTACGGATGATGAAAACCGCCGAAACCCTGGCTCAGGCCGGAAACCGGTTAATGAGTAATCGCTAAATTCAGGCGGGATGGTTACTGCAGACAGGCGACGAAAAGCAAGCGGCAAGCGTGAGTCACAAAGCCTAAGCAGCGAAGTCTAAGCAACGAAACATAAGCAACGAAACATAAGCAACCAAGCTTAAATGACAAGCATTAGCATCACAGCATCCGCGACGAAACAAACAACGAGGAGAAGCAGGAATGCATTCAGCATTATGGGTCAGTAAGACCGGGATGGCAGCGCAGGACGCCAAGATGACTGCCATTTCCAACAACCTGGCGAACGTGAATACCGTCGGTTTCAAACGTGATCGGGTGGTCTTTGAAGATCTGTTCTACAGCATCCAGCGTCAGCCGGGCGCTCAGGTGGATCAGGTGAATCAGTTGCCAAGCGGGGTACAGCTGGGCAGCGGGGTACGCGTGGTCGGTACTCAGAAAGTCTTTACACAAGGAAACTCACAGAACACGACGCAGGACTTGGATATGGCAGTGCTGGGCGCGGGCTTTTTCCAGATTGAGAATTCTGACGGAGAAATCATGTATACCCGTAACGGCCAGTTCCATGTGAATTCTGAAGGCCTGATGGTGAACAGCCAGGGGCTGCCGTTGCAGCCGCAGATTCAGGTGCCGGAGAATGCCACCAAGCTGAATATCGGTGTTGATGGCACCGTGACCGCCGTTGTCGCCGGTGACCCGCAACCTCAGGATCTGGGACAAATCACGCTGGCGAAATTTATCAACCCGGCGGGTCTGGAAGCCATCGGCGGTAACCTGTTCCGTGAAACGGAAGCCAGCGGCGCTGCCGAAGAGCTGATCGCCGGTCTGGATGGCGCGGGCAGCATCAAACAAGGGGCATTGGAAGGCTCGAACGTGCAGGTTGTCGAGGAAATGGTGGACATGATCACCACTCAGCGCGCGTACGAAATGAACGCCAAAGTCGTGTCCGCGGCTGACGACATGCTGAAGTTTGTCGCCCAGTCGGTGTAAGGGGCCAATGATGAAAGGTCTGTCTTTCTCTTTGCTGGCCTGTGTGTCTGCAGCCGTGCTATCCGGCTGCAGCATCCGTCCGGAATTTGTGCCGCCTGAGCCTGACGATTTGGCTTATGCGCCGCCGCCGCTCAACTATGCGCTGCCTGAGGCGCAGAACGGTAGCTTATACCGCCACCAGTACATGATGACACTGTTTCAGGATCGCCGTGCCTACCGGGTTGGGGATATGCTGACCATTTTGCTGGATGAAGAAACCCAGTCGAGCAAAAAAGCCAACACCAAATACGGCAAGGACTCTTCCCTGAATTTCCTGGCTCCGACCTTTGGCAATACCACCCTGGATGATTTGTCAGCCAACATTGAGGCCAATCGAGGCTTTGACGGTGCAGCTTCCAGCTCGCAGGGCAACAAACTGCAGGGTGGAATTACGGTAACGGTCCACGAAGTGCTGCCAAACGGCGTACTGCGTATCAGCGGTGAAAAATGGATTCGCCTGAATCAGGGAGATGAGTTCATTCGACTGACCGGCATTGTCCGGGTGGATGATGTTGATCGTCGCAACCAGGTGTCCTCACTGCGTATCGGTGATGCCCGCATCACCTACTCTGGCCGCGGCGCGCTGGCCGACAGCAATGCTGCCGGTTGGCTAACACAGTTCTTCAATAGCCCATGGGTACCATTCTGATGCAGACACTCCGAACCTTTTTCCGCGCGTTGGCTTGCACCGCCGTGTTAGGCAGCCAGGTATTGATAACGCCGCTGGTACAGGCGGAAACCCCGATGCCGATTATGGATCTGGTTGATATTCAGGGTATTCGTAACAACCAATTGGTGGGCTATGGCCTGGTGGTCGGTCTGGACGGCACGGGCGATCGAAACCAGGTGAAATTCACCAGCCAGTCCATTACGAATATGCTGCGCCAGTTTGGGGTGCAGATTGGGGAAGGGACTGATCCCAAACTCAAGAACGTGGCCTCGGTCAGCGTGACGGCTTATGTCTCGCCAATGTCCGGCTCTGGCCAGGAATTGAATGTCGTCGTGTCATCGATAGGGGATGCGAAAAGCTTACGGGGTGGCACGCTGCTGATGACGCCACTGCGTGGTATCGATGGTGAAGTGTACGCGGTGGCACAGGGCAATGTTGTGGTTGGCGGGGTGCAGGCGGAGGGCCGCAGTGGCTCGAAAATCACCATCAATACCCCGACCACCGGGCGGATCCCGAACGGGGCTACCCTAGAGCGAGAGATTCCGTCTGACTTTAATGACAAAGACACCATCACCCTGAACCTGCGTAAGCCCAGCTTCACGACGGCTAAAAATATTGCCCGTGCCATTAACGGCATTTTTGGCCCGGAAGTGGCAACCGCCATTAATCAGGGCAAGGTTGAGATGCTGGCACCGAAAGACACGCAGCAGCGGGTCACGCTGATGTCGATGCTGGAAGATATCACGGTGGTGGAAGGGCGTCGTCCGGCGCGGGTGGTGTTCAACTCCCGGACCGGTACCGTAGTGATCGGCCAGCATGTCAAAGTCAGCGAAGCGGCAGTCAGCCATGGCAACCTGACTGTGACGATCACCGAGAGTCAGCAGGTCAGCCAGCCGAATGCGTTTTCCAATGGTGAAACCCGAGTCGTGAATGAGTCCGGTGTCGACATTAACCAGGATACGGCGCAGATGTATATCTGGCCGGAAGGTACGGAGCTGAACACCATTGTCAGTGCGGTAAACAGCCTGGGTGCGACGCCGGATGACCTGATGTCGATACTGCAGGCGTTGCAGGAAGCCGGTGCACTGAACGCCGAACTGGTTGTGATTTAAGGAGGGGGCATGAAAGTAGACAGTAATGGTGACATGGCACAGATGAACGCCATGCTTTACCACGACAACAGCGCGTTGGCCACTATCCGGCAACAGGCCGATCAGCAGGGGGCGCTCAAAACGGTCGCTGGCCAGTTTGAAGCCATGTTCCTGCAAATGGTGCTGCGTCAGATGCGCAGCAGCAGCGATGTGCTGGCGCCGGAGGACAATCCGTTTTCCAGCAAAGAGCAGGGGGTATACCGTGATTTTTATGACGGTCAGCTGGCCATCGAACTGGCAAAAAAGCAGCGCAGCGGGATCGCTGACATGCTGATTAAACAGCTGAGTCCGACCCTGCCTCATGCCAGTCAGGCGCTGTCACAAATGCCGGTCAGTCATGCTACGGCGCCGCAAACGGCAGCCAACGATAGCGTTGGATTGGGCACTGCCGCAGTCACCACGCCTTCGTCTGACGAGGGGCTGGCCGCGTTTAATGATACGGCTCTGGCCGCCGCCTACGATCCAAGAGTGTCCTTCCGTCAAATGTTTCAGGAATCCATGGGCACCGTTGCTTTCCAGCAGCCCCTGATCCATAAAGTGGAGCTTTAATTGCCATGTCCATGATTAATATCGCGTTGTCTGGCCTCAATGCCAACAAAGTCGCGCTTGATGTGACCGCCCAGAATGTGGCGAATGTGAACACCCCGGGTTACAGCCGGCAACAGGTACTGACCAGCTCGCTGGGCGGTCAGGGGCGCCACAGTGCCGGAGGGGGCGTGGAAGTCACCAGCATTCGCCGTGTGGCCGATCAGTTTCTGGTCAAGCAAACCTGGCAGACCAACAGCCAGGCCGCGTATTCCTCGCGCTATTTGTCGAACATGAGCCAGCTGGAAAGCCTGTTGGGCGCGGATGCGTTCAGCCTGTCTGGCGGACTGGATACATTGTATGCGGCGCTCAACGATGCCACGGTGAAACCACAGTCGATTCCGTTGCGCCAGCAGGTGATTAACGAAGCAGAAGCGCTGTCACGCCGTTTCAATACGCTGACCGAATCACTTCACGCTCAGCACAAAAACATGAGCGATCAGCGGGGTGCGGCGGTAGAGCATGCCAACAGTCTGCTTAGCAATCTGGCTGATGTGAACCGCCAGATTGTTGAAGCTTCAGCGACCAGCGGTAATGCCGCGCAGCTGCTGGATACCCGGGAAAACCTGATTGGCGAGCTGTCGAAGCTGATGGACGTCAGAACCACAGAACAACCGGACGGCAGCCTGCAGGTGACCCTGGCTTCCGGCCAGCCACTGGTACTGGGATCGGAAGCCGCTCAGCTGAATACGGTGCCAGACAACACAGATCCTTATCTGGCGACGCTCAATCTGGAATTTTCCGGCCAGCATTTTCCGGTGAACGGAAAAGTCGGCGGGCAGTTGGGGGCGATTGATGATTATCAGTTGGAGACCCTCAAGCCCAATTTGGCAGCATTGAATGATATGGCTGCGAACCTGGCGGACGAATTCAACCGCGTGCTGGCTACCGGTAAGGATTTGAACGGCAATCAGGGGGCACCGCTGTTTACCTACAACCCGGCTAATCCGGCAGCCAGTCTGACGGTGGCCGATTTGTCTCCGGAAGACCTGGCGTTTTCAGCTGATGGTACGCCGGGCAACAGCGAAGTGCTGCAGAAGCTGGTGGCGATTGGTAACCAGTCTTTTGCCATCAGTGGGTTTGGCAATGTCACCATCAATGATGCGTTTACTTCGATGGTTGGCGAGACCGCCATTAAAACCCGTCAGGCCAGTGCCGATCACAAGGCAGCAGAAAGCCTGAATAAGCAAGCGCTGGCAGCCCGCGACAATCTGAGTGCGGTAAACAGTGATGAAGAAGCCGCAAATCTGATGGTGTTTGCCAATGCCTATCAGGCCAACATGAAAGTGATCAGTACCGCCAATCAGATGTTCGATACGGTCTTGCAGCTATTTTAACGGCGTCGCACAGAAAAGGTGATGAAATGAGAATCAGTGATACCCAGTTCAGTCAGATGATGCTGCAAAGTTTGCAAAGCAATAATGCCGGGCTGGGCGAAGTTCTGCAGCAAATGTCAACGGGCAAGCGTCTGACGAAGCTTTCTGATGCGCCCATCGACTCGATCAAACTATTGAACCTGGAGCGTGAAGGGCAGGCGCTGGATCAGTACCGCAATAACATCAGCAATGTTAAAACGACGCTGTCGAGCCAGGAAACGTATCTGGACGCCGCCAATGAGAGCCTGAAAAGTATGCGGGATCTCGTGCTGTGGGGCGCAAATGAATCGCTCAGTGAGGATGACCGAATTGGGATTGTCACCGAACTGGAAAGCCTGCGTGATAGTCTGGTGTCGACCTTTAATGCTCAGGACGAGGAAGGCAATTATCTGTTTTCCGGTACCCAGACCGATCAGCCGTCACTGGTTGCTGCCGGTAGCGACTATGTCATCAACGGCAATAACGATAAGCGCGTAGTGACGGTGGCGAAAGGGGTGACCATGGAATCCAATGTCACGGCTGGTGAAATCCTTGAGCTTGGCGGCGACAACATCATCAACCGCATCGATAAGGTGATAGCCGAGTTCAAACAGCCAACCGCGGCGTTTCATGATGAAGTGAACAGTGCGCTGAATGCGGTTGATGCGACGCTGTCCAATGTGCTGGAAGCAATGACGACCATCGGTGGTCGTCAGAACAACCTGGATTTGCTGGAAAACAGCCACAGTGAAAACAAACTGTTTGTCGACAAGGTCTCGGGTGATCTCGAAGCGCTGGACTACGGCGAAGCGTCGGTCAGGCTGAATAATTACATCAGTGCGCTACAGGCCACGCAGGCCAGTTATATGAAAATTAATGAACTATCGTTGTTCGGACAGCTGTAAGAGGGCAGGGACGTATGGTTAATGCAACGGCTGACGTTGGCCCTCATAGCGTCCGGTTGACCGGACAAGGTCAAACCACCATTACCCCGTCGGCCGTGACGGATCGTTCCGCTGCTGAGGTGCCGGCCACTCGTCCGGCCCGGATGGTATCTGCGCCGCAGGGACATTTTTCAGTCTCCAAAGCCGTGCTGGCAAAAGGTCAGCACCAGGCGACAACAGTGCAGGTGGCGCAGCAGGCGCTGCTGCAGGTCGGGCGAGAACTGCAATCGATGAAGCGAGTTCTGGCACAGTCTCTGAGCAGCCAGCAACCAGCGCCGCCATCGTCGAATGACAAGCTGGCACACAGCCAGCAGGTTATTCGTCACACTCTCGACAGTGCCCGCACGCAGGAAGGGCGGGTCTTGGATGCCCAACTGAAGGTTCAGCTGAACGGTCAGGCTGGCCGCGCATTTACCATTCCCGGCCTGAACCTGACCCGGTTACGCCATCAGGCAGAGCAGCTCAGGCTCGATTTTCCGCAAGCGGGGGCCGTTACCCTGCAGTTTGATCCGCGACTGGATGACAAACAGCTGGTACGCCAACTCGATCGGAATTTGATTCCGCTGGGAATGCGGGCAGCAGCCACGGATGGCGGCGAATTGGTGTTTAAAACGACAGACAGTGCGTATCTGCAGATACAGCAGCAGGTGCTGGTTACCGGGCAGGGACATCGATACCCGGCAGGGCAACCCAATCAGATCCGTCTGCAACCTGAACCTGAAGGGGTTGAAGACCTGTCCATCAGCACGGCGCACCGTGACGGTATCCGTCAGACTCTCAGTAAAGTGAATCTGCATCTGCGCCAGGTTCAGCAGAGCCTGGATGATATTAAAGCCTACCAGGCTCAGTTGGCGCAGCAAATGGAGCAACAGCTGGAAAGGCTGGGCACTCAGGGCGATGTGGCTGCCGCTGAAGGCCGACTGAGCCATTTATCCGCCCAGTTTTCCGGTGGGTTCAGCGCGACCTATCAGGCGATCACGGCGCAGGCCAATGTTCACCGACACACAGTGGTTGCCTTGCTGCGCAGCTGAGGCCCGTCTTTGGGATGTGCCAGCGAATGAAAACCAGCCTGCCGGCTGGTTTTGTCTTTCATTTACACCGAAAGGGCGAGACAATCCCCGCCTCCTGTTCTCTTCTGTTTATCTCTTTTTTAAAACTATGACGTTATCTGCTGCAGTGACGAATGAGCCTTCGCGCCATCGTCAGTATTTGCGTGTGTTCGCGCTGGGCTTTAGTGCCTTTATCTTTAATACCACTGAGTTTGTGCCGGTCGGGTTGTTGTCTGACATCGCCCGTGATTTTGACACGACGCCGGCTACTACTGGTTGGATGCTGACAATTTACGCCTGGATCGTGGCTTCCATGTCGCTACCCATGATGCTGCTGACCAGCCATATTGAGCGCAAAAAGCTCCTGTTGATGGTCTTTACCCTGTTTATCGTGAGCCATGGTTTCTCGGTCATTGCCTGGAATTTTGAAATGCTGGTAGCCAGTCGGATCGGTATTGCCTTTGCACATGCTGTGTTCTGGTCGATTACCGCTTCTATCGCGATTCGGGTAGCACCGCCGGGTAAGAAAACGCTGGCACTCAGCGTGCTGGCGACCGGTACCTCGCTTGCGATGGTGCTCGGGGTGCCATTGGGTCGGATTATTGGTCAATGGCTGGGTTGGCGAACCACCTTTGGGGTGATTGCTGTCGTGGCGTTGCTGATCATGATGGCGCTGTTCAGGCTGTTGCCGCCATTGCCAAGTCTTTTCACCGGCTCGATGAAAAAACTCCCGGAATTGCTGCGTAAGCCAACGTTGATGGGGCTGTACCTGTTTATCTTTCTGATCTTTACCGCTCATTATTCGGCGTACAGCTATATTGAGCCTTTTATGAAAGGGATTGGCGAGGTAAGTGAGCACTTCACTACTTTCCTGCTGCTTCTGTTTGGTATTGCAGGCATTCTGGGCAGCGTCATTTTCGGTTACTGGGGGGAGAAGGCCAATACCCGCCTGCTCGTTGGTAACACGGTGGTTGTGATGGTGTGTATGGCACTGTTGCTGCTGGCTGTTTCACATCCCTGGACAATCAGTACCGTGCTAGTGTTCTGGGGTACGGCGCTAATGATTGTGTGTCTGGCGATGCAGGTCAAGGTACTCAATATCGATACTCATGCTTCTGATATGATCATGTCGATGTTCTCTGGCATCATCAATCTGGGCATTGGCGCCGGGGCACTGATTGGCAGCAAAGTAATCCAGTGGCGTACGCTGGAGGAAATTGGTTACGTCGGGTCTGGGTTTGCGTGCCTGTCTTTGGTGTTGATAATGGTGCTGTTGATGAGGTTTCCTGCCATACGCTGAGTCAGGTGAATTCAGCCGATGGACTATGCTGGTCATAAAAAATCCGAGGGTGTGCTTGCCCCTCGGATTTTTTTGCCGGTAATCCGGTAAAAGACCGGTAGCCCGAAGATAAGACCTCGTCAGGCCAGAAAAAAGAAATACAGAAAACAGATAAATGCCAGCAATGTGGCTGACAGGGTCGGGTACACAATATAAGAATCATCCCGGCGGTTGGCCCGCTGGAAACACAAGAAGGTCAGGATGACGTTATAGAACACCAGCAACAGGCTGATGAGCGTGCCTTGTCGTAGCGTGAGGGCGTTCAGCTTCAGGAGAAACATTGCCAGAAGGCAATAATCTATCACAATCAGCCAGAGAAAGGTTTTTTGCAGGGTATCGGGTCTGCGTGTCCGTCGTTCAATGTGCGCCATGGTTGACCTGTCTGACTTCCTTGAAAATACGGTGGCGATTATAACCGTGTAGCGGAGGGTGCAAAGTCACTGTTTATTCCACAATGGTTGAATGGTGTCAAAAAATCCCTTTGTTTCCATTCAGTTCCACAAGTTTATGTTTACTGCTTGATTCATGTTTACTGTCCTCAGCGGTTCCGAACGTTAAGTATTGATTGTTATGCATCGAACGTTCGGAACATGTCCAACCGGTCGGCTCAGGAAAGCGGTGATGGTTGGCTAATTCTGGCGGTGAGTAAGTGTGCCTCTGCCTGATGAGTTGCCTGAATATGTCCTGGCCCCTGATCTGGCCCAAGCCCCTTATCTAGAACCAGGCCTGGCTCCTGATCCGGCATCGACGTGGCCGCTGGCTGACGGTATGAATCGCTGACCGGGTGGTTTTGAACCAACTGGCGTCGGAGCACCGGCTGGTTCTGCTCTGCAGCCTGGCGCGCTTTATTGACCGGGTTATCCGGGTTTTTGCTGCCAAACAGGGTGTCGAGCACCTGAGCTGCCGGTGTCGTGAGAATAAACAGTTCAATCCGGCGGTTTTCGCTTGCATCCGGCTCTTCATGATTGAGCAGGGCGCGATCTGACATACCAGCCACCTGCAGTACCCGGTTCTCGGGCATACCGCCAGCGATGAGTGTCTGGCGTGCCACGTTGGCGCGTGAGGCAGACAGTTCCCAGTTAGATTTACTGCTGAAATGGCCTTTAAAGCGGGTAGCATCGGTGTGCCCGCTGATGATCAGCTGGTTACTGATCTGTTTGAAAATCGGGGCAATGGCCAGCAGCAGATCTTCGAAAAACGGTGTGAGCTGGGCTCCGCCCCGACTGAACATGTTCTGGCGGAAATCGTCCTGCAAAATGATCCGCAGTCCCTGTGGGGTAACATCTACCATTACATTGCCTTGGGCGGCAGCCTGCTTGGCCATTTCTTCTACTACTTCAGCCAGCAGCGTCAGCTGTTCCTGAGTTTCAAAACTGCCGGGGATCAGGGCATCGCTTTCCGGTCCGTCACCGTTGCCGTCAAAAAAGGAGGTGATAGTCTGCGCGGCATCGTGTGAGCTGAGATCGGCGGCTTCACCGCCGAAATCAATCGGAGAAAGGCTGTTGGCAGTATCGAAAGGGTTACCGGCACCTTCGTCAAAAATGCTGGAGCTGTTCAGGTAAGCGACGATGGCCCGCCGCTCTTTCTGATCCACCACCTGTAGTAGCCACAGCACCAGGAAAAGGGCCATAAGAGCAATCATGAAATCAGCAAACGCCACTTTCCATGCGCCTCCATGATGTTCTTCATGGTGCCGGTTACTGGCGCGTTTAAAGACGATGTGCTCTTGTTTTTGCATTACCCCTCCTGTTCAGCCAGCCATTTCTCCATGTCGTTGAAGGAAGGTTTGATGTCCAGCTGGATATGTTTTCGTCCGGCATCGATAGCGAGTAAGGTTGGTTTTTTTGCTACGTATGCCACCAAAGTTGCGCGGGTACATTCAAAAGCGGTCATATCACGTTTTACGCGCTGCGCCATGGCATTACTGGCTGGGTCAAAAATGCAGTAACAACCGAAAATACCTAAGAATGTGCCCACCAGAGCGGCTGCAACGTGGTAGCCAATCATCGCGATGGAACCATCAATCGCCTGCATGGTGATGATGATGCCCATAACGGCTGCCAGGATACCGAATCCCGGCAGGGCTTCCGCGGTACGTTGCAGTGAGCGGGAAGGCAACAGCAAATCCTGCTCGATAGCCGCAATTTCCTGCTCCAGCAGTCCCTCTAACTCAAAAGGCGACATCTGCCCCATTGCCATTAAACGCAAATTGTCGGTAATAAACGACACCAGTTGCGGATGCTCTGCGACCAGCGGGTAGCGGTGAAATAGCTCACTATTGGCCGGGTCTTCGATGTGGCGATCCAGCGACTTGAAACCGCTGGTGCGAATGTTTTCCAGCAACACTTGCAGCAGAGCCATGAGCTGCATGTAAAACTCTGATTCATCCTTGCGGGGGGATAACACCTCACGCAATTGGCTGCGCATGTCTTTGAGCACATGAGGTGGGTTGCCAATGATCAGGGAGCCGATGGCCGCACCAGCAATGATCAGCAGTTCCGCCGGTTGCCAGATAGCGGCCAGCTTGCCCCCGGCCCAGAGGTAACCGCCAAAGACGCAGAGAATGATAATCAGGGCACCTGTAAACTTTTGCATGGGATCTCCTAAGACGACAGGTATTGGTTTAACTGTTTCAGCGCCTGTTTGTGCAGCTGACAGATGCGGGGTGGGGTCAGATTCAGTACCAGGGCAATTTCATGCAGGTTCATATCATGCTGATAGAACAGCGTGAGCAGCAGTTGCTCCCGTTGCTTCAGTTTGGTCAGTGCAACTTCAAGGGTTCGCTTTATCTGCTCGTGCTGAATGGCATCCTGATGGTTGTCGTGGGCCATATCCGCCCCGTTTTCAATCAGTTGATCCAGGCTTTGCATTTCGCTCGCCAGACTGGCGTGAAGCCGCTGCTGGTAATCTTCTTTATCTGTACCCAGTGCCTCAATGATCTCGGCTTCGCTCGGCTGGCGGCCAAGCTGCTTGGTGAGATCACGGGTGATGTCATTGAGCTCGTGGGCCTGCTGACGGGTTTGACGAGAGCGCCAGTCCAGACGACGTAATTCATCCAGAATGGCACCGCGAATCCGACACACGGCGAAAGCCGGAAAATTCGGGTCATCCACATTTTCATAGCGGCGGGCCGCTTCGAGCAGACCGAGCATGCCCAATTGCTGCATATCTTCCAGGCTGCAATGGGTACTGGTATGGCTGCGCAGCTGATTCACCACGCGTTTAACCAGAATCAGGTGTTTGCGTATCAGGCGGTCTTCGTTGAACGCCGGACGCTGAGCGCTGACAGGCTGCTCGGCGCAATAATGATCGGCAGGGTTCATATCAAGCATGGTAGCCTCACTGGATCACGTACTTGGTGAGCAGGACATCGTCGATATCGCGCGCGATGTGGGTGTCGGCAAATGCCGTCAGCAGGGTTTGTTTGACTTCTTCCTGAAGGGCATCAATGGTTGGCTGGTTTTGCAGCTCTTCATACGTTTTGTTGCTGAACAGCTTCAGCAGGGCATTGCGTACCACCGGCATGTAGTTGTCGATGTTTTTAATGCGCTCTGGCTGGTAGGTTGCAATGGCCAGTTCCAGCATCACGAAGTGCGTCTGGCGGCTGCCTTTGACACTCAGTACCAGTTTGTCCAGAGAATGAAACACCGGTTGATCGGATGGGGCTTCCTCAGTCTGAAAACTGAAGTTAGTCAACATCTCGTCCAGGTTGAACTGGCGGTGGTTTTTCATGTACCAGACCGTCCCGGAAAAGGTGAGCGCCGAAGCAATGACGCTTATCAGCAGCGAGGCGAAAAGCAATGTAGTGATTTGTTTTTTGGTCATGAATGCAAGTCCTTACTTGGCGGTCTTTGGTTGGCCGATAAAAGCGACACGCTTAGGCGGTCAGGGACAGCCAGTGATCTGAAGAAGTCTGCTCACTGTGTTCAGCGGTGTCGTTCGCCTGCCGAACCCATGGCTGGAAACTGTCATCTTCCGGTTGTGAGGAAGAGTGTGACGAGCTCTGATCACCCTGGCCGACATTCACATCGACGTGCACAAACTGTTGCTGCTGAAGCTCGGCACGCAGTCGTTCAGAGACCTGTACCAGCGCATCCCGAACGGCTGCATTGTTAGCATTCAGCTGAATGTTGAGTCGATCACCTTCCACGCGCACCAGCAAATCCAGTTTGCCCAAATCCGGCGGATCGAGACGGATACGGGCTTCCTGAAGGTGCTGAGTAGCCTGAAGAGAAACTTTGTCGTGCAGTACTTGCAGCATCTGTTCGCCCCATTTGGCTGGTTGGCTGCCGTCAAGGTGCATGGCTGCCCAAGTCACGGGACCGGCTGACTGAGCGGGCATTGTCGGACCGGCACCAGTTGCGCCTGCACTGCCCAGCGAGCCGTGCAATGAGTTATGTAATGAGCCATGTAATGAGTTATTGGCCGTGCCGAGGGTGTCGGTGAATGTGGCGGTTCTGTCCGCTCCCGGCAGCAGGGCATCGCTCAGCCCGTTGCTTACACTGCGCTGGCTTGCCAGCATCCCATCTGTCAGAGGTGTACCCGATAATGTTGAACCCGGCGATGTGCCTGATGTCCAGCCATTAGGGCCTGTACTGGTCAGCCCATTGCTGGCGCTGACGGCGTCAGCAGATAAGGAACCTGTCATCAAGAAGCCAGCAGTGAGGCCTGTAGGCATGGCTGTGCCAACCGTCGTGGCGGACATGACCCCGGGAACGGCTGCTATCTCTCCTGACATAGCTGATGTTACTTGTCCTGCAGAATTCCCGGTATGTGGCGATGCCTTCGGATTCGCTGGCATCGAATGAGAGGCAGACATACCGGTAGCAGGCGTATCGGCGGCAGATGAATCATCCTCGTCAGTACGGGAGTTTCGTTCAGCCGATGCGTGTGCTTTATCATTGCGGGTGGCGTTGTCCGATTGCTTGCGACGCTGAGCTATCTCGCGTGCTGACGAAAAACTGTCATGTCCGGCTTCAGGCACCGGGCTTTTTTTCGGGCTGAACGCATTTTTTAGACCCAGGCCTTCGGATACCGAGCCGGATATTGCGTTGGAGCCATTGTTAGGAAGAATGGAAGTCTGCATCCTTTACTCCATGTTCAGAGCCAGTTGATAGGCTTCAAAGCGCTCTTTCTGATCGCCGGTGGCAGCGATCTGGATCTGGACTTCCTCTCGGGCTTCCGAAAGGGCCTGCATCGCGCGTTGGTGTTCCAGTTGCAGACGTGCCAGTTCAGCCTGAATCTCGGGATTTAGGCCGGATTGCCGATACTGTTGACGGCATGCTGTCAACAGACGGCGAAGCTTCAGATCGGTCTGGCTCAGCACTTGCCAATCCTGGCGCTGTGCGGCCAGGAATAGCTGCTGGCGACACTGTTGCAGCATGACGGCAGTGACATTAAACATGCGTACCGAACCCTTCCCAGCCTTCACGGATATTGGTCATGACCTTTTCGACGTTGTCGAGGCGGTTCAGATCATTGTTGAGGCTGGCGCGGAACAGTTCAAACTGGGCAAACTCGTACAGATCGTGAAGGTTGGCTGCAATTTCTCCGCCTTGTTCCATATCCAGCGCACTGTCCAGACCCGTCAGAATGTTCATACACTTATTGATCCCCGTGCCTTTTTCGGCAAACCGCTTCGCGATGATGTGGCCTTTGATTCGTACCAGTTCATCCATAAAACCGTTAATCAGCATCAGTACCAACTGATGCGGGGAAGCAGAGGCAGCCTGGGCATCCAGATCAACTTGCTGGTAAGCGTTAAAACCGGAATCTTGCATTAACATAAAAAGGGTCCTTTACATTGCGAACAGACCGCTGGTCTGATTCATTTGAGTCATGATTTGATTCATCTGGGTGAACTGGGCCAGGTAACGGTCGTACGCCATGTCATATTTGCGCTGTAACGCTTCCTGTTTGGTGTCAATTCGTGACAGGTTCTGCTTAATCGCGTCTTTTCGAGATGAAAACAGGCCACTGGAAAATTTCAGGTACGGCTCCATAGCACTGTCCAGCGAGTCGAACAGGTTACCGTCGCCGTTGAACATGGCTTCCAGTGCGGCACCGTTGTTCTGTTGCGCTGCCGTAAAGCGTTTTTCATCCAGTTCCAGCTTGCCTTCCCGATTGATACTCAGGCCCACTTCCATCAGGCTTTTGCCTTCAAACTGACTGCGCAGAACGTTATTGAGCTGGCTTTCAATTGAACGGGTAGTCGGGTCTCCGGCCAGTGCGCCCCGTTTGCTGTCTTCTGAGCCGGTTGAGGTCAGGCGATCGATGGTTGAAACCAGGTTGTTGTAGGCGTCAATGAAGGTGTTGAGCTGCTCTTTAGTCGCTTCGCTATCGGCGGCAATACCCATGCTAATCGGTGTGTCACCGGCGCTCTGGGCCTTGTTAACGGTGATATCGACACCATCAATGACACCGCTGAAGGTATTGCTGCCGTTGGTCAGTTTCAGTCCGCTGCCTTGTGGCCCCAGCCAGATCACAGCATCCTGTGGGGTACTGATATCCGTGGTATTGGTAAAGGCGTCGTCGAACCAAGCCTGGCCGGTGCCCGAGGCGGACACCTGAATCGTATTGGCGACGCCGGTTTCGGTACTCGACAGCATGAAATGGGTTTCGCCATCTGCGCGAACCAGCGTGGCATTCACCCCTTTGTTATTGCTGTTGGTGTTGATTGCGGTAGCAAGTTCCGCCATGGTGGCTTTCCCGTCGCCGTCGTTGTCGACGGTGGAGAGATCAACCGAGAATGTTTCGCCATCGATGGTGAAGTCCAGCGTACCTGTTGTCGGAATCTCGGTCGTTGACGTGATCCCCGCTGGCATACCGGTCGACATCTGATGCGCGGTGGCGACCTGCTCTACGAAAATCTGGTAGTTACCGGTCAGGGCGTTGGCATTGGTGCTGGCGGTAAAAAAGCCTTCTTCGCTCAATGTGGCTGCGTTCGTGATAATGCCCGACGTGGCCGTATTCATCTTGTTGACCGCGGTGCGGAACTCCCGCAGCGCGGTTTCTACCTCACCCAGCGCTTTCAGCTGGCTCTGGTATTTATCAGCCTGGAGTTGGTAACGCGTCTGGAAAGGTTTGACATCCAGGGTGGCGAACTGGGTTGCCATCGAAATTGGATCCATTGAGCTCATGTCAGCACTCCTAATTGAGATAGTGTTGTTTGGCAATAACCGTGCCAGCTTTAAACTGCATTTAAGTAATAAAAATCAGCTGTTTACGCACAATAAATACTCAGCGCGGAAGTGAAGCTTCCGCTACTCGCTTCCGCCTGTGGGTTCCGCTGATTCCGCTTTCCTGTTTTTGCTTCGTTTCCAGAGAGCGAATCGATGCGAGCGGGGGTTGATTCTCAAATACAATGGGAAAGCGTTGATTTTGCTGGTGTCACCAGGCAATGAGGCGACCAGAGCGCTGCGGGAATTAACCGTTAAGTGACCGAACGGAACTGGCATCACAGGGGGCAAAGCAGGCGGGCGTGATATCAGGCAAAGTGCACAGTGAACAACTAACAGTGGGCAATGCGAAATGCACTTGCTTTGGGGGAAACTTATTTTCAGTCAAGTGCTTACAGGTTATGCGTGTCGATAGTCAAAGTGAAAAATGAAGAGAGTAAACCGGACGGGTACATGGGGCAGCTGATGTACAAAAAACAAAGCCTCCGTTAAGGAGGCCTTGCCAAAGGAGTGTCTGAGCGACTTGATTAACGCAGCAGTGACATTGCCATACCTGGCAGCTGGTTAGTCTGAGACAGAACGGTAGTACCGGCTTGCATCAGCATCTGGTTTTTGGTCATGTTTGATGATTCCACTGCAAAGTCAGTATCCATGATACGGCCTTTTGCGGCAGAAGTGTTTTCTACCATGTTGCCCAGGTTAGTGATGGTGTGCTCCAGACGGTTGATATTCGCACCCAGTGCTGAACGTGCAGCACCCAGATCAGCCAGCAGACCAGCATCACCTTTTGCGCCTGTCAGTGTTGTCAGTGCCGTTTGAGCGTTAGCTTCTGAAGTCAGATCACCCAGAGCCAGAGTACCTTTAGTACCAACAGTGGTATTGATCTTCTGAACTTCTGTAGACACATTCACTGCCAGCTGATCGCCAGCGTTGGTGCCGATTTGGAAGTTCACTGCTGCAGCTTCAAATGCACCGCCGCCGTCAGCCAGTAAGGTGCGACCACCAAAGCTGGTAGAAGCCATAACATTAGCCAGTTCTTCACCCAGTTGCTGGTATTCTGCATTCATGGCTGTACGGTCAGTCGCCGTCACAGAACCGTTTGATGCCTGAGTTGCCAGGTCATTCATGCGGTAAACGATGTTAGTCATTTCGTCCATCGCACCTTCGGCAGTCTGCATCATCGAGATGCCGTCCTGGGCGTTGCGCATTGCCATAGACATGCCGCGAGACTGTGCGTCCAGACGGTTTGCAATCTGCAGGCCTGCTGCGTCATCAGCGGCTGAGTTTACACGGTAACCGGTGCTCAGACGTTCCATCGCTGTGTTCAACAGGTTAGACGTATTGTTCAGGGTGTTTTGAGTAACCAGTGACGCGTAGTTAGTGTGCATTGATAGAGCCATGATAGTTCTCCTCGTTCAAATCTATCTGGATGTTTTCCTGCTCAACCACTGTATGCGGACGTCTTCTGGCGATGATTAATCAAGAATTAAAAATAAATCTATAAATAACGGCGAGAGAATAGAATTGGTGAACCTGAGCGCAAATCCATGATAGTTAGTCAAAAAAAATTTAATGTTTTCCTTTAGATAATCAGAAAGGTTTGATGGAAGGCAGAGGCAGAGGCAGAGGCAGAGGCAGAGGCAGAGGCAGAGGCAGAGGCAGAGGCAGAGGCAGAGGCAGAGGACGGGGACTGGCATTCAGAGCGAAAAAAGCCCCGCTGACGGGGCTGAAAAAATGATGTGGCAGGTTAGTTGTTTGACGCTACCAGTCGCAGTGGCATCTCTCTGACCGTGCTTGGAATATCCCGGATATACCCGAAATAGTAGGACGCGCCGAGTGACCGGTAGTGGTGAAGATCCTGTCTTGTGCCAACACGACCAGCGATGAAATCAATCTGCTGTTCACGGGTGAAAGCGGCGATCGGCTCTAGCCCGTCGCGACTGGCCTCACTGGTTAAGGGCTGGGAAACTTTAATCGCGTCCGGGTGGAATGCGCGGGTATAAACCAGATGTTCACTGGGCGTGTTCAACTCGAACCAAAGCCTGTCGGATTGTGCCCTCAGCCAATGCAGTTGCTGCGTGAGGGCTGGCACTGGCGGGAGTGAGTGAATCAGCTGGATGCAGGGAATGATGTGCGCCATGGCTGCACTGTGCTGGCGGTAAATTTCTCGCAGAAATTGCTGTCCCTGCGGGCTGCTCACCGTCTCAGACTGCAAGGGCACGACAACGGCATGAATGGTGGCCGGACGATAAACATCCAGCTGGCAACGGATCAGCCTTACTGCCAGATACAGGCTGTAGAGATCTAAGCTGATGCGCATGGTCTCTGACAGGGCAAAGCGGTAAACACTCTGCTCGCTGTTTCCGCCAAAGCGCAGGGTCAGATGCTGAAAATATTCGTCATCGCTTTGGGTATGCCGAATGGCCTGACAGACATGGCGGATGTCATTGTAGCGCAGTGCATCCAGCACAATGCTGTCATCCTTGTGACTTACCGCCGCTGGCATCAGCCCCAGCACAAACGCGCGAAGTGTATTGAGTTGTGTGAGGTTATCCAAGGTTGCCTACCACGTTTATCTGTTTGTTTTCCGGAATTTCGTTATATGACAGCACCGCCAGTCCCTGGGCGAATGTGCGGGCATACCGTGACAGTAATGGTCGCAGTTGCGGCATCACCAGCAGAACCGGTGCCAGGCCCTGCTGTTTCAGCTGTTGGCGAATCAGTGGCAGATTTTGCTGGAACTGGCTCAGAATATTCGGCTCAATCGGGAAACTGTCGAGCATCACAGGTCCGCCTGCCTGAGCCTGTTGCAGCGACGTCATCAGCATCTGTTCCAGGTTATCGGAGAGGGTGTACACGCTCAGTTCCCGTTTGTCGCCATTGATCAGGCTCACCAGGGTTCGGCGCAGGCTGCATCGCACATCAGCGGCAAGCAGAATCGGGTCTTTGGTGTTCTCGCTGCTGTCGAGCATGGTGTTGGCGATGGTTCGAATATCTTTCAGGGGAACCTGATCCAGTAACAACTGGCGGAAAACTTTCAGCTGTTGTGCTGGGTTGAGTGCCGCGCTCAATGCCTCGGCCAGTTTTGGGGCCTGGTGAGCGAGACGCTGGTTCATCAGGTCGACATCGTCATGGGTGAACAGCTCGGCAAGGTGCGTTTTCATCACTTTGCTCAGATGAGTGGCAATCACGGTGGCATCATCCACAACCTGATAGCCCATGTTCAGCGCGCGCGCTTTGTCATCGTGTTGGATCCATACCGCTGGGAGCTGATAGGCCGGGTCACTGCCGAGAATACCGTCTATGTCACCATAGGTTTCCCCGACGGCAATCGCCATCAGGCGATCCGGTTCGATCATCCCCTGTTCAATGATTTCACCGTTGACCGACAAGGTGTACTGGTTAGGTTTCAGGCTCAGGTTATCGCGGATGTTGACTTCCGGCAGTAGATAACCGACCTGCTCGGACAGGTTTTTACGCACCCCGCGGATACGCTGGGTCAGTGGCGCACCCTGCTCTTTGTTGACCAGGTGCACCAGCCGAAATCCCAGAGCCAGTGACAGGCTGTGAATATGCGGAATATCGTCCCAGTTCAGTGGCTGCTCCTGATCGCGCTGCATGGCATCGGATATGGCCTGCACTTCGTCCAGCTGCGTGTCACGAACAGGGGCTTTGAGTTGACGCCAACCCGCAAAGGCCAGTACTGCAGAAAAAGAGAAGAAGGCCAGATGAGGCATGCCCGGAACCAGCCCGATCACCAGCATCACCCCGGCGACTGTGAACAGAGTCGCTGGGGTGGCCAGTAGCTGATTACGCATCGTCTCGGCCATGTCGTCATCGCTGTCGTTAACACGGGTGACGATAATGGCTGCGGCCGTTGCCAGTAACAGTGATGGGATTTGTGCGACCAGGCCATCACCAATGGTCAGCAGGGCATAGGTTTTAAAGGCATCTGACGCCCCCAGACCATGCTCGAACACCCCGATACTGATCCCGCCCAGAATGTTAATAAACAGGATCAGCAGACCAGCGATGGCATCGCCGCGAACGAATTTGGAAGCACCGTCCATGGAACCGTAAAAGTCGGCTTCATTCGCCACTTCCCGTCGGCGCTGCTTGGCGCGTTCCTGATCGATCAGACCCGCGTTAAGATCGGCATCAATCGCCATCTGTTTACCCGGCAGGGCATCCAGAGTGAAACGGGCAGCCACCTCTGAAATACGTTCACCACCTTTGGTAATCACGACAAAGTTAATGATCATCAGGATGACGAAAATCACCATACCGACCACATAATTACCGCCGATAACCACTTCACCGAATGCCTGAATGACCTTACCGGCCGCATCGCCGCCGTTATGGCCTTCCAGTAAGACAACCCGGGTTGAGGCTACGTTCAGGGTCAGACGCATTAGCGTCGCGACCAGCAGGATAGTCGGGAAAACCGAGAAATCTAACGGGCGTTTGGCTGTTGTACTGACCAGCAGAACCAGAATGGCCAGCACAATGTTGAAAGTGAACAGGGCATCGAGCAGCATCGGTGGCAGTGGCAGGATCACCATAGCCAAGATCATGAGCAAAACAAACGGGATACCGATATATCCTTTGCTCGACTGTCGGAGTTGGGTTAGCCAATTAAACATGCGTAGTCCTTCTTACGGCGTTTCGTGCTGTAGTCAAAGTCAGCATCTTGTTATCTCTTGTCCGGTTGAATTGCGTTAATCTGTTTGCGTTACGTGGTTGGTGTTCAAACAAAATCGGTCACTCTGTAAAGCACGACAGGAAGCGTCAATGCTGTAAATGTTTTGGAATGACAAATGTCGGCAACGGCTGAGGCTGATTGCCCTGGCCAGTTCGGAACGCCCTGAGTTGCAGCACATAAGTGAGAATATGGGCGACGGCAATATACAGCTGACTCGGAATTGCTTGTTCCAGCTGGGTAGTGTGGTAAATCGAACGAGTCAGGGGCGGCGAGCTGAGAATCTCCACCCCATTTTCGCGGGCGATACGCTGAATGTGCATGGCGGTTTCATCGATTCCCTTGGCGACCACAAAGGGAGCATCTGCCAGCGCCGGGTCATACTTGATGGCAACGGCATAATGGGTCGGGTTGACGATCACCACGTCCGCCTGCGGCACGGTTTTTTCAATCTTACGGCGGGCGAACTGTTGCTGAATCTGGCGGATGCGTTGCTTCACTTCCGGACGCCCTTCGTTATTCTTAAATTCTTCTTTGAGTTCCTGCTTGGTCATTTTCAGCTGTTTGAGGTGCTCCCAGCGCTGGTAGGGAATATCAATCAAGCCAAACAGCAGCAGTGCCAGCCCCATCAGCAATACCCCGTCATACAGGATGACCATGATGGCAACTACGCCCTGCTCCAGCGGTAGCGACTGCATCCCCAGCAACTGAGCCAGGTGCTGATCCAGATAGAAATACAACAGCGCAAAAATGACCGTTACTTTCAGGGCTGATTTCAACAGCTCAACCAGCGAGCGGCTGGAAAACATCCGTTTGATACCCGCCAGTGGGTTGAGCTTACTGAGTTTAGGCAGTGCCCCGGCCGGGTAAAACAGCCATCCCCCCAGTACCAGTGAACTGGCGAAGGTGGCCACCAGGATGGCCGCAAACAACGGCAGCAACAGCTCAATGATAAGACCAAGACTCTGACCTAATTGTTCGATGGCCTGCCACGGGTTCTCCAGATCGGCATGGGTGAGTGCCATGTTAAAACGGAAGATACCAGCCATGCTTTGCCAGATGTCGGACAGTTGCGTCGAAAAATAGACGGCCACCACCAGAAAGATCACTGCAGTGGTGAAATCTTTGGCGCGGGGAATCTGTCCCTGCTCACGGGCTTTGCGGATTTTCTGGGGAGATGCCTTTTCGGTTTTGTCCTGGGCTGAATGGTCGCTCATACGCCTCCCGTCACAAACAGCTGGAGTTGTTCCAGTGTGGTATGAACCAGTTCGGTATAGCGTCCCGGCACCCCGCTGACAGACAGCAGGATACTGAACAGGCCGAGAATCATGGTCATCGGAAAACCCAGTGCGTACACATTGAGGCTGGGTGCGGCACGGTTCATAACACCAAAACTGATGTTAGCCAGCAGCATGGAAACGATGGCCGGTAACGCCAGCGCCAGCGCAGAAGCAAACATCCAGGTGATAAGATCAACGACATTGTGCAGGGACGGCATGGCCAGTCCCGAGCCGACCGGCCAAAGGTAAAAGCTTTGCACCAGAATATCGATCACCACCAAGTGGCCTTCCAGCGCAAGGAACAGCAGGGTGGAGAAGATCAGAAACATTCGCCCGAGAATCGCCACTGACAACCCATTGACCGGGTCATTCATCATGGCCATGCCGAGCCCCATCTGCAGAGAGACAATCTGCCCCAGCATTGTAAGTACGGTGAACAGCAAATGGATGATCAGGCCAAAGAAAATGCCCCATATCATTTGCTCGAACGCCAGTGCAATGGCTAACAGGGATAGCAGATCCACGGCTGGCATGGCAGGCATTAAGGGCGCCGTGATCACCGCCAGTGACAAGGCGAGTAATGCCCGTACCCATAACGGGATGAGCGCATCCCCAAAAAACGGCATGGCCAGCAACGCTGCTCCAATTCGGAAAAACGGCCACCAGAACTGGCCCAGCCAGGCATTGAATTCCGCGAACGTGATGACCATCAGCCGATCATCCCGGGAATGTTGTGGAACAGGTAATCAAACAGCTCCATCAGGCGACGAAGCATCCAGTGGCCAGCGAAAATCACCATTAGCAGCGTGACAATCAGACGAGGCAAAAAGCTCAGGGTCTGTTCGTTAATCTGGGTTGCCGCCTGAAATACAGCAATCAGCAGCCCCACCACTAAGCCGGGTAAAACCAGCACCAACACAATGTTGATAATGACCCATACAGCATCAGAAAACAGGGTAACGGCAAGTTCCGGCGTCATGTCATTCTCCCTCTAGCCGAAACTGGCGGATAAGGTGCCCACGGTCATTGCCCAGCCGTCGACCAGGACAAAAATCACCAGTTTGAAAGGCAGGGAAATGATCAATGGCGACAGCATCATCATCCCCATTGCCATCAGCACACTGGCCACTACCAGGTCGATGATGAGAAACGGGATAAACAGCATAAAACCGATCTGGAACGCCGTTTTCAGTTCGCTAATGACAAAGGCTGGTAACAGGACAGCAAATGAGATGTCCTCTGCTTTCTGATCAAGCGGTTCGTTGGCAATTCGCAGCATTTGCTCAAGGGCACTTTGTTGTGTCTGGCGCAGCATAAAGTCGCTGACCGGTTTCTCAGCTCTGTCAAAAGCCTGCATCAGGGTAATGTCTCCCTGATCGTATGGCACAAATGCATTGTGATACACGTCGGTCCAGACCGGGCGCATGATCAATATGGTCAGTGCCAGGGCAATCCCGACCAGTACCCGGTTAGGCGGACTTTGTTGCAAGCCCAATGCCTGACGCAGAATCGCCAGAACAATAATGATTCGGGTGAAGCTGGTTGCCATCAGCAAAAAAGCCGGCAGAAAACTGAGTGCCGTCATCAGCAGCAAAATTTGCAGCTTAACGCTGTATTCCTGCTCAGTTTGTCCGTCAGTGACTGTTAGGAAGGACAAGCCGCCGTCACCGGCCAGAGTGGGAAAGCTGGCACTCAGCGCCAGCAATCCGATCAGGACAACACTGCCAATCATCAGGCGGCGTCTGGCCGCAAGGGAGACATTGAAAGGAGTCATTGTGGGTGTTGCCATCAATCAGTGTTCCAGGGAGTTGATTGGTGAATCCACCACATCAATCAGGCGCAGGCCATATTTTTCATTAACCACAACCACTTCGGCGTGTCCCATCAGCGAGCCGTTGACTTTCACATCCAGCGGTTCGCCATTCAGTTTGTCCAGTTCGATAACCGTGCCTTCTCCGGCTCTCATCAGCTCACCGAGAGAGATTTCAGTACTGGACACTTCCAGTGTCACCGTGACCGGAATTTTGCGGAAGAAGCTCAGATCCCGCTCAGGCATCGATGCCATGGCTGGCGCGGAGGCAGCCAGGTCGGTATCGAAATCTTCAAGTTGCAGATCATTGAAGTTCAAATCCTCGGCATTGAATGCGGTTTGTTCGTTCATCTCACTCATGAATGGGAATCCTTGGTTTCTTTCAGTATCAGGACCAGCTGACCGTTCTGATCAGCGACTTGTCCGTTGAATAAATGTTCCTGGCCAATACTGACCGGTGCCTGGGTTAGCAGATCGATCGGAATGATGTCGCCGGGTTGCAGGGCAAGAACCTGGCTGAGCGGCATGACCTTACGGCTTAACACGGCTTGCAGACTGACCGGGGTTTTTTCCAGGGCGTGACGGAATCGGTGGGGAATGGCCGGATCCTGGGGTTGCAGCTCCAGTTCATTGATCAGGGTTTGAATCAGATGTCCGTCAAGCAGCACGGACAATGTGCCGCTCTGGGACTCGCAAGTCAGAGTAAACCTGACTAGCAAACCCACATCGTTGCTTGGGATTGCCTCCATGCTCTGCCACATATCATCAGGCGCAATGGCATCGGCGATCAGGCGGCCAAGACGTTGTTGTAAACGCAGGTCACTGTTGGACAGAGCGATACCTGCAAGCGCACTTGTGTCTGACGCGTTTGCCCGGTGAATGGCCGCTCCGTAGAAGTGATCTGACAGGCCCAGCAGCGAGGCTTTTTCCAACTGAATGCTCAGCAGGCCGCCTTGTTGGTGACAAAATGTTGACGCTGTCTGCATCGCCTCGGCATGTTCAGGGAAATGTAAGGTTATCTCATTGAAATGAAATGATACGGAATAGTTCAGCAGCCATTTCTGAATCTGGTTTTGAATGCCTGAGACTGAACCTTCAAGAATCTTTCTGAGTTCCTCCCGTATCGTATGGATTGGCCTGCCCAACAAATCCGTATTCAGCGTCGGATATTGGTGGTCGCCCTCTAATTCAATAGATTTCATTTTTACATCCGGTTAATGATATGAAACTCATTTAGTTATTTTTATTATTAATATATATGTAACTAGAAAAGTTAATGCGGTCAGTCTACCCCGTCATTTTTATATTCAATGATATTACAAATTCAAATTTGTGACTTTAGTCCACATAATATAAAGCGTTAAGAATTATTGGTTTTCATCTTTTCCATTTAGTGCAATTTTTAGGTGCCTCACCAAATTAACCTTATAATTATTATGCAAATTGTTTAACTTATTGTTAATAAATGGTTTGTTTGTTTGGCTCCAATTGCCGTTAGGCTTATGAAATAAAATGAGAAGTGTCAAATTCTCGTCTCTGAGTGTCAATAATTCACGATTGGCAGGAAAAGGTGAGGGTTTTCTTATTGATTTATAAATCTGATGAAAATATTCAATCTCATTCATTGGTAAAACACTGAATGAATTTTGTACAGAATACTAATAAAGATGAAAAAGAATATGGGCAAGAGAGGGAATGCTCATGATTAATAAGTGCTGTAAGAATTCATGGATATTTCTTTTGGCATTTCAAGTTGGCCAGGTAAACGCTCAAAATATTGCAGTTCCTATTGATTTAGTTAAATGGGAATATAAAGGCGACCATTTTCAGTGTTTATTAAATCAAAAGATAAATAATTTTGGGCAGGTGTCATTTATCGCTGAACCAAGTCAGAAATTGGCTTTTAAAGTGGAAAGTTTTCAGCTGCCTCAATCCATTCAGATTGCCAAACTGTACCAGTGGGAATCGCCGTGGAGCCGCAACGAGCAGTTGCTGCCGGTCGGTGAGGCTCGCCAGGTATCCAATCATGAGCTGATTTTTAATGGCGCAATGGATGATGTGCTTCGAGCGATGTCTGAAGGCGCATGGCTTCAGCTGTCTGTTTCTTCGCAAACATTGGAATCTCCGGTACTGGTGCAGTTGCCGGGCGTTCACCTGCGTGACGCATTGACCGAATTCACGCGTTGCCGAGCCGCGTTGCCTGCAATGTCGTACCAGCAGGCAAGGGATTTAACCTTACCGTTTGAGTCCGGTCAGCGTGTTGCTTCATCGCAACAGCAGCAAATCCTGCGTGACATTGCAGAGTACGTCCGACTGGATAAATCGGTGAAGCGGATTCTGATTGACGGGCATACCGACAATGTCGGCTCTTCACTGGCGAATCTGCAAATTGCCAGAGTTCGGGCTGATGATGTGGCCAGTGTACTGGAAGAAGCCGGTGTGCCGGCATCGCTAATCCAGGTTCGTGCACACGGGGCGCGTTATCCCGTTGCCGGTAACGACTCGGAGCTGGGCCAGGCGAATAATCGCCGGGTGACCGTTCGTGTTATTCGTCGTCAGGACGATAAAGGGAGCCAGTCAGACTAATGCGCCACCAATCTATTCAACTCATAGAACCTGATTTTCATCTTGCCCGCCCGGTGATTGAAGTACTGGAACTGGCCGGTTATACCGTCAGTCATTTCACTTCAGGCCGGGCTGTTTTGCATAACCGGCTGGGGGGGATCACTCTGGTCAGCTCTAACTTGCACGACATTAGTCTGACCGAGTGGATTCGTCACAGCCAGCTGAATCCGGATGCCAAAGGTAACACGCCGGTGGCGATTGCTATTGTCGATCAGGATCAGGGACTGCTGGCGGCCGACGCGATGAAAGCGGGAGCCACTGATTACCTGCTAAGGCCGTTTGAAGCCTCGCAACTGCTGAGTTTATTGCAGCGGGTCGAAGCGCTGGAAAAACCCATGGACGATATCGTGGCGGAATCCTGGCGCAGTAAGCAGATACTGCAACTGGCGCACCGGGCTGCCTGTACCAGTGCCACCGTGCTGATCACGGGCGAATCAGGAACCGGAAAGGAAGTGTTGGCCCAGTATGTGCACCAGCATTCGCTGAGGGCAGATAAACCGTTTGTGGCGGTTAACTGTGCGGCAATCCCGGAGTCCATGCTGGAAGCGGTGCTGTTTGGTCACACCAAAGGGGCTTTCACCGGAGCTATCCAATCCCAGAGCGGCAAGTTCGAAGAAGCAAATGGCGGTACGATTTTGCTCGATGAAATCGCAGAAATGGCACCGGCGCTGCAGGCGAAGTTGCTGCGAGTACTGCAGGAGCGGGAAGTGGAGCGAATCGGCAGCCATAAATCCATTCAACTGGATATCCGGGTGATTGCTGCCACCAATAAAGATTTACGCAAAGCCGTTCAGGAAGGGACATTCCGGGAAGATCTCTATTATCGTCTGGATGTTCTGCCGCTGCATTGGCCACCACTTCGTGAGCGTCCGGAAGACATTCTGCCTCTCGGTCAATTCTTCATTTCCAAATACCTCGAGCAGGGCAACTGCCAGTTGTCGGAAGATGCACGCAATGCACTGGTGCAGTACCACTGGCCGGGCAATATTCGCGAACTGGAAAACGTTATTCAGCGTGCGCTGGTGATGCGTCATGGTGACTTCATTACGGCTCAGGATCTGATGTTGCCGGTAGAGGTGACGAAGGTTGAAGTCTTGAATGGACAGGCGCTGAGTCGACCGGCGGAAGCTGACAAAGGCCATAAAGAAGCGAAAAAAATGGCGGAGTTCCAGTACATTCTCGACATTTTAAAGCAGTTCGGCGGGAACCGTACCCAGACGGCTGAGGCGCTGGGGGTGTCGACCCGGGCGTTGCGATACAAATTGGCAGCCATGCGTGAGCAGGGAATAGACCTGGACGCTGAGCTTGGATCAGCCGCCTGAAAGGAGATGAAAAATGGCAAATAACACTTTAGTTCAGCTGGCTTCGTCTGAGCAGATGATGCTGAGCAAAATGCAGAATATGCAACAACGGATTGCGCTTGACTTTGTGGTGTCAGCAAATCCCCTCGATACCCGTATCGTGACGGAGAATCGGATCGCCGATGGAGCGCTCAACCCGCCGCTTTCCTTCTCCGGAGCCATGCGTCAGGTACTGGACAGTGTCAATGCCCATCAGGCGGATGCCAGTGCCAAAATGACCGCGGTGGAAACCGGGCAAAGTGACGATCTGGTCGGGGCGATGATCGCCAGCCAGAAAGCCAGTTTGTCTTTCTCGGCCCTGATGCAGGTACGCAACAAGGTCGTCGCCTCGTTCGATGAAGTCATGAAAATGCCGGTGTAAGTTATGTCAGAAGTTATTGCTCAACCTACTTCCGCCTCAGCACCGTCTGCTGAGGCTATGGTGGCCAGGGCCAAATCCCTGTGGCACAGCAACCAGCGAAATCTGGTTCTTTCTGCGGTGATGGCGGCGATTGTGGCGGCCATCATCGTTGTTGCATTGTGGAGTTCCAGCCAGAATTATCGCCCGCTCTACGGTCAGCAAGAGCGTTTTGATACCGGGGAGATCATCTCGGTACTGGAAGGGGAAGGTATCCCATACCGCTTACAGGAAGAAAATGGTCAGGTTCTGGTCGAGGAAGGCGAAGTGGCCCGTATCCGGATGCTGCTGGCGGCCAAAGGTATCAAGGCTAAGCTGCCGACCGGGCTGGACTCCCTGAAAGACGACTCTTCACTGGGCACCAGCCAGTTTATGGAAACGGCCCGCTACCGCCATGGACTGGAAGGCGAGCTGGTTCGCACCATTATCGCGCTGGATGCCGTTAACAATGCCAGGGTGCACCTGGCGATTCCCCGTCAGACACTGTTTGTCCGACAGCAGGCGGAAGCCCCGTCAGCATCGGTCATGGTTGAGCTGAAAGCCGGGGAAGACCTGAAAAATGAACAGGTTGAAGCCATTATCAATTTGATTGTCGGCAGCGTTACCGGCATGAAAATGGAAAACGTGTCGGTGGTCGATCAGTACGGTCGCCTACTGAGTGCCGATATCGGCAGTGCTGAAGTCGGCAAGGTGAACGCCAAGTTCCTCGATTACCAGAAGAACCTCGAAAAGCAGGTGATTCAGCGCGCGGCAGATATGCTGACACCGATTGTCGGGCCAAGTAATTTCCGGGTTCAGGTCGCGGCGGATATGGATTTCAGTCGTGTAGAAGAAACCCGGGAATCCATTGATCCGTCACCGGTGGTTCGCACGGAACACAGCATCCAGAATAACTCGATTGATAAGATCGCACTGGGTGTGCCGGGTTCGCTGAGTAATAAGCCGCCTGTGACCGGCAAGGAAGATCCCAAAGACAGTAAAAACACTAACGAGCGCTCTGAAGTGAATCGCCAATACGCGTTGGGCAGCAGTGTGCGACATACCCAGCATCAGCAGGGTAAGGTCAATAAGCTGACCGTTTCCGTTCTGCTGAATGCAGCGGCGGCGCCAAACGGTACGGCCTGGACGGAAGAGGAAAAGCAGCAGATCAGTACCATGGTAAAAGATGCTGTTGGTATCTCTGCAGCGCGTGGCGACAGCCTCAGTCTGCTCAGTTTCAACTTTACCCCGATTGAAATCGATGCGCCGCCCGCCATTCCGTGGTGGCAGGATCCGACCGTGCAGCAGCCGCTTCGCTACGTGATTGGCGGGATTCTGGGACTGGCCATGATCTTCTTTGTCCTGCGTCCCCTGATTGCTCACCTTACCGGGATTGATCGCCGCCGGACAGAGCTGGAATTTGCACCGCCGCAGGAAGAGCAGGACGACTATAACGCCGATGTGCAGACGCTGGCCGAGCGTGAGCATGAAAAACGCCTGAACCAGCGTCTGGCAGAGAAAGGGCTGGAAAGCACCAGCTCCGCACTGGATTCTCACCATGAACTGCTGTTGCCTCCACCGGGATCACCGCTGGAAATTCAGCTGAAACACTTGCAGCTGATCGCAAATGAAGAGCCGGTCCGGGTGGCCGAAGTCCTGAAACAATGGGTAAATGCAAATGAACAAAACACAAGCAAAAATGGCTGAGGCGAAGGCGTTCAGCAGCGTTGAAAAAACCGCTCTGGTTTTGCTTGGCATGGGAGAGGACGCTGCCGCGCAGGTGCTGCAGCACTTCTCTCGTGACGAAGTTCAGCGGGTGACGCGTGCCATGGCTAACCTCTCCGGCATCAAAAGTGAAAAAGCCAAAGGTGTGATTCAACGATTCTTTGATGATTTTCGTGCCCACAGCGGGATTCGCGGAGCGTCGAAAGAATACCTGTCCAACACACTGCGAAAAGCCCTGGGTAATGATCTTGCCAAGGGTTTGCTGAATAATATTTACGGCGATGAACTGCGTAACAATATCCAGCGTCTGCAATGGGTTGACCCGGAGGTACTGGCCAAGTTTATCGCGCAGGAACACCCGCAGATGCAGGCAATCTTCTTGGCTTATCTGCCACCGGAAAGCTCATCGCGGGTACTGTCGAAAATGCCGCCGGATTACCATGATGAACTGGTCTACCGGATTGCCCGCTTGCAGGAGATCGATCACGAAGTCGCGCGGGATCTGCAGGAACTGATTGAACGCTGTATCGACCATGTTTCTGTCAGTCACAGCGCACCGATTGATGGGGCGAAGCAGGCCGCTGACATCATTAACCGTTTCGACGGCGATCGGGGGCAGCTGATGGAAATGCTTAAATTGCATGATGAAAGCGTGGTGTCCGACATTGAAGAAAACATGTTTGATTTCATGGTGCTGGGACGTCAGCGCGACAACACCATGGATGTGCTGGTTCAGGCGGTTGCGGTTGAATTGTGGGCGATGGCGCTGAAAGGTTCGGAAATTCAGTTGCAACAGGCCATCAAACGCGCGATGCCGCAGCGGATGGTGAAGAACCTGGAAGATGAAATGGCCCTGAAAGGAGCAGTTCCACTGAGCCGGGTAGAAAAAGCCCGTCAGGACATCATGCAGATTGCGCGTGAAATGGCAGAAAACGGTGATATCGAGCTGCTGCTTTATCAGGAACAGACGGTGGAGTAACGGATGAAGACAACCAAAGTCATGCGTCTCCAGCCGGGACAATATCGCCTGCATCGCTTTCCACCGGTGGCTGAACCGATCAGCCGGGAGCCGGGTCTGCTGGATCTGGATATGGAGGATAACTGGCAGCAGACGCAGTTTGATGTGCAGCAAAAGCTGGAAGAAGGTTTTCAACAGGGTCTTCAGCAAGGTCATTCAGAAGGCTTCAAGCAAGGCCTGGATCAGGGTGTTCAGCAAGGTCTGCTAGAAGGACAGAAAGAAGGGTTTGAAAAAGGCTATGCCAGCGGTGAGCAAACCGGCCGGGCAGCTTTCCTGGCGGCGGCAAAACCGGTAAACGAACTGTTCACCAGCTTGTCCCGGTGGCAGCAGGAAAAAGAACGCGAGCAGCGCCAGTTGATCTGTGAGCTGGTACAGAAGGTTGCCCAGCAGGTCATTCGTGCTGAGCTGACCCTGATGCCGCAACAGATTCTGGCGCTGGTTGAAGAGACGCTGGATGCCCTGCCGGGCAAGACCGAAAAAGTGGTGGTGCACCTCAACCCACAGGATTTGGAGCGCATTACCAATATTCATCCTGACTTGCCGGCTCATTGGAAACTGGTGCCGGACAGCGCGTTGCCGATTGGTGGTTGTCAGCTGGTTACGGATCATGCCGAAGCGGATGCTAGTTGTGATGCACGTCTGGAAGCGTGCATGGAAAATGTCCGTGAGCACTTACTGGATGGTGACGCCCAGACCGTTAAGGACGCGGTGGCTGAGGACATGCTGGTTGAGTAACGTCATGCCGAATCAGATGAGCCGCAGTGGATTGGCTGACAAACTCAGTGATGCGCTGGCGTCTTTGGAGTCAATTCCGGTGGCTCGAGTCACGGGGCGACTGGTCAAAGTCAGCGGTTTGATGCTGCAGGCCGTCGGGTGCCGCTTTAAGCTGGAGCAACGTTGTCTGGTGGAAGCCGATGACGGTGAAATGATTGAAGCGCAGGTGGTCGGTTTTGATCATACGGTCGCATATCTGATGCCTATTCGCCAGTTAGGCGGTCTTTATGCCGGTGCCAAAGTGATCCCACTGGATGGCGACAGCACCGTGCAGATGGGAGAGCACTGGCTAGGCCGGGTGGTTAACGGGCTGGGTGAGCCGCTGGATGATGGGGAGCCGCTGAAAGGGGGAGATCGGGTCGCACTGGATCCCCGCCCGATTAACCCGTTGAAACGCCGTCCGGTTGATACCCCGCTGGATGTAGGGATCCGGGCGATCAACGGCTTGCTGACCCTGGGGAAAGGGCAACGGATCGGTCTGATGGCCGGGAGCGGTGTCGGCAAAAGTGTGCTGATGGGCATGATCACCAAAAATACCACCGCAGATGTGATTGTGGTGGGGTTGATTGGTGAACGGGGACGTGAAGTCCGGGAGTTTATCGAGCGTAATCTGGGTGAAGAAGGCCGTCGTCGGGCTGTCATTGTGGCTGCTCCTGCCGACGAATCACCGCTGATGCGCTTGCGGGCCACGAAACTGTGTCACCGGGTCGCTGAATATTTCCGTGATCAGGGCAAAGATGTTCTGTTGATGATGGATTCGCTCACCCGTTATGCCATGGCACAGCGCGAAATTGCGTTGTCGCTGGGCGAACCGCCGGCGTCCCGTGGTTATCCGCCGTCAGTGTTCAGTCTGTTACCGCAGTTGCTGGAGCGAGCCGGTAACGGTGAACACCCCGATGGCAGCTTAACCGCCATTTACACCGTATTGGCGGAAGGGGACGACCAGCAGGATCCGGTGGTGGATTCTGCCCGTGCCATCCTTGATGGCCATGTTGTGCTGTCTCGCCAGCTGGCGGAGCAAGGCCATTATCCGGCGATTGATATCAATGCTTCAATTAGCCGTTGTATGAGTAGTTGTACTGAGATTTCCCATGTGACCGTAGCCAACCAGTTTCGTCAGCTCAATGCCAGCTATCAGCAGGTCAAAGAGTTGCTGCCACTGGGGGGCTATCAACCCGGCCAGGATCCTGAATTGGATCAGGCGGTCGCGATGCAACCGATGCTGAAAGCGTATCTGCAACAGTCGGTGCAGGAAGTCTCTGACTACCCTGCAAGTCTGTCTCAGTTGGCCCAAATGTTCAGTTCGGCCCAACCGGCAAGCCCGTCTAACGGTTACTGATAAGGTGCTGAGATGAAAGCGAAAGTCAGGGCGGTGGGTAAACTGCAACAAATGGCCGAGCAGCAACGGGATCGTCTGGGGCAGCTGTTTGTTCAGCAGCGGCAGCAGGCTGATTACTTTCAGCAACAGCTGGAAGCGCTGGGTATGTTGAAATCCGGTTGCCAGTGGCAGTCTCATGTTACCCCGCAGGGGGTTAACAGTGCCATGTTGATGAACAGTACCCGAGTACAAGGTCTGCTGGATCGTATGTTGCACCACCATCAGCACGAGCAGGCGCTGATGGAAGCGGAATGTCAGCGTAGCCGTCAGCAGTTGGAAGCCAGTCAGGCAAAAGTGAAAAGCCTGGAAACGTTGCTGGAACGCTGGAAAGCGAAGCAGCAGTACGAGCAGGCACGTCGTGAGCAGAAGCAGGTTGAAGATCTGATCAATGCCCGGTATCGCCGAAAACCCTTATAACCCTCCACCTCGGAATGACCATTCACCTCGGAGGGTTTAGGCTTGTGAGTCACCGCAGCATGACAGCTGACAGCATTAAAGCGCGGCCTGTGCCTGAAGAGGCCGCTCTTGAAGCGAGCAACTTATGAAACGATCTCTTACTGATGCCAATCGTTCCTAAAGCAAGCTGCTCCTGAAGCGAGCAGCTTGCAGAACTGGCCGCGCTAACTGTGTGCCAGCCGCGCTGAGATGATGCCCGGCAGAGCAACCCTTCTTTCAGAAAATGTTTAATCCAAAAGCCTGTTTTACCTGAGTCAGAGTCTGGCTCGATTCCTCTCGGGCTTTTTCTGTCCCGGCTTTCAACACGTCAATCAGGTATTGCTTATCGGCAATCAGCGCCTGCCTTTTCTCACGCATCGGCGCAATCATGGCCTGCAGGCACTCGGTCAGAATAGCTTTGGTTTTGCCATCCCCCAGGCCACCGCGGCGGTAATGCACTTTCAGGCTTTCCACAAAAGCAGGATCCGGATAAAAGGCGTCTAGGTATGTGAACACGACATTGCCTTCAACCTGTCCCGGTGCATCAACGGTCAGGTGGTTCGGATCGGTATACATGGCTTTGACGGCTTTTGCGATGTCGGCATCAGAGGCATCAAGGGTGATGGCATTACCAAGTGATTTCGACATTTTAGCTTTGCCGTCTACACTCGGCAGTCTTGGCATATTACTCAGCATGGGTTGGCACTCCGTGAGGATAGGTTTTCCGGCAAGGCTATTGATCTTCCTGACAATTTCGTTGGTTTGTTCCAGCATCGGCAATTGGTCATCGCCAACCGGGATCTGAGTGGCCTGAAAAGCCGTGATATCGGCTGCCTGACTGATAGGGTAGGTCAGAAAACCGGCCGGAATAGAACGGCCAAACCCTTTGCCCTGAATTTCATTTTTTACCGTCGGATTGCGCTCCAGTCGGGCGATGGTAACCAGATTTGAGTAAAACATGGTGAGTTCGGCCAGGGCAGGTAAACCGGATTGCAGGCAGATAGTCGTTTGTGACGGATCGATACCTGCGGCAAGGTAATCGGCGACCACGTTGAGAATGTTGCCGGCCACTTTCGCCGGGGTGTTCCCGTTATCGGTTAGCCCCTGCATGTCGGCGACCAGTATGGTCTGATCATTATGAGCCTGTAGGGCCACCCGTTGTTGCAGCGAACCGACATAATGGCCAAGGTGTAATTGGCCGGTTGCCCGATCGCCAGTCAGGATCTTATGGCCGACAGACAGAGGCGGTTGCGGGCTCAATGGCTCGTATGCCTGATGAAACGGTTTGGTTGTCGGTGGCAATGCGTTGGATTGGGTCATGAGAAACTCCGGTTAGTTTTGGTGCGCCGGAGACAAGGGGAAACTACGTTTATTCATTAGCCTGCCTGCCGGCGGCTTTGAACAAAAAGTATTCAGCACCGCTCTTAAAAAAGAGAGTGCCACCAAGATGTTGTGTTGAATGCGGTGGTATCCGCGAAGTGATAAACATTTTGCATATGCGACAAGCTAGCATTAAAGCCCATCGAATGAAAGCAAAATGAGCGCCTTAAATTGGCAGAAAATCCGGTTTTGTTTGCGAGGAGGCTATTCTCTGGTCTGCTTGGTGCTTGGTGCTTGGTGCTTGGTGCTTGGTGCTTGGTGCTTGGTGCTTGGTTGTGGTGGCGAAACTGATGGGCCGTTGGCAATGGAAGCTGGGGAAGGATGCAGGTTCACATTGTAAATCTGAAATCTCCGGAAGCGTGTGTGGCCGGTAACATGATCTGATGCTCAAAAAGAAAACCTGGCTATAAATAAATCACTCTCTTAGAGATATCTCACGTTTTGTTGCGCAATTAACCAGATAATAGGGCCGCAAAGCATTATTTAGCCAATACAAAACAAGGATAATAACGATGAAACAAGGAATTTTTGCGTTGACGGCTTTGTCTGTGGCCGTCGCCCTGTCTGGATGCAACAGTGATGATGACGCCGCTGTCGATTTTGGTCAGAAAGCCACAGGCTATTTGCTGGAAGTCGCTCACGAAGCGGAAGGAATCGGCGCGCGTGAAGCGGGTACAGCCAAAGAAACGGAAACCGGAGACTGGATTTACGACAAATTAACTGGCTTTGGCTACGACGTTGAAGTGCAAAGCTTTTCGTATGAAAAAGGCGGCAAGACACTCAACTCGCGCAATTTCATTGTAGAGAAAGCAGGCAAGGTAGATAAAACCATCGTGCTGGCTGCACACTATGACTCAACAGGCGCCGATCACGGCTCGCTGGGTGCGACCGATAACGGGGCCGGTCTGGCGGCCGCTATTGCCATTGCGGAAAAAATTCAGCAGACAGACCTGCCTTTTAATGTCCGCATTTTACTGCCAGGGGCGGAGGAAAATGGCCTGAATGGGTCACTGCATTATGTTCAGGATGCACTGAAAAACGGCAAACTGGATAATGTGATCGGCATGATTAACTATGACACTGTAGGTGGTGGTGACATCGTTTATGTGCACGCCGCGCACTCCGATTACGCCGAGTACCAGTCTAAGTGTGAAAAACTGGGACTGACAGGTGCCAATTACAGTTATCAGCCGTCTTTGCGTGATGCCATGCTTCAGTCATCAATTGATGTGAAAGGAGAAGACGGGAAATACGTTGTGCACCCGGCGTTTCCTGGCTATCCGGAAGGTGAAACTGGCTCATGGTCAGATCATGCGGGTTTTGCCTGTGCTGGTATTCCGATCGCTTATGTTGAAGCGACAAACTTTAATATCAACGGCGAATGGGGATTTGATGGTTACTCACAAACCACTAACCCGGCAGCTTGGGACTGTTATGACGCGGAACAAAAAACTGCCTGCGATCGTGAGACAGAAACGAAGTGGGGAAAAATCTGGCATACCGAATTTGATCGCCTCGATAAGCTGGAAACATTATTCCCTGGGCGCGTTAATCAGCAAGTAAGCGATAATGTCAATATTGTTCTTAACTTATTGACCAGTGATAAATATATTAATGTGAATTAAATAAAGTTTATTTTTATCTGGCTGCATTTGTTTCAAAATATTAATTAATATCGTGATAAGTGCAGCTATTTTCTGCGACCACCACACCACTGTGGTGGTTATTTTTTGTAAGCGGTTGAATGCGGGGAAAAACAGAAGGGAACCCTGTGATGCCTAACATTAGCGGAACATCAAGTTTCAGATTTCGTCAACCACAGAGTGACCTCGGCGGAAACGAAAAACTCACTGTCTGCTAGGCATCAGAAAAGTCAGTTGAACCGGCTGTCAGCGTTGGAAATCACCATTACGCTCAGGCTGATCAACAATCTCTTCAATTCGCACTTTTAAAATACCGCCGCCCGGTTTTGGCCATTCGATCTCATCCCCTTGCGACATCCCCAGCAGGGCGCTGCCGACGGGGGCCAGAATTGAGATGTTTTTGGCGTCTTTCTTCACATCACTTGGGTAAACCAATGTATAACAAAAGGTTTCCTTGGATGAGGCAACAGAAAAACGCACGGTTGAGTTCATGGTCACCACTGTTGGGGGAACTTCTTCCGGGGCGACAATCGTCGCACGATCCAGCTCATCTTCCAGATCCGCCAGTCCTGGCAGATCACTGTTAGCCATTGACTCCAGCAGGTTATCCAGGCGTTCGGCATCCAGAGAGGAAATAATAATATTTGGTTTTAAACTCATTGGTTACTCCTATCAAACAAGGCGCATTTTAGACCCTTAATTAAAGGGATTCAGACTGAACAAATAAAAAGCGCGCAATAAAAAAAGCCAGGTATAGGATTTACCTGACTCAAAAAACTCAAAACCAAAATTGATATAACAATATTGATACTACTCCAAGTCATCCGGGTTGGCAATCCGGAAAAAAATCTCTTCTTAAACGCGGAAAAAACAACCGTTTTTATGAACAAAATAAACATTATTGATAAATAAAATGATGGGTAATGATTAAAAATAATGACGAATGAGTCTCAGGCGAGAGAATGTTTTATAGACAATGAATCTTTCATCCTTTTATGGTGATGAGGTAAACCGCTTGCGCCAGTAAAGCACTGAATTATTGCTTAAGAATCAGCCGCACAAGAACACAAGAACACAAGAACACAAGAACACAAGAAAAGGGAGAGTAAGGTGAACAGGGAATGGGATACGCAGCTTTTAAAAGATTTACCGCATCAACAGCAGTTGGTTGCTTCCTCGGTCGAGGTTTTTGCCTGTCATGAGGATGTGCTGGCTGGCGTGCTGGTGGGATCGCTGGCGGGTGGGACGGGAGACCGGGTGTCCGATGCCGATATTCTGTTTTTTACTCGGAACGGATTTCATCGCCAGACGGCGTCATCTTTTGCTGCGTTTGAAGCCGGAAAAGCCATTTTTTATCGACTGATCGGGGAGCATAACGACAAAGCCTGCTTCAGAAAATACCTGTTCGAAGACCTGACCAGCGCCGAGATTCACTGTGCCGATGTGGCGGAAGCAATTTCTCTGAGCCAGCCTTGCGTGGTGTTGTTTGATAAAGCGGGGGTGGTGAACAGCAAGTTGACGGATGATCCCGCTCCGCAACATGCGACGTTTCCGGTCTATCCGTACGGTGACGAAGGGCTGATGTGGGAACTGCTAACCTGCATGAAATGGCTCAGTCGCGGAGAAGCCAACGCTGCCAAGCAATACCTGAAAAAGCTGGCAGCCGCTCTGCCGGAGCCCGAAGGGCAGGAGGAAAGTCATGACGACAGCTAAACCGGAACGCAAGTCGTTTGACATTATCGGCGCGCCGTTTAATCAGTTGGGTTTTGTACCGACTGATAACAATACGGTACAGCCATTGCGGGAGCCAGATGAGCGCTGCTGGCTGGGGCTGACTGAGTGGATAGCGGTCAGAAATCAGCGTTGGGGCGGTGATATCCGGGATATGGGTGACGTGCTGCCTGATGATCGGATTCGACAGCACCTCCATTACGGGAAGAAGGAGCAGGCTCTGGCGGCCTATTGTCAGTTGCTACACCCGCAGGTTTTGGCAACCTATCAGCAGGGAAGAGTGCCCATTATTCTTGGCGGCGATCACAGTATTACTGTCGGTACGCTGCAGGCGACGCTGGACTATTTCCAACCGCGAAACGAGAGTGTCGCGGTGGTCTGGATTGATACCCATGCTGATTGCAATGATAGCCCGGCCAGTAATCTTCACGGAAAACCGTTGGCAATGCTGATGGGGGAGTACTGTCACAACGGTTGGCAGGTGGCGTCGGACAGCCTACTGAAGCCTGAATCGGTCTATTACGTTGGAGTCAGGGATCTGATGCCAAATGAAGCCGCATTGCTTGAGCGTCACGGAATAACTAACTACAACATGGAATACATCGACCGTCATGGTTTCCGACAGATGCTGAGCACATTAGTTGAGCAATTAGAAACTCACTATGACCGCTTTTTTGTCTCCTTTGATTACGACAGCCTGGACGGTGCGATTTATCGGGCCTGCGCCACCCCGAATGTCGGCGGTTTAACGGCCCGCGAAGCACTGACGCTGGTGCATACGCTGGCAGCCCATCCTAAATTTGTCGGCATGGATTTGGTGGAATATCTGCCGGAAAAAGATGATAACGGCGTGTCTAAGGAGCTGATGATTAAGCTGATTGATGCCGTCTGGGGGTTCAGAATGTAGGGGAGAAGCCGCACCTACATTCTGTTATACCGGGAGTGGCGGAGCGGATTACGCGGCGATGGTGTCTTTACGCATTTGTGCTTGTGCCCGAGTCAGCTTTGGATCGGTTTCCTGCACATGGTTCTGGCATGAAGCCAGGTTGAGGCGGTAGTGAATTAGATCAGATATGAGCCCCAGCTTCAGGCCGTGCTTTTGTGCATAAATTTCGAGGTCCGGGCGTCTGGCCATGGTTCCGTCTTCATTCATGATTTCGACGATGACGCTGGCCGGTTCGTATCCAGCCAGACGTGCCAGATCGCAGCCTGCTTCGGTATGACCGTCACGCTCTAAGACTCCGCCGGGCTTCGCCCGCAGAGGAAAAATGTGCCCGGGCCGGGTTAAATCGGAAGGTATTGCATCCTGGCGAACAGCGGTCTGAATGGTATGTGCCCTGTCAGCGGCTGAAATGCCGGTTGTGACGCCCGATGCGGCTTCAATGGTAATGGTAAAGCCGGTGCCTTGTGGATCAGTGCTGTTGGTCACCATCAGAGGCAAACCTAACTGATCGCAGCGCTCTGGCGTCAATGTCAGGCAAATCAAGCCACAGGCATTACGTGCCATAAAGTTGATGTGGGCGGGGGTGACACACTCGGCGGCCATAACTAGATCACCTTCATTCTCGCGCCCTTCATCGTCCATCAAAATGACCATTTTTCCTTGGCGAATATCTTCAATGATTGCTTCGATACTGCTGATTGCCATGTTGTCTTCCTTCTTACGTTTTGGTGCCTGGCCTAGTGTTTAGTACCTAGTGTTTAGTACCCAGGGTTTAGTACTTAGTGTTTAGTGCCTGGTGTTTAGGCATTGGCCGTGTTTAATCTCGGGTGGTGTTCAGTTGAAACACGAGTTCGCGGTGCCAAAAGGGTGTACCAAACCCACATCGAAATTACCCATATACAGGCCAAACTGGCCGTGGCTTTCTTCATGGATATACCGACTCAGAATCTGGCCGATGGCCGGATAGGTCAGGTGGTGCCAGGGCACCTCATCTTTTGCCATGAAGGCCAACTCGGCGGTTTCATCACCAAACGGTTGTACAAAGCCGTCAAAACGCGCACGGAAAATGATGTAGACCTGATTCATCTGAGGAACGCTGAAAATAGAGTAAGGGCTGAGGAGATCCACTTTCGCCCCGGTTTCTTCCAGTACTTCACGGGCAGCGGCCTGTTCAACGGTCTCGCCGTTCTCCATAAACCCTGCTGGAATGCTCCATTTGCCAGCCATTGGTTCAATGGCTCGTCGTCCCAGCAGAAATTTCCCCTGGTGCTCAATAATACAACCGGCAATGACTGTCGGGTTTTGGTAGATAACATGGCCGCACTGCTGGCAGACCGGCCGTAAATGTGTGTCACCAGGAGGCTGCTGTTGCCTGATCGCGTCAGCGCCACACTGTGAGCAATACCGGATTGTTTTATGCAACATACATCCTCCTGATGATGGTAAGTCCGCCGGGTACTAAGCGCTTACCGCAGGTTCATAGTTATCGATCACTTCTTTGGCCGTACGGAATGCATCAATGGCAGCCGGCACACCACAATAAATGGCCGTTTGCAGCAGAACTTCACGAATTTCTTCTTCTGAGCAACCGTTATTCAGGGCTCCACGAACATGCAGCTTGAGCTCGTGCGGACGATTCAGGGCGGTAATCATCGCCAGGTTGATTAAGCTGCGGGTTTTCAGCGGTAATGTATCTCGGCCCCAGACTTCACCCCAGCAGTAAGTGGTCACCAGCTCCTGCATCGGGCGGGTGAAATCAGTGGCATTGTTGATGGCGTTGTCGACATAGTCGGCGCCAAGTACCTGACGGCGAATGGCCAGTCCTTGTTCGAATTTATCTGTCATGCGGTCATCCTTTTCTTATTGCGTTACTTCTTATCGCATCACTTTCAATGCATCTTTGGAGGGCCGCTTACAGGCCACCCATCAGCACGTATTTGGTTTCAAGGTAATCTTCAATGCCTTGACGGGCCCCTTCGCGGCCTAACCCAGACTCTTTCACTCCGCCGAACGGTGCGACTTCCGTGGAGATCAGCCCTTCGTTAATCCCAACCATGCCGGATTCCAGTGCTTCACTGACATACCAGGCCCGTTTGAGTGAACGGGTATAAGCGTAAGCGGCCAGCCCGGAATCTGTGTTGTTCGCACGGGCGATGACTTCATCATCTGAGCTAAAGCGGAAAATGGCAGCCAACGGACCAAAGGTTTCCTCATGTGCGACGCGCATATCGTCAGTGACATTGGTCAGGATGTGTGGCGGAAAGAATCCTGATCCCGCAAGAGGGGTCTGTCCAAAGCGCTTGGTTGCTCCTTTGGCCAATGCATCATCAATATGGCTTTGTACTTTTGCTACCGCGGAGGCATTGATCAATGGCCCGATGGTTGCACCGGGTTCGAAGCCGTCGGCGACCTTCAGGGCTGCCACGCGCTCAATCAGCTTGTCGACAAAAGCGTCGTAGACGGCATCGTGGACATACAGGCGGTTGGCGCACACGCAGGTTTGTCCGGCATTGCGGAATTTGGCTACCATGACACCGTCAATCGCAGCGTCAAGATCAGCATCATCGAACACAATAAACGGCGCGTTTCCGCCCAGCTCTAGTGAAAGTTTTTTCACGGAGTGAGATGATTGCTCCATCAGCAGTTTGCCAATAGCGGTTGAACCGGTGAATGAAATCTTCTTCACCGTTTTACTACGGGTAAGGGCTCCACCAATGGCGACAGCATCTCCGGTTAATACACTAAACAGCCCGGCCGGAATGCCAGCCCGTTCTGCCAGAAGTGCCAGCGCCAAAGCTGTCAATGGGGTTTCCGGGGCTGGTTTCAGCACCACAGCACATCCTGCGGCAAAGGCCGGACCGCATTTGCGGGTGATCATTGCTGCAGGAAAGTTCCAAGGCGTAATCGCCCCAACGACGCCAATCGGTTCACGGCTAACCACGATGCGTGCGTCCGGTTTGTGGCTGGGAATGACTTCGCCATAAGTACGTTTGGCCTCTTCGGCAAACCATTCAATAAAGCTGGCGGCATAAGCAATTTCGCCTTTGGCCTCGGCCAGTGGTTTACCTTGCTCCGTCGTCAGGATCGTGGCCAGATCATCGGTATTATCGAGGATTAACTGATACCAGTTTCTCAACACTGCCGAGCGAGCTTTCGCCGTCAGCGTTTTCCAGGCTTTCTGCGCCTGTTCGGCGGCTTCGATTGCAGTCAGGGTTTCAGCTTCGCCAAGGGAAGGGACGTGCGCAATCACTTCGCCGTTGGCCGGATTCGTGACCGGCAGAGCGGCGCCATCGGCGGCATTTACCCATTGTCCGGCAATGTAACAATGTGTCTGGAACAAGCTTGAATCATGTAGTTTCACGGTGGTCATCCTTTTCAACGTGCTTGAGTAATTAGCCCATTACAGGCAGCGATCCCATTTTGCTGCGACAGTACAACAGCGGTGACACGGTGTTGGTATCCGCCAGCTCGGCGTGGAGAATCTGTCCAACTAGAATGGCGTGATCGCCGCCGGGATAGTCATTCCACAGTTCGCATTCCATGACCGCGAGTGCCCCCTGAATGACTGGCAGGCCATTGGCGCTTTTCACGATGTCGAGCCCTTGCGACTTATCGATGCCTTTTTTGGCAAACTGGTAGGCAATGGCTTGTTGATCATCGGCCAGAATGTGGATGGCAAACTTTTGGGTGTCTTTGATCACCGGGTATGAATCTGAGTTGTAACTCGGGCACACCAGCACTAGGGCCGGGTCCATCGACAATGCGCTGAACGCACTGGCGGTAAAGCCCACGACATCACCCAGATCGTTATACGCGGTGATGACAGTGACGCCGGTAGGGAATTGCCCCATGATGTTTTTGTACAGATCCGGAGAAACGGCGGTGGTCGCTTGTTCAATAGACATGTTGAGTCCCTTCTTAACGCATAATAAACGGGTCAGCCATCGGTTCGGATGAGGTGTTAATCCACACCGTTTTGAGCTGGGTAAAGTCATTAATGGCATCGCTGCCACACTCCCGGCCATAGCCGCTCTGGCCATAACCGCCAATCGGGGCGGCCGCCGAAACGGCACGATAGGTATTGACCCACACAATGCCTGAACGAATCCCCTTGATCATGCGATGTGCTTTGGCCAGATTCTGCGTCCAGATACCAGCGGCCAAACCGTATTGGGTATCGTTCGCCAGCGCCAGTGCTTCGGCTTCATCGGCAAACGGAATGACGGTGGCGACCGGGCCGAAAATTTCTTCCTGCACGACAGTGTCGCTATGGCGGGTGCATTCCAGAATGGTTGGGGTGTAATACCAGCCTGCGGCGAGATCGGCACGTTTACCGCCGGTTCTCAATCGAGCCCCTTCTGTTAACGCGATATCGACGTATTTCTCAACGGTTTCCAGCTGTGCTTTCGTGGCCATCGGCCCCATTTCCGTCTCAGGCTGAGTCGGGTCACCGATGACGATACGTTCCGCCCGGGCAGCCAGCTTGCTGACGAACTCGTCGTAGATATCCTGTTGTACCAGCAGGCGTGAGCCTGACACACAGCTTTGCCCTGCGGCCGCGAAAATTCCGGCAACGGCTCCGTTGACCGCACTGTCTATATCCGCATCACTGAAAATGATATTGGGGGATTTTCCGCCCAGCTCCAGCGAGAGTTTGGCGTAGTTTTCAGCCGAGTTACGAATCACATGCCGGGCACTTTCACCGCCGCCGGTGAAAGCCACTTTGCGTACTAATGGGTGACGGGTCAGTGCGTCGCCGCACGGCAGGCCGTAACCGGTGATCACATTGACAGCGCCTGCCGGGAAACCGGCTTCCATTACCAGACGTCCCAGTTCCAGCAAGGTGGCAGATGCGTGTTCTGATGGCTTGAGTACCACAGTGTTACCGGCAGCCAGTGCCGGGGCGATCTTGATAGCGGTCAGATACAACGGTGAATTCCAGGGAATGATACCGGCGATTACCCCGAGCGGTTCACGAACGGTGTAGGCGAACATGTCGGGTTTATCCAGTGCCAGCGTTTCCCCTTCGGTTTTGTCAGCCAGTCCGGCGAAGTAGTAGAAAAACTCCGGTAAGTAACGGACCTGAGCAAGGGTCTCCCGGATCAGCTTGCCGTTATCACGGCTTTCCAGCTCGGCCAGTTGCGAGGTGTTGTCTGCAATAAGATCACCCAGGCGGCGCAGCAGTTTTCCGCGCTGTGCCGCAGTGGTCGATGCCCACGCCGCAGACAGAAAAGTGTTATGCGCCGATTGAACCGCACGATCCACATCCTGCTCATCAGCAAACGGGAAGGTAGCCCACGGCTGTTCAGTGGCCGGGTTGTAGCTGTCAAAGGTCTTGCCGCTCTGAGCGGGTACCCATTGCCCGTCGATCAGCATCTGAAATTTCTCAAGCGCCATGAACGACCTCCTGTAGTGTCACTTGCTCACGCTGGCGGGTTAAGAACGACATCAACATGTCGTTGATCATCTGTGGAGATTCCACAGGCATCATGTGTCGCTGACCATCTAAAATCACAACGTCTGCGTTTGGCAGATAACTGGCCAGCATTTTTGCCATACGGGGTGTCGAACCGACATCTTGTTCCCCGGTGGCAACCAACACTGGAATGTGCAGTGATTTAAGACGCTCACGTCCATAATTATCATGTTGCCCGAATAACTGATAGGTCTGTAAGTAACCCGTCGGGCTGTTAGTGATAATGCGCTTTTTAAAGGCGGCAATCTGTGCCGGGCTAGCGCCGCGGTACTCTTTGCTGAACCAGCGCTCAATCGCAGCCTCAACGTTGGCACCCGGTCCTTTTGCTTTCACTTCGTCACAGCGGGACAACACGTTATTCCGTTGTTGCTCGGTACGGTCAAAGACGCTGTTTAAAATCACCATTCTGTCGATACGGTGGGGGTATTTCAGGGCAAAAGCTCTGGCGACCAGCCCACCCATCGAAAAGCCCACCACAGTGACAGGCTTGTTCAATGCCAGAGTACTGATCAGGCGTTCCAGTTGATCGGCATAATCCTCAATACAGGCAGCGTCGGGTGGCTCCGGGCTGTCACCGTGTCCGAGCATGTCGTACCCAATCAGATGAAAGTGCTGTTTCAGCCCGGCGATCTGACCGCCCCACATGGATTTATCCAGTCCTACACCATGTATGAAGATAACGGTGTCGCCATCTCCACATGAAAAGTAGCTGGTTCCATCAACTAATTTCATGCTTTCCATAGGCATCCTTATTGCTGTTCACGAGCGGCTTTTTCTTGTGCCAGCTCTTCAAGGTCAATGTATCGGTTGCCAATTCGGGGATGCACGCGGCCGCCGTCAGATGCACCCAGCACCACCACAATTTCATTTGCTGCCGGTGCATCTTCGATCTTCATTTCCAGGGTGATGTAGTGAGAGCGCATGCCTTCGTCATCTTTGTGCATCATCGGAATCTGGATGGACGTTCCCGCCGAACCGCGTTTGTTGGTAAAGCTCAGGTAGCTTTTGGCATTCACAGCTTCGCGATAGTGGTTGCCAAAACGCAGGGTGTGGATGACCGCTGATGCGTGTTCAATCTCACCCTCAACGCCGACAACTGCCGCTTTGCCATAGGCCTCAATGTTTTCACTGCCGCCCATGACGGCGCATAACTTATCGACAATCAAGGCCCCCAGTTCTGAACAGCCATCAATGATTTCCGGACGCAGGTTTTCAACAAATCCTTTTCCGTGCCAAGGGTTTTCAATAACGACGGCAACGCCAGCCATTGTGATCGGTCTTTCCCCAGCTTTACCGCCTTCGATATGGGTTTCTTCGATATAGGTGCACACCTTTCTGATGTTAAAAGCCATTGCCGTTTTCCTCTTTGGTTAGGTCATTGCGAGAACCTGCTCCCGCTTGTTGTATTATGGTATACCAAACTTAGAGGTCAAAAAGAAAGCGTTATTAAACCATGAACTGCGGCTCTGGTTGATGTAGATTTGCAATTTATCATTAAAAATCAATTGTTTATGTTGTTGCGTTCTGTGTCTTAAGATATTTACTAAATTATCAAAAAGTGATCAATGATCACAAAATGTTAAAAAAGATAATCTATTGAAGTGTTCGTTTTTATTATTGTTATTTAAATTAATCTCAATAAAAACAATAGTTTGATAGTCTTTTGTGTGTTAAGTGTTTGTTAATTGTATGCCTTGAAGCATGGTTTTTTGGTGTTATGGTATACCAAGAAACACATTAAAATATTCACCGCAGATGCTGGTGAGATAACAAGGGGTGTCCAAAGTTGAAGTGGCCACAGGGTTACTGCAGTTCGGCTAAGGCACAATTAACAGCGTGATATGGAGCAATCCGGCATGATTTCCAATAACAACATGGTTAACAGGAAAGGGATATTTCGAGGGGTTAACCAGACCATGACCATAGCCTCTCTGGCTATGGTGTCAGCATTTGTGCTTTTTTCCGTTCTGCAGATCGATCTGGCAAACACGGTCTACAACGGGGTTAAGCAGTGGATTACCGCTAACTTTGGCTGGTATTACATTGCCGCCGTTGCCGTTATTTTTGTTTTTTCGGTCTGGGTAACTTTCAGTAAATTCGGGGACGTTCGGTTAGGAAAAGATACCGATCGCCCGGAATTCAATAACTTCACCTGGTTTGCCATGCTGTTCAGTGCGGCCGTGGGGACGGGGCTGATGTTCTGGAGCATCGCTGAGCCACTGACTTATCTTCAGGGAAATCCCTTTGCTGAAATGGCGCAGGTTGCACCCGGAACGCAGGAAGCTGCGCAAATCGCCATGCGAATCACCATTTTTCACTGGGGATTCAACGCCTGGAGCGTCTATGTACTGGTCGGGTTGATTCTCGCTTATTTTGCGTACCGTAAAGGGTTGCCGCTGACCATCCGTTCTGCGTTATACCCCATTCTTGGCAAACGTATTTACGGGCCAATTGGGCATGCTGTTGATCTACTGGCTATTTTCAGCACTTTGTTTGGTACGGCGACAACCCTGGGGCTGGGGGTTTCTCAAATGAACGCCGGGCTTAACTACCTGTTCGGTATCGAGATTAACTCCGTAAATCAGCTGATTCTGATTGTCGTGGTGGGTTCGGTCGCTACGTTCTCTGCGGTCTCTGGTCTGCAAAAAGGCATTAAGCTGCTCAGCCAGTGGAATGTGCGCATCAGCTCAATCCTGTTTCTGTTCTTTGTGATTGCCGGTCCAACGGCGTACTTATTTGGCGCATTCTTTACCAACTTGGGGGATTACCTGGCGAACTTCGTATCTATGTCGCTGTGGGTTGATCCTCAACCTGAACGTCAGTGGCAGGGCTGGTGGACGATTTTCTACTGGGCATGGTGGCTGAGCTGGGGCCCATATGTGGGGATTTTCATTGCCCGTATTTCGAAAGGGCGCACCATCCGCGAACTGATGCTGGGCGGCATCGTGAGCAGCACCCTGGGTGCCTTCACCTGGATCACTATTATGGGCGGGACAGCCAGCTTTATCGAACTGCATGGCGTGGGCGGTCTGACTGATGTCGTGAATGAAAACCTGACCATGGTTTTGTACAGCACCATCGAAGCCATTAATGTGCACTGGCTGACTTGGCCAATGGCTGCTCTGGCAACCTTGATGATTATCTCCTGGTTCGTTACTTCCGCTGATTCGGCCACGCTGGTGATTTGCACCATTCTGTCGATGGGGGATGACCATCCGCCAATTCGCATGCGCGTGGTATGGGGAGCAGGTTTAGGTGTGGTAGCCGGTATTCTGTTGATGGCTGGCGGTTTACAAGGGCTTCAGGCTGCTTCAATCGCCGCGGCACTCCCTTTTTCCCTGGTATTGATCGTCATGGGGTATTGCCTGATGAAAGATTTGTATACCAGCACTGAATACCAGGCATCACCAAGCCAAGACCCGGCACCCAAAGTGAACAAATTTAAGCCCGCCCCGGCACTTTCTAAGTAATCAGGGCAATCCAATGGCGGGCTATCAATCACAAGACAAGCCCAAGCAAACAAAACGACAAGAAAGGAAACTTGACATGAAATTCTCCTTATTCCTTCACATGGAACGCTACGATGAGAGCAAAACTCACCAGCAGTCACTGGCTGAACTGACGGAGCTTGTGCAAATTGCTGAGCAAGGTGGTTTTGAAATGGCCTGGATTGGTGAACACCATGCTATGGAGTTTACCATTGCCCCGAACCCGCTTAATTTCATTGCTTATCTGGCGGATAAAACGAGCACTATTCGCTTAGGCGCAGGAACGTTTATCGCTCCGTTCTGGCATCCGGTGAAGCTGGCTGGTGAAGCGGCGCTGGCCGACATCATGTGTAACGGACGCCTGGAATTCGGGATTGCCCGTGGCGCGTATCAGGCAGAATTTGATCGGGTCATGAATGGAATGCCATCTGCAGATGGCGGCAAATACCTGCGTGAAATGGTGCCTGCGCTGCAGAAGTTATGGGCGGGTGATTATGCCCATGACGGTGAGCTGTTCCAGTTCCCAACCACGACCAGCGTGCCTAAGCCGCTTCAGCAGCCGCATCCGCCAATGTGGATTGCGGCCCGGGATCCGGATTCGCACAATTTTGCCGTCAGCGCCGGCTGCAATGTCATGGTGACTCCGCTGCAAAAAGATGATGAAGAAGTTCAGGATCTGATGCACAAATTCAATGACGCGATTGCGAACAATCCGCAGGTGAGTCGTCCCGATATCATGCTGCTTCGCCATACGTTCGTCGGCGAAAATGAGCAGGAGTTGCAAGCGGGGACAGACGCTCTGCATCACTGGTATGCCATGTTCATGGCCTGGGCGAAAAACACACAGACCCCAGACAATGGGTTTGTAAACCGCTTGAGCACGGAAGATCTCGGCGAGAGCTTTAGCCCGTCGGCATTGCGTAACAACCTGGCTGTGGGCACCCCGGACGAGGTCATCGCGCGTTTGAAATACTACGAGTCGCTGGGGGTAAGCCAGTACAGCTACTGGGCTGATAACAGTTTAAGTTTTGAGGAGAAGAAAAAGTCCCTGCAGTTGTTCATCGAAAAGGTAATGCCTGCCTTTCAGTAAACGGTTTGACTGACAGTTTCTTTCTGCCTTGCCCCACTGCCTGGTGGGGCTTTTTTGACGACTTTATTTTGACCCGCTTGTTTACCGAATCATTCATTCAGGCATTAACCCAAGTGGTTCACTCAGCAAGCACCTCAACACTTAACTTAACAAATCACTCGACAGCAACCCAAAGCGGTTAGGAGGAATCATGAAAGGGTATTGGATCGCTCATGTCACCGTTCATCATCCTGAAAAATATCGTTCTTATACCGACCTGGCACCGGCGGCATTTCAGCAATTTAATGGCCAGTTACTGGCCCGCGGCGGACGTTTTACGCAGTTGGAAGGAAACGAGCATCAACGGAATGTCATCATTGAATTCCCGTCGTTTGAACAGGCGCTGAACTGCTACCATTCCGACAGCTATCAGAAGGCCAAAGTACACCGGGCTGGCATCGCCACGGCACAAGTTGTCATTGTCGAAGGTGTATAATCAAAGTGTTATGTGTGGAAAAGGCCATTCCTAGCACAAAAATTACCTTAAATCGTTATTTGCTATCACTTATAATGAGCCCCGCCCACACTAAATATATGGATGCATGGTGCTGCAGTTTACTTCGGTCTATGTCATCCCACGACCAGTAGGATATCAAGATGATCAGGCAACCCACGCAACTAATGAAGATAGAAAACAGTCGGATTCCGTTGCGCGAGAAAGTGCTGGCAACCTTACGCAGTGCCATTATGAATTTTCAGCTTCTTCCCGGAGATCGCCTGGTTGAACGGGATCTCTGTGACATGCTGGGAGTCAGCCGGACGTCGGTACGTGAAGCACTGCGCCACCTCGAATCCGAAGGGCTGGTTGATTACCTGGAAAACAAAGGGCCGATTGTTACCAAGTTAACGCTGGAAACCGCGAAAGAGATTTACGAGCTGCGAGCCAGCTTAGAAAGCCTGATTGTTCAGCTGTACACCATCAATGCGTCTGACAAGCACCTGCAGATGCTGGAAACCACACTTCATCTGCTGACGCGCCGCCTGACACAGGGGAATGTTTCCAACATCCTCGACAGCGTCAATGATTTTTACGAGCTGCTGTATGAAGGGTGCGGTAACCAGACGGCGGCGAAACTGCTGCGCCAGCAACAGGCGCGTATCAACCTGCTGCGTGCCACATCGATTTCCCAGGAAAATCGATACATGGAGAGTATTGAAGAGATGAGCGCGATCGTTGATGCCATTGTGCAGCGTGATGTTGCCGCGGCACACCGAGCCTGCGTAAAACATATTCAGCGCGCCTCGGAAGTGGCGTTGACGGCGATGGCGGCAAAGGAAGGCGTGTCTGTTGTCCCGACAATTTTTGTCAGTGAGCAGTTGCTGATCAGTGCTTAACGGTTGTTTCTTTCCGGGTAGCTCAGATTCACTTAAGGCTCAAAAATCGAGCCTACAAGTCGCAATGTTGCTGAAAAGCAAGCGAATTCCAGTCGCGCGGCAACGCACGGCGTGATGTGTTGGTCGTTCACGTTTTTGGGTTTTACTCGCTCGTCCCGCTTTGCAACGTTTGGCGGCTGTTATATCCTTTCCGCAGGCGCCACCTGCGCCACCGGCTCGCGGAAAGGATGAAATCCAAGGTAACTTTAACTGAGAGCGGCAGATTGTGCCGCTGCCTACAACTTGTTTTGCCTTCTCTTCTGCCGGGCGAGCACAGAAGCATGAGACAGGTGAAATCATGACAACTCACAACGCTTTTTCCTTGCGTCTCGACGTGTTGAAACGCCGAGCCAAGCAACGTCTGAAAGCCCTTAAGCACAGCGATTCGCAAGAATGGCAGCAGGTGCGGGCGCATCACCCCAAAGCAATGGCGCTGAATACGGACAATATTCGGCTAGCTGATATTCAGCTGGTTATTGCTCGTGAGCTGGGTTTGCCCAGTTGGGCCCAGTTGAAAGTGCACACTGACGAGTTGGATTATCACCGGCAGCAGATTGCGCACAAGGTCGCCCCGCTTGACAGTGACCAACGCACTTTGCATGTGCGGTGTGGTCACGACATTCAGCATCGACTGACGGAAGCCGGATTCACCGGCGATTTCCTGCCCTATATCGACCCGTTTTGTCTGGGACCTCTCGACCGCGATCCCCGACGCTGCGAGGCTTTGCGAGCGCGCTTTGTTCGTCAGCATTTACTGACGGCGATGGGCGATACGACCACGACGGAAGCCATGTTACTTGCCGACGGGCAGCAAAAGCGCGCTCAGTTGCTCGACTCGACCTATGAACGGCTTGTGCTGTGGGTTGAACACGACAATTATGATCAGCTGATGATGGTGCGGGTGCTGGCCGAGTGGTGTGCACGTATGGTGCCGTCCGGGGCGGATCAAAAACCGCAGCCTGTGCTTGAGCTGATTGAGGTGAACCGGTTCCCGGGACAGGACAGGTTTATCGGGCTGGGACAATTACCGGCGGAGGGTTTGCGGGCATTGTGGCAGTCGCGACGACCGGTCAGTGAAGCAATGATGACCACGGCGAGTCGGGTTTGGGATGCGCTGTGTGATGAGTCACCCATGTCGTTAGTGCGGTTACTCTCCTCGTCAGGGCAATGGGCTCAGTTGCCCAATCTGGCTGCGGTATTGCGGCGTCATCTTCAGGAACTACCGCATCAGAACTCCGGGCTGGGACTGACCCAGTGGCTGGCACTGGAGGCGCTGGCAGCTGAAGGGGATGCTCTGACCGGGCAGACAGGCGACAGCAAGTTAATACAGGACAAAGAGCACCACACAGGAGTGCCTTTTACGACCCTGTTCCAACGCTATCAGGCTTTGGAGCCGCTGCCTTTTCTGGGGGATGTCATGCTCTGGGCGGTGATTAAGCCGCTGCTGGTGGGAGACAATGCTTTAGTGCAGCGTGTCAGCATCGCAGAGAGCAACCCGGACAGTGCGAACAATGTTGATAATACTGGGCAACAACCCCTGACGGAGTCTGACTGGATGCGCCACAAGCTGGCACTGACAGCGCTGGGCTGGCAAGTCGTCAGGCATCGCCAAACTGCCAGTTGGGGTGAGTACGCCGTGGGCGGTATACCGGTTCGCCCTGACCGTGCGTGGATTTGGGATCACCAGAATCTGTCGACCCTGACGCTGAAGTCGGGCTGACCCCGCCTTTTTGTCTGTGTGGCCTCTTTGTGCGGCTTAACTTTCTGTCACTTACTTTGGTGTCACTTATTTTTTGGTCACTTAATTTGGTGCCACATATTTTGGGGCCTGCTAGCTTGTGACGGCTATTTTGTGCTTAATATCGGCACCGTTCAGAGGCAAAATTGCCCTGAAAAGACATAAAAAAAGCGCGCAGATATTGCGCGCTTTGTGTCGGATGTTCAGCGGTTAACCCGCAGGATGGGGCTCCTTCCGGGTTTTGGCGATGACATTTACCGGTGCAATCTGAGCTGAGCGGGCCGGTAATTTCACCCGAAACTGGTTGCCTCGAGGGCCGGAGGCCGGTAACAGTTCGATGCTGCCGCCATGCAGCGACGCAATATCTTTGATGATCGACATGCCCAGTCCGGCTCCGTCACCGCGTTCGGTATGGGCACGAAAGAACTTTTCGAAAATCTTATCCCTCAGGCTATCCGGAATGGCTTCTCCGCTGTCACTGACCGTGACTTCTACCCAGTCTTTGGTGGTGGACAGGGTAACGGTAATGTCAGCTTCTTTACCGGCGTAGCGAATCGCATTGTCCATCAAGTTACTGAACAACACCGACAGGAGGATCGGGTAGCCCATGATGCGGACGGATTCCGGTCCGTCGAGGGCCAGATGCTGGTCATTTTTCAGCGCCAGCGGCACCAGATTGGCAATAACGTTACGCAGGTTTTCAGCCAGATCCAGCGATTCGATGTGCTGATTATGGTGCGCTTCAACACGGGACAACATAAGCAGTTGCTGAATAACCCGGTCGGTACGCTCAATACCGCGCAAAATCTGTTGCAGGTCAGAGCGCAGCTCATGGTGTTGCTGGCGGCTCAGGGCATCTAGGGCATTTTCCGCATTCAGGCGTAATACTGCCAGCGGGGTTTTTAGCTCATGGGCCGCAGTCTGGGTCAGCCGTTTTTCCCGACTCCAGGCTTTTTCTACCTCGCCCAGCATGTAGTTGAGCTGCCGGACCAATGGCTCCAGCTCAATGGTCGGGTGTTTGACGCTTATGGCGTCCAGCCGGTTGATATGTCGTTCGGAGATCGCCTGACGCAGCTCATTGATTGGACGGAAAAATTTGTTGGTGATCAGAATCAGCGTGACAGCCAGTACGGCTATCAGTATCAGCTGTGGGGCGGCGGTGGATACCGCGATTTCGTTGATCAGCTCACGGCGGATCGCCTGTTTTTCGGCCACCACCAGATAGGCCGGTTTCAGCAGGCCGTGCTGAGGGGGTAACTCAATCTGAAAGCGCCGCCACGGCTCACCGTCAATCTCCACTTTACCGTAACCCAGCGTACCGGGCTCTCCGATCAGAGTATCCGGCGCGCCGGGTGATTTGATCAGAATCTCGCCCTGACTGTAGAACTGAAACATCAGGTTCTGTTCGTAAGGGTGCCCGTAAGGGGTGAGGGTATCGTCATCGCCGCCGCCGTAGCGCTGAATGTTCTGATACCAGCCCGAATACGCCTGGGCTCGGATATCAGCAGGCTCGCGCAGCAGATGCGGCATGCTCAGGGCCAGAATTTTGGCCGACTGACCAAGCCTGGCATCGTACACTTCATCAATCTCGTGGTGGGCTTCAAAGAAAATCGACACCCAAGAGATGAGTACCAAAAACGCAGCGACCCCCACCGAGGTGAGGAGCAGTCTGCGTTTGATGGAAAAAGGCTTGGCGTCAGCTGTTTTCAATGATGTACCCCACACCGCGGATATTTTTAATCAGCTTACTGCCGACTTTTTTGCGCAGGTTATGAATGTGCACTTCGATGGCGTTATCGCTGGCCAGTTCATCCCAGCCGTGCAATGCCTGCTGCAGCGCTTCTTTACTGAGTACCCGACCGGATTGGGTCGCCAGCGTCGCCAGCAGCTTAAATTCATTTTTGGTCAGTTTGATCGGGTTGCCCTGTACATACACGTCATTGTTTTTCAGCGACAGGGTGAGATCGCCGATTTCCAGCACCGGATCGGTACTGCCTGCCACCCGACGGATTAATACCCGCAGGCGAGCCAGCAGTTCTTCCAGCGCGAACGGCTTGACCAGATAGTCATCGGCACCGCCATCAAGCCCTTTGACTCGGTCATCAATGTCATCGCGGGCGGTAAGGATCAGAATCGGCAGGGTGTGGCCACTGCGGCGCACGCGGCGCAGCACATCCAGCCCGTCGGTATCGGGCAGGGTTAAATCCAGAATAATGGCCATGAAAGACTCGGTTTTGAGCGCCAGCTCGACACCATTGCCGAGCTGTAACCAGTCCACGGTATAGCCATGGCGGCTAAGGGAAGCCACCATGGATTGACCGAGCATGGCATCGTCTTCTACTAACAGAATGCGCATGGTTATTGCAGTTCCTTCAACTTGTTGGCAATTTCCATCTGCCGTCCTTTGTCAGCCAGCTGGCGACCGGTACGAGGGCTCGCCTTCTGGGCTTTCTTCAGGTATGCAATGGCTTCGGATTTGCGTCCGTCCTGGGCCAGAAAATCACCGTAGAAAAAGTTCGGGTCGATGCCGTTGGGGTTAATCGCCAGGGCTCGTTTTAGCATGGATTCGGCTTTGTCATCATCGCCAAAGCCAATCGGCCAGCCAGGTACCTGGTAGTATAGTGTACCCAAACTGGTATAAGCGGAACCTTCCAGCACGTTTGGATTCGACTGGATCACGCTTTCCAGCAAAGACTTAGACTCTTTCACCAGCGACAGGGCACTCAGTCCGCCATCTACCCCGGCCAGCGTACTTTTGTTGATCGCCAGCCAGACTTTCAGATCGTCTCGTTTAGGCTGACGACTTACCGCTTTCTGGTTGATATCAATCAGCTTTTCCAGACATTCTACCTGATTGTCTTTGTTGAAGGTGTCATATTTACATTTTGCCCACTGATGCTGAATATCGCTCAGCGTGTTGTCGTCTGCCGCTTGCGTCAGGGCTGGCATTGCCAACAGGCTCAGGGCGACGGCGACGGGTGCCAAAGCAGAAATCCGTGAATGACGTTTCATCATCTTATCTCCTGTGCATTCGCCGCTGTTACGGCAGTTTTCTTGCAAAATCAGTGATGGTTGCGTGTTGCTTACGAATCGATGCCGTCACAACCTTCGGGATCAACTGGTTCAGTCTGACAAACAGTTTTTCCGGCCAGCCCAGCCAGCGGGCAGGGGTTTCCTGCTCGAGGCTATGCACGATCGCCGTTGCGACGGCCTCCGGACTGTCTGTTTTATTGCCCAGTTGCTGGTTTAATTCGGTGACCCGCTGATCATTGAGGTCCGTATCGGTGGCGCGTGGGCCAAGGTACTGCACTGTGATACCGCTGTCGGACAGCTCCCGGTTCAGGGCTTCGCTGAACCGGTACAATCCGGCCTTACCGGCACAGTAAGTGGTATAGCCGGGATAGCCGATCGCTCCGAATGTCGAGCCGATATTCATGATCTGGCCGGGGCGGTTCAGCCATGACATCGCCTTCTGACACAGCAGGATCGGGGCCAGCAGGTTGAGCTGTAGTTCCCGGGTGATCGCCTCGCTGCTGCGCTGCGCCAGATAAGCAAACTCGTTGCTGCCGGCGTTGTTAATCAGCATGTCGATGGTGATTCCCTGATCGCGCCATGTCAGGCACTGGCGATGCAGCGCCTCGATATCGTCCGGCTGCGAAAGGTCGGCACACAGGCTCAGGTGTTGCGCCGGAGTGACCGATTCCCCCCGGCTGATCTGGTGCAGCAGGGCGCCCAGCTTACTCTGGTTGCGGCCGACAAGAATCAGGTTTGCCCCCTTGGCAGCCAGCTGGCGGGCAAGTGCGGACCCGATGCCGCCGGTCGCGCCTGTCAGCAGTATCCGTTTGTTGGTCAGTTTCATGCACACGCTCCCTGCGTATCTTGGGTGGCCTGCTCAGCGCTATTGTCACTAATTGGCAAGTTGTGCAGCATCTGCCCGTACAGGCGGTAAACCATGTCGGCACCGTCAAGAATGGCTTGTTGGTCAGCCGGATCCGTAATGCGGTTCATCAGCCCTTCAAACAGCTGAATGTGTTCCTGATCGAGCGAGCTGTGAGAAATCAGGTAGCTCATAGCGCTGTTAGGCAGGTTCAGGGTTTTCTGGATCATCGCTGCCATTTCACCGCCGGAGGCCACACTGGTGCCTTCCAGTACCCACACCATGCCGAAGAAAGCCAGCGGGTTGCAGCGGTCAATCTGGTGATACAGGTATGCGACCATTAGTTCAATATCGCTGCCGACCCGGCCTTTGCCCTGATTGGCACGAACGGCATCGGCGTCAGCACCGCAGGCCATCAGGTCGTTGAGGATCCACTCATGGTGGCCTTTTTCCTCTTCAATATATTCACCGATGGCCTGACGCAGCCATTCATAGCGTTCCGGCAATCGGGAGCCGCAGGCCATCAGCAGTGGGACTGTGTGTTTTACGTGATGGTATGCCTGAGTTAGAAACGCGGTATACGTGTTAAGGGTGACATTTCCCTGCGCGCAGGCAGCAAAGACCGGCGCACGATACATGGTGTCGCGGGCAGGCTGGGTGTGTTGCACCAGCTGGTCAAAGAAAGCGGTTTCGTTGGTCATAGTCGTATCCTTGTTGAGCTGCCATTTCACAATGGGCTGAAAATCGTGTGTCAGGTTGACCTGCTCGGTGGCTAATTCGGCCAGAACATGCTGAAAACGGTCATGGAAAGCCTGGCGTTTCGGACGGCCATTGGCGGTAAATAAGTCTGGGGACTGGCGGAAATCGTCGGTCAGAATCACGGCCCCCAGACGGGCATAATCAGGTAGCTGACTGTTAAGTGCTTCGATGGCGGTGATAACGGCTTGTGCCTGAATCTGACGCGCATCTTCATCCTGCGATGTCGTGTTGTGCTGCAGATCGGTTGTATGAAGCCGCTGCACGGCGGGTAAGCCGACGATGGCGATCAAGCGCTCCATGCCATCACCGGCAACCAACATTTGTTGCAACGCCGGATAAGGCTGAGCTTCTGATTCGACCCATTCCGGAGAAATGTTGCGGCCGAAGCTGGTGATCAGCACATTTTTCCGGCGGCCGGTGATATGCAGAAAGCCGTCATCGTCTAAATAACCCAGATCACCGGTATGAATGGTGTCGGGATGATGTGAAGACGGATCGGTACCGGCATACCCAAGCATCCCGGCGTGGTGTACTACCACTTCGCCGTCGTCGCTGATGCTGACCCGGCAATGAGGCAACGGCATACCGCTGCACCCTGGTCGGTTATACCTAGGCGTATTCAGGCTGACCACGGAACCGCATTCTGACAGACCGTATCCCTCGAAAGCCGGAATACCCAAATGGTGTGCCTGCATCAACAATTTCTCTGAAACCCGTGCGCCTCCGACGGCGACGAACTTCAGCGGTTTGGCAACCGAGGGTGAGGCCGCGGCCAGATGGCACAGGGCACCCAATAAGGCTGGCGTGATCACCAGACTCTGCGGCTGCAACTCGAACAGGGCGGCTGCAAACTGACGGATATCAAACTGGCTTGAGCCGTTCAGGCCAAGCTGGCTGCCGTGCAGAATCGTGGTCGGAATCCCCATCATCAGCGGGACATACAAACCGGTGATATTTTCCAGCAGGGTGGTCAGCGGCAGCAGCACCATGTGGTGTTGCGGCAGGGCTGTGGTATCCCCGTTTGCGGCCAGTACCAGTTGTGAGGCCAGCGTATGGCTGGTTTTATCCAGATGCGCCTGACTCAGGCAAACCCCTTTGGGGTGCCCGGTCGAGCCGGAGGTAAACGTGATTTTTGCTGTACCCTCAGGCAGTACCAAATTGGTCTGGCTTTTGTCAGGGCTTGAGTTGCCAGAATTGGGCTGAGTAACGTAGCGGCGCACCGTCAGTCCCGCGATGGCTGGGTATTCCGCTGTTTTGGCGGCCTCGGCGTTCACTTCTTCGTCTGTTTCATCGCTGGATTTTGTACTGGTTACTTTTTCTGTGGTTACTTTTTCAGTGTGTACTTTTTCATTGCGTACGTGTTCGCCTGCGGCTCCGCTAAGGCTATTCAGCAGGTCAGACGGCCAGTGTCCCCATAGGGTGTCAATGTCGGCTTCCTGTAGCAGGTGATCAACTTGGCTCGGACTGAAAAACAGCGGTACCGGCACAAGAACCAGTCCGGCAGCCATTGCCGCCAGATCCGCGATAGCCCACTCCAGGCCGTTTTCGGCACGAAGCGCGAGCCGCCTGCCACCAAAGGCAAGCAAGGCATCGCGAGCGGTATTGACCGCCTGGGACAGTTGTTGGTAGGTCAGGCTGACCCTTTCACCGGGTGGCTGAGCGTTCACATTGCCTACGATCGCCGGTGAATGAGGAGCCAGTCTGACCTGATTCTCAATGGCAGCCAGAACGGTGGCTGGTAGTGTTGCTGGCTGAATACTGTGCATCCGATTCCCCTTTAGTACAGATAGCCGGAGGGTGGCTTCCCTGCCTGTGGTGATGAATTTGTTGTTAATTGCCGTGCATTTATTGCGTTGTAGCTGTCGGCATCTGTATCAGGTTCACATTTGCGCCTGTTGGGGTGGCTCGGCATGGCCGGAAGACATGTCACCTGAACTCGCCTGTGCCAACGACTGCAGTCGCATGAAACGCTTGGCGAGTTGCTGGTAACCGGCCAGCAGTTGGCCGCCGCACACCCGAGGCTGATGCTGGTAGTAGCTTCCCCAGATTTTTTCAGCGTTCGGCACGTGGTCGGCACTGGCGAGGCTGAGCTGAATCGGGGTGAGTCCCAGTCGGTGCATCATGGCATGTAGCGGGTCGGTCGCCGTGAAAATGCACCACTGATACCCTTGTTCCAGCAGGTACTGGCTTAACAAAAAGAAATGCTGTGGGGCAGAGCCCTGAGAAAAAGAAGCCAGCTGGCCGATCTCAATCAGAGAATGGCGGCCAACAGGCAGTTGGAAAACATCAGACATGAGTTCGTCTGCAGGCTTCGTCAGGTATTGTTCCAGAAACAATGGTTCTTCACTGGCAACCCGAAAGCCACAGGCTGACAGCAGCTCATCGTGTTCGCCATATACTGCAAGCAACACCGGCATAAATTCTGACAGCTGGGCATGAAACGCTTTCTCGTAACGTTGCGCAATGTGTTCTTCTACTTTTGAGCGCTCCGGATGTTGACGGTCAATCACGCGAAGCTGAAGTGTCTTGCTCATGGCTTTTCCCCTGAAAGCGGTGTTACTGCTAACTTAGAGAGAAAAACTTAAGAAAGCCTTAAGAAAGAAAATCTGCCAAAGAAAAAAGTAAAATTCTCATAAACCGGATTATTTATTGATTACGGACACTTGGCTCATCACCGACAACGCTGGCAGCGTGGGGCTGTAAAATAAAAAGAGAAATCCGTGATTGAGAAACATGGTTTATTTTCTTATTTATCAGTGTCTTGTTTGTTTATATTGTGACTGGATACGACAGAAAGATGTCCCGAAAACTTTCCGTATCGGGTTTTAAACTTGTTGTCAGCTTGTGTTCAGCGAATGATTGCCAGTACTGACAAATTGGTGCGATTAATGTCGGAAATCTTTGTCTTTTCTATGCACATGACAGGATATGAAGTGTTCTTATAAAGAGTATTTGTCTAAAATTTTGTTTTAAATATTTAAAAATCTCTGAAGTGTAATGCGTATTCAACCAAATATTCTTCACGTTGTGGGGCTTTTACCGTGTAATTTTTACTCTGGTCGTAGGGGCTGAAGAAATCTTAAGAAAAGGATTTCGCTGAGTCATGGGAGTTGTGGTTCTTGATAGAACTCAGGTTTAGCTGCGGGCTTTTTTACGATGAGGAGAGGGGAACGTAAGAAGACATAAATGAAGTTTATAATTGATAATGTTTAACTCATTTATGCCCCTAAATCATTCAGAGCTTATACTCTACAATATCTAGGAGCGTGCGTTTTCCCTACCAAATCTAATCCGACGCAAGAGGATAAGACCATGCTCATTTGGGGTGTGAGCAGGTTGAAAATCGTGTTTCTCAGAATCCGCCGGAGTTATCCGAAAGTTTCGGCAATTTCCGACCTTACATTAGCGAGGCTAGGCAGTTTCTTAATATGACTGTCCTCGCTAATTCTCTAAAGGGCCTTGAGTTACGATAATTAAGAGAGCCAATGATTCATCCGATAGGTGTTGAGTGATAAGCACTGTCAAGTTACTTTTGGGTCTTGAGCACGCCACGTAAAAGAGGTTTCGATTTCTTTCTAATGCACCTATTCTGTTTGCTAGACATGTCGTATGCAACCACGTAAGTAATTGATCCCAGTTGTATAAGTTCCACCCTCTGCCTAAAACAACTAGAACATTGTCAAACTCCGCACCTTTCACTCCGTGCTTAGTGGAAAATGGTGTGTGTGAGATATAAACACTTTGACAATCAACTATGCATTGGATATCTTATCCAGCGGCTATATGGCAGCCAGCCCACTCCAAAGGCAAACTCCAATATTGGAACCATGAACATATCTATCGTTTTAGCTGATCTTATTTTGATAAGCGGAATGACTGATGATTAGGAGTGAATCTAAAGGTTAATCCGTGTAGGAATAAGACCATGACTAAAATTGCCCGACCATCCATTTCTAAAGTAAAATCTCGTGCTAAAGCTATCAAAAAAGAGAAGAAAATCGGTCACATGAAAGCACTTGAAGTTGCCGCTCAAGAGATTGGTTATCCATCTTTCCATGCTTTAGATACCTACCTGAAAAGACTCAAACAAAACGAGTTTAGCGCTACCATCAATCCGTTTAACCCTGACCTGCAAAGTTCCTTACTTGTAGTGTTCAACGATGATTTGGAGCTTTTTGACTACAAAGAGGTTGAAGGTGATTTCATAACGACTAGAAAGAGCTTCCAAGAGGAATACTTAAACAAAGGCTTCGCTGAACGTATCGGTGCACGTTTGCTCACAGTAGATGAATTACAACAACGTGGTCTAATCGCTCCCGGCGGGTCGGAGAATGGCGACAAAGATTATCTGCATGATTGGGGCTATATCTGCATTGAGTTTGTCAGAGAGAAAGATAACCCGTGGACAATCGAAGATGCTGAGAAGCTTGTGATTGAACAAGTGGAGAGCGAGATTGGGCGCAATTACCGAGAGTTCTTCTATCTAGACGGCAAGCTAATTAACAATCATATTTCCAGAGCGTGGGACGCTGAATGGGATAATTACGTGGACGTTGATTACCATCCTGCAATAGATGGCTATTAAATGAATCGTAACTCCCAAAGATAACAGTCACTGGCCACAAATATGGACAAAATAATTGTGGCTGTTGATGTTCCACCAACACCAGAAATGGAATGAAGTATGAGCACTACCGCTAATAAGTTTGTTTTGGACCCAACACCTCCTATTGATCAGAAGTATTCAGTAAAGGTAAGAAAGTTTCTACAAAGGGAATGCGTTGAAAACCTCAAGAAGATACACATCAAAGAGAAGGGCGAAAAGAACCTCAGAAAGCAGGTAAAGAATCTCTTTCAAGATAAAACAATGTCAGGCTTCTACATCGAGGAGAAAAACATCTATGGCATGATTGTCCTGTTCGATGAAAGCTCCCTGAAGTTCGCTGGTGCATACATAGCCAGGGTCAATGGCGTGTTGTCCATCTATGACAGCAATATTAGGTTTTCGGTCCACTCAGTAGAGAGACTAATCCTACGCCTACAAATGAAAAACCCAAGGCTGGGGATTGCTAAAGCCATTCACTCAGTGACAAAGTATCTTTTCTGCCCTGAGAAAGACTTCGCCATCAACATTGAAGAAAAGTGGAGAACTCCAGGATTGAATGAGGTGGACATTGCCAAGCCGTATATGGGTGACAATGATGAGTTACTTGGCATGTTTTTCCTTACATCCATTAGTAATTTAAACTGTACCAGAGTTGAGGCTGGTGTTGTTAAGACATTTGTTGATACAAACAAACTAAGGGAAGAGCAGTATAGCAAGTGTATGGAAGTTTACGAAGCTCAAAGAAACGCATTTATATCGGGTAAGGCTAATGTTGAGATGAGTAGAATGGACTTGCTTATGAGCTAAATAACGGTGTGATAGGTCGAGGTAGGAGTTTATACTGGTACGTACTGCATACATACTAGAAAATCAAATTTAGCCTGGAGTTAAACATATCGGGTGATAGCTTTTTCCAGTTCCGAGCAAATCGACCACCGTAAACAATGGTGGTCTTTGATGTTTTTGGATACGAAAAGTTATCTGAAAGTGGGAGTCTAGCCGATTTAATCTAACTAGCTTCTGTCCAGAGACGTGCCAGCCGAGTCATCGCTAGCACGTTTATGCCTCATTATGTATTTCGAACAGGTGCAATATACATATAAGAGTTCGACTGCACTCAAATTTTAGTAATGATACGAAGTGTCTACTGATTAAGTGGCTATTCAATTGGAAATCGCCAAACATCGTTCGTAACAGCAAAGCCCGTCAGTAGAGCAACCAGTTAGTGGCATAAATCACTAGAATCACTAGGGTGACTAGAAAGACTAGTATCATTGCCATCTTTTTCATGTAGCTTGACCTATCAAATACAACGCCTTGTTCTTCCCTCACCCTTGCCTCTTCATCAAAATGCCACTTAATAGCTAAGTAGCCTCCAATACCTAATACAATAAGCTTTAAAGCTCCAGCAAAATACGGAAAGACGTCAGCCCAACTGCCGCTCATTATCTATCTCCACCAAATTAAATAGCGAATTTACGGTAGCATAGCCAAAGGTTCATGTTTATTCTTTTTTATCGTTAAACATGGACATTTTCATTGTTTGTGTAGATCGCCTGAAGGGCTTTCCGGTTGGCATTCAAAAATGCGTAATCCAGCTCTGCATCGTCCATAGGGAGAAAAGCGCAGTCAAATATGTACCTGAAGGTATCTCCTTCTAGCTGAACTTCTACTGATGGTTTAGTTATTGGTGGTTTGCTAAATTAGCAAAAACACTGGCACATTTCCGTCCAGTAATGAACTTATGGCTTTTACACAAACCCAACAGGCGTGCCCTTCACGCGCCTGTTGGGTTGTTTGATGAGACAGAGTCGACCAATCAGCTTAAGGCGATTTTGGCTACACGGCGTTTTCCAACCTGATAAATGGCGCTGCCCGAGGCTGGGATAAACTGCGGATCGTCGAGGCGTTCGCCATCAATTTTTACTGCACCCTGACGGATCAGGCGAAGTGCTTCTGACGTTGAGCTGACCAATCCGGCGTCTTTCAGCACGTTAGGAATGGCGGCACCTTGCGGCAGGGGTAGAACGTCGAGATCGTCCGGCAGTACCTGATGTTTAAAGCGCTGTTCAAAAGCCTGTTCGGCGGCTTCGGCGTCAGCATCGCTGTGGAAGCGGGCAACTATTTCTTTTGCCAGCAGCACTTTAACGGTTTTCGGGTTGCGCCCTTCGGCAATTTCGGCTTTCAGCCGTTCAATGTCTTCCATTGGGCGGAATGACAGCAATTCGAAGTAATTCCACATCAAATCGTCAGAAATCGACATGATTTTGCCGAACATTTCATCCGGTGATTCTGTCACCCCGATGTAGTTATGGGCTGATTTCGACATCTTTTTATCGCCGTCCAGACCGACCAACAGCGGCATGGTAATGACTACCTGTGGTGCCATACCTTGCTGTTTCTGAAGTTCACGTCCCATCAGCAGGTTGAACGTCTGGTCGGTGCCGCCCAGTTCAATGTCGGCTTTCAGTTCTACTGAATCGTGCGCCTGCAGCAGCGGGTAAATAAATTCATGAATGCCGATGGAGCGGTTTGCGGCAAAGCGCTGTTTGAAATCTTCACGTTCCATCATTCGGGCGACGGTCTGGCTGGCAGCCAGCTTCAGCATGCCTTCCGCGCCCAGCTTCGATAGCCATTGTGAGTTGAACACAATCTGGGTTTTGGCCGGGTCGAGAATTTTGAAGACCTGTTGCTGGTAGGTTTCGGCATTCGCCATCACCTGTTCGGTCGTCAGGGGCGGGCGGGTTGTGTTTTTACCGGATGGGTCGCCGATCCGGCCGGTGAAATCGCCAATCAGGAAAATCACCTGATGGCCGAGATCCTGAAACTGGCGGAGCTTATTCAGGATCACGGTGTGGCCCAGGTGAATATCCGGCGCCGTCGGATCGGCCCCGAGCTTCACAATTAACGGGCGGTTCAGCTGGAGTTTTTCTTTTAGTGCCACTTCTGGGGTAATGCTATCGACGCCCCGCTTAAGCAGGGTAAAGGCTTCGTCGACTGACAGGTGTGTAGATAGCTGGTGATTAGCAGGCATGATCTTTCCTCATCAATGTTTCAGGCCGGATGGCACAAGTCTGTTATGCGTTGGTATGGGATTTGGGTTTTGTCATTCAGTCTGCGGGAAGCTGTTTTTTGAAAAAGCCTGTTTCAGACTGCTAGTTTTAGCTGCTTGTTGTACTGACTGTTTGTATTAGGCTGCGCGTTACGGCGTAAGCTAGTAAGCCGTAACAGGCTGATAGTGACCCTTGCGGATCAGATAGGCGCGGGAGTGGTCGTAGCAATAGTTAAAAATCAGGGCGTATAAGGTAATAAACAGAGTGACCCCAATATCCAGAATGAAAGCCTGCCACAGGCTGACCTGAAGGATCCAGGCCATCACCGGAACGGTGAACAGCAGCAGGCCACCTTCGAACGCAGCGACATGGCCAATGCGCAGCAGCCAGCCGCGGTTTTCCCGTTTTCCGGGCACCAGTCGGTCGAAAGCAGCATTAAATGCCATGTTCCACACCATAGCGATAAAGGCGACTGCTATCATTGATCCTGATAGTGATGAAACCGAGTGCTCGGTTAGCAGTATCAAGCCAATCACTGAAAATATAATCGCCAGCAGTTCAAACAAAGCCGCATGGAATAACCGTTCTCGCAGTGTCATTGTGTTCTCAAAAATGAATGTTAATTGTCTGACATCATAGCAATCCCAATTCACAGGAAAAGTTAGCAGTCATCACGATGTGTGATACCTTAAATGTGCGAATTGATGTGTGATTGATGTTCGAATTGAAGCGTGAATCGAGGGGTAAATTGATGTGCGAAATGCGCCGTGGCCGCAGGAGGATAGGTGTACAGTTTTGAACAGCTGAAAATGTTTTCGGCAGTGTGTGAATGCGGATCGTTCTCGGCGGCAGCCCGTAAGTTAAAGCGGGCGCAATCTGGGGTCAGTCAGGCCGTGGCTAATCTGGAAATTGCTCTGAATCAGACGTTGTTTGATCGCAGCGGCAATGTGCCGGTGCTGACCGAGGCCGGAAAAGCCTTGCTGCCCATTGCCCGTTCAGTGCTGTTACAGCAGCAGCGGCTGGATCAGAAAGTGCTGGCGCTTGAAGCCGCAGAGGAGCACGCGCTGACCATTGCGGTGGAAGAAAGCCTGATGGCTCCCTCTTTATTTCACTATCTGGATGTTATTAATGCGCAGTACCCGATGACCACGATTGAGATCACGACGGCATCAACATTTGATATCTATGATCTGGTGAAGGGGGGCGATGCCCATATCGGGGTGGTCTATGCAGACGGCAGCATGCAGGAGAACGTGGATTTTGTCACGTTAGGCTATGAGCGGTTTATCACCTTAGCTGCGCCTTCACATCCGTTGGCGGGCATGGCCCAGATTAATGATGCCGATCTGCGCAATTATCGCCAGTTGGCCCAGCGGTCTTCAGCCGGTAAGGAACTGTGGTTCAGCTACGCAATCAGCCCTCAGGTCTGGTATGCCAATACCCATCAGCTGCTGTTAGATATGGCGACGCAGGGGCTGGGCTGGGCGATTGTGCCGGAATCTCTGTCGCAGCCGTTTCTGACCAAGGGCGATCTTACCCTGTTGCAGGTGGAGTATGAACCGAACGGCTGGATGACGACGGTTGACCTGCTGCAGACCCGCAGCCATACCGGTGGTCCGGTTCGGCAGGCTGTGGTTGAGCAGATCACGAAATGGTTCAGCCGCCGGATGACGCAGTAAATCTTTTCACCCAGCAAGAGTGTTTAAGAAATCGAGCGTGATTATGAAATAAATGGCTGTCTCGAATTGGGTCTTTGTATCAGGGCGGATATGACGGGGAAATGCTGAAAGAGCTATTATAAATGAGTGATCCGAAGGGGTTGCTGTAAAGGGGCTTCCGAGCAGGGGTTACCGCATACGAGCTACCGTGAAGGAGCGTTCATGAAGGCCATGAAATGGATACCTAACATTGTCAGCCACAGTCTGATGCTGGCTATCGGCTTTATGCTGGGTATTTACTTGTTACCGGTGATGACGGCACCGCCACCGCCGCCGCAGAAGGCCGTGCAGCAGGTGGTGCTCAATGCGCGTTATCTGACCCTGTTCGTGCGGGACAGGGAGGACAGTGATTTTCTGCACTGGGGCGAAGGTGCCGTGGCGGTTGCTCCGGATGCGATCAGTTTTATCGGCGATATGGCACCGGGGCCGGACTATCGGGTATATCTGTCTCCTCAATTTGTTGAGACAGAAGCGGCGTTTAACACGCTCAAACCTCAGATGGTAGATATCGGATCGGTGAAAAACTTTAAAAGTTTTGTGGTTTATGTGCCGCCGTCGGTAGATATTGAACAGTACAATACGGTGATTATCTGGTGCGAGGCATTCAGTCAGTTTATTACCTCTGCCAAATACCGCTCTCATTAAGTGGCCTCAGCAGGCAGTGATTTGCTTCGCGGGTTGGGCTTGCCTGTTGCTTGGTATCTTTCCCTCTTTATTTGTCTATTCTCTATCTATTTTCTATTTTCTATTTTCTATTTTCTATTTTCTATTTTCTATTTGTTTTCTTTCAATCTCTCTTTTTGCTGCCTGGTTATTTTCTCTCTGGCTCTTTGTCCCTCAGCGATCAGCATAGTGGTGTATCTGGTGTGGATGCTGTTTACACGGCTTGGATTAGCGCCAGAAAATGCAGACAAAAAAACGCCAGGATGCCGAAAGGTTACATCCTGGCGAATCGGGGGGTGAATCGTTTTACTTATTTGGCTGGAATATCTTTAGCGACCGCTGCCAGCGTGTCGATAATCTGATCAACGTGTGATTTCTCAATGATCAGTGGTGGTGACAAGGCGATGGTGTTACCCATGCTGCGAACCAGCAGGCCCTTGTCGTAGCAGCGTTTCAGAATATCAAAACCGATTGGTTTGCCATCTGCCGGAGCGGCAAACTGCACCGCACCGATCAGGCCGTAGTTACGGATATCCACGATAGATTGAATGCCTTTCAGAGAATGCAGGCCGTCTGCAAAGTACTGACCGATTTCACCGCGGCCACGCTCCAGCAGACCTTCACGCTGGTAGATGTCCATGGTTGCCAGACCGGCAGCACAGGCAACAGGGTGGCCTGAGTAGGTGTAACCGTGGTAGAACTCGACGCTGCCTTCTGCGGCGCTGTTCACCACTGTCTCGTAAATCTCATCTTTGGCAAATACCGCTCCCAGAGGCACCACGCCACTGGTGATACCTTTTGCAGAGGTGATCAGATCAGGGGTAACCTCGAATTCCTGAGCAGCAAACGGTGAACCCAGACGGCCCCAGCCGGTGATCACTTCATCGAAAATCAGCACCACGTCATGACGGTCACAGATTTCACGCAGGCGTTTCAGGTAGCCTTTCGGTGGCAGAATTACCCCGCCGGCACCGGAAATCGGCTCAACGATCACGGCAGCAACGCTCTCGGCACCGTGGAACTGAATCAGTTGTTCCAGTTGCTCTGCTTTTTCTACGCCGTGCTCTGGCAGCCCTTTGCTGAAGGCATTGCGTTCAACATCCAGGGTGTGGCTCAGGTGATCGGCTGGCAGCAGCGGACCAAAACCGGTACGGTTTGGTGTCAGACCACCCACAGACAGGCCACCGAAGTTCACTCCGTGGTAAGCCAGTTCGCGGCCAATCAGTTTGAATTTCGTGGTGTTACCTTTGGCTCTCTGATAAGCCAGCGCAATTTTCAGCGCACTTTCTACCGCTTCAGAACCTGAGTTGGTGAAGAATACTTTGTTCAGGCCGGTTGGCGTGAACTCAACCAGACGCTCAGCAAATTCAAAGCCGATGTCGTGACCGAAGTTAAACGGTGAACTGTAGTCCAGCTCGGCGACCTGGCGAGCCATGGCTTCACCGATTTCCTGACGGGCGTGACCAGCGTTCACACACCACAGACCCGCCGTGGCATCCAGCAGCTGAGTCCCGTTATCTGAATAGCAATACATGCCTTCGGCACGATTAATAATGCGCGGGTTGGCTTTGAAATCGCGGTTTGCCGTAAATGGCATCCAGAAGGCGTCATAGCTCACTTTCTTTTTCATGTCCTGGCTCTGTGTTGTTGGTTGTTGCGTAAAGGTTATCGAGGTGTGTGAAAAAGGAAAATGACGGCGATTAAATATAAAGTTTTAATTCCTTCAAACAAACCAATGTGCCACAGGCCAGCCGGGTTTACCGTTTTGCGCTCAATCGAGCCTCTGCTCGATTGACGCGAAGTTTGCCACCCAGGTATCACTATGATTGCAATGGGGTTTTTAATGATTTTTGCAACGAGAATTGCCACGAGGTGTGCAACGAGGATTACGACGGGATTGGCAATTCGGCCTGCAACTCGGCTTGCAAAAACTTCACTAACGCCTGCGCCGCGCTCGACAGGTAGTGGCTGGATTTCCACCCCAGCCCGAGATGCAGCGGGATCGGCGGGTCAAACGGTACCGTCACCAGATCCGGTTCATCACGCACGATAATGGGCAGGCAGGTACTGATCCCGATGTTTTTGCGCACCAGTGACTTGAGCAGTTCAATCAGGTTGGTTTCAAACCGTAGATCCGGCGTGATTTTGTGTTGCTGGCAGTAGCGGCTGACGGATTCCCGCAGAAAATACCCGTTACGAAACAGTACCAGCGGCTGGCGGCAGAAAGCTTCCAGTGTGACTTTACCTTCGCTGGCAAACGGGTGATCCCGGCGTACACAGGCAACAATCTGCTCTTTGGCCAGCGTGACATGGCGGATCTGATCATGGCTGCGGTCTGAACGGATCAGCGCCAGATCGAGCTGGCCGTCGAGCAGCATCTTCTCCAGCGTCGCAGTACCGGCTTCGTGGATGTTGATCTGAATCCCTGGATAGGTCTGCTTAAACAGCGCCAGCGCATCGGGCAGGTAGTAAGACCCCAGCATGGCCGGCACACCAAACGTAATCACGCCGCTTTCCAGCCCTTTTCGTTCCTGGAGCTCCTTTTCGGCTTGTTCGACGTTTTCAAGGATCTGGCGGGTATGACGCAGTAACACCTGGCCGTCGCTGGTCAGGCTCATTTGCCGATCGCTGCGGTTAATCAGCTTCAGGCCGAGCTGCTGTTCCAGTTTCTGAATGCTGATGCTGAGTGCCGATTGTGCAATGCCAAGCTGATCCGCTGCGCGGGTGAAGTTGGCGGTCTCGGCCAGCACGTTGAAGTAGTGCAGTCGCTTGAGATCAATCATCACGAAATCCTTTTTTCGGGTGAAATGTTGGGAGGTCAGGCTTCCGCTTGCCAGATTTTTTCCTTTACTGACAATGTATTAAGCAAGGTATCTGGCTTGCTATCTAAAATATATATGGAAACTATCTCTACCATATATTGTTAATATCGTCACGACCTTGTTAATGTTTTGTTGCCTGCCAGGAGGCGGCGACACACTGTGAATGGAACCGGCAAACAGCCACGTATTACAAGGATTACAGCTATGACCATTGCTTCTGCAAACTATCTTAAGACTCAGGAATTTTCGGGATTCACTGTGGCCCCGCATTCGGTAAATGCCCGCCTTCAGGTCGTCACTCTTGCCAAACACACGCTGGATCGTTTTGTTGATCTGACCGCGAACTGGAGCGTACAGTCGATCGAATACAAGCCATTCCTGCGTTTTGCGGTTGCGGATGCGCTGGATAAAAGCTGTGACTACCAGCTGGGCAAAATGCTGAACCAGATCATGCTGGATCGCACCACGGGGGCATTCCTGCTGGAAGGTGACGAGCAGGCTCAGGCACAATTTGAAGATACCGACGAGCAGCGTGATTTCTTCGTAAAACTGTCAACAGCCATCTCTCACCTGATCGGTCTGCCGAACTTTGATGCCATGTACGGCAAGTTCTACGCTCGTTTCACCGTGCGTAACGAAGACAACAGCGACAGCTACCTGCGTCAGGCGCACCGCCGTATGGAACTGCACAACGACGGTACGTACGTCAATGAGCGCACCGACTTTGTCCTGATGATGAAGATGGACGAGAAAAATATGGAAATGGGTGACTCGCTGCTGCTGCATGTGGATGAATGGCAGGATCTGGAGCGTTTCTACCACCACCCGATGGCGAAACAAAACATTGTTTGGAGCGCGCCGCCAAGTAAGAACATTGGCTACTCCATCGAACACCCGGTTTTCTTTGAAGAAGACAGCGAAGGTAAGCCGCACATGCTGTTTATCGATCAGTTTGCTCAGCCACAAAACATGCAACAGGGCCTGTACCTTTACGAAATGGGCGAGTCACTGGAAAACGACACCAACTGCTTCAATGTACGTGTTCAGGTGGGTGCGATGCTGGTGGTTCATAACCACCGCTGGCTACATGGCCGTGACAAATTTGTTTCTAACCCTGGCCTTACTCGTGAACTGCTGCGTCAGCGCGGTCATTTTACCCGCTAACAGCCCGTTATCCGCGAACAGTCCGCTAACCGCGAGTTATGCTGTTAACGGTCCCTGTTGAGCACTCGCCGCAGGTTTGCGGCGAGTTTTTTCGTCTGTCTGGAGTATGAGTTTTGAGTAAGGTTTACGATTATGTGATTGTCGGCGGCGGTATTGTCGGCGTGTCTACGGCGTGGCAGCTGAAGCAGCGGTTTCCGGAGAAATCGGTGCTGGTCATTGAAAAAGAAGGGGGGCTGTCGACCCACCAGACCGGCCACAACAGCGGCGTGATTCATGCCGGGGTGTATTACGCGCCCGGCAGCCTGAAGGCCAAGTTCTGTAAGGCCGGATTGGAAGCCACTGTCGCGTTTTGTAAAAAGCACGATATCGCAATGGAAAACTGCGGCAAACTGCTGGTCGCGACCAACGCCGTTGAGCTTGAGCGCATGGAAGCCCTGTATCAGCGTTGCCATGAGAACGGAATCGAGGTGGAGCGCCTTGATCAGTATGAACTGAAAGCCAAAGAGCCTAACATCGTTGGGCTGGGTGCTTTGCTGGTACATACCACCAGTATCGTCAACTACCGCCGGGTCACCGAAAAAATGGCGGAAGAGTTCACCGCATTGGGCGGCGAGGTGCTGATGAATACCTGTGTGACGGCACTGAATGAAAGCGCTGACGCAGTGAGCGTGACCTGTCGTGCTGACAGCAGCGAATTCACGTTATCGGCCAAGTTCCTGATCACCTGTTCCGGCCTGATGGCTGACCGCACAACGAAGATGCTGGGGATTAAAACCGATTTCCAGATCATCCCGTACCGTGGTGAATATTACCGTCTGCCGGAAAAATACAACGATATCGTCAACCACTTGATTTACCCGATTCCGGATCCGGATTTACCGTTCCTTGGCGTGCACTTGACCCGGATGATCGACGGTTCGGTGACCGTCGGACCGAATGCGGTGCAGGGCTGGAAGCGGGAAGGCTACGGCAAGATCAATTTTAGTATTAAAGACACTGCGGAAATGCTGCGTTTCGGCGGATTCTGGAAAGTGACGCGCCAGCACCTGAAGAGCGGCTTGCGTGAAACGCTGAACTCATGGTGGAAACCGGGCTACCTCAAGCTGGTCAACAAATATTGTCCGCAAATCAAACTGGAAGACTTGCAGCCTTATCCGGCCGGGATCCGCGCTCAGGCGGTACTTAAAGATGGTACGTTGGTGCATGATTTCCTGTTCGCTGACAGCCCGCGCAGCCTGCACGTGTGTAACGCACCGTCACCGGCTGCTACCTCGGCCATGCCAATAGGGGATTACATCTGCCAAAAAGTGGTTGAAAAGCAGGGACTGGATACCCCATCTGCTGACACCTCTCAGGCGGCGTAAACGGCAGAAGGTGCCTGTGACGTGAAGTTGTCAGCGACATGAAGTCGATAAAACAGATAAAGAAAATCTGCGCCGACAACACACCGCTGTTTCCAAACAAAAAAACAAAACCACCACTGCCATTGATAATGGCAGTGGTGGTTTTGTTGTATTTTTTGAGCTGTGTTTTTTTGAGCTGTATTGGTCGAGTTGCTTTTTAGTTGGGGCGGCGGTGCCCATAAGCATGACGACAGAAACTCCGGTACCGGCGACATAACACCGACAGCACTACTGCCGGTAATGATCCTGCATGGTTTTGATAAACAATGAGCGCACCTTGTTAACGCTGCACGTTTTCTTGGTGATCGCCATGATCTCCAGCGTGTAGAATCGGCGATCAAGAGCGACGGGTTTCAGCTCACCGTCTTCCACGTAAGGGCGGGCATAATGCTCGGGCAGATAACCGATATAGCGCGATGACAGAATCAGCGCCAGTCGTGACTCATAGTTATAGGCAGTGGCCTTAAGGTTCATGTTCGCCAGATGGCCGCTGATGTTCTCCTGGGTTTTCATTCCAGCATAAGCGACCGGAAACCCGTCAATAATCTCATCACTCAGTTCTTCTTCATCCAGGCTATAAAGCGGGTTGTCCTTGCTGCAGTACAGATAGCAGGTATCTGAGTAGATATGCTGATAGTCCAGCCCGTCCAGACTGCGGTGATAAGGAATAAAGCCGATATCGGCCTCTTCACTCAGCACCTGCCGCTCGATTTCTGTCATGCGTGCCACTTCAGACGTCAGATATACCTCGCTGGCCAGCTTGGCGAATTTGCGGAATACCTGCGGCATGCCGGCGCGGGGATCCAGACTGATGGTATCGCTGAACAGCACGGTCAGTGAGCCGGTCAACTGACTGCCGAGGTGGTGGATGGTGCTGCGGAAATTCTCCAGCTCGCCCAGCAGCTTAACCGTGGCGTCATACACCACGGCACCTTCTTCCGTGAGCGAAAAGCCCGCCCGCCCGCGTCGGCACAGGATCAGGTTAAGGCGCGATTCCAGGTTGGAAATGTGAATGCTGATGGTCGAGCGACTGATATTCAGTTCGGTTTCTGCCGCCGAAAAACCGCCGCAGTCGGCAACTGTCTTGAAAATCTTCAGTTGCTTGATCTCGTAATCACCGATTTGACCTACCGGCATAGAGGGTCTTGTCATAGTTTTATGCCCGTAAAACTTCAGGTTTAACAGTGAAAATTTATTCAGCTGTCCCGATTGATAATATTCTGTTCACGCATTATGAACGGAATCGCAACATCATTCTATGAGCCGGGTATGAGTTCTCGGTTAAGGGCAGGTATATGGAAGATTTAAAGTTAGTTCAGTCTCAGGCTTTTATTGACGGTCAATGGGTTAACGCAGACAACGGCGCAACGCATCCGGTGTTTAATCCGGCCAATGGCGAGTTGATTGCGACCGTGCCGGATATGGGCGCGGCAGAAGCGGAACGCGCTGTGCTGACGGCAGACAAGGCGTTCGGACAGTGGAAAAAAACGACGGCCAAACATCGCGCCGGTCTGCTGAAAGCCTGGTTTGATCTGATTGTTGAGCATGCTGATGAGCTGGCCACCCTGCTGACAACTGAACAAGGCAAACCATACTCTGAAGCCTATGGCGAAGTGCTGTACGGGGCATCTTTCATCGAGTGGTTTGCCGAAGAAGCGAAACGCACTTACGGCGATCATATTCCGTCGGCCCGTCCGGAAAACCGTTATCTGACCATCAAACAGCCGGTTGGCGTGGTGGCGGCGATCACCCCGTGGAATTTCCCGATTGCGATGATCACCCGCAAAGTGGGACCGGCGTTGGCGGCTGGTTGTACCGTTGTGATCAAGCCGGGCGAAGACACGCCATTGTGCGCGTTGGCGCTGGTTAAGCTGGCCGAGTTGGCGGGCATTCCGGCCGGGGTGGTTAATATCGTGACGACTTCGGCACCGGCGACGGTGGGTGAGGTGCTGTGTACCCATCCTAAAGTGCGCAAGGTGTCCTTCACTGGCTCGACACCAGTGGGTAAGCACATTCTGGCGCAGGCCGCCGATACGGTGAAAAAGGTGTCGATGGAGCTGGGCGGTAATGCTCCGTTCATCGTGTTTGATGACGCAGACATTGGCAAAGCCGTGCAGGGCGCCATCATTGCCAAGTACCGTAATGCCGGGCAGACCTGTGTCTGTACCAACCGTCTGTATGTTCACGACGCGATTTATGACGAGTTCATGGCCCGTTACCTGGAAGCTGTTGCTGCGATGAAGATTGGTGCCGGACTGGAAAAAGGCACGGATATCGGGCCGCTGATTAATGCCCGAGCCGTCAGTAAAGTGGAAGGTCTGGTCAGCCGCGCGCTGGAGCAGGGCGCGGTACTGGCTGCCGGTGGCGCTGTGTCTGATGTTGGTCCGCAATTCTTCCAGCCGACGGTACTGGTGGATGTGAATGAAACAATGGATATCGCCCATCAGGAGCTGTTTGGCCCGGTGACCACCGTGTTCCGCTTTAGTAACGAGCAGGACGTGATTGAACGTGCCAACGCCACGCCATACGGCTTAGCCGCGTATTTCTACACCGAAAGCAACAGCCGCATCTGGCGGGTGAGCGAAGCGTTGGAGTACGGCATTGTCGGCATCAACGAAGGCATAATCTCGACCGAAGTTGCGCCGTTTGGCGGGGTGAAAGAGTCCGGCTGTGGCCGTGAAGGCTCTCGCTATGGCATTGAAGATTATTTGGAAATCAAATACCTGTGTTTGGGTGTGGGGGCGTAACACCTTGTGGCCTGTTGTCGCGAAGAGACAGAAAAATGCTTTCTGTAAGTGCAACCAGTAAGCACAGGTTGTACATGCAAGTGTGAGTGTAAATGTAAGTGTGTAGATGTGTGTTCCTGAATTCCGGGCTGCCGCGCCGTGAAGGCGTACGCTGCTCGGAGGAAGGAATTTTGTAAAATTTCGTCCTTTGAGAAATGTCATTGGGGCGCCAGGGCTCCATCCGGCATGTTGGCAACACCTTCGGGTGTTGCCTTTTTTTTATCTGTTTTTTCAGTCGGTTGTGCACAGAACCACCAGAAGGTTTGACCGCGGTAAAACTTTAGATAGAGAAAAACATATTTATTCATAGTAAATGACTTGTAATTATTTTAACAAAGCGGAAACAAAAGAAGTGGCAGTGAAACAAGCCACGTACGCTGTACCACACAGCAAATGGACATCTAAGACAAGGAGCCTAACCGATGTATCAATCCCCAAAACGACGTCATTTCCTCAAGCGCACACTGGCAGGGTGCGTACTTGCGTTTGCAGCAGGTTTATCTGTTGTTCCGCAGGCTGCGGCGGCTGAGCATAACTGGCGTTTTGTGAACCTTTATTCACGTGGGACTGCCTACGGTGAAGTCTACAAACATTTTGCAGAAAACATTGAAGCTATGTCAGGCGGTCGTATCGCGGTTCAGATGATGTATGCCGGAGAAGGCGTGGGTCAGACCGGGGTGCTGGGTTCAGTGAAATCCGGTCTGGTAACCATGGGTGCCCCTTTCCAGCCAATGCACGCGGGCGAGTTCCCTCCGGGCGTGGTGGAAGTGGGCCTGCCGGGCATGACTGACGATGTTGGTGAGCTGAGTGCGCTGTTCCATGAGCGTGGCTGGGGCGAAGTACTGACCGAAGCCTACGACAAGCAGAATCTGGTCTGGCTGGAACCTTACATTCAGCTACCGGTTTACGTGCTGACCAAAGAGCCAATCAAATCAATTGAAGATTTCAAAGGGTTGAAGATTCGTGCGCCGGGCGCGTACGGTAAGTTCCTGCGCAAGCTGGGGGCCTCACCGGCTTCTATGGCCTGGAGCGAAATCTACACCAGCCTGGCGACCGGCGTTATCGATGGCTCTATCGGCAGTAACCTGATTGACCACCGTGACGGTAACCACGTCGAAGTGGCGAAATACATGTACCCGCTGCCGATTGCCGGTGCCCAGGTGCTGCCGATTGTGGTGAACAAAATGGCCTGGAACAAACTGCCTGACGATCTGAAAGCCATCGTCCGCACTGCCAGTGCCCAGCATGCCCGTGAGCAGATGACCAAGTCTCGCCTGTGGGAGCAGCAGGCCATTGCCGATATGGCAGCCAAAGGCATGCAGTGGAGCCCAGAGCCAAGCGAAGCTGACAAACGTCAGTGGAGCGAAGCCGCTAACTCCTTGTGGAGCGAATACGCCAAATCCGATAAATACAGCAGCCGAATGGTCGACATTCTGCAAAAGCAACAATAAGGCGTTTTTACAAGGAAATCGCGAGGGGCTGATCGGCCCCTCGTCACTGTTTTATTTGCGTGAAATTTTCAGGCGTACTTTTAGACGCGGACTTGATGAGATGAAGCCCGGGAACGCGCTAAAGGGGAGGAAGTAATGTTAAGGATGACATTGGCGGCTTATTGCCGCGGTGTGAATGGTCTGGTCTACGGCGTTGGCTGGACGGCATCGTTGCTGATGCCGCTGCTGGCGGCAACGGTGGTGTTTGAGGTGTTCTCCCGCTATGTGCTGGGGAGCCCGACAATCTGGGCCTACGATGTGTCCCTGTTCCTGTTCGGTTATGTGGCAGCGCTCGGCGGCGCACTGGCCCAGCAGAAAAAAGCCCATATCAATGTGGACGTGCTGTACCTGACGGTATCGGCGCGCATGAAGTCGTTGTTCAACCTGTTTTCCTATTCGCTGGCCATCTTTTTTCTGGCCGTCATTTTACAAATGAGCTTCGGCAAATTTGAGGAAGCGATTGAGTTCAATTATCGCCGTCAGTCTGAGTGGGCGCCTACCATGGCTCACTTCTGGGTGATGATGATGGGAGCCAGCGCAATCTTCATTATGCAGCTCACCAGCGACTGGATTCAGGATGTCTGCTATCTGCTCACCGGCAAACCCCTGATCGTCGACAAAGCGACCCATAATGACGCTGAGCAAGCGCCGGTTATTCATCCGCAGGCCCTTGAGAATACGGAAAATCATCAGGCAAGTCAGCGTAAAGCGGCAGGCCCGAGCGACAACTCACATACGGAAACGGCTGCCACATATCAATCAGCCAAGATGGAGGATGCATGAGCATTGAAGTTCTGACGCTGATTTTGATTGGCTGTATTCTGGCCAGCTTTGCGCTGGGGGCTCCGGTTGGTCTGGCACTGGGCGGGATCGCCATGGGCATTGGTTACCTGACCTGGGGAGAGGGAATTTTCAACCTGATCCCGACCACCATTGAAAGCAGTTACTTCAGCTTTATCCTGCTGGCGATTCCGCTGTATATCTACATGGGACAACTGTTGACCCGTTCGGGGATTGGGGATGCCATGTTCAATGCCAGCCAGATGCTGATCGGCCGTGTACGTGGTTCGCTGGCGATCAGTGTTATCGGCGTGTGCTCCATGATTGGAGCCATGGTGGGGATTATCGGTGCCGGTATCATGACATCCGGCAGTATCGCACTCAAACCGATGCTGGAACGTGGCTACGACAAGCGTCTGGCGCTGGGCGTGATCATGGCTGGCGGCGGCCTGGGGATTCTGATCCCGCCGAGTATTCCGATGATCATGTACTCCGCCACTACCCAGAACTCGGTCGGGCGGATGTTTATCGCGGCCATTGTGCCGGCGCTGATCTCCATCGTCCTGATGGTGGCTTACGTGATTATCAGCTGTAAGCTCAATCCGGCCAAAGCTCCGCTGGATACCGGCAGCGAAGCGAAGATGACCCGTAAACAGAAGGTTCGCACGGCGCGGGACGGTTTTTTCTCGCTGCTGCTGATTGTCGCGGTGCTGGGAAGCATCATTACTGGGATTGCCACACCGACGGAATCCGGTGCCATTGGTGTCTTCGGGGCGATTCTGCTGGCCATTGCCTTTAAGCGATTCCGGCTGGAAATGTTCAAAACCTCCGGGTTTGAAACCGCCATGCTGGTGAGCGTGTCGATGTGGATTATTCTCGGGGCATCATTGTTCAGTAACTTCCATATGCTCAGTGGGGTGCAGAACATGGTGGCCGACTTTACCCACGATCTCGGGCTGCCGCCAATCGCTGTCATCATCTTGCTTCAGGTGGTCATGCTGCTGCTGGGCTTTATCATCGACGAGATGATCATCGTCCTGATGTGCGCGCCGCTGTTTACGCCAATCGCCGTGTCGTTGGGTTATGACCCGATCTGGTTCGGTATTCTGATGATTCTGAACATTGAAATCGCCGTGCAGACACCGCCATACGGCTTTGCCTTGTTCTACCTCAAAGGCATTGCGCCGCCGGGAGTCACCATGATGGATATCTACCGCTCGATTACCCCATTTATTCTGCTGAAACTGTGTGTGCTGATTCTGTGCATGCTGTTCCCTGAAGTGGTGTTGTGGCTGCCGAATACATTAATGGGAGAAAACTGATGAGACTGAAATACATCCTGATCCCGGTTGATTTGGCCTTTTCCGCCGTGGTGGAGCGGGAGCTGGCCATGGCGCTGAGGTTGCTTGATGACGACGGCAAAATCGACATGCTGTATGTGGAAGATGCTCGTGCCCATCACAGCATGGTGCCGACCGTGTCCAGCGACACGTTTGGCGGGTATGCCAAAACTCACCGCGAGGCGTTGCAACTGATGCTGACCAACCTGGTGCCTGAGCCCCATCGTGGGCGATGCGTGATCCGCAACGGAGTGGTAGCTGATGAAATCGTCGCGCAGGCACGGGAAAGCAAGGTGGATGCGATTGTGATGGCATCAGCCAAGCCGAAGTTTCGCTCTTACCTGCTTGGCTCCAATGCTGCCCGGGTTGTGCGACATGCTCCTTGCTCGGTGCTGGTGGCACGGTGATTAAGCACTAAGTGTGCGCTGATTGTACACTCATGCTGAATGGTTCCTGCGGTAACGGTTCCTGAAGTGGCGAAAAATTTCGTCACTTCAGGGATGTAGCACGCAATGTGATCGGGTCGGCAGGTATCTTTGATGACCTCTGGCAATATACATTTATCGTCAGGTCATCAAGAAGCGAGGTCAGGATGCGTCAGATTGGGGAAAACCTTTGGGTACACGAAGATTCGATGTCGATGATGGGCACCCGCTTGGGATTGCGAATGACCATTATCCGGCTGGCCGACGGGGCGGTATGGGTACATTCACCAACAGCCATGTCCGATCATCTGAAGCATCAGGTCGACGGCATTGGTCAGGTCAAATACATCGTCGCGGCTAATAACGCTCACAGCAAGTGGTTGCAAGAGTGGTGCGAAGCCTACCCTGACGCCGATGCCTATGTCAGTGCAGGCATACCGCGTAAGGTGCCGCTGTCAAACTACCATATCCTCCAGAAGGGGATGGAAAACGTCTGGAAAGAGGACTTACTCTGGGAAACCATGCCACATGTCCCGCTTTTCAACGAAACCGTCTTTTTTCATCAGCCCTCCCGCTCGCTCATCGTTACCGACATGATCCAGAACTACCCTGAACAGGAACCCGAAGGCATGGCGGGATTGTTAACCAAGTATGTGTTTGAGCCCATAGGTTTTAAAGGCTGTTGTGTTGCACCGCCGCTGAAAATGGGGCTCACCATTAAAGACAAACAAGCGTTCGCCCGTTTTATCGATCACATCCGGCAATGGGATTTTGAACGTATTGTCGTGACCCACGGCGATATTATCGAGGACGATGCAAAAACGATCTTTTCTGACCTTACAGCCAGATTTCTTCAGTAAAGGCGTATTTTTAGTGAAAATATGCCGATTTTGATGCTTTAGTGAGCGGTCGGTCAATTTCCTGATTTTAAAGCTTTACAGCCATCAGGGAACCCCGTACTATTCGCCGCACTTACGGAGAGATGGCTGAGTGGTTGAAAGCACCGGTCTTGAAAACCGGCATACGTTAATAGCGTATCTAGGGTTCAAATCCCTATCTCTCCGCCACATTCTGGAAATTGGGCGCAAGCTGGATTTCATAAAGAATTGGAGCGGTAGTTCAGTTGGTTAGAATACCGGCCTGTCACGCCGGGGGTCGCGGGTTCGAGTCCCGTCCGCTCCGCCACTACAACGAAGCCTCGTCAGAAATGACGGGGCTTTTTTGTTTGTGTTGAGTTTAGGTTTGCCCTGCGGACAAGTGAGTCCCGCTGGAGCGCCAGCCCTGCCGTTCCGCTACGACAACGAAGCCTCGTCAGAAATGATGGGCTTTTTTGCTTGTGTTGAGTTTAGGTTTGCCCTGCGGGCAAATGAGTCCCGCTGGAGCGCCAGCCCGGCCGCTCCGCCACGACAACGAAGCCTCGTCAGAAATGATGGGCTTTTTTGTTTGTGTTGGGTTTAGGTTTGCCCTGCGGACAAATGAGTCCCGCTGGAGCGCTAGCCCGGCCGTTCCGCCACGACAACGAAGCCTCGTCAGAAATGACGGGGCTTTTTTGTTTGTGTTGGGTTTTAGGTTTGCCCTGCGGACAAGTGAGTCCCGCTGGAGCACCAGCCCGGCCGTTCCGCCACGACAACGAAGCCTCGTCAGAAATGACGGGGCTTTTTTGTTTGTGTTGGGTTTCCTGCGGGCAAATGAGTCCCGCTGGAGCGCCAGCCCGGTCGTTCCGCCACGTCACGACAACGAAGCCTCGTCAGGAATGACGGGGCTTTTTTGTGTTGGACTTATGCTTTCGTGGTTGTTGTTCAGACTCAGCTAGTCTTTCCTTTTGCTGAAAGTGATAGCTATTGACCCGAAAATGTCCCAAGGCAAGGTAGAATCATTGCTCGTAACAGAATCTACAGTTTCGTTTTGACTTGGATTATCGTGTCTAGCGAATAAGTTGCGATTCAGTATGTGGATGCAAAAAGATCGTCATTTGTTTTGCCAATCTAGTGGTAATTGAATCAATAGATTGGCGAATAAAAGACGATGAGTTCCGACTTACTCGACGATTTGATGAGACCGAAACCTATTAAAGGAAGGGTAATCGCTATGCTTTATGCTCTGAATTTCTAGTCGAACCGATCCAATCTTTAATTTCTAAAGCATAAGTAGTGTGGGCTTTTGCATACATTTGTTTCGAAAGCATTAAAATTGACTGTTCAGCCAAGACTTGTTGCATCTGGTTCTGAGCTTTTCTCATTAGTGCGTGAATACCGCACATCCCTTCGCATGCCCATTTGGGTACGTCATCAGTGAAGATATTCATCCGTTGCCGGATTTCTTTACAGTCAAAAATAGATTTTTCACCATCTATCGCTATCACGATATCAAGAACGCTGATATCCGCAGGCGATTTGGCAAGCTTGTAGCCGCCTTTACGGCCTTCCGAACTTTCGACTAACCCGGCTTTTGAGAACTTAGTAAATATTTTACCCAAATAATCATAAGGTACGCCCTGTAAGTTCGCCGCCTCTCGAACTGACATCTCTCTAGGAGCACCATCTTCATCAACCATATTCACCAAGCAGTGAATCCCGTACTCAACGCCCGAGCTGTAAAAAGCCATGAGTTACCCTCTGTTTCTAATTACTTGGGAGTTTAAATCACTCTCTTGCCACAAGCATAAAGAAATCGCTTACAAAAATAAACTGCGACCAAAGTTGTCGCAGTTATTTTTTCTTGTATGCTGCGAAAAAATGATGAGTCAGCAATTAACGAGGAATCTCTTATGAGCAAAGAAATAGTGATTGTCGGTGCCGGTTTTGCGGGGATGTGGACGGCGTTGAGTGCCGCACGTTTGGCAAAGCTAAAAAAAGCGGATGACATCAGTGTTGTTGTCATCGCGCCGGTTGCAGAACTACGTGTTCGCCCACGCTTTTATGAGTCGAAAGTACAGACACTGGTGTCTCCGTTGATGCCTGTTTTTGAGGCTATGGGGGTGAAATTTATTACAGGGAATGTCACCCACATCGAGTCGGACAAACAGCTCGTTGTTTATGTTGATGAAAACCAAAACTTAGTAACCAAGCACTACGACAGGCTGGTATTAGCGGCAGGTTCAAACCTGCGCCGAGATATGGTGAAAGGTATTGCAGAGCATGCTTTTGATCTTGACCAAATAGATACCGCCGCGGTGCTTGAGCAGCATCTCAATGGCCTGGCAAGCAAGCCGTCATCTCAGGCTCGCAATACCGTTGTAGTTTGTGGTGGCGGATTCACAGGCATTGAAATTGCGACGGAACTGCCTGCCAGACTCAAAGCTCTGTTGGGTGAGAGCGAGCCTGTTCGAGTCATTATCATTGAACGTAATGGCCAAATTGGTACGAATTACAGCCAAGAACTTCAGGATGTCATCAAGCAAGCGACGGACGATCTTGAGATTGAATGGATACTCAATGCGCAGATTGAAGAAATCACCGCACACGGTTTACGGCTCTGTTCTGGCGAAGAAATTCAATCCGATACCGTCATCTGGACGGCTGGCGTCAAAGCGAATGATCTGACGAACGTGTTCGCAAAACAGCAAGGTCCGCAGGGCAGGCTGCATGTTGAGTCTTCATTGAAGGTGATCGATCAGTCGAACATATTCGCAACCGGTGATGTGGCTTATGCAGCAACGGATGATAAAGGCAATCATGCACTGATGAGCTGCCAGCATGCGATTTTAATGGGTAAGTTCGCTGGGCATAATGTCGCCGCGAGTCTATTAGATTGTGACTACTTGCCATACAAACAAGAAAACTATGTGACTTGTTTAGATCTTGGTTCATGGGGCGCGGTGTTTACCGAGGGCTGGGATCAGAAAGTCAAATCAGTCAAAGAAGACGCTAAGAAGATCAAAATAGCCATCACCAACGAACTTATCTACCCACCGAAAGCGGAACTGGACTTAATCATGGAACAAGCCGATCCGCTTGCTCCGTGGGTATAAGTCACGTCATTGCACTTTAAACTGCACAGACAAAACGCCGTTTACTCGCGTTGTCTGTGTATGTTTAACGCGTTATAAATTGAGGTTTAAAGCAGTGCTTTTAGTCTTAATATCAACGCTGTGCATTCTTCTTCTGTTTTGATATTGGTGAAACTGAGAATCAAACCTGGATGAGTTTTCTTTAAAGACCACTGAGACAGAGCTTGAGAATAGAGCCCTTCATGTAAGAGCTTGTTCGCAATCTCAACGTCATTACAGCTGGGATCGTTGAATTTTAATATCATGTGCATCCCGCCAGGTTGAGGCTCAATGGAGACGTTATCTCCCAAATATTGAGCAAACAATTTAGCCGCGAACTCTCTGCGTTTGCGATATAGCTTGCGCATCCGCTGAATATGACGGGTGAAATGTCCCTCTTGCATGAAGTTGAAAATACAGAGTTGGGTTAATCCGGCGACATTGCCTGCATACAAATCGGAGAGTTGTTCAAAACGACTCACCAAGTTTTGCGGAACCACAATGTAAGCCGTTCTGAGGTTAGGGAAAAGAACTTTGCTGAAAGTACCAGAATATATGACGCGGTCTTGAGTATCTAAGCTCTTTAGAGCAGGTAGCGGTAAGCCCGTGTGTCGGTACTCGCCGTCATAGTCATCTTCAATAATCCAACTGTCATTGCCAGCGGCCCAATCCAATAACATCTGACGTCTTTGCAGTGATAGAGAAACGCAAGTTGGGCTTTGATGTGCAGGGGTAACAACGAGAGCCTTAATCTCGCGATCTTTAGGAATTGTTACGCCACTGCCGTCGACAGGCACAAAAGCAGGAGTCAGGCGTTCATTCTCCAAGATCAACTTGGTGAGAGGATAACCTGGGTCTTCGACACCCACTTTGTCATCAGGAGAGAGCAATGCCTTGGTGATCCACTTTATGGAGTTTACATAGCCGGAAGTAATGAATACCTGCGTCGGTTGGCACTGCACCCCGCGATACAAGTTTAAATATTGGGCAATCGCCAATCTCAGTTCTGGCAAGCCATAAACAGAAGGATACGTCAGGTTATCTATCGCGGTATTGCGCGCGTTTCTGGCCGCCATCCTTGCCCAAGTTTTAAAGGGGAAAGCATCCAGTGCAGGGATCCCAAGTTGGAAAGGGAGGATATCTGTTGTTTGAAGATCGGTGGTAAAGCCGGGCTGACGAACGGTCACGTCGTTCAAAGAAGGTTTCGGTTGCTCAATAAGGTTTTGGCTGACTCTCGTACCAGCTTGTCCTTTTGCTTCAATAAAACCTTCGGATTTCAGAAGAGCGTAGCCTTCTTCCACGCTGCCACGTGATAGCCCCATTTCTTTGGCGAGGGCACGTGCGGATGGAATACGTTCACCGGGTTTGAGCACGCCTTCTAAAATCGCGGTGTGAATACGCTTGTAAACCAGTTTATAGGCAAACAGTTTGTTCTGGCCTTTTTGCATGTCCAATCATGGTCCATAAAAATCTTAAACTTATGGCTCTTATTGTAAGCCATATTAGTTTGTAACATCACTACCAATACGGTGTGACGATCGAAGATTTGGAGATAATATGAAAATACTATTGATCAACAGTAGTTCGAGGCAACAAGCGTCCTCGACATATTTCCTTGCGCAAGCCCTGCTTAAACGTGTGTCGATGCTCACGCCTGTGAGCGTGACGGAAGAAAACGTGACGGTACTTCCACAGGTGGATAGCGAATATTCAATCTCCGTGGCGAGTACTGAACAAGATTATGATGAGTCGAAGGGCAGTCTCGCGTTGTCGAATCGACTTATCGACGATTTAGTCGAAGCCGACATGGTGATCGTGATGTCTCCGATGCATAACTTCTCGTTGCCTTCCGGATTAAAAAGTTGGGTGGATCATGTTGTTCGAGCCCAAAAGACGTTCGCAATAACGCCAACCGGGAAACGGGGATTATTAGACGATAAACCGGTGTATGTGCTTATTTCTTCCGGTGGGAAGTTTTCAGGAAATGATGCGTATCAACCCGACTTTTTTACACCATATATGAAAGAAGTACTCAGCACGATTGGCATAAACAGTGTCAGTTTTTTCGCTATTGAAAGTACCGTTTCTTCTCATGATGTCATCGAAAATAATATTAAATTAATTCGTCAAAAACTATTGGCACATCTAGAAGAAAACTTCATCAAAACCAAATTATTATAAATTTCCTTACTTAAACCTTTATAGTCACTTCAAATAGGATGCTCAATATGAAGCCTATGTACAAAAAATATTTAAAGTTCTTATTTACGACAGTATTATTCCTCACTCCCTTATATCAGCAAGCTCATGCGGAAGAAATGGACTACTCAGCCGACGGTGAACGTCGCGCTAAATCGGCGGGCGAGCTTTTGGTTGGGAAACCAGCGCCGGATATGAAAATCACCACCATTGACGGCACCGTCATAGACTTGAGCGAAGTGTATGGAAATAAACCTGTCTATATCAAATTCTGGGCGACATGGTGTATACCTTGTCGTGAGCAAATGCCTGGGTTCGAAGCAATATACCAGCAATACCATGATCAAATAGAAGTGATATCCGTGAACACTGGTATTAATGACAGCGTAAAGTCTGTGAAGCCGTTTATGGCAAAAATGGGACTGACGATGCCGACAGTGATTGATGATGGAACACTCGCTCGTGCGTTTCAATTAAGGGTTACCCCACAACATGTGTTGATTGATAAACAAGGCTTGTTTTCATACTTTGGCCATGTCGATGACGAAGATTTTCATCATCAACTTGAGCGTGCCATTAAACAACCCTCCGTTGACAAGGTGACCTACGCTAGCTCGTCTGAGCCGACTACACGTGCGTATCAAGTCGGCGATACGTTGCAAGGTTTAGATTTCACCACGATCAATGACAAAAGCCTTGAAGTAAAATTTGGTCATAAAAATAGCGACAAAGTCGGACTGGTATTTTTTGGCCCTTGGTGCGAATGGTATTTGGAAGAGACGGCACCGGAGTCTTCAAAGGCGTGTACTAAAGTGCGCGAACTTCTCGAAGTGAAATCTCAATCAGAAGATATGAAATGGGTCTCTATCTCCACCAATGTTTGGTCCTCAGTTGCTGAACTTCACGAATATAAAAAGAGTTATGGAACCAGTCTACCGATTGTATTTGATGGTAATGGAAAGCTATTTGAAAAGTTTGATGTCAATCAAATCCCAACGATTATTTTAATTGATAAGAATGGACGCATTGAATCGAAAGTATCTGTACAGGATAGTGAATTTGATAATGTTTTAGCATCACTGTGAAATTATAGGATATAAAAGTCCAACAATGGCTGTTATTTTAATTTCAAATGAATATTAACAGCCATCGTTTTAACTGTTAGAGATGAAAGCCATGAAGTGCGTCGCTATTTTCGTCCGCATAATGACTCTTATCGCTTGTATGATTGTTTCATTTCAAGCGCTGAGTAATCAATATGATTACCCGAACAATTTACTGTCTGTTTCGATTATTCCAGAGCTTGAACATCCGTCTGTTGGTCAAACACAAACGCTAGCGTTAAAAATGACGCCTCAAGAAGGCTGGCATGGGTATTGGAAAAACCCAGGTGATGCTGGGTTTGCCAATCATTTCAAATGGTCTTTACCTGAAGGTGTGACTGTTGGCGATTTTGCATACCCTGCACCGAGCCAACTGCTCACCAGTGGTTTAATGAACTATATATACCACGGCGAATATGTGCTGTTAGCCCCTTTGACGATCAGCAAAGATTATCAAGACGGTGAGTCTGTCGACTTAGTTCTCGAACTCAATTACTTGGTGTGCAACCCAGAAAGTTGCTTACCGGAAAGTCAGTCATTGAGTACGACGTTGACGGTTGGTGACGGTGCAAAAGATAGCGCTCTGCAAAATCGGTTTAACCAGTGGCAGGCATTAATCCCTAAACCCATCAACGAAACCGGGCAGTTTTACACCAGCGACGAGACGTTTACGCTACGTTTGCCATTGCCCAGCTCTGTCGATATTAAGAACGTCGATATTAAGAACGCGCACGTTTATCCCGTCATCAACGATTTAATGTCTAACAGCGCCGCTCAACAATTTACTTTAAAAGATGATCGCCTCACGATGACTACGACGAAAGGCGACTTGGATGGCGACTTATTTGAAGGCGTCCTCGAGCTCAATAATGGGACTTCGTTGCGATTTCAGGCAGAGCGCATCGATGCTTCAAGTTCGTTGTCCGGTCAGCCGGATTCATGGATGGATAACGACATCGTTCTCTCTATCATCGCGTTTCTGGGAGCAATTGCGGGTGGCCTATTGCTCAACATCATGCCGTGTGTGTTTCCCATCTTGAGCCTGAAAATTTTAAGCATTGCGCATCAAGGCTCTGAAAAAGAAGCCAGAACCGGTGCTCTAGCCTACACGTTCGGTGCTGTCTTAGTGTGTGTGGTGCTGGGAGGTATCATTCTTGCGTTAAGAGCGCTGGGTCATCAGGTGGGGTGGGCGTTTCAACTGCAAAGCCCAGTTGTCATCGCGACGTTGATTATCTTGATGAATGCGATCGGTTTTAACCTGGCGGGGTTGTATGAGCTTGGGACAATAACGTCTGGTTCGAGCTTACAAGAATCTAAAGGGCCAAAAGGGGATTTTTGGACAGGTGTACTTGCCGCGTTTATCGCGACTCCATGTACCGGTCCATTTATGGCGACAGCATTAGGCGCAGCATTAGTGTTACCGGTTGTTAGCGCATTTATGATCTTTGCCGGGTTAGGTTTTGGCATGGCGTTGCCATTTTTGTTGGTGAGCTTTATCCCGAGGTTGCGGACGGTGCTGCCAAAACCGGGAGCGTGGATGGTCACCGCAAGACGCATCCTGGCACTGCCAATGTTTATCACTGTGCTGGGGCTGTTATGGATATTGATGCGTCAGGCCAGCAGCGATTTCACACTGTTGGTCATTTCGGCGACCATGCTGTCAACATTTGGCTTGTGGCTAACCGGTTTATGGCAAGTCTCACAACGCAAGATGCGTTGGTGGCCAGCCATTGTGTTGAGCCTGTTACCTCTGTTAGTGATGGTCTCGTGGGATTCAGATGCATTGGCACAGCCATCTCAAATCGAGCCCAATGCTTTGCAGTTCGATCAAGCAAAATTGGATGAGTTGAAAACTGAGCACGATGTGTTTTTGTACTTCACGGCGGATTGGTGTTTGACTTGCAAAGTGAATGAAAGCACCTCGATAGAACGAGACAGCGTGAAAGAGGTGTTTAATCAACAGGGTGTGGTATCCATGGTCGGCGACTGGACCAATGGTGACAGTGTGATCACTCAATTCCTGACAAAGCATAAACGCTCGGGTGTACCACTTTATTTATGGTATCGAAAAGGGTCAGACGTTCCAGAGATTCTGCCTCAGATATTAACCCCCAACATTCTTCTTAATCAGTTGTCCGAACAGTAATGAAATCCAAGCCATATAACTATGTTTATATGGCTTGGTATAGAGCTAATCGAAAATCATTTAACTCAGCATACCTTTCATTTAAATCAAATCAATTATCTACCGGCAGTGATGCATACACTGAAACGATCGGTAACCTGTAAACCCAGTTAACTCCCTAACTCATAAATGGTCCAATACCAATTTCCCCTTCTTCTATCTAGCCCCTAACTCTTCCCAGAAGTCAACTCTCCCCAAAACCAACCCTCACCAACTACCCTAAACTATACGGTATTGATATGGCGTAGCCTGCCTTCAGAGGGCGTAATCATGCATGTGAAATCTGTTTTTGAATCGGTTTGCAGTCTGCTGTGGTTGTTTGTATCAATTTGGCTGCTAATGACGTTATCTGTTCCTTTTGCAACGGCGGCGACTCAGCCTCGGCCACAGGATGACTTCTACACATATGTAAATGCCGACTGGCTGGAAAAGACGCCTATTCCGGAGGATTTACCGGGCATCGACAACTTTACGCAAGTAACTCTGAATGTGAACAAGCAGGTATGGGATACGCTGGAAACGTTGCGTAAGGCAACGTCTCCGTTAGCGCCGTACGAGAAGCAGTTGCTGGACTTATACCTTTCTTACAACGATATCGAACAGCGCGATAAGTTGGGGATCCGTCCGCTCACTACGGAGCTCGAGATGATCGATAACTGTAAGGATCACTCATGCATAGCCAGAGCCTTCGCCGAACTGGAAAAATTAGGAGTGGGTGGCCCGTTGATTATTGGCGTGACCAATGATGCTAAAAATTCCTCTCGTTACATTGCCACCGTGGTGCAGTACGGTCTGGGCCAGACGCAGGCCGTGCTGGTAGGCGACGATGATCGCTCACAGAAGATTCGGGCGTTGTATCAGGAGCACATCTCAAACATGTTAACTCTGGCGGGTTTTAATGACGGCAAGGAAAGGGCATTACGGGTAATCAATCTGGAACAGAAGCTGGCGCAGATTCAATGGACTCCTGCTCAGAACCGGGACCCTCAGAAAACTTATAACCTGTTTGATACTGCTAAACTTCAACAAACTCTGCCCCATTTCCCGGTGAAAGATATGCTGTCGGTTCTGGGTTTTGAGCCTGAACTGGACATGGTCGTCAAGCAACCGTCATACCTTGTCGCGCTCAATGCGCTGTTTGCCAACACCAGAATCGAAACCTGGCAGGACTACCTTCGAATGCGGTTGATTGCTGAGCATGCCGCGTTGCTGTCGAGCGCTTTTCAGGATGAAGTAAATGCTTATCGCCGGAAAATGGGTATCGCAGGGAAAGACATGCCGCAATGGCTTCGCTCGGTTTTTTTCCTGGAAGAAAAAGCCGACATGCTGGTTGGCCGGGTATATGTCGAACATCATTTCAGTGATGACGAACTGGCCCAGATCCAGAAAATCATTCAGGCCATTAAAGAGGAATACCGGAGTGCGATAACCGATTCAACCTTCTTCAGTGAGCCGACCAAGGTACAGGCACTCGCCAAGCTTGAGGCAATGCGGTTTTATATTGGTTATCCCAAAACCTGGAAGGACTACAGCGCACTGACAATTACCCCGGATGATCTGATTGGCAACACACGACGGATTGCGTTGTTTGACCATGAGGAAATGGTGGCCAAGCTGAACAAACCTGTCGACCCGGATGAATGGCTTCAGGCCCCAACCATGGTAAATGCTTACTACCAGCCTTCAGCGAACAAATTCATGCTAATGGCGGCGATTTTGCAGCCACCGTTCTTTGATGCGTCCTGGAGCGATGCGGCTCAGATGGGAGGCATAGGTTTTATTATCGGTCACGAAATCGGCCACGGTTTTGATGACCAAGGCAGCCAGTATGACGCCGAGGGAAATTTGAGAAACTGGTGGACACCAGAGGACAGAAAAAAATTTAACGCGGTAGCGAAAAGGGCGGTGACACAGGCCAATGCGTATGAGATTTTGCCGGGACATTACCTCAACGGTGAGCTGGAACTGGGGGAAATTCTGGGGGATCTGAACGGCTTGCATATTGCTCATCGTGCCAACCTTCGCATGGTGAAAGCGGCGGGAAGTGCCAATGAAAATGAGCTCAAACTGCAGATAGAAAAAGCCAACCGTGATTTCTTTGAGCAGGCCGCGAAAGTATGGCGTAGCCATCTTCGCGAGGCTACGTTGCTGAAGTTTCTGGAAATCGATGGGCATCCGCCGGGGAAATACCGGGTGAACGGCATATTCCCCCATCTGGATGCGTTCCATGATACCTACCAGATCAGCCCCGGCGACGGCATGTACTTACCGCCGTCAGACAGGCTGAAAATCTGGTAGTTCGCCAGGAAAGACTGTGATCAGACCTTCGTGGTCTTACGTTCAATCAGTTTGACCGGGACCATCATCTTGACCAGGCTGCTGTTCTGATTGCAGATTTGATCCACGATGATTTTGACCGACTCGCGCGCCAGACGTTTAAAGTCCTGACGGAACGTTGTTAGCTGGTAGCTCAGCCATTCGGTTTGCGGAATATTGTCGAACCCGATCACCTGCAAATCGTCAGGAATGTCTAATCCACATTCCAAGCGGGCAACATCCATTACAGCCATCGCAAGGTTATCGGTGGCACAGAACACGGCCTCTGGTCGCTGTGATGTTTGTAACAGCTCGCGGATGGTATCCAGCGAGCTGGTGTAATCGTAGGACGCCTCAACCACTCTTGGTGTCTGCCCGGCTAGCTCTTCAAATTCAGCAATAAAGCCATTTTTTCGTTCAACGTTAGTAAATGTTGGCACTTCACCGGTCAGGTACACGGCCGACGTAACGCCGGTTTTGTGCAAGAGCTGGGCGGCTTGTTGCCCTGCCTCATAGTTGTCGCTGATGACATAGCTGCTTCTGGTTCCTTCCACCACCCGCGCGTATTGCACTACCGGAATATTGAACTCTTCACATTCTTCATACAGGGTCTTATTAAAGGTGGCCGAAGCGGCAATCACACCATCAACCCGGTACTGGAAGATGTTCGGAATTGAGTGATTGTCTTTTTCGTCAACCTGCCAGGGGATTAAGACCGTCGAGTAGCCCTGTTTCTGTAATTCACTGGAAATCAGCTGCAGGGTTTTCATATGAATAGGGTAGTCGGCATCCGGAAAAACCAGACCAATGAGTCTGGATTCGTTGGTGGTCAGGCTGCGCGCAAAGGCGTTGGGCCGATAGTTGAGAGCTTTTGCGGCCTCAAACACTTTCTGCTTGGTTTTTTCGGATACAGAGCTGCCCGGTATAAATACCCGGGAAACCGTGGACTGAGAAACGCCTGCTAACTTAGCGACATCTTTGGATGTAACCGTGTTTTTTGGTGAATTCATGTGTGTTGCTTACCAGCCTGATGAAGAGTCGGTAGAGTAACATAAATAGGTACGTATTCATAAATAGAGGCAGGTTAACACTCGAAATTTAAAGGGGTAAAGCAGAGTTTACTCATGGGTTTGGGTTAATCCAATTCTGAACAGGCCTATCGAGCGGGTGGATCGCATTATAACAGCGGTTAATCGCGACGATCGGCAACGGTGTTGACCAAAAGTGCTGGTGAAAAAAGCCGCTCAAGCATTTGCGGTACTTGAGCGGCTTGTATCTGCCAATGTTAACCAAGATTCGTTTATTGATAACGTACGCTTATCAATAATCACTACGACTAATTGGTTTGCTCGACATCCTGAGTGCGAGCCGGGCGTCGGAAAGAATAAGCGATATAGCCAATCAAACTCAGTACGATAAGCACGGAGCAGCCTCGGACAAAATTGATTAATAGCGGCGCATTATCGATAAACTCATTGATGCCCCAGAGCAAGACGATAGAGAAGGCAAACATCACCAGCAGGCCGTAACAGGGTGCATCGATTTTACCCGGCACCACATACCAGCCGTCTTGCTTGATGGGCTTGTTCAGGCGGGCAAATTCAGCTTGCTGGCCTTTGACCGTATACAGGTGCATGGTTTTCTGCTTGCCGGACAACGCCAGGCTGGCAACATAGGCAACCACGCTGTTCACCACCACACCAATCACACAGTACCATGGCCATGAAATGTCGGTGGCCACTGCCACATACCAAATCGCAATGAAGCTTGCTGCGACCCCGATCAGCAGTCCTTTTTCTGTAATGTGTTTAGAGTAGAAACCCAGCACAAACATACAGAAACTCGCCCCTACAAAGTAGGAACCGGCTTTACTCAACACTTCCAGCACTGATCCGGTACTGGTCGCAAACATCAGCGCTGGCACGATAACCAAAATGGCCCAGGCAACGGTAAAGACGCGTGACATTTTGAGGTAATGCTCATCCGACTCTTCCGGCTTGTAAAAACGGCGGTAGAAGTCTGCCACCGAAACGGTCGCCATGGAGTTGAACGCGGAATCCAGGCTCGACATACTGGCGGCCAGAATGGCGGCTGCGATGATCCCCATCAGGCCCGGCATGCCGTATTCACTGGCGTAATGCAGAATGATAGTGTTGCCGTTTTCAAACTCTTTGCCGTCGTAATAGGCGTAGAACAACACACCCAGCAGAATGAACACGAAGTAGATGAAGAACGCTACATAACCCATCATCAGCATTGCTTTTTTTGCATCGCCCATGCTTTTGGCTGCCATGCAACGCTGTACCATCATTTGGTTACCGCCGTAGACCGTGGTGTGGAACATGGTCATTGCGATCACACCAGCCCAAACGGTCGTCACCTGGCTCAAATCCATGCTGGTTAACAGGGCATCGGTCATGCCGTCCGCTTTGAGCTTGACCATAATATCCGTCATGGGGGCAGGCATGCCGTTCCATACCGCTTCGATGATGATAAAGGCACCGGCGAACAGAATGAAGGCCTGAATCACGTCTGTCCAGATCACTGCCGCAATGCCGCCCATGACGGTGTAGATCAGCGCGATAGCGGTCACGATGACGATGCAATACACCACGTCGATACCCGTAATGAACTCTAGAATCATCGCGGTCGCATAAAGTACAGCGGCAGAGCTCAGGGCTTGCTTGATCAGGAAGATCATTGACAGCGTCAGGCGGGATGCCTTACCAAAACGGCGTTCCTGGTATTCATAAATCGAGGTCAATCCGTTGCCGTAGAAAAATGGCATGAATACCGACACGATGAAAAATATCACCAATGGGTAGTTAAGGTGAATGGCAATGACTGACAGCCCTTCCTTGTAGGACCAAGCCGGTCCGCCAAGGAATGACATGGCGCTCACATAGGTACACACGACTGAGATACCTATGGCCCACCATGGGATGTTTTTGTCACCCAGCGCAAACTGGTTCGCTGAGGTGACTTTCTTACCGATCACCGCGCCCAATATAAGGGTGAGCACAATGTAGCTGCCAAGAATTAACCAGTTGAGTGTGCCGAATTCATGCATACGTTGGCCCCTCCAGTTGCTCTTTCATTTGCGCGAACACGTCGTAACCCAGTTGCAGCAGCATGTGGATAATGTCGATCGCGACCCAATTTTCTTTCAGTAAATCGCCTTCCCGACGCCAGAAGTCCATGACACGAAGATCGATTCTTTTACTGGTTGGTGCCATGCCCAGCCAGCCACTGTGCCCGGTATGGGTACCGAACATGTGAGGCCAACCGCCAGTGGATACGTAGTCATTTTGAGCCAAAATATTAATGTCTACAGTCACCCCGCGATCAGGGAACGCAAATACAAATGGTGCCTGGTGGTGGTTGCGGAAACCTTTAATGCCCCGTGTGGTGCCAATACCCGCCGGGCCGTACCACATGAAGTCGTCATGCCAGTAGTTTTCGAGATCCATCGAATACAGGTCTTTGCCATCAAAGCGACCCAGGCAGGCCAGCATATCCAGTACTAACTGAAGACTTTTCTGGCTGCGATCAGGGCAAACCGCACCGTGGTTAAAACCGTCACAGGTTGCCGGTGCCGGAACCAGTCCGTCGTGTCCCAGGCTCTTGCGCAGCGGGTTCACACCGGCCTGATTCATGGCATCGATGAAATCCGGAATCATATAAGATTCGGTGATCTGATTGTCTTCGATACACACAAGCTCGGTGTAACGTAAATACAGTGTCTTGCCTGTCGCCGGGATACCGAACAGGGCATTGTCGAACGTACCGACAAAGTAACCTGTCGAGTTGTACCAGGTACGGCCTTCGTACTCGCCGTCCATGACGATTTGCGGGCGGCGCTCAATATCCGGCAAGGCGGATTGCAACTGGATGAGGAACTGCTCATGCGCAGACTGAGGGTTGTTTAGATCATTAACAGGGTGAGCCACACACCATTTCACATCCGGGTTCAAGTACTGTTGGGCGATAGATGCTTTTTCATCGGCAGAAGCGCGAAAGTAGTCGTGGTAAAACTGCTCTATTTTATTCAAAAACATGGTGTTTCCTTACATTATGTGAGTATGAACGGCTTAATCGAGGGGGCCGGTTTATCCCTGTTGGAGCAAAATTTGTTTCCATACGGCGGTTTCATCAAACAGGGTGAATTCACGACGTAGTCCCCAGGGACCAAATTCGGCGTGGCTGATACCCATGATGTAAACGTCCTTGCCTGACGGCTTCCCAAAGATGCCGTGGCCTTCATGTTTGCCCTCTAGTGACCAGCGAATGGCTGCACGTGGTGACATCATGTCGTCGTTACGGCCAATGCGATGGTGAACCTTGAAGGTGGCATTAGGGAAAGCTGAACGGAGTGACATCCAGAACTGATCAATACCCGCGTGAGAAAGTGCCGTTTGGCCGCCGGTGTATTCGCCGATACAGGCCCGGTCGTATGTTTGAGGAATAACAGAAAACTCAGCGCGCATCAGACGTTGAAGAATATCTTCGTATCGCTGGCCGAATTCGTTGTCATTGCCGATGCCGGTGTAAGGGCCGGCGACATCCTGCTCAGGGGTAAACGGGAAAGGGCTGGATTCAACGCCGCCTTCCTGTTCAATCTGCTGGCGTGCGAACGCTTCTGAAGTTATCCCTAACTGGTGGGCAATGGCAGCCACATCGCGGATCATCCACTCGTCGTTAATCTGGTTATTAATGGCGTGGCAGTCGGCGATGATGCGAAACTGGAGTTTCTTGTTGGTAGCTTGACCAAATGCGCCATGGTTGGCATGGGTGGCGGTTGAAATAATGCGGTGGGAAGAAAGCATGCCTTGCTCGGGATTACCAGACCAAATGACATCTTCGCCATACAGGGTGCGATCGGGAAATTCCGCGAGTGTACCCATGGTCGCACTGATGACATTGTCGTTACCTTTCACAATGGAAAGCGGCGTCCGTACGATAATGTCTGGCGCGTAATAGTGCTGTAAAGTGTGCAGCCCTCTGTCTTCCCAGATCTCTTTCGTGATTCCCAGAATGTAATCGGGAAAATCACGCCACTTTGGGTCAAAGCCTGCCATAGCCATAAACTCTCTCCTTGTTGAATGCATGCTGTAATTGGTTTTTGATTACGTATCCAAAATCGTAGAATGTTGCGTTTATGTCAATGGAATGTTTTTCTTGTGTGTGTGGTTTGTGCTCGCGATCGGGTTTTTAATAAAATAATAAATAGCGTTTTGACAGGAAATAATCGTCGTCTATGGCATGAATCTATTCGTTTGTTGGCACTGATTATGAATATTCAACCATTACCGTATGGGGAGGAGAACTGTGGGGGAGTGACGTTTACGGCGAGTGATGATTACCTCATCCTGACGAATTAAATTGGATACGAATCCAATGTGGCTTTTTCAGTTGGGGGATGGACCCAGCACGTTATGCGTAAGCAGAAAGCAGAAAGCAGAAAGCAGTAAGGTGAACGTGACGGGATGGCAATAAAAAAGCCCTGCCAAGAAGGCAGGGCTTTTTAGTGTTTGTGAAAACGGCATCTTTGCCGTTCGAGCAGATTGAAGTGCCTAAACGCTGCCGCGCTCGATCAGAGTACCTTCTTCGAACAGATAAGCGCCTTCTGCATCCTGATTAGCGTTAATCCGGTTCATCAGATCTTCGACGGTGCGCTTCACTATTTTATCTATTGGCTGGGCGATGGTGGTCAGGTTGTAGCTCGGCCATGCTGCCATAGGAATGTTATCAACCCCCATGACGGCATAATCTTGAGGAATCACCGCGCCTTTTTGCCGCAAACCGTCCATTACGCCCATGGCCAGAATATCGTTGGCACAGAAGATGGCATCGGGCTTCATCCCATGCCCCAAAATTTCACTGGCTGCCGCCAGCCCCGCTTCAAAGCTATATTTGGCCTGGATAAAAATGGGGGATGGTAACCCCAGTGCCTGCAATGTAGACGAAAAACCTCGCCAGCGTTCTTCACTGGTCATCGAGCCTGCATCACCACTGACGTAGGCTAACTGCCTGTGTCCCTTGCGACTGAGGTACTCTGCTGCTTGTTTACCTGCCAGCTGATTATCAATGCCGGTGATATTGGCATTAATCCCTTCCGCATAACGGTTAATCAGGCTGAGGTGTACCCCAAATTTCTCACATTGGGCGAAAGCGCGAGAAGTCAGTCGACTGGTAGCAATGATTAACCCATCCACTTGATATTCAATGGCGCGCGAGATGGCCAGGTCGAGATCATCTTTGTCGATTGGGCACAGAACAACCTGACCGCCACGCCGTTGGATTTCGAGTGCTAATGCCCGGGACTGGAGATCGTACATCGGGTTCGATTCGCTATCTAAGGCAATAGCGACCAGTCCGGAGCGGTTGGAGATCAGGCCGCGGGCGATTGCGTTAGGCGTGTAACCCAATTTAGCCGCAGCATCCATCACCATTTTGCGCTTTTTCTCGCTGATGCTTGCTGTCGGACTGAATGCCCGGGATACCGTCGATTGTGAGACGCCGAGCATTTTGGCGACGTCCATCGAAGTCACTTTCGCTTTAATGGTGATACTCCTCTAACTTAGCGTAAGCCAAGAGTGTATGAGCTGAATGATTTGCGTGTCTAGTCGAGACCGGTAATCCTCAATAAGTAGAAGAAAAAACTTATGAATTCATCACATTTATTTCTCTTTTGAAGCCGTCGATGATCATCTTATGCTCTGATCCGACACAGAAAAACTGCACACCCAGCTCTGCCCACTGTTTTGCTGCTTCGGCTGTCGCGACAAACATGCCCACCGGTTTATGGCTCGCTTTTGCAGCTTCAATAATCCGGATACTGGCCTGAGTCACACGATCGTCATTCACACTGCTTGCCCCATAGGCGACGGTTAAATCCACCTGTCCGATGAAAAGCGCATCAATCCCTTCAACCTGCGCAATACGCTCACTATTTTCAACGCCTTCCGGGTCTTCAATCTGAGCAATCACCACCGTTTTTGCTTTGCTGTCTGACAGGTGCTGTGCCATTGGTTTGGTGGTGTAGCATGCTGCCCGACTTGAGCCGGCATAGCCCCTTCCACGCTCTCCGTAATGACACATTCTTGCGATGTCTTCGGCTTGTTGCGCTGTACAGACATGGGGGATCTGCACGCCAGTCGCACCGCAGTCCAAAGCATTGAGCACGGTCGATGGGTTGCTGTCCGGTACCCGGACAAGACAAGGCAACTGATGTGCTCTTGCAGCCAGAATACAGACATCAAGACTTGCCCTGTCGAAAGGGGCGTGCTCGGCATCCAGCACAATAAAAGGCAGTTCCGCTATTGCCAGCACTTCGATGATGTGCGGGTGAGGGGTTTTGACAAACGTGCCTAACAGAACCTGCTCACTGATTGATTGTTTGAAATTGAACATTGTTATCTCCTGTTGCAAAGGTATGCAAAATCTAACATTTAAAGTTGTAAATAAAGAGTGAAATTTGTGTGATCTATTTATCATTAATGAGGTTGAAATCGAATTCAGACACCTGAAAATCTTCATAATTTAAACGAAAATCAATAAAAATCAGTGCTTTGATGGATTTTTTGATGGTGGAGACAGTATCTTGCTTAATGTTAATTTTATGTTTATCGTTATTTTGCATTCGTATCCAAATATCGAAATTAACTTATCGTTTGCCTCAGCTCATTAAGGAGAAAGTCGCATGGCTCGCATTTTGAAAAACGGAATCACGGAAGAAGTCTCAGCATCAAACGACGCGAAAGTGCGTCAGACGGTGGAGAACATTCTGGCGGATATTGAGAATCGTGGAGACAGTGCCGTACGCGCACTATCAGAGCAGTTTGATAATTGGTCACCAGAGCAGTTTCGTCTGACACCTGAGCAGATTCAGGCGTGTGTCGATGCTCTGGATGAGTCTACTCGTCATGATATTGAATTCGCTCAGGAGCAGGTGCGTAACTTTGCGCAGATCCAGCGTGACTCGATGAAAGATGTCGAAGTGGAAACCCTGCCGGGTGTCGTGCTGGGCCACAAACATATTCCGGTCAACAGTGTGGGTTGCTACATCCCTGGGGGGAAATACCCGCTGGTGGCTTCAGCACACATGAGTGTCCTGACGGCTAAAGTGGCTGGCGTGAAACGTGTTATTGCATGTGCCCCTCCGTTTAATGGCCAGCCTAATGTCGCGATTGTTGCGGCGATGGCGATGGCGGGGGCGGATGAAATTTATTGCTTTGGTGGCGTGCAGGCCGTGGGTGCTATGGCTCTGGGAACCGAAACGATTGCCCCGGTCGATATGATTGTCGGCCCGGGCAATGCGTTTGTGGCAGAAGCAAAGCGCCAGCTGTTTGGCCGTGTGGGTATCGATCTGTTTGCGGGGCCGACTGAGACCCTGGTGATTGCCGATGAAGAAGGCTGTGATCCTGAACTGGCTGCTGCTGATCTGCTGGGCCAGGCTGAGCACGGTTATAACTCACCGGCAGTGCTGTTGACCAACAGTGTGCAATTTGCCGAAGAAACCATCAAAGAGGTTGAGCGTCAGCTGACGATTCTTCCGACGGCGGAAGTGGCAGGCAAAGCATGGGCCGATTATGGTCAGGTTATCGTGTGTGACAGCTATGAAGAGATGGTGGCTGTGGCGGATGAGATCGCTTCTGAGCATGTGCAGGTGATGACTCGGGACCCTCAATATTTCCTCACTAACATGACAAATTACGGAGCGCTGTTTCTGGGGCGTGAAACCAATGTGTCTTATGGCGACAAGTGTATCGGGACTAACCATACCCTGCCGACCAAAAAAGCGGCGCGCTACACCGGTGGATTGTGGGTCGGCAAGTTTATTAAAACCTGTACTTACCAGCGTGTCAGTGAAGCTGCCTCGCTGAAAGTCGGTGAGTACTGCTCACGGCTGTGTGCGCTTGAAGGGTTTGCCGGCCACAAAGAGCAGGCTGATATCCGGGTTCGCCGTTACAAAGGCAAAGTCGAAGAGGCGTGATATGTCAAAAATTGCCTTAGTAACAGGCGGCAGTGGCGGCTTAGGTGCTGCCATTTGTCGAAAACTGGCGCAGTCCGGCTACCGTGTTGTCCTGACTTACAACAGTAACAAACAGGCGGCGGAGGAACTGCTCTCTGTGTTGCCGGGGGGCGGCCATCTTGCTTATTCGCTCAATGTTGAAGATTCGTCCGCCATCGTGAATCTGGCCGCTCAGGTCTCTGAAATCGGCGGCAAGCTGGACTTGTTAGTGAACTGTGCAGGTATGACCAAATTTGTTGCTCACTCCGATCTGAATGGGTTGAGTGATGCGTTGTTTGATCAGATCTTCCGAGTCAATGTCAGGGCCCCCTTTGCGATGGTCAGGGCGTTTACTCACTTACTCAGAAACGCTGGTGGCTGTGTGGTTAACATCACGTCTATTGCGGCGCAGACGGCCATGGGCAGCAACATTGCTTATTGTGCCAGTAAGTCGGCGACGGAAAACATGACTCGCTCATTGGCCCGCGCACTGGCGCCGGATATTCGTGTTTTGGCCGTTGCTCCTGGCCTCGTCGATACCGAATTCGTCAAAGGCTTAGATGACAGTTGGCGAAATCAACAAGAAATGTCGACGCCGCTGAAACGCCTGGCCAGTGATGATGAAGTGGCGAATGCCGTTTATGCGGCGGCGGAAGTGCTGACGTTTTCGACGGGTAACACAATTTCCGTTGATGGTGGCCGTCCGCTGGGAAACTGAGCCTTTAGCTTTAACAAAAGTGCATCTTACAAAGGACGTTTTATAAAAAGCGTCTGACTAAAAGCGCTGTAATGGATGAAAGGATTCTTATTATGTCTCTGCAACAAGCAATTGATCGTAACCTGGTGCGTTACCTGGAGCTGATTCCCGGTACGAGTGCCTTCATTGATGCCCGTACGCCGGGCAGCGATATGAAAGACAACTTTTGTATTATTGGTGCCGGCGTTGCGGAAAGCAGTCGTCAGCATGTCCATATCCGTGAGACGGCAGGATTTAACATAGGGGCGGCCGGTCAGCCGCCGGGTATTAAAAACTCTCTGCATTCACACCGCACTGCGGAGTTGTTTATTGTGTTTAAAGGCCTGTTCCGTTTTTACTGGGGCAACAATGGTGAACACGAAGCGGTATTGTCTCACGGTGATGTTATCTCTATCCCGACCAACTTGTTCCGTGGTTTCGAGGTAGTGGGGCGTGACTATGGTTTCATGTTCTCGGTACTGGGTGGCGATGACTCTGGTGGTGGCGTAACTTGGCACCCAAACGTAATCAAAGACAGTCAGGGCTATGGGTTGTATCTCAAAGCAGATGGTTCACTGGTGGATACCGTTGACGGTGATCCTATCCCGAACACGGAGGAGCTGATGCCGCTACTGACCCAAGACGAGCTGAACACGTTTGATAACTACACTACTGAGGAGATGATGCCATTTGTTGCGTTGCGGCGTGACTATCACACGATCAGCAGCGATTTTTCTTCTTCTGGCGTAAAGCAATATGCGTTAACCGGTCATCCGGCCGCGGAATACGATTTTCAGGTAAAGAGTGCCGATGACGTAAGCATTATGGCGTATGAGCTGTCGGAAGGAGCCTCGATTCCAGCGCACAATCGTGGCGTCAAAGAAGTGCTTATTAACTTTGACGGTGATACCGAAGTCTGTGTCGAACAGGATGGCGAAGAGGCCCGTCTGGTACTGACTCGGGGGGATGTATTCAGTGTGCCGGAAGGGGCATCTTATGCACTGAAAAATCTTCGTGGCAATAGTTTTACCTACTCTGTGATGGGATCGGATCTGCCGGGTAAACCGGGATGTTCAAAAGGAGTGTAACATGGCACAGCCTCTGTCTTTGCTCTGGCTTCCCGGACTACTGTGTGATGAGACGTTGTTTGCTGAGGTGAATCAGACATTACCGAAATGGGTGAGGCCAGAGACGGCTCAGCTGGGGTATTTGGACTCGATGACGCACCTGGCGAGTAAGGTGCTTCAGGAAGCCCCGGAGCACTTTGTGCTTGGCGGATTGTCGATGGGGGGCATCCTCGCATTTGAAGTATATCGTCAGGCCCCCGAGCGGGTGAAAGGGCTGATCTTATTGGACACTAATGCGGCTGATGAAAAACCAGAGGTGAGCGAGCGACGCAATGCGCTGGTGGAACGCGCGCTGAATGGTGAGTTTGAGGCCATTACACCGGATGTTCTGATGCCGCTGCTGATCCATCCGAGTCGGTTGGGTGACACGCGGTTGACTGACTGCATTTCGACTATGGCCATTAATGTGGGTATCGACGCTTTTCAGGCGCATGCAAATGCTCTGGCTTCACGTCCGGATGCCCGACCGCTGCTACGTGATATAAGTGTGCCGACACTGGTGGTGACTGGCCGGGACGATTTGCTTTGTCCTATCGGTAACCATCTTTTAATGGCAGAGCAGATACCTGACGTCACTTTACACATCATTGCGGATTGTGGCCACCTGTCAACGTTAGAGCAGCCTGTGAATGTGGGTCAACGGATCAATGCCTGGTTAAGTCATCACTTTAGTTAACTTGATCGCTTTGGCTCCTCCACTATTTATGTTCCTCCACGACTTTGGTTCATTTGCCACTTTTCTTAACGTACCACTTTGGCTGAGCGATGGCTGTCTCTGAGTGACAACCTGATCTCGGCCTGAGTCATTGTAAATCAGACATTAGACCCGGTCGGAATAGAGTTTTAGCATCACAGGTGATTCAAACTCTTATCGTCGACGTGGAAGGTCACGCCAATATAAAAATCCCCCATCGAAGCATTCTCCCCGTGAGCAGTAGCCACATCTGATCGCCATTTATCTGGAGCCAGATGCTCTGCTCAGTCTCTTAATTTTTGCTAAAGAAAGCTTTTGAAGAAAACTTGTTGAAGAATGTTTGCTGAAGAGAACCACTGTGGGTTCTCGTCCGTGTTTGTTGAATCAATGAGAGACTGTCAGTCGAGACGGAGGCAACAGGTCGAGGTAAAGAGTGCCTCATCCATGATGAGGCACAAGTTGGGTACTGACACCCGAACAGAGGAGCGTTCGGACGCTGGGACTGATTGTAAGATTGGCTTGAGGACTGGCTTAAAGTGGAGGATTCATGATCTTCTGTGTGCGCTCGAACACATCCAGGCCTTGCTGTTTCAGCCAGTATGGCAGGTCAATCAGTACCCAGTTTTCAGAAAGTTTGTCACCGTCACGGTAGTAAACATCGACCACCTGCATATCGGCACGGATTTCACCGCCAGTCATTCCCAGGAAGCCGCCGATCGGAGTATTAGATAGGTTCGGCCAGCCGAAGAAACAAGCAAAGTTGCCTTCAGCAAAGCGGCAAACGTGGCCATTAAACTTCTTATCCTTCAGGTTATTACGGAAGGGAAGCTGGTGCTGCTGCTGGTAGCGTGGAATGGTATAGGAAGCGCCGATACCACACGGGCCGTACCAAATCATGTCTTTCGACCAGCTTTTTTCAAGCACTTCCGGCGGGCAACCCATCGCGCCGCTGTCGTTAAGAGCTGACAGGTCATCAACCATCTTGTTAACCAGAGCCAGTGTGGCAATGCCTTCTTCGGATGCCGCATCCTCAAACAGCAGGCCATCATGGTTACGTGGGCCCGGATACACGTAGTGTTTGCCGGTTGATGGTGGTAGTGGGTAACAACCTGCCTGATCCATGACACCTAGCAGATCCAAGAACAAACCTGTTTTCGTGATTTTACCGTTTTCAACACAGTTAAATTCTGCGTATCGGATGTTCATGATTTTTCCGGTTGGGCGCATTCCCAGATATTCCGTATCAAACAGCCCCATGAAGTGGCCCATGCTCATTACCCAGATTTCATCAGGATTGATTTCGTTATTACCGCCGATAAAGATGTCCTGACGTCGCTGCATGCGAGTCATTGATTTCATCAACGGTGACCAGAAAACGTCAGCGGCGGCTTGGGCTCCTTGCTGTTCGCGGAACGGGTACACGCCGCGCCATAAATAGTCGTCAGACGTATGAGCCTTCAGCACTTCGGCCACGTTTTCATGGGTTGCGTTTTCCATCGCCGAAAAATAGTTGCGAACAACACTTTTAGCTTCTTGATATTTCGCCATTGTAATCTCTCTTGTTTGCTGTCGAGCCCGCTTGGGCGCAGGGCTTGAAGATGTTTGGGGTTCCGGCTGGTTGTACCAACCGGATATGTCATTTCAGTCAGGCTTTTGCCGTTTGTGCTTTCTTGTTCTTGTCGAACAGACCGCCTTTGAGTGTTTCTGGTAGGGACAGCCACAACAGACCCGCCGCAATCCATACAACAGGGGAACCCCACATCGCCGTTTGCAGATCCGTACGCTCTTGAATGAAGATCAGTACCATTGGCGCCCACATGCCGATGATTCGGCCTCCGTGGAACAAGGCTGCGCCAAAGTTGCGCAGATGAGCCGGAAACAGTTCAGAGAAGTAACCGCCCCACACCGCAGAAGCCGAGAGGCCAAAGTTGTAAATCAGGCCGAGAATAGCCAGCATGTTGAGGCTGCCAATCATCAGATCTCCCGGTGCTACAAAGAAGACCGACGCCATGATGCCCGCCAAAATGAAGCCAAAGGCATTCACTTTTCGGCCAAATTTATCGGCGATAGCCCCCCAAACCCAGGCACCAAACAGAGAACCAAACGCTGAGATGGAGAAAATGACACCGATGGTGGAGCCGTCGAACTCACGCACTTCTTTCAGGTACGTTGTTACGAAGCCGCTGAAAAATTGGTAGCCGTAGAAGTTCAGACCCGCAAGAAGAAGGCAGGTGATGGTGAGTATGCGATAGGGTTTGCTCAGCATCTCGCCCCAGGAGCCTTGTTTAGCTTTCGATTGGGTAGGATCTGCCTGTGATCCCATGTCTTGATCTTCTTCCCCGTAAGCGATCACTTTTTTATCGCTCGGTAGCACAAATACCATGGCCACGGCGGCGACCAGAGGCGGAACACCCCCGACCCACATCAAACTTTCCCAAGGGGCGTCAACGCTTGAAATAAAGGCGGCATACGCACCCATTATCATCAGGGCAACGGAGAACATTGATGAAGCAAATGCGGTCAGCTTCCCGCGTACTGTCGGGGTAAACAGGCCAATCATCAGGCTGACAGCAACGGTAAAATAGCCTCCCAGAGAAAGACCAATAATGAAACGCATCGCTGCCCAGGTTGAGTAGTCGGTAAACATCATATTAATGATGGTCGCGCCACCGTTTAACGCAGTGATGGCGATCAGCGTGGATTTCTTACCAAATTTTGTGGCGAACCAGGCACAGCTCAATGCGCCAATCAAGGCACCGACGGATTGCCAGGTATAGAACTGTGCTGTATCTGACAGGCTGATCCCGTCGTAAGCTTCAACAATATATGGGCGTACGTAATCAATAATTACAAAGTTATAACAATAAAAAAAGTAACCGACCAGAATCGCTAGATAGGCCGCTACCCTTTGAATCATAGGAACTTCGCTCATGTGTCGTTTGGCATTCATGACCGATAAACCTCTACTTCAATTAGGATTTGTGGACTTTTAAGTTCACGGATAATGATCGCTCAAGGATCCTTCCCGTTTTCATTGCGTTGAGGATAGTAATTTTTTTCCGGTTAAATGATCTGTGATCATTATCAAGTTTAAAATGAGTGCGTACCCATTTTGTGGGTTTTGGTGATCTGGATCTCACTCAGGAACTGGTTATACACTTACTGAATAGTCTCTCAGTAATCTTGGTGATTCTAGTCACAGTTATGGTTGGTGTTTAATCCATGGTGGGTTTTTTTAAGTAATATGGCTCGAAAATCAATCACTGACAGGGATTAGGAAAACCTTAAAATGGTTACGTACTCAAGTTTTGTGGTGATCGCGTTATACGTATCAATTACCATTTTAATCAGCTATTTAGTGAATCGACGCGACAAGGTAAGTGGCGACTTTTCTACCGGTGGCAAACAATTTGGTTGGTTTACCGCTGGTGTGTCGATCCTGGCGACTTACATCAGTGCGATGACATTTGTCGGTATGCCCGGTTGGGTATACAGCGCAGGTATGGAAGCGATGAGCGTTCATCTTAACTATCCCATTGTTATCTTTTTCGCCGTAGTCTTCTTTGTGCCGGTGTTTTACAAGCTGGGTTTGACGTCAATCTATGAGTATCTCGAACATCGGTTTGGGGTGTATGCCAGAACAATAAACTCTGTCGTGTTTATTGTTGTGCAGTGCATTTCAGCCGGTGTCATCTTGTATGCGGTGTCGTTGATTCTGGTGCAGGTGCTTCCTATCAGTATCTCCGAGGCCATTATTTACATCAGTATCTTTACTGCAGGTTATACCTATGCCGGCGGTATCTCGACGGTGATATGGACGGATATGCTGCAATCGGCGGTGTTAGTGGCGGGCAGTATCGCCATTTTTGCGGTGTTGCTGATGGAAGTGAATACCGCGAGTGTGCTGTCTCGAGATCACCTCAATATTGTCAACCTGACGTTTGACCTGGGGGTCGACACTAGCTTGTGGGCGGGCGTGGTGGCAGTCAGCTTTTTGCACCTCAGCGTGTATGGCACCAACCAGTTAATTATCCAGCGTACCTTAGCCACCAAGTGCGAAAAAACAGCTCAGAAGTCGATGCTGCTTTGCGGCTATGGCGCTTTTTTCATTTATCTGTTTTTTTCGATACTGGGGGTATTGTTAAGCCTGTTCTATCAGGACACAACGTTTGCAAACAGTAACGAAGTGATCCTCGATTTTGTGTTTTACCATACCAACCCCGTCATCATCGGGCTGGTGATTGCTGCGTTGGCGGCAGCGGCTATGTCGACATTGGATTCTACATATAATTCGATGGCGACCGTTGTCACTTTCGACATTTATAAGCGCTTTGTACGCCCCGAAGCCCCGGGTAGTCACTATGACGGCATTGCCCGTAGAATGAGCCTGCTAGCTGCCACTTTAGTGGTTGTTCCGGCATTGCTGGCGGTTTCTAATGAATCTGTACTCAAAACCATTGCGAGTTTAACTTCGATTTTTGTCGGTATTCGACTGGGCTCATTTTTGTTGGGGTTATTTTGTGCCCGCGCGAATGAGGTGGGCATTATCGTGGGCAGTGTTGCCAGCGTGGCTGCGGTATTTGGCTGCATGATGCTGAACATCGCCTGGCCTTGGTTTGCTCCTGTCGGTACCGCTGTGTTCCTGTTATGTGGCATCGTCACCAGTTATTGGTGGGGGAGCAATACGGCGGAACAGCAAACCTTCTTCAAAAATCAAAAGTCCCTTTTTGCAAAGCCAACTGCCAGCCACTACGGTTTGCTGATGTTTGCGGCCGCAACCATTGCATTTTGTATGGTTATTCCTGATTGGCTTTATTCTGCACTGACATAATGAGTGAGTTTATGCTGTCTATTTTTGATATCTACAAGATTGGGGTCGGGCCTTCGAGCTCACACACCAATGGGCCAATGATTGCGGGATTCCAGTTCACGCGTTTGCTTAATTCAAAACTGGAATCGGTAGTTCGGGTTCAGGTGGATCTGTACGGGTCACTGTCACTGACTGGGATCGGGCACCATACCGACCGGGCGACGATACTGGGGCTGTTGGGCAATAAGCCGGATACCATCAAAATCTCAAGTGCCAATCAGGCGATGCGTCAAGCTATGGATAAGGGGCTGTTGTTGCTCGATGGCCGTCATGAAATAGCCTTCAATTATCAGACGGATATGCGGTTTCATCAGGAAAATCTGCCTCTGCATGAAAATGGGATGACCATTACCGCTTTGGACAGCCAGGGGCAAATCGTGGCGTTTGAGACCTATTACTCCATTGGCGGCGGTTTTATTGCTACTGGCGATGAGTTGCAAAATGGCTGTACAGAGAAACCGGTCGCTGTCGAGTTTCCTTTTTCTTCTGCCGATGAAATGCTGCTCAGGGCTGAAAAGAATGGGATGAGCTTGGGTGGCATGATTCTGCGAAATGAACTGGCTTTTCAGGATATGGCAGCCATTAACACCAAAGCCGAACAAATCTGGCGTGTGATGACTCATTGTATGGAACGCGGCTTTGAAACAGAGGGCATTCTGGAAGGTGGGCTGAATGTCACCCGGCGTGCACCTAATTTGCTGAAAAAGCTGGAAGCCAATGCCGCCATTGAAAATGATCCGATGGAGATCATGGACTGGATCAATCTGTTCGCGTTTGCGGTCAGTGAAGAAAACGCGGCTGGCGGACAGGTTGTGACCTCGCCGACGAACGGTGCCGCAGGCGTCATTCCGGCAGTATTGATGTATTACCATCGTTTTATAAAGGCGCTGGATACCAAGCAGCTGAAAGATTTCCTCGCAGTATCAGGCGCAATCGGTATTTTGTATAAAACCAATGCTTCGATCTCTGGTGCGGAAGTAGGGTGTCAGGGTGAAGTGGGGGTCTCATCATCAATGGCTGCCGCGGGGCTGACGGCATTGCGTGGCGGCAGTAACGAACAAATCTGCATGGCGGCGGAAATTGCTATGGAGCATTCACTCGGAATGACTTGCGACCCGATCGGTGGCCTGGTGCAGGTGCCTTGTATTGAACGAAATGCCATGGGGGCCATGAAAGCGATCAATGCATCAAGAATGGCGTTAAAGCGTACCAGCAAATGCCTTATCTCTCTGGATAAAGTTATTGAGACTATGTATCAGACCGGCAAAGACATGAATAAGAAATATCGTGAAACGTCGCTGGGTGGGCTGGCACTGATTCACATCGCGCCACCTTGCGAATAACCAGCCAATCACATCTGTACCGCCTCGGTGTGAGATTCGCTGGGGCTGTATGCTATTCGCCCTGCTCTTTAATTTTGTCCCGGCTCTGGGGCGCGTTTGCATTCTTTATCGAAAATCTGACGGTGTCTGGTTGGTAAAGCGTTTGAATTTGGTGCTGAAATAATTGCTGTCTTTGTAACCAACCTGAAAGGCGATGTCAGTGATTGACTGCTCTGAATAGTGCAGCAGGTTCATCGCGTTGTTGATGCGTACACGGTGAACGTAGTTATTGAATGAAAGATTAGTGATTTGCTTTATGCGGCGGCTCAATGTTCGTGATGATACGTTAAACTGGTCTGCCACCGTGTTAATGCTAATTTCTTCCGCATAGTTGTTTTGAATCCAGTCGATGACCTTAAGAATACTGTTATCCGCTTCGTTTTTAGAGGCTGATGATAATCGGCCACGAGAGAGTTCCACTACCAACTGTTGAAACAAGGCTTCAGTCATTAGCCGTGAATCCACGGTGTGATGCTGGGATTCATACTCAATTTGGTTGAGTAACAGGTTTACCTTTTTCATGCTCTCGGCAGTAATGAACCAACTGTTTTGTTCGTCTTCATCCTTGGGCAGCATGCTTTTCAGCAGCGGGGAGTAGGCCAGCTTGTTTTTCTTGAACAAGATATTGGTCAAATGTAGGTTATCGACTTGTTCGTACAGATGACGGTCTTTTGGGGAAAGGTAGCAAATATAGTTCTGTGACAAATTAGTCGGCACGTCGTTAATAATATGCTGACCAGCTCCTTTGGTCACAATAATAAGTTCATGAAAATCGTGAGCATGCTCAGGGTAGGCTTCCTGAGGCGAGCGTATTTCGGTACAAATTGTACTGTCAGACGTTTTGAAAAAGTCTTCACAATTTAATTGAAACATATTTTCATTCCTGGGGTCTTGAGCTTTTAAAGTAGATAAAACACTCAATAGGCTCAAGTGATGCAGATCATAGATATGATGTAGAAAAAATGGAAATATCCTGAGTGTGATCTTGCTTAAAAAAGCCTGGCAGTGATGAATTTCGCTGACAGGCTTTTTGATACTGAGATTGGCATCGTCAGATTGTCTACTGCTCGATTAGAGGCCTTTGTTATCTCAAAGATTAAAGGTGTCCTTCAATGCCTGCATATTTTCGACACTGACTCCTTCCGGTATAAACCCGCTTGCCAGACATTTCAGGAATAGCTTGGCCCCTTTATTGGCGACATCAATGTAGTCGAAAGCGGTTAATGCGTCGCTGCCGGTGGCTACAGCGCCGTGTTTTTCCCATACCGCAACATCGTGTTGAAGCAATTTGTCACGGGTGCCGTCAGCCATTGTTTTACTCCCTGGCATGCAGTAGGGCACGATACCAATTCCACGGGGAACAAAGGCTCTGACTTCCGGTAACATTTGCCAGCAAGCGTGGGTATAAGCTGTATCGCTATGGGCATAGTCAGGGTGGTGTGACAGGACAATCAATTCCAGTGGGTGGGTATGTACGACGCAGCGATCGTCGGAGCCGCTATGACGTTTGGCCATGATAATCTCGACATGTGAGATAAACTCGCTTGTCGGAGCAAAGTCACAGCGGTTACCCCCTCCCCACAGAAGGTGATAACCTTTGGCTTCATCATCAATGCGCAGAATACAGCCGGCTAAATCGGGACGGCGAAGTTCGCGGATGCGCTCACCAGTACCTTTAACGAAAAATATGTGTCCGGCACTATGACGCGGGAAAGTATCATCTCCAATCATCGCCAGCGTTTGGTATGGATAGCTATTAAGATCATCGGGTAGTTCGCCAAAAATATCTGTCAGTAAAACGGAAATGTTTCCCCCGTTGCGTTCTGCCCATTCCCGTTGCCAAAGATAGTCTGCCACTTCAGAGACTTTCGCGATTTCTGCCAGAACGGCATCATTCAGAATCAGTTGTTTCATGTGGTTGCCTGCTTGTCGTCACTCAAAATAAAACATGTCGGTTAGTGAGGTGTGTTTCGGAGATAAGTCGTCATTGACGAGCATGATGTCCGACATATAACACCACCATCGCTGACACACCTCGCTGTCGGCGATAGCCTGCCATCGAGCGGCATCGTCCACTTCCAGGTAGGCGAACAGCTGTAATGTCTCCGGATGGAGAAAAATCGAATACTGATGGGCACCATGGGTTTTCAGCAAAGTGGCCATTTCTGGCCAGAGTGCGTTATGGCGTTCTTTGTATGTTTGTTCTGTGCCGGGTTTGAGCTGCATCACCGATGCCAGCCGCAATTTTGGTCGCTGACTTTGTTGCTGAGTCATCTTTTTCTGCCTTTTGCTGAATCGGGTTAGCCTTCGCGGTGACGCAATATGGTTTCTTCATACGCTTTAACATGCTGCAACCAGTCGATACCTACGGGTACGCCCTGCTGATGGCAGTAATAGTCCCAAACGGCAGACCAGGGGGCGGTGCGTGATTCCTCCATCCAGGCGAGGCGAGCGGTGTAGTCGCCATCAATCTCGGCATGTTGAAGCTGGTGCTGAGGTTCCAGCATGGCCTTGAGCAGGGCTTTTCGCATGTTGCGGGTGCCGATGACCCAGGCCGCAATCCGGTTGATTGAGGCATCGAAGAAATCCAGCCCAATATTTACCCGGTTGAGTAGTTGATGACGGACAACCTCATTGGCAATCGCCTGGGTTTCATCGTCAAGCAGTACGACGTGGTCGCTGTCCCAACGGATTGGTCGGCTGACATGAAGCAGAAACTCTTTGACATACAAAGAGCAGGCGCTGATCTTGTCACTTATGACCTCGGTCGGATGAAAGTGGCCAGCATCGAGGCACAGCAGGATGTCTCGCGAACTGGCGTAACCGAGATAAAATTCATTGCTGCCAACGGTGTAGGCTTCGGCACCAATGCCAAAGAGCTTACTCTCGACCGCATCTTTGTGGTATTTCACATCAATAGGCTCGGCGATGATTTCATCCAGGGAAGCCATCAACCGCTGTCGTGGTCCCAGTCTGTCGTAGGGTAAATCCTTCATGCCATCTGGAACCCAGATGTTCATCACCGACGGGGTACCCAGTTCTTTGCCAAAGTACTCAGAGATGCGGCGACTGGCTTTGCAGTGGTCAATCCAGAATCGGCGAATGACAGGGTCGGGATGAGACAGGGTCATACCATCTTCACTCAGCGGGTGTGAAAAACAGGATGGGTTAAAGTCGAGTCCGGTACCGGTTTTTTTGGCCCATTCGACCCAGTTTGCAAAGTGTTCCGGGCGAATGTGATCGCGCGATACCGGTTCATCGGCTTCCAGATAAAGCGCATGCAGGTTCAGGCGTTTGCAACCGGGAATCAGGTTGAATGCCTGATTGAGATCCTGACGTAATTCCTCTGGGGTACGGGCTCGTCCGGGATAATTACCGGTGGCCTGAATGCCGCCGCTCAAGGTCTGATCCGGGTTTTCAAATCCTCGTACATCATCGCCTTGCCAACAGTGAATAGAAATAGGGATGTTATCAACAGCCTGAATTACGCTGTCGGTATCAATACCGAGCTTCGCAAAGTGGTTTTGGGCTAACTGATAGGCCGTTTCAATGGCATGAGTTGGTGACAGAGTGCTGGTCGCGGTGACTGGCATGGTGACTTCCTTTACTGAGTTTGAGTTAATTGTTCGAAACAGGTGATGGCAGGTTTAAGCCCCGCAATGGCGTTCGGAGAATACTGTGTTAATTCAAATGACTGGCGGACGATGCAGCGACCTTCCGATATGTTGGCAATTCGGCCAATGGCAACCAGCTGGCCAAGCGCATTCCCGATGGCAGAGGCTTCGGTAGGATTGGCGCACACGGGCACCTCACAAATATCAGCACATAACTGATTGAGAAAATGGTTTTGAGCTCCGCCACCGACGATGTGGATGTGTGACAGTGGTGAGTCTGACAGGTGCTGTAATTCCAAAAATACCTGACGGTAACGTAGAGCCAGGCTGTCATAGATGCAACGGACGATCTGTCCCAAAGAACCAGGTGCGCCCTGGCCGGTATCCAGACAGTAGTCAATGATCGACTGTTCCATGTTGTTTGGATGCAGGAAACGCTTGTCGTCAGGGTTGATCAGGTAAGCAAATGCTGGTGCCTGTTTTGCTAATGCAGCCAGATCGGAAAAACTGTAAGCCGGGTACTGTTGTTGCAAGCGCTGGATCAGCCACATGCCCATGATATTTTTCAGCACTCGGTACCGGCCTTCACTGCCACCTTCGTTGGTGATATTCGCGTTGAGTGAAAGTGCATTGATGATTGGTGCCGCACGCTCAAGACCCATGAGCGACCAGGTGCCAGAGCACAGATACACGGCGCCGGTCTCTGATAGTGGTGTACCAACGACCGCTGAGGCGGTATCGTGGCTGGCAATAGACGCTACGGGTATCTGATGAGACTGACGTTCTTTATCCTGGGTTTGATAGTGCCCAATAATCTGATTTGGCTGTTGTGGCGGCAGAAACCAGTGGGACGGTGCCCCGATTTTGTCCAACAAGGCCGAACTCCACTGCCGGGAGTTGCTGCCTAGCAATTGGCTGGTGGAAGCGTTGGTATATTCACAGTGTTTGACCCCGGTTAGACGGAAGTTGAGGTAATCCGGAATAAACAGCAGAGTCGCCACTTCGCCCAGCCACTCAGGTGCAGTACGGGTCCCGCGATAAGACGCTGATTCAAGGGGAAGTAAGTCAGGGTTGAGCAAGGCAGCAAGCTGATACAGGGTATTGAATGGCAAGAACTGTATGCCGGTCTCGGTATACACTTCTGCTTTATTCTGGTGCTCTGCAAGAAATGCATCCATGACACCGTCTGTGCGGCTATCGCGGTAAGACACAGCCTGACCCAGGCGATGCCCTTCTTTATCCAGTAAAACAAAATCGACTCCCCACGTATCTATGCCGATACACGCTGGCGTAATGCCCGCGTCGAGGACGTGCTGAATACCGAGATAAATTTCAGCGAGTAGCGCATCCGTATCCCAGCATACCTGATTATTTCGGTGACACAGTCGGTTAGGAAAACGGTGTACTTCCTGCAATGAGAGTCGTTTGCCGTCCAATGTGGCGACCATAATCCGACCGCTGGAGGCGCCGATGTCGATAGCAATCACTTGATTGGTCATAAGGATTTCCTGAGTATCGTTCATGGGCTCATTATCAGAAAAGCGGCGAAGGTCAGACTTAAAAAAACGACCGGTTTAGACGGTGAAATGTCAGTTTTATCGATATCCGCGTGCGTTACATCACACTTGCCTGTTTTAAGCGATTTGGTGCTTGTTGCGGTGGGTTAACAAAGGAATTCAGAAGGGTTATTGATTATGATTGTTATTAAATCGAAGTCGTGATGCGCAGATGAGCGGCCGAAAAAAGCCCCACCAGAGGTGGGGCAAACGGCGTGTATCCAGAGGTATCAAAGATAGGTTCGCAGGTATTCCGACAGGCATAAAATTGCCATTGCCTGCCCGTATGGCATAGATGTGAGTGGAATTTGACGATAATAGTCGAGATCATCCCCCATCGCGGTGCCAAACGAGACATTGAGTAGTTCGCCCGAATCACTGATGAAGTCGCTGACCAGAGCATCGACGGCTTTATGGGCTATGTCAGCGTATTTCGGATCGATATAGCGTTTTCGTACTGCTTTAAGAATGCCGTAAGCAAATCCTGCGGTCGCAGAGGCTTCAACGTACGAGCCTTCATCATCCAGCAGGGTGCACCAAAGGCCTCCTGCTTGCTGGTAGCGGGCCAGTGCCTCCACCTGTCGATTAAGAATATGGATAAGGTGGCGACGGTAAGCGTCGTGTTCAGGTAAATCCAGCAGTTCCAGAAAATCCGGGATTACAATGGTGACCCAGCTGTTGCCACGAGCCCAGCGTGCATTGGCAAAATTATGGTTACCATCGAAAGTCCAGCCGTGGAACCAGGTGCCGGTGTCACGATCCATCAGATACTGAATATGGGTCAGGAACTGGTATTTCGCTTCTTCAACATATTCCGGACGGTTGAGCAACAGGCCGATTTTTGTCAGCGGCATGACACTCATCATCAGGGTGTCATCCCACATTTGCTGCGGGTTTTCACTGTTGTAGACAATGTGCTGGATACCTCCGCTTGCTGTGCGTGGCATCTGGTACATCACGTAATCCGCCCAGGTTTCCAGGTAAGGTATGAGGGACTGGTCTTTGGTGTCTTCGAAGCGGTATGCCAGTGTCAGAAATGGGCAGACTGTATTCACGTTCTTTGTGGCTTGCTCTTCGGCAAACCGGTCTTCAAACCATTCATCAATGATGTTCAGCACGCTCTGGTCGTTTGTCTGCTGATAGTATTTATACATGCCGTAAAGGCCAATACCATGGGTCCATTCCCAGCCTGCCCAACCTTTGGTATCAATGGTTCGGCCATCATCAAGATGCAGCAGAAATTCACCGGTTTCATCTTGAATATTGATTAGGTTGTTAATCAGGCTGGTGATTTTATCAACAATCACTTTGCGTGGATGGGGGCGTTCAACCCGACGAAGAAGATCACTGTGTTTTACGGGAAATACGTTCATAACGTCCTCAGAAATAAATTACATTACGCCAAGCAGTTTTGGCAGAAACAGGGTGAGATCCGGGATATAGGTGATGAGCAACAACATCACGATGATCGCGGCATAAAATGGCAGTAAGGGTTTAATCAGATGTTCGACTTTTACCTGTCCGACACTGGCGCCCACGTACAAACCGCTACCGACCGGTGGCGTGATGGTGCCAATGGCAAGGTTAAAGACCATCAGGATGCCGAAATGGACGGGGTCAACCCCGATCTTCTGCACAATGGGCAGTAAAATCGGCGTAAAAATGAGGATTGCAGGGCCAATATCCATAAAGGCGCCGACGACTAACATGAACAGTGTGACAACCAGCAGGATGATGGCCGGGTTGTCGGAAATTCCGAGAATCATCTGGCTTAATGCGCCGGGAATACCTGTCATCGACATGGCAAATGACATTGCCGAAGAAGTAGCCAGCAAGAACATGATTACGCCGCTCATGATGAAAGTCTGAATCAATATTTTGGGAAGGTCTTTCAACGTCAGCGTTTTATAAAGAATGAGCGTCAGATACGCGGTATACACCACTGCAATGGCCGACGCTTCGATGGCAGTGAAAATTCCTTGTACGATCCCGCCGACAATAATCACGACTAGCAGCAGGCTGGGCAACGCATCGCGGGTGACTTTCAGTGCCATCCCTTTTTGCAGCGAAAAGAAATTACGGTAGTTATTGCGCTTCGCCACAACATAGGTCACAGCCATGCATCCGATTCCCCATAAGCTGCCGGCAACGAGACCTCCGGCAAACAAGGCCGCGATGGACGTCCCGCCACTGGCCAAGGCATAGAGAATAAAGGCTGTTGTCGGCGGGATTAGCATACCGGTTGGAGCTGAGGCGATATTGACTGCTGAGGCAAAGTTACGGTTATAGCCTTCTTTAGCACTCATCGGAATCATTACACCACCGATAGACGTGGAGGCTGCGATGGCAGACCCTGATACTGCGCCGAACATCATATTTCCGGCAATGTTGGTATAGGACAGAGAGCCTGGAATGCGACCGGTGAAAAGCTTAGCGAAGCTGACCAGACGGGTCGCAATGCCGCCATTATTCATGATGACGCCGGACAGAATAAAAAACGGCACAGCCAGTAGGGCAAAACTGTCAAGGCTGGAGAACATTTTTTGGGCGGTGGTGAACATCGCGATATCGAAGGGCAATACCAGCATCAGGGTGCTTCCGGAAGCGATGACGATACACAACCCTATCGGGGTACCCAAGACGAGTAACAGCACAAACACCCCGACCAACATGGCAGAGGCGATGACGGGATCAATCATAGCGACCTCCTGCCAGTTCATTGGATACAGGCGTGTCTGATGCTGCTGCTCGTAATGAAGTAATCAGATCGGAAATATTGAGCAGGCAGTAAAGAATTGTCAGTACGCCGGAGAGTGGCAGGGCGTAATAGACCTTGCCCATAGACAATTGCAGAACTGGAGAGATTTGCAGCATGGCATTGGATGAGACTTTCCAGCCGCCTATGACTAGGATGTAGGCGGAGAACAGTATGAATACCACTTGAATGGCAATCTGCCAGTAAGTGGTTAGTGATTGAGGGCACTTGTCGAGAAACAGTGTCAGGCTGATATGCTCACTTTTTCCAGCAACATAGGCCAGCCCGATGACAGAGAGCCAGACTAGCGAGAAGCGCAGGAACTCTTCGGAGAATGTACTGGGCGTGTTAAATACATAGCGACTGATTACCTGCCAACAAGCAATCAGAACCATGACACAGATAAGGCTACAGCTGAACATCTCTATGGTTCGGTCCAGCCAGTGTCTAAGTTTTTTCATAATAACCTCTGACCATATTGGTGCAGAGAAGGCCTCAGGCTGACAGGCAGCCTGGCCTTCTGCAGCATGGTACGCTTAGTTGACCTGACTGATTTGTTGGAACAACTGATAAAGTTCAGGTTTATTTTGGAGCTGGTCGTAAATAGGCTGAACGGCGGCTTTGAACGGGCTAGTGTCAATGTCATAGAACTCAACGCCAAACTGGGATTGAGCCAGTTCACGTGTTTTCTTCATTTCTTTCTGCCAGGCGCTTTTTTCTACCTCAATGGATTCCTGAATGGCTTCGTTTAGCGCAGACATCTGTTCAGGCGTGAGTTTGCTGGTGGTCAGATTGCTCATTACGATGATGTCAGGAATGCGGGTGTGCATGTCGTAGCTGTAATGTTTTGCAACTTCACCATGGCGGGCAATAGTGAGGGCAAATTCATTATTTTCAGCACCATCGATGATGCCTTGTTGCAGCGAGGTATAGACTTCAGCCTGACTCATCGCGATCGGGGACGCGCCAAGAAGTTTCATCGAGTTAATGGAGGTTTCACTTTGCATTACCCGAATTTTTTTCCCTTTCAAGTCATCAACGGTCTTGATGGGACCTTTACTCATGTAGAAGCTACGTGCACCTGAATCGTACCAACCCACACCGGTAAAACCCTGTCCGGCGGTAGATTGGTAAACCGGGGTCATAATGTCCGGGTTGTCCATCACCTTGTAGAAGGCCTCTTGGTTTTCAAACAGGTAAGGTAATGAAAAGACACCGTAATAGGGTGAAAAGCTTTCCAGCAAACCGGATGACACTTTGGTGAGATCGATGGCACCAACTTGTGCCATTTCCACCAATTCTCGCTCGCCCCCCAGTTGGCTGTCGGGAAAATACTGAATGGTGACTTCGCCCTTGGTTTTCTCGGATACAGCCTTGCCGATATATTGCAGCGCTTCTTTAACAGGCTGGCTATTCTCGGCATAAGCCAGTTTTAATACCGTTGCTGCCTGCGCGACGTTGCTCAGTGGTAGCAATAAAGATGTCGCTAGTATGAGTTTCAGTGGGGTACGGGTAGCGGACATGGATCCTCCAAACACTTTTGTCTTTATTCCGCTGCCTGTTGTTGGTGGTCAGTAACTTTGGCAGCAGTTGATGATTTGTATTAAGCCTTGTCATCATCGCAGCCTGGAAAGTCCTCCACCTTTGTAATTCTGCCAACCTGATAAAATGTGACGGTGATTTTGTCCCTTTTTCGATGTTTTAATCACAGTTTGGTGCGAGCCTTCATTGGGAGGAGACGGGAGGGGCTAAATGGACGTTCCCTCTGACATCGAACAAATGTTGGCAGTGCAGGAAGAAAACCACGGAAGTATAAACCAGTGCTTTTGCCATAATGGCAAACACTTAAGAGGCCTGTCACGAAGGGAGACGTTGTGGTAGGCAACATAGAAAGGAAAAGAAAATATAGGTAGGAAAGGGAGCAGTAAGCGGATACCAGTAAGTTGATACCCGTAAGTCATAAAGTGTGCGAGCGGGTTTTAAAGCAAACAATGCGGACGATAACGGGTGCTGAGGTAAATAAAATGACAGTCAAAAATCAGTGGGATGTCTTTAATTTATCCCGCTATGTGAAAGCCGGATCGCCCGTAACATTGACCAGGCGTTAGTTCGTTCTACGCTGCAATCCTGCCATTTCTCACCAGTGCCCGGCGGACGTTTTTACACAGTTTGCCAAAGCTGTATAGTTCGTCGAAAGTGGGCGGAAGGCCGCGGTTGAGCTGGTGCTGCCAGTAAGACAGTTCAGAATCGACAAGCTCCATTAACTTTTTCGGGCAGCCGACACAGGTGTTATCCGGTCCGCAGACAAAAGTATCATCCTGATACAGTGGAAATTCCTCTTTAACCGCATCAATGATCTGCTGCATGGCGGTGATTCTGTCAGGTTTTTTACTCATGGTAACGACAGTTGGCAGATGAAAGCGACATATTTTACCCTGCCTACCGGATTAAACCATACCTTTAAAGTGGGTAATTTTTTTGGAGGGGCCGTAACAAGGCGTTTTTCCTGAGCTTTTGTGGTGCGCAAGGCAATCACTGCTTGGTGAGCATTGCAGGTAGCCGACAATGAATCCGGGGTGATTTACGCTCGGCATTTTGTTGTTGCCACTGCCGTGGGGCGATGCCAAACCATGACACAAAAGCGCGTGAGAAAGCGCAAGCGTCACTGTAGCCCAATAATTCAGCTAGCTGAGCCATGCTCATGTTGGATTCTGTCAGATGACGTGTCGCCAGCCGCTGCCGGGTCTCTGTCAGGATAGCCTGAAATGACGTGCCTTCAGCCTGCAAGTAGCGTTGCAGGGTTCGGGGACTGAGCATCATGTATTTTGCTACCTGGCCCACTGTGCTTTTTCCGGAAGGCAATAAGTGATGGAGCACATAGCGGACATAGTCCGGCAACTCCTCAACGGTAAGATTGGTCAGCGCGTGGACATGGTTTTCTATCAGAGCGTGCAGCGACGGGTCGGCATGGTTCAGGGTGGTTTTCAGGGCACTTTTCTCAAACGCGATGCCGGTCAGAAAAGCGTTGAAATGAGGAGTAACAGGGAGCAACTTCTGATACTCCGTGACGGATGCCAGAGGATAGTGACGAATGTAAATTGCCTTGGGTTTCCAAGCATGACCAAAGAAGAGCTGGAGCAATTTTAGCCCCACACCAATTGCTATTTCGGTACATTGCGCATGATCGTGCTGCTCGAGGAAAATGCTGGGCTCATAGCAAAGCAACATCTGATTTTCTTTTTCTGTTAACTGCAGGGTAGCCCCCTGAGAATGCCAGTGGAAATAGCTGATCAGCTCGCTTAGCGCCTGTTCTACGGTTTGGGCGTTGTTTATGAGGTGAAATAACGGGCCAATAGCGGCAATGCTCTGAAACAGTCCGAATTCCAGCCCGAGCAGTGGGCAGGAGAAGTGGCGTTGGGAAAGCTCAATGAGGCGCAAAAACTGATGATAAGAAATCAGAGCTTCAGGGTGGGAAAACACATCGTCCGATAACCCGACCGCATTGAGTAAGGCATGATGGTTGACCTGGTGCTGAGTGGCAAACTGATCAAACCGAGCGATGTTTGCTCCGCGGATGTATAAGTTTTTCATCGTTTCCCTGAATCCTTTCTCTCTTGGTTTCAAACCCTGTTTTCAGTCAGTGTTCCAGCTTTAGCTTTTGCACATGTTTTAGTTTTAACCACGCTATTGAGCCTTCTGTCTGTCGATGAATGGAAAATGCCATTGCGGTATGAATAATTACCACAGGCAGTATTTGTATAAAACTTGGCGTGAATTATCAATGCTAAGTTTGCTATTTTGTTTCAATCTTGTTGTGAGAATGATGATTTGGACAACAAGAACAGAAAGGAACGCAATATGGGATTTCCATTTTTAGTGAATGAGCACCATGAGCTACTGACCCTGAACAATAACGACCTGCCGATTTACCGTGACCTCTTACCGGGGGTGCATGTTCAGCCGCAATTTCTTGATGTGGTCAACGGTGTTTGGGCACTGAGAGTACAGTTTGAACCGGGTGTGGTGCTGCCGGCACACTACCATACCGGCAATGTGCACTTCTGGACGCTGTCGGGTAAATGGTATTACAAAGAGTACCCGGACCAGCCGCAAACGGCAGGTTGCTACCTGTACGAACCGGGCAGCTCAATTCATCAGTTCATCACACCTGAAACGAATACAGAACTGACCGAAGCACTCATGATTATTCAGGGAGCCAACATCAACTTTGACGATGAAGGAAACTATCTGGGCATGCTGGATGCTAACTTTATCGTTGCCACTCTGGAAAAGCACATCGCTGACAATGGATTGGATCCGGCCAAGTATATCCGTCCACCGCAAACGGATTACTCCACGAAGTAATCTCCCCTCTATCGTTTTGATAAAAGGCCGGTTTTGAGCCGGCCTTGTTGACTCTCCGAGGAATCATCGATGAGCAAAAACATTTTTATTACGGGTGGAGCGAGCGGTATAGGTCTTCAACTGGCGAAGCATTACCTGAAAAGTGGCCATAACGTTGCGTTGTTTGATCTGTCATTTTCAGAATCTGTGCTGGAAGAGCTGTATCCGTATCAGGGGGCTTCGCAAAACCTTGTCAGCTTGCAGGCTGATGTTTGTGACATGGCATCACTGAGTGGGCAGGTGGAGGCTGCGGTTAATACTCTGGGCAGCCCGGATCTGGTTATCAACTGCGCCGGAATCTTACGGGCAGGACGATTTACTGAACTGCCGCAGTCTGAATTTGAGCAAGTGGTCGCGATCAATCTGTTCGGCACCCGTAATTTTATCTGTGCGGTATTGCCGTTCATGAAAAAGGGGGCGCATGTCTCCATGATTTCTTCAATGGCAGGCGTTAGCGGGGTGTATACCTATGCGGCGTATTGTGCATCAAAGTTTGGTGTGATGGGGCTGGCGAAAGTGTTGCGACAGGAGTTGAAGCCACGTGGCATCGATGTTTCGGTGATCTGTCCGCCGGAAGTATCCACACCTATGGTGGTAAAAGAGCACCAGACCATTGACCCTATTTGCCTTGAACAAAAAATGGTGGCCGGGGTGCTGACGGTAGAAGAGGCCGTTTCGAAAATCGCCGCGGGCTTAGCCACCCGAAAACACGTGGTGGTTCCGGGGTTCAGGGCGAAGATCATTTACCTGATTAACCGCTTTGCGCCGGACAGCATCATGTTCGGAATTGTCGACAGAATCATTGCGAAAGGGCTGGCTCGACAGTCTCAGACACCTCAAACTGACATTTAACCGGCCTTATTGTCCGACGGGAGGGCGTTAAGCGCTCTCCTGAACCTCGTGACTCTTTGCTGCAACATGCTCAATGCAACATGTTGTTATTCCACTTTTAATCAAAGGGCAATACTGCTGTCACTTTGGCACTTCAGGATTAGCGCGTTTAAAAACAACCACTAAACTAAAGACAGCCAAGGATAGTCAATGAGCAAGGCAATTTTTAACCCGACTCGTTTTAATAAAAGTGACAACGCGACCTTCGATGATGTACTGGATGCATTTGTTTCCCGCCGCAAGATTCTGAAAGGGGGCATGGGCCTCAGCGCTATGGCGGCCATGGGAGCGTTTGGACTGACCGGCTGTAACTCCGATTCCGGCAATACCACAACCGACACGCCGGACGCGCTGACACGCGTATCACTGAAATTTGAGTCGATTCCGGGCTCGCTGACGGATGCCGTCAGTGTCGCAGAAGGCTATACTGCTCAGGTATTGGCGCCTTGGGGAACCCCGTTGAATACCATTGCTCAGGACTGGAAAAATGATGGCAGCAACACCGCGATTGATCAGGCGAATGCCGTGGGCATGAACCATGACGGGCTGCATTTCTTCCCATTGAATGACAGCGCGACTGAAGGCCTGCTTTGCGTCAATCACGAATATATTGAGACCGCTGAGCTGCATCCTGATTTCGATGCGACGTTTAACGCCGAAGGTGACCGTATTGATGTTGACGCGGTACGAAAAGAGATTTTTGCCCATGGTGTCAGCGTTATTCATATCGCGCTGGAAAACGGCAACTGGGTGGTGAAAGAGGATGCCCGCAACCGCCGCTATACCGGGGCAACGGCAATGGATATCGCCGGACCGCTGGCGAACAGTTCGCATCTGGTAACTCCTTATTCACCTGACGGCAGCCAGGCGCGCGGTACCCTGAACAACTGTGGCAACGGCTACACCCCATGGGGGACGTACCTGACCTGCGAAGAAAACTGGCCGGGATATTTTGTGAATCAGGGAACGGCGGCGGCCGATCAGGAACGTATCGGTATCACACTTGGTGCGGATGCAACGGGTCGTTATCGTTGGGAAACCCTGGCCGGACACGCGGACGAGCAAATGGACGAATTCCGTCGCTTTGATATCACGCCAACCGGCAGCAGTGCACTGAGCGATTACCGTCATGAAGCCAATGGCCATGGTTACATCGTCGAGATTGATCCGTACACCGCCAACTCCCGCGCGGTAAAACGTACGGCGCTGGGGCGCTTCCGTCACGAAGGTTGTACTTTCGGGAAACTGGAAGAAGGCAAGCCGCTGACGTTTTACTCGGGCCATGACTCGCGATTCGAGTACCTGTACAAATTTGTCTCGAAAGCGATTTGGGATGCGGCAGATGCAACTCCTGCAGACCGTCTGGCTACCGGTGATAAGTACATGAACGACGGGACGCTGTATGTTGCCCGTTTTGATGCCGACGGTAAGGGCGTATGGCTACCGCTGACACTGGATGCCTTGACCAAAGACGGCGGTATGCTGGCCGATCATTTCGCGACGTTGGCGGACATCATCCTGAACACTGCAGGTGCCGCAGATTTGGTTGGGGCAACACCGATGGATCGCCCGGAGTGGTGTGCGGTGGATCCGATCACCGGCTCTGTGTACCTGACACTGACCAACAACACCAAGCGTACAGAAGAGACCGGCACTAACCCGGCCAACCCACGATTGCTGAACAAGTTCGGCCACGTCATTCGCTGGGATGAAACCGAAAACCACACAGATTTCAGCTGGGATATCTTTGTCTTTGGCTCATCTGCCGACGCAACTGCGGATGTGAACCTGTCTGGATTGGATGAAATGAACCAGTTTGCCAGCCCGGATGGCCTGGCTTTCGATCAGCGCGGTATTTTGTGGATTCAGACTGACAACGGCGCCAAAGAAGTCACCAGTTATACCAATGACCAGATGCTGGCTGTGGTTCCATCCAACCTGATGGATGAAGCCGGTAATCAGCAAACTATTGGCAGCGGCAATCAGGGTGAACTCAAACGATTCTTTGTCGGCCCGAATGGCTGCGAGGTCACTGGTTTTACCATCAGCCCTGATTACCGTTCGATGTTTGTATCAATCCAGCATCCAGGCAACTGGCCATACAGCGACAATGCCGCTGAAGCCGCCCCCGATGGCACCACAGTCCGTGCTCGCGCATCGATTGTCGTCATTCGTCGTCAGGACGGTGGTGAACTGGCGGTATAACGCTGCGCTTTAAACGTTGAACCCCCTTAACCCTCAACGTTTATTCTCAAACCACTAAACTAAAACCCGCCAATGTCTGCGCATTGGCGGGTTTTAGTTGTTAAGGGTTTCAGTGATTTCTCATTTTTCTAAATTCACCGAGTAACCAGGCTGCTTCTTTGGTCAAAGGGATGTTATGACTCCAGAAAATGGATGTCATAAGGTGCTTTACTGACTGTGGTTCGTTTTGAGAGACTCGTACCAAACGGCCAGAGTTAAAATGGTGAGAAAGATAGTGTTCCGGCAAATAGGTCAGTCCCTTAGCCTGTAGGCATAGCTCGATGATTGAATTGAAGCGATCGAACTTCCATACTCGATAGCGGCTGTGACTATAAGGCCGTAAATCGGCCAGAGTATTATGTAAAATGAGTGTGTGATGGGATTGCCTGGATTGAGAAAAATACTCTGGTGTAGCGGCCCAAGCGCATTTGATTTGGCTCACTTCTATATGATCGAACTTCGACGCGAATTCAGGCTGAAGAAACCCAAAAGCAATGTTAATAATCCCTTGATCTAAGCTATCTGCCAACATGCTACTGGGCTGTTGTAAGACTTCAATTTCAAGATCTGAGAACCGATCAGAAAGACTATAAAGTACGGACTGACAGTTTTCACAGCAGACAAGGGGATCAATCCCAATAACGAGACGTTTATTATCATAGCGAACCAATGTGTCAGCAGTTGTTATTAATGCCTGATATTGTTCGATTAATGATTTTGACGCCTGAAATAGTTCTTTTCCTTTGTGCGTTAATACTGGTTTGTTTTTTACTCTATCAAACAGGTTATAACCTAAGTCTGACTCCAGATTCTGAACTGTCACACTAATAGAAGGTTGAGACTTTTTAAGCTTTCTTGCAGCGGCACTGAATGAACCTTCTTCGGCTACCGTAACAAACGCTAATATGCTGTCCACTTGAAGCTTTAAATTAGTTTGCATTGTATGAGTTTTATTCTTATTTATAAGGTTGTTATCATTAATGTTTTATGTTCAAGGATTCATATAATCAATGAGAATCTATAATTAATAATATTCTCATGATGTTACATTAATTAAGAAAGCTAAGGAATGGTAGAATGTTTAAATATTATTAACGATTGTACGGTTTTGTCGCAAGGGGAAAAAGTGTGACTCGAATCAATGTTTTGTGACGTTTTCTGGATGAGTATCACATCAATAAAATACTCAATAGGAATAATTTCCCTTTAGGTATAACTATGGGTGAGATATGGTTGGGTTAAACATGAGCTATATAAATTTTCAACGGTGGTTAATGAATATAATAAGTATTTTTGTGTGATCGTAAGCACGATTTAAACCATTATATATTTAAAGAATATTGTTTGATTTTACTTTAAATATCACTAATTACATCATTGTTAATGTAAGTATATGAAATTAATATTTTAATTGGCGTTTGTTAATTTTGTTATACAAATTAACAATGAATCTATAATGTAATCCTATAGTACCTATTCTTTACAACATCAGTTTATCGACTAGCATGTGCCATAAATTTGACAACGTCATCCAAAAGGAAAAAAAATGCTAACTAAACTGGCAATTAAAACTCAAATCGCTCTGGAAAATTTTAAAAACGATCAGCGTGGTGTTACAGCAATCGAATATGCGATTATTGGCGTAGCTATTTCTGCAATTGTACTTGCTGTTTTTAATGGTGATCTTAAAGATGCGCTTGATGGCGCAATGAGCACAATTTCAAGTAATATTACAAAAGCAAATTCAGCTGGTTAATTGCTTGAGTGATTACTCTTTGGAGTGGTGGCTACTGCTAGCCACCATCTCTATTTACATTTGTTATCAGGACGTCCTTCGTAGGATAATCTCTAACCGTTCATGTTGCGCGGTTTTTGCAGTTTGTAGCGTGCTTTGCTTTTTAACTGACAATTATGCAGCTACAGTGTATATCGTTCCTATTTTTCTCATCGGCTTCGTCCTGTTCATACTGAAAGCCATCGCAGCGGGAGATGTAAAGTTATTTGCAGCTTTCTCGGTGGCTATTTCACCAGAATATCTTCTGCTAACCGTAGTTTCTATTCTTATCTTTGGTGGCATGGTTGGTTGTACTCAGTGGTTTTTGGAAAAAAATTGTAGAAGTATTAAAAGTCAGTATGGCGTCCCTTATGGGGTGCCTATTTGTATTGGCAGTTTACTGGGTATAGCTGCGTCGATTTAGGAATTATTTGTGAGAACTAAAATTATTTTTTCTCTGGCGGCCGCTGCCATTTTATTTGGCTTATATGGCTTGGCCGGTAGCTTATCTCAACCAGTTCCAATACAGACTGAAGATAGACCTCTGCCTGAGGAGCCAAAAATTCAAGTCTGGCGTTTGAAGCAAGATGTTGTAACGGGTGAGAGAATAGAGCGCCGGATGCTAGCGTTAGAGCGTTTACCAGAGTCAGAAGCCAACGAACTTGGTTTTGTCGGTGATGTTGATTTAAGTTGGCAGCAGGGAACCGTATTCAGACAATCTTTAACAGCTGGTGGATACATCACCTCAGATGACATTATTGAGCCTAAACAGGACGGTTACATCGACTATGTAATAGCCCCTGAACGCGTGCCATTTCCAGTAACGGTTGACTCATCGGCTGTGGTGGGGGGAGTGATTGATCATGGCAGCCTGATTGATCTGTTGGCATTGACTAGTTCGAAGGGAAAAGTCTCCGTGAATGTTGGACACGCTGATAGCGCGGTTAAACAATCTATTTCAATTACACCCATTTTAACTGCCATCAAAGTACTTCAAGTTAAGCGTTCAGTCATCTCAGCTACGCGAAATCAACCTGAAGCAGAAGAAGTAACTCTGATTTTGGAACTTACTCGAAAGCAGGCAGTAAAAATGACCGTAGCCAAGAAAATTGCCGACATTGAAGTGCATAAATCTATAGGTAGTTACAATCCCCTGGATCTTCATGCTGACGCCGGAGATGTACTGCAGGATTTTAAGGCTATTACCGAATACCGCGCGAATAAAACAATAATTAAATAGGGATAATGTGATGTGGAAGATAATTCGCCGACTATTGACTGCTGTAAGCCTTATGGTCGTTTCAATGGCAGGCCATGCTGGTAGTGTCATAAGTATGGCTGAAGGTGATGCAAAAACTATTACGGTTAATCAAGATATTGCATCCGTTTTTGTCTCTGACCCTGAGGTTGCTGACTATCAGGTTATCGATAAACGTAAAGTTGTCGTTTATGGCAAAAAGATGGGGCACAGCTCAGTGCTGATTTTTGATCAACAAGGTAGTACGTTGGCAAGCCGCAAACTGGTGATAAACAAAAGCCTGAGCACAATACAGCAGTACATCTCAGTTAAGTATCCCAATGCAAATGTTGACCTGTTTAATCTCGGTGATCAGGTGGTACTGAATGGAACAGTGGCTACTGAGCAGGAAAAAGATGAGATTTATGCATTGGTCGGGGAGTTGTTGGAAAAAAGCGCCGAAAAATTAAAATATGAGTGGAATATATCAGAGCAGGATGTTGAGGTTCCTTTTATGGAACAAACCACTTACAAGGGGATTGTTAATAATATTGAGGTGGCAGCAACTAAACAGGTCAATGTGAAGCTGTCGATTGCTGAAGTATCACAATCCTTTTTAGAGCAGATTGGGGTGCAATACGGAACTAGCGCCAATGTGCCAGGGGTTTTCGTTAATCCACTAAAAAGCTTCAGTGCTTCTGACATTATGACAGTCATTACAGCTATCGGCGATGACACTGTTGGTCAGGTGCTGGCAGAGCCTAACTTGTCGGTTATCTCCGGCGAGAGTGCAAGCTTCCTAGTGGGAGGAGAGTTACCGGTTGTGACTATCGTCGATGGTGGAACGAATGTCACCTATAAAGAGTTTGGCGTACGTCTTGAGCTAATGGCTAAGGTAAAAAAAGACAACAAGATTACCCTCTCCCTTATTCCTGAAGTGAGCTCTCTTGATACTCAGTACGAAAATGATACCTATAACCTACCAGCATTAAAAACCCGCCGTGCGAGGACAACAGTAGAACTGGGCGATGGACAGAGCTTCGTGCTTGGCGGGTTGCTTAACTCCGAAGACAGAGAAAGCCTGAAGAAAGTCCCATTCATTGGTGATATTCCAATTCTTGGTGCGCTTTTTCGAAATTCACAAACACAGCGTAATAAAAATGAGCTGATTATTGTGGCCACAGTCAATCTCGTTCAGCCAATTCATCCTTCTCAGGTTCAACTGCCAATGATGAAAAGAACGACAACACTGAGCCGATTTTTTGCGCTTGAAGAATCTTATCCGAGTGCTGGTGAGCAGTGGGCTAAAGAGTTGTTAGCGACTGGAGGATTTAAAAAATGATCAATGTCAAAGGCTCATGGTTGCTTCTTTTACTTTTGGTTGGGGGATGTGCGGAAAAAGTGGGTGAACGTAATGGCACGACGGTAGACGTTTTCCCCATTTCGTACTCTGTCGCTATTAAAAGTTCATCGGATTCTCAGTTATTACTGGATACCTTTTGGAATGATCACAGACATGCCGTGCTCTCGCAAGGGATAACTATTCAATGGATAAGCCAAAGAGGAAAAACCTTGGCGGCTCAAATTCAAAATCAGTTTATAAAAAAAGGTGTAGCTCGAGAGCAAATCAAAGTCATACCGGGTATTGGGGAAGCATCAAGATTTGATGTTGTACTTGGAACAACAGGTTATACGGCTCGAGTTGGGCTGTGTGAGCCAATGGGTGTAGGCATGATGGGACGTACGGCTGATGGGTGTATTACTGAGAATGCACGATGGGCATCTATGGTCAATCCACAAAAAATGTTGGCTAGCACTGTGACTTCAACGTCTGTAAGTGAGTGAATACATGTTTGATTTAGTTGATTTACTTAAAAACAAAGAAACGCAGCCAGCCAAAGAAGAAAAACTTACCTCGGTGTTATTTCATCAGACGGAAGCCTGCCGTGAGTTGGTTGAAGAAGCGTTCCGTTTTGAAGGTATTACGACACCGGCAATCCTCAATAATAACGATGACAATATTCGTCAACACGTTCGTGAGTCCACCATTGAAATTGTACTGGTGGAGCTGAATGAAAGCAGTAATGTGACGAAGGATATGGAGCACATTAGCCATCTATTGCCTAACAGTGCATCAGTCATCGTTATTGGCAGTGAAGATGCGATTTCTACGATTCGTAACCTTAAGGCGATGGGTTTTTACTATTTGTTCTGGCCTATCACAAAAACTGAACTAATTGATTTTGTGCGCAACGTAAACGAAAACCGCCTGCGAAATAGTGGATTGGGAAAAAACCGAAGTGCCAAAAAGGTCGCCGTATTGGGTGCGAAAGGTGGAGTGGGTGTTTCGTTGCTGACTGCAGAACTCAGTAAAGAATTATCAGAAAAGCGTAATAGTTCATGTGTGATTGTTGACCATAATTTCAGTGGCGGCAATCTGGATATTATGCTGGGACTTAAACAGTTCAAAAAACGTGAGGTTGCCCCTGGGGCACTGACCGCAAGTTTAGATGCAGGCTATGCCAGTAATATGGCAACTAAAGTGAATGGCATGTTATCGCTTTTAGCGATTGAATCTGATGATCTATCCGATGCTCAGCTAAAAGAATATGCGCGTACTTTATCTGCTCAACTAGCATCGCAAACCAACTTTATAATTGAAGACCTTTCTGGATCGACAAGCAGCAAGGCTGATTTAGAGTATATTGCGTCTCAGGCTGATGTTGTTTTGCTGGTTACTGAACCTACGGTATCCAGCTTGCGTGACGCTACTCGAGTGATGAATGTGCTTCAAGAAAAAAACTCGACAGCACGCTGTATCATTGTTGTTAATCATACAAAGCCTGAGAAATGTGCGACGGTTGAACTTCCTGAAATAGAAAAATATCTACATCAAAGTGTTGATGTTGTTTGTCCGTTTGAGCCTAAACTGGGCAAGACACTATTGCGAGGAGAAAATATATATACCCAGAAAATGCCTGTCAGCAACAGCTTTAGTCAGATAACCTCTCTGCTTCTTGGTGAAGCTATAAAACCTACAAAAGAAAGTCTGCTTAAACGACTGACCCAGAGAGCATAATCATGGATCAGAATAAGTCAATTTATGTCGCGATTCGTAATCAGATCTTTGATGCATTAGAAGCTGAAGCTGTTAACTCTTTGTCAAAAGAGCAGCTGAGTAAACAGTTAGGCAACGCGGTTGATTTGCTTATTGAAAGGCAGGGATGGTCCGTTGCCGCAGTAGTCCGTGCTGAATATGTTAAAAGTCTTGTTGATGAATTACATGGACTTGGGCCACTGCAAGCTTTAATGGATGACGAGTCTATTAGCGATATCATGATTAATGGTCATAACCTGGTGTTCATTGAGCGAAATGGCTTAGTTGAGCGAGCGCCAGTCAGTTTTATTGACGAGAACCAATTACTTCATATCGCTAAGAGAATAGCTTCTAGAGTTGGCCGACGTGTTGATGACTCTTCACCAACATGTGATGCTCGACTCCAAGACGGAAGCCGGGTAAACATTGTTATTCCACCAATTGCTATTGACGGCACCTCAATATCAATTCGTAAATTTAAAAAACAAAGTATTGGGCTTGATAAGCTGACTGAGTTTGGTGCGATGAGCCCTGAGATGGCCCAAATACTAATGATAGCAGCGCGTTGTCGTCTGAATATTCTTATCTCGGGTGGTACTGGCTCAGGTAAAACTACCATGCTAAACGCTCTTTCACAGTATATTTCTGAGAAAGAACGCATCGTAACAATTGAAGATGCTGCTGAACTTAAATTACTCCAACCGCATGTTGTACGTCTGGAAACCAGGACGTCAGGTATTGAAGGCACTGGTGCAATTACGCAGCGAGATTTAGTAATCAATGCACTCAGGATGCGACCTGATCGTATTATTGTTGGTGAGTGTCGTGGCGGAGAAGCATTTGAAATGCTTCAGGCAATGAATACTGGTCACGATGGCTCAATGTCAACTTTGCACGCTAATACACCTCGTGATGCTCTTGCCCGAGTTGAGGCCATGGTCATGATGGCAACGAATAATCTTCCTTTGGAAGCCATCAGACGTACCATTGTAAGCGCAGTTGACCTCGTCATCCAGATAAGCCGCTTGCATGACGGTAGCCGTAAAGTGATGAGTATTTCCGAAGTCATTGGTTTGGAAGGCAGCAACGTTGTACTGGAAGAAATTTTTAAATTTCAACCATCGGCTCAACATGGTCAGGATGGTAAAGTTCGGGGGCACTACCTTACAGCTGGTTTAATGCAGCGCTCTGTCTTAGTTGAAAAAGCACGTTTCTTTGGACTAGAAAGACAGCTAAATGCAGCTTTCAAGTTAGGTGAACCAGCATGATTTACTGGTTGGCTTTAATTCTTGGTGGGGGGATTGTTCTTTTTTTGCTAATGCCGCAGAAAAGGAAACATTACGATTACCTAGAAGAAATTAACAAAACCATTCTTGTTGCGACATTGGATAACGATCGCCAGGCTGTGAATTTAACGTCACTGTCGGACGAAACATTCAGCCAAAAACTATCCCGATTTTTTAATAACACATACCGACAAATCGGAACATTAGCGGTCGTTAAAGTTGTGGTTTTTTGTGTGTTGTTAGCAATGCTTGCGCTGTATCTAAATCGTAATTTTATCCAGGGTAATCTCCTGATAGTTCTGAGCATTGTAGAAGCGTTGGGTATGGTGTCGGGGGTTTTCTGGTTACGCAAGCGTGAACGTAATCAGTTTGAGGAAGCTTTTCCCGATGCGCTGAATATGCTGGCAAGCGCAGTGAGTTCTGGTGAAAGTATTATGCATGCCATCATGTTTGTAGGGCGAACATTGGAAGGAGATGTGGGGAAAGAGTTCAAGTTGATGGGAGAAAGGTTGCAATTGGGTGAGTCACCAGATGGTGTGTTTCGTAAATCCTGTACTCGATTTCCATACCCTTCATTTCAATTCTTTGTAATCACATTACGAGCAAACATGCACCGTGGTGGGCAGTTGAAGGAAGTCATAACAAGATTAAATCGCCTTATGTTCGATGCTCGCGCAGTTGAGAAAAAAAAGTATGCGTTGACTTCTGAAGCCAGGACATCAGCCAAAATTGTCGGGGCTATTCCTTTTGTCTTTCTGTTCATGCTTCAGTACCTGAGCCCAGAAAACTACGAATATGTCATGTTTAATCCTGACGGCAAACCGATTCTATATTATGTCTTGGTTAGTGAAGCTATTGGTATGTTTATTATTTGGGCCTTGATGCGAGGTGTTCGCTCATGATGGCATCTCAAGAAACTATTTTCATCGCTTTAACGTCTGTATTTTTTGGGGTTTCACTTTTTGCCTGGTTGCTGTTGCGTAAAGTTAAGCGAAAAAAAACATTAAGTCATTTCTCTATTAGCGGTGCATCAAAAAATATAGAAGAGAGTCTGTTTGAGAAAATTGATCAACTACTACCAAATGCAGTATCTACGAATACAGAAGAAATAGAACGTAAGTTTTATTCCGCTGGATTCTATGATTTTAAACTGGCTCATCTTTATATGCCTGCAAAATATCTGGCTGCTACGATAGGTGCAGGATTCATATATTGGTTGATAAGTGATGCTACATCATCACTCACAATCATCGCCTATATGTGCGTGTGGTTGGTGATCTGCATTTCTGTCCCAGATACGATTCTTAGTGTAAGAGCTAATGCGCTTCAGGAAAAGCTATCAAGCCAGCTGCCTTACTTGCTTGATTTGCTCGCGATGTGCGTCCAAACCGGTATGACCATTGAATCATCAATGAGTTATTTGGCGCAGGAGATGCGGGGTTTTGATAAGGATATTGCACACTTGCTTAATCGCACCAATGATCGTGCTCGAATTGTCGGGCTTGATCAGGCTTTGGATGAACTATATACCAAAGTACCTACAAATGAGATGCGAAGTTTTGTTATGACTCTTAAACAGAGTCTGCATTACGGAAGCTCTATCTATGGTGTGCTTAGTCGGTTGGCTGCAGATATACGTAACGTGCGTATGCTTAGCCTTGAAGAAAAAATAGGGAAATTGGCAGCGAAGATGTCGATTCCGTTAATTGTTTTCATCATGGTGCCTATTGTGATTTTGATTGCAGCACCAGGGGTTATGAGGATGATGTCTGGTGCATATTAAGTATGTTAATGTTGCCGTTTTACTCTTAACTTTAACTGGCTGTGTATCCAACGCCAGTTTTGATACTAACTCCGCGAAAGAAACAATGTTGGTTAATACAAAAAATTACCCGGAATTGATTTCTTTTTATAAATCTCAACTTAGAGAAAAAAATACTAGGGATGTAAGAGAAAAACTGTCACAAACTTACTTGGATTATGGCGACGCTGAGTCGGCGTTGTTCACAATTGAGCAGTTAAATGAGAAATCTCCTACTATAAATTCATTACTAATCCAAGCAAATAGTGAATTTGAACAGGGATATATTCTTGCAGCTTTGGCTACGACAAAAAGAGCTTATGAACTAGAGGATGATAATGCGGAAGTTGAGAACTTACTGGGCGTTATTTATGCCAGTGAGGGGGATATTACTCAAGCAAGACACTACTTTAATTTGGCTCGTAAGCATCTTTATGACGATATAAAAATCAAAAATAATCTGGCAGTTCTGGATATTGTTGAAGGACAGTATGAAGTGGCTATCAAGCGCTTATTACCAGTTTATATGAATGAGAAACTCGATGATCAGGTTCAGGCCAATTTGATGATGGCAATGGCTAAGGCTGGTGATTTTGATCTTATGAAGCGGGTATTGGCGCTTAAATTTAATGAGCGAGAAATTACAGAACGCTATTTAGCCTTAAAAGGTGCAGAACCGTTGTCAACAGGGGTTGCAATGAGTACGGCAGATCCAGATATGGTGGATGAACATAATGCCGTACAGTAAAAGAAGGGTCAGGGGTGTTGCCAGTATTGAATTTGTTCTTGGTTTCATGGCTTTTTGGATTATGTGTATGGCATGGGTAGAGATGAGCTATATGTCATATATTTCTGCAGTGAGCGATTTAATTGTCTCAGAATCTGCTCGTGAGGCGAAAACTGAAGAGTCCGAATATCGTAGTTCATTCAGGTCTGCCATAAGTAGACATCAATCAATTTGGGGTAACATTATTGATCCGAATAAATTTACGATGTCGATTCAGTATTTGGATAGTGTAAATAGGCTTGGATTATGGATTGAACCTTGCGAGGTTCCTAATGATAAGGTTATTAATGAGTGTGGTGGTCCTGAAAAAAATAAGCCTATAGCTGTTTATCGCATTGATTATCGATTTTCTTCTGTTTTTTCATATTTTCTGGACGCAGAAAGTATATTTAGCCGTGAAGTTATTGTTATTCAGGAATATGAGCGTGATGCATTTGAAATTTAAGCAACGCGGTAATTTTTCAGTTGAGTTTGCGATTGTCGGTATTGTACTGAGTGTTATCTTTGTTTTTAGTGCAGATGTTATTGTTAAATTATCTATTCGAGGAAAACTGGATAGGTTATCGTTTTCTTTGGTTAATGTACTAAAAGAGCGTACGCAATTATATGATGAAGATTACGAAATTAAGAATATTAGTGAAGCGAATATTATTTATACAATTGCAAGCAATTCATTGCAACGGACTCTGAACAGTTATGAAAGTTCACGCTTTGGTGCTGTAGTTGAACAACTGACTTTTAAAAGCATAGGGCATGCTAATTTACCTAAAACATATATTTTTGGTGCATACTCTTGCTCTCTTTCTCAAACTATAAAAGATTTTGAATATTTATCGGTTGTAACGAGTTGGGATCGACAAGCAACTTTGTATCGAGTGACACTATGTTATCGAACTGATAATACTTTTGGTTCTTTAATTAATGAAAGCTATGCACGGGTAAGCTCTTCATCAGTTATGATTGGGAGATAATAGTGAACAACTATAAACAACAACAAGGGCATGCCGCACTGTTATTTGCCATGATGATCCCGGCGTTGTTTGGCATTTTCACCTTGGCCAGCGATGGTGCTCGTGCCATTCAAACAAAAGCACGAATTGAAGATGCATCGGAAGTTGCTGCTTTAGCAATTGCTGCACACAATGATCCTAACCAAAGTACTAATAACTCTGGAAATGCAAGTGCAGTAAACAGATCTATAGCCACGAATATTGTTCAAGCATATATCAATGATATTGAGTCTATTACGGATCTTAAAGTGTATAAACGAGCTTGCGAACAAATTAGTGATTGCGTCAAAGGATTAGAAAAAGGTGAATCTCGTTTTTTTGAGTACGAAGTTGACGTAACAACGGCTCAAAAGTCATGGTTTCCCGGTAATGATAGTATTTCTGGAATGGGAGAAACTTTTTCTACCAGAGGGCACTCTTTAGCGCGTAAATACCAAAGTGAAGCTGTCGATGTAATGTTTGCTGCAGATTTTTCTGGATCTATGGAGTGGTATTGGTCCGGTGGTTATCAACGAAAATATAGAGATCTTATAGATATTATAAAAGAAGTAACACATGAATTAGATAAATTTAACAAATTAGAACTTGGGAATAATAATAAGGTCGGAATTTCAGCATTTAATTACTATACATATTCTAAGTACTCGGGTAGTAATTATTGGAATTCTGGTTGGTGCTATCTTGAGCAAGCTAAATTTTCTAATAAAGGTGTTGATTACCAAGAGACTATAAATACTATTTGGGTTGAAAAGTCAAAAAAATATTGCAATGAACGATATGATAGTGGTTATTTTTATGATATTTCATTAACGGACAATTTCAGTTCATTTAACTATAAAGTTAATGATTTCTATCCTAAAGGAGGAACTGCATCATATCAAGCTTTGATTAGAGGTGCACAAATTCTCAGAGGTGGTAAAAATTCTCGTCGTTTATTAATAGTTCTTTCTGATGGTAATGATTCAGAAAAAAAAGTAGCTGAAAATTTAGTGGATAGAAAAATGTGTTCAAAAATAAAAATGGGTCTTGAGTCAGACAGGACTGAAGATGATCGCCCAATTAAAGCTCGCCTAGCTGTAATTGGGTTTGATTATAATCCACATGAAAACAGAGCACTGAAAGACTGTGTAGGAGAAGGAAATGTCTACAAAGCACAGAATCGTGACGAAATCCTCAACAAAATCTTAGAGCTTATTACTGAAGAGATTGGTCACCTTAAATAGAACGCATAGATAAAGAGGAGAATGACAAATATGAATAAAAATATATTAGCAGCCGTACTTGCGATGGCAGTATCGCTGAGTGTGAATGCTGAAAATGATGCACACCTAAATGACTCTATAACAATGTACTGTAACATTTCAGGCGATGAATATCAGAAAGATGTGCATGTCGGGAAAGGAAATAAGTTGTATCTTAATCAAGGTGGTTTTTATCAGATTCAAGAGTTAAATTTTGTTGACCCTGAAGAAGAATTTGTTCGGTCACAATTAAGTCAATTGGATATTGATAAAAAGTGTACGGATTTTTTACTTAGTCATTCTATAATTGAATCAGTTAAGAACCGCGATCTTATTGCAAGAGTATACTTTAAATTTGACCAATATAATTTAACAGAGCAGTCAAAATATGTTTTAGATAGATTGTTTACCAAAATTAAAAGTGAACACTCTATATGGTTAGTTGAAGGTCATACTGATTCAACAGGTATTGAGCCGTATAATTACCAATTAGGCCTGAAACGTGCCAACAATGTTAAAGTCTATCTGACAGAGAAAGGTGCAATATCAAATAAATTGATTGTTTCATCGAAAGGTGAATCTGAACCAATAAGTAGCAACGAGACAAATCTTGGTAGAGAAGAGAACCGCCGTGTTGAGATACTCTCTTTATAAGTTTTTAAAGACGAAAAATAGTAGAGAATGATTATGAATAAGTCTATTTTTGTTTTATCAATTTTTTTGTCAAGCCCTGCCTTATCAGAAATTAACTCTGACTACAATCAGGAAGTTTATCTTGCAGTAGGAGCTGCTTCCCATAAATTGGAAAGTGAGAAAGGCACTCAGTATTCCGCTATTTGGGGTTCGCGGAATTATTATGTTCATAACTGGTTTTTAGGTGGAGAACTGGAAGCATCCTATATCGATAATAAAGCGAGTGACACGGAGAACATAGATGGCTCCATTCTCTCTGCAACAATTGAAGAGCAATATGCAATAGCCGCCAACATGCCTATTGGAATGCGTTTTGTTGTTACAGGCAAGGTGGTTGTTGATCTTTATGGATTGGTGGGTTTTAGCATGACTCGCCTAAAAGGTAGTTACAATTTATTGAACCTTAGCAGCAGTGATAAAAAAACAATTTATGGTCCCAAGTGGGGAGTGGGTGTTGATTCTGTATTCTCTGATTATCGTGTTGGTTTGCGATGGAGCCGAGCTAGCTTAGATGGCGATGATGTTAGTGACTCTCTCATAGAAGAGAATATTTCGCTATTAGTCGGTTATCACTTCTGACTAGGTACTAGTTGGATCACTTAAGGCTGCTCATTAATCTCTGAGTCCTTTTTATGAGTAACTCTTATTCGGTTTTTTTATGAATGTCATAACTCAGTTTTATTCAAACTTTAAAAATATAAGTTGGCGTTCAGATCTTTTTATTTTGTATGAAAGTCTAAAAGTTGATATACCAATATATATTTTTATTGCTATTTACATAATGGCTGTTTTTATTTTTTCTAATGTAAATGGATATGAAAGTAAAATACAACTCACATCATATATGGAAATACTGCCTATTGTAATATCCATTTCCTTATGTGTTAGTTCTATCGGTTATTTATTTTTATTAGTAATACGACTTGAGAAAAGGCCGCTATTCTGCTTCTGGATTAAGTTAATAAAAATTTATGAACTGAGAAATCGGATTATTACTAGTTTCTTTCTATTAACAGCCATTAGTGCTTTCACATCATGCTTTTCAACGGTGAAGGCTTTGATTCCATTACTTAATCCATTTTCCTTTGATGAGTTATTTCACCGTTTAGATTTGTTTCTCTTCTCAGGTGTTGAGCCTTGGAAAATTGCTCATGGATTTTTTCAATCACCTTGGATAACACTGGGATTGAATATCCTTTATAATTTCTGGTTAATATGTGTTTGGGTCGTACTTTGTTTATTTTTGGTTTATCCGATCTCAAAATTAAGACTTCAGTATCTAATGTCTTGGTTGTTGAGCTGGTCCTTACTGGGAAATGCGTTGGCCTATTTTTTACCGTCGGCCGGACCTGCATTTGTGTCTTTGTTAGAACCATTAAATACAACCTATGAACCATTAATGAGTTTGCTTCATGCCCATGATGCTTGGTTAATAGAACATGGGTCTTGGGTATCACTTTGGGCGCTTAGCACTCAGGATGCATTATGGGAGTCGTACTCAACTGGCAAAGAAATGCTGGGAAGTGGTATTTCAGCTATGCCTAGTATGCATGTGTCTATGGCCGTTTTGATGGCGTTGGGAGTGTATTCAATCAATAAAATGCTAGGTTGGGTATTCTGGATTTATGCCGTCATTATTTATATTGGTTCATTTATGTTGGGGTGGCACTATGCTGTTGATGGTTTAGTGAGTGCGCCGTTGACATATGTCATCTGGAGACTTTGCGGATATTGCCTCCGTCATTTTGATTTAGGTGATAACTGAGCTTAAGGGCAGTGCTTGCCCTTTAAGCTTGCGCTCCCTGCAACCTCAGCACCTCTCTTAATAACTCACCGTCAACTTCGGGTAGGGTGTCACTGAGCCGGATGGCTTCGCCAGGGACAAAAGAGAGCATCACGTTTTTCAGGGTGGCATCCGGGTTCTGCTGATTTTGGGTGTGGAAATTGACCAGTTGTTCGTACAGTTGTCCTTCCATTTTGCGGATTTGCTCGTCGGTCAGTTTAATCCGGGCCATGCAAATGGCGGGGCGTTGCTGATGCCGGTCCTGGCTGGTTTTGAAACGCGCCACAAATAGCTTGTCTAAGGGGCTGTTTTCTTCCGTAATAAAACGTTTTTGAGGGTTAAGTTTTACCCGGGTTTTTTCGATCGTCTCCACGTAGCCCATCATTTCCAGCGCCCGCAGGTAGTGGATGATGGACTGTTCTGACAGGGTAAAGTGTGTCTGAATATCCTCGACCGACCAGCCTAACGATGTCAGCAGGTAAATGAAATCGTACAGATACGGGTGTTTTGCGAAGATGGCATTATTATTCGGCGAGATGGCTTTAATGTCCCGTTGCTGAATACGGTTTGCCAGCTCCGACAGTTTCACTAAATCGGTGTCCAGGTAACTGGCATAAAACGTGATTTTATCAATGCCCAGGCTCGGATTATGAAACTGGCGCTTCAGACTGCTGACTGGCACGCTGCAGTATTCTGATAACTGCGCGTAACTGATATTGCGTACCTTCAGTGTTTCCCGCAAAGCCGCCAGTAAATACTGGGCTGATACCGTCATGGTTCCCTCCATGTCTTACATCTTTCATTACCAAATGGTGTCGCCGTCACGAGTCGCTGAGCCATGAGTCGCTGAGAAGACGGTCAGTTTGTTCCCTCATAGGTGCCCAAGGTACCTAAGTTGTCACGCTGACTCGTTCAGGAAGTATAACGATCAAAATTGTATATTGTATGCGAACTGCATTTGTCGTTGTGGTTTCTTGAGAAACCTCGCACTTCAGAGCGGCGCATGAACAGTCGCCAGTCAGTGAAGAATGGTATAAATAGAGCAATTAATGGCTACGGCAATGAATGGCGTGGCTAGGGCTGGCGGTAAAGATTCTGACAAGGCGATTCGCCAAACGGCGGATGACAGGGGGAAACATGCTCAATCGGTTACGACAATTCTTCCATTTTCTGACAAAAACCAATCCGAATATTGAGCAGGAGGTGGATGACGTAATAGCTGCTCTCGGCGGGCTGGACAATATTCTTCAGTCGGGAGCCTGCGCGACCCGGTTGAGAATGCACCTTAACGATACCGGGCGTGTGGACAGTGAAGCCCTGAAACAGTTGGGCGCATTCGGTGTCGTGCGTCTGGATAATCAGAATGTACAGGTTATTTTTGGCCTCAAAGCAAACAGCTACTCACAGCTGATCGAGCAAAAGTTGCAGCAGCTAAAATAGGAACAATTGCTTTTCATTCCTGACCTCATTTTTCTGATAGCGGTTGGGATAGGATGGGGCCAGTTGGTAACTTAACAGGCAGGATAGCGTCATGACGACACATGCTGAGACAACATTTCCAAAGCACTTTTTATGGGGCGGCGCCATTGCGGCCAATCAGGTGGAAGGCGCCTACGATCTTGACGGCAAGGGGCTGTCAACGTCAGACATGCTGCCTAAGGGGATTCTGAGCCCGCATCAGCCTCGTAATGAACGTACACCGGGGATCAAGGATCTGGCGATCGATTTTTATCATCGTTACCCGGAGGATATTGTGCTGTTCAAGGAAATGGGGTTTACCTGCCTGCGGTTGTCGATCGCCTGGACTCGGATTTTCCCGAATGGCGATGAATCAGAGCCGAATGAAGCGGGGCTGGCGTACTACGATAAGATTTTTGATGAGCTGGCCAAGCATGGTATGCAGCCATTCGTGACCCTCTCGCACTATGAAATGCCGTTTGCCCTGACCGAAAAATACGGAGGCTGGGGCAGCCGTAAACTGATCGATTTCTTTGCCCGTTATGCGCGTACGGTGTTCGAGCGCTATAAAGACAAAGTCAAACTGTGGCTGACATTCAACGAAATTAATATGTCGCTTCATGCGCCGTTTACCGGCGTTGGTCTGCCTGAAGAGGCATCGGAGCAGGAAATCTATCAGGCCATCCACCATCAGCTGGTGGCTAATGCCAAGGCCGTAAAACTGTGTCATGAAATTATTCCGGATGCCCGAATCGGTAATATGCTGCTGGGTGCGATGAACTACCCGTATACCTGTCACCCTGATGATGTGTTGGCGGCCATGCATGAAAACAACAAATGGCTGTTTTTCGGCGATGTGCAGACTCGCGGTAAATACCCAGGTTACATGTTGCGTTATTTTCGTGAGAAAGGCATTGAAATAGCCATGGCCGCGGGGGATCTGGAAGAGATTGCCGGTGCCAGCGTTGATTTTGTGTCTTTCAGCTATTATGCCAGCGGGTGTGCCAGTGCAGATCCGAAGCAGAAAGAAGTGGGTAACATCATCGACAGCGTGCCAAACCCGTATCTGGAAAAAAGCCAGTGGGGCTGGCTGATTGATCCGAAGGGGCTGCGTATTTTGCTGAACTTCCTGTATGACCGTTACCAGAAGCCACTTTTCATTGTCGAAAATGGCCTTGGTGCTCGTGATGAGCCGGATGAAAACGGCGAGATTCAGGATGATTACCGCATCGCTTACCTGAATGATCACCTGGTACAGGCGCATGAAGCGGTCAAAGATGGCGTTGAACTGATGGGGTTCACCAGCTGGGGGCCGATTGATCTGGTGGCAAACTCGACGGCAGAAATGAGTAAGCGTTACGGCTTTATCTATGTGGATCGCCATGATGATGGCAGCGGTACGCTGGCACGCAAGCGCAAGAAGAGCTTTTACTGGTATCAGGATGTGATTCGGACACAGGGGGCATCGTTAACCCGGTAGTGAAGCCGAGTAAATTTACTTTCAACAAAGGGCGCAGAGGCGCCCTTTTCTGTTTTTCATGTTCTGCGGATAACGCAATGAACGGATAAACTTTATAAAACCGAATGCACATTAAATTTGTGTTTCTCTGAAACCTCTCGCTTTGTAATTGAATACGGTTCTCATTTCCATCACCGCCTTTGACTTTCCGGGATTGCATATTTGCATATTGTATACAATATACCACCATTACCTTCTGTCACCCTGGTGATAGCATTTACACATCCTGTTTGAAGTCGTTGAAGGATGACAACATTAACTTCAAGAGAAGAAAAAGATGGAACTTAAAGCACTTGCGTTAACGGTATCAGCCCTGCTTGTGGGTCAGTCGGTGTATGCATCTGAGGTGTTTTCTCACCCGGGCATGCCGGTTCAACAAAAGTTGCAGCCAAATTTGCTGCAGCAAAGTACCAGGCTTCAGCCAGAGCAACATATCCACGGGCTTGAACGCACGGATCGGCAATATCGTCCGACAGATGCTACTCAGCAGCCGGAACCACCAACGTTACTGAAACGTCAGGTATCGGTTCAGCAGGATGCGGTTGAACAGTGTGATCTCAGCCAGTTTCAGACGACCAGCAGTAACCAGTTGATGGCCGCGATTCGCCAGCAGGGCGCCAGTTGTGTCAATGCCTTGTTTAGTGCTGACACGGGAGTACAGGAAGCCGCGTTTTCGTCCAACCACATGTATAACGTCGCACAATATACCCGAACACTGGCGCAGCAATATGCGGGCGGGGGCAGTGATGAGCTGGAAGCCTTGTATCTGTATCTTCGGGCGGGGTATTACGCTGAGTTTTATAACAGCAATATCACGTTCCTGTCGTGGGTGACGCCGGCAGTGAAAGGTGCCGTGGATGCGTTTGTCCAGAATACCCATTTTTATGACAACGGCGACGCTCATGGCAAGGTGCTGAACGAGGTGATCATCACGATGGACAGTGCTGGGCTACAGCATGCCTATCTCGATGTAGTGACGCAGTGGCTGACCCGTTGGAATGCGCAATATGCCGAGCACTGGTATATGCGAAACGCGGTCAATGGTGTCTTTACTATTTTGTTTGGCGGGCAGTGGAACAATCAGTACACCAGCCTGATTGGCGAGCAGACTGCGTTGGTGACGGCCTTACAGGCATTTGCGCTGGACCGTACGAAAGTGAATTCGCCAACGGAGTTTATGGCGGCCAATGCGGCCAGAGAACTGGGGCGGTTAGCTCGCTACACGGACGCGACCATTGCGCCTAAAGTCACGGAAGGATTAACCGCGATCTTCGGCCAGTATCCGTCCTATGGCGATGGAGATGCTATCTGGCTGGGGGCGGCGGATACGGCCTCTTATTATGCTGATTGCAGCCAGTTCAACATCTGTGGCTTTGAAGACGCGCTGCGTGATGCGGCGCTGAACCAGACTTTTATCTGTAGTGATACGATTAAAATTCGCTCACAGGATATGTCGCAGGCACAGCATCTCGCGGCTTGCGACAAAATGGCTTATGAAGAGTCATTTTTCCACACCACGCTTGAAACCGGTAATCAGCCGGTGGCTGATGATCATAATACGCAGCTGCAGGTGAATATTTTTGATTCCGATACCGATTACGGTAAATATGCCGGTCCGATATTTGGGATTGATACCAACAACGGCGGTATGTACCTCGAGGGGAATCCGGCCAATGTGGGCAATATTCCCAATTTCATCGCGTATGAAGCCAGCTATGCCAACCCGGACCATTTTGTCTGGAATCTTGAGCACGAGTACGTCCACTATTTGGATGGGCGGTTCAATATGTATGGCGATTTTGGTACGCCTACCGAGCTTGTGGTCTGGTGGAGCGAAGGGGTGGCCGAGTATGTGTCGCGGGTAAATGATAATCCTCAGGCGATTGCCACCATCCAGGATGGTAGCACGTACACTCTGGCGCAGGTGTTTGACACGACGTATGACGGTTTTGATGTGGATCGCATCTACCGATGGGGATATCTGGCGGTGCGGTTCATGTTTGAACGTCATCCTGATGAAGTTCAACGTATGCTGAGTGCCACCCGACAGGGACGCTGGGCTGAATACAAGGCGATCATTAACGGTTGGGCAAATCAGTATCAGTCAGAATTTGCCCAATGGACCGAGGCGCTGGTGAAGGGTGAGAGTGGCGCTGGGAACGGTGAGGGGACAGGCTCCGGTAATGAAGGGGGCGGTGAATCTGGTGGTAATACCGGCTTGCCGGAAAACTGCGCAGTACTGCCAAAAATCAGTGATGGGCGTTTAGCACTGGATGAAGCGGCCTGTCTGGCCGACACGGCTTCAGCGTCTGACGTATTGTGGTTCAGTATTCCGGCTGTCAGTGAATATCAGACCATTGCCATTACGGCGGGCAACGGGACTGGCGACCTGACGCTGGAATACAGCAACCTGAACTGGCCAGATGGTACCAATGTGCAGGCATCATCGGCAAATATGGGTAACAGTGAATGCATTATTCTGGAACATCAGGCGAATTACTGGGGATATCTGAAAGTCTCGGGTTCCTTTGAAAATGCAGCGTTACGGGTAGAGGCTGGCAGTAACCAGTGTCGTCAGTAACCCGTTTCAGTGGTGCTTCTCGCAGCCCGGCTTTTGCCGGGCTTTTTTGATTCTGAATGTAAAGCATGACTCCAGGTAGATGAAAGAAAGGCGAAAAGTGGCAGGGCTACGGGCTGTCGTGCCGCGTTACCGATATATGACTCACACAAAACCGATAATGCTCCGAATAATGGAAAAGGCCCGAATAATGGGGCTCGCCACCAAGTTTGTTCGCTATAGATCGGCCTAAAACGAACGTCCTGAAACAAAGTCCTTCAAACTCTGATTGCTTAAAGCCAGGGCACTTGAAATTAGCGACATCAAAGCCATCAACTTGAAAACAAACCATTTCAAGACTAGCCACTTCAAATCCAGTTACTTCAAAACCAGTCACTTCAAAATCAGCTACCTCAATGCCTCCAGAACAATGCCTCCAGATCAATGTTAGCCGCGGCATAAAGACCCTGAATATCTTGGCTATAGCGTTAAAAGGTCAGTTGGTTGGCGTCTCAGAAGGGCTCACAGCGTGAACGGCAGCGAGTTTAAGTCTCTGTTGAAGTCACTGATCATGGCATGACATGGTGAGGGGGAGATTCACATCTTGGGGCGATGAAAAAAAGCCGGCTCCAGGGCCGGCAAAACATAACAGAAGCAAGGAAAGTGAGGGCCAGCCTTAAACGATGGCAGTGGCTGGCAATGAGGGACACAAAGGATATAGGTAAACGCCATCGCTTCCGGAGACAAACCCGGTGGCTATGCGTTGACTTCACTCACCGCGCTTACACCGGTGCGGTCGCCGTTTGAAGCCAGTTTCGTTCTTGCAGCGTCAACGCCTCATTGAGCACGGCATATACCTGTGCGTGATAGGTGTTCAGCCATTGTTTCTCTGTGTTGTCCAGCATCTCCAGGTTCAGAGCCTGCGTGGCAATCGGCGCGAGAGTCAGGGTTTCGAAGCCATAAAACGCACCAAATGCTGTTTCTTCACATTCCACAACCTGCATGATGTTTTCTATACGTACGCCGTATTCACCTTCACGATAAACGCCCGGCTCGTTAGTGATCACCATGTTAGGTTTCAGTGCTACTTCTTTGTGAGACTGAGAAAAGTTTTGTGGTCCTTCATGCACGTTCAGGCACAGGCCAACGCCATGGCCGGTACCGCACTTGTAGTCAATACCATGCTGCCAGAGTACCCCTCGCGCCATAATGTCCAGGTTGGCCCCGGTTGAACCTTTCAAAAATCGGGTCTGGGTCAGGCGAATAACCGCTTTTAGCACCAAGGTGTAATCGGTGCGCTGTTGCTCACTGAGCTGACCAAAGCTGAAAGTACGGGTGATGTCGGTCGTGCCGCCAAGGTATTGACCACCGGAGTCGACCAGGAAAAAGTTAGATTCATCGACGTTGGCATTGCTTTCGATGTCGGCGGCATAGTGCATTTTGGCTCCGTGTGCGGCAAAACCGGCAATGGTCCGGAAACTGTCGCCGATATATGTCGGTTGTTGGGAGCGAAATGCCTGCAACTGCTGCTCAGCATTCAGCTCGGTCACGCTGCCCCCAGGCACTTGCTGATCCAGCCAGTGCATGAACTTCACCATTGCGATGCCATCCAGACGTAAGCTTTCTTTCATGTTGCACAGCTCAGTCTCGTTTTTGATGGCTTTGAGCTCAGTGAAATAACTTAATCGGTGGCTGAGTGTGACGGTGTCAGGCAATTTGCTGACCAGCAGAGCATCCGTGTGAAGGTCACAACAGCGGAAATGGCGATCGGCAGCCAGACCGGAAAGGGCGGTGGCAATCTCCTCATACGGCTGGCATGTCACCCCCTGGGTTTCAAGGTGGGCGGCAACGTCTGTCGGCAGTTTTTGCAGGTCAATAAACAGTGTCGCGTGAGTCTCTGACAGCAGCAGGTACGATTCCGAAATCGGGCTGTACAGGGTATCACCACCACGAATATTGAGTGCCCACATCACATCATCCAGCGTGGAAACCAGCAGTTCGTCGACGCTGTCCTGAGACATCAGTTGGCGTACCTGCGCCAGTTTCTGGGCCGTTGTCAGTCCTGCATATTTAAGTGGGTGATTAAACACCGGCGTGGCCGGACGCGCAGGGCGATCAGCCCAGACTGCGCCGATCAAATCGTGAGTGAGGACAATATCGATCCCTTTGCCAGCCACCGCCGCCTGCAGGGACAGATAAAAATGATAGCTGATGGTGCGCCCATCTACCCCAATGCGACTTTGGGACGGCAGGGTATCAGCCAGCCATTGCGGAATACTCGGCGTTTCCGGCAGGCGGGCCTTAAACAGGTCTAGTCCGCTGCCGTTTAACTGCTCTTCGGCCTGAATGTAGTAACGGCCATCGGTCCATAAACCGCCGCCTTCCGGCAGAATTACCGCTTCGCCAGCAGAACCGGTGAATCCTGTGATCCACTGGCGGGCCAGCCAGTGAGCAGCTGAATACTCGCTGGCGTGCGGGTCGTAGTTGGTCGCAATATAGGCATCTAACCGGTGCTCTGCCATTTGGGAGCGCAGCTGAGCAAGGCGTTGCGAAACAGTCGGTTGGTTCATGAGTTTTTCCTTAAACATCAAGTTGTGAACAGAAAATATGGTGGCCGGTTTTACCGGTCAGTGGCGGACGTTGCTCGGCGCAGTCCTCTGTTGCTTGCGGACAGCGGGTACGAAACACGCAGCCCGACGGCGGATTCAGCGGTGACGGTAGGTCGCCCGGCAGCAGCTGAATATCCCGGGTTCTGGCCAATTGTGGGTTGGCAACAGGCACGGCGGACAGCAGTGCCTGAGTGTAAGGGTGACGGGCATCGTCAAACACGTCCCGGAAATGGCCGATTTCCATGGGGCGACCCAAATACATCACCATGACCCGATCGCTGATGTGGCGTACTACGCTCAGGTCGTGGGCAATCATGACCATGGTCAGCCCCATCTCCTTTTGCAGGTCGCTGAGAAGGTTGATGACCTGCGCCTGAATTGACACATCGAGTGCACTGACGGGTTCGTCACACACGATCAGTTTGGGATTGAGGATCAGCGCGCGGGCGATGCCAACCCGCTGGCACTGTCCGCCGGAAAATTCATGGGGATAACGGTTTCTCTGGCTGGGTAGCAGACCCACTTTGTCCATCATCTGGAACACGCGTTGCTCGCGGTCGCGACGGGAAAGCTGGGGTTCATGGGTAAGCAGCGGCTCTGCGATACATTCTGAGATGGTCAGACGCGGGTTCAGACTCGCGGAGGGATCCTGAAAAATCATCTGAAAGTCACGCCGTTTGCGGGTCAGCGTCGATTTGTTGTACGCCCGCATGTCCTCTCCCTGCCAGTACAGGCTGCCATCTGTCGGTTCAATCAGACGCAGCAGGGCGCGTGCCAGGGTCGATTTGCCGCAGCCGGACTCACCGACAATCCCCAGGGTTTCTCCTTGATAGATGTCTAAATCAATGCCGTCCACCGCTTTCACCTCGGGACGATGCGACGACAGCCAGCGTGGCAGAATTGTCTGACCTGTGCGGAAATGGACTTTCAATCCGCGTGCCGACAGCAAGGTTGGTTGGTGTTCCATGGTGTTTTCCTCAGGCTGATTTCACGACAGGGTTTTGAACGGCGTTGTACGATGACAGGGATGCCGCACCAGCAAGGTGAGAAGCCTGTTCCTTGAGATGACAAGCGAGTGCTTGCGTCGCAGACAGTCGGGTAAAATCCGGTATTTGCTGGTGGCAGACGGATTCAGCTAGACTGCAGCGATTCTTAAACGGACAGCCCTGATGATTGATCAGCGCACTGGGTGGGTTACCCGGGATGGTCGGCAACCGATCCATGTCTTCATGAATGGACGGAATCGCTTGCAGCAGTCCTTGCGTATAAGGATGCGCTGGGCGATCGAACAGCGTGAAGGTCTCCGCTTCTTCCATTTTACGTCCGCCGTACATGACCAGCACCCGGTCACACATTTCGGCGACCACCCCCATGTCGTGGGTGATCAGAATGATGGCGGTGTTAAATTCGGTTTGCAGATCCCGTAGCAGCGCCAGGATCTGTGCCTGTACCGTCACATCGAGAGCGGTAGTCGGTTCATCGGCAATCAGCAGTTCAGGTTTGCACAACAGGGCCATGGCAATCATCACCCGCTGGCGCATACCGCCGGAGAGCTCATGCGGATACTGGTTCATCCGCGTTGCTGCGGAAGGAATACGCACCGCATCCAGCATGGCAATCGCCGCAAGGTTGGCCTCTTTTCGGCTCATGCCTTTATGGATGCACAGCACTTCAGCCAGCTGTTTACCGATTTTGACGAACGGGTTAAGCGAGGTCATCGGATCCTGAAAGATCATCCCGATTTTTTCCGCGCGGATATGGTTGAGCTCACGAGCAGACAGGCCAAGTAAATTGGTGCCGTGGAAGTTTGCCTGGCCTTCTGTGATGCCGTTGTCTGCGGTCAGCCCCATCAGGGCAAAAACCGACTGGCTTTTGCCTGAGCCGGATTCGCCGACAATGCCCAGGGTTTCGCCGGCGCTGACGGAATACGACAGATCACTGACCGCCTGCACCAGCCCGTCAGGGGTGCGAAAGCGCACATTCATGTTTTCTACAGATAAAATCGTCATTGCTTATCCTTGCGAACTTTTCCTTGTGAGCAGCGCTTTCACGCGCTGCGCGGATTAACGGTCTTTCGGGTCCAGTGCGTCACGCAGGCCGTCGCCGATGAAGTTAAAACAGAACAGCGTGGCAACCAGAAACAGAGACGGAAACAGCAGCTGCCAGATGGCAACATCGATAGTTTTCGCACCTTCTGAGATCAGGACGCCCCAACTGGTATCCGGCGGCTGCACGCCAAGCCCAAGGAAGCTGAGAAACGATTCAAACATGATGAAACCGGGCACCATCAGCGAGGAATACACCATCACAATGCCCAGAACATTCGGCAGAATATGGCGGCGGACAATGGTCAGTCGCGATACCCCGATCGAATGCGCGGCTTCGATGAACTCGCGTTTTTTCAGACTGAATGTGACGCCCCGTACCACCCGAGCAATACCGAGCCAGGACACCATGCCTATGACAATAAAAATCAGATAGATATTGTTGCCAAACAGGGTCACAAACATGATGACCATGAACATAAAGGGTACTGAGTCCAGCACCTCAATCACCCGCATCATGGCGCTGTCGACGACTCCTCCGACAAAGCCGGAGATGCTGCCCCATAAGGTGCCGATCACCACGGCCACCAGTGCGCCGAGGAAGCCAACCATGATCGACAGCCGACCACCCTGCATGGTGCGGGCAAACAGATCCTGTCCCAGATCGTCGGTGCCGAAATAGTGGCCGGAGCTCAGGGACGGTCGGCCCAGCTCATGGGGCTCTGCCACTACGCTCCAGTCAATTTCATCGTGGGCGAACGATGACAGGGATGGGCCAAAGGAGATGCACAGGACGATCAGCAGTAGTACACCTACTGAACCCATGGCCGCTTTGTTCTGCCGGAACCGCCCCCAGGCGTCCTGCCACAGACTGCGGCCTTCTACCGCATCGGGAGTTTGGGTCAGTGATTCAGTGAGTGCCTGTGTGTCGAGTTTTTTCGTTAACATGCTCGGGTTCCTACATACGAATGCGAGGGTCGATGACGGTATAGAGAATGTCGACCACGAGGTTAAACAGGATGGTGAGCGTGGCCACGATAAGGGTAATTCCCATCACCAGGCCGTAATCCCGGTTCAGTGCGCCAGAGACAAAGTGCTGACCCATACCACCGGTACCAAAGAAAATATCAATGATGACTGAGCCCGTAACCACGGCGACAAAACTGGGACCCAGCATGGCAATGATGGGGATCAGTGAGGGGCGTAGCGCATGGTGAATCAGGATATAGCGGGTTGAGAGCCCCTTGGCCTTGGCGGTACGGATGTAAGGCTGGTTCAGGGTTTCGATCATCGCCCCGCGCATGACCCGGGCAATGCTGGCGATGGAGCCGATGGCCAGACTCAGTACCGGCAGCACCAGAAATGCGGGTTTGCCGCCTTCCCAGCCACCGGCAGGCAGCCAGCCCAGGTGTACAGAAAACACCGTTACTAACACCGGAGCCAGTACGAATGCCGGAATCACGATGCCTGTCATCGACAGGGACATCAGCAGGTAATCCAGTCGGCTGTTGCGATTCAGAGCCGCCACCGTGCCGAGAAACATGCCGGTCGGGACAGCAATTACAAACGACAGCAATCCCAGAATGGCGGAAACCGGCCAGGACTGGGCGACCAACTGGGTGACGGTAAAGTCCTGATAAACAAAACTCGGCCCCAGATCGCCCTGAACAAAGTTTGAGATATAGATGAAAAACTGCACTAAAAATGGCTCGTTCAGGTGAAACTTGGCCTCGATATTGGCGCGAACGATCTCCGGCATTGGCCGTTCCATATCAAATGGACCACCGGGTGCAATGTGCATAAGCCAGAACGACACCAGTGCGATGAACAGCAGAGTCGGAATGGCGATTAACATACGACGAAAAATATAGAGAAACATTAGGTCACCTTATTGACCGATTTGAACGATGTCGGCTTCCTTGAAGCGCATAATCAACATCAACCTCTCAACCAGCTGAAGAGCCCAGCCAGTGGAAGTCTGACCATAACGCTTGCAGAAAATGGCATAGCGGGCAGCGCGGTCAGGGTGCCGGCTGCGTCGCCATGCCAAGTTCAATACCGGGTTATAAACCGAGAAACGTGCGCCGGCAGAGGCATTAGTGCGCCTTGACGTAGACGTTCTTGCGATAGAATGCCGACTCTGGATTTGTGCGTTCATAGCCGCCGATATAAGGCTGGCGCAGGTACTGATCATCGCCCGGGCGGAACATCGGAATGACGGCCATATCGGCGATCAACTGTTTTTCAGCCTGCATGTAGATTGCGGCGGGATCGGAAAGGGACTTGGACTCCTGCATCCATTCATCATATTGCGGGTTGTTGTAGCGGGAATCGTTGTACTCGCCGTTGGAAACAAAGATATCCAGCCAGGTTGAGGCTTCGTTGTAATCAGCCGTCCAGCCGCCGCGGCTGATGTTGCCCGGTTCTTTCAACGCATAGAACACCTTGGGTTCCAGCTGTTTGATTTCCACCTGAGCACCCAGCACGCTTTTCCACATGCCCGCCATCGCCGTGGCGATTTTGACGTCAGTAGAGAACGTTGGAATGGTGAAAGTCAGCTTAAGAGGATTTGCTGCGCCGTAACCGGCGTCCGTCAGCAGTTGCTTGGCTTTCTGGTTGCGGACTTTTTGTGTCCAGGTGGCAAATTCCGGGATAAAACTCTGGAACCCGTCTGTTTGCGGCGGCACCAGGGTATACATTGGCACCCCGCCGTTTTTCACCACCGCTTGGGTCATGATGTCGCGGTCAATGGCGTAGGCTAGAGCCTGACGCACGCGCAAATCCTGGGTCGCACCGGATTGCGTGTTCAGGTAGTAGAATGTCGAACCCAGTGACGCACCGGTATTGGCGACCTTCTCCGGGAACTGTTTCAGGATGCGGTTCTTTTGTGCTGCCGGGATCGACAGGGCTTCATCAATCTCACCCGCCAGGAAGCGGTTCAGTGACACGTTGGCATCCCCAATTGGTAGCCAAGTAATTTTATCCAGCACCACCTCATCGGTGTTCCAGTAGTGGGCATTTTTCACCATCACCATTTTTTCATTCACCTTCCATTCGGCAACGGTGAAAGCGCCATTGGTCACGATATGTGCCGGTTGGGTCCAGGCACTGCCATGTTGTTCAACGATTTCACGCGGCACCGGTGCCAGCACCGGATGGCTCAGCAATTTGACGAAAAACGGCACGGGCTTCTCCAGCGTGACCTCAAACGTCAGATCATCAATGGCTTTCACGCCAAGGGTGGCGGGATCAGCTTGGCCGTTCATGATGGCCTTCGAATTAACAATACCGGGAATGGCGGCAAACCAGGCATACGGCGAGGCGGTTTCAGGATTGATCAGACGTTGCCAGCTGTACACGAAATCCTGTGCAGTCAGTGGCTTACCGTTTGACCAACGGGAAGGGCGCAGATGAAAGGTATACACCGTATTGTCGTCGTTAACCTCCCAGCGGGTCGCGATACCCGGAATGGTTTTACCGGTTTTATCCTGCGTGGTGAGCCCTTCAAATAAGTCGCGTCCCAGATTAAATGCCGGTTCAGCAGCCTGCTTGGCCGGATCGATGGACGTGACTTCTGCGCCATTATTCAGGGTAATTTCCTGTTTCTTGGCCAGTTGGGTTCCCGCCGGATAGGGGGCGGCCATTACCGCCGGGCAAAGCAAACTCGCTATCAGGGTACTGAGCAGTACGATCTTCTTGGCTTTCATCATATCCGTTTACTTCCGTGTGAGTGGGTCTGATAGAAAATGTATATTGTATACAAAACGCTCACAACAAAAGGTTACATCTCATTAACAAAGGGCCGTTATTTGAGACTGGCAGGATTAAAAAGTGAGACTCTCAGTGTGCTACCCGATTTAGCATACAGGGTTAAATGACGAGTGCTTCAAGGGGCGAGCTGAGAACAGAGGACTGACAGCAGAGAAAAACAATTGAGAAAAGAAAGCAGAGAAAAGAAAATAGAAAACAGAGAGGGGAGTTGAGAAAACCCGTACAAACAAGTCACAGTAAGCGGCTCGCACTTCAAACTACGCCCTGTTTTCTTCGAGTGCGAGTGTTACAACAAGGTAGTTGGATGCTCATCGGGTAAGGGCTGGCAACATTGCCAAGCCTTTCCTGTATATAGCTCCAATATCTTCAATCCAGCGCCTCAAATTCAGCGACTTCAATCCAGAATCATCAATTTAGAATTTGGCACCGAAGCTGATCACCGAAATTCTGGTGGGTCATCCCGGTCTTAGCGGGTTGACCAGGTGCGCTGTTTATTTTTCTCTTCTTTTTGGCGAAAGGCATGTTCAAGGTTTATGTCATAGCGGTTTGCCAGTGAGCAGAGGTAGATAAACACATCAGCCAGCTCATCACCAATGTCGCCGACTGTTGAGTGAGGATCGGTGGCGATTCCTTCTGCTTTGCGAATGGCTTTAAACAGTTCGCCGACTTCTTCACCCATTAACAGGCATTTTGCTAGCACCGGTTGCTGGGCAAAATTGCGTTCGATTTCCAATTCCGCGACATAGTGCTGGAAGTCACTCATGGTTGGTTGGGGAGTAAGGGTAGGCATCACGTCTCCTGATTAACTGAATATTCCTGACATCTGACGGTATTATGCATGAAAAATAGCCGGTGAAATGATCGGAAAGGCGACAAAATCCATGTTATCGCTGCAACCTTAATCACTTGATTCGGTGTGGGTAATTTTGGCCTTTACAAGCTACCGCGGGATTCGTAATATTCACCGCACTTACGGAGAGATGGCTGAGTGGTTGAAAGCACCGGTCTTGAAAACCGGCATACGTTAATAGCGTATCTAGGGTTCAAATCCCTATCTCTCCGCCACATTCTAAACCCCAGCAGAGATGCTGGGGTTTTTCGTATCTGGCGACAGGTAACCACTGCTTGGGATGTAACCAGAGAGGCCAGTGCCGCTCATTTCCCTTAAGTAACCTTCCAGTCCATCCCACTTTCCCCCTGATTTCCTGCTTTCTGGTGGGCAAAAGACAATTTTTGGTTGCTACACCGCCGTGAAAACCTCAGAATGTCGGACTTTTCGTCACTATCGTTGGCGACGAATGTTTATATCAACAACAATTGAGAATCAAATATGGGTTTTACCTCGTTAGGTCTTTCTGCACCAATCCTTAAAGCTGTTCAGGAAAAAGGATACGATACCCCTTCACCTATTCAGGCGCAGGCGATTCCTGCCGTGCTGGAAGGCAAAGATGTCATGGCTGCAGCTCAGACTGGGACAGGTAAAACCGCAGGCTTCACGCTGCCGATTCTGGATCGCCTGGCTAATGGCCCGCGAGTCAAGGGCAATCACATCCGTGCCCTTATCCTGACGCCAACCCGCGAACTGGCGGCTCAGGTACAGGAAAACGTGTACACCTACAGCCGTCACCTGCCGCTGAACAGTGCAGTAGTTTTTGGTGGCGTGAAGATTAATCCGCAAATGTTGCGTCTGCGCAAAGGGGCTGATGTACTGGTGGCTACGCCGGGTCGTTTGATGGATCTGTATCAGCAGAAAGCGGTGAAGTTTGATCAACTGGAAGTGCTGGTTCTGGATGAAGCAGACCGCATGCTGGATATGGGTTTTATTCGCGATATCCGGAAAATTCTTGATTTGCTGCCAGCGAAGCGCCAGAACCTGCTGTTCTCTGCCACGTTTTCTGATGAAATCCGAGCGCTGGCCAAGGGGCTGGTGAACAATCCGGTTGAGATTTCGGTTAACCCGGCAAACTCGACAGCCAGAACGGTTGAGCAGTGCATTTATCCGGCGGACGTGAAAAAGAAAGCGCCAATGCTGGTTAAGCTGATTAAAGACGGTGACTGGCAGCAGGTGTTGGTCTTTACCCGTACCAAGCACGGCGCAAACCGACTGGCTGCATTCTTGACTGAAGAAGGTCTGGCGGCTGCGGCAATTCACGGCAACAAGAGCCAGGGGGCTCGTACCAAAGCGCTGGCCAACTTTAAGTCAGGTGAGCTTCGGGTGCTGGTGGCGACGGATATCGCTGCTCGCGGGATTGATATTCCTCAGTTGCCTCAGGTGGTGAACTTTGAACTGCCAAAAGTGGCGGAAGATTATGTACACCGTATCGGGCGTACCGGCCGTGCGGGAGAAACCGGTAAGGCCATTTCTTTGGTCTCTGCCATAGAAGCGCCAGAACTGTTCGCGATTGAGCGTTTGATTCAGGAACTGCTTCCGCGTGTTGAACTGGACGGCTATAAGGCAACCAATACCGTACCGGAATCGAAACTGGATACGCGTCCAATTAAACCGAAGAAGCCGAAAAAACCAAAAACGCCAGGTGCTGCAAATGCTGAGGGTAAGGAATCTAAAGCCGGACAGCAACCAAAACGTCGCACCAATGGTGGCGCTGGCCGAGGGGCTGCGAAAGGCCCAGTGAAAAACGGTGCCGCTAAAGGCAACAGCAAACCAAAAGGGCAAGCGCGAGATGCCGCTGGTGCCAAACCAGGTTCATCGCGTTCGGGTGCTGCTAAACCGGGTAAACCTGCGGGCAAAAAGCCAGGCGGTAATCCGCAAGCAGCAAAGCGTCGTCAGCCGCGTCCGCAGTCGGCGTAACATTACCTGACGGGCTTGGGCCGGACAGACAGTAACAGAAACAAAAAACCGCTGTGATGACAGCGGTTTTTTTATACCGGCTTTTGTGGTCGGCAGTCATGCTCTTCGAAGTTCTGCCTGCTAGGTTTTTTTGTATTTATGCAAAAGATCAAACGGGATGTGGCAATAGCTGTGATCTTCAGGGTGAAGGGTCAATCTGTCCTGATGCTCATCGTCACTTTTGACATAGTTGTGCAGCGGTAACACCTCTACAGCGATCAAACGCGCATCATCTCGGGCAAGGATGTAATTTTGCACTTTTTCTAAGTGTGCCGGATGGCGACTGTAAACACCGGTGCGGTATTTTTCTCCCACATCCTGTCCTTGTTTGTTCACGCTGTAGGGATCGATGATCTCGAAAAAATAGTCCATCAGCTGCTCAACCGATATCATGCTTGGGTCGAACTGGGTGCGAACACACTCGGCATAGCCGTCATACTCGCCTTGGGTCGTGTTCGTTGTGCCGTTGGCTCGGCCCGCTTCGGTGCTTATGACGCCGGGCAGGTGCTTCATGAACTCCTGAACGCCCCACAAACAGCCACCGGCAAAAAAGATTTCTTCCATTTCAGATGATTAGCATAAACAGAGTCAAAGATAGGAAAAACTGTAACAAACTTGGTTGCAGAGATGAACGCAAAACTGGTTCAACCTCACGGAACCTGGTTATATCGAAGGGTGATCAGCGGTTGATCACAGAAATTTCGCTGGGTTGTTTGATTTCCGTGATCGCTCGCTTTTTATGCCAAAAAGCCGGTTGGGTATCAGGCGGGGACGTAATAGAATCGGTGTTGCTCATTCATGAGCGTATAACGAACAATCACAATTCAGACATGTGGTGTTTTCACCCTGTCATTATTGCAGTCAGGCTTGTCCTGACTTCTTTTTTGCCCTTGCTTGGGAACGGTTCCACTTTGATCTGTTCCCGAAAACGGTGTCACTGGTTTCGTGCATGTATCATGCCCCTGCTTTTAAGCTGGCTGGACATTGGCTAACCAGAGCCCGCTGAATCCCCAAAAACTATTACCCAAAAACTATTACCCAATATCTATCACCCAATATTTATCACCGAATATCTATCACCGAATATCTATCACCGAATATCTATCACCGAAAATCTAAGACCGACTAATATCTAATGCTTGCTACCAGCTGGCGTCGGGGGCGTCTGCCAGTCTGGTTGCGGATTTACTTCAGGTACTGGGTGACGGTTGCCCGCCCGTTATCGACAGCCACTTCGGCAAGTGCCCCGTTAAACAGGGTCAGATTCGGTGGCAAGTGACCGATATCGGCATCGTACACGACAGGAATATCGATATCGTCAAGGGCTGACAGCAGGGCTTCTTCTGAGGTCATGGCCTGATTGGCGTCGGCGGCCATAGAATCAGAGATAAACGCGTTGCGGCCAAAGATCACGGCGTTGACTTTGCTGAAGACCCCCCGGTATTTCAGGCTAAGCAGGGCGCGGTATAGATCGGTTGGTGACATCTCTGCATTTTCGAGATAGAGAATAATACCGTCACCTTGAAAGCGCCGATCCAATGCGTTGAGATCCAAATATTCTGTGCCGACAAGGTGGTGCAGGATATCAAAGCACCCTCCAATGAGTCGCCCGCGAAAAGCGGCACTACGCTGTTTGCCAAGCAGTTTCCAATAGGTCGGCTCGCAAGGCTTGAGGATCGTATCCGGATTGACAGCAAACGATTCGCCATGAATCTGATAGGCGGTGGAGGATTGCTGATGCAGGCTGGCCCCGGCTTCTTGTTTCAAATAGGGGATCACGCTGGTTACGAATGCACAGCCCTCATCAGGATGCATCTCCATCAGGTTGGCCGTGTGAACGGTAGCCCAGCCCAGCTTGGTGGTCATGGCGGTCAATACGGTGCTGACATCGGAAAACCCAACCAGCCATTTGGGACGCACGGTGCGGAGACGGTCGTAATCAAGCAGGGGCAGGATATCCATTGCCAGCTCGCCGCCCCAGGGAGGCATCACGGCATCAATGGAATCGTCACACAGGAACCGCATCAGCTCCTGTGCGCGTTGTGCTTTGCTGGCGCTGGCGTGCTTAATGTTTTGTCGCAGACACTGGCCTTCAATGACGTCAAATCCTTGTGCTTTGAGGTTCGCCAGCACTTTGTTCAACCTCGGATGACACTCTGCTTCTACGCCGGAGGAAAAAGCCGTCACGGCAATTTTGCTGCCAGCCGCTAAGGGGCGGGGGTATAACGTGTGGTGCGGTATGAAGTTTGTCTCTGTCATGCTTATCCCTGAAGCTGTCATTGTCGGGTCCATTGAGGCTGCAGCGCACGAGGTGCTGCTCAACGATAGGTATGATTTGGTTCCGGTCTCGCTCCCGTCAGGCTATTCTGGTTGTGGCCTGTTTAATGGGTGATTTATCCATGTCGTTTTTACTGCGATGCGAACGTTTTTCTGAAGCGGATAGAATGACAATATGCAACGTCTTGTTTTTAAAAGCAACGGCATCAGAACGGGTATAACTGGGTTTGGTCAAATGCAACAGCCCCTTCCATCTTAGGAAGGGGCTGCATGACTAACTCACCAGAAGTGACGGCGACATTAATCGATAGCCAGAGCGGCTGGGCTGGCTTCCGCCAGGCGCTCCTCATTTGATAACGTCTTCTCGTACTGGCTGTATTTCCACCACGCGTAGCCAAGGAAAATCACAATTCCGCCGACGTTGTAGAAGATGATGGTCATGATGTCGGCACCGGTCGGGAATGTCGATGCCAGGAAGCCGACGGTGAAAATACCAATCAGGATAGAGACCGCCACAATCCCGGTCATTCGTGAGCCCATTTTGAAGTCGCGTTCCAGATGATCCAGCTTCAGACGCAGGTTCAGGTAGGCCAGCATGATAAACAGTGGTGGCAGCATAGAAGCCGCAGCAGTCATGTTGATCACTGTGTTCATCAGATCCTGTGCAGTGTTGGAACCCAGACTAGGGATAATCATTAGCGGCAGAACAATCAGATACTGGATCCAGGCTGCGCGAGCCGGTACGCCGTTTTCGTTCAGCGCGACAGTTTTCTCACCAAAAATGCCGGACGGGATTTCAGAGAAGAAAATTTTCACTGGTGTAGCTGTCCACATCAATAGCGAGCCAAACATGGCGGTGAAAGAAACCAGTCCGACAAAGCGGTTCATCAGAATTTCAGGCAGGCCAAAATGGGTTGCCAGGCCTTCAAAAACCTGAACTGAGCCGCCCGTGAATTTGAGGTCGTCACTGACCACAAACACATTGATCAGCACAGAAGCGACCGAATACAGCACCCCGATAAAGATACCGGCCAGAATGATCACTTTGACGAAAGATTTAGATCCGCCTTTTACGTCATTGACATACACGGCAACAGATTCTGCGCCACCGGCAGCCATAAAAATCCAGGTTGTAATGCCAAGAAATGCCCAGCTGAAATCAGGGATCATCGCCTCTACCGTAATAGGGTCAGCAGGCTCGACACCACCCAGCAGCGCTGCGCCGGACAGCAGAATGTAAGACAGCGTCAGTAGCAGCATGAGTGAGGAAGTGACCGACGTAATCGGCCCCAGCATTTTGGCTCCGTTGGTTGAAACATAGGTGGCAAAGGCAAAAAGCAGCATGCTGAGGAAAGTGGTCGCAAACGGGGTAAGCACGTACTCGTAGCCAAGGAACGCATAAGAGGCATACGCAATAACGCGCGGCAGCAGCGAGGTAAAAAAGAACAGGTTCACGAACCAATAGGTGTAGGCGGAAATGAATGCCCAGCGTCCGCCTAGAGAGCTTTTGACCCAGGCATACACACCGGCTTCCGAATTTTTGTTCAGGGAAACGAACTCCGCCACGATCAGGCAAAACGGAATAAAGTAAAAAATGGTTGCCAGAAAGAACATCGGCGCCGAAGCCAGACCGATTTCGATGTTGTTGTTAATGACATTGTTAAAGCTGAAAACGGCGGCAAAAGTCATCGACAATAAGCCGAACTTGCCGAGCGTATTACGTTTGGATTCAGACATAGGGTTCTCCAGTGAATCACGTCGGTATTGTAGGGAAGGAGGAACTGGGTAACTGTGATACCTGTCCCTCTCTGTTTTTTTGTTTCGTTCCCGGACCACCGAGGCAGATGCCGCGCCGGGTGCTTTTCGGTTAAATCACTACGGTTAAATCGCTACGGTTCAGGTGCTACAGTTCAGGTGCTATATTTCAGTAGCAATATTCAGTAGCGATATTCAGTAGCGATAGCTTTCGGTGTTGCTGGTATCTCAGAACTTGTTATTTATTCAGGAAATAGCCGTCTTCAATGGTGACTTTGAGGACGACTTTCCGTACCGGATGCCCCTCAGATGCGCCACAGAATCGGTAAGCTTTGGTGTTATCGAAAATGGCGATTTGTCCGGCGCTGACATGGCGCATTTCAGGTTTTTCATCTGTTTCGCCTTTCTCTCCATCACAAGCCAGCCATTCGCGATCGGTTTCATCCTGATAGGCTTCAAGCGTCCTTAACGCTGATTTATCCGCAACTTCAAAGGTTTCACTGCCACTCAGGTAGTAATGCACATCCAGATAGCGGCGGTGACCCAGAAAAGCGTCTGATACCGGCTCGGCACTTTCCTGAACCATGTACACCAGTGAATCGCCCACCGAGTGCATAACGCCCGGACGAAGCTGGTGGCTGTTGGCGATGGCTTCCAGGCAGCGTTGCCATTTCCGGCCTTTGTGGTAGATGGCCTGAAATTGCGTCAGGTTGTCTAAAACGATCATGGTTATGCCTCCACGGTGGCAGCAGTGAGCTGCGATTTCTGAACTGAGCGTGTATCGCTGCCGGATTTACCCTGCGGCGGTACATCGATGGCAGTGAAAAAGTCACGGCCGAAGTCGAACGCCGCCAGGTTTTGAGCACGGCAATTGCCGGTATTAACAGGAGCAAGCGTCAGACCGAATCGGAAATCCTCAAGGTAGACCCGGTATGAGTCCAGCACCTCGCTGCCCCAGGAGTTCGAGCCTAAGCCCAGCACTTTGTGGTCAATATTCAGGGTAATAAAGCCACTTTCCTGCAATTCATGGGTATGCTGTGCCTGATGAAGTTTCTCGCTGGTATACAGCCAGGCACTGAGGTGAATAGGCTGCTGGGGTTTAACCAGTAATCCGCTGCCATGGCGGTCAGTAAGCGCGGCCCAGCGCACGTCCTGACGGTTACCGTTGTTTTGCGGGAACGGGTAGTTTTCAAATAAACCAGCAACCGTGCTCTGGTACACATCAATCAGGTTTGCCTGGCGGCTGTCGGGATAGTTTTCTTCCGGACCGCGACCGTAATACTGCACCTGATCAAACTGGCGACTGATGCCCAGATCCAGACCGATGGCTGGAATCACATGCGGATAGTCACCGTATTTTTCTCCACTCAGTTCGAGATTGAGCTGACCTGCCGCCGTGATTTGGTAGCGATAGGTACAGCGCATACCGAAATCAAAGACCGGTGGGGCAATAATGCTGGTGACCGCCACGATGACGCTATCATCGTGCTGAACGACATCCAGAGTGCGGAAATGCTCCTGCATGATCTGCAGATGTGCCGGGTGCCACAGCCCTTCGTATTCCTGCTTGTGGTTATCGATCATCGGCTTGAAGAAATGCAGTTTTGGCTCTGCAGCAATAAGCTGCTCCCCATTGACAATCCATGAAGTCAGTTTGCCGTTGAGCTTGGAGAAGCACAGTGCAAAGTGCTGACCGGTGATCTCGACGGTAAGGCGATTGTGCGTAACCTGAAGCCCTGTTTGTGCTGGCTGACAGAGTGTTTTGCGTGGCGCGGTGCTGGCTTTCAGCGGGAACTGGTAAACCGCGACAGGATGGTTGGGCTCGCTGTAGCGGGTGCGGCTGTCTTTACGAATGGTGAAGTTAATGAATGCTTCGCGCTCATCCAGCCAGCTATTCTGTAAATAGGGCTTCTCCCCGTTGCTGCTTTTCGAACCGCTGTCACCCGAATTGCTTACTTGGCCAGTCATCAGCAGGGACTGGCTATTGAGCACAACCATGGCATCTTCTGCCAGTTCCGGCAGGGTAATGTCGCGGCTGCTATTCGCTGCCAAGGCTTCCACTTTGAAACTGAACGTTTTCAGCGTCTCGCCTTCGGCGCGGATTTCGGCCGTGATGGTGTGATCATCTAAAGTCGAGAACCAGAATTTGTTCTCTACCGTAAAGATGCCCCGGCGAATGTCTTTCACGCGGATTTTAACCGGCGCAATAACCTGCTTGTATTCTTTCAGACCCGGCCCTGGTGTCTGATCCGGATACACCAGCCCGTCCATGCAGAAGTTGTAGTTGTTAGGGTAATCCCCATAGTCACCGCCGTAGCGATAGTACTCTTTGCCATTTTCATCACAGGCCAGAATGCCGTGATCGCACCATTCCCAAACGTAGTGCCCTTGAATGTGGTCATGGCGGTAAAACACGTTCTGGTATTCAGCCAGTCCGCCAGGCCCGTTGCCCATAGCATGGGCGTACTCGCAGATAATACGCGGTTTGTGATGCGGGTATTCGCCAAAGTAGTTCATTTGCTGAACCCGGGAGTACATGGTGGAAATCACGTCAACGACCTCGGCATCGCGGTCTTCTTCGTAATGCACCAAACGGGTGTCATCAATGGCTTTAGTGGCATGGTACATGGCGCGGATATTACAGCCATAGCCCGATTCATTGCCCAGTGACCACATGATGATCGACGGGTGGTTCTTTTGGGCATGAACATGACGTACGGCGCGATCGACGAATACGGCTTCCCACTCGGGATCGTCGGTGATCCGACTGAGATCGCCGATGTTGGCAAAGCCGTGCGTTTCCACATCGGTTTCGGCCATCACAAACAGCCCGTAAATATCACACAGTTCATAAAAACGGGGATCGTTCGGGTAGTGCGCGGTTCGGACAGAATTGATGTTGTGTTGTTTCATCAGGATCAGATCTTTCTCGACCCGGTCCATGCCGACAGCACGGCCTTTGCGGTGGTCGTTGTCGTGTCGGTTTACCCCGTGCAGCATCACATAGTGGTTATTGACGTAAAACAGGCCATCACGCACTTTGATATCTCGAAAGCCCACGCGTAGAGGCACGATTTCCAGCACATTGCCCTGAGGATCTTTCAGGGTCAGTAGCAGGTGGTACAGGTAAGGGGTTTCAGCGCTCCAGTGGGTTGGGTTTTCCACTGCGATCTTAAACTGAGCATGGCCATGAGGTGTCGGACACACGTTGTTGAGGTTGCCTTCAGCCAGGCAATGCTGCTGGTCAAACAGGGCATAATTCAGGGTGTAGCCGGTCGTTGGTTCGGCGAGCAGACTTTCAAGCGTCAATGCACAGCTGAGAGTGGCACTCTGGTAATCGTCGGCAAAATCGGTACGAACAAAAAAATCCTGAATATGGACGGGATGTTTACCGATCAGGTAGACATCTCGGAAGATCCCAGCTGTCCACCACATGTCCTGATCTTCAATGTAGGTAGAGTCTGCCCATTGCATGACCCGCACGGACAGCAGGTTGTCACCGATCGTTACAAAGTCAGAAATATCAAACTCGGCGGTCAGGCGGCTGCCTTTACTGAAGCCGACATAACGACCGTTTACATACACTTCAAAGTAGGTTTCCACCCCATCGAATTTGATAATGGTCTGCTGGCCCTGCCAGTTGCTATCGAGGGTAAAAGTACGCTGGTAGGCACCGGTCGGGTTATCGGACGGGACGAACGGGACATCGATCGGAAACGGGAAACCTTCATCGGTGTACTGCAGGTGTCCGTGGCCTTCCATTTGCCACATGTTAGGAACGGTGATGTGGCCCCAGTTTTCCATCTCCTGAGAATAGAAATCTTCCGGTACCAGCAGCGGGTGGGAGAAATAGCGGAATTGCCACTGACCGCTTAATGAAATAAAGCGCTGACTCAGCTCGCGCTGAAAGGTACGGGCAGTGTCCTGCGAATCATACGAGAAGAAATAGGCGCGAGGTGCTATTCGGTTCTCATGCAGTAAATGGAAGTTTTCCCAGTTGTTCACGTGGCCTCCTGATTATTATGCCTACGGTATGGCTAGGTGTTGTTATTGGTATGGATGTCATTGGGCTGTTAAAAGACAGGCATTCCTGCCGGGAGCTTTGATCAGGCGTCCTGGAAAATATATTAGTAAAACTTTTACTAAATAGAATTAGTGAAAACGTTTTACTTTAACTTGATCACGATTTAATGAGTGATTTATCGAGAGGGTGTGATCCGGTTAAAGAAAAACCGGGCTGTTGGTTTTTTGGTGCAGTTGTCCTTCGGTACTGTTCAGACGCTGCCTTGTTTTACGCCCCTTGAAAAACCGAAAAACAGGCGCGGCTAAGCGCTCAACGCAACAACAGCTAGTGCAATAAACCGAGTGACGAGGTGGGCGGCAAGTTGAGCGACAAGATGAGCAAACAGTAAGTGGAGAGTTGAATGATAAGGCGAACGGTCAGGTAACGCACCGTGATGTCAGCAGAAAAAGGGGCATTAAAAGGGCGCGGAAGATCGTATAAATACGAATTTTATCAATTCGTTACATGGTGTCTTTGTAGTTTGTTCAGGCGTGTTTAAAGGCGTACAGGGTACGCCTTAATCACTTACCGTATTGGTTTACTGACGTGTGGTATCGCGCAGTTTCAGCTGGCTCGGCACATAGACCTGCAAGGGTAATGTCCGGCCATCACGGTTTTTCTCGACAAGCAGATTGACCCCCTGAATTCCCATCATCTCGGAGTGGATACGCACTGTTGAGAGGGAAGGGTAGGTAAACTTGGCGGTCGGGATATCATTGACGCTAATCAGCGCAATATCGTCGGGAATCGCCAGACCGTGCTCGTGAATTGCACGCAACACGCCGATGGCAATCGAGTCGGAAGCGATAAACAGCGCTTGCGGCCAGTGTCCTTTCTCCAGCATGGTTTTTGCCAGATCGTAACCAGAGGCACTGGAAAAATCACCGCGATAAATATCGTCTGGGCTGACCACCCCTTTCAGCACACCGTACTCAGCAAATGCTATTTCCCGAATATCTGGGGTGTTTGGCGCATCTTCGCCACCAATAAAGCCAATTCGGTCATAGCCTTGTGCGATAAAAAAGTCGGTGATTTCTTTGCTGATACGCGCCAGGTCAATATCGACGGAGTCGTAAATGCCGTCGAGATCCGTGCAATCAATAAAACAGATATTGTCGGTTAGCTTCTTGGCTTGTTTGAGGACGGCAGGTTTGTTTCTGCCGATTAGGAGAACGCCTGACACCTTGTGCGGCGCGTTATCCATTACCCCGTCATAACAGTTTGTCAGGGTGATCCCCAGTTTGTCGCACTGGGTTTCAATACCGTGGCGGATAGACAGGTAGTACGGATCATTCACTTCCGCAGCTTGCGGGTAATGGTAAATGGCCAGAAAGTGGTGCTGCTGGTGTTTGCCTTGCACATTTTTCTTGGCGCTGATGGTTTTGTATTCCAGTTTTTCAGCAATTTCGAAAATACGGTGCTTGGTTTCTGCTTTGACATTCAGGGTGGGATCGTCATTGAGCACCCTGGAAACGGTGGCCAGCGATACCCCCGCCTCAGTCGCAATATCTTTCAGTGTTGCCATTGTTACTCTTTCCTGTTGGCAAGCTTCTTATCGGAAGTCGTCATGAATCTACCGTCCCCATTGTAAACAATCCGATCCCGGATGCACGATTTTTTAGTAAACCGGTGGAAACTGACCGCAAAATGCCGCTGTGTGTGGCCGGAGGTCGTCGTCCGTCGTCGGGTATGGCCTGGTAGTCCTTGTGGTTAGCGTACCGCTTCAGGCGAACGGTTGCTCTGGGATAATGCACTTCTTTCACTAAAGCGATGATCTCTGATGGCTTAGTGATGACATTTGATGGAATTTGTGGAAACGTTTACACTCTGCGTGTTTGATCACGGATCGATCCTATAACGGCTTGCTAGACTTTTGTCATATCGCGAATAAACGGCAATCGGAAGAGGTGAGGCGTGAAAGTATTAGTGACCGGCGGCATGGGGTATATCGGCAGCCACACATGTGTGCAGTTAGCGGAAGCGGCGATAACGCCAGTGATCGTCGATAACCTGAGTAATGCAAAAGCTGAGGTGCTGGCACGGATTGAAGCGCTGACAGGTATCCAACCTGATTTTCATTTGGGTGATATCCGGGACGAGGCTTTTCTGGATTCGGTGTTTGCAGCTCACGACATTCAAGCGGTGATTCACTTTGCCGGACTGAAAGCGGTGGGAGAGTCGGTGATTAAGCCACTGGAATACTACGACAACAATGTAAACGGCACGTTGGTGCTGGCGCGCAGCATGCGAAAAGCCGGGGTGAAATCGCTGGTCTTCAGCTCATCAGCGACGGTATACGGCGATCCTGATAGTGTTCCGATCACCGAAGATTCACCGACCGGCGCAACCACGAACCCGTATGGGCGCAGTAAATATATGGTCGAGCAGTGCCTGTCGGATCTGTATGCCGCCGAAAATGACTGGAGCATTACATTGCTGCGCTATTTCAACCCGGTTGGCGCGCACGCCTCTGGCACGATGGGAGAAGATCCGCAGGGTATCCCAAATAACCTGATGCCGTTTATTGCGCAGGTGGCGGTCGGGCGTCGGGATCACCTGTCGATTTTTGGCAACGACTACCCGACCCCAGACGGAACCGGGGTGCGGGATTACATCCATGTGATGGATCTGGCTGATGGTCATCTCGCCGCACTCAAAGTTGTCGGCCAGCAACCCGGTTTGCATATCTACAACCTTGGCACGGGGAAAGGATCCAGCGTGCTGGAGATGGTCGAGGCATTTCGCCTTGCTTCGCAGCAGCCGATTCCCTACGAAATCTGTCCGCGTCGTCCTGGGGATATCGCAGAGTGCTGGGCAGATACAGGCAAAGCCGAACGTGAACTGGGCTGGAAGGCCACCCGGACGGTAGCCCAGATGGCGGCAGATATCTGGCACTGGCAGTCACAGAACCCACAAGGGTACTGACCGATTTCTTTGCCGTTTTTTCCTGATGAATTGGCTTCCCAGCTCTTTATTGAATCGCCTAGCCTGAGAGAAACCCGAAATGACACACACTGAGTTTAACCCTGTTGATCATCCGCATCGTCGCTATAACCCGCTGACCGGGCAATGGGTGCTGGTCTCCCCTCACCGGGCCAAACGTCCCTGGAGCGGTCAGGATGAAAAAGCGTCCACAGAAGCGCTACCGGCTTACGATAGCGGCTGTTTTCTGTGCCCAACCAATACCCGGGTATCGGGGGATGTGAATCCGGACTATGCCGGAACCTATGTGTTTAACAACGACTTTGCCGCCCTGATGACGGACTCGCCGGATGCTCCGCCATCCGACAATCCGCTGTTTAAGACACAAGGGGTACGCGGCCTGAGCCGGGTTATCTGTTTTTCACCCGATCACAGCAAGACCCTGCCGGAACTGTCACTGGAAAGCCTGCGTGGCGTGATTGATACCTGGGATACCCAGATTGAAGAGCTGGGTAAAGAGTATGTTTGGGTACAGGCGTTTGAAAATAAAGGGGAGGCGATGGGCTGCTCTCAACCTCACCCGCACGGTCAAATCTGGGCAAACAGTTTTCTGCCGAACGAAATTGAGCGTAAAGACCATAACCTGAAAACGTACTATCAGGCACACGGCACCAACCTGCTGCTTGATTATGTTCAGGCCGAAATGCAGGACGGCGCCCGGACTGTGGTCGAAACGGAGTACTGGCTGGCGGTGGTACCGTATTGGGCTGCCTGGCCATTTGAAACCCTGTTACTGCCTAAAACGCACATTCGCCGCATGAGTGAGCTGAATGCCGCACAGCGTGATGATCTGGCTCTGGCACTCAAGAAACTGACCAGCCGTTATGACAACTTATTTCAGTGTGCTTTTCCGTATTCCATGGGGTGGCATTATGCCCCGTTTTTTGAAGCCAATGGCCCGGAAGGCAAGCCGAATACGTACAACACAGACCACTGGCAGTTGCATGCCCTGTTTTATCCGCCGTTGCTACGCAGTGCAACGATCAGAAAATTTATGGTGGGCTACGAGATGCTGGCTGAAACTCAGCGTGATCTGACGGCCGAGCAGGCCGCCCAGCGATTGCGAGATGTGTCCGATGTGCATTACAAGGCCGTTGATGCGGATAACCGCTAAACGACCGCACTCTTGTTATTCATGCTTTTGATGTAAAGCACTTTTGTTTTTAAGCATTGCTGTTTTAACGCATTTTTTGATTTCAGCCCGTCAGATTTTACGACGATGTAGCAGAGAATTTTTGTATGACTGATCTTATTCACACAGTAAATAACGCGTTTTCTCAGGTTCTGGGTTATGCCCCTACACATTGGGTGCAGGCGCCGGGGCGGGTCAACCTGATTGGTGAGCATACTGATTATAATGACGGTTTTGTGCTTCCTTGCGCGATCAATTACCAGACCGTTGTGGCCGCAGCCAAACGCGATGACAACCGGGTTCGGGTGGTGGCGGTTGACTATGGAAACGACACGGATGAATTTGACCTGACTCAGGATATTTCCTTTCAGCCTGAAAAAATGTGGGCGAACTATATCCGTGGCGTAGTCAAATGCCTGCTGGGACGTGGTTTTCAGCTTGGCGGTGTCGATATCGCGGTCAGCGGAAATGTGCCGCAAGGAGCAGGGTTGAGTTCCTCTGCGGCGCTCGAAGTGGTGATCGGCCAGACCTTCAAAGTGCTGTATAACCTTGAGATCAGCCAAGCTGAGATAGCGCTCAATGGCCAGCAGGCTGAAAACGAATTTGTGGGGTGTAACTGCGGCATTATGGATCAGCTGATCTCGGCGGAAGGGCAGGACAATCATGCCCTTCTGATTGACTGTCGCAGCCTGGAAACCACACCGGTTCCAATGCCGGAAGACATGGCGGTGGTGATCATTAACTCCAACAAACAACGCGGACTGGTCGACAGTGAATACAACACTCGCCGGGCACAGTGCGAGGCCGCCGCCAAGATTTTCGGAGTGAAAGCCCTGCGCGATGTTTCTCTTGCGCAGTTTGAGGCGTGGCTTGAGTCTCAGAAAGCGGCGCAAGCAGAGGTGGATCCGCTGGTGGTCAAACGGGCGCGACACGTGATCACGGAAAATGCCCGTACGCTCGAAGCGGCGCAGGCTCTGAGTCATGGCGACCGGGTTCGCATGGCGCAACTGATGGCGGAGTCTCACGCGTCTATGCGTGATGATTTTGAGATCACAGTGAAGGAAATTGACGCCCTGGTCGACATTGTTAAAGCCGTGATTGGTGAAGAGGGCGGTGTGCGTATGACAGGCGGCGGTTTTGGCGGCTGTGTGGTTGCGTTGATGCCGCCGGCGCGGGTGGATGACGTGATAGCTGCAGTTAGCACTCGCTACCCGCAAGAAACTGGCCTGAAGGCTTCCGTGTATGTCTGCCAGGCTAAAAATGGCGCAGGGGAATGTGTGAACCTTGAATCCGCGGCTGATACGGCGCATGTATCCGCCTCTGATTCAGTGGCAGCGGCACAGGAGTAACGCGATGCAGGTTTCATTATCAACATCTTTATTGACGTCAGGCTCAACTTGCGACTCGGCCTCTGAATTCACCACGGCCTCAAGCTATCTGGTTGCCGTGGAGCAAGCGATGACCCGCTCGCCTGCCGCTGACGGGCAACCTGCCCGGGTGGTTCATCTCACGAACCCAAACGGCATGACCGTGTCACTGATGGATATCGGGGCGACTTGGCTGAGCTGCACGCTGCCCGTCAATGGCGAGTGCCGAGAAGTGCTGCTTCGCTCGCCGGACATGGCGGCGCACTTGCAGCAGAGTGCCTACTTTGGTGCGATTGTCGGCCGTTATGCGAACCGTATCGGCGGCAGCCAGTTTCGTCTGAACGGTGTGCTGTTCAGGATCAGCGCCAATGAAGGGGGGAATTCACTGCATGGTGGGCAGTTCGGATTCGATAAGCGGCGTTGGGATATTACCGGGCTGAGCGCGCAAGCCGTGACGTTCCGGTTGTATTCCGAAAACGGTGATCAGGGGTATCCCGGTAATCTTGAGGTCGCCGTTACCTACCGCCTGACCGACGACAATGCAGTAGAGATTTCTTATCAGGCTGAAGGCGATCAGGATTGTCCCGTCAACCTGACCAACCATGCTTATTTCAATTTGGCCGGAGCGGGCTCTGGGGCTAAAAGTCTGGATCATGAGCTGCAATTGCACGCCAGCTATTACCTGCCGACACGACCTGATTTGATCCCCACGGGAGCGCATCTGGCGGTTCAGGGAACCAGTTTTGATTTCACGCAGCGGAAAACCATCGGACGGGATTTTCTCTCAGAGCCGGATCAGGTCACCGCTGGCGGGTATGATCATGCCTGGCTGTTTGATGCCACGCGCTGCGATGGTCAGGCTGTTGTCGCTACGCTGATTTCACCGGATCAGCGAGTGACTATGCAGATGGCGACGACAAAACCGGCTGTGCAGTTTTACGCTGGCAACTTTTTGGCGGGCACGCCGGGAGCGCTTCCTCAGAACAGCGCGGCGGTGCATGACGCTGCAGCAGCTGATTTAGAGGACGATATTGAGACTGACAAAGAGAACATGGCCGTTCAGCATTATGAGTATCAGCAACATGACGGATTGGCGCTGGAAACGCAGTACCTGCCGGACGGACCTAACCATCCGGAATGGGGCAGTTGCAGCGGTATTTTGCTTGCGGGTGAACCTTATCAGCACCGTACCGTCTACCGATTTATCTATTAGTCGTTGCGGTTGAGCTGCTGAAGTTGAGCCGCCGCAGTTGAGCCGCTGAAGTTTAGTCGCTGAAGCTTAGTCGCCGAAAGTGAGTCGTTACAAAATACAGAAATGCCCGGTGTAAGTGAACGCTTACGCCGGGCATTTGATTTAATCAGATTTTGAGGGCGTGGCCGTCGGCCGCTGTGAAGAGCGGCGGATGATAAGCTCGCCTTCCACTTTTCGTCTTTGCGACAGAATGGGCTGTTGATTGAGCAGCGCCAGCAGCGTTTCCACCGCCTGTTTGCCCATGTCGGCATAAGGGAGTTCGACGGTGGATAACGCCGGAAAACTCTCAGAAGCTATTTGCTGGTTGTCATAACCCACCACTGCAATATCTGTCGGAATTTTCAGTCCTTTTTCTGCAATGGCCTGATAGCATCCCATGGCCATGTAATCACTGCTGCAGAAAATAGCCTCAGGCGGGGTATCCAGCTCAAGCAGCTCGATTGTCTGCTCGTACGCTTCTTTCAACGACCAGTTCGCTTCCCGTATATAACGTGCGTTGGGCATGATGTCAGCATCAATCAGCGCCTGACGGTAGCCGTCGATGCGCTGTATCGCCGCCTGCATCCAACTTTCACCGGCCAGCATCGCGATTTTCCGGTAACCCTGATGGGTCAAGTGCTGCACGGCTTTGTAAGCCCCGATCATATCGGCCGGCAGAATAGCCGGTGTGGTGTCATGATTCTCACTCACGCAGTTCAGCAAGACCGTCGGAATCGTGGCCTGTACCCGCTGGTGTTCAAGGTGCCGGGTCATACTGGAGGCATAGATAAGCCCGGCATAATCGCCACTGTTCACTTCGGATTCGATCTGAGACGCCAGCACTTCATCATGGCTGTAGTTAAAGGTGACCAGTACATAATCATTCTCCCAGGCTTCTTCCCGTGCACCATTAATGGCATCGATGAAAGGGTCGTAGCTGGTGAGCCCGTTGAGGACAAAAGCAATTTTCTTCGGCCGTCCCATTGCGTGGGCAACTTTCTTGTTTTGGTAACCGAGTGTCTTCGCGGCCTGCAACACTCGTTGTTTGGTAGCCTCTGCAATTTTGACTGACTGCGAATGATTGAGTACGAGCGACACGGTTGACTGAGACACGCCCGCCTCGGTCGCAATGTCACTCATGGTGACTTTCTTGTTTCTGTTCATGATGACGGTACTGGGTAATATCTTGACTAAAGATATTAGCTAATTGTGGTACAGATTGCACTCTCTCCCCGTCTTGCTTCCTTACTGTTCTGAATCCTGTCTGATAAGGATCACAGATTGATCTTTATGGTGGCTGATCAATGTGACTGATCGCACAAGCCGCTTCTTTGACACTGGTGGTCAGCGGGTTAATAAATATATTAGCTAATATTATTAGCTAATATATTTATTGGCTGGTTCATTCGTTTGATCGCATCGTGAAAGAGGTAATGAAATGCAAAAGTGGTCTGAAGAACGCGCATGGCAATGGCAGGCTCAGCATGGTTGGCTGAGAGGATTTAATTACTTACCGCGTACGGCCGTGAACTGGACGGAAATGTGGCAAGCCGACAGTTTCGACCCGGCTGTTATGGAGCAGGAACTGCGTTGGGCATCGGAGGTGGGCTACAACACACTGCGTACCAATTTACCTTTTATTGTCTGGCAGGTTGACCGGGATGGACTCCATCAGCGCATTGATCATTTCCTCGATATCTGTGAACGCAACCAGATCAAAGTGATGCTGACCCTGATGGATGACTGCGGTTTTTCCGGAGACCATCCGTATCTGGGAGAACAGAAAGCCCCGGTACCGGAGTTGCACAACAGTCAGGCCGCCGCCAGCCCTGGCCGGAATATTGTGATGGATATGGCACGTTGGGATGAAGTGGAGCACTACGTCCGGGACATTATTTCGGTCTACCAGAACGATTCTCGCATCGTTATTTGGGATCTCTATAACGAGCCAACCAACCGGATGATTTTTACCACCGACGGTGAGGTGGCATTCGATGAAGAAATGGAACGCTTCAGCCATGCGCTGATGGAAAAAGCCTTCGAGTGGGCACGAGATATCAACCCGACTCAACCGCTGACCGTCGGTGCGTGGCATGCCCCGAGTATTTTGGATCGTCAGCTGCCGGTCTACGAACATCCGACTGATCGCCGTGCCATGGAGCTGTCAGACATCATCACGTTTCATGCCTATCTGCCGCTGGACCTGTTCCATCGGGCGGTCGATGTCGTGAAAGCGTATCAGCGCCCGATGATGTGCACTGAGTGGCTCGCGCGTCATGCGGAGTCTCACCTGCATGAACAGCTCCCGCTTTTCAAAGATATGGGGATTGGCTGCTATCAGTGGGGGCTGGTGAAAGGGAAAACACAAACGCACCTGCCGTGGCCTGAAATTAAGCGTAATGACAGTAATTATGCCCGTTGCTGGTTCCACGATTTGCTGGACGAAAACGGGCAGCCTTATGACGAATCGGAAGTGACATTGATAAAAACACTCGCAGAAGTGGAATAACAGGGTGTGAGCCGGTCCTGCGTAACGGGCTGGCTGACAAAATATAATGCACAAAACAGAGACGTGAAGATGACAACTGTACCCAATACACTGACCCACCGGGAGCTGATGTCCTATTTTGGATATGGCGTCGGTCAATGCTTCAGCTTTGGCCTGGTCGGCTCCTTTATTCTGTATTTTTACACCGATATTCTCGGCATATCGCCGATTGCCGCCAGTACCATTTTCCTGATTGCCCGGGTGTGGGATGCGGTCAATGATCCGCTAATCGCCGGTTACATGGATACGCTGGAATCACGCTTTGGCAAATTCCGCCCCTACATGCTGTTTACGCCTTTCCTGATTGTGTTGGTGACGGTCGCATCGTTTTACAATATTGATGCCGATACCTCGACCAAGGTGATGTATGCCGGTATTACCTATATTTTATGGGGAACCTTATACACCATCTCGGATGTGCCATTCTGGTCAATGTCCGCAGTCATGACCGATGAACCGCAGGAGCGTGCCAAAGCGGCGACCTGTGCCATGCTGGGGGTGAATGCCGGGATTGGCGCGACACTGGTGATTTTTCCTAAGCTGAGTGCCTATTTTGCCGATGGTCGTACTGATCAGGGCTATCTTCCGGCAGTGCTTGTCCTGATGCTGGCGGGGCTGCTGTTTATGCTGAATGGTTTTTACAATACCCGAGAAAGGGTCAAAACATCCGGTTGCGAAAAAGTCACCCTCAAGCAGACTTTCCAGGCGGTTCGCAAGAACAAACCGTTGTTTATCATTTTGGCCGCCTTCTTCATGAACGTGTTCTTTAACATGGTCAACGGGCTGTATGTCTTCTTCTTTACCTACAACCTGGGTGATGCCGGACTGGTTTCCCTAATAGGTACGATCACTCTGGTCAGCGCGATTGCCTGTCTGGCGACACCGATGCTGACCAAGCGTTTCAGAAAGCGGGATATTTTTATCGCTTTGTGTGTTCTGGAGATTGTAGCGCGGATCGGTTTCTATCTGTCAGGCTTCGATAATCCAACGGTCGTGATGGTCTGGCTGTCTGTGATCACCGCCATCTTCATGATGACGAACCCGCTGATCTCCGCCATGATTGCCGACACTGTTGAATATTCTTACTACCACAGCGGGAAGCGCACGGCGGCCATTACTTTCTCGGGACAAACCTTCACCGGTAAGCTGTCGGTGGCGGTAGCAGGCGGGTTAACCGGTATTGTGCTGACGATGATTAACTATGTGCCCAATGCTCAGCAGACAGAGACGGCATTAAACGGCTTGTTCTTCTGTATTGCGCTGTTACCGGCGTTGGGCGCACTGATACGCATTTTTATCATGTCGCGTTACACCTTCACAGAAGATCAGCATGCCATTTTACGGGATAAGCTGAGTCGCGGAGAATTTGCTGAAGGGGTAAGGGTTGAATCCCGTCCGATGAAAGAAGTGACCAGCTGATCGCCTGAGTCACAGAGTGAGGGGGATATCGATGATGTTCTCCTCACTGTTTTTGCCACGCGGCTTATTTCCTGCTGTTTAATGATTTACTGTTTATTCCTTGTTTGTCATTCCTCACTATTCCTCACACCCTTCATGACTCTAGGATTCTCTGAGTTTTACACCGCGGTATTTTTATCGCCCAAAGCTCAATGCCAAAGAGTTCTTTGCACATAAAATTACCCCCCCCCAAAAAAAAATAAACCAGCCAGCCTGCGATGAACGTTGCTTAGCAGGGCGGCTTGTTTCTATCTTGGTGGTTTCTGTCTTGTTTGTTTCTATTTTGGGGAGGGATCTTCGAAGCCTTAATCGTATGGCCTGTGAGAAGTCCGGTGCGGTGACTTACCCCACCCGGGCAACTGAATCACGCCGTACCACGGTCGGGGTAAACCGCATGGTTGCGCCGGCGGGCTGAGGGGCGTCTTTCGCCAGTTGCAGTGCCAGCGTGGCGGCATGCTCGGCCATCATTTCAATCGGGTAGCGGATGGTGGTTAGGCGCGGGGAGAGATAGCGGGCGATTAAACCGTCATCGAACCCGACAATAGACAGTTTGTCGGGGACAGGTATTCCGTTTTCCTGCGCGACGGAAATGACCCCGGCAGCCATGTTGTCGTTGTATGTTACCAGCCCCGTCATTGTGACTGACTTGGTCAGCAGCTCGGTCATTGCCGCTTCACCCCCTTCACTGTCCGGCGTTCCGCGTGCGATATAGGTTTCAGGCAGATGGATATCATGTGCGAGCAGTGCTGCCCGGTAGCCCTGAATGCGTGCATCAGCATCTTCAATATCATGGTTAGAGCTGATGCAGGCGATGTGGCGGTGGCCGTGGCGGATCAAAAACTCCGTGGCCAGATACGCCCCTTTAAAGTTATCCAGAGAAATACAACGATCGGCGATTTGCTCGATGTGGCGGTTGATCAGTACCAACCCTTTCACTTCCTGCGCATAGCTGCACAGCTCTTCATCCGATAAGCCTTTGGCGTGCACGACCAGTGCATCACAGCGGTTGTTGATCAGCAATTCCAGAGCCTGACGTTCATCCTGTGCGTTGTGATAGCCATGGCCAATCAGAATATGTTTGCCGTTTTGCCGGGCGACATTGTCCACGGCTTTGACCATAGTGCCGAAAAAAGGATCGGACACATCACCAACCAGGACGCCGACGGTATTGCTACTTTGGCTGACCAGGGCTCTGGCGGTAGCATTCGGGCGATATCCCAGCTTTTTCATCGCCTTGGTAACTGCTTCAATGGATGATTTGCCCGCTTTAGGGGAATGATTGATCACCCTTGAGACGGTGGCGACTGAAACCCCGGCCTCGCGGGCAACATCTTTGATCGTTGCCATGTTTTACCTCTGCCATGCTGTTGGCAGCAATTAAACACCCTATGTGTAACTATGGCAATGAGGGATCAGAGTAATTGGTGTAAATGCGATCTTTACCACTTATGAAATCTACAGTTTCTGCTAATGTAAACGTTATCCTTTACTAAACTTTACTTTTTGTTTTACTTTGTCAGGAGCAAGCCAATGGAAAAGATTGCGTATTCAGATTTTGCCAAACTCGATATCCGTGTCGGTAAGATCATTGAAGTGGCCCGCCATGCCAATGCCGACAAGCTCTATATAGTCCAGATTGATGTGGGTGAGCAAACCCTACAGACCGTTACCAGCCTGGTACCGTACTACACCGAGGACGAGTTAATGGGCAAACAGGTTGTCGTGCTGTGTAATCTGCAAAAAGCCAAGATGCGAGGCGAAACGTCTGAGTGCATGCTGCTGTGTGCAGAAACTGATGATGAATCGGAAAGTGTTTTGCTGACCCCTGAGCGCGCTATGCCTGCCGGTGTGAAAATTGTGTAATGGTAACCTGATGCTGAGGGGTGTTGCTGCTAAGGGCACATGCCCTTAGCAGTTGTGAGTGGGTGAGTGTCTTATTAACCCTTTTCTATCAACCAGTTATCTATCAACCAGTTTTCTATCAACCAGTTTTCTATCAATTAGTGTTTTATAAACCAGGGCTTTTTAAGTCTGCTTATTTTCCTGCTGATTTTCCTATGTATTGTCGGCATGTCTTTTTCAGTAATGCCCTTTTAAGTCGTCTCTTTTCATTAAATCCCTCAACATCCGTCCCCTGTTCAACATCGGCCTTTTTGACCGTGTTCTTTTTGTGAGTGCTCTGTTAGCACTGATCTTTATGGCCAGCGTTACTCTCGCTAGGTTGTGCTGCTCATCGTGCTCGTAGTACCCATCTTGTCCATCGTACCTAAAGCTTAACGGGTGTTTGAGCTCTCCCGCTGACTTGGTTTATGTCTCGATTGTCTTATGGCTCGACTGCTTCTTGGCTCCTGCGTTGAGTTCTTTCTCTGGTGATCTCCCGATTTTTTCCTGTGTTTGTCCCAAACAGTGTTTGGTTTTGCAAATTAAACTAAAAAATCATACTTTGTGAATTTTTATTCTCACGGGTTGGTGTGCTAGTCTTGTCTTTAATGTGAAAATTTTGTACTGAATTTGATTTATTACTAACCACAATATGCTGATTTGGTATTGGCTTGGTGGGTTCGAGTTGGTGGTTTATTGTTCGATTGTGTTTGAGTTAACGGGATTTTATTTGTTATAACCAAGCAAGTATCAGCGTGATACATTGCAATTAGACTCATAAGAAGGATACAAGGATGTCTGTACGTAAATTTGTAAATGGTATGGTTGCCACTTGTGCATTAATAAGCGCTTCTGCATCGGTTTCGGCCGGCCCGATTCTGGATGATATTGCTAAATCAGGCGAGCTGCGTGTGTGTTTCGATGCCGGTTATATGCCGTTTGAAATGAAGAGTAAAAATGGCTCTTACGTCGGGTTTGATATCGATCTTGGTAAGATGATGGCTCGTCAGATGGGAGTGAAATATGTACCGGTGAACACCGCGTGGGACGGGATTATTCCGACGCTGCTGACTGGCAAGTGCCACATGATCAACGCAGGGATGACCATCAACGCCCAGCGTAACATGCGGGTGAACTTTGCTGATCCGTACATCGTGATTGGTCAGAGCATCCTGCTGAATCCTAAGCTGGAAGGCAAAGTGACCAGCTATAAAGATTTGAATAACGGCCAGTACACCGTAGTGACCAAACTGGGGACGACAGGCGAGCAGGCGACCAAACGTATGCTCAGCAAAGCCAAGCTGAATGTGTTTGAAACGCAGGCCGATGCTGCGCTGGAAGTGGCCAACGGTAAAGCAGATGCACTGATTTATGACATGCCGTTTAACGCCATTTACGCGGCTCAGAATAAGGGCAAAGTGGTGCACCTTGAGCAGCCTTTCACTTATGAGCCTCTCGGCTGGGCAATTGCGCAGGGCGATTCTGACATGCTCAACTTCCTCAACAACTTCCTGCGTCAAATCAAAGGCGACGGTACCTACGACCGTATCTATGACAAGTGGTTTAAAGACGACAGCTGGCTGAGCCAGGTGCAGTAAGACCACGGCGGCTGGCTTTGGTCAGCCGCTCCCCGTCAGTGTTCTGTTCTCCCAACGCCTAAGGAAGATGTATATGATTAGGACGACCAACCGCTGGCTCTGGCACCTTGTTTCAGTAGTCATCGTCGGTGCACTGATGCTCGGTATTTACCAGGCATCACAAAGCATAAATTACAACTGGCAATGGCAACGGGTGCTGCCGTTCATTGTCGATACAACCCCGCAGGAATATCGGGCACAGGGTGACGGCACCGCAGTGATCAACCCGGATAATTCCATCACCATTAATTTTGATTACAGCGACGATGCCCAGCACATCGCAAAATATGATGAGCGGCTGGTTCAGCAGGGGGATCTGGTTTTTGAAGGTGACGTGCTGGCACGCAGTGACCAGTGGACGATTGGCCCGGTCACACTGGGGTTATGGGTCACGCTGAAAATATCGGTGCTGTCGCTGTTTTTTGCCATTATTCTCGGGCTGGTGGCCGGGTTAATGCGCATTTCTCATAATCCGGTGAGCAAGAATCTGGCATTTCTGTACGTCGAAATTATACGGGGTACGCCGCTGCTGGTGCAGATTTTCATTGTGTACTTTTTCCTTGGCACCATCTTTGAGCTGGAGCGGTTCACCGCGGGTGTCGTTGCCCTGTCGATTTTCACCGGCGCCTATATCGCCGAGATTATCCGCTCCGGGATCCAATCCATTCCGCCGGGGCAGATGGAAGCCGCCCGCTCGCTGGGGATGAGCTATCCCAAGGCGATGTTGTATGTGATTTTGCCACAGGCTTTTAAGCGGACTCTGCCACCAATGGCTGGCCAGCTTATTACGCTGATTAAGGACTCCTCGCTGGTGTCGGTGATCTCCATTACCGACCTGACGAAAGCCGGGCGGGAAGTGATCAGCGGTAGCTTCGCCACATTTGAAGTCTGGTTTGTGGTGGCGGGACTGTATCTGGTGCTGACAACCAGTTTGTCGTGGGGTGTTCAACGGATTGAAAAGAGGCTGGCAAGCAGTGACTAGAAATTATCAAGGCGATGACATGATCGTCGCGACGAACGTGAACAAGATTTATCCCAACCAGTGCCATGCTCTGAAAGATGTCAGCGCGACCATCAAGCGCGGTGAAGTCGTGGTCATTATCGGGCCATCCGGCTCAGGGAAATCAACGTTTTTGCGCACACTGAACCAACTGGAAGTGATCTCATCCGGCGCGATTCAGGTGGATGGGATGGACATGTATGCCAAAACCACCAACATCAATGATCTGCGTGCGAATGTCGGTATGGTGTTCCAGTCGTTCAATTTGTTCCCCCACAAAACGGTGAAAGGCAACGTCATGCTGGCGCCGGAAAAAGTGCTGGGGCGAAAAAAGGCGGAGGTTGAGCTTGAAGCAGAAAAGCTGCTGAAGCGAGTGGGGCTGGGCGATAAAATGAATGTATTTCCGTCACAGCTCTCCGGTGGTCAGCAGCAACGGGTAGCGATTGCCCGGGCGCTGGCAATGAAGCCGGATGTGATGTTGTTTGATGAGCCAACGTCTGCACTCGACCCGGAAATGGTCGGTGAAGTGCTGGATGTGATGAAAGATCTGGCCTCAGACGGGATGACCATGGTGGTCGTCACCCATGAAATGGGCTTCGCCCGTGAAGTGGCTGATCGGGTGTTGTTTATGGAAGACGGCGAGTTGTTGGTCGGGGATACCCCGGAGCATATTTTTGATACGCCTAAGCACCCACGCCTACAGCAGTTCTTATCCAAGCTTCTGTAAGTCAGTTTTCTGCTGGCCTATGAAGCGCTTCAATATGACACCCTCAAAAAAACCAAGAGCGGACAGCAATGTGTCTGTCCGCCCTTGTCTACTGACTTGTAAGTCATCGCCGCTATAAAGAAACGTGAAAAAATTCAGAAAGAAGCGCAGAGCTGTATGAAATCTGTCTGTATCGTTTCCTCGATGCGACTAGATTTGGTAGGCCGCTCTAGATTAGTTTTGCCCCTTTTCCACTTAGAGCTAATGCCCATCCAATCCCTGACTATACGAATTTGACTTACCAAAACTTTATCCGAAAGAGTTTAGAAGTTATCCTTTCTAAAAGTGTTAGATTTTTTGCAATCTAATCTCCTTTTCTTCTCACTAGCTTATTGATTATAAATTGAAGTGCTACGAAATGGTTGCATCATTGCATCATTGCATCATTGCATCATTGCATCATTGCATCATTGCATCATTGCGACAGTGAAAGCGGCTCAACGTCATTTAATAACGAATAAAAATATATTTCGGAGAGAGAGCATGGATAGCTACGAAGAGAGACTCAAAAATACATTTTTTAATTCCCTATGGGTTAAAGCCGCAGAAGAAATCTATCCGCAAGATATTCAACCTTACAGTAGTTGTACAAAAGAGTTATTAGTGCAACTAAAAGAGTTAAAGCCTAAGAGGATTTTGGATTTTGGATTTTGGATTTTGGATTTTGGCTGTGGCTAAGGTGGTTTGAGTATTTGGTTGGCGAAAGAGTTTGATTGTCCTGTTGTTGGTTTAGACCGAACCGTGGCAGCAATTCAATTCGCGAGGTATAGAGCGGAGAAACATGGATTGGCTAAAATGGTGACATTTGAAGTTGCTTCATTCGATGACATCAGAAGCATATCTGGTGGTTTTGACATGGTAATAAGTGTTGATGCATTACCATTTGCAAGTGATGAATATGCAGTTTTGTCTGATGTACATCGGTGTTTAAACGATGGTGGAAAATTTATTTTTACTACCCGGGAACCTTTGCCTGACTCACCAAAACTAAAACGTCTGGGTACAACTTGGAGCAAAATTTTGACTAGTACTGGTTTTAACCAATCAAAACTTATTGAAAGAGTGGGGGGGCAGAGTTCTGGGCTACTGTTTATCACGCATGGATTGCTAATGAATCGTATTTGAGATATGAGTTCTCTCAACCAGTTGTAGAGATTCTTATCAATGAAGCGAATGAAGTTGGATCGCGTTTATTTGATGGGAGGTCTTGGTGGTTAATAAAAATACAAAAGGCATAACGACTGTGGCTTCAAGGTACTTTTTCCAATATCAACCAGACGAGTTATAGCAACTTTTCTAACTTACTTTTATCCATCTTTAAGTCAGTTTACTCAATGCTGACTTATTCTTGCCCCTAAGTTACGTTGAACTTATTGCTCATTCATATTTATGTGGCTTTGCCTTATCAAAAATTATCTGAAATTTATTAATGCATTAGGTTATATAATGACTTTCTCAAGAAAGAGCGAAACTACACTAAGTGTTTAGCCCACGCTCTCTTGTAGGTAAAGTTTATTTCATTCTGCTGTATTAGTATTCACGGTGGCGTTGATATTTCTCTGGGAATTTAAAAAATAGTGACGTAATGGCGTATTTACATGAGATTTATCAGAGGTTGTTTTGTTATTAAACTCTATTATTCAATAGGTTAATGTCTTCATCTTTACTTGTTGCCGCTCTACTCATTATGCCATGAGTTAAACTCATTCGCTTTAGGGCTGAAATGTTACAAAAATGTTCTCCATGGTGAACAACAGGTAACAAGGAATGTCTATGAAGAATCTCAGAACACTGACGTTTTACCCTGCATTTGTCTGCATGCTGATTACGGTGTATTTCACGGTGCAGGATAAAGCGTTTTTTATTGAAACAACATCGGCGATCAATAACCTGATCATCGACGATCTGTCGTGGCTTTTTTCGCTCTCGGCGGTATTGGCGGTGATGCTGGTGGTGTATGTGTTTTTTGCACCGATCAGCCGGGTCAAAATCGGCGGTGAAGAAGCCACGCCAATCCTCTCGCCGTTCAAGTGGTTTGCTGTATCGCTGACCACCGTCATTGCGATGGGGATCCTGTTCTGGTCAGTGGCAGAGCCGATTGTGCACTACTACAATCCGCCGGAGTTTTTAAATATCGAACCCCACTCTGCGGCCGCAGTGCGGTTCTCCATGTCGACCATTTTCGTACACTGGACGATCACCCCTTACTGTATTTATACCGTTTCCAGTCTGGTGTTTGCGTTGGCGCTGTATAACCTCAAGATGAAGTTTTCCATCGGCTCCATGTTGCGTCCGTTTGTCGGCAAACTGATCGACGGACCGGTCGGTGATGCCATTGACGGCCTGGCACTGTTCGCCGTGGTGATGGGGATGTCTGCGACGCTCACGTCCGGGATCCTAGTGATCGGCGACGGTCTGACCGGTACGCTGGGGCTGGCCACGTCTCCGGTGATGTATGGGATGATTGCGTTGGTGATCATCGGTACGGCGCTGTTCTCAGCCTCGACCGGCCTGCATCGCGGGATCCAGATCCTCTCGCGCATTAATACCTGGTTTTACTTTGGGGCGATTGCATTCATCTTCCTGCTCGGCCCGACCAGCTATATTCTGTCACTGGGCGTGGAAACCTTCGGGATTTATCTGTCAGAGTTCTTCCAGCGCAACATGGTCACCGGGGCTTCCGGTCACTCCCAATGGCCGGGCTGGTGGACGGTAGCGTTCTTTGCCAGCTGGTTTGCCTGGGCACCGTTGACCTCACTGTTCCTGGGCAAAATTGCCCGCGGCTACACGGTGCGTCAGTTCATCATCGTCAATGTCATCCTGCCGTGTCTGTTCGGGTTCTTCTGGTTCAGTACCTTCAGCGGTACCTCGATTTACCTTGACGATTTATTGGGTGGCGAGCTGTACCGCGCGTATCAGGAAACCGGTTTTGCTTCCGTCATTTACGTGCTGTTTGACCAGTTCCCGCTGTCCTCGGTTGTCAGCACCCTGTTTGTCTTGGTCTGTTTCATTACCTTCATTACGGCGGCGGACTCCAACACCGATGCCATTGGCGGCCTGTGCACGGAAGGCACCGATGCCGAGCACCTGACATCGCCGCTGTGGATCAAAGCGTTCTGGGGCCTGTCGATTGCGTTCGTTGCCTGGATCAGTGCCAGTTACATCGGCGTCGATGCCGTGAAAATGCTGTTCAATCTGGCCGGCCTGCCCGGGATGCTGATTGTGATTGGCGCCGGACTGTCACTCATCAAATTGATTTCTATGGTTAAGGTTGTCGACGGGAAAGCGATCCTCGAGCCCGCAACAGAGCCCGACACGGCGACCAACGTCACGCGAAACATCGCTTCATTATTTGGTAAATAACAAGGATTTCACATGGAATACGTACAACTTGGACAATCAGGGCTTCGCGTCTCCCGCCTGTGCCTGGGCACCATGAACATGGGATCGAAAGCGTGGAAACCTTGGATCTTCGATGAAAAAGAAAGTGAGCCGATTATCCGTCATGCACTGGATCACGGGGTGAACTTCATCGACCTGGCGGACTTCTACTCCACAGGGGCGGGGGAAGAGGTGGTGTGTAATGTGCTGAACCGGATTGGCCAGCGTGACCGCATGATCATTACCACCAAAGTCGGTTATGCCATGAATGATGATGTGAATGGCTACGGTCACTCACGTAAGCACATCATGGACTCGATTGACGCGTCGCTCAAGCGGATGAACATGGATTATGTCGACATCTACATGCTGCACTACTTTGATACATCGACGCCGATTGAAGAGACCATGGGCGCACTGAACGATATTGTTCGCAGCGGAAAAGCGCGCTATATCGGGGTATCAACCATGTACACCTGGCAGCTGGCGAAAATCCTCCAGGTGTGTGAGCGCAATGGCTGGGCGAAGCCGATTAACATGCAGTTGCAGCTCAACTGTGCTTACCGGGAAGAAGAGCGGGAAATGATCCCATTCTGTATGGATCAGGGAATCGGGGTGTCCGTGTTCAGCCCGCTGGCGCGCGGTATTCTGACCAATGATTTGCAATCGACTCGCAATCAGACCGACTTCTTTACCACCGAAATGTACAACGACAAAGTCTCGTTTGAGATTGCCCAGTCGGTGGCCCGAGTGGCAGAGCACCGGGGCTGCACGCCGGCGCAGATTGCGCAGGCTTGGGTGCTGTCCAAACCTCAGGTCTCTTCCATGCTGGTGGGGGCGGATACCCAAGCCCAGTTCGACAGTGCGGTGGCCGCGCTGGAAACCAGACTGACTGAGGAAGAGCTGTATGAGCTGGATCGCAACTACACCCCGTGTGATCTGATTAATGATTACACGGCCGGGAAACGGATCCCACGCGACCCGCGTCCGGCAAAAGGTCTGTTTGCTTAAGCCCCGCTTGGATAGTGATTTCAGAGTTACCCTCTCTTTTGCCCCGGTTTCGCCGGGGCTTTTTTCGTGGTTTGATTTGTATTTGAAACGAGAGCTCCCCTTTAAATAGGCCAGGTCAAAACAAATCCAGCGCCCGGTCTTTGAGCCACTCGCAGAAGTTATCCACCTTGCCGATCCCCAGTTTGGCGGGAGACACTTTCAGGGTGTAGCCGTAGCGGCTGCGCGCCTGCAGCGGACTGAACTGGATCAACGCCCCGCTTTTCAGTGAAAAATCGACCATATTCTGATCGACAATCGCATAGCCACTGCCGGCAATAGCCGCGTTGATCACCTGCTCCTGGGTACTCATGGTGATCCCGGGCGGGTGCCCGGCGGGCAGGGGAATATCGGCCGCCGCCAGCCAGTCGGCCCAACTGGGCAGGTGATCGCCTTTATGGCGGATATGCAGCATCCGATGGGCATTCTGCTCCAGCTTCATGCAATCAGACAGCAGGTCCTGATTACACACCGCAATATACTTTTCGACGAACAGGATGCGATCTTTTTCGAGATGGCGGTTAATTTCCTCGAAACAGATCTCCAGATCAAAACTGACCCCTTCTTCTTTGTCGGTATACAGGTGCAACTCGTACTGGGGAAAGAGCTGGGCAAAACTGCCGATCCGCGGGCTGAGCCAGCGCGAGCAGAAGGTCGGCGGGGCCAGAATCGTCAGTCGCTGGCGCAAGTTCGGATCGCGAATGGACGCGATTTCTTTCTCAATTTCCGAAAAGGACCCCTGAATGACCTGGAGCAGTTCGAGTCCGGCGGCAGTCAGTCCCAGCTTGCCGGGCGTGCGGGTAAACAGGCTGACGCCCAGGTACTCTTCCAGCTGGCGGATCTGTCGGCTGACGGCACCTTGGGTGACATTCAGGTTTCTGGCGGCCAGGGTAAAGTTCAGGCACTCGCCTGCGGCTTCAAAGACTTTCAGTGAATTGAGCGGGGGAAGTGTTCTCACGCGAATTATCCTTCATCACAAAATGAGTACGTACAGGGTCGGCCATCGCTGTGCAGTGGGAGACATGCCTTTGAGAAGTTCAAAGAGATCAGTGTGTTAAACATAGCCCCTTTGAAGGTGCCGGGGGCATGATTATATGTCATTCCGGTATGACTTAGACTCGTTTGTTGCGGATATGTGAACTCACTATATTGAACCTGTTTATTACACAGGCAATGCCGGATGAGGAGAAAGCAAGATGGAACAGACCCTGGCACAGGCAAAACAATGGGCGCAGGAATGGCTCGGAAAAGAAAAGCAGCAATATGTCGGTGGCCAATGGGTGTCCGGCAGCGCTGAGCTGGCGTGGGAGATCATTGACCCGAGTAACCAGCAAACCTTGTGTTCAATTGCGCTGGCTTCGGAGCAACTGGTCGGAGAAACCGCGCAGATCGCTAACGCATGTCATCAATCCGGTGTCTGGCAGGAAACCAGCCGGACGGAGCGGGCGAATATCCTGCGCCAGATTGCCCAGCTCATTCGCGACCATACCGAGCAGCTGGCGGTGCTGGAGACACTGGCCAACGGCAAGCTCATTGGGGAGTCACTGGTTGATGATATCCCGACCTGCGCCGATATTTTCGATTACTACGCTGGTTGGACCGACAAATACTACGGGGAAACGTCGCCGGTCGATAAAGACTACCTCAACTTTACCAGCCAGGAGCCGGTGGGTGCCTGCGCGCTGATCGCGCCTTGGAACTTCCCGCTGTATCAGGCGGCGCTGAAACTGGCGCCGGCGCTGGCGATGGGCAATACCGTGATCCTCAAGCCGTCGGAGTTCACCCCGCTGACTGCTATCTATTTGTTTGAACTGATCGACGCGCATCTGGATCTGCCGGCCGGCGTGTTGAACCTGTTGGTGGCCGATGGCAAAGCCTCGAACCATCTGACCCTGAGCGAGCATATCCACAAAGTCTCGTTCACCGGTAGCACCCCGGTGGGCCGCAAGATCATCCAGAACAGCGGAGCGTCGAACCTTAAGGCCACTACGCTGGAGCTGGGCGGCAAGTCGCCGTGTATCTTCTTCGCCGATACGCCGGATCTGGACAAAGCCATTGATCGCGCGTTTACCGTGATGTTCTCGCACAAAGGGGAGAAATGTTCGGAGCCGACCCGCTTCCTGATCCAGGAATCAATTTACGATCAGGTAGTTGAAAAGCTCATTGCCAAAGCGGAAGCCGTTCAGTGCGGTAACCCGTTTGATCCGGCGAGCCAGCAAGGGCCGCAGTGTAACCAGGCTCAGTTCGACAAAATCATGCAGTACATCGAGATTGGCAAGCAGGAAGCCGAGCTGGTGGCCGGTGGTTATCGCGATACCACGGGCGATAATGCTGAGGGGTTCTACATCCGTCCGACGATATTCTCGCGGGTTTCGCCGACTGCGCGGATTGCCCAGGAAGAGATTTTCGGCCCGGTGCTGTGCTGTATTGCCTTTGAATCCGAGCAGGAAGCGATCGAGATTGCCAACGCGACCCCTTACGGTCTGGCAGCCGGCGTCTACACTGCGGATGTCAAACGGGCCCACCGCATGGCCAATAAGATTGATGCCGGGATGTTCTTTATCAATCGCTATGGCTGTTACGGCCTGAGTAGCCCGTTTGGCGGCTTCCGCCAGAGCGGCTGGGGCAAGGAAATGGCGATTCATTCTCTGTCGTCCTACACCAAGACCAAATGTATCTGGGTGTATCACGGCGACGATTGATTCGCCAGTCTGAAACTGTCACCAAAAAACCAAAGGCGCGGCAAAGCCCTGTCGCGCCTGACTGTTAGGGGGGAAAAGAGATGACATTTCGAACGGAAACGGACGGGATCGGCCCGATCCCGGTGCCGGAAAATGCGCTTTACGGCGCCCAAACCCAGCGCGCCCTGAACTTGTACCCGGTCGCGGGGCAGAAGACCCTGGGTGATTATCCGGCGCTCGTTAAAGGGCTGCTGGCGGTCAAAGCAACCGCGGCCCGGGTGAACCGGAACCATGGTGAGCTGGATGCGGTGTTGGGGATGAACATTGAGATTGTGTGCCAGTCCCTGATGGAGGATTTTTCCCCCGCGCTTTTCCCTGTCCATGCCTTTCACGGCGGCGGCGGGATTTCCACCAATATGAATCTCAATGAAGTGGTTGCCAATCTGGTCAACAGCAAGTTCTACAACCAGCCGCCGGGCAGCTATACACCGGCGCACCCCAATGATCACATCAATCTCAACCACTCGACCAGCGATGCCTTGCAAACCGCCTGTCATCTTGCCGCGCGCGCCGAAGGTCTGTCATTGATTGAAGCAATGCACCGGCTCGAACATGCCTTGAAGTGTCTGCAACGGCAGCACCGGGGGCAGCAAAAGATTGCCCGGACCTGCCTGCAGGACGCGGTGGCGATTGATTTTGCCGATTTTTGGGGCGGGATGCTGGCCTCTGTCGAATCGTATCGCGATAAACTGACTCGGGCCTGCGATGGGTTGCTGGCAGTGAATCTCGGTGCCAACATCATCGGCCGGGCAGGGGATTGCTCCCCGGCGTTTGCGGCCGAGTGTATCGAGGCGCTGAACCAGACCACCAGCGGGCATTACACCCGGCACTGTAATTTCTATCAGTGCAGCCAGTCACTGGATGCGCAGGTGGCCTTAGCGGCAGAAGTGGAAAACCTGGCGGGCTTTTTGGTCAAAATGGCCAAGGATATCCGCTTGATGGCGTCCGGGCCGGAAACCGGTTTGGCGGAAATTGTACTGCCGGCTGTGCAGCCGGGCTCCAGTGCCATGCCCGGGAAAGTGAATCCGACCATTCCGGAGTTCATGGTGCAGTGTGCGATGCAGTCGATTGGGCATTGTACGACGGTGAAGCTGAGTCATGGCCACGGTGAGTTGGACTACACACCCTGGGGCATGCTGGTGATCACCAACCTGCTCGATGCCGTTGATCACCTGACCAAAGGTGTGGCGGTGTTTGCCGATCAATGCGTGATTGGGATCCGGCTTCATCCCGAGACGAATAAGCAGAATGTTGATTCGCTGATCCCGACCGTGATTGAGCTGAAAAAGAGGCTGGGCTATAAGGAAACTTCTACACTTGTGAAACAGCTAAACAGTGATAAAGACGCCTTGAAGGCATATTTAATATCTCTAACGGTTGATAAATGATCAGGTGCCGTACGTATGCCTGTCGAAGAAAAAGCGCTGCATCACTTGAATGACGGCTTTCAATCAAAGTTCACTTTATGGGCTTACTTTCGCTGTATTCGAAGTGGTTACCACAAACTTTTTTTTATCAATCAGGAATAAAGTTATTTCTTCTTACACAAAATTGGGTGTCGTGGTTATCCGATAAAACAAAAATCGGCAAGAGTACGGTGTTTAGGATAACGATCGGTCATCGGTTGGTCGTAGAGCAATTTTTATGAGTTAGAAACGTGCATCAAAGGGTGGCAAGCCACTCGATAGATATACCCTAAAAGCGCTCTGTGTCTGAGCGCTTTTTTCATACTCCCTTTAAAAAGCTTGAATTCCTCTATGGCGATGGTTGTTACCGCTTTTATTGAGCAAATTTTGATATTTATTATTTGAAGATAGTAGTTATCAATAAGATCACTCAAACACGCTGCCTAATTCTTTTTGCCTAAATCTAACTTATGCGAAGGTTAGGATATCATGCGTTCACTCTAATTTAGTTATGTCCATTAATCTTCTAGGCCACTACAGATTCGCTTGAGAGCGCTGAGCCTATAACCATGCTTTTTGCATTCGCTGATTGGTAAGTTCTGTTTCATTGTGCGCCAAGTGTCATATTGGCCACGATCACCCAGCTTTCAATGTCTATTAAGATAGTATTTTGCTGGAAAACGCGCATAATCTTGCTATTCAACACCCAAAGAAGAAATTATCTATGACTGATTTTCAATATTACTTTCATCAATTCCCTTGTTTTAGCTGTAAAAAAACCACGGTTAGCACTGATCTTGGTTGGTTAACGCCTGCGATGAAAGAAGATGTCTTAGCGCAAGTGGCTGCGATTCTCGCGCAAGGTAACGTTGAGGCAGATTTTTCGGTGAACGTTACGTGTACGACTAAAGAAGAAGCGCGTGAGTACTTATTGCTGAATTTCTACGGTTACTCGGAAGAAGAACTGGCGGATCAAGTTGAAGCGGATGATGAGCAAGAAGTTGCGGATGAAATTGCTGAGCTGCTGGCCGAAGGTAACGATGTAGCAGTCTTTGAACACGAAATCGCACTACAAAATTGTACTGATTGCGACGTTGGTTAAGAGTTAAACCAAGCGTAATAATCAAACTTAAACATGTGCGTTATACGTAACATGATGCTCTTTTTATTAAAGGCGTTAGCAGAGTAAGGTTTGCTAACGTCTTTTTCGTTTCTGCGGTTTGTCGTCAAGTACAGGGAAGTTGTTACTTTTTCCTGTCGCAACCTTCCATACCTGAGATAACCCATGAAAGGCGAATTTAGCCAGGAACTAACGCGGTTGTGTCCGGTTGTGAGTGACGATACCTGCCAAGTGTGACTCACTGCGAATGGGTAAGATCGAGCGTGAGCGTCTACAGCTAAGCATGACAGCTCAACTGTATTGAGCCAGGTTAAGTTGAACGAGATTAAGTTGAACGAGAATATGTCTCGGGGGTAATTTGCGGATGAACAGCGTGTTATCTGCACCGTATCAGAACTTCAGTCCGATCCGTAGGCTGATAAGATCAAGCTGTGAGAACTGGTAGCTGAAATTGACATTGATGTGGTTGATGAAAACGAAGCGTCCACCGAGTCCGAATACTCCCTGGGTATCGGTCTTGTTTTCCCGAATCAAGTTACATTCGCCGTTAGTACATACTTCTTCGGTCAGTTTGGTGTCGCTGTACACTCCGCCGAACATTACGTAGGGCTTTATCGTCAGTTCATCGTGTAAACGGTACGGCAGCCCGACTTCGAGATTTGCTCCGGTGCCCAGGTAATCTACCGCTAAATCGTCTTTGGCATAGGCAACAGACAGGTTCATGCAGAGGAAGGCATTAAAGTCATACCCGATATTGAGTTCCATGCCGTGTGTCTTAAAGCCATTACCGTTGATGGCAATAACCCCAATGTCGCCATGCGCCCCGGTGAAATAGTCTGAAGACCAGGCGACAGTTGACCATAACGGTGTTGTTGATAGCAGTACGGCAACGCAAACCCGTTTAAACATTATGACATCACTCCAGCTCCCCCATAAAATTGTGACACATTGTCATAAAACTTCTGTGTTTTTCTTAAGATCACCGTAAGGTCGAACCACTTCTTTAGCCGCTGTAGCGGATGGCACGGCTAGGGCGAGTCATCGCTGTAAAGGATGGAATCCGGGCTGACTTTTGCTATAAATGAGAAAATCCTGTTTTTGTTTTGGAGCTCTCATGCGTACCCGATCGGATGATCTGGAAATTTTTCTTGCGGTGGTCGACAGTGGCGGTTTTTCTGCGGCGGCGGAAGTGCTCGATATTCAGATTGCGCGGGTTTCCCGGGCCGTCAGTAAAATTGAATCTCAGCTGGGGGTATCACTGTTGAACCGCACTACACGGCGGGTAGAGCTGACCGATGAAGGCCGCCAGTTTGTCAAAACGGTGCGTGCCGGGCTGCGACAATTGCAACAGGCGGAAGAAGAAATCGTCAGCCGTGGTGAACTGCCCAAAGGCCGGTTGCGGGTGGATGCCGCCAGTCCGTTTCTGTTTCACCAGCTGGTCCCACTGATTCAGCCATTTCGTGAAGCGTACCCGGATATTCAGCTTGAACTGACCTCGAATGAAGGGTTTGTTGACCTGCTGGAAAAACAAACTGATGTCGCAATTCGGATCGGTCAGCTGACTGATTCCACCCTGCATGCCCGGCCTATTGGTAAAAGCGAACTCTATATCGTGACCTCACCGGAATATGTGTCCCGCCGCGGTTGCCTGCATCATCCCGATGAGCTGGAAGGGCATGACTTAATTGGCTTTAATAGCCCGAAAAATCTGAACCGATGGCCGCTGCCGGGTGGGGTGGAAATTGAGCCGACCATTGCTGTCAGCAACGGTGAACTGGTAAGGCAACTGACACTGGCAGGCAATGGTATTGCCTGTCTGTCGGGGTTTATGGTGAAAAAAGACATTGAGCAAGGGCGGCTGATCCCGTTGTTCGAATCGATCAAAACCGGCAATACCGGGCGCGAGCAAATCAATGCCGTCTATTACAAATCTTCCTCGGTCGCGAGACGCATCTCTGCCTTTATTGAGTTCATCCAGCCACGTCTGTCGCTGTAGCGATTATTGCAGTTATCACAAAAATCATTTGTGATAACTGCGCTCAATATCCAGCGTGCCACTTGTTACTATGCCCTCAATTCCTACTGAGGACAGAATCAATGAGCACATCACTCTTCCAACCTATTACGCTCGGTAACCTGACGTTAAAAAACCGCATCGTGATGCCGCCAATGACGCGCTCTCGCGCCAGTCAGCCGGGCGATGTCGCAAATGATCTGATGGCCACTTACTACGCGCAGCGCGCCAGTGCCGGGTTAATTGTTTCAGAAGGCACCCAGATTTCGCCCATGGGGAAAGGCTACGCCTGGACGCCGGGTATTTATAGCCCGGCGCAGATTGCCGGCTGGCAAAAAGTAACGGCTGCTGTTCATCGTGAAGGCGGCGCCATTTTTGCTCAGCTCTGGCATGTCGGTCGGGTGACGCACCCAGACAACATTGGTGGGCATCAGCCGATTTCTGCTTCGGCGGTAAAAGCCGAGAACGTCAAAGTGTTTATTGATAACGGCACTGATGCTCCGGGCTTTGTCGATGTGGTGGAGCCCCGAGCCATGACGAAAGCTGATATTGCGCAGGTCATTGCGGAATACCGTCAGGCGGCGCTCAATGCTATCGAAGCCGGTTTTGATGGCATCGAACTGCATGCGGCCAACGGATACCTGGTCAATCAGTTTATCGATTCTGAATCAAACCACCGCACCGATGAATACGGCGGCAGCCTGGAAAATCGCCTGCGTTTTCTCGATGAAGTCGTGGGTGCGCTGGTGGATGCCATTGGCGCTGAGCGTGTGGGGGTGCGTCTGGCGCCGTTTACAACCCTCAATGGCACGGTGGATGCTGATCCCGAAACGACGTATACCGCCGCAGCGGCACGGTTGAATCGTCATCGCATTGTGTACCTGCACATTGCAGAAGTGGACTGGGACGATGCGCCGGATACACCGGTAACGTTCAAACAAGCAGTACGTGAAGTGTTTGACGGGGTACTGATTTATGCCGGTCGTTATTTTACCCCGCGCGATCAGGCTGCAAAAGCCAACACCGCAATCGAACAGGGGATGGCTGACATGATTGGTTTCGGTCGCCCGTTTGTCGCGAACCCGGATCTGCCCGCCCGTCTGCTGCATGGCTACCCGATGGCAGAGCATGACCCGACTACCTTATTCGGCGGTGGTGAAAAAGGGCTGATTGATTACCCGGTTTATGGTGAGTCAGCCAGTCAGTGAGTGAAACGGGAACAAAGGAAAAACAACATGCTATTTGAATCTTTTAATGGCAACGGGTTATCACTGCGCAACCGTATTGTGATGGCACCGATGACTCGCTCCCGTACTACGCAGCCGGGTGACGTGCCGAACGAAATGATGGCCACCTACTATCAACAGCGCGCCGATGCCGGACTGATCATTACCGAAGGCGCGCCGATTTCGCCGGTAGCCCGAGGCTATTCCTTAACGCCGGGTATTTACACCCAGGCGCATATCGACGGCTGGCGGAAAGTGACTCAGGCTGTCCATGACGCAGGCAGCAAAATCTTTATTCAGCTATGGCACGTAGGACGCCGTAGTCATCACGATATTGCAGGCGAGCAGCCGGTTTCAGCATCGGCCATCAAAGAGCCGGATCAGGTTTTCGGCCCATTACCGGAAGGTGGCTTTGGCATGGTGGAAACCAGCGAGCCACGGGCGATGACGCGTGAAGATATCGAGCAGACCATAGATGACTTTGTGCTGGCGGCAGAAAACGCCATGGCGGCCGGTTTTGATGGCGTAGAAATTCATGCTGCACACGGGTATTTGTTTGATCAGTTCCTGCGTATGGCCAGCAACCAACGAACCGATGAGTACGGTGGCAGCCAAGACAACCGGATGCGGTTTTTGGTTAATACCCTGCAGGCGGTCAGTGATGCGATTGGCGGCCAGCATGTGGCGGTTCGGGTGTCTCCGCATGTTTATGAAGGCTTCGGAGATGACGATCCGGAAATTGCCGATGTCATCCTCAACGCGCTGGAAAAAATGGCACCAATGAATCTCGCGTATGTTCACTTTTCGGAAAATATCTCGCGGTACACCGATGTGCCGGAGTCCTACCGACAGCAAGTGCGTGCCGTTTATCCGAACCCGGTGATGGTGGCAGGTAAACAGAGCAAAGAAAGTGCGCAACAGTTGCTGGTGAAGCAGTACGCTGATCTGGTGGCCTTCGGGACGCCATTTGTCACCAACCCGGATCTGGTGGCGCGTTTCCGCTATAGCTGGCCGTTGGCGGAGTTTGATGCCGATGCCCGGCTGAGCCTCTATGGCGGTGGTGCAGAGGGATACATTGATTATCCGCGTTACCAGCCCGCTGTTTGTAACGCCGAGTAAGTGCTCACGCTGAAGACGTTTGTAGCGCTGCGTATGCCTTTAACGATGAAGAACGTCAGGCGTACAACCGTTTCAGTCATACATTATTACACCGACAAAGAAGAAGTTAAGGGGAACAACATGTTACAGATGCCAATGCTGGGTGCCGGAACATTTCGTCTGAAAGATGATGTGGCGTATCAGTCAGTACTGACCGCGCTTGAGCTGGGTTATCGCCATATCGATACCGCGCAAATTTATGGCAATGAAGCGGAAGTGGGGCAGGCGATTCAGGATTCCGACGTTGATCGTGACGCTATTTTTCTGACCACGAAGGTGTGGATCGACAAGCTGGCAAAAGCCACATTTGCTGCCAGCGTCGAAGAGAGCCTGGAAAAGCTGCAAACAGAGTACATTGACCTGTTGTTGATCCACTGGCCGTTGAAAAATGATGCGGTGCCGATGGCAGAATATCTGGCTGAGCTGAAAGCGGTGAAGGATAAGGGATTAGTCAAACATATTGGTGTCTCGAACTTTACCAATGCCCAGTTGGAGCAGGCGATCGCCATTCTGGGGGAGGGGGAGATCCTGACTAATCAGGTTGAGGTGCATCCTTACCTGCAAAACCGTAAGGTCGTCGCCTGCTGCCGAACGCATGGTGTGACGGTGACTGGCTACATGCCGTTTGCTTATGGTGACGTACTGAAAGATGCCGTGATTCAGAATATTGCGGCAAAACACACAGCGACCGCTGCGCAGGTTGTGCTGGCCTGGATGCGTCAGAATGACTTTGTCACGATCCCGTCGTCGACCAAAGCGGCTAATCTGGAAAGCAATCTGGCTGCTGCAACCCTGACACTGGATGCGGAGGATATGGCCAGCATGGCGACCTTAGATCGTGACTATCGTCTGGCGAATCCGGACTTTGCGCCTGACTGGGATTGAATGAAATCGGGTCAGTTAGCTGGCGCAAGATGATGTTGGGTGCATAGCGGCGCTGAGTGTCATTTACCTTCAAAACAACCTGCTTGTCGGCAGGTTGTTTTGTCTTTTGAATAAGCCGTTGCTGGATCATTTCGTCCTGTTTCGTCCTGTTTCTGCCAGTATCTTCGCTGAATCTGGTGTCATGAAGCCCAACGTGGTTATCTGCGTGGGTTAGTAAGGCTGGTAATAACTAAATCGTATTTATCCTTTTTTGTTAGAAGGGACGAACGGCATCACCCCTATGCTTTATGAAGGCTAAATGAAGCATCAAAATGCGCCTGATTGGCTGAGCCTGCTTTACCCTGCATTTCAAGTTCCCGTGTCATGCCTTTGAAATAGCGATAGGCATGAAGCATCCGGTCAGATCAGACGCTGAAGGAGGTGTCGATCATGGCGACAACCAATACAAATGCTGCCTTTAACCCCCAGAAAGCAGAAGTCTTTGGCGACCAGTTTGTGAATGCACTCAACAATGGTGCAATGTGCCTGATGGTTTCCATTGGTCACCGAACCGGTCTGTTCGATGTGATGAGTCAACTGGATCAACCCGCGTCATCGCAGGCCATTGCGGAACGTGCCGGTTTGAATGAACGCTATGTGCGGGAATGGTTGGGAGCGATGACAACCGCCGGGGTCGTCGAGGTCGATCCGGCGACTAACCGTTTCTGGCTGCCGGCCGAACATGCCTCATTGGTCACCCGTGCCGCCGGTGCTGATAATCTGGCCGTCTTCGCACAGTACATCGGATTACTGGGAGGGGTTGAAGACAATATTGTGGACTGCTTCAAGCAAGGCGGCGGTGTCCCCTATGAAAAATACCCGCGCTTTCATGAAGTGATGGCAGAAGACAGCAATCAGTCGGTGCTGTCTAACTTGGAAACACATATCGTCCCATTGGTACCGGGGCTGGCTGACCAGTTAGCGGGTGGTATTCAGGTACTGGATGTCGGGTGTGGTCGCGGTCGGATCATGAACCGGTTAGCGGAGCTGTATCCTGCCAGCCAGTTTTTGGGGGTCGATCTTTCCCGCGAAGCCATCGATTATGCAAGAGCAGAATCAAAAGCCAGGAATCTGCGCAATATTGAGTTTGAAACCAGTGATCTGAGTAACTTCGATGAACGCGCACAACCTGACGTGTTTGATTTCGTCACTACCTTTGATGCCGTGCATGATCAGGCCAAACCGCTGAATGTGCTTCGGGGGATATGCCGGACATTGAAACCTGACGGCATTTACCTGATGCAGGACATTAAAGGCTCCAGCCATGTGCATAATAACCTTGATCACCCGATTGGCACTTTCCTTTACACCATTTCCTGCATGCACTGCATGACTGTTTCTCTGGCGCAAGGGGGGGAAGGTCTGGGCGCTATGTGGGGTGAAGAAAAAGCCAGGGAATACCTGGAGCGTGCTGGTTTCAGTTCGGTGGTGAAAAATGAACTGGCGCACGATATCCAAAACAACTGGTACATCGTCCGTAAATAAACAGCGAACCTGAGACCTTGGTTTTTCCTGAGGTCTCAGGCTGTAGTGCCTGCCCCCTATATCAACGCCCCTGACTGGCACCACTCGTGACGAAAGACCTTGATCCCGTCTTCGTATCCCAGAATCAACATCAACACGGCTATCCCGCCCACCATCAGAATCACAGCAAGGATCGGTCCGACGACATAGCTGAACAGCATTTGAAACGGAAGGTAAATAGTGTAGCGCCCGACAGCAAGCAGCAGGTATTTGAGTGGCTGACGGATGTTCATTAACAGGTTAATCATGCTTTTTCTCCTGGTGCAGGTAAGTTTTTAGGTTCAGGTTTTAACTGATAATTGAGCGCGCTCAATTAATATAAAATGAGCACGCTCATTTTTCAATGGGCCATCTGTGAGGTGTGTTAGGTTTATGACATGCGTGATCTCTGTGAGGAACGAGATGTTATGGGGGGATAACCGTTTACGGGGTGATAACTGTTTATGGGGTGATAACTGTTTATGCGTTAATAGCGATTGGGTTGCACAGGTCTGTGAGCAATTATGGATACTGGCCGCATGGTCGTGACTGATCAGGAGTAAGTTCATGAAATGAGAGGGGACAAGGCTTGAACCAGACGGGGTTTCGTCCTGCCTGTCATCAGGTACAATAATGGCAAAGCAGAGGATCTGACCGTGACGACGAAAAAACAGCAAACCCGCGATAAAATTTTGTCCCAAGCCTGGCAACTGTTTGAACAGCAAAGTTATGCCGAGACAACAACCCGGCAAATTGCCTCCTCCGCTGGTGTGGCGGCCGGAACTGTGTTTTCCCATTTTCCGACCAAGTTCGACCTGCTTAAAGCCGGGGTTGAACGGCAGGTCGACATGGTGATCGCCGAGGCTGCCGCCAGCGACGAACAACAGTTACCGGGAGAGCGATTACTCCATTATGCCCGCTACCTATATGGCTACTATCTCCGTCATCGTGAGTTCAGCCGAGAAATTTTCAAAGAAGTGATCTGGCATCAAGAGCAGCTCAATCCGCAAATTGAGGAATTCAAACAACGACTGTTTGAAACACAAGAGGGTTATGATGAGACCCGGGCTCAGGTCATGATGGAGCTGTATTTCATGACTCTGATTATGGGGCTCAATGAACCGGAGTCGGATACCGAGTTATTACTTCAAACAATGCTTGCTACTTTGCGAAACAAACTGCAATGCGTCAGCGTATTGACCTAGCCATCCTGCCGATAAATCTGGCGAGTAATTTAGCTGTCAGCCAATAAATTAAACACCTGTTTATATTTTTCCGTTCAGCGCAAGTTCAGCTTTCTATGGTGAGTATTAACAATGTAAAAACAAATAAATTACATTGTTACAGCTATTCATCCGACGTGAACATAGAAAGGACATCATTATGAGTTTGAAGGAAAAAGTCGCGGTCGTTACTGGCGCTTGTGGCGGTATTGGCTACACCATCGTACAAAAGTTTGTGGCGCAAGGTGCCAACGTGGTGTTGGTCGATATGGATCAGGAAAAGGTCAATCAGGTTGCCGGTGATTTTGGTGCGGCAGTGAGAGGGTTCGCCGCCGATGTGACGGACTATCAACAAGTCGAAGCCATGCTGGACTTTGCCGTTGCCGAATTTGGCACTCTGGATGTGGTGGTCAATAACGCCGGTATCGGGATGGCAAAAAATCTGTTGGAACATGATCCGGAAAAAGATTTTGATTTGATCACCCAGGTGAATCAGAAAGGGGTTTACCACGGGATCCTTGCTGGCGGGCGCAAATTTACTGCGTTATCAAAGCGAGGCGTCATTCTGAATACCTCATCTGTGTATGGCACTATGGCGGCGGAAATGACGTTCACCTACAACGTCAGTAAAGCCGCCGTTGATATGATGACAAAATGTGCGGCACTGGAGCTGGCTCCACACGGTATCCGGGTTGTTGCGGTCGCGCCGGGTCGAGTGGATACGCCAATGTTACGTCAGTACAAAGAGTTTGGTCTGTGGGAACATATCCGCAAAGAACAGATGCGCGACGAATTCACTCAACCTGAAGAAATTGCTGACGTTTTTGCCTTTCTGGCTTCTGATGCGGCTAACTGCATCAATGGCACCACAGTGTTTGCCGATGACGGGTTCGCTAACTTCAAATATCCACTTAATGCTTAGAGCTTAGAGCTTAGAGCTTAGAGTTTAGAGCTTAGAGCTTAGATTAGATCATAGAGCTGAACGCGAGCAGTCAGCCTGCGGTAAGCGGGCGCTGACCCGCACTGGTCAGTTCGTGAGAGGATAGGGCGACGAACAAAAAAGCAAACAGGGAACGCAATTTGCGTTCCCTGTTTTTCTGCTTTCAGCGAGTGACTTCCGGAAGCTGGCTGAATGGCGTGCTTACTATTATGCCGCTGAGCGGGCCGGTTTCTCCGGGGTATCCTGACGCTTTGCCCAGTATCCAGCCAGCAAAGAGCCTGAGATATTGTGCCAGACAGAGAAAATCGTTCCGGGTACTGCAGAAGCCGGTGTGAAGAACTTCATTGCCAGTGCAGTGGCGAGGCCGGAGTTCTGTAGTCCGACTTCCAGTGCGACGGTGCGACATACCGCCCGGTCAAAACGCATCAGACGGCAGCAGAGGTAACCGGCAATGAGGCCAATACTGTTGTGTAAAACAACTGCAACGGCGGCTAACGGCCCAATTTTACTCAGGTTATCGGCATTCAGTGCGACCACAGTAGCGATAATCAGCACAATCGCGACCATGGAAATCAGCGGCAGGACGGCGTGAATTTTTTCGACCTGTTTGCGGGCGAGCGTGTTGAACAGTAGCCCGATGGCAACCGGTAACAACACGATTTTTACCAGACTCAGCAGCATGGCACCTACAGGTACGTCGACCGTCTGGCCAACCAACAGCGCGACCAGAAGTGGAGTCAGTACCACGCCAATGAGTGTCGATAATGCTGTCATGGAAATGGACAGAGCCACATCCCCTTTGGCCAGAAACGCCATAACGTTTGACGCGGTGCCGCCGGCAACGCTGCCTACCAGCACCATACCAACGGTCAATTCTGTGCTCAGATCCAGCAAGTAACTGATCAGCAGTGCTGCCAGCGGCATGATGACAAACTGCAACACAACACCAATACCAACGGCGGCTTTTTTCTTCACGACATTGGCAAAATCACGGGGTGCCAGTGTGACCCCCATGGCCAGCATAATGATGGTAAGTAGCGGGACGATCTGACTTTTCAGATCAACAAACAAGGTTGGCTGAAAGAAAGCCAGCGCTGAAAACGCGACGGCCCAGACCGGAAAGAGTTGGGTAATTCTGTCTAACATGGTTATTCCTTTAACGTTGCTAATCAAAGGAATATTTCATATGCAAAATGAAAATCATAGCACCCGTCGGCAATAAGCGATGATGTGCTGAAAATGATGTTTACAGACACACAGCCCGCCGAATATGCGGTACTCACCGCCCAATCTTTCTGCTAATAATGCTTGTATCAACACATCTTCATGCGCGACGGGCTGCTTTGCGTGCTCTGTGTCTCGTTGTTCTGCCCAGTGACGTGCTGACAATGCCCAATTCAGCTACAGACGCCAGGCTACAGGTTCCTGGCTCCTCATGATGAACGAAATGTTCTACCACCGACTTACCTGAAAATAGGCGTCCAGATAATCAATCAACGCACGGACTGTGGGGGACAGGTGTTTTCTGGACGGGTACAAGGCATAGATGGCCATGTCGTTTGGTTGCCACTCGGGCAACACAGCCGTCAGGTGACCTTGTTGAATCAGACTGTTAGCCAGATAAGTCGGTTGCATGGCAATGCCTGCACCGTGCCGAGCGGCTTCCAGCAGGGTCGTCGCTTCATTGGCCGTTAACTGACACTGCACATTTACTGAAGTATGTTCATCGCCGCGCTTCAGATGCCAGACATGCTGCTCAAAGTTTTTATAGCCGAGGCAACGCTGTTGGGCGAGATCTTCCGGGCTGACCACTGCTGGTGAAGCCGCCAGATAAGCGGGAGAGGCAACCAATACTGACGCACAGCGGCCAATGGGTTTGCCAATGAGTGACGGATCGGGGTTGGCCGCAATTCGAATCGCCAGATCGATCCGCTCGGCAATCAGATCCGAGGTGGTGTCCTGCAAATCAATGTCAATTTCCACTTTCGGGTGCTCGGCCATAAAGCCGGTAATGGCCGGAATAAGCTGGGAATGGCTGAATGACATACTCGCTGCCAGCCGTATTTTCCCGCTCAGTGCACCAGAGTCGCGGGAAACGAACGTCAGTGACTCGGCTGCGTGTAACCACAGCTCGACCTCTGCCAGGCAGCGCTCCCCGGCGGTCGTGAGCGAAATCTTACGGGTTGTACGGTGCAGCAAGCGGGTCTGCAGCCAGTCTTCCATGGTTTCGATATAACGCGTCACCATGGGACGTGACATCTCCAGCCGATCAGCGGTCGCGGTAAAACTGCCGGAATAAGCCACGTCGACAAATACTTTGGCGGCGGTGAGTCGGTCCATTTATTTGCTCGTTTTATGAAATAATCATGCTCATTATTGGGCGTTTTTCCGAACAGATCAAATCTCTATTATCTCCTTCGTACCTTAAAGACAATCTTCATCCTTTATCGAATAACAATCGACAGACTTTTTCGGAGACAGACATGATCAAGCCCACTCTACTTGCTACCTCACTGCTACTGGCGGTTTCTTCTACAGCGAATGCCAGCACGCCACTGACGCTGGACGTGTATAACGCAGATGGCAACAGTTTCCATGTGAACTCAACCCTGGTATATGGTGAGCACGAAGCCATGGTGGTGGACACTGGGTTTACCAAAGCCGATGCAATGCGTATTGCCGCCAAGGTGCTGGATTCCGGTAAAGAGCTGAAAACGATTTTTATCAGTCAGGCTGATCCGGATTATTACTTCGGAGCTGAAGTGCTGCATGAACTGTTTCCGGAAGCGCAAATCCTGACCACGCCGGGCGTGAAAAAAGCGATTGAAGAAAACCTGGCCGGTAAGCTGGCTTACTGGGGACCGAAGATGGGAGCCAATGCGCCAGTTCATCCGGTGACGCTGACGGCGTTTACCGGTAATACCTTAACGGTAGACGGCTACAAAGTGGAAATTCATAGCCAGAAAGGTGAACTGGACCACCGTCCATACCTGTGGATTCCATCCAGCAAGGCAGTATTAGGCAATGTGGCCGTTTATGGCAACGTTCACCTGTGGATGGCTGATGCACAGACCGATGCCATGCAACGTGCCTGGGCTGAGCAGCTACAAGACATTCAGGCGCTGCAACCGAACATCGTGATTCCGGGTCACATGAAAGCCGGCACCAAGCTAAATGCCGACACCATTGGTTTTTCTCTGCGTTACTTACAAGCTTTTAAAGCGGAAAAACAGGCAAGCAAAAACAGCGACGCGCTGATCAGTAAAATGACAGCACAGTATCCGGATGCCGCGCTGCCGATGGCACTGAGCATTGGTGCCAAAGTGCACATGGGAGAGATGAAATGGTAAAGGCACATTATTTTTATGACCCTATGTGCGGCTGGTGTTACGGTGCCACGCCACTGCTGGAGGTAGTGGCGGCGCATCCGGGCATTGAACTGCACTACCATCCCGGTGGCATGCTCGACAACCGGCTGTTAGAAACCGGCATGCGCCAGCATATTATTCAGAGCGATCAGCGTATTGGGCAGGAAACCGGACAGGTTTTTGGTGACCGTTATTTAAATCGTCTGCAAAGTGCTGAGCCGGTCGTGCTGGATTCCTACTTACCGACCCGAGCGTTGCTGGTGGCAAAAGACATGGGACTGGACACATTTGCGATGCTGAAAGCGATTCAGAGCGCCCATTATCAGCAGGGTCGCAATGTGAATGAACTGGAAACGTTGCTGGCCATTGCCGTTGCGATGGGGGCACCCTCTGACAGTTGGCTACAGCAAATGGCCAGAGCCGATCAGGTACTGACTTCAGTGATTAGCCAGAGCCACTCCTTGATGCAGACACACCAGGTAGGTGGATTCCCGACTCTGATGATTGAACGTGAACACGGCCGTTGGAAAAAGCTGCCGCTGAACCAATTTTATCGGCGTCCGGCAGACTGGCAGCAGTATCTGACACAAGTGTTGTCAGTCTGAACCCGCGTGCGGTGAGTCTGTCACGAATGGGTGTTGTTAAGGTGGCAGACAACGAAATGCGCGCGGTGTAAATCAGGTTGTGAATCAGGTAATGAAGCCAGCAAATCTGCTGGCTTTGTTATTGTTTATTTTTGCTTGGACAGCAGGCCGATGATGTCTTCGGCAGACACATCAATGTGACGCTTTAGCAAATCGCAGGCGGCAGCAATGTTGCGCTCGCGGCACAGAGTCAGTAGTTCGCGGTGCTCTGATTCTGCTTTGGCCACCCCGGCGGTGTGCAGTAGCTGGATGCGGATATAGCGATCTGATTGGGTATTAAGCTGAGTAATCAGCTGCAAGGTTTCCGGGCGGTTTGCCGGGGTGTACAGGGCTTTATGGAAAGCAAAGTTGTAGTTGCTCCAGTGATCAACCCGGCTGCCGGTATTTAAGATTTCTTCATATTCTTGCAAGATCGCCTCAGCGGCATCGAGATCTGCATCTGTCATCAGTGGGATCGCATGCGCCAGCATGTGGCATTCCAGCAGCACCCGCAGTTCAAACAGTTCACGAATCTTGTCTGCTGACAGCTCAGTCGCAAAAGCGCCTTTGTGAGCACGAAACTCAAGAAGACCTTCAGATTCCAGGGTAAGCAGGGCTTCACGTACAGGAATACGGCTTACATCAAATTCTTTTGCCAGTGCGTCCTGACGCAGGGGATCACCCCCTTTGATTTCACCCCGCAGGATCTTGCCTCGGATCGCATCAGCAACATATTGGGTACGTGTTTTGGGCTGCAAGGTAACTCCTTTTATCATTATTCAGACCGGCCGCCATGACAGCGGCCGGTTTTATTTTACTTTACTTCAAAGCCATACGCATAGGGATCTTCGCTGTCGACCCAGATCGTGTTATGGCCGGTTACTCTAGCCCAGCCCTGAATACTTGGCATGATGGCATCGTAATCCCCTACCTTTGCCAGGGATTCTACACGACCCTCAAACAGGCTGCCAATGATGCTCTCATGCACGAAATCATCGCCGACACCCAGGCGGCCACGGGCAACCCATTGAGCCATACGGGCACTGGTACCGGTACCGCAAGGGGAACGGTCAATCGCGCGATCACCGTAGAACACTGCGTTACGGGCATGGGCACCCGGCTGGGTTGGCGTCCCCGTCCACAGCACATGGCTGGCACCGCGCACCGTCGGGTCATCCGGATGCACACAGTCTACAACCTGATTAATGGCATCCCGCACTTTGGGGGAGTAGTGCAGAACCTGATCGGCAGTGAAATGCTCCAGGCCAGGGAAGTTTTTCTGCGGCTCAATAATTGTGTAGTAATTACCGCCGTAGGAAACATCCACCGTCAGCTCACCCAGTCCTTCGACCTCGATCACCACATCACGGTGGGCGAGGTAGCTCGCAATATTGAAGATCCGTACTTTCTCAACTTTATTGCCGTTTTGCTGATACTCGATCCGGATTTGTCCTGCCGGTACATCAAGGATCAAGGTGCCCGGATTTTTGGGTTGGATAACGCCATGCTCGATCGCACTGGTGACCGTGCCGATCGTGCCATGTCCGCACATTGGCAGGCAACCGCTGGTTTCAATGAACAGGACTGACGCATCCGCATTGTCGCTGCACGGCGGGTAGAGAATCGAGCCGGACATCATTGAGTGGCCGCGTGGTTCAAACATCAGGGCGCGGCGAATCCAGTCATGGTGTTCCAGAAAATCCTGCCGCTTCTCACTCATTGTTTTCCCGTTCAGGCTCGGATAGCCACCGGCCACCAAGCGAACCGGATTCCCGCAAGTATGTGCATCAATACAAAAAAACGTTCCTTCACGCATTACTTCTATCTCCTTGAAATTACGCAGTTATAAAGTGTAGCCGAAAGTCGGCGATTCAGCGCCGGATCGATCCCGATCACAAAACAGCTTTAAAGCGCTGGCTGAATTAACAACACCTCTCTAGTGTATATTGTATACAATATACATGCTCGCAAAATTAATGGAATGAGATCACAAATGGAAAAGATGGATCACGACATTGCGATTATCGGGGCCGGCGTTATCGGTTGTGCCTGCGCGTACCGCCTCCAGCAGGCCGGACTGAAGGTGTTGCTGCTGGATAAAGAAGCGCCGGGACAAGGGGCGTCATACGGTAATGCCGGGCACATTGCGACCGAGCAAATCACGCCGCTGGCGAACCCGGCGATCCTGACGCAGATCCCGAGCATGTTACTCGACCCGGTTGGCCCGCTCCGGATTGACTGGCGTTATCTGCCGCGTCTGCTTCCCTGGATGCTCCGGCTAATCAGCAATATGCGTGCCGGAGCTCAGGCTCGTAGCCAGCATGGCCTGATACAGCTTAACCAAGCCAGCCTTGATGCGTGGAAAGCGCTGCTTGGTGACATTGACGCGGCTGACCTGATGCATCACCAGGGATCACTGTTGGTCTTTGAACAGGAGAAAACCGGTCAGGCATTGCACCAGTTTGCGAAGACGTTGGCGCAAAACGGTGTGGTCGTGACGCCGCTTTCACAGGTTGAGGTACATCGAAAAGTACCGGGGCTGGCGAAAACGGTGCTGGGGGCGCTGGAATTTCCGGAAACCAGCCATGTGATTGATCCGCTGAAATTGGTGGAGTCACTGGTGGATGCTGCCGTGGCGCTCGGCACGGAATGTCGTCAGCTCGACGTTCAGGGTGGTTGCCTGACCGAGGATGGCGTTGAGCTGCATACCTCTCGCGGCACTGTGACCGTTCCACGGGTATTGATTGCCGCTGGTGCGCACAGCCGCTCGCTGGTTTTCAAGCTGACTGATACGGATATTCCGCTGGATACCGAGCGCGGCTATCACCTGATGCTGCCTAATGAATCGCACCGTATTCCGGTGGCGGTGACCTCAGCGGAGCGCCGCTTCATTATGACGCCTATGGCCGATGGCTTGCGCCTGGCGGGCACCGTGGAGTTTGCTGGACTGGAGCGTCCTGCCAACATGGAACGTGCTCACCGTTTGGCTGAACTGGGTGACAGCTTGTTTGAACACCCGCTGGATCTGGCCGGTTCGACGCCGTGGATGGGGTTTCGGCCGTCACTGCCAGATTCACTGCCAATTATCGATGCTGTCGGGCCCAAACAGCAGGTCATGCTGGCGTTAGGGCACCATCATCTGGGGCTGACACAGGCTGCTGTCACCGCGCAGGCAATCAGAGACTTGGCTCTGAACCAACCTCCGTCTTTGGATCTCAGCCCATACCGGTTGAGCCGATTTCGCACAGCCTGATCTGAATGTGACGCAGTCACGTCCGGATGAGGCAAGCCGAAACCACGCTGTACGACGATAAAACTGAAGCTCCTGATTTCTCTGCAGGCTGATACTGAGCGGCAGTAAGAAATAGTGGCTCATGCAAACACTACTACGACTAACAAAAGGAAGAATGTTATGCGTTCCAACTCTAGTGCTATCCGGCTGCCGACCAGTATGGAGGTGGTCGGTTTGATGGTGGGATTTATTGCCGTCATGTTCCTGTTCCTCAACGTCTTGTCGCTGCCTATTCAGCTTGCGCTATTTGCAACCTGGTTCCTTGTCATGGGGCTCGGCCTGCGGCTCGGGCAATCCTATCATGCGATGCAGACCGGGCTGATTAAAGGGATCCATAACGGTATGGAAGCCGTGCTGATTCTGATCACTGTCGGGGCGTTGATTGGCTCGTGGATTGCCGGTGGCATTGTTCCCAGCATCATTTACTACGGCCTGAGTGTCATGAGCCCGAATATTTTTCTGGCTGCGGCATTTGTGATTTGTGCGATGACATCGTTGTCGACCGGGACATCGTTTGGTACCGCGGGCACGGCTGGGATCGCGATGATGGGGATTGGCCACAGCTTCGGGATACCTTTACCGCTGGTCGCCGGTGCTGTCATCAGTGGCGCCTACGTGGGGGATAAAATGTCGCCGCTGTCAGATACCACGGTGATGACCGCTTCGCTGTGTAAAGTGGATCTGATCGACCACATCAAATCTATGCTGTATGTCAGCGGCCCGGCGTGCCTGATTGCCTTCGTTCTGTTCCTTCTGGTCGGTTTCTTTTATATCGATGGCAATGTTGACACCAGCCGCGCAGACGCCGCAATGGTCGCTCTGGAGCAGCACTTTACGATTTCTCCGTGGTTGTTGTTGCCAGCCGCCGTTGTCATCCTGCTGTTGTCGCGCCGGATGCCGTCGATTCCGGTTATCACCTTCGGCGCTGTACTAGGAATTGTCTGTGCCATCGTGGCGCAGGGCATGCCGACGCTGGATGCGGTGCGTACGGTGTATGTCGGCAATGCCATGCATTCAGAAGTCGACTTTCTGAATACGCTGCTTAACCGTGGCGGGATTCTGTCGATGCTGGAAGTGATTGCCCTGATCCTGTTTGCTCTTGGGCTGGGTGGTCTGATGGAGCAAATCGGTGTTCTGCAAGTGATTTGTAACCGTTTCCTGACCTGGGCAAACAATGCCGGACGTCTCACGCTGTCGACCCTGCTGGGTGGCTTCTTCGGTAACTTCTTCGGGGGCGCGGCGTATGTGTCGCTGATTACCGCCAGCACCATCACCGAGAAAAACTATGACCAACAGGGGATTGACCGACGCGTGCTGTCGCGCAATACCGAAGCGGGCGGCACGGTGACCACACCGATGGTGCCATGGTCAGATGGTGGGGTGTTCATGGCAACCACCCTCGGCGTGTCAACACTCGGTTACCTGCCATTCCTTTGGTACCACTTCCTGGTGCTCGCCATCTCTGTGTTCTACGGGTACGCCAATATTGCCATCTGGCGGACTGCACCGACCGGTGAGGCGACAAACACCGCGGCTCAGCCAGCCAAGGCTGAACCCGCATCCTGAGACGTTGAACGAGGCTCAGCTTGAGACCCTGAGTGAGGCGCTGAGGTGAGACTCTGAATGTTCAAAACACGATTTAGACGCAACCAAATTACTGATGTTCTGCATCATTTTACTGGGGCCGGCCAGGAGTCCGGCCTGACATTTCAAGGAGATAGTTATGAAACTCGACGGTATTTTTGTTCCTGTAGTGACCCCGTTCACGGAAGAGAATAAGGTTAATTTTGATGCGCTGGGCAAGCTGCTGGACTGGCAGCTGGAGGCCGGTGTCGCCGGGATTGTAGCCTGTGGGACGACCGGGGAATACTACGCTTTCAGTGATGAGGAGCGTACGCAGGTACTCACTTTTATCGCCGAACATGTCGGGGATCGCGCCCTGCTGATCGCCGGAGTGAATGATACCCACACCCAGGGTTCTGTGCGAAAAGCGGAGCAGGCGAAAGCCCTGGGTTATCAGGCGCTGATGCTGGCACCGCCGATTTACTGTTTGCCGCAGCAGCGCGAAATCGTTACTCACTACCAGACAGTGAGCCAGGAAGTCGGCTTGCCGATCATTATGTATAACTTCCCGGCGCGCTCCGGTGTTGAGATTGAGGTCGACACCGTGATTGAACTCAGCCGTGATCCGAATATTGTCGGGATCAAAGAAAGCAGCGGTGATTTTACCCGTGCGTTGTCATTGATTAATGCCAACCTGGATAATTTCTCCGTGGTTTGTGGCTCTGACGATCAGGGCGCGGATTATCTGTTCTGGGGCGTGCGTTCCTGGATCGGTGGTGCGGCTAACTACTTACCTGAAGCACATGTGCAGATGCTGGAATGCGCGCGAATCGGTGATTACAACGCGCTGCGTGCCATTATGACGAAACTGCTGCCGGTGATTCAGAACCAGGAATCGGCCGACTACAACCAGAAAGCCAAATTGGCACTGATTCACCGTGGCCAAGACGTCGGCGCGATCCGTGCGCCTCTGCTGCCAATCAGCGATGAAGATCAAAAAGCCTTTCTTCAACTGCTTGATGCCGCTCTTCAATAGGAGGTTCCGCGATGCCATTAACAAATAAGTCTGTATCTACAGTGCCTTTAACCAAAGAGCAGGTGTTTGCCGCCGCAGAGTGTGGCGAGTTGTTTGCGGGTTGTCTGGTGTCCGGCTTGTCGGGTGAGCGGGCAACCATTGCGACTCTGAGTCCCTACGACGGTAAAACAATCGGCAAGATCGAAGCGGGCAATGAACAGGTGGTTAACGCGGCAGCGACAGCGGCCCGCATCAGTTTCGAATCCGGAGAATGGTCTGCGCTGCCACTGGGCGAGCGTAAGACCATTTTGCAACGCTGGGTGGCGCTGATGACTGAACACAGCGAAGAGTTGGCAGCATTAGATTGTGTTGATGCCGGTAAGCCGATCAGCGAGTGCCTGAATACCGATATTCCGGAGACCATTCACACCTTTGCCTGGTACACCGAAGCCATCGACAAAGTATTTGGCCGAATAGCGCCGACGGATAGCGATACCCTGGGGCTGATTGTCAAAGAACCGATTGGTGTGGTTGGGGCTGTGCTGCCGTGGAACTTCCCGGCGCAGATGTTTGCCTGGAAAGTTGCCCCGGCGTTGGCGGCAGGCAATGCCGTGATTGTGAAACCGGCCGAGCAAACCAGCCTGAGTGCTTATCGTATGGTCCAGTTGGCGCATGAAGCGGGCGTCCCGGAAGGGACACTGTCACTGGTGACCGGTCTGGGGGAGGCAGTCGGCCAGCCGCTAGGGCTGCATCCGGATGTGGATGTGGTGTCGTTTACCGGCAGCACCGAAGTTGGTCGGTTGTTCCTGCAATACTCGGCTCAAAGCAACCTGAAAGAGATTGTGCTGGAGTGCGGCGGTAAAAGTCCGCAGATCATTTTCCCGGATGTCTACAGTCTGGATGAGATTGTCGATGATGTGCTCAATGCTGCGTTCTGGAACATGAGTGAGAACTGCAGTTGTGGCTCTCGTCTTCTGGTTCATACCAGCATTAAAGATGCTTTGGTCGAGAAACTTAAAGCCAGTCTGGATAACTGGAAATTGGGTGACCCGCAAGATCCACAGGTCAGCATCGGTCCCATGATTGAGCCGGCGCATTTTGAAAAAGTGCGTGGCTATCTGGCACGGACGAAAGCGGAAGGGGCGACGCTGGTTCATGGCGGTGGCACGCCGGACATCGGTGCCGGATTGTTTGTCGAGCCGACCATTTTCGATAATGTCACGCCGGAGATGGCCCTGTTTCAGGAGGAAGTGTTCGGGCCGATTCTGGCCGTCACCACGTTTGATTCGGAGGAAGAGGCGGTTCGCCTGGCCAATGATGGTCAGTACGGGTTGGCAGCGTCGCTGTATACCGCGGATATCCGCCGTGCGCACCGGGTGTCACGTCAGCTGAAAGCCGGGACCGTTTCGGTGAACTGTTTCAGCGAAGGCTGTATCGCGACCCCGTTCGGCGGGTATAAGCAGTCCGGGTTCGGCGGCCGGGACAACGGGCTGGAGGCCTTTGATCAGTATCTGCAAACCAAGACAATTTGGTTGCAGAACTAGAGCTTGGTCAGACGGTTTGGTATTAATGGATATCAAACCGTTTTTTCATAAGGAAGTGAAGGATGTCGATAGCCGTGACAGATTTGCTGTTGGCTGTGCCACATGGCCGGCTGCAGGTTGATAACTGGCGTATAGAACCTGGTCAGCATTGGATGATTTTCTCAGCGTATTCCCGGTTCGGCTCGTTACTCGGGCAACTCCTCAGTGGTGAACGTGTGCCGGATTCCGGATCGGTAACTGGTATACCTCAGCGAGTGGGCGTGGTGTCGCTGGCTTCTCAGCAGGCATTGCTGGAAGAGGAGTTGGCGCAAGAGGAGACGGATTACATTGATCAGATCGACTTTGGCCACACTGTAGAATATCTGATTGCTGACTGTTGCCATTCGCCGGAGCAACTGGAGACTTTGCTGGCACAGCTGGATTTGCAGCATTTACGCCACAGTGGTTTTCGCCAGTTATCGACCGGGGAAACCCGTCGTCTGATGTTGGCGCGGGCGCTGGCAACTGAACCCGAATTACTGGTGCTGGATGACCCCTATGACGGACTGGATGCCGCTCACCAGACGGCGCTGTCAGCGTTGCTGAATACCTTGTCAGAGCAAATGACGCTGGTCTTGATCAGTGCCCGCGAAATGCACCTTCCTGATTGCATCACCCATGTTGCCATGTTCACTGAACAAACGATGAATGTCCAAGGCAGCAGCAAGCGTGGTCCGGCTGGTGCCCTGAGTACTGTCAGTTTAAGTGAAGGGATGACGGTGGCAGAATTCAGCCATCATCCGGTGCTGCGTCAGCTTGAGGCATTGTCTACGCAACGTAGCGATGAGGTCATGGCTCTGATTCGCCAACGGCATCAGGAGAGACAACAGGTTGTTACCAGAGACGAGCCGCTGGTGGAGCTGCGAAACGGAAAAGTGGAATACTTTGATCGGCAGATTTTCGAGGCGGTGAACTGGCGAATAGAACCGGGTCAGCACTGGCAGATCAGGGGGCCGAATGGCTGCGGAAAAAGCACTTTGCTGGCGTTGATTCTGGGAGACCATCCACAGTGTTATGCCAATGATATGAGCGTGCTGGGGTATCGCCGTGGCAGCGGCGAAAGTATCTGGGATATCAAACGGCGAATCGGGGTAGTCTCCTCAGCGTTGCATCTGCAGTATCGCGTTAGCTGCAGTGCGTTGGAAGTGCTACTGTCAGGCTTTTTCGATTCGATTGGGCTGTATGATTCACCATCGAAAAAACAAATTCAGCAGGCCCATGACTGGCTCGCAATTCTGGCAATGTCAGATGATGCGCACACGGGTTTCCGCGAACTGGACTATGGGCAGCAACGACTGTTGCTGATTGGCCGGGCGCTCATCAAACAGCCTGCCTTGCTGATTTTGGACGAGCCTTATCAGGGGCTGGATTTCGTTAATCGTAAACTGGTCTATCAGGTGCTGAATATGATTGCCCGCGATCAGCTTAGCCAGTTATTGTATGTGTCCCACCATGATGAAGATCGGCTACCGGCCATCCGGAATTATGTCGACTTTATTGTTAAATCAGAGAGCTCAGACAGTCCACAAAACGGTACGGATAACGAAATAACAGGCATGACAAAAAGCCGTTATGACGTTGTCATCTCGGCTGTATAGGGTTGTCTGGTATGGAAATTGTCGGAATGTGTTATTCCGGCAATACCTCCATTTACCGTCTGGATTTTTGCTTGGTAAATGTTGTTCTGGCTGTGGGCTTAGGTTCTCATTATCAACCTCAACCTCAACCTCAACCTCAACCTCAACCTCAACCTCAACCTCAACCTCAACCTCAACCTCAACAGAAGCCATTGAAGTGCGTGATCAAACACGCCATCTGCCCCCGCTATTTATCACTGATGACCATCATCCGTGAGCAGTAAACAAGCAAAAACACCCACGGGGAAAAGAGATCTCCCCGTAGATGCTATTTGATCCTGGTTACCGCGATAAAGCTCTGGTTATCAGTCTTTGGGCTGGTTGTTGTTTTTAGCCAGGCGAAGTATTCCCTTCTGATCATCTTTCATCATGGTGTTATACATCGCGACCGTTTCTTTAAACTGTCCCATCTCCTTGCTTGGCACCGAAGAGGCCATAGGGATATTGGCAGTCAATGGGTTCACCGGACGGTTACGAATCAGGAACTCATAATGAATGTGAGGGCCGGTAACGCGACCGGTGCTGCCCGCCAGGGCGATACGCTGGCCACGTGAGACTTTCTGTCCTTTCTTGACCAGTATCTTACTGTTATGCAAGTAGCGGGTTTTGTAGTTGGTTCCATGTTGGATGACCACATATTTACCAGCGTACGGGTGACTAACAGTTTGGACAACAACGCCGTCACCGGTTGCCAGTACAGGTGTACCACGCGGGGTGGCGAAGTCGACACCATTGTGTGGCGCAACGCGTCCGGTGACCGGGTGGTGGCGCTTAGGATTAAACTGGGAACTGATTCGCCAGCGCTGGTTGGTGGCGTATGGATAGCGCATGAAGGCTCGTTGCAGGCTGTCGCCTTTGGCGTCGTAGAAGTTACCATCACTGTGCAGATAAGCCGAAATGGTCTGGCCACGGCTATGGATACGGATAGCCCGCAATTCATGCTGCCCGGTCAGTTTTTCTTTAACCGACTGACGGGACACCACCACTTCAAATTTATCCCCGGCACGAAGATCGCGAGAAAAATTGAGCTTATCTTTCAGCAAGCTGGTGATTTCATGCACTTCCGTGGCTTTTAGACCGGCTTTTTTGGCTGAGTTAGCAAAACTGCCGTGGATTTCACCATTGGCAATCACATCACTCCAGTCACCCGGAATAGCGATTTCTTCCACATTGAAGTTTTCATCATCCAGACGTTCATAAATGACTTTTTGCGCCAGCGTAAATTCGAGCTCAAGACGCTTAAGTTGCCGTTGATCGTCAGCCAGCCAGAAGCGCATGCTGTTACCTGGTTTGAGGGTGTCGATTTTCAGGTGGTTTAAATCGGCTTCCATTAGTTGTTGAACAGTGTTCAATGGGATGTTCAGCCTGGAGAAGATTTCGCTTAGGGTGTCACCTTTCTGAATGGTGTAAGCGTAGCGGGGTGGTTCAATGGTGGTTGTGGTCAGTGCATCTTCATTGGGTGTCCATGGGGACGAACTGACAAGGTTCAGTGGAATTGTACGATTAGTCGTTTGACTGTTATTCAGGAACACCGCCATGGTAATCAGTGACAGGCTGGCAATCCCGATGTATTTGGTCGACAACCATCTCCGTGGCAATGTCGCGTTGTGTATTGGCATATCTTAGAACTCGTCGTTTTTATTTGTTGGCAGGCTTTTAATGCGGCAGGTATGGGAAAAAGAAAAAATGGAAGTCGCCATACCTAGCATGAATCACCCTCTTTTGTCTGTATTGACTATTTATTCATTTATTTTTTGTATTAGTTTGCCATATACAGACAAGCAAATTGTCAAATTGTTTCCTTAATGACATAAAATTCAGTTTCACAGTGTAAAAGATACCTAAAGTGTGAGGTATGTTGCACTTTTCCCGCCTTTTGTTCTGAAAACTTGATAAAAGCATTAAAAAGCCATGCCTGACACAGCGCTGACAATTGGCTGACTTTATGCTGACGATATAAGTAAAAACGCGTTTCCATTTTTCATGCTTTTCTGTGAATTACGCCCGCTTTTCTTGATTAAAAATTGAGCGAATTGGTTGTTGGTTGGCTTTTTTGTAATGGATTACTTTTGAAAGTGGCAGCAGTTGGCGGCGTAATGCGTAGTGGATAACGATATGAATGTTAACCAGTAAATACAAAAAAGTGCTGACAGAAAGCAGAAAAAAGACAGGCATAACTATCAGAAAAGTCAGTCAGAAGAATCCGCTCAAGCTGAGCAGGAGATTGCGGGCAGTGATGTAAAAATCGGTAAGGTGGGAGGGAATGAAGGGATATCGGATTGATAATTGTCGGTCGCCAGAAATGAAAAAGGCAAGGTTATAAGCCCTTGCCTCGGTATTGTCACTTTTTATTGGCCTCGTCCAGTTAGCTGGGCGAGTCAGATGAAGCGGATTTTTACCGCTTGCAGAGTGTGTTCTGAGTCATCCAGGATGAATGATACCAGACTGCCAGATGCCGGACTGTCTTGTTCAGATACCTGAGCGGCGCTAAAGCGGATGTCGCCACCTAAATCTGAAGTGATCAGGCCAGTTTGGTTAAAAGGGTTGTAGCTACGGATAATGCCGGTTTGTGAAATCATGGTGTTGTCCTTTCTACCCAAGCACTGCATTCGGACTATTTGCCATAGACGTTAATCGTCTGGTCAGGTCACTTGCTTTTGGCTTGTGGTCATTACGTTGAGTAAACGCCGACTGAGCTGACTTTCTTCCTGAATTCGTTTTCTTGTTGAATTCGCGTTCTCCTTAACAAAGTGGAGAACACCGAGAGGGTTCAGCGGCGGTAATAGTTTTCAGCATCACGCTGGTTAAGTTACTCATCGACCTTTGGTTTCACCCGTCAGGAGATCACCTAACTCGCTGACTCATCACTACGAAACACTTGCAACTCAGTGTGTAGTGGGATGTGTGGTGTAATCTTCTGGAGGTGCTTCTTACTTTGGCGAGAAGTGAGGCGTGTTCTTCGAAAATTATGTCTCGGTCTGAGCAACAGACCCGAGCACATTATCTGTAATCTGTCGGGCTGTAAAGCCTTGTTTGAAAAAATTTATGCCAGAAGAACAAGGCCAGTTGATATCAGGCTTGTTATGAACAGCTGACTATACTTAGGTCAGTTTTGTTTCCGCAGGGTGCTGCAGGATGGCTGAGAATACCTTGTTGCAACGTACCAGGGTGCCCGCGATACGGCTGGTGCTTTCTGCCTGGTTCAATATTGATTTTCGTCTGACTAATAACTTTCCTGCTGTCGGCTGATTGCGGCACCGTCGATGTTTTCACTACCTATTTTTCCTTGATCCGATCACCGGATTGTCTGCGTGTTTTCCAAAGCTGGAGAGCCACTATGAGCAAGCGTGTCCCTGAACCTTTTCGCATCAAAATGGTAGAGCGAATTCGCATGACCACAGAAGCGGATCGCCAATTGGCCCTGGAAGCGGCGGGTTATAATCCGTTTATGCTGCGCAGTGAAGATGTGTATATCGATCTGCTGACCGACTCCGGTACCGGTGCAATGAGTGATACTCAGTGGGCCGGGCTGATGCTGGGGGATGAAGCCTATGCCGGTAGCCGGAACTTTTTTAACTTGTGTGATGCCGTTCAGCACTTTTTTCAGTACAAGCTGGTGGTGCCGACCCATCAGGGGCGGGGAGCCGAGCAGATTTTGTTTCCCTGCCTGATTGAACGGATGCGCAAAGTCAGGGGAGGCACAGAGGCGGTTTTTCTGTCCAATTACCATTTTGATACAACGGCCGGACATATTGAAATGTGCGGCGGAAAAGCGATAAACCTAGTAACTGAAAAAGCGTTTTCCACCGAAGTCTACGATGACTGGAAGGGGAACTTTGATCTCGAAAAACTCGAAACCGCCATTCAGCATTACGGCTCTGTGAATATCGCCGCCATTATTACGACAGTGACCTGTAACAGTTCGGGCGGGCAGCCGGTATCCATGGCCAATATGCGCAACGTTTACGCATTGGCCCAGCACTACGATATTCCGGTGGTGATAGATTCCGCCCGTTACTGTGAAAACGCTTATTTCATCAAGCAGCGGGAAGAGGGGTATGACGAGAAGCCTTTGCTGGAGATTATCCGTGAGATGTATCGTTATGGCGATATCCTCACAATGTCAGCCAAGAAAGACCCAATGGTGAATATCGGCGGCCTTTGTTGTATCCGGGATCATGAAGAGTTGTTTCAGGCTGTCCGTACCCGCTGCGTTCCGATGGAAGGGTTTGTGACTTACGGCGGCATGGCCGGGCGGGATATGGAGGCACTGGCCCGCGGGCTCTATGAGGCTGCCGACGAAGACTTCCTGCATTACCGTATCAGCCAGGTGAAATACCTGGGTGACAGGCTGCGTGAGGGCGGCGTGCCGATCCAGTATCCGACCGGTGGGCACGCCGTGTTTGTGGATGCGAAAAAGGTGCTCCCACATATTCCGGCAGAGCAGTTTCCGGCACAGGCTTTGTGCAATGCGCTGTATCTTGAGTCGGGTGTGCGGGCTGTTGAAATTGGGTCATTGCTTCTGGGCCGAGATCCGAGCACTGGTCAACAGAAACCGTCGCCATTGGAATTGTTACGATTGACCATTCCGCGCCGGGTGTATACCAATGACCACATGGATTATGTCGCCGATGCACTGATTGCCGTTTGTCAGCAGGCAAGCTCAATTCGCGGGCTGGAGTTTGACTACGAACCGCCGGTCCTGCGGCATTTTACTGCTCGCTTAAAACCGCTAACTGACTGAATAACAATGTGCTATCTTGTGATTAGCAAGGTGATTTTGAGTGAATATTGAATGGTGTTTTTTGACTGAACCTTGACCTTGGGATGACGTTATTCACACAGAGGGCAGTCTACAATGATACCCATCTTAGAAAGATTGCTAATAAGGAACACACAATGAATAAGACCTTACTTGCACTGGTAGTGGCTGGTTTTGTACTGGCGGGATGTGATCAAAAAGCCTCACCAGAATCCGCCGCTCAACCTGCTAGCGAAACCGCTACCGTGGTTGAAGAGCAAGCAGTTCAAACCGAGGGCATGACTCAGGTTGAAAATAAGGCAGAAAGCAATGAAGCTGAAGCTGCGCAACCGGCTGATGTGGTGGCCGAGGGCGAACAGGACGAAATGAAAGCCGGCGAAAGCAGTGAACCGGTGGCGGACATGGAACACAACGCGCGTAACTCGCTGGACTGGGCTGGTACGTATACCGGTATTCTGCCATGTGCAGATTGTGAAGGTATTAAGACTGAGCTGGTGATTAAAGACGATGGTACATTTACCCTGACTGAAATGTACCTGGGTAAAGACGGTGGTGCTTTTGAACACGAAGGTACGTTCAACTGGAACACCGCGGGTAACACTATCGCGCTGCCTGGAATTTCTGATTCTGCGGTGCAGTATTTTGTCGGCGAAAATCAATTGTTCCGCCTGGATCTGGAAGGTAACCGCATCACCGGCGATCTGGAAAGCCACTATATCCTGAAAAAGCAGTAAGCGCAGATCAGCGTGTAAAGTGCTTTAACGGAGTCTGAAAAAACAGCCACCTTTTTGGGTGGCTGTTTTTTTATGTGGTTTTTGAACCTGAACCTGAACCTGAAACGGCTGGCGTGTTAGCTGACCAATTCAACATCACTTAACGGAATACAACAACAGGCCAGTACTTTCCCGGCCTCCTTCTCACCCGGCAGCAAGGCCGGGACGTCCGGCTGGTCAACCGTGCCAGATTCCAGCGTCATTTTGCATGAACCACAGAACCCAGCCCGGCAGCTGTTGGCGATCCCAAGCCCGGCAGATTCAGCCTGATCCAACAAGGTGGCCTGGTTATGGCCCTGAAATAAATGGCCATCAATGCTGATTGTCACAGTGTGTTTCTGTGCGGTCGCCTCGTCGCCACCACGGATCGCACCGAAGGATTCCTGATGGTAGCGCTCTTCCGCCAGTCCGGCGTTCAGCAGCAAGGCTTTGGCATCGTCCATGAAACGGTTAGGACCACAAACGAACACCTGACGCTCTGTAAGATGCGGGATATGATCCAGGTGGATTGCACTGAATCGACCGGTTATCCCCTGCCAGCTGTTATTTGGCTGACTTAATGCAATGGTTACTTTCAGTGCAGGGTGTTCAGACTGCAGTTTTGCCAGTTCTGCCTGATACGGAATATCCGCTTCGCTGCGGCACTGATGATAAAACACCACATCGTTGATCTGATTATGATCGGCCAGATAACGCAGCATCGCGATCATGGGAGTGATGCCACTCCCGGCAGACAACAACAAAAGCTTGTCGGTATGGGGCCCAAGATGAAAACTGCCGTCTGGTGACTCGGCAACCAGCGTGTCGCCAACCTGCAGATTGTCATGTAACCAGTTTGAAACCCGACCATCGTTGACCCGCTTAACCGAGATGGCATAGCGGCCAGGGCGGGACGGACTGGACGACAGCGTATAGCGGCGAGAAACGTATTCGCCATTGATCTCTACCTGCAGTGGCAGGTGCTGGCCGGGCTGATATGCGGGCAGTGTTTGTTGCTTGGTTGGCTCCAGCCAGAAGGTACAAAAATCCCGGGCAATGTCTTCCCGTTCAACACAAGTGAGTGTCAGCGATGGCGTGCAATTATCGGGGTAAAGCGGTCTGGTCTGGGTCTCCAATACTTCAATGGTATCACCGGCATGAATGATACCTTCATTCAGCGCCACCAGATTTTGCCCGAAGTACACGTCACCACTGCCGTCAGAGCGAAATTTCAGCAGCGTGTTGAGCGGCTCTTTCTGGGCATTTAATTGTCCGGTTTGCGGATTCACTGTGGTCAGGATACAGCGGGCACACGGCTTGACGGCCTCAAATTCCACCTCACCGATTCGGATTCGTTTCCAGCCATCTTCCGCAAACGGCTCTGTGCCGGAGACGACTAAATTGGTGCGGAACTGATCCATGGTATGACGCTGGGGGCTGCGTGCATTCAGGGCCTCCAGAGATCCCTCGCTGATAATCAACAGCGGATAGCCGTCAGCAAAACTCACGTTATGGCCGACTTTCTGACGGATACGCTGGGATTGCTCTCCGGTATAGAGCAGTTGCACTGGCTCGCCAATGAGTTCACTGAACCAACGATTCGCTTCTGAGGTAGTTTGGTGGGCCGGAAACGTGTCTTTCCATACGGTGGAAGGGGTTTCCACCATCGTGAACTCGGCGTACCTGAGGCGCAGAGGGGCAGTGTCCGGGTAACTGAGTATCAGACCATCCGGTTGTAGGGCTGCGGTGACTTTGACCAGTTGCGGGTATTTGCGTGCGGTAATCATGCCACCATCGGTTTTGGCGACCATAAAACGGCGGTCAAACGCGATTCCCTGTTTCTCGACCCAGGCTTGCGACTGGCTCAGACCACGAATGGATTTGATAGGGTAAACATTGATCTGGCTGAGTACGGCCGACGCTGATTTGCTCACAGATTCGTCCTTGTAATTGTAATGATAAAGGCGGGGCTATGAGCGTCACTCTAGCAAAAGGGCAACCAGTGGCATAGAGAGCAGATAACAAAAAGGTGCCATCAGGCACCTTTTCAGTGAGTGTAAAGCGCTTTAAACGGAAAGCTCTCTAGATCTACCGCTCTCTTGATGTACAGCACGGTAAATAAATGCGGCTTGTCCGGTTGGTTACTTGGTCAGCGCTTGGTTTAGCCACTGATCAAACTGGCCTTTAGGTAAGGCACCATTGATGGTGTCTGCTAATTGGCCGTTTTTGAAAACCATAATAGTCGGGATACTACGAATACGGTATTGCGCTGCCAGCGCCTGCTGGGATTCCGTATCAATTTTCACAAAGCGTACATCGCCATTCCGCTCTTTTGCCACATCTTCAAAGATTGGCGCGAAGCCGACACACGGGTTACACCACGGTGCCCAGAAATCTACGACTACCGGCTTGTCGCTTTGCAGCAAAGTCAGAAAGTTCTCGGTAGTGCCTTCGACCGGTTTGCCGTCAAGCAGGCGTTCTTTGCAAGAGCCGCAGTTGGCCACGTCATTGACACGTTCAGTTGGGATACGATTCATTGCGTTGCAATGAGGACAACGGGTAGTCATTGTAGTCATAGTTGCGTTCCATTCGGTGTTTATGCGCACTAATGTAACGACTACCCAGGTATTAGAAAAGCTGAAATAACAGATTAGTGTGATAGAAAATCTCTATCGTTGTTATGACCGGTCAGGCTGTTTCTGTATTCGGGTGTATATGGCACGTAGTTTCAGGTTAATGGATAAGTCCGAGTTCCTTTGCCTCTTCAATGGTCAGGCCGCTTGCTCGAATATCACGTAGCAGTTCAATTCGGCGACGTGCTTCAGCCTGCTGGCGCTTGGTCTGAGAGATATGGGAAGCCGTTTCATCTTTGAAATCCCATTTTGATGCCACGTCAGACATTTCGCTGTGGTCGATAGAATTGATAGACACAATAACCTCCTAAAGAAACGTTGCGTCAGGATCGAGTTATCTTTATCAAAGGTTTTTCACAGCGTTAAGCCGATAAAATCGACTTTGTGATACATCCCAAAAATGTGCAAAAACAATGAAAACTTGCTTTTCGTTTAGAGAGAACAGGAGTAGTGTTGATGGTTCCCGCCCTCGAATATTTCTCCGCTTGAGATCAAAATTTTCCTGCTATTGCCCGGTGTCGTATTTGGCCTGAAAGCGCATAATATTCCGTGGGTATTCACGGTGTTGATTGCTTTTTGTGCGATCCACCTCTTATTTCCTGACCTTTTGTTTTTTCTTACAGATGCAGCTCGTCACCAGGTTCTGGTTTGGGTGACAGAATTTGCAGGGCGTCAGGACGTACCGCAATCTGCAGGACGTCATCCTGAAACAGTTCGCCGTCAATAACGTAGTTCAGCCCTTCGGGGTGATGAATCGTCAGGGAAGTGACCTGGCGGTGTTGGGTCAGCCCACCAAGCTTTTCTGAGGTAAGACCGGCAAGCACTAACTCGGTGATCGACAGGACATGGGTGCTCAGGTTATCAGAGGTGGGAATCCAGGTGACGTCAAGCTTTCCATCGTTGATATCCGGTGCTCCGGAACCCTGAGCCAGAACCGTACTGAAAGGGGCGGCATTGGCGATCACCATGCTGCTGGTTTCCAATACTTGTTCATCTTCGTCATCAAAACGAACTTTCAGGGTCAAAGGCGTTCCTTGAGTTACCGCATTCACGAACCCTTTGAGATAAGCAACCTGTCCTTGCTCATTTTTGGCATCGCGGTTGGCAAATTCGATCATCTGTTGCTCAAAGCCGACGGCGACAATCAACAGCGCAATGCGATCATTACAGGTGGCGACATCCACATGATGGGCCTCGCCGCGAACAATGGCATCGCAGGCCAGGGAGACCGGAGTCAGTTTAGCCCGTATCCCCCACAGTGCATGACACAGGGCATTGGCTGTGCCCAGCGGTAAAATCCCAAATCGTACCTGATTGCCAACTAACACGGCGGCCACTTCGTTCACGGTTCCGTCGCCACCGCCGGCAATAATAATCTCAGGGTTGGCATTGAGCGCTTCTTTTGCCAGCTCAGTAGCGCTCAGGGTCTCCGTGGTTTCACGGACGGTCAGTACAAAGTGTGGGGCCAGAGTGGCAAGAATCTCACCCCGGTATTGCGGCCATTTGCCGCCACCGGAAACCGGGTTGGCGATCAGCCAGGCACTTGGTTTGCTCAGAACGAATTCTTTCTGGTTGGCTGCTGCTTCCAGCGCGTGGCGCTGATTTCGGTTCAGGCGGGCATACCGTCGGACTGACTGAATATGGTTTATGATGTCGTCCAGGCTGCTGCCGGGGGTACGGGCAAGAAGATAAGCGGCCATGACCATCACCGACCGGCCACGCCCCAGAGCGCAGTGGACGACAACACGTCGTTGCTGTCGGCGTTGCGAATCTATCCAGCGGATGGCTTGCAGCAGAGAGGCAAAATCAGGGTAGGCATGATCAAGTACAGGGACGTTAAGATATTTGATACCTTCATCCATCGCTGACCAGTTGAGGCTTTCAAGCTCTGCCGTGACGTCCAGTACGGCACCAATATTGGCTTCGCGTAACGCGGCCATATCGATAGGAGTCAGTCTGGCGGCCACGTACAGGCCAGGTTCGATTTCTTGTAGGGTTGGGGAGGAAGAGCGGGTACGTATCAAGCGATTATACAGATACACCCCAAGCATAAAAGGCCAGAAAAGTACCCTGACTGGCCAGGGGATCCGGCCATCGCTGCGTTTGTGGAATATCATGCCATTGTTTTTGATATAGGCGATTGCCACCAGTCCCAGCGACAGCGCCACCCATATCAGAATCAGGCTTATCCACCACCAGGGACAGACCATCGCCAGAAATAATGCAACGATACAGCCTGTCATGTAGTACATCGCAATAGGCATCTGAAACTCCTCTGGCAATACCATGCAAGGGTCGCAGCGAGCGAAGACAACAGATGTTACAAAAAGCCGGCCGCTTGGTTTACCGTTTCACTCTTTCACCCTTGGGTTCATCAGGGGGCTATCCATAGTGTTAACCACTGTACTTACTGTTAGCAACTGTACTGTGAACCCGAAAAGGCAGGTAACAGAAAGGCTCCCTGGCGCAGGTGGCCAGGGAGCCTGACATGAATCAGAACAGATGAACGGGTTAGCAGTCTGGGTTTTCTGCGTTCATGCTCTCTTTCATCTCTTCACATTTATCTTCGATGGCGTTGCCGGTATCGGTCACTGCTTCATCGACTTTGTCGCCGACATCTTCAGCCGCATCTTCGATGGCATTCCCCGCGTCAGTCATGGTTTCATCGACTTTATTGCTGACATCTTCAGCGGTATCTTCGATAGCATTCCCCGCGTCAGTCATGGTTTCGTCGACTTTTTTACCCATTTCTTCGGCGCTTTTTTGTTCGCCGCAAGCGACAATACCTGCACTTAAGATCAGTACCAATAGCGTAGCGAGGGTTTTACGGTTGGTAGGCTGCATGGTGTTTCCTCCGGCTTGGCTGCTTTTTGTTGTTGGCTCTTTCATTATTGCTTTTTCTTTTTGTAGCTTCCTCTAGGCATAGCACCTATCGTGGAAGACACAAATTAAAATTATCCCCATTTAAGTCAGATTCAGGTCATAGAGAAGCCAAATATATGTAAATTTCAATCTGTTAGAACTACGAGGAAGCGAGGGGGGATTAAATCAGAGGCAAAGTGAGGTGCCGGGAAACAGGCATAAAAAATCCCCCTTGCGGGGGATCTCAGCGAATATGGTCAGTGTAACAACTGATTATTCTTCGATTTCGGCGTTGTGGTAAACGTTTTGTACGTCGTCACAATCGTTCAGCGCATCCAGGAATTTTTCAAACGCTGCAACATCATCACCAGACAGTGGTGTCATGGTCTGAGGAACAAAAGAGATTTCTTCCACATCCAGCGTAATATCCGGCATGCTTGCTGCCAGTGCATTCTTCACTTTGAAGAATTCAGTGTGAGGAGCAAAAACAGTGATCACACCGTCTTCACACTCAATGTCAGACACGTCAATGTCTTCCATCATCAGGTTTTCCAGCACAACTTCTTCGTCGTCGCCTTTAAACTGGAATACACACTGGTGTTCAAACATGTGGCCTACAGCGCCTGGGGCACCGATCTTCGCGTTGTTTTTCACGAATGCCTGACGAACGTCCATGTAAGTACGGTTGTTGTTGTCTGTCAGACAGTCAACGATAACCATGCAGTTACCTGGGCCAAAGCCTTCATAACGAGCAGTTGCGAAGTCTTCACCGCCGCCACCTTTAGCTTTGTCTATAGCTTTATCGATAACGTGACCAGGTACCTGATCTTTTTTCGCTTTTTCGATCAGACGACGTAGAGAAAGGTTGCTGTCTGGGTCAATACCGCCGTTTTTCGCAAGGACGTAAATTTCTTTACCGTACTTTGAATAAACTTTGATTTTTGCGCCCTGTGTTTTCGCCATCGAGGCTTTACGGACTTCGAAACTGCGTCCCATAGGAATCACTCTCTTCTAGAATATTGGGATTTCTGTTGGATGGCGGATTTTACCAGTAAGAAAGGCGAATTGGCTAGAAATAATCATCGCGGAATGCGGCTATTTTCAACGAAACCAGGCGGTTTTGAAGGAATGACTGACAGCCCAAAATTCGATTTTTTTGTGCTGGATATCTGAAATGAAAAATACGCCGGAATGCGTAGTTTGATTTTGGTTGTTTCTTCATCATTTGATGCTGTTTTTTCCATCAGATTACGCGGCAGTGTTATGACTGGCTCTTGAGCTTTGCCTGCTCACTGATGAGGATAAAAGGGCTGACTGGCAGCCCTTTGTTTTTGTGGCTTGACGCGAATTACCTTCAGCGAGGGTGAACAATGCCTGTGAGCAGGAAAGCATCTGGCTCAATACTGTGGTTGTGCGCTAAGTCCTGGTGAACAACAGACCTACTGCACTGCGACGTATACTTCGACTTCGGCAGTGTGGCCCTGATTTGTCATCAGCAGATGGATATACCCGGCCTTGTCTGCGGTCAGTTCAAGATACTCCTGACTGCCGGAGTAAGCCGATGCCCGATCATGGGTCTCGGTGGTCGGCCAGTGAGCCTGAGCGGCGTATAGATTAACATCACTTTGTGAAGACGATTCAGTGGCATTGACTGGTGTCACCCAGACGCGGACGGTTTGGCCTGCCTCTGAAACAGGAACGGCCAGGTAACGCTGGGCGTGAACCTTGAATGTTTGCGGCTGATCGGCTTGCAATACCACTGGGGTCAGATCGTCTTCACCCTGCGGTAGTTGCTGGTTACCTTGATCGGCCGGATCATTGATTTCAGCGGACGCAGTCAGGGTAACGGCATGGAATGCTTCCCGTCCAGAGACGCTCACGTAGTAGCGACCCGGTTTGATAAAGCCATCTTCCTCTGCGGTCAGAGATAGCAGTTCATTACTGCCATCAAAAAAGGCGGTTTCATCGTAATCATAATAGTGGGCTACCCGGTTGTAGCTGACGAACAGGTCGGCATCGCCATCACCGGAGATGGCCAATTTCATACTGGTGGTGTGCTGTGGAACGTCAATAAAAAACAGGTGCTCGCTATGTCGTTCGCCTGCCAGGGTGATTGGCGTATTGAACGCTAGTGCTGACACGTCCTTGCCACCTGGCTGCTCTGGTTCTCCTGGGTTATCCGGGTTCGAGCCTGTATCTTCAACCGTGAGCAGCCATTGACGGAACTCTTCATTATATTGCTCACCCAGCGCTTTTGCGGTGTCTGCCCATTGGCGGAACTGTCCCTGACGGGAAAGAGCCAAGAGCGAGTTAACTTCACCCGGGTGGTTTTCCATAAAAAAGCGGACAGCCAGATAACCCCAGCGATAGATACGATTGACATCATGATCGTAAGTGGTAGCCAGTACTTCTGTCAGGCTGTATGTCTGGGACCGACCCAGGGCAATGGCATCGCTGTAACCTTGCTTGTAGTGCATGTACTCCGCAAAACCTTCCAGCCACCAGACTGTATGACCGTGGCGCAGGACATCACCGAAATCGCCGTGTAAGTTAAAGCGTCCATCCAGGTAATGCACATATTCATGTTCCAGGTTGAGGATGCTGTAACCGTCAGCGTATTCGTTGCGGTAGGCAATAAAGCGGGCCTGATTGTTGGCCTCTGCCGGGTTTCCTTCCAGATACTGACCACCATTGTTGGTGGTGTTACCGAACAGGAAATTGGAGTAGCTGACGTAATCTGCATTGCTGTCGAATACCACGACCTCTACCGTGCTGTTCAAATCATCAGCCACCGGCTGATTGCCTGTCGCTGCCACCTGATGAAAATACGCTTCTTTATCTGCCAGGATATGGCAAACCTCTGCTGCCTGCGCTTCCGTCATCGCCTGAGCGCGAATGATCGCCGGGCCGTCGCAGGCAAAACGCAGCGGCATCATGCTTGCTTCCAGATCGCGCTTAGCATTAGTCAGACCCAGCTCGGCGGCTTTTTCCGGGGCAAAGTAGTTAATCATTTCCGCGATGCCGACCCACATTTTGTCGCTCTTTCCGCCCAGTGGGTAGCGGTGTAGTAAGTCTTCCAGAATAGTCAGGACTTGCTGACGGGTATCAGCATGAGGTGTAACCAGCAAGCGTCCCATTTCACGGGCGGCATTGGTCACAATAAAATCAGCACGAGTCTCCAGCGCCCAATCATTGGTCAGGATAAACTGATGCAACTGAGTCAGGTATTCCGGGTGCGCGGCCAGATCATCGTAAAACGTGGTGATGCTAATGTGCCCGCTCATTGCCCGGAACAGGTTGTTCAGAGCCTCGACAAACTGCAGATTATCTGCAGTTTGACGGGTAAAGTGGTCGAGTAAAGGTAACTGATTGGCCATGGTTAATGGTAACTGACGGATATTATCCACCATGGTTGTCATACTTTTCAGCGCGCCGATTTGTTGCTCACCGGTCAGAGCGGCGTACGGGGAAAGCAGAAACGTATTGATGGTATGAGCCAGAGACAGGTCCAGAGCCTCAGAATAGTCGCCATATTGGCGCTGATGCTGGTAACGCACATAGTAGGCGGCACGAATGAACTCCCCCAGGTTTTCGATCGCCAGTGCCTGAACATCTTCGCCTCGGTAGCCTTGGACATGGCGATGAAGTTGCTGTTGCGCTTGCTGAATGGTGGCTTCACTGAACAAGCTGTTCAGAGTATCTGGCGGGGCTGAAAACCAGTCGTTACGACATTCGTTGTCTGCCCGCTCAATAATTGTGAACGGTTGTTCGGCCGTATTGATTTTGTTTATCTGGCAGGTCGGTGCGGCGAGAACCGGTTGGGCCAATAATCCTGAAGCGATCAACACAGCCAATGTTGAATGTCTGAATAAATTCTTTTTCATGTTTATAACGTTATGATTTTTAAATAATTTGAAGCGGGGTGTTATACCAGTAGAAAGTTAAAATGCACTCTGGTGAATATGAAACTAAGAGATTGATTCCGAAATAAACAGAATTCGTTAGCAGCAGTAAATTGTGATGAAAAAGCGTCGCATAGATTGTTTTAACGCATTGAAAAATAGACTGTTCTATGCGTATTCAATGTGATGGGGGAAGAGGCTGATTGATGTAAAATCAGGCGCTTGGACGGCATGGGAAAGATAAAGGCTTTACAGCTATTCCAGGAGAGATTAGTATACGTCGCACTTACGGAGAGATGGCTGAGTGGTTGAAAGCACCGGTCTTGAAAACCGGCATACGTTAATAGCGTATCTAGGGTTCAAATCCCTATCTCTCCGCCACATTCTAAAAAAGCCGCTGTTTACAGCGGCTTTTTTGCATCTGCCGTTTTAAAGTCATCACGATGTTCAACCGTAATGTCGTGCTCATTCTTGCCGCTATCAGTTATTCCTAGACGATCTCTCTATTGAGAATAACCAATCTATTTATTTTTATTATCGTAAACATTCCTATCTCTTCAGATTTTAAATGTTATTCATACCGGAATATGTCATGGCTAATATTTTGGGAATCGTGGGGACAGTCTGCAATACAGTCATCTATAGTGTAACGGAAAAGTTATAAAGTTGGTGTTAAAAGATAACGTCTGGTTAAAGGTATAAGCATATAATTTCATTTATAAATCACTGCATTCTTTGTTTTAAAAAATCAGGGAAAATGTTCGGGGATTTTATGCAGTTTAAACGAAGGAAAAGACACATTGATAAAGGGGATCAATAAATTTTCAGTGTCGTAGTGTGAACAAATTATCAGAATTTGGCAAAATTGGTCTGATAGCGTAATTGGCTTACTGAGATAATATTCACCTTTGACGAATCATTCGAAAAAAAATGTTTTTTATAGCCAGATTATTTCAGTTTTTGCGGATAATTAGTCGTAAAGTGATTATTTATCCTGATTAAGTGAGCATTGTCGCGAGAAAATACTTTGATGTCTATCACATTTGCCTGAAATTAATTCACTTACTATTGCCTCGCTTTAAACATTTAATCAGATAAATCTAATAAAGATAGATACGAATCTCTGAACCAATAATAAGGATAAATTTCGATATGACTGGCGGTATCATTAAACTATCAAGAAATACTGACAATGCGCCAAAAAGCGCTGTATCTACACAAACAGTTGCTTTTTCTCATTATAATAATATTTCTGCGCAGCTACCGGTTGATCCAAAAACGGGTAACATCGTTGTCGGCAGCGTAAAAGAGCAGGCGAAGCAGTGCCTGGAAAATATTAAAGCTATCGTGGAAAGCATCGATCATGTGATGGACGATGTTGTTAAGATCAATGTCTTCCTGAAAAATATCTCAGATATTGATGCAGTCGATGAAGTGTACGCCACCTTCTTCCAGAATTATTTTCCAACCCGTACCACTGTCGCTGTTGCCGCTTTGCCAATGGGCGATGCATTAGTGCAAATGGATGCACTTATTTCTAACGGTGAAGGGACTGCTCCGCAAGAGCCATGTGACCTTATCAAACTTGCCAGAAACTCAGATAATGCACCAAAAAGTGCAGTTTCAACACATACCGTTGCTTTCTCTCATTACAACAATATCTCAGCTCAGTTGCCTGTCGATCCGAAAACCGGTGAGATTGTTGCTGGTGGTGTGAAAGAACAAGCCGCTCAATGCCTGAGAAATATCAAGGCTATTTTAGAAAGTATCGATGTTCCTTTTGACGACATTGTTAAAGCAAATATTTTCCTTAAAAACCTTGCTGATATCGATGCCGTTAACGAAGTGTATACAACGTTCTTCCCAGATTCGGCGATCGCGAGAACAGTGGCTTATGTTCCTGCCCGTACCATCGTCTCGGCTGCCGCACTGCCAATGGATGCTCTGGTCCAGATTGATGTTGTCGTGTCACATGGTGATGGCACACCACCACAAGAGGTGGAAGACCGACATGGTATCGTTATCAAAGCAAACAATACTGAAAATGCGCCACTAAGCGCACTATATACTCAAACGGTTGCGTTCTCTCATTACAACCATATTGCTGCTCAATTACCGCTTGATCCTACAACGGGTGAATTTGTTGCTGGTGGTGCTAAAGAGCAGGCAGAACAGTGCCTGAACAACATCAAAGCCATCGTGGAAAGTATTGACCACGTTATGGACGATATTGTTAAAGTTAACATTCAGCTGAAGAATATCGCTGATCTTGAGGCGGTAAATGAAATCTACGCGACGTTCTTTGAGGGCGAACTGCCAGCAAGAACAACTGTTGGTGTCGCTGAAATTGCGATGGATGCGTTGGTACAAATTGATGCCGTGGTTTCTAACGGTGAAGGTACCCCACCTCAGGCATAACGGGGACTTGATCGCTGCTGAGAGAATCTCAGTAGCTGACCTCTGAACTGAGCCTCAATAATTGGGCAGGGTTTTACTTTTGACGGTGCTTGTCATCGTCAAAAGTAAAACCCTGCTTTTTTTATGACTAGTGCTCATAACAGAGTAGGGCGGTGACTATTTATCATTAGTCAGTCCGATTTCAAAAAACACCTTAAAAGAGAGAAGCAGTATGCTTGCTGTCTTAAAATTGAATTTAAAATATTGATACCAGATAGATAAGGGACTTTTAAAAGCGCCATATTTTTTGAAAATAAAACCAGTGATATTTTATTAATATATTGAAACGTAATAAGTTTTACTTTCTTGGTGGTTTCAGTCTGTTGAATAAAAAACTGATGATATTTAACAGGTTTAAATTTTAAAATTCAAATTGTTTATCAAATTTACGTTGCTCCAGGATATCTTCAATACGCCTGGGTGTTTGACGTTGTGATTGTGAATTGTCGGGGGCTTTTTCTTGTTTATCATTTGCTTTGGTTTTTTTAGCCATTTGGATTTTCCAACATTAACAGGGGTGATTGAGTGTGATTAGGAAACGGTAAAAATGCCTACTTTTAAGCCTTTCTCAGACAGAATCGAACCGGATTGCGTTTGTTCGCAGTATTCAAAGTTGAGAAGATAAGCGCTGATAGCAATGAATGGGTGGATATGTCTTTGAAGTATATCACTATTGAGCTGATTTAATTCAGCGGACCAAGATTTGTTGTCGGCGAGTAGATGAAAGTTTACTTTAATGATTTATTTCCTGATTAAAAAGTGTTTTATTGGTACGTGTTAGCTGGTACCAGTGCCGTTGTCGACCTGTACGTCTGGACATGTTTTCCTTTTTGAGTTGATGGTTTAGCCTAAACAATAAGCTAAACCATTTTTAATTAGTTGGTTGCTTACAGAGCAACAACTTGAACGGCTTGCAGACCTTTTTGGCCTTGCTCAACCTGGTAGCTTACCTTCTGGCCTTCCTGCAGAGAGCGGAAACCTTCAGAAACAATTGCTTTAAAGTGTACAAATACGTCTTTGCCGCCATTGTCTTGAGTAATGAAACCAAAACCTTTAGTTTCATCGAACCATTTTACTGAACCAGTCAATTTATCAGACATAGATACCTCTGAGTTTTTATAATTAAATTAGTATGCGGCTGATAGCATAAGCTATTGAATGATCTATGAAGAGAAAGTTGACGCAGGTCTATACGAAGGGTATCGAAAGTTATCTGAGAAGAAACTTGCACTAAATGTGACATTAACAACTCTTTATCTAAGAGCCAAAGCACACTATACAGGTAGATTTTAAAATAGCTAGTTATATTTTCTTTTTTATCACATAGATATTTTTAATAAAAAAGAGATACTTTTGCTGTTCGTTAAGCGTAAAGGGCAAAACAGACTAGAGTCTACGTTTCTAGTCTGATGGTTTTCATAGGTGTTGCTTTTGGCGCTGATTTTCTGCACCAAACGGCCTTGTTTATTAATTCGCTACTTTTACCCGAATTGTGCTTTTGGCAAAACTGGTAAGGTTTAGTTTGGCAATAGCGGCTTTAGCTTCATCTTGGTTGGGCATTTCAAGGAAAGCGAATCCTTTTGACTTGCCTGTAACTTGGTCTAGCACCAGATTACATGAAGTAACTTTCCCATGTTCTGAAAATAAAACACGAATTTCTTGCTCTGTGGTGGAACGTGATAGGTTGCGAACTAAAAGTTTCATGATGTTAATGTCTACTAAGGAATGACGATGTCATTTTCGCAGTTAATTTTGTGGGCGTCCAAGCATTATTGCACCTTAGGGCAAAGATTAATCGAAGATGAATGAGGTAAAACCGCTGCATATGCAGCGGTTTTTGTAGGGGAAAGTGAGTTGTTGCAGCGAAAGTGCGCTGAGATTAGTCAGTAATAAACGCCGGACGCTGCAGTTTGGCTTCGTCTTTTCGTAGTTTAAATGGTGCGTAAATCAGGGCGCCGACCAAGAAGAGCCCCAGGTAACCAATCAGTGGGTAGAAGATGGCAACCAACTGGGTAAAGCCTGCGAAGCTGGCAACAAAGCCGACAGCCAGCGTGGCAAAAATAAACTGGTTGGCCTTCTTGGTTTTCATGGATACAAACCGGGCAGCGAAGGCGTAGAACATGCTGACAGCGGTATTAAAGATCATGCCAAACAGGATGAATGTCATGAAAGTAGACAGTGCTGGGGAAATCATATCGATGATTTTCAGTAGTGGCATTGGGTAGTCAGCGATCAGATCAATTTTCGAGAATAGAGCCAGATGGCTCAGGACAATCAGTACACCTACACCGGCCCCACCAACCAGACCACCGAGTTTAGCAATTTTTTCATTCTTTTCTGCACCGCCCATGACCAGTGCCATTGCAGCACCTACGGCCAGGTTGAACGAAACATAGTTAATGGCTGAAACAAACCAGTGTGGCAGGGTGGACTGAACACTCTCTGCAACTGGTGCCAACTCATCAAAGGATTTGTCCATGGTGAGTACGCTGTAAACACAGATGACAATCAGTGCCAGAATCAGGAATGGGGTGATACTGCCAATAATCGCAACGACGCGGTTGACATTCATCATCGCCGTCAAAGCGACCAGTACGGTCAGTGCGACGCTACCGGTAAAAGCGGGTAAACCAAATTGTTGGTTAAGAAGTGAGCCGGCACCTGCAATCATTACCACACCCACACCAAACAAAGTGAAGATGATAACGTAGTCGACAATGATACCCACCACGCGGCCGCTGATTTGATAAATCACTTTCTTATGCGACATTGTTTGAGTACGGGATCCCAGCATTGTCAGCATCATGCCAAGATAAGCAAAGAGTGCTGTCGCGACGACTGCTGCTGCCGTTCCCCAGTGACCGAAGCTGGTAAAGTACTGTAATACTTCCTGCCCTGAAGCAAATCCAGCTCCGACAATAATGCCGATAAATGCACTTGCGATTTTAAGTATGTTCCACATGACCTTCTTGTCTCCTCGTTGGTCGTTAATCAACCAATCTTAGTGTTTATTCTTATTTGTAGTTTCTAGGGTTTCAGAGTTGTTAATGTTTTAAACAGAATTAAAACAACGGGGAAACAAGTATCATACTTGTTAGTAAAAAGGCAGCATATGGTGAGCTATCTGTGATCGATGGCGGATGGTTACCAAAGAGTTATAAAATCGCTTGAAAATGCATTTTTTTAAGTATATCAATATCGCCTTTTTTTACTTTGACTAAATTAACATTGTTATTTTTGTGGTTATTCTATGTATAAATCCATATAAATCAGTAGTTTAGTTGTTTTATTTTAGTTTTTCTTTATTCTGTGTTTAGTTTTTCTAAACTCGAGATCGGTGGTGTTATTCAATATTTATTCATTTTTCAGTGGTGCTAATAAACCATGTTTAATCGCTGTCTATCAGGTGGGTAATGCGAGGCAAAGAGCCGGTTGCGTATCTGGTATTTAGATGTGATAAAAGCGTGGTTTTGTTTAACTACCTAATTGATTTACAGTTTTGTCCAGTAATCTGTACTTGTTAAAAAGAGAATATCTGGCTCTGAAATGGATGGCTTTTTGTTGCGGACGGGCAGTCTGGTTGTGTTATTCGGATAAGATTTATCTAATTCGGTTGCATATTCTGGCCGACATATCCTCTTTAACGCTCATCTTAATGAGGATGTGGTATTGGAGAAAGTTGGTGTGACACCAAGACTTTCAAAAATGAGGGATGGGCGATACGGGATCCTGTTGTTCTGCTTTGAGGCTCTAACTGAGTTTGCATCTGATTCTGTATTGAGTATGGACGGCTGACCGCATCAGTGTTTGTGCTGAAGCACCGTATAGGGTAGCCGTGCAAGGGGTGGATTGCATTGCGAGGTAGTGAATGAAGAAAATAATAAGTGGTGGCCAGTCGGGGGCTGATATCGGAGCTTTGGATGCGGCTATCGGCAAACAGTTTCCGGTTGGCGGTTTTTGTCCCCAGGGGCGTGAGTCACAGATCAATTTGGATCCTACGGTCTATCCATTGATCGAAGTGGATGGGGGCTATCGGCAACGAACCAAAGCAAATATTCAACATTCTGATGCAACGGTGATTTTCTACGACTCGGATGTCCTCGGTGGCAGTGAGTTAACCTTGTATCTGTGTATAAAAAGCAAAACGCCATACAAGCTAATCGATACGTCGTTGGTCTCGGCCGACACTGCGGCTAAGGTACTCCACTCCTTTACGCTTCGTCATGACGTGAAGGTGCTGAACGTTGCGGGGCCAAGCCAGTCTCGTTCTCCAGAGATGTACGCCTTTGTCAAAAACACGATCGAATGCCTGATCGACCACTATGTCGTGTGCTGAATAACAGGGCATAAAGGCAGTACTTGCCGTTTCGTGATCGGTGACACGCAAAATAATGCTGTCAGTGGTTTCATTTACCGTAAGTTATGAGATACGGTAGCGTCTTTGTGAGTGTCTATCCAACGTAACGCGGCATTTCCCGCGGGAAAACTGTCGCAGGAGGCTGTGTGTCGCTATTCCTTATTTCTCAGATTCTGGTGGCGGTTGCGATTGTCTTTGACCTGATGTCATTTCAGTTCAAGCAGAGAAAGCATATTGTTGCGTGCCTGTTCTGTGCCGGCGTTTTGATTTCCAGCCATTTTGTGTTACTTGAGCAATGGACAGCCGCTTGCCTGATGGGGATTGCAACGGTTCGCTATTTGGTCAGCATGTTCACTACCTCCTCCGGACTGAAATATTTATTCTGTCTGGCGTCAGTGCTTGCAACTGGCTTCACTTTTTCCGGAATCACCAGCGTGGTTAGCTGCCTGGGTTCGGTGTTTCAGACCGTGGCGGCTTTTAGTCAAGATGATAAACGCCTGCGAGAGTTGATGATTGTTGGCACCAGCTTTTGGTTACTACATAACTATTTAGTTGGCTCACCGACAGCTGTGGTGATGGAAGTCCTCTTTATCAGCAGTAACCTGCTAGGTTACTATCGGTATTATCTGCGCAAACCTGCTGTTGCTTAGTGCTGGGCGACGTTGGTGCAGGTGTTTCAGTTCAGGTAGCCATGAGCCTGGCGGTTACTCTTTTTGTATCTCTCTTGTTATACATCTATTTATCTCTATCTTCTTAACTGTGGCTCTTTGCCTATTGTTTTTGCTTGTGCTTGTGCCTAAAGACGTGTGGTTAATAGCCAGCGGTTGATCGCGCTGTGATAGGCACAGGGTGGTGATAACTCCATGCTTATAGTGAACATTATTTATTATCGGAAAGTCGTGAAACTAACCGATAGTGTTTTTGTCAGCGATAAATTTTATAAATATTCGTTTTGCCGATTTTTTGTTATCAATATCTCAATTTAATAACACTGGTAAAGACGTTTTAATAATTTTGTACATAATGGTTGATAAGAAAATTGGATTCTCTTTCATTTGAAATCATTTATTTCAAATAGGTGTTGTTATGGATACATTAATGATACTGAGTGACTGGTTTACCCTCGATCATAAAATTGCCTTCTTCTTTCCTGCTAAATAAGCCTCTTTAGCGTACGGCCTGTACGCGATTGTTTGTTCTATATCTGTTGTAAAGTCAAAGTGCCTTTGGCTTTTGTGTAACTCATTGTTGTGTCTGTTTTTATAGGCTTCAGCATTGAGGCTGATGCGCCTGATGTTCATTTCTAATATGAATATATGCATCAGTATGTATTTTTTTGAAAACTTTACATCCGATATTAAATAAACAGAAATCATACCAAATCATCTATTGGGTATTACGCCATCTATTTTCGTAATCACCCTAAGATTTTATTGAAAATTTTCTCAGTGCTGATTGTTTATTTTTCAGTACAGGGTCACTGTATATTTAAAATAGGAAAACATCATGGAAAACTTTAAACATCTTCCTGAACCATTTCGCATTCGTGTTGTTGAGCCAGTAAAGCGTACTACACGTGAATATCGTGATCAGGCTATATTAAAAGCCGGTATGAACCCGTTCCTTTTGGACAGTGAAGATGTATTTATTGACCTGTTGACCGACAGTGGCACTGGCTCCGTCACTCAAAATATGCAAGCGGCGATGCTGCGTGGTGATGAGGCTTACAGTGGTAGCCGTAGCTATTATGCGCTGGCTAATGCTGTGCAGGAAATCTTCGGTTATGACCTGACCATTCCTACACACCAGGGACGAGGTGCTGAGCAGATTTATATCCCGGTCCTGATAAAAAAACGTGAGAAAGAAAAAGGGTTGGATCGCACCAAAATGGTTGCTCTGTCGAACTACTTCTTCGATACCACCCAAGGGCATACTCAGGTTAACTGCTGTGTTGCCAAAAACGTCTACATCAAAGAAGCTTTTGATACGGGTGTTAATGCAGATTTCAAAGGGAATTTTGATCTGGAGAAACTGGAAGCGGCCATTCTGGAAGCAGGCGCAGACAATGTTCCTTACATTGTCAGCACCATCACCTGTAACTCTGCAGGGGGGCAACCGGTGTCGATTGCCAACCTGAAAGGCGTGTACGAAATCGCTCGCAAATACGATATTCCGGTCATTATGGATTCTGCCCGTTTTGCTGAGAATGCATATTTTATCCAGCAGCGTGAGCCGGGCTATCAGGATTGGAGCATCGAAGCGATCACCCTGGAAAGCTACAAGTATGCAGACGGTTTGGCGATGTCGGCGAAGAAGGATGCCATGGTACCGATGGGCGGCCTGCTGTGTTTTAAAGATGAATCCATGCTGGATGTGTACAACGAATGCCGCACCCTTTGTGTTGTGCAGGAAGGCTTCCCGACATACGGCGGTTTGGAAGGCGGTGCGATGGAGCGCTTAGCTGTAGGGCTGCATGATGCGATGCGTCAGGACTGGCTGGAATATCGTATTGGTCAGGTGCAGTATCTGGTGGATGGCCTGGAAGCCATTGGTGTCGTATGCCAACAGGCAGGTGGCCATGCGGCATTTGTGGATGCCGGTAAGTTGCTGCCGCATATTCCGGCTGAGCAGTTCCCGGCTCATGCACTGGCGTGTGAACTGTATAAAGTTGCGGGGATTCGTGCGGTTGAAATCGGTTCAATGCTGCAAGGGCGTGATCCGGCGACCGGCAAGCAGTTACCGTGCCCGGCCGAACTGTTACGTTTGACCATTCCTCGTGCCACTTACACGCAAACGCACATGGATTTCATCATTGAAGCGTTTGAAAAGGTCAAAGCCAATGCCGCGAATGTGAAAGGGCTGGAATTTACATATGAACCGCCGGTACTGCGTCACTTTACCGCACGGCTGAAAGAAGTCGAGCCAGTGGATGTCAGCCAGCAGGTTCCAGCCAGAGAGCTTGAAGAAGTTTAACTGGTCCATACAAGAGCGCGTATCCCGGTGGGATCGCGCTCTTTTTTATCTCTGTTTTTAATCTAATAACAATAAATGCCGACCAGTGTCGGTTATCCATAACGTGTAATTTAAGAGTGACAATAAGATGAATAAGAGTCCGTCTATACTGGGGGGATCCTGCATTATCGCCAGTGTTTGTGTCGGCGCAGGTATGCTGGGGCTGCCAAGTGCTGGCGCCGGTGCCTGGACCTTGTGGTCCGTGTTCGCGATTACCCTCACCATGTTGGTCATGACCATTTCTGGCTGGATGCTGCTGGAAGCATTTCAACGCTATGATCTGAAAGTATCATTTAATACGGTAACGAAAGATATTTTGGGAGACAGAGTTAATCTGTTTAATAACCTGATGGTGTATTTTGTCGGCGGGATTTTATTGTATGCCTACATTACGTCATCGGGCCTGATTCTCAAAGACATGCTTGGGATCAGCAGCCAACTGGCCTCAATCTTGTTTGTGCTGGTGTTTTCCGCTTTCGTTTGGCACTCGACCCGGGCCGTTGACCGAATTTCTGTGCTGTTGATTATGTTTATGGTACTGAGTTTTGTGTTTGGCGTGTCAGGTCTGGCCCTGAAGGTTGATCTGACTGTGCTGTTTGATTCCGTTGGTGCGGAAACCCAGTACGCCCCGTATGCCATGGCCATGTTACCGGTGGCACTTACCTCATTTGGCTACCATCATTCAGTCTCTTCCATGCGTGCCTATTACGGTGATGAACGTAAAGCGAAAAATGCCATTCTGGGTGGCACTCTGATTGCGCTTGGCTTGTATTTCCTTTGGTTGTTCAGCATTTTTGGCAACTTGCCACGCAGTGAATTTGGTCCGGTGATCGAGCAGGGAGGCAACGTAGATGTACTGCTGTCGGCGTTGGGATCTGTGATTGAATCGGACAATGTTTCCCGTGCCATAAATACCTTCTCTATGGCTGCAATTCTGTCTTCGTTTATTGGCGTCGGGTTGGGGGTCTTTGATTTTCTGGCCGACTTTTTCAATTTTGAAGACACCCGAATGGGTCGCGTAAAAACCTGGGGCGTGACCTTTCTGCCACCGCTGGTGATGTCTCTGTTGTTTCCGTTCGGTTTTGTCGTTGCGATAGGGTATGCCGGGGCGGCGGCAACGGTCTGGACCTGCATTGTTCCGGCTTTACTGGTGAAAAAATGCCGTGAAGCGGAGGCTTGCGGGGTGGCCGTGGGGGAAATGCCTGTCACTGGCGTTGCCGTGCCATCGGGATTCCGGGCGCCGGGTGGACAGGGTATGATTGCTCTGGTGATGGGCTTTGGCATTATCACTGCACTGTTCCATTTCCTGTCGATGTTCGGATGGCTGCCTGCATTCAGGGGCTGAGGTCGCTGAAGCTCGGTTGATGACTTTTCATCGCGATTGGGCCTGATTCGGCGCGAGCCAAGGTGGCGGCACTGAAAATGAAAAAAGCCTTTGCAGTGCAAAGGCTTTGTTTTTCGGGAACAGAAAACAGGCTGACCGCCACGCCTCCAGAGGGAGAGGCGTAAAGGGGGAAGTGCGGTCTTAGTGTTTAAACTCCTCAGGAACCTCGGCAATATACACCGCCGGGACACCTTCAAAATCACTGGTGAACAGTACGCCGTTGTCATCCGGGGTAAATGATGGGTGTGGATGCGTGATTTGACGGTCGCCATCCAGTACTTCCCAGGAAGAGTTATGTTTTGCCAGTTTAGCAAAGGTCTTTTTCTTGGTGTTCAGGATGTACAGGAACGGATCATTTTCGATGTCGTAACTGTCACCGTCGGCCACATCAACCGGCGCATCGCAGCCGTCACCGACCATCAGTGAGCCGTCAAAGTTGCTCATCAGGTGAGAACAAGGTGGCATCACCATCACTTCTTCGTTTTCCAGCGTATCCGGGTTGGCCTTGTAAATCACACGTTCGGTCTGGCCTTTGAAATAAGATACGTAGGCCATGGCGCTGCCGTCCGGAATCCAGAACTCATGCGTGCATGATTCGCCCTCTTCGTGCTCTTTGATTTTGCGTACGTTACTGCCGTCTTCGTTGACCAGCCACATCCGTGCATCCACCAGATCGTGCGGCCCTTCGTGGCAGAAACCAACTGTGGAATCATCAAACGGGCGGTAGATAGGGTGACCCAGCCAGGCATCATCCTGGTGTACTACCTCCAGCTCGCCGGTTTCAATGTCGACCTTGATCAGACGGCAGGTTGGATTGGTGTGGTAGAAATCGTGAAATTTCTGCCAATCGGTCAGTGGTTTCCAGCAGCTTTTCAGGATTTCGATCCCGACCAGCTTAGTACACTCTGAATTAGCTACCCAGGTGCCGTAGCCTTTCCACTCATCATCCACGGTGTAAATAATGGTTTCTTCCAGCGTCGTCAGGTCGACCTTCATCAGGTTCAGCTCATTTTTGACGTAGAAGAACGTTTGGTCATCATCCGAAATAAAGCCGCCGAATGTGTTGTCGCCTTTCCCTTCGGTCAGCTGAGTCGCTTGTTGGGTCTCTAAGTCCAGCAGGTAGTAGTTGCGGTTGCCGTCAAAATCGCCGGCAAACAAGAGCTTTTTACCGTCCTTGGTGAAGCACTTCTGGTAGAAGTAATTGCGGTGGCAAGTGATGTCGGTAGGGGTCAGGCGGGTTACCTTCACTTGAGTGTCGTCGTCAATGAATGATTCGAACGCCAGTGAAATGATGTCACCTTTGGCCATAGTAAAATCTCCTGTGAACGGCTGCTGACGGAAGTCAGCAGCCTGATGTTGCGTATGTCTGAATTATTGAACGGTTGTGGTGATGGTTGCCGGTGAAGTAGCGTCTTCGTTTAGCCGGGCACTTTTCTTCAGGGCGTAACCGACACCGAAGATAACCGCAGCACAGGCCAGGAAGAGCAGGCGACCCCACAGTGGGTTAGGAATCAGCACCATCAGAGACAAACCAGCCGCCATATACATCACTAGCACGCCCAGCTTGTTGCGCTGCATACGGTCAACGATGTCCTGGCCTTCTTCTGCAACACATTCAGTGTCTAGATCTTTGAAGAATTCATCTGCTTGAGCTTTGTTGGTGTCTTTCTCTTCTTTATAGAACAGTGTGGTCAGACAGAAGAAACCCGCTGTCAGGAACAGGTGCGCAGCAATCGTAATGATAGTGCGTAATTCACCCGCTTCACGACGAGTCAGTTCATCGATACCAAACCAGCTTGCCACGTTCGCTGGGGTGAAGAATTCAACCACAGACCAAGAGACCAGCATACCGAAGACAACCGTTGCCCATGGTGCCCATTTTGGTGTTTTGCGAATCAATACACCCAAGAATAGTGGTACCAGAATCGGTGACTGCAGCAGAGTGGCTACTTGCATCATCAGGTCAAACAGGCTCAGGTGTTTCAGTGAGTTGAAGAACTGTGCCATGAAGATAACCAGCAGACCGTTAACCAGACACGCGATCTGGCCCACACGTAGCTGCTCTTTATCGGTTGCTTGGCCTTTGCGCATAATTGGTGCGTAGAAGCTGCGAACAAAGATGCCTGAGTTACGGTTCAGCGCAGAGTCCATTGAAGACATGGTAGCGGCGAACAGACCGGCCATCAGCAGACCCACAGTCCCCAGAGGCATGGTTTCGCGAGCGAACACCAGGTAAACCGCATCACCCGCTTTCGCACCCAGTGCTGAATACTGCGTTGCTGCATCAGGGTAAAGAATGGCGGAAGCCCAAGGTGGAATGAACCAAATCACGGCACCAACAATCATCATACCCAGCGCCAGCAACGCGGCCTTGCTTGCGTTCTTCGAATCTTTTGCATTCAGGAAGCGGTAAGATTCCTGCATGTTGTTGATACTTTGCAGCTGTTTCACTACAAAGAAGATAAAGGTACAAACCAGCAGCAGCGGATAGTTCATATCCGGACCCATGATGAAGCCGCCAGGGAAGTTCTCGATGATTTCGCTCGGGCCACCCACAAAGTACAGAGCTACGGCGGCACAGGCGACAGAAATAACCGCGACCACCAGAGTCTGGATGAAGTCAGAAGCAACCACGCCCCATGCCCCACTCAGCAGAGAGATAGCCAGTACAGCCAGACCCGTGATCCAAATGGTCGTTACGATGTCGGCATCAAATACCGCAGAGGCAAATACACCCAGACCGTTCAGCCACACACCGGCATTGATCACGCTCAGAGGAATGATCACCCAAGTGAAGAACTGTTCGTTTACGCCACCAAAACGACGTTTGACGCCTTCGGTTGGGGTATCTACTCGCATTTGACGGAAGCGACGCGCAAAGTAGAAGTAAGCTAACGCATACGCCACCATGTTGCCGATAAATACCGCCAGGACAGCAAAGCCATCATTAAAGGCTTTACCGGCCGCACCGGTGAAGGTCCAGGCTGAAAACTGGGTCATGAAAGCGGTTGCGCCTACCATCCACCACAGCATCTTGCCTCCGCCCCGGAAGTAATCACTGGTACTGTTACTGGCCATCTTTTTGAATAGCAAACTAATCGCCACCATCAGGGCAAAATAGCCGGCTATGACTAGATAATCATATTGCATCTTAGAACCTCGAAACGCCGTTTTAATTTACGTGCAGTATAGGTTCAAAAACTCCGCTGTTCTGTGATAAAAATCGAAACAACGGTTCATTTTGTCTTTTTGGTGTAATAGTGTGATCGTTATCACTTGATGATTTTATTCATCGTCATATCCGGCTCGCTTGCCTGCTTCATTAAGAGAAAACTCAATTCTGGCTACTTTTTGCACTATAAATATTGATCAGTATCGTTGTTTTGAACAATAACCTGAGTTATTGGCATGAAGTGGCCAATTTGTTAAACAAACAGGAGGTGGATGTTTTTGCATAGGTTAGGGGTTAAGTGCATGTTCATGCATACCTATATCGGTAGCAAGATGAGCAGAATGAACCTGTAAGATGAGTTCGCAGGATGAGATCAGATGGGGGAGGGATGACGCCTAAAAGCGAGGCTGGGAAAGATTCGCATATAAAAGCAAAGTGTAAGACCGAGAATCTGAGACAGCAGAAAAGATGAGGCAGAGTTAAGAAACCACAGAAAAGCTGCGATCAAGGCGGTGATGCTAGGAAGCCTGTTAAAGCAAAAGCAAAAGCAAAAGCAAAAGCAAAAGCAAAAGCAAAAGCAAAAGCAAAAGCAAAAGCAAAAGCAAAAGCAAAAGCAACAACTCCTCATCAAAACGAAAGTCGTATCAGCAAACTGCCGTAAGGCAAAGCCTGCGATAGAAAAATGCCTGCCTTACGATGGCGCCGTAAGACAGGCAGAGATCATTAATGGTTTGCAGAACCGGTTAGTTATTGCAGCAGGGCTTTAAGGGCCAGTGCTTCTTTTTTACCCGATATCGCTGAACCATCATCAACAGCCGACGCCTGCTTCAGGGCTTTCAGCCGTGCTGCCGGTAATGAGTGCTCTTCGGATGCGGAGTGGCCGTCAACAATGAAGACGTTGTCTTTTGCCAGGTAGCTGTGAATGACATCATCATATTGGCTGGGCACATGGAAGCGGTAAGAGCTGTTTTCAGTAAATGTCCCCTGCGGGATGTCACTGGCATAGGGACTCTTGCGGAACAGGTAATTAAACCGCTTATTATCAATGGCGGTATTGTTGCTGACCTCAAGCGAGCCGGGGTTAAAGTTATCGGTAAAGCCATCCATACTGTTGTTGAAGGCCAGGCTGTTACGAATGACATGCGCAACAGGCATTCCTTCGCCCCCGAGCTTAAAGCCGTTCCCCCGGGTGCCGCCTTTGGCTTTCACGCTCAGCGTTTGTCCGTTGTTAAAGGCAATGGAATCCAGAATCGTGACTACGCCGTTCGGGCCGTCTTCGACCTTATTAAACAGATCCCAGCCATCATCCACGTTGTGATGCGACAGACATCTTACAAAGGTGTTGCCATCACCGATTCGCATTTTTGCGGCAAAGCCGTCGGCGTTGATCTGTGAGGCATCCATGTTGTTATAGCTTTCGCTGTCAGTCACTGTGTTATAGCTGGCCCAGAGCGCGCGGCCGATATTCTCCGGTGAGGTGATCTGGAAACCAGTGTCCGGTGCACTGTGCGTGACGATATGATCAAAGCGGTTATGGCTGCCGTGTACAATCAGGCTGGCTCCGGCAACTTCTATCCCTTTCAACTGCCAGTAGTGGGCCTGGTGCAGCACTTCTCCTGTGAAGCGGGCATTATCGCCACCTGCAACCAGATGTTTTGGCTGCTCTGCCGTGCCACTGGCTGATAGCGGCAGGGTAATGGCCGGGTAATCGCCATCGGCCAGTACAATAGTGCCGCCTGCCGGAAGTACCGTGATCGCGGTGGCTAAATCCAGCGGCTGCGATTCCGAGCCATTTCCGGTCGGCTGACCTTTCGGACTGACATAGAGCGTCATCGGATTGTCCAGTGCAACGTGAGTAACGCTGAAACGCTCTGTTTTAGGCGTGCGGTTTGGCCCTTCCAGCGCAGTAAACTGAACGGCAAACGTATTATCGCCATCAGCAAGAGTCACTGGCTGGCTGAATAGTTCACCCGCTGCGACCTGCTGTTCGGCAACGGTTTTGCCGTTGTGTTGGACTGTGAAAACCCCGGTGTAATTGGCTCGCGCCTGCACCGGGTACAAGCTGGTGGCTGACTGCGCGGAAGAGGCAAGTTCAAAAACCAGTGGTGTGGCTTTGGCCGCAAACTTTGGCGCATCAATGGTGTTGGCTGGTGATAGCGCCAGATCAACATTGCTCACCGTGACTTTAGCGTTGCGGGAGGCAAAGAAGCCGATGAACTGGCTGTCCGGGTTTTGCATCTCAACAATATTGGCGTTGGCCCCTTTGACTTCATAGGACTGTGCCTCCTCGCCTTGGCCATAGCTGACGGTAAACCCATTGTCGGTGCGTGTCAGGCTCATTCGGTAAGTGTGTTCTGCCCCGTACGGCACTCCTTCCAGATAGTCCACCCGGCTGAGGCGATTACCGGCAGTGCCCCACGGCTGATAGACGCCTTCCCGGTATGATCCATTGATGTTTACCATGCCATCATTATCACGGGTATGGGAACGCAGCAGGTTCATGACCATATTGGATGCTGACGGGAATTCCTCATGGCCTTCCGGTTGTGGAACCTGACGTTCAGCCCCGAGAATGTCGCGAACCATAATGCCGGCACCTTCCTGGCGATTGGGTGTCGCGCCGGTTTCCGGGCCAAGCTGCTCGAGAGTAATATCGGCAGACAACGTAAAGTTCACGTCGGTCGGCAGTTCCGTGTAATAGAACGTCAGTCCTTCATGGGAGTTCGCCAGTTTACCGCCCCGGCTTTCAATGGTCACACTGTCTGCAACCGGACCAGGCTGTACGGCCTGTCCGTTGATCGTGACCTGATTGACGCCGACTTTATCCGGCAGAATTGTCGAACCGAAGTTCAGATCCGTCGACTGGCCAAATGTGGTGGCTTTCCACACCAGCTGGCTTGCGTCTGGAACCTGTGCGTAAGCCTGAGAAGATAAGGCGGCCGCCAGACACAGGGCTAAAGTTGATGGTTTCATAAGTTTCCCCTGCTTAGAAATTGTATTTCAGGCCGACACGGTAACGAGGAATGTAATCATCCTTATAGCCGTCTTTGTCTTTGTCGTAAGTAATGAAGGCTATCTCACCAAAAGGGACCCAGCCGCTTTGCAGCTTGGTGTATTCACCCACGAAGCTGAACAGGTGATCGGTGCCTTTGTCTTTCCATCCGCCGGTATCGCCTTGCAGGTCTTTGTATTCAAGATCTACCCCTAACTTACCCCAGTCGAATTTGTAGTTGGTGTAAAGGTTTACCTGGTTGTAGTGGGAGTTGTCGGTATTTTTGTAACCGTAACGGTAACGCGCTGCGACATCCCACTCTTTGGTTACCTGATAGCCGCCGCGCAGATTGAATTTATAAGTGGAAGACGATGAGTTGGAATCAATCTGAAACGCTGGCTGAAGGCTGAACTTGTCGTTCACTTTGTAGTTGTAACTCACACCCACTTCGTGCCCTTTGGAAACGACATCATCGTTTTCCAGAAATGATCCCCCTTCCTTGGAGCCCCACTTGGCTTCAACGCTGAAACCGATCTGGTTTTCGAACCGATGGGAAATCGCAATACGATCGCGGTGCTCGTCACCATCGCGATCCGGTGCGTATTCATGGCGCAAATTCAGTTGGGCGGCAAACGCAGAAGATGTACCCAGGGCAAAAAGGACAGCAAGAGGAATGATTCTGAACTTCATTTTTAAAACACCATTTTGTTTTGTGGTTAATGGTGTTTTAATTTAATGAAAGCGACGCCGAGGAAAAGGGTCACTTCGTGGAAATGTGATCATTGAAATGGTGTTTTAATTTTTTTAGGAGAAGAGTGTGACGCAGTTAGACTGGGGTGTCGTGTTTGGCTATTTCGTATTCATTCTGATCGCCGCGATGGCCTTTAAAAAGTTTGCAACCAGTAGCAGTAGCTTCATTCAGGGCGGGGGAAGCATGGTGTGGTGGATGGCAGGTGCAACCGCTTTCATGACTCAGTTCTCGGCCTGGACGTTTACCGGAGCTGCCGCAAAAGCCTACGAAGACGGCCTGAGTGTCATGTTTGTTTTCTGGGGAAATGCTCTGGGTTTTTTTGTTTCGGCGGCATTTTTTGCCGGTCGCTATCGCCGTTTGCGGGTCGAGACTGCGATGGAGGTGATCAAGCTGCGGTTCGGCAAAGTATCAGAGCAGGTTTATACCTGGCTGAGCTTTCCGATCACCCTGATTGCCTGTGCCATCTGGCTGAACGGGCTGGGTGCATTTGTATCTGCCACTTTTCAGTTCGACTTGTCTGTCACCATTATCGGTATTAGTACTGTGGTCACGGTGATAGCCCTCAGTGGCGGCGCATGGACTGTGTCAGCCACCAATGTCGTCCAACTGATCCTGTTGGTGGCGATTACCGTTGTAGTCGGGATGACCGCGACGGACAAATTGATCGATGCCCACGGTGGCTTTGCAGCGCTGGGTGAGCATATGACCCGAAATGCTGTGATGGGAGAGGGGATAACGTACTGGCAGGTGTTCGCCTTCTGGGCTTGCGCCATGTTAGTTCAACAAACCATGAGCACCAATAATGCCTTGAGCAGCTATCGCTTTCTGGTGACCGTCAATGAGCGGGAAGCAGAAAAAGCTGCCCGTTTGGCGGGCATGCTATTTCTGATCGCGCCTCTGCTGTGGTTTGCTCCGGCGTGGTTTGTGTCGGCGCAGGCGGTGGATTTGCAGGCTAATTACCCGAGTCTGGGGGCGCAGGCTAACAATGCCGCGTACCTGTATTATATCGATAAATACATGCCGCAGGGGCTGCTGGGTATGGTGCTGGTAGCCATGATTGCTGCAACCATTGCTCCAATGACAGCGGCCTTAAACCGCAATGCCGGTATTATCGTTAAAAACGTTTACCTATCTGTGATACGTCCGGGGGCGCAAGATGCCCAGCAATTGGCCGTCGGGAAATGGTCGACCCTGATGAGCGGGGTGGTTGCCTGTGCAACCGCGATGTTGCTGGCCAATGTCAAAGCCTACAGCCTGTTTGACATCATGATGATGTTCAGTGCATTTGTGCAGATGCCGTTGTCGATTCCTTCGCTGTTGGCCCTTGTCTGCCTCAGAACACCTGGCTGGTCAGGTTGGGCAACCATTCTGGTTGGTATGCTGGTTTCGGCCTTTATGATGCTGGTATTTGATGTGAACCACTTACAGCCTTTATTTGGCGACACACCGTTTACGGTACGTGAGCAAAAAGATCTGACGATTGTCAGCACATTATTGGTTCACCTGCTGATTACCGGCGGCTTCTTTATCAGTACCCGGCTGTTTTACCGTGAGCCAGACCATGCTGAGGCATCTGTATTGCCAGACACGCTAATGGCACGCCTTAACCGACCTATGACGAAGTCTGAGCAGGCGATGGTTGATCATCGGCAAGGGCAATACCTTGGTCGGATAGGACTGTCGCTTGGCGTCATAGTGGCGGGTGTCGCATTCATTCAGCCTGTCGTATCTGCGAGATTGATCTATCTGGGGATAGGGGGACTGATTATGTTGTGTGGCTGGGGGCTAAGTGCGAAAAATCGCCCTAAGGCCGTTTTGCACTGAGCCAAACGAGCAAGTAGCAGCAGCGGAAGTGTTCGCCTTCTAAGTTGGGAGAACGAATTCAGGGGCAAACACTTCCGTGACTGTCAGAACCGTTTTTGCGGTTTCTTAGCCGCTATACGCACCGCTCGCGTAATGCAGTTCATAGCTGTGGCTATAGATCTCAAGGATGTTACCAAACGGGTCTTCCATATAGATCATGCGATATGGCTTTTCGCCCGGGTAGTAGTAACGTGGGGCTTTCATGCGTTTCTTGCCACCTGCCGCGACGATTTTTTCCGCTAATTCCTCTACGTTCGGATCCTGCACACAGAAATGGAAGATACCGGTTTTCCAGTACTCGAAGTTATCTTCCGGGTTCTCCTGGTTTTTGAACTCAAACAGTTCAACCCCAATACGGTCACCCGTCGATAAATGCGCAATGCGGAATTTTTCCCATCCGGCACCAAAAACATCGGTACACATTTCACCAATGGCGGAATCATCTTCAACAATTTCAGTTGGTTCCATGATCAAGTACCAACCCAGCACTTCCGTATAAAATTTAACTGCCGCCTCAAGATCCGGGACAGAGATACCAATATGAGAGAAGGTTCTTGGGTATGGCATAGCAGCTGGAGCAGACATAAACACCTCATTAGAATCTGTTTAAGAAAAGACACTCTTTTCGATGGGGTAAATATATGCTCGGTAACCTAGAATTAGAAATTATCATTAATTCTAATTATAATAATTTTTTGTTATCAAAGTGAGTGTATGCCATGCTCAATCCACTCTGGTTACACACATTCAAAACCTTGATTGATGTCGGCCACTTCACCCAAACGGCGGAAAAGCTGCACATGACACAGCCTGGGGTCAGTCAGCAGATCAAGAAACTCGAAGCCGCCTGTGGCCATTCACTGATCAAAAGGGAAAATAAAAGCTTTGAGCTGACTGAGCAGGGAAGGCTGGTTTATGAGTACGCGCTGAAAGTGGCCAAGGAAGAAGCAAACCTGATGGAAAACCTGAGCTTTGATAATCCTTACTCGGGCCAATGTAAGCTGTCATGCTCGGGAGCGTTAGCGCTAATGCTGTATCCGCAGCTGTTGTCGTTGCAGCAACAGCATCCCGAATTAAGTATTTATCTTGAAGTGGCACCCAACCATAAAATATTGAACGATGTGCAGTCCGGCGTTATCGATTTAGGCATTGTGACTCACATACCAAATCATGATCTGTACCATAGTCAGGTTATTGGTCATGAAGCCCTCTGTCTGGTACTGCCGGAACACTATCAAGGTGAAGATATCACTCCTGATTTACTGTTTAATTGCGGGTTAATCGGTCATCCGGACGCCAAACATTATTTATCCCTGTACTTTGATTTATGCGGAGATAAAGAGCTTGGAAAAATCAATGTGGATGAGTTACCCAAGGCTGGCTACGTTAATCAACTCAGCCAGATATTGCTCCCCGTCGCTAAAGGGCTGGGTTTTACGGTATTGCCGGAAACCGCGGTGGAAAATTTCTCCGGTAAAGCACATCTGCATATTGCCACACCCGCTGAAACAGTGAAAGAAACGCTATATCTTGTGCAAAAACGTAACCGAGATTTACCCCAACGTTACCAAACCGTTTGCCAGTTACTTTTTGCGGTGCTCTCGTAAACGATGTTAAAACAGAAGCGGTTAATAAGCTTTTTCACACCATGGGTAATCATGGATACTCCTCTTAACGAAGGGGTTCCTACCAGTAGTTTCTTAGGTACCATCGTCAGGTCGCAACAGACTTAGTCATTGGCGCCTTTTATCGTTGGCTGGTCTGCGTTTATGGCTGTGTGATTTTACAGTTCTGTTAAGCAAAGCAAAGCAAAGCAAAGCAAAGCAAAGCAAAGCAAAGCAAAGCAAAGCAAAGCAAAGCAAAGCAAAGCAAAGCAAAGCAAAGCAAAGCAAAGGATAGCAGTATGAAAGTGGTGTGGTTACATGGTCCTCCCGCAGCAGGGAAGTTAACGGTCGCGAAAAAACTCAGTGAGGATTTTGGTTATAAACTCTTCCACAATCATTTAACGGTTGATCTGAGCCTTTCCATTTACGATGCATTTGGCGAAAAGGATTTTTGTGAGTTTACAAATCAGATAAGAAGAATTGTTCTGGCAAAAGCGCAAGCGTTGGGCGTCACGCATTTGGTAATGACGTCGATGACATGTTCAGAAAGTGATGCACAAGAAATACAAAAGTACCTGGCCTTTTTCATCAAGCAGGGGATTGACGTTTATCCGATTCACTTAAATCCTGTTCACAAGGCTTTATACAAGCGTGTAATGTCGGAAGAAAGAGCGGATTCACATAAATTGTCTTGTCAGCATTCACTCGAAAAAGTGCTTACCAAAATGGCGTTCAAGGGGATTGAGCATAAAAATACGCTGTCTATCGATAATACCGACTTATCGGAAAATGAGGTGGCGCAATTGATCGTTGAGCATGTCGGGTAAAATGCTTTGGCATCATAGGGGGCGTTGTCATTCATATTTACAGCAAAACGCGTAAGTACTGTGATGCTGTCATTGAGTAGACGTTCTATCAACAAACAGTATGAACAATTGTCATCAATAGATGGGTTACTGATTTGACCGTAGGAATCGATTCCAATCAAATCAAAATAGTAACCCAGCCACATTTCAATATATGAGTTAGTACTTCGCCGAGAGTTCCTTGCGGATAATGTCTGCTCCTGCACTTAACGCATTGAGCTTACCTCTTGCGACTTCGCGAGACAAAGGTGCCATACCGCAGTTGGTGCAAGGGTAAAGCTTATCAGCATCGACAAATTGCAGGGCTTTGCGCAGCGTGTCGGCGACTTCTTCCGGGGTTTCGATGGTGTTTGTTGCCACATCAATCGCCCCGACCATCACTTTTTTGCCGCGAACCAGTTCAAGCAGTTCGATTGGCACGCGAGAGTTGTGGCACTCCAGTGAAATGATGTCGATGTTCGATTTTTGCAGTTTAGGGAACACTTCTTCGTATTGACGCCACTCAGAGCCTAACGTCTTTTTCCAATCGGTATTGGCTTTGATGCCATAGCCGTAACAAATATGGACAGCCGTTTCACACTTCAGGCCTTCAATCGCGCGTTCCAGCGCCGCGATACCCCACTCGTTGACCTCATCAAAAAACACGTTAAAGGCTGGCTCGTCGAACTGGATGATATCCACACCCGCCGCTTCTAGCTCTTTCGCTTCTTCATTAAGAATTTTGGCAAATTCCCAAGCGAGTTTTTCACGGCTCTTGTAGTGATCATCGTACAAGGTGTCGATCATGGTCATAGGCCCAGGTAAGGCCCATTTAATCGGTTTATCGGTTTGCTGGCGCAAGAACTTGGCATCTTCCACAAATACTGATTTTTGACGCGAAACTGGGCCAACCACCGTCGGGACACTCGCTTCGTAGCGATTACGAATTGTCACCGTCTTACGATTTTCAAAATCAACGCCGCTAAGGTGTTCAATAAACGTTGTCACAAAGTGTTGGCGTGTTTGTTCGCCATCGCTCACGATATCAATATCAGCCAGTTGCTGTTCTTGTAATGACACGCGCAACGCATCATGTTTGCCGTCAATTAATTCTTGACCTTGTAATTTCCAAGGTGACCAAAGTGTTTCTGGTTGAGCAAGCCAAGTCGGTTTAGGTAAGCTGCCAGAGGTTGAAGTCGGTAATAGTTTTTTCATAATAAATTCTTTTGTCTATTTGAGTTAATTACAAAGGGTAGTTGGCAGACCACTGCTCAAGAATCGTTTGGTATGGTTTGATAAAGTGCTGCTCAGCAAATTTCCCTTGCTCAACCGCTAACTGGCTACGCTCTGCGCGATCATAAACAATTTGAGTAATTGAATGGTCAAGGTTCTTTAAATTCGGTTGGTAGCATTTCCCAGCCGAAGAATTGGCATTGTAAATCTCAGGTCGGTAAATTTTTTGGAATGTCTCCATCGTACTGATCGTGCTAATCAGCTCCAGATTGGTGTAATCATTCAATAAGTCACCAAAGAAGAAAAAGGCAAAAGGAGCGGCACTGTTTTCTGGCATAAAATAGCGAACTTGTAAGCCCATCTTTTTGAAATATTGTTCAGTCAACGACGACTCATTAGGCTGGTACTCAAAACCCAAAATAGGATGATGATTTTCAGTGCGATGATAGATCTTACTATCCGACACACTCAGACAGATAACCGGTGGCTTACTAAACGCCTCTTTATAAGTGTCTGAATCAACGAAGCATTTAAATAATTTGCCATGAAGTTCGCCAAAGCCTGCTGGAATGCTGAATTTAGGTTGGTTTTTATTATGCTCTAGCAGCAAAACGCTGAAGTCGTAGTCTCGCACGTAAGAAGAAAAGTTATTGCCTACGATGCCTTCAATGCGTTCGTTAGTTTTTCGATCAAAAATATTTGTCTTCAATATTTCAATCGATGGAAAAGTTTGACCACTGCCTTCAATATCCAAATCAACTGAAATAATTTCAAGTTCAACGGAATAACGATCGCCGCTGGCATTATCCCAGTTCGCCAAAGCATTAAAGCGATTATCAATCATCTTTAAAGCGTTACGCAAATTTGATTGGCGACTTTCACCTCTCGCCAAGTTCGCAAAATTGGTGGTGATACGCGTGCTATCTGAAGGATGATAATTCTCATCGAAAACAACACTATTAATTGTAAATGTAAAGTCTTTATTCATCGTAATCATCCATCCAATGGCTGAGCTTAAACCTGAGTTACTTTCTTGCTCTCTCTGTACTTTTTCAGTTTTTCGACGTTTTTGGTCTTTTAGAATTTGATTCAAAAGACTGATTTGATATTTAACGTCAATATTATCTAGAGTTATGAGCGATGTGTTTTTTATACTTGGATGGTTAAATTTATAAAAATGGTTTTACTTCATATTGAACATGAGAAATATTCATACTCCAATAAAAAAGCAGTGTTCATTAGTGCTTTTTACTCCATTGTGATACCTCACTGTCGGTGAGTACTTTCGTGAATACCTCACCTGAAAAGTGTGATAACCACAGCGCTGAGAATAAGGCAGAGAGTGGTGTTGATTGTTTTCGACGTAGGGCGTTTATTGAAGAAGAACGCCACCGGCTACCGAAAACACACTGGAGCGGCGGCGAATAGAAGATACATCGGCGACGTTTCCAAGTGCAGCAACTCCGTAGAAGGATGAGAATGTGGCAAAGTGGGATAAGGCTGGTCGCCTGTATCGCGCAATCTGACGATGGGAAAGGGGGAGGGAGGCAAAACGCGGTGGATAAGCCGTCCGGCCATACAGCGACGATATCCTGAAGCGGGCAATTCACACTAGGCCAATCTTCGTACTTAAAAAAAAGCGCCTGGAGATGAACACAGGCGCAAAACAGGTACTAATAATCAGGAACCAAAAATCAGGAGTTAATTTAAGGGGGTATGCAAGTCGACCTCTCGTCGCCGACTTGCCACTCATTGGTGAACGGTATAGCCGAGATCAGTCAATAATCTGGGCGACTTCTTTTACCAAAGTTGCCAGTTCATCCCATTGCTCATTGTCGATCAGGTCGTTGGGAACCATCCAGGTGCCACCACAGGCCAGAACCGATGGAATCGCCAGGTAGTCTTTGACGTTTTTCGGGCTGACACCGCCTGTCGGCATGAAATTTACCGGGTAGACAGCCGTCAGGGCTTTCAGCATCGCCGTGCCGCCAGATGGTTCCGCCGGGAAGAATTTCAGAGTGCGCAGTCCCATTTCCATTGCTTGTTCAACCAGGCTAGGGTTGTTTACGCCGGGTACGATGGTGATGTTACGCTGCTGACAGTATTTCACTGTTGTTGGGTTAAAGCCCGGGCTGACGATAAAGTCTACGCCCGCTTCAATAGCCTGATCGACCTGTTCAGTCGTCAGTACAGTACCGGCACCAATCAGCATGTCCGGGTAGGCATCGCGCATGTTTCTGATGGCTGCTGCCGCTTGTTCAGTACGGAAGGTCACCTCAGCACAAGGCAGACCATTTTCAATCAATACCTGAGCCAGCTTCACCGCTTTACCGGCATCTTTGATGGCAATAACAGGGACAACTTTGATGTCACGTAGTTGGCTGTTTAATCCTGAAGCGTCTTGGTTAGACATAATCCTCTCCATATAGTGCTTGTTTTGAAAAGCACTTGTTTTAAATAGTGCTCGTCTTAAATCGTGTTCTTCGTAAAAATGCATTTCATTAACAGAAATAAGATAAAAGTCAGCCTGTTAATCTCACCATGCGTTTTTACGTTTTATGTATTGGGGGTATAGGCTCAAATCTGTCGCTGCCAGATTTTTCTCGAGTCAGAGTGTGTGCCTTGTAAGGCTTGTTACCTTCAAATCTCGGGCATGGCATCTTTGGGAATAATCGCCCCGCGATGCTGGATGACTCGACCGGCAACAATATGTCCCGCCAGAGCGGCATCTTGCTCGCTGCCGCCAGTCAGGCGCTTAGCCAGATAGCCGGCACTGAATGAATCTCCCGCCGCTGTGGTATCGATGATATTGGCGACAGGGGGTGGCGTGACCGCGATAGAGAGCTGACCGCTAATCACCAAACAATCTTCACCGCCGCGTTTCACCACAATTTCTTTTACGCCAAAGGCCTGAGTACGCGCAATGGCTTGATCTTCCTGCTCATCGCCGTAAAGCATGACTTCGTCGTCGAAGGTCAGGAAAGCGATATCTGTCAGGGCGAGCATCTCGGCGTAACATGCCCGGGCGTGCTCTGCTGAGGACCACAAAGCCGGACGGTAGTTGTTATCAAACGCAATCATGCCACCTTGTTGGCGATAAGCCGTCAACAGTTCAAACAAGGTGCGACGGCCATCGTCAGGCAAAATTGCCAGGCTGATCCCGCTCAGGTACACCATTTGATGCTGACATAAATCTCTCAGCAGATGTTGGGGATCTTGCTCTCGCAGCCAGTATTTAGCCGCAGAGTCATTGCGCCAGTAGTAGAAACTGCGCTCACCGTCATCACGGGTCTGAATGGCATAAATCCCCGGCAGCTTGTCGGAGGATAGATACACCATTGAGGTATCCAGCCCTTCGGTTTGCCACGCCGACAGCATGTCAGCACTGAAAGGATCCTGCCCCAACCCCGTTAGGTAAGACGTCGTAATGCCCTGTTGGTGAGTCAGGCGCGAGAGGTAAACCGCAGTATTGAGGGTATCGCCGCCAAAGCCCTGAGTGATGGTATCACCGACTTTTTTCAGCTCGACCATGCACTCACCGATGATGGCCACTCGACTAATTGGATTCATAGGATGTCTCCTGAACATTTCTTGAGGCTATTATGACCGTTTTGAAAACTTGTGAAAATAAAAATAAAACAACGGTTCAAAAAAATGTGAGCGTGATCGGTTCGCAGCGTTCTGTTTGCAGCAATCTGTTTGCAGCATGGAATCGCTTTTGCCCGACTCACAATTAAACGGTATATCGCTGCCCGGCAGACAATTAGGATCAGACAGTGGTCGATTTGGCGATCGCAGAAAACGCGAAAATCCTAATTCGATTGGCTGAGCAGAATAAAAAAACCGGCCTGTAAAGACCGGTTTGTTCGTTATTCCCGTTGTTCAGTATCGCTGGATAGAATGCGATAAATTAGTTCAGCAGAGCGCGAACGTAGGCTTCGATCTCTGCATCCTGGCAGTTTTCAAAGAAGCACTGCTGGAAGCGCTCACCGGAAACGGCGGTTTTCACCAGTTCCTGATCGATAGCACGCAGTGAATCCAAGTAGTTTTCTTTCACCACAGCGGCTTTCACTTCGTTCAGAATACCTGCATTACGTTGCTGAGGTTCAGCACGCTCGATTGGGTAGCCTTGACCACGTTCACCAGTCAGGAACGCTTTTTCAAAGATATAGCGAACGTTCAGTTCCGCGCCCCAGCCATAGCCTTTGGCAAAGGCCAGAGACAGTGCATTACCGTTGTTGATTTGATTAAACAGGAATGCATCTGATGGATCCAGGCAGTAACCACACACTACGCCTGGGTGGATGTTCAGAGACATCATTGCGCCCTGACCTGTACCACAGCCGGTAACCACAAAATCAACCGCTTTTGAATTCAGCAGGATGCTGGCCATGATACCCAGGTGGATGTAAGTCAGGTGATGATCATTCTCGTCACTCATACCAACGTTATAGACCGGGTACTCATTCGCTTTTACCACGGTTTGAAGTTCATTCAGCACAGTGGCGTTTTTCGCGGCCTGGCTGTTTTCCATCATTAGTGCAATTTTCATGGTTTCTCCTGCAGTCGTACTGCGATTCAATATTCGGTTATTGATAGCTATTTCCGAAAGCCGTTCATTGAGAGCGTTGTAAACAGTGCTTTCTGACACTGTTGTTTTTCACTGTCTATTCTTGCAACTTGCAACCGGCTTTCTTACAAAAGTCTTTTTACACAATTACGTCTTATAAGAAGTCTTTGCGCATTGGTGTGAAGTTATCAATCAGCACACCAGCTTCCAGGCACACACAGCCATGCTCAATATTCGGCTCTTTGTACATGGTGTCACCGGCTTTGACGATCTTCGTTTCGTCGCCGATGGTGAACTCGAACACACCAGAAAGGACATAGGTCAGTTGCTCGTGCGGGTGGCTGTGCATAGTGCCGACAGCGCCTTTGTCGAAGCGCACTTCAACGGCCATCATGTTGTCACTGTGAGCCAGAACCTTACGGGTAATACCGTTGCCGAGGTCTTCCAGTTCAATCTGATCATTAAATACAAACATGTCTTACCTACAATTTAGTTGTTCAGCGCCGGTTGTTGCTGTCGATCTCGGTGAAGCCGGTAAATCGTGATGATATTGACGCTGATAACAGTCATCTCCAGCAGCGATCCACCAATAGAACCGATGGACAGGTTGTTGATCAGCCAGCAAGTTGCCCCAGCCAGAAAGCCCAACCGCATCGCGATGCCTTTCAGCATAAACACAGAATAAGTGCCGATGACAGTGCCCAATATTGGCCAGAGCTCCCAGAGGTTGTCAGCCAGCCAGACGCCACTGATCAGGCTGATGCTGATAAACAGAGCAGCCACTTTGATGGATGAAACATAAATGGCTGTCGCGGTACGCAGTGCCGATAACAGGGCACTGAGCGCCGACACCAGCGAGCCCAGTAACAGGAAGTGCACCAGATGGTTCAGGTTGAAAATCAGCATGACGATTTTCAGTTTTCGATCATCCTTCTGGTAGAAGGTCGAAATACCCAGAGCAAAGCTGACAAAACCCAGTGCCTGTGCGAATGAAATATCCACCGTTATATCCCTGTTACCAGACTTGCTACGGTTTTATCGTGCCAGCCAGCCGCCATCAACCGCGATGGTGTAGCCGTTAATGTAATCAGACGCCTTAGACGCCAGGAACACACATGGGCCCTGCAGGTCTTCCGGTGTACCCCAGCGCTCAGCAGGAATACGCTCCAGAATCGCTTGGTTACGATCTGCATCAGCACGTAGCGCAGCGGTGTTGTTTGTTGCCATGTAGCCCGGTGCAATAGCATTCACGTTGATGTTGTGCTTCGCCCATTCGTTGGCCATCAGACGAGTAATCCCCATCACACCACTTTTTGATGCAGTGTAGGAAGGAACACGGATACCACCCTGGAAGGAAAGCATAGAAGCCACGTTGATGATTTTGCCGCCTTCACCCTGTGCGATGAACTGCTTGGCTACCGCCTGAGACATAAAGAACACAGATTTGATGTTGATGTTCATGACATCATCCCAGTCTTGCTCAGAAAATTCGATGGCATCATTACGGCGGATAATACCGGCGTTGTTTACCAGAATATCGATACGACCCAGTTCAGTGACCGCGTGATCGACAATTGACGGAATGTCATCGAGTTTCATCAGGTTAGCGCGGATATCAACGAACTTACGTCCAGTCTCTGCAATTTTTGCCATTGTTTCAGTGGGTTCGGTGATGTTTACGCCCACGATGTCACAGCCTGCACGCGCCAGTCCCAGTGCCATACCCTGGCCCAGACCTGTATCACAACCCGTTACGATTGCTACTTTTCCCTGCAGATTAAATGAATCAAGAGTCATACGGTTTTCCTCACTATTTTCGTCGGTAGTGACTTTCTCGCTGGGAGCCATCACTGTTGTTGAGGTAACCATAGCAACAAAAAGAAACCTCACACAAATAAAATTGAAAAAGCGTTTTAAAAATATTGATGGAGATCTGCTTTTTCGGGTTATGAAGGGGTGAGCGGTTTCAAAATATTGAAAAGCGATTTTAAAAAATCTGGTTCATGATGCATCTTGAGGTATAATCACCAGCAATCGGACACAGAAAGGATCAATAATGGAAAAGTCAACGCAGCCTGAAGCGGTTTCTTCCGTCCTCAAGGTTTTTAATATCCTTCAGGCTTTGGGTGAACAAAAAGAGATTGGGGTGTCTGAACTGTCTCAGCGCCTGATGATGTCAAAAGCCACGACCTACCGTTTCCTGCAGACCATGAAGTCAATGGGATATGTTGCTCAGGAAGGTGAGGCAGATAAGTACTCGCTAACTCTGAAACTCTTTGAACTTGGCTCAAAGTCGCTGGAATACGTCGACCTTATCGCACTGGCAGATAAAGAGATGCGCATTATTTCCCAGCAAACGAATGAAGCATTGCACCTGGGTGCGCTGGATGAAAATGCCATTATTTACATCCACAAAATCGACTCAGGCTACAACCTGCGCATGCAATCTCGTATTGGTCGCCGTAACCCGCTTTACAGTACTGCTATTGGTAAGGTGCTGCTGGCAGAACGTGATGAGCAGTTTGTGCGAGACACGCTGGCCGGTGTTGAGTTTATTAAGCACACGGAAAAAACATTGGAAAATGTGGACCAGTTGCTTGAAGAACTGGTGATGGTGAAAGAGCGCCATTACGCGGAAGACAATGAAGAGCAGGAGCCGGGTCTGCGTTGTATTGCGGCACCGATTTATGACCGGTTCGGAAATGTGATTGCTGGTTTGTCGATGTCGTTCCCGACGATTCGTTTTGATGTGGATAGTTTGTCGAGCTATGTTGGCATGTTGCAACAGGCCGGAAAAAACATTTCAGAGCAACTGGGTTACCACGATTACCCGGCATAAGCTAAGAGGAGCAGCCGCTAGGCTGCTTTTTTTGCCGTTAATCAAACCATCGAAACGCTGTTTCAATTTTGTGAGATAAGAGTATGGGAACATCACTGACCTGCAATATTTTTGACTTTCTGGTCACCATTGATCCGTTCGATAAACTGCCTGAAGCCCTGGTGCGAGCACTGTCAAAGGTTGTGAAAGTCCGATACCTGGCTCATGGCGAAGAAATTGAATTCAGCGCGCAGTGTGCGCAGCGGTTTCTTTACATCATTCGAACCGGCGCGATTGAGCAGCGTCGTTCAAACGGCGAACTTCGCGCACGTCTTGGTGCCGAGGATCAGTTTGGTTTTACTTTCCTCAAGCCGATGACGAATGCTGAAGATGGCTACCGGGCACAAGCGATCGAAGATTCGCTGTTGTACCTTATCCCGCATCAGGAATTACAGCGGATTTGCTCCGAATACCCCGAGTTTGAAAATTACTTTGCCAGTCAGGCACAAGTGCGTCTGCATTCTGCAGTGAATGACGTGTGCCGCAAGGAAGAGAAAGGTCTGTTCTTTCGGCGGGTCGGGGAAATCGCCAGTGAAAACATTACTATCGTGACAGAAGACACTCCGATACAGGAAGTGGCGCGTCGGATGTGCTGCGGCGAGCGCAGCTCTTGCGCGGTAGTGAAAAAAGGCGATGAGATTGTCGGGCTGGTCACCGACCGTGATATGACAAGCAGTGTCGTGGCGACCGGCATTGATACCCGTCAGCCTATCAGTACCGTGATGACTCAGTCGCCGGTACTGATTCAGAGTGATGATAAAGTCATTCAGGCGGTATCCCTGATGCTGCAATACAACATCCGTTGTCTGCCGGTGGTGAAAGGCAACGAGGTCACCGGTCTGCTGACCACTTCGCACCTGGTACATAACCACCGCACACAGGCTCTGTTTCTGATTGAAAAAATCAAGTATGCCAGCTCAGTCAATGCGTTGGCTTCACTCCGTGATGAACGCCAATCGATTTTTGAAGCACTGGTCGAAAGTGGCGTCAGCGCTGAGATTCAAGGTCGGGTGATGTCGATGATCATGGACGCTTTCACGCGTCGGATCATCCAGCTGACGGAAGAACTGCTTGGCCCGCCACCCTGTGATTATGCCTGGGTCGTCGCGGGTTCTCATGCCCGCAATGAAGTCCACATGTTGTCAGATCAGGACAGTGCTATCGTTCTGTCCGATGTTGTCAAAGAAGAGGATAAACTCTATTTCACCCATCTCGCGATGCGGGTCTGTAACGGGTTGGCCGCGTGTGGCTACCCGTTGTGTGACGGTAAGTACATGGCGGCCTCACCGAAGTGGTGCCAACCATTGTCACGCTGGAAAGAGTATTATCAGAAGTGGGTGAACAGCCCTGAATACAACAAATTGCTCAGTATCAGTGTGTTTCTGGAGGTTCGGGCGATTTACGGTAATGGCGAACTGGTCGAGCAGATGCAGCACTATCTGCATCAACGGATCCAGAGCAGTCATAACTTCATTCCGGCACTGGTAAAAGACGCCATTGAAACGCAGCCGCCACTGGGGATCTTCAATAATCTGGTGCTGGAAAAAGGGGGAGAAAACAGTAACACCCTCAATATCAAGAAGTATGCGCTTAACCTTATTATTGATCTGGCTCGGATATTCAGCTTGTCAGCCGGCGGGTCAATGACTGGGACTGAAGAGCGGTTCCGATATGCTGCCGAGCAGGGCGCGATGTCGCAGGACAGCTGCGATAATATTATAGGAGCATACCGGTTTATCACTCAGGTCAGATTCAAACACCAGTTGCAGGCTATCAAGGCCGGCAAAGAGCCGAATAATCATATTGCTCCGGACAACTTCAGTAGTTTTGAGCGCAAGCATTTGAAAGATGCGTTCAAAATTATCAATGAGATGCAGGATGTCGCCAAGTTGCGTTACCTGAAAGGATAAGCTGTATGTTACGCAAACTAAAATCATCGTTGGCCAAGAAACCCAATCCGGAACAACATCGGCAATCGATTCATATTGATGCGCACTGGCCGGAAGGGGTGAACCGTTATCTGTCAACGCCGTTACCGGATATCCGCAGTCGGCTGGAAGATGTGTCTTTTGTGGCGCTGGATTTTGAAACAACCGGTGTCGAACCGGGGAATGACCAGATCCTGAGCATTGGCTTTGTGCCGCTGACGCTGAACGAAATTGCGGTTGAACAATCTGCCGAGCTGTTTGTGCGGCACGGACAGTTTGTAAAAGCAGTCAGTGCCGAGGTTAACCACATTACCCCGAAACTGCTGGAAAATGGGGTGAGCCTGGATCAGGGGATGAGCGATTTATTTCGTGCCATTGCGGGCAAAGTTGTTGTCGTTCATGGTGCCTGCATTGAAAAGGGCTTTCTTGAGCACTACTTTCGTACCCGTTATCAGTCAACCACCTTACCGTGCGTTATTCTCGATACGCTGCTGATTGAGAAACTCTGGACCTACCGAGGCAAGACCGGTGGCCATGCGAGTTTCCAGCTATCCGATTTGCGCGAAACCTACAAACTGCCCGCGTACCATGGGCACTCAGCAGCCATTGATGCGTTGGCCTGCGCGGAGTTGTTCCTGGCGCAGTACAGAAAAATCCCTGACCTGGCAACAGCTTCACTCTGTAAGTTGATGGTGCACTAATGGCCTCTTCTCGTGCGAATACGGGCGCCCGTTTTCTTTGCTAAACCGACTAATAGGAGAGGCGATTGGCTTTGGTTGTGCGATATGGCTCTGTTGAGATATTGCATCTGGCCTCATTAAGAGCCCGGATTGCTAACAGCAAACTCAGCCAGCAAAAACAGTTGCACCCGCAGTTGCAATGGATAGAGATAAATGCATTGAAAGAAAAAGAAAAAGAAAAAGAAAAAAAAGGCTGACCCCTGATTACGGTCTGGGTCAGCCCAAAAGGACACCTGAGCAGGTTGGCATGTCGTAAGGCTCAGGTGTGCCGGTGCGCATGAGTATGGTGGCACTTAGTGCCGCTGAATCGCTGCTAGGAAAGCTGTGTGCAAATAAGCAGTGGTTCAGATGTTGCAGTGACACAGTTGTTGCATTGGTTCAAATGGTTCAAATGGTTCAGTAGTAGCCAGAGCTCAGTAGTCGCAATAGCTCAGCAGTACCAAAGGTTCAGCTATAGCCGCAGTTCGTCAAGTGGTTACGTTGACGCATCAGCGATAAGGCTTACTGCAGGTAAGCGTTCAGCATCCAGGTTTCTTTCTCTTGCTGACTGATGTAATCGCTCAGCAGTCCGACGCTACCCTCATCACCCAGTTCACTGGCCGTTGTCAGAATCTGCCGTTGTTTAACCAGCAGGGTCTGGTAAGCCGCCAGCACATGTTTAATCGCCGCAGTCCCTTCAGTGACATCCAGTGTTTCACTGATATCAGACAATGCCAGGTATTTTGAGTAACCGTGAACCGGTTGCGAGCCCAGAGTCAGAATACGCTCAGCCAGCTCATCCACCTTCACCACCAGATCGGTATACATCTCTTCAAATTTTGCGTGCAGCTCGAAGAAATCGCGCCCCTTGATGTTCCAGTGGTATCCGCGAACGTTCATGTAGAGCACCTGATAGTCCGCCAGTAGCTTGTTCAGTTCGTCAGTCAGTGCCTTCGCTTCAGTTTTGTTCAGGCCAATCAGATTCTTTTCCATATGTCCTCCGGCTTGTTGCAATCGAATGTGACAGTAAATGCTTATTCCGTATCGGATATGGGGTTAGATTACGGTGGATGTGTCTATTTGAGAAATCGATTGAAATTATTGTTCCGATAGGCAAAAACTATGGATGTGTGAGGGAGTGGCGTTAAGCCATCAAAAATTTCGTGCGCAAACAGATGTATGGAAGATCACACTTTTCATCTGAGGCACTGCATGGAAAAGGGGACAATGACACAAATTTATAAACTGGCATTAAAGTTACGGCAGATTGTTCAGATATAGTGACCACTTAGTCACTTATAAGATCAATGAGATAGCACTCGGTTAGGAGGGCTCCTCAAAAAATGATCAATCCACTCAGTTGCATTGGGACACTCAGAATGAAAAGAATAATCCTGCTGGTAGTCTGCGTTATGTTCGGCATTGCCGTCATAGCGAGTATGGCTTCGACTTACTTTATTTCCAGCCAGAAAATCGACGAAATCATATTAAATAAATCTCAGGTTCAGGCTGAATTTCTGGCTGAAAATGCGGCATACATTCTGGAGCATTCTGATCGCCCGCAAGCCGATTTGCAGGCATTGGTTGATTCTCTGAAGCAGCGCTCTGACATCAGCTATGCCATCGTTATTGATAGTCATGTGAAAGCCGTGGCGCACAGTGACAAACAAAAGCTCAATAAGGTGTATGACGACAGCTATACCATAGACGGCGCGACCAAAGGTGTTCAGCAGTATTCAAAATGGTATGCCGATGTTCAGAAAGTCTGGGTGTTCGACATCATGTCGCCAATTTATGTCAATGGACAGCTGTACGGGACGTTAGATATCGGTATTCCCATCACGGAAGTCAGCGAGGCGACTAACGGGATCATCACGTATCAGCTGATTTCTATTGTTGCCATTTTCTTACTGTGTGTTGTTGTGCTTTCCGGATTACTGGGTCGACTGCTAAAGCCACTTTCAGTGCTGAAAAATGCCCTGCAGGACATTTCTAAAGGTGATGGTGATTTGACGGTGCGCCTGCCGGTGAAAGGGAATGATGAAGTAGCGCAAATTTCTTCTGCATTCAATACCTTTGTGAATAAAGTCCATGAAATTATCTCGCAGGTGGTGAATACCGGGGTTGAGCTCAACGGATCGGCCTTAGCGCTGCGTCAGCAGTCGCAAAATGCGCTGCAACGAGGTCAGGAACAAAACGAGCAAACCATGCTGGTGGTGACCTCGATGAATGAAATGATCGCGACCGTAAACGAAATCGCTTCCAATGCGGCTGGTGCTGCAGATGCAGCCAGCAATGCGAATAACGAAACTCAGTCTGGTTATCAAACGTTGCAAAAATCGACTACGGCGATCAGCAACCTTGAATCCGAAATGAATAATACCTCGAGTGTAATTTTGACTCTGGCGGATAAAACACAATCGATTGGCTCTATCCTTGAGGTTATCCGCGGTATTTCAGAACAGACCAATCTGCTGGCTCTGAATGCTGCCATTGAAGCGGCAAGGGCCGGTGACGCTGGCCGTGGTTTTGCTGTTGTTGCTGATGAGGTTCGCAATCTCGCTACGAAAACGGCACAGTCTACGGATGAGATCAATGCGATGATTAATCAGTTGCAGGCGGAAGCACAAAATGCGGTGACGTCGATGGAAAGCAGTAAATCGCTGATTAAGGAAGGGGCGAGCGAAACAGAGCTGGCACGTAAGGCGCTGGAAGAAATTTCCCGTCAGGTCATGACTATTCTGGATATTAATACTCAGGTCGCGACGGCAACGGAACAACAATCCACGGTGGCCAATGAGATTAATATGAACATGGATACGGTCAGTCATTTGGTCAAAGACGGGCTCAGCGCCAGCCAGGAGCTGGAAGTGTCCAGCAAGCAGCTCGCAGAGCTGTCTCAGGTGCTTGACCATCATGTCGGCGCGTTTAAAATCTAGCCGAGCATAAACTTCAGGCACAAACGACCAGGTGTGAATAGCTAAGGCATTTATTGCTAAGGTGTTTATCGCTCAGGCATTAAGCGCCAGGGGGTTCTCTGGTAACGCCTGCGCTATCGTGACCTGTGCTGGCCTGATGCTTCCGACCCGGAAAATAGCTTTCTGTCTCGCTTACAGGAAGCTATTTTTTTATCATTAACAGAGAGAACACCACGAATATGAACGACGTATTTATGCTGCGCGCATTGGAAGTGTCACGCAATGCACTTCCGCTGTGTCGCCCCAATCCTCCGGTTGGCTGTGTGCTGGTGAAGCAGGGAGTTATCGTTGCTGAAGGCTATACTCAGGCAATTGGCGGTAACCATGCTGAAGTTGAGGCATGTGCGGCTTTCACTGGCTCGCTGGAAGGCGTAACGGCTTACGTCACGCTCGAGCCTTGTGCCTTTGTCGGCAGAACACCGTCATGCGCTCATATGCTGGCAAAGAGCGGGATTAAGCATGTTGTGGTAGCCATCCTCGACCCCGATCCAAGAAACAGTGGGAAGGGCATCGACATTCTCAGAACTGCCGGTATCAGAGTGGATATCGGGTTGTGCGGTGAAGCTGTCTCAGAATTCCTGACGCCTTATCTCGGCCACGCATAAGTGCGGTACTGTGTTTTGCCATTCCATTCCATGCCATGCCATGCCATGCCATGAAGAGTCTCGTATCCTCAAATGAAATGTGTTGCTTATGAGTCTGGCTGGCTTATCAGTAGAACTGCCGATGATTCTTTTAATGCAAAGAAGTGGAAGGGGAAAAGTATTGATGGGTAATTCTGAACATGGCTATCAGGAGCAGTTACTGTTTATGATCAAACGCGATTCACTCCGGGTCAAAGCGCTCGATTGTGTTTGGCAACTGGATCTGCCGCAATGTTATCTGGCTGCCGGTTTTGTACGAAATTTGGTGTGGGATCATCTTCATCAGAAAGAGTATTCAACCGCCCTGAACGATCTGGATGTTGTTTATTTCGACTCAACCGAAGAGTGTGACGTTGCCTATTTAGACTTTGAAAGCAGGTTGCGGAAAATGATGCCTGAAGTCAACTGGCAAGTACGTAATCAGGCGAAAATGCACAGTCGCAACGGTGATATACCTTATACCAGTACGCTTGACGCTTTATCGTATTGGCCGGAAAAAGAAACAGCGGTGGGCATCAGAAAAATCAATCGGCATGACTATGAGTTGATTGCCGCATTCGGGTGGGATTCTTTGTTCAATTTGCACCTGACGGCTAATCCCAAACGTTCTCACGCACTCTTTGCACAACGGGTCAGGGACAAACGGTGGCTAACACTGTGGCCGAAATTGCAAATTGTTGAGTCGATGCCTTGAGCGTCAAAAGCCATAACATGTATTCACCGAGCAATGTCTATTGCTTCTGTTAGAGTGCACCTGTCGCCGATAACCTGGCTGACTATTCTGGCGCCAGAATTTCAAAGTACCGGTTTTATCCATGAGCACTCCAGTCTGCCAATTTTCTGCCCGTGTTCTGGAAATAAAAAGATAACCAGATAAAAAGATAAATGGCGCGAATGCTTTTTCACCAAGATCCAACGCTTTATATTTTCGTAATACAAAAAATTGCTCAATATTATAAATTGATGGTTCTTTAGAATAGATTGATTGTTCTTCAGAATAGATTGAATACTCAACCGTAAAGTCTGATTGCGCGGTTGGATATTCCCAGATAAGCGCAAATCAGATTAATTTACCCTCCATATAAATAAAGTCGGGGATGTGGTTTTTTGCGCGCCAATATTTCCCCAGCCGCTTTTGCTACAGCTACTGCTATCGCGATGTTGATACCAGATATAAGTGACATGGTGACGGTGTCACTTTTTGGGTGGCGGAACGTATTGCGTTTACCTGAGTTAGCCGATTTCTTGATAAGACGGTGCCGAATACGTGCTGACTGGGTACGGTTTGAATTTAACATCGTTGAGTCTGTTTATTCCCAAGGTCTTGATACCAAAAACAGTGAAGCGAATGCGATTAAATTCAATGCCACGAACCCATGCCGAACCCATGACGCTACGTCGAACGGCAAGTTGATAGTCGCTTATGGTAAGCTGGCGAGCGGGAAAAACAGAGTGATACAGCATGCAAATACCAAAGTCGGTCAACGTTGATGTGGTGACAGCGCTGGGCGCTGAGGCAATCAGACAAACAGCTATCATTCAGTCTTTGTGGGGAGGGTACGGGGAATTGTTTCGAGCCACCCTACAAGGCGGGGCATGGCCATCCGTGATTGTGAAGCATATTCGATTGCCTCAGCCGGAATCTCATCCCCGAGGCTGGAACACACCGGTATCGCATCAGAGAAAGCTGGATTCTTATCAGGCTGAGGTGAACTGGTATCGCCACTATGCCAGTCAGTGCTCTCCCGAAAGTCCGGTTCCGCAGTGCCTGTACGTTTCACAACAGGGGGATGAAATCTTGCTGGTCTTGGAAGACTTACATACCCTTGGTTATTCCAGAGTGCTGAAACAGGCAGATAGACCGGCGATTTTTGCTTGCCTGCGTTGGCTGGCCGAGTTTCATGCCCGGTTTATGGGGCAGGAGCCAGCCGGGTTGTGGCAGACTGGGACCTACTGGCATCTCTCGACGCGTCCGGATGAATGGGAGGCGTTGGACGATCCGATGTTAAAAGCGGCGGCTGAGTGTATTGATCGTGCTCTGGCAGATTGCCCGTACCAGACATTGGTACATGGCGATGCCAAACTGGCAAATTTCTGCTTTACACCCGATCACAGCAAAGTTGCCGCGGTTGATTTCCAATATGTCGGTAAAGGTTGCGGGATGAAGGATGTGTGCCTGTTTCTGAGTAGCGTTCTGACCTTTGAGGAAAACGACATCCAGATAGCGGAATATCTGGAACATTATTTCTCCTGTCTGAAAGCAGCTGTCGAACGCCATCAACCAGCGTTAGACAGCGAGGCGATAGAGGCGGCTTGGCGGCCGCTATACAGTGTCGCCTGGGCTGACTTTCAGCGCTTTGTGAAAGGCTGGAGCCCCGGCCACTGGAAGATAAATCCTTATACTGAAAACCTGACCCGTCTGGGCTTGGAACAGGTAGGGATAAAGGAAAGCCTGAATGCAGGGAGCGAGAGAAGGTCCAGATGATCTGCCGGGTGTTTTTGTGGTGAGATGAAAAAAAGAAACCCACTGCATGGCAGTGGGTTTTTTACCGAGTCAGCTTAGCGCGCTCGATTGGCGAGACTCAGCCTCAACATCGCGATACTGGCAAAAGGGCTTTCAGGCAGTTTCTTCCAGCACGTCGCCGATGAAGCCACCGGTCTGATGTGCCCACAGCTGAGCGTACAGGCCATTTTTCTCCAGCAGTGCCTTGTGGCTGCCTTCTTCGACAATCTTGCCTTTATCCAGCACGATCAGACGATCCATCTCTGCAATGGTCGACAGGCGGTGAGCAATTGCAATCACTGTTTTGCCTTCCATTAGCTTGTACAAACTTTCCTGAATCGCCGCTTCGACTTCCGAATCCAGGGCCGACGTTGCTTCATCCATCACCAGAATCGGTGCGTCTTTCAGCAGCACCCGCGAGATGGCAATGCGTTGGCGCTGACCGCCGGAGAGTTTCACCCCGCGCTCACCTACCTGAGCGTCATACCCCACGTTGCCGTGTGGATCTGACAATCTCTCAATAAACTCATGAGCATGCGCCTGACGTGTGGCACGTAGCAGATCGTCTTCGGTGGCATCCGGGCGACCATAGAGAATGTTTTCACGGATCGAGCGGTGCAGCAATGAAGTATCCTGCGTTACCATACCAATCTGGCTGCGCAGTGAGTCCTGCTTGACGTCGGAAATGTTCTGACCATCAATTTTAATGGCACCGGACTCGACGTCGTGGAAACGCATTAGCAGGTTGACCAGGGTGGATTTACCGGCCCCGGAGCGACCCACCAGGCCCACTTTTTCACCCGGTTTGATGGATAGGTTGAGTTTCTCCAGAACGCCTTCTTCTTCACCGTAGTGGAAGCTGACATTGTCAAACTCAATGCTGCCATGATTGACGTTCAGTTTCGGAGCATTGGGCTTGTCTTCAATCGCGATAGGTTTAGACAGTGTCTTCATGCCATCAATAACGGTACCGATGTTTTCAAACAGCGCCCCGATTTCCCACATGATCCACTTCGACATCCCTTGAATACGCAGAGCGATACTGATGGCGACAGCAATCACGCCGACGGTCACAGCCGCGTTCATCCACAGGCCAATTGACACTGCCGCCACGGTAAACAGCAACAGGTAGTTAATGGCATCAACACTCAGGACAAAACAGGTCGCCAGACGCATCTGGCCGTAAACTGTTTTCAGGAAGCCACGCATACCCTGCTCGGCATATTCCATTTCACGATTTGTGTGAGAAAACAGTTTGACCGTTGCGATATTGGTGTAGCTGTCAACGATACGGCCTGTCATTAACGATCGGGCATCAGCTTGTTCTGTGGCGACTTTTTTCATTCGCGGCACGAAATAGAACTGAATACCGATATAAGCTAACAGCCAGGCAAAGATAGGCAGCATCAGGTAAAAATCGGAGTTACCCATCATGATGATCATCGAGGTGAAATACACACTGATATACACCAGTACATCGACGAGTTTCATCACGGTTTCACGCACTGCCAGTGCTGTTTGCATCACTTTGGTGGCAATACGGCCAGCAAAGTCGTCCTGATAGAAAGACACGCTCTGACGCAGCAGATAGCGGTGTGCCATCCAGCGGATCGACATCGGATAATTACCGAGTAGTGACTGGTGCATGATCATTGAGTGGCAGAATGCCAGCACCGGAATTACCACGATCACCAGAAAGCCCATCATCATGATGGTTGAGCCTTCTTCTGCCCACAGTGTGTCCGGGTTGTGGTTGGCCAGCATATCAACCAACCGGCCCATGAAACCCAGCAGGGTAACTTCGACAATCGCAACCAGCGCACTGAGTATCGACATGGCCAGCAGGGGAAGCTCAAACCCACGCGTGTAATGACGGCAGAACGCAAACAGGCTGCCGGGTGGCTGTTGCGGTTCCTGCCGGGGAAAAGCCGCCGTTAAGTTTTCAAAAAACTTGAACATATTTTCATCTATCCATTGTTTGGAAAAGCATTCAGACAGGCTCGGTTTTCAGCCTGAAGAGGGTATTCTATCTGACAATTACCAAAGATAAAAAAGTCTTTATTTTTAAATAATTAATAAAGATAAAAACCGGAGTTTGTCCACTTTTATAATAGGGTTTAGAGGCAAAATATTGGTGCTAAATACGAAAAATTGCCATTATGCAGTGTTATTAATATAAGTATTAATTAAATATGAAAGAGTTGATTTCAGGCATTTATTTTACCGCAAAATAACCACATAATACTAATGATAATAATTCCCATATTTATTACGTGTAGTATTTCGAGGTATTTAAACGGATGTCGCCGACAATTCTTCCGATGCAAAGCAAACTTGCCCGCCTGATCAAGCAAACCTGCCAGGCACCTCTTTTTCCCCTTTCACTGGCTGTGTTGTGTACACCGGTTGTCGCGCAGGCCAGTGAGCAGGCTCAGGCACCTGATGAAACCATCGTGGTAACAGCCTCGGCGTTGAAAGTGGCCACGCCGATGGCAGAATCGCCGACTTCAGTCTCTGTGGTCAATCGGGACGATCTGGACATTCATCAGGTTCAGAAGCTGGATGAAGCATTTCGCTATAACGCGGGTGTGCTGTCGGCGCCATACGGTGCAGATAACGATACAGACTGGTTGAAGGTTCGTGGTTTTGATGCGGCAACGTATCTCGATGGCAGCCGTCTGTTCAAAGACGGTTACTACGGCTGGATGATTGAACCTTATGGTCTCGACAGGGTTGAGCTGCTCAAAGGCCCGGCCTCTATCCTTTACGGTGAGGCACCTCCGGGTGGGGTGATCAATGCGGTCACCAAAAAGCCAACGTACGAGCCGCGCGGGGAAATTAATGTTCAGGCTGGCAACAAAGACCACAAACAGGTTGGCATTGATGTTTCCGATTCGGTGAATGGCCGCGATGATATGCGTTTTCGTATCGTGGGTATGTTCAAAGACGGCGACGGTGAGCTGAACGGCACGGAGAACACCCGTTACTACTTCGCGCCAAGCCTGGCGATTGATCTTTCTGCCGATACCACGCTGACCCTGCTGGCCAGCGTGCTGTATGACGACGGAGTGCCGACCAACGGTTTCTTCCCGGCGTACGGTACCTTGATTGACACGCCGTTTGGGAAAATCGATCCAAGCACTAATATGGGTGAGCCGGATTATGATCGCTACCGTCGTACTCAGGTCTCTCTGGGCTACCAGCTTGATCACCAGATTAACGATACCTGGGAGTTCGCTCAGAACGCCAAATACGGTTACAACAAGTTGTTGCTGCGCAGTACTTATGCTTTCCCGAGCGATTCATCGACTACGCTGCAACGTGGTCTAGTTTTCCGCGATGGTGATACCGAAAGTTTCACCGTGGACAACAAAGCGGTAGGGCGCTGGTATAGCGATTATACCGAGCAGACTCTGTTGCTTGGCCTCGATCTGCAATCGCACCGCAACAGTGGCAAAGAGCTGGACAGCTACAGTTTCGGCACCATTGATGCGTTTGACCCGCAATACGGCAACTTTACCCCGATTGACCCGAATACGGCGATTGATCGCCGCATCAGTAAGCAGCAGGCGGGTTTGTATGCCCAGTATCAGATGCGTCTGTATGACCAGTGGGTAGGTATTGTTGGCGGCCGTTTTGACTACGTCGAAACACAGAACAAAAACGGCACGGCCGATACCCGCGAAGCGCGTTACGACAGCGAGTTTTCGCTGAATGCCGGTCTGATGTACCTGGCTGAGAATGGTATGTCGCCTTATGTCAGCTACTCAGAATCGTTTGAAGTGCTGACCACTATCGACACAGCCACGAACGAACTCTATAAACCGCTGAAAGGCAAGCAAACCGAAGTCGGTGTGAAATATACGCCAGATGCGTTTGACGGTTACATCAACCTGGCCTGGTTTAATCTGGAAGAGAAAAATGCGCTGGTGACAAACCCGAACACCTGGGTGAAAACCCAGACCGGGGAAGTGAAGTCTAAAGGCGTGGAGCTGGAAGGGGTCGGGTACATTACCGATGACCTGAAACTGACCGCCAGTTACACCTATACCGATGCACGTACTGATGAAACCTACGGTAAAGGCAAACAGCGTGCTGGGATGATTCCTCGTCATATGGCTTCGGCATGGTTTGACTATGATTTCACCTCAGCCGGTCTGGAAGGCTTCCGCCTGGGCAGTGGCATTCGCTATGTCGGCACGACGGTGGACAATCCGGCGAGCAGTCATCGTCAGGTCGCAGCGTACACCCTGTGGGATGCGGTGGCGCAGTATGACATCAACCGTGCATGGCAGGCACAGCTGAACATCAACAACATCACCGATAAAGAGTATGTATCGAGCTGCGATTACTACTGCTACTACGGTGAATCACGCCGCGTAGTGGCCAGCCTGAATTACCGTTGGTAATGAACTTCAGCGCGCCGATCATATCTGGCGTTAATGACTAAGCCGAGTCGGGTGTTTTGCCCGGCTCGGCTTGCCTATTTCAGTAACAGCCTTTTTGGGGGAAGACTGAACCATGTTTGAACTGAATAATATACGTATGCATCGCGATGGTCGGGATATCCTGGCTATCGAGACACTGAACATTAAAAGTGATGCCCTGACGGTGGTGCTTGGCCACAATGGCTCCGGAAAATCGACGCTGGTGAATCTGCTGTCGGGGCAGGTAGCTCCGGATGCCGGTACCGTCAGCCTGAACGGGCACATTCTCACTGATTTGTCAGCTAAAGGACTGGCCCGCGAAATCGCATTCTTGCCGCAGAAACTGCCGGAAGTAGCCGGACTGACCGTTCGGGAGCTGGTTCGGCTAGGGCGTTTCCCGTGGCGGGGTACCTTTGGTCGCTGGCAGAAACAGGACAATGACATTATCAACGAGGCGATGGCACAGACCGGGACATTGCCTTTTGCTGATAGTCTCGCGGATCAGCTGTCCGGCGGGGAGCGCCAGCGGGCATGGGTCGCGATGTTGCTCGCTCAGCAGTCGCCGGTATTAATTCTGGATGAGCCGACCTCGGCGCTGGACATCAGTCATCAATACCAGCTGATGGCATTACTGGCCGACCTCAATACCCGTACTGGCTGTGGAATTATCGTGATCCTGCACGATTTGAATCTGGCACTGCGTTATGCCACTGACATCGTGGCGCTGAAGCAGGGCCGAGTGGTGTTTAACGGCCCGAGCCGCGAGATGCTGAGTGAAGCACAGCTGTCTGAACTGTACGGCACTGACATCAAACTGATTGATCATCCTGTTCCGGCGGCATCGTCACAATCCAATAAGGTAGCCGTGGTATGTTAATGCTTACTTCTCTATTTTCCCTCACAGGCTCGGATTCAGCCTCAAAATCAGCCGGTGGACCGCGTTCTTCATGGTTATCTGTGTCGCGTTTTTACTCGTCGCGATTTTTTCCGTCACGGATTCGGCTGAACCGGTACATCAGGGCTGCGGTGATCGGTACGGGCTGTCTGATGAGCCTGCCGGGCGTCGCTGCTATCACTGTGACAGACAGCCGGGGACAGCATGAGCTGCAAACTCCGCCCAAACGCATTGTTGCACTGAACTGGGATCTGGCAGAGCAGCTGCTGGAGCTGGATGTTGTGCCGGTTGGCGTGCCAAATATCAAAGATTACGGCGAGTGGGTGGTCAAGCCTGCGATGCCTGATGGGGTGGACGATCTTGGCACCCGCGCTGAGCCGAATATGGAAAAGTTGGCCGCGCTGAAGCCGGACTTGATCCTGGCGGCGACCCCGCAAAAAGACCTGATCCCGCGTCTGGAAAGCATCGCGCCAGTGCTGTATTACAGCACTTACAGTAAAGAGACCAACAGCGCCGAAATGGCGATTCAGAACTACCGCTACATCGCAGAAGCGGTGGGTAAATCCACGCTGGCGGAGCAAAAATTGGCCGCGATGGATGCCCGTTTTGCAGAGCTGAAAACCCAGTTGACCACGGCATTTGGTGAACCGTTGCCAAAAGTGGCGGCGATGCGCTTTGCCAACAAGACCTCGGTGTACATCTACGGTGAGAACTCCACCACCGAATACGCGTTGCAGAAGCTGGGCTTGCAAACGGCCTTGCCGCAGCCTGCGACGGAATGGGGCATTGTGCAAAAGCGGATTACCGATTTACAGCATGTCGGCAATGGTTATGTACTGTATTTTGAGCCGTTTAATGATGCCGAGGCATTGAAGAAATCCGTACTGTGGAAAGCGATGCCGTTTGTACGTCTGAATCATGTTAACAGTGTGCCATCGGTCTGGAATTATGGCGGCGCGATGTCGATTCGCTATATCGGCGAGGGAATGGCACAAAGCCTGCTGGAGATCGCACCGAAATAATGTCTCGTTCAATGACTTATGTGCCATTTCTGACGCTGGGCCTGGGCCTGGGCCTGGGCCTGCTGGCTGCAGGCAGTCTGCAAATTGGCAATGATGTAACACTGGCTCGACAGATTGATTTGCTGTTTGGTACACCGGCGGAAGAATTTGCCGATTTTGCTTTTGTTTACGCTCAGTTGCCGCGAATGGTGATGGCAGTGATGGTGGGCGCGATGTTGGGGCTGGTGGGCAGCCTGATGCAGCAGCTGACCCAGAATTCACTGACCTCGCCGCTGACGCTGGGAACCTCCTCCGGTGCCTGGCTGGCGCTGATTATTCTGAATGTCTGGTTTCCTGATAATGCCGCCGATTTGCAGGCACTGGCGGCGATGGTCGGGGCGATGTCGGCGCTGTTGTTGGTCATTACCATTGCCGGGCCGCGTAATATGACCGGTTTACCACTGGTACTGGCCGGAATGGTGGTGAATATCCTGTTGGGTGCCTTGGCGACAGCCATCATTCTGCTTAACGAGCAATATGCGCAGAATGTGTTTATCTGGGGAGCCGGTGATTTAACCCAGAATGGCTGGGAGTGGGTGCAATGGCTATGGCCGCGGCTGACGGTGTCGGTGCTGATCCTGCTGTTCGCACCGCGGGTACTGACGTTGATGCGGTTAGGTCATCAGGGAGCAGCAGCTCGCGGCTTGAACGTGATCCCGATGTTTATCCTGCTGATCGGACTGGGATTGTGGCTGGTGGCGGCTTCAATCACTGCGGTAGGCGTGATCAGTTTTATCGGGTTGTTGACCCCTAACATAGCTCGCGCAGTAGGGGCTCGTACTCCGCGTACTGAGCTGTTGGTGAGTATGTTTCTCGGTAGCCTGCTGCTCCTGCTCACTGACAGCGCTGCCCTCTGGCTGAGCCAATGGACAACGGATGCTCTGCCAAGTGGCACAACGGCTGCTGCTATCGGCGCACCGGCGCTGATTTGGTTTGCCCGGCGCAAACTCAAAGCGCAAGATCAATTGTCGATCAAACTCCCGCCAAGCCGTGATCGGCTGGCAACCGCAACGCTTCCTGTGCTGGGTCTGATGATTCTCGGGCTGGCGGCGCTGAGCCTGACATACCATCCCGCCGAGTCGGGTGCTTCTTTTGCGTTACCGGGGGACTATCAGTGGGCACTGCGCTGGCCGCGGTTGCTGACTGCATTGTGTGCTGGTGTCGGGTTGGCCCTGGCCGGGACCATTTTGCAGCGGCTGATTTATAACCCGCTTGCCAGCCCGGATATTCTCGGGATCTCTGCAGGGGCGACGTTTGCCCTGGTGGCCAGCAGTATTTTTCTCGGCAACAGTATATTTGCCGCCGGATCGCTGACTGCATTTATTGGCAGTATGGCGGTACTGGCTGTGATTTTGCTGCTGGGACGACGCCATCAGTTTGCCCCGTCCAGTATGATTCTGATTGGAATTGCCGTCAGTGCGCTGATTGAAGCACTGGTCCAGTTTGCCCTGGCTCGGGGAACGGAAGACAGCTACAGCATCATCAGCTGGCTGGCAGGGTCAACCTACCGGGTAACGCCGGAGAAAGCCCTGCTGTTGATGGCCGTAGTGGCTGCTCTGACAGCCTTCACGCTGGCGACATCCCGCTGGTTAACGCTGATTTCCGCCGGGCGGCAGTTTGCGGCTGCACGAGGGCTGAATGTGCAACTGACCAGTGTGATTCTGCTTGGTGTGGTGGCGCTGCTGTGCGGATCGGTGACGGCGACAATGGGGCCGGTGGCCTTCATCGGATTGCTGGCGCCTCACATGGCAGTGATGCTGGGGGCAAAAGTGGTGAAGTCACAACTGACGGTGGCGGCGCTGGTGGGAGGCTGCTTGATGGTATTTGCTGACTGGTTGGGGCAAGTGATGCTGTACCCTATGCAGATCGCCGCAGGTACGCTGGTGTCTGTGATAGGTGGCAGTTACTTCCTGTTGCTGCTGATCCGGGGGCGTAGCCACACCTGATTGGGCTTCTGAAAGCTTTACCTGAAACTGGTATCTTAAACCTCGACGTCAAGTGTTTACGTCGCGACGTTACAGACAATGGCTCCGTAAGACGGAGCCATTTTTTTATCCGGTGACACAGGTTCCAGAGCAGTGCTATGTCAGTACTACGATGTCAGTACAACCCGACAGCACAGCTCGGCAACACAATCCGAAATTCTGCAGAGTAAACGGGGCTTAGTCACTTAATCCGGCGTCGGATGCCACCCCTTTCAGCCAATGGCAGAAGGCATCAATCGCCGGGTTGGTACGGTGCTGAAACAGATAGTATCCGGCTTGTGCAGGCACCGGCTCAAACGGAGAAACCAATGAGCTGCGTGTGCCGGATGTCGCTTGCTCTGGTGTTTTCACCTGAGTTTGGACTTGGGATGGACTGATCAACGCCCGTCGAGCCATGGCAATACCCAGCCCGGCCTCTGCGGCAGCCATTGCCATATCGGTTCGGTTGAAATAGTGCCCCTGGGTGTTTTCGTAGGCCCAGCCCTGACTGTCAAACCAGAAACGCCATTCATCGTCTTTATCGGCTCCCTGCCACGGCATCGCATCGTGCAGCAGGGTGACATTCTGCCAGCTTTTAGGCAGATGCCAGTCAGCGCCGGAAAAATAATCCGGGCTCATCACCGGTACCAGATACTCTTCCATCAACAGTTTGGCCTTTGCCGGTGCATTGGCAGACTGGCAGTAATCAATGATCAGATCGACACCGGAATCTCGGTGATCAACCAGCGCGCCATCGGCAAAGGTCAGTACCTTGATGTCAGGATGCAGGCGATAAAAATCCTGCAATCGCGGCACCAGCCATTTAAATGCAAATGACGGTGTGAGCTTGAGCCGTACTTCATTGCTCTGCGAGGGCCCTTGCAACTGCTCCAGCACTTTTTCGATGGCTTCAATGCTGTTATTGACCACCATATACAGCTGTTTCCCCTCCGGCGTCAGGGTCAGGCCGCGTGAATGGCGTTCAAACAGAGTTAAATCTAACCGCTGTTCTAACAGCTTGATCTGCTGGCTTAATGCCCCGGTTGTTAAATGCAGCTGTTTCGCAGCCTGAGTCAGGCTTCCGTGACGGGCTACGGCCTCGAAGGTTGCCAGTCCGGCGAATGTGGCGCTTTTCATGTGTCAGACGAATTCCTGATAGATTTTATGGGTTTGTTTGACTGACTGGGTAAGACAAACAGAATCCGGATTTTAAAGGTTTTAGAAAAACTAAATACTGCTGTTAAATAATATCGATTGTTAGGGAAATGTAAATCCCGCATTCTTCACTCGTTTTCATTTATACCAATAAGAATCAGCCATAAGTGAGGAAAGGGATGGAAGTTATCGTATTAGGTAGTGGCGTTGTCGGTCTGACATCAGCCTGGTTTTTACGTCAGGCAGGTCACGATGTGACTGTGATCGACCGTCAGCCACGCAGCGCAGAAGAAACCAGTTTTGCTAATGCCGGCCAGATTTCTTACGGCTACTCATCGCCGTGGGCTGCTCCGGGTATTCCGACCAAAGCGATCAAATGGCTGATGCAAAAACACGCGCCGTTTAAAGTACAACCTTCAGCGTCACCTGAGCTGTACCGTTGGGCGGCACAAATGCTGGTGAACTGTAGCTACCGTCACTATCAGGTGAACAAATCACGTATGCTGCGCATCGCGAACTACAGCCGTGACTGCCTGATTGACCTGCGCAAATCACACGATCTGAATTACGAAGGCCGTCAGCAAGGTACGCTGCAGGTGTTCCGTACCGAAGCTCAGCTGGAAGCTGTGAAGAAAGACATCGAAGTACTGGCTGAAAGCGGCACGCGTTTCGAAGAAATGGACGTGGCGGGCTGTATCGCTGTGGAACCAGGTCTGGAAGGCGTGAAGCACAAGCTGGTGGGTGGTCTTCGCCTGCCTGACGATGAAACGGGTGACTGCTACCTGTTCTGTCAGCAACTGACTGACATGGCTGAAAAAGCCGGTGTGAAATTCCTGTTCAACACACAAGTTGAGCGTCTGGTGGAAGAAAACGGTCAGATCCGTGGCGTTCACACCGACAAAGGTCTGCTGAAAGCCGACAACTATGTTGTTGCAATGGGCAGCTTCTCACCGCAGCTTCTGTCACCAATGGGTATCAAACTGCCAGTTTACCCTGTTAAAGGTTACTCACTGACAATGCCTGTTACCAATGAAAGCGAAGCACCGGTTTCAACGGTAATGGATGAAACTTACAAGGTAGCGATGACACGTTTCGATGACCGTATTCGTGTTGCCGGTACTGCAGAGCTGGCTGGTTTTAACTACAACTTGCCACAGAAGCGTAAAGAAACCATCGCGATGGTTATCAGTGACCTGTTCCCGAACGGTGGCGATATCAGCAAAGCGGAATACTGGACTGGCCTGCGTCCAATGACGCCGGACGGTACCCCAATTATCGGTAAAACGCACATCAAGAATCTGTACACCAACACGGGTCACGGTACTCTGGGCTGGACGATGGCGTGTGGTTCTGCTCGTCTGCTGGCTGACATCGTGAGCGGTAAGCAAACAGATATCGACTCAACAGGTCTGGATGTATCCCGTTACGCTAACTAAGCTGATGGGGTATTAAGAAGCTAACGCGGTTAATGTTGCAGTGATGCGTCAGTGGTATTCACTGATGCATCATACGAAAGTAGCTTTTGAGTAGCTTTCGATCGTAGCTTCTATCTCGTCCGTGATAACGACCATACAAAAAAACGCTGGTTACCTTAACCAGCGTTTTTTTATTTTTTGGCGGGCAAGAATCAGCAATTGCCTTTCTTGGCTTGGCCCGGAGGGCAGAAGCCGCCACCGTGGCTGTGTGGACCGCCGTAATCACGATCATTGGTGGTTGCGCGAATATTAACGCCGTCAACTTCACCTTCAACATGTGTCAGTTGGCAGCCTGTGGTTGTCAGCACCATCAGCATTGCTGCAAACATCGCCATTTTTTTCATTGTCATTACCTGTAATGGATAAGAGCCATTGGTTTCAGTATGTTGTCAGCACATATTGTAAACGGTGATCTTCGCCAGAAATGTCAGGGAAATGTCAGGGTGAATCGGCACTAGTAAGAGGCAGATTGCCCATACGTTTTGACGTCAATGTAGTAAAATTATTAACACACCCGTCAATATCGAAATGTCAGGAGGCCGAAATGATTCGGGTCTTTTACATTAGCGATGACTTAGACGACCTTGAGTTAGTGGAATATGAATTAGAACTGAGCGGGATAGGCTCTTCACAAATCCACGTACTTACCGACAATGATGCCGAGGTTGCCAGCCATCATCACCTGCATCCGGTGAAATCTTTTTTGCGCAATGATGTGATTCATTCAACGGAAATTGGAGCTGTTATTGGGGTAGCCGCTTCCGGGCTGATTTTATTTTTTGCGTATATGTCAGGCGTGACCGACACCGTAGGTTGGTTGCCGTTTATTATGTTGGCAATTGTTGTACTGGGATTTATTACCTGGGAAGGCGGGCTGTTTGGTTTTCAGGAGCTGCATTATCAGTTCAGGAAATTCAAGCAGGTGCTGAAATCCGGTCGCCATGTTCTGATGGTGGACGTTGAGCCCGAGCAGGAGTTGACGCTGGCGAACGTAACGCTGGCGCATAATAAGCTGCAGCCTGCCGGTACCGGTAAATCGCCACCGCGATGGTTGGTCTCACTGCATAACCGCTGGGACAGGTTTCTGCATGTGATGCCGTAAAGTAGATAAGTAGATGCGACTGGTGAGCCAGACGTAATTCGTAGTTAGAATTAATTGTTAGATAGAATTAATTGTTAGGAGCCGTTGATTGTTAGAATCAACCAGATTACGTACAACGAGCTTACAAATAGAAACTCCCCCTGCTATTTGCTGGGGGAGTTTTTTGTGGGTTCCGCGAGGTCATTCCGGATTTCTGACGTTTCCTCTAATATCGATTTCATCTCGAATATCGATGACGGCGATGATATCGACAATGCCTCTGATATTAAGTGTCAGAGTGAATTCAGCTAAGAGTGTTCAGCCTGATAATGTTGTAAAGAAAAACTCGCGGAGCTGGAAAATGTAGTCAGCTTCAGTCGCCATGAGGCCGATTAATACCAACAATACCAGCGGCGGCAGAAAGATCGTATAAACCAGTGCCAGCCTTTCCCAGCGCATGTGCATGAATACTGCGGCGATCAGCCCGGCTTTCAGTGCCATAAACAGCAGGATCAGGCTCCAGCGCAACAATCCTTCCAGATGAAAATAATCCACCAGGTAGGACATGGTGCTGAGAAAAAACAGCATCAGCCAGACCTTCAGGTAGATGCCAATCGGGTGTCGCTGCCCCTGAGCGGTGTGGCCGGAACCTGTTTCGGTTGGCGAAGTGGTATGGTACATACATCCTCCTTGCTGCCGGACCGGGTTTAACATTCGATGAAAGCGGGTATCACCACAGATAGAACAACGCGAAGATGAATACCCAGACCAAATCTACAAAGTGCCAGTACAGACCAGCAATTTCGACGATCTCGTAATTGCCCCGCCGCTCATAGTCACCCCGTAACACTTTAAAGGCGACGGTTAGCAGATAAATGACCCCGACACTGACATGTAACCCATGAAAGCCAGTGATCATAAAGAAACTGGCACCAAACTGGGCTGCACCGCTTTCATTCCCCCAGGGACGGAAACCTTCTGCAATTAGTTTGCTCCATTCAAAGGCCTGCATACCGACAAAACTCATGCCGAGCAGAGCAGTGAACACCATCAGCAGGGCAGTCATTTCCCGCCGTTTCTGGTATCCGAAATTCACCGCCATCGCCATGGTGCCGCTGCTGGTGATCAGGATAAAGGTCATGATGGCGATCAGGATCAGCGGGATCGACTGTCCACCAATGGTCAGGGCGAATACTTCACTGGGCAACGGCCAGGGATCTGTGGTGGTCATCCGTACTGACATATACCCGACCAGAAAACAGCTGAAGACGAAAATGTCGCTGAGCAGGAAAATCCACATCATGGCTTTCATGGGCGAGATGTGAAATACCGCCTTATCACCGGCATAATCTTCAATAATGGACGCCCACTGACCGTCGCCGGGCAATGTGTCTGTGTTAACCGTACGGGAGGCAGGTTCATTCATAATGGGAATCCTCAGGTAAAGCGCAGCAGTCCGAGCAGAAACAGCCAGACGAACAGCAGAAAATGCCAGTAGCGGGTACACAGTCGAAGCGCCGGGTTCAGTTTGTTACGCTGACCGCGAAAGGCTTGCCAGACCACCCAGCCAAGGGCGAGCAGGCCGCCCAGCACATGCAGTCCGTGCATACCGGTTAACAGATAAAAAAAACTGCTGGCCGGATTGCTGCTGACTCCCAGTCCGCTGTCTATCAGAGACTGCCAGGCCCATAACTGTGAGGCGATAAATGCCAGTGTAAACAGGACGGTCATCCTCAGCAGGGTAATGCTCGCACGAAGAGAAGGCAGTAGGGTTGATTGGCGGTAGCACAAATGCATGGTGATACAGCTCATCACCAGCATGGCAGTGCTGATGCCAAGCTGCCACGGTTCATTGAGCGTCTGCCAGTCAGGCAGGGTCATGCGTATCCGGTAAGCGGCGGTAAACAGCAGAAACATCACGGTTATGACCATCATGAGTACCCACAGTCCGGTGGATGCGGGAGGTGTGATGCCGCGTGGGATGTACCGCGCATCCGGGTCTGTGGTCAGCGTCGCCAGTCGCATTGTTACTTCGGGCTTAGACTGCGGTGAAGATGCCGGTTTGGAATCGGGATTGGCCATCATCGCTCCTTATTTGCTTTGACGGGGGTATCCGGGCCACCCCCTTTTGAAGCTGCAGTGGGGGATTCTGGCTCAGGACTTTCCGTAACGGGGTGTTGCGGTTCTGTCTGCGGAATGAAGTCTCGGTCATGACCCGGCACGCTGAAATCGTACGCCCAGCGATACACCACTGGCAGAGAATCGCCCCAGTTGCCGTGGCCGGGTGGGGTTTGTGGTGTGAACCATTCCAGTGAGGTGGCTTTCCACGGGTTACTGTCAGCGACTTTGCCGTATTTTCGGCTCCAGAACATGTTAAACAGAAAAATCAGCTGGCCAGCGCCGACAACCAGCGCCGCAATGGTGATGAATGCATTCAGACTTTGGGCAGACTCCGGAATAAAGGTGTAATTCTCATAGGCGTAATACCGGCGGGGCATGCCCATGATGCCGAGGTAGTGCATCGGAAAGTAAATGGCGTAAGTGCCAATAAAGGTGATCCAAAAGTGGATATGTCCCAGTGCCGGGTTGAGCATGCGACCGGTGACTTTGGGATACCAGTGATAGATACCGCCGTAAATCACCAGAATCGGGGAAACCCCCATGACCATATGGAAATGTGCCACCACAAAGTAGGTATCAGACAGCGGAATATCGACCACCACATTACCTAGGAACAGTCCGGTCAGCCCCCCGATAATAAAGGTGCTCATAAAAGCAATGGCAAACAGCATCGGCAGGCTGAGATGAATATCACCGTTCCACAGTGTCAGCAGCCAGTTATAGACTTTGATTGCGGTGGGAACGGCAATCACCAGCGTTGTGGTCGCAAAAAAGAAACCGAAATACGGGTTCATCCCGCTGACATACATATGGTGTGCCCACACAATAAAACTAAGCGCTGCAATACCCACAATGGCCCACACCATCATCCGATAGCCGAAAATGTTTTTTCGGGCATGAATACTGATGAGATCAGACACAATCCCGAACGCGGGCAGGGCAACGATGTAAACTTCAGGGTGGCCGAAGAACCAGAAAAGGTGCTGGAACAGAATCGGGCTGCCGCCGCCGTAATCGGCCTGTTGTCCCATGGAAATGACGGCGGGCATGAAAAAGCTGGAGCCCAGCAGTTTATCGAACAGCATCATGATGGCGCTGACCAGCAGGGCAGGGAACGCTAATAAAGCCATCACAGATGCGGTAAATATTCCCCATACTGTTAACGGCAGGCGCAGCAGCGTCATACCCTGGGTACGCGCCTGCAAAACCGTCGTGACATAGTTCAGGCCGCCCATCGTCGCGGCAACGATGAAGACCGCCAGAGAAATCAGCATCAGCACGATGCCCCAATCGGTACCGGGTGTACCGGGTAAAATGGCCTGAGGCGGGTAAAGCGTCCAGCCTGCGCCGGTCGGGCCGCCAGAGACAAAAAAGCTGGCAACCAGAATCAGTGACGCAACCAGATAGAACCAGTAGCTCAGCATGTTGAGAAACGGGAATACCATGTCTCGCGCGCCAACCATGAGTGGTATCAGATAATTCCCAAATCCGCCTAAAAATAGGGCCGTCAGCAGGTAAACCACCATGATCATCCCGTGCAGGGTCAGTGACTGGTAATAAGTATGTACATCAATAAAATCAAATTGGCCGGGAAAGCCGATTTGCAGACGCATCAGCCATGACAGCACCAATGCGATAAAACCCATCGCGATTGCGGTCAGCGAGTACTGAATCGCAATCACTTTATGATCCTGACTCCAGACGTATTTTGTCCAGAAGGACTGGGGATGAGCTTTGGGGGCATAGTCACTGGTGTCAAACATTACTCGGCTCCTTCTGACTGGTTACTGCCTGTCGGTTCCCCGGAAGGCGGCGGAGCAGAAATCGCTTTGATATAGGCAATCAGGGCATCCACTTCCTGATCGGAGAACTGGTAAACCGGCATAATACTCGGAAACCCTTTGACGATTTCGGCACTGGCATTGAGGATCGACTTTCTGAGATAGGCGTCATCGACCTTGACGTTCGTGTCGTCCGACAGCGTTTCGGTTTTGCCGTATAAGCCTAGCCAGGTTGGTCCCACGCCGGGTTTACCGTCCAGACTGTGGCAGCCGATGCATCCGTTCACTTCAGACAGTGTTTTGCCCATTGCCACAAGATCGGTTACTTCGCCAGCCTCTTTAGGCTGCTGCGTCTGGGCAAAGGTTGGTTGTTGTGCCAGCCAGCGGCCGAATGCCGCATCGTCTTCAACCACGACCCGGCCTCGCATGTTGAAGTGGCCGACACCACAGAGCTCCGCACAGAGGATGTCAAAGGTGCCGCGTTGGGTCGGGGTAAACCAGAAATGGCTCACGGTGCCGGGCACCAGATCCATCTTGGCGCGAAACTGAGGAACGTTGAAATCGTGCAGCACGTCTTTGGAGCGGAGCAGCACCTTATACGGGGTATAAAGGGGTAAATGCAGTTCAGGGCTGACGATGATTTTGTCATCGGCAGAAGCCGGATCATTCGGATCCAGCCCCAGCGGGTTGCCGGGGGAGACAAAACTGATACTGGATTTTCCCAGTTGATCATCCTCGCCGGGAAAACGAAAGCTCCATTTCCATTGCTCCCCCACAACTTCAATGATTTTAGCGTCGTCCGGCACACTGACAAATTTGGCGTAAACGAACAGGCCCGGAGCCAGCAGGCCGATAATCCCTATGGTAGTCAGTCCTATCAGCCAATGTTCCAGGCGTTTGTTATCCGGCTGATAAGAGGAAGTGTGGCCTTTACGATGGCGAAAGCGAATCACTAACCAGGCGATAAGCAGGTTAATGCCGATAAAAAACGCCCCGGTAATGACAATAGTCAGTGTCAGGGCGTCATCAATTTCCCCCCAGTTTGAAGCAGCAGGCGTTAACCACCAGGGGCTGAGGAAGTGGAATGCGATTGAAGCTATGACAATCACAATCAGGGCAATGGCAATTGCCATAGGCACAAAACCTCGCACAAGCCAGCTGTGTCCTTGGCAATGAGCCTTATGATTAACTGGGAACCCCTAAAGTGACATAACCCAATGAGCAGTCAGGTAATTTATGTCTAGCTACATAAACAAATAATGGTAATATCCTGTTACATTTTAGTGGGCGTTTGCTGTCATCGCGAGATAATCAGCAAAAATAAATTGTTCACTAAGGTGTGTTGGCCTTTCAGGATGGCGCTTATCAGGGCCTGTCGGGATGCTTTTCTACTGAACGATTTTCCGCCACGAAAGGCTAACTGGCCCTATGGTTAGAAACAGTAAGATCGATAAATATTGAGGTGTCTGGTGGCTGGAGCAAGTTTATTAACCCTGTTAGATGACATCGCAACGGTACTGGATGATGTCGCAGTCATGAGTAAGGTCGCGGCGCGAAAAACAGCAGGGGTGTTGGGTGATGACTTAGCCCTGAACGCACAGCAAGTGGCTGGCGTTCGGGCTGAACGAGAAATTCCTGTCGTCTGGGCAGTGGCCAAAGGGTCGTTTCGGAACAAGCTCATTCTGGTGCCTGCAGCCTTGCTCATCAGTGCCTTTGCGCCTTGGCTGATCATGCCGATGCTGCTCATGGGGGGGCTGTTTCTGTGTTTCGAAGGCTTCGAAAAGGTGCTCGAAAAAGTGCTGCACCCTGCTCGCCCTGAAGAGTCTGATCAGTTGGAGATGATGGATGCGGCTGAGGATCTGGTTGAATTCGAACGCAATAAGATCCAGGGGGCAATCCGTACGGATTTTATCCTTTCTGCTGAGATCATCGTGATTGCCCTCGGGACGGTGCAGGAGGTGCCTATTCTGACCCAGGTGCTTGTGGTTAGTGCTATTGCTATCGTTATGACCATCGGAGTTTACGGGCTGGTGGCCGGCATTGTTAAGCTTGATGATCTCGGGTTGTATCTGGAAAAACGGAGTGAACCGGGAACGTTTAAGCGTGGGATCGGCAACAGCCTGATAAAATCAGCGCCATATCTGATGAAGACGCTGGCCGTTGTGGGCACTATCGCCATGTTCCTGGTCGGGGGAGGCATTGTGGTGCACAGCATGCCACACTCGCACATTATTCTGGACCATCTGGCTGAGCGGGCATCGGTGGTGCCGGGCGGTAGCTGGATGTTACCGGCGTTTGTTAACGCGGCTGTGGGTTTGTTTAGTGGGGCTGTTGTGTTGGTGGTTGTTAAGATGTTCAGCCGTCTGAAATCGACATTCGTGGCGGCCAAATAAGTACAATAAAACTGATTCAATAACCTCTATCCAATAAACAAGGCGTTCAAAATGAGCGCCTTGTTTATTTGCTCCGCATAAAAGAAGCAGAAAATGTCTGAGCGGGTGTCTGGAGAAAGGCTTTAACCCAGTTACCGGTTATTTCGTCAGAATCGATTCCAGCGACGCCTCTTCCATGAACAGCGCATTCTTCTTGTAGAAAAAACTGCGGCATTCATGGCGTGCTGGCTTGGTAAATGATTTATCAACCTGATAAGGCGTGCCTTTCGCCATTCTCCACATAAATTGCTCTGCGGCCTGATCAAATTGCTTTTCGTCCAGCTCTGGAATGGGATGCATAAAAATAAATCGCGTCAGACCGGACTTTATATCGGCTTCAAGATGGTGTCTGCTGACTTCACGGAAGCCAAATACGGACGCCTCCGGTTCAATGCCGCCAGGCAAAAGATGTGCAGGGAGCGTCAGAGTCGCTTGAACGAGGGACATTGTTCCTCCTTATCATTGAATTTATCCGTCATCTTGGCATAACAAGCATGATTCGTTTCAATTAATATGCGCTATGTTGGTCACTGTTTGCCAGTGTCTATTTACAAAATGAAGCAAAAATCAACAAATGTCCCCTTGGTGGCGGCTAAGTAATCACTTGGTTTCTATGTGCCTTTACAACCTGAACGGACTCCATTACTATGCCTGCACTTACGGAGAGATGGCTGAGTGGTTGAAAGCACCGGTCTTGAAAACCGGCATACGTTTATAGCGTATCTAGGGTTCAAATCCCTATCTCTCCGCCAAACAGTAACGAATCTGGGCACCTCATCAGAGGTGCCCTTTTTTGTGCTTGATACAAGATGAAGAAGAGCAACTTGGCTTCCCTTCACCTTCACCTCTTTGGGTATACTATCACCTCCATCCCTAGTGAAATTAAAAATGACTTAGTGAGTTCTGAGTCGGTAGAAATGAGCAAGCCTCTAACCGATTTAATAAAATTTCTAATTTGATTGATGCCAAAGTTTTTATAAGTAATTTGCTTTGAACAAACGATTCTGTCAATTTCATTTTTTATATCATTTAGTTTCTGTTGTTCAGAGTTGATAAAAATTCTTATTGTTTCATCAAATTCAACCTTGTTTGAAAGTAAATTATCATAAAAAACATTTAAGTTGTTTTGTTTGCTTTTTAATTGAGCGTTAAGTTTCTTTAATTCTTTTTCATTTGTGTCATTTGCACGTATAATTCTTTTTAGATCATGAAGGATTTTTATGATGACACTCTCTATAAGAATGTTATCTAATAGTGATTGCTTTACAATATCTTCCAACTTATGCTTTGGGATGTTTTTACAACGGCAAGAATTTACACTGTTCCTTATTCTATTACCACATGTATAGTATTTTTAATTACCACTTTTACCTGTGGTAATAACAAGGTTTGAATTACATATTCCGCACTTGACTATTCCAGTTAAAAGAGAGTTAGATCTTATAGACTTATCCTTGTTGTTTTTGAGATCTCTAGATTTTAATTTGCGATTAACATTGTCAAATGTTTCTCTTGATATAATCGCAGGTGATTTTACTATAGTAGGTGGTGGGTTTATCTTTCCACGGCGCTCAACTCTTTTTCTTCCATAAATCCTTTCCCCGTAATAAATAGTATTGTGGAGAATTCGATGAATAGTGCTCGTTTTCCAATAATTACCTCGATTGAGGATGGCATTATCATTCAATTATGATGTTATTTTTTTCAACCCCCATCCTTTACCGGTATTACCTTTTGTTGCTAATTCATAGATTTTCCTTATGACTTTTGCTTCTTCTTCATTGATTACAAGTTTTTTTCTGAACACCGACTCATCTGTAACGTGTACTGATTCATAGCCATAAGGGATAGTTCCTCCAGTGAAATACCCTTTATCAGCCGTACCTTGTAGACGATCGCAAACAGTGTCTGAGTTATTTTTGCTCTGCATTTCATTTATTAAACCAAATATAGTAAGCAATAACTTATATGTCATATAGTCTTCAGGAAGTGGTTCAACAATAGAAAAAATTCTAATCTTATATTTCTCTAAGATTGAGAGAGCTGATGCTTGCGAAATGGTACTTCTTGAAAAGCGAGATAGGCCATATACGATTATCGCATCACAATCAAAGCTCTGTTTATCAATTTCTCTCAACATCAAATTAAATTGTGGTCGATGACTATCATCATAAGCAGAAGAACCGGCGTCTATATATTTTCTAACAATGGTGTGTCCATTGTTCTTTGCCCATTTGTTTATACTTTCTTCCTGACCTGCTAAAGAATCACCGTACTCAACTTGGTGCTTTGATGATACTCTAATGTAAGCTATTACTTTCATTTTTCACTCTTTTTACTGGATGTTTGTATTGTGGAAACTATGAATAAATCATTAGTTGTCGTCATTAATGTTCGTTAAAAGAATCTTCTGAAAATCGTCAAAATTGTCTCTAACAGTGTCAATAATTGCTTTGTTGTAAGTGCTGGTTAATATAAATTTAACTCTTAACTCTTAACTCTTAACTCTTAACTCTTAACTCTTAACTCTTAACTCTTAACTCTTAACTCTTAACTCTTAACTCTTAACTCTTAACTCTTAACTCTTAACTCTTAACTCTTAACTCTTAACTCTTAACTCTTAACTCTTTGCTTTCAAATACAAAGTCTTTTTTCATTTGAAACCTCATGTATCGTTCGGGATATATCTAATAACTGTAGATGTGGTATATGTTTGTTCAATAATTAATTTGTTGTGGACTAATGTGATAAATTAGGTTATGGTTTCTGTAGCATTAAATATATCAATACTAATATAAAATTATGTATTAGTTATTTAACTTTTTAATATATTGGTTTTTTTATTTAACCATGCTTATAATTACTAGTTATGGTTTGGTTTTTTATTAGTGGAAAATTTTCTATAAGCATTGCGGAATTTTTTGAGGAATTAATGCTCATAGGTCTATAGGTCTATAGGTCTATAGGTCTATAGGTTTTGGGGCATACAATAGCTGTTCATCTCGACTTCATTGTTCTCAACACCATAGCTAGAGCAATATATCTAGCTCACCTATGATGGAATCGTCGAGCAAAGGCTGATTCATATTTGTCACAATAAATGAGTCAGGTTATTAGGGCCAAATAGGTTTTCGATGCTCTGAGAAGCTTGTGCCCCAAAACATGTCAGCACCGCTCCTTACCCGGATTCGAATACGCGATTTTTTGCAATATTTGAACTAATGTCAGGCAAAAAGCAAGACCTGACCCCAAGGTTCCTTGCTTGTAAAGAAATGAAGGCTAGCGTTGGTCGATTTCTTTATGTCTACCGCGTGCTATTCAACACACATGGTGTGGTTTTAGATACACACGTAATATGCAACTGTGGTAAATTACTGATAGTGTTTTCAAAAGCTATACAGTGACCATGACTATCAACATAGAACTAACTACTCTAACAGAGTCCAATGCAGACTCATTTCTTTTGACTTTTCGTAGCCAGAATCAGAACAAGCACATATTAATAGACGGAGGTCTTAAGAGAGATGGTAGACAAGCACTTAAGCTGATAGAAAAAATTTTCGAACAAGGGGACATTATTGACCTTGTAGTGTTGACTCACGTCGATATAGACCATGTAAATGGCTTATTAGCGTTCTTCGAAAGCGATAATGTTAACGCTGACAATGTGAGGCGTGTCTTGTTCAATGTTCCGAACAGCATTGTCGAGCCAGAGTTAGTTAAAGATAAGAAAACTCAGTGTGGCTACAAGGAAGGGAACCAACTTCTAGAGTTGATTATCAAAAAAGGCATCAACTTTACTCAAGCCGTTGAGGGTGATCAGTTCAACCTTGGCGAGGGCATTGTTATAGATATATTGTCTCCTACGAAGTGTGCTTTGGAACTAGATCATGAAAATTGGTTAAAAACGAATATTGGTCATGACGAAGATGAAGAGTATGACAAAGAAAAACTAATTGAGGAGAAACACAAGGAAGATCGCAAACCACAAAATTTGTCCAGCATCGTGTGCTTAATTACATGCGATGAGAAGAAAATGTTATTTTGTGGTGACAGTACTCCAAGCCAAATTATTAAGGATGGCTTAGGCGAAACACCCGTAGATATTTTCAAAGTTCCCCATCACGGAAGTAAGTTCAATATCAACAGAGAGCTGTTAACAAGCTTTCCATCAAACAAATACTTGATACCTGGAAACAAATCCTCATACCCGAACTATTTCACTATCGCGCTGATTGAAAATAACTTCAAGAATTCAGAAGTTTATGTACCAAAGGGAAGTTGGGTACACAGTGAGCGTATGAATAAAGACATTGAGTTAGATTTCGTTGAGTATGAGTTTGGGACGAGGATTAATCTATGAATGTTGATCTTAGTAATTTGCACGCTGCACTTGTGCAAGTTAAGTCAAAGCTAAAAGGAAGTGGAGTTTGGCTAAATTTAGGGTTAACAGAACATTCTTATGTGCTCACAGCTACACATAATATTGATGTAGACAACATCGAGGTGTATGACTCAAATAAAAAGCTACTTGATTCTGAATTTGTTTGTTCGTTGGAAGAGTTCGATGTCTCAATCATTAAGATAAATATAGCGTGCAACAATAATATCGAATTGTGTATAGATGAAAAAATAAAAATGAATCATGATTCAAAGTGTTGGATATTAGGTTATCCAAAGTCTTTGGTTAAAACATCGATACATAAGTCTATTGAGCATCAAGGAACCATTTTAAATGTAGAAGAAAAAATGTTCTTTAGGATTGATGAAAATCTTCCAACTTATTCAGATAAGGATAATATAGAAGGTTTCTCCGGTGGGCCAATTTTCGAAGTTACTAACGATACCATATATTTAAAAGGAATAATTACTGATTCGTTTGATGAAAGTTTCTCATATCAAAGAATACTAGGAACAAAACTCATTAAAGTCATTGATTCATTACCTAGTTTAATAAAAGAAGAGATAAAATGTAAAAACACCATAGATGAAATTGTCGAGAAATCATGTGAAGTCTTAGATGAGAAAATTATTCAATATATATTGGATGGTGATTTTTTAGAAAAATTAAAGTATCTAGACCTAGAAGAGCTTCAGAAGTGTAAGTATTTTTATTTGCCTGATGATCAACCGAAAAACACACAACATTTATCTTTATTAAGAAACTTAGAATCTCTTAAGTCGTATATTCATACAAGAATAATATCCATGATTATGGATGAAGAGTTGTCAGATGTTTTGTTGAATCCTACTAACTTCGAAAGTGAAAGGATATTTACAATTCATGTTACTGACTTTAAAGAAAAGCATAAACTTGTTGCCAATTTAATAAGACAAGAGAATAGCTTCGAGTATTCAAACTCTATAGTTCTAATTATATATTCTAATGATAATAATGATTTGAAATATTTAACAAAAAAAAGGGTCTCAAGAGTTATATCGAACTACGCTGAAGGTAGAATACCTGAGCTTTATGATACATCTGCATCTGTTCTGGAAAAAGGTAGATTGAGAAACTTTTTAGAGCCTATAAAAAAATCCAGGATGAAATTCTCAGTGATTAACATTAAGTTTCTAGTTGAAATGATCGTTAGCCATATTGAAAATGAATTTTATGATGAGGAATATGATAAATCTTTGATTAAAAATGAAATCATCGAGGTGGTTAAAAAGTATGAATAATATTGACTATAGTTCTTTGGATTTTGAAGATAAGGATGCAGCAAAGAGCTTTATTATAGACAATGACATATTATTGTTCAGTGATGAAGGAGATATAATTCTCTGTTATCAATCAAACTCTGAAAATATAAAGTGTAACTGGAGTGATATAACAACTCAAACAGCATTGTATTTTCAATCTAATCTCCTAGATGAAGTTTCTGCTAGTAACTTACTTCTTGTTTTTTGTTCTACTGATGAAATTGACATTGAAACAAGAAAGAAAATTCAATCTGATACTTATTGTTGTAGGAAAATAGCTCGAAGTAACGTAAGTGATATTGAGTCAAGTATAAAAGAGTTAGTTTTCTATAACACAAAGAATGAACGAAAGGTTAGTTCATTATCGTTAATAGAGTTAATTAAGAAAAAACACCCTGAAGTATTTGATTTAATGGCCGTAAAATAATGAGTACAAATAAAATAAAGAAGGTTTCTTTTGATAGCTTCAGGGCATTCTCTGGAAGTCTAGAGCTAGATTTTGAAGTGGACAACAACGTTGCAGACATTGTAGTGATCTATGCTCCTAATGGTACTGGTAAGACGAGCGCAATTGAAGGTATTGAATGGGCAACTACAGGCAAGATCTCCAGACTGGATAGTATCATATCTAAAAATAACGCTCGTAATAAAAACCCTAAAGAAGGTAATATCTTAAAAAATAGGCAAAGTACGAAGAAAAATGCTACAGTTTCCATAGAATTAGAGAATGGTTCTATTATTAAGAGAAAAACGAAACCTAAGCAAAATAGAAATAACGATTATTGTGAAGGTATAGAAGAAAGTACTATAGATAATTCAGATAAGTTTGTAGATAATATTCTAAGTCAAGGTACTATCAGTAAATTTTCGTATGGAGCGAGTAGTGGTGCACTATTTAAATCTTTAGTAAGTAACAAAAGTAACCCTAAGGATATTGAAGTATACGACAAGCTGAATGAGCTTAAAAATAAGATTGAAAACTCTAATACAAAAAATAAAAATCAGATTGTTTATATAGAGGAACAGATAGAGTCATACGAAAATGATATTAAAGAATTAGAATATGACTTTATTGAAGACAAAAACTTCACTAGTTCTGAAGAGTATAAATTATTTAAGGCTAACTATAGCTCATATCAGAACTTATCAAATAAGACTTTTACTGAGATTGTCTCATACTTTACTGAATTATCTTCATCCTTTGTATCTTTAAAGGAAAAACTTATTTCATTTGATGTGTCAGATTTCAAGCGAGCAGTAAAAGAGCAAATCTTAGCTTCTAAGATAATGCATCTTGATGGTAAGGCACTTGAGAAAAAAAATGAAATCAGAGTTCTTGAAAGAAGCCGAAGTGAGTTAACGAATAAGAAAGAAAGTACTGATTTGTTTCTAGAGCCTAGCAATATAGCTGCTATAAACAGTAAATTAAAATCATACTCAGAGTTAAAATTCAACTTAGGCTATTGTACTAGTTATATATCTAAACTTGTAGATCTTAATGCAGAGATAAAGTTTGCACTTGGATTGAATGAACCCTCTATACTCATTGAAAAGCAGAATAATATTGGGCTAGTAATTAGTTCTATTTCATCAGTTTTTGGTGGTTGTGATAAAAATGAAGTGAAAATAATTCGCAGAGACTCTTTTATTGCTAAGGTAAATAGTAAAATTGAGTCTGAGAATGAAAAGCAAGTATCGCTCACAAGAGCGTCTTATATTGAAAAAAACAAAGATGATATCGATGTAACTAGCCTTAAAACTAAGTCTTTGGAATTAGCTAATTTAAACTCTAAAATTACTGATCTGGAATCAGAAAAGAAAAAGATAACAACGTTTGAAGAAAAACTTGGGCTAATTAAATCTTATGTTATTGAAGTTATAAATGAAAAGCAGTTAAGTAGCTGTCCTGCTTGTGGAACAAAGTACGGTAGTATTGATGAGTTAATTGAGTCAGTTGAAAGTTTAGAATCAGAATCCCAAAGCTTAGTTGAAGGTGCTATAAGTACTCTGAACAATCAAAAGTTACTCTTGGTAGAACAAATTGATAACATTAAAAAGAATATTGATTATAAAGTTTCTCAACAAAAAATAGCTATCAATGAAAAGCTTTCAAAGCTTACAGATAGAAGAAATCAACTTTCTAATTTATATTCACTGCTGAGTGATTTTAATGTTAATTATGAAGGCGTTAATATCAATGATGTATTACAACAGGTATATGAAATCAAAAAAAATCTAGAAATAAGGATTTCATTGAAATCAAAAAGGTATAATAAATATAAACGCTGGTCTGCTAAAGTTGATAACTTGATTTCTGAAAAGAAAAGTGAGTTGGATGATAATAACTCTAATATTCAAGCGTTAAGTAAGAACTGCTTAAGTCAGTTTGGTTGTAATATTGAAGAGCTTCTTCATATATCAGAGCTAAACCATGTTTACTTGTTTAGGAAAAATAACCTTAATGGTCGTTTAGATAATCTAGGCAAAAAAATCTCTGTTGCAGATTCTGAATTAAAAGAGATCGAAGATGCTACTTTAAAACTTAGGATAGGTGCAGGTTTTACTCAAGACAACTCTATGCAAGAGGTTCTAAGTCGAACTACAAATAATAAAAAAGAAATTAGATCTAATTATAATCATATTAAATCAAGAATTAGTTCTTACAAAATTAGTGAAACACCTTGTTTTATAGACCAAATTTCTTTGCTTCAAGATAAGTTTGATTCATATTTATCTAACATAATGACATCTCAAAAAGTAAGTGGGATTAGAGAGAGTATTGTAGAAAGTCAGAAATCCCTTGCTACAAAAAGAGAAGAGTTGAGCGCTGGTATAGTAAATTTAGGAAAAGTTAATAGTGCTTTAGATGATACAATGGGATATTTCTCTCTACTTGCTAGTGAAAGCATTAATAGTGAGGTTCTTAATGATATGTTTATGTATATTGAACCTCACCTAAAGTATGATGAGATTTCTTTCAAAGTAGACTTGAACGGAAATAACAAAGGGATATATATCCAAGCAAGGGCTAATTCAATTAATGATAACAATACTCCTATATATTATTTGAGCGAAGCGCAAATAAACATACTATCCATATGCATCTTCCTTGCGGATCATGCGAGAGAATTCGACGACAATGCTATCAATACAATAGTAATTGATGATCCAGTGCAAAGTATGGATGACTTAAACAGCTATGCTCTAATAGATTTGTGTAAAATATTTGCACGACGATTTAAAAAGCAAATAATAATTACAACTCATAATCGTAGCTTTTTCAATTTGTTTAGAGAGAAGTTACCTGAGATACGTTATCCAACAAAATATATAAGCCTGTAAATGCTATAGTTTAATTTCTCATTGCTAGAGCGCTGAACAAAGCCAAGTCATTGGTTCATGCGCTCTTCTTCAACTAGTTTAATGAAATATTTCGCAACTTTATCACGCAGCGTTCTTCCCCCTCCTATTGCAAAGGGAATGGGGTCAGGTCTTGCCTTTTGCTAGTTATGTTTTGCCATAGGCTAGCTAATCCGTCTTTCACTAATTTAGTAAATCTGCCAACACGAAAATGTCCAAGTATGAGTTACGATACCTGTAAAAGGGCATAAATAGACAGACTGAGTACAAAGCACAATTATTTGCTGAGCTCAATATAATGCCTCTGGGAACATTAAATTGAGGCTTAGCGTGCACACTATATGTTTAAATTGCTGTGCCCTTAACCCGCTGTTTGGGGACAAAACAAAGCCTATTGGGACAAAGCCTGGGTTTACAAGGATAATTTAACAACGTCGAGCGAACAATCAGGCGTGACGCCTAGCTGTTCTTCTTGCGAAATGCCAATTCAGCTTTGAGAACTTCAATTCTCCAACTAGGTAAGTGTGATTGTGTTTGAATAATGGCCTCAATGTGAGCAGTATCTAGTTCCTTTAAAGGTTTGAATTCGACCGGTTGATTACCATCTTTGCCTCTGGTACCCCAGAAAAATCCTTGTCGAATTTCATCGTGAGGTGCATCAGTGTAGATGGATTGCTCTTCAAATGGCTCGGTATTAACGTTTCGTCGTAGATAGTCAGTTCCTCCATCGACCATGTAGGTTTCGCCGTTTGCATCAATGTGAGTGACATAGTCGTGTCGATGCCTGCTGATCAAAACTGTGCCATCTGGTGTTTTAATTCGGTTTAGAACGATATGTTTCATGTGAGAACCTCGTTATTATTGCTAACTTTTTCGATAATTGTGGAATCGGATGCCTTCGCGCCCCCTTGTACGGGGGAGCTAACAGTTTTCCCGGACGCATGTTCTCTTTTTCATACCTTTCGGCTTAGAGGCCTCATCACCAAATTTAAGGTTGAGGTGGTTAGGTTTTGAAAAGTTGCCGACGGTGCAGATGCCCCAGGCCCAGCACTCGCTGTAGTCTTTATCTTGATCTTTCATCATTTCGAGTTCAGCTTCCATCAGTTCATGGAGGGCTTCAATGTATCGTGGAGTCAGCTTGATTTTCAGATTGTGATATCTAGCCATTTCTGTGCAACCTCATAATTTACTCTATACTGTATTTTCATACAGTATAGGTTCATAAATTGAAGAATCGCAATTGGAGGCAGCCAATATGCATACACCAAATGTGTTAAACCTTGAACATACGCTCACTGTGCCAGATGGTATTGAGTTAACACTTGTGATGCATGAATATGGCCTTTACGTCAGCCAAAGTCAGCTCGTAACGAATTGGTATGATTTTCGATTGTTAGCCCTGGTAATAGTCTTTTCCCAGCAAGGGCAAGCTCGGAGGCTGGTTTACTCCTTACCCAAGCAATCTGATTTATTTGATCTTCAATTATCATTTCAATTGTGTGTACATCAGACTTGCTGTGGTCGTTTTCAGCCTTCTCGAATCCAGATTTCGTATTTATTTGTTGATGTCGATGATGCACGAGAAACAATTTATGTGTTTTGGAAACAGCTGTTAAAGCACGTGAAATGTCTGGAAAACTTAAAGAAGGTAGAGATATAAAAAGGCTATCAAATGAATGCTCTTTCTACTACTTATAAAGGATGGGTGCGAGGCGCATTATGATTAAACCTGACGGGCGTGTGTATACACCAGATGGATGGACGATCTTCCATATTAACAACAACGGTGCTCATTCCTATAAAGTGTTGTGTATATGGAGTGGCGGGTATCTTGATGGCGATTCGTGGCGCCTTTCACCTGGTGCTGAAGACTTTAACCTGATATATGATGCAACAATCGGCTTGTTTGTATCAGAGCAGTTGAGCGGTTCTACGTACCACCTCAGTCGATTTGGGTATCAGCGTCACAATGTCTACGGGGCAGCTATTCTCCAAAGAACAATCAATTCTTTTGATATGGCGCCTTCTGGACTAGAGGTTTCTCTGCTGAAATTGAAGGTTAGTGAGGATGGATTGGTTATTAATCCTGTGGAGATCTTAGATGAGGTAGATAGCTATGATAGTTATTACACCTGACTCTGAATCGAGGCTTCATAAGCCAGATGCATGGATAATTTTGCGGCTTACCCAGAGGGGGGAGGTTTCATACCGGCTTTTCGTATCATGGCGTGGAAAATATGGGTTTCAAGATCAATGTCGTATGTCATCGGGAACTGACAATCTGGACGAAATGATCAAAAGAGATGATGGCTGTTTCGTATGGCCACAGGCATCTGGTTCAACATATGTACTCTTGCCTCACGCTCAAGGTTTTGTTGGCTTGAACGGTGACCGGACTCTTCATAGTGTCATTTGTAACCCACAAGTTTATTTTTCATCAGGCACCAAGGTTGAGCAATTAAGTGCACTTAGAGACTCAAATGGTTGAGTTCTCTACCCGATGGTATTTGCAAATGATGTACATTAGAAGTCGGAAATGAATAATGACTGTAGGAAAACACTACAAGTATTACTTTTAGCGGGAGTGTTTATATTGGTCATACAATTCTTTCATGTTCAAAATAGCTGATGTGATCTGCTAGCTTTTTTGTTTGCTGTGCTGAATGGGAAACCATAACTATGGTATACCGTGTAGCCAGTTGGATAATGAGTTCCTCTATTTGTGCTGTCGTTTCAGGATCCAATGAGGCCGCAGGTTTATCAAGCAGCAAAATTTCGGGTTCAAGCGCCAGTGAGCGGCCTGGTTGAAGGCGGTATAAAGCTATTGTTGTGCTCCTTGAGCCTTAACCTGATAATATAGCTTGAGTTGCTGATCTGGAGCGATCAAAATAGGTGGAGTTTGATAATAAGGAGTTAAGGTGAAAGCAGGTGACATTCTTGCATCAAGAAGTGACTCTTTAGGAAGTCGCATTATTTGTATGCTTACAAGGAGCGACTGGAGCCATGTTGCAATCGCAACTAGTCATAATACGGTATTAGAAGCAACAAAAAGCACCGCTACTACATCAGATGAAGTAAGGGAAATTTCCTTAGCTGAATTTATTGATGCAAATGATCAAGTCATACTCCTAGAAAAGCCTGGGTCACTTTCACTGATGCAAAGTAAACAGCTCGAAAGTTTTGTTCAATCATTAAAGTCTAAAAGATACACCGTTGTTCATGCAGGGTTCACGATTTTTCCAGGATTTATTTGGACTCTAGCCACGCTTTTAATCTTGGCTTCGTCCATCGAACTGTTCTCGATAAATAGAGAGCTAGGGGCGAGCTTAAAAAGCTATTTTATTGCACTTGCGATGACCATCATTTTTATCTGCTTATGGGCGGTAGCTAATATATGGGCTAACCGAACAAAGTTAGGTGTCGCTATGACAGAAAAAATATACTGTAAGACACGGTTTGGTCGATACCTAGTTAACAAGAAGCACGATATGTTTTGCTCACGACTTGTCCTGCTAGTTGATAGAGATCTTGCGGGGGGACTTTCACCAAAAGTTCCTGATGAAAATGAGGTACAGCCAAAGCACATCGTTAATGCGTGCAGAGCAATGGGATGGACTTGTCGAAAGTTATCTAACCCGAACGAACCAAGTTAGAGTACTTAGGTGTAGTGACTCATACTCAAAATGACAGGTTCGCAGATGAGTCACGAACAAAACGTACAGCCTATTTGCTGGTATTGCCTATTTGCGTGGTAATATTGCGTTTTGATTATAATTTCTTATGTAAAAAAGTGTTTGAGAGGGAAGTGATTCTAGAGGATGTTGAACCTGACCTTGGGAGTTCTCTCGACACAATTCTCCATCAAACTTAGCCTTCATGTCGTTCATGGCATTCCTTCGGTCATTTAATACATCTTCATCACATAAAAAATAACGATTCATAATATGACTGTATTATAATCAGCCAGTTGCATTGTATTGTTGAATGATTTTGGGAGTATTTATGGCAGGAAGTGAGGCGCAGGCAGGCTTTTATTATCAGAACCTAGTTGCTGCATTACATCTTCTTGAGTTGATTGATATTGGCTCAAACATACGAAGTATCACTTTAGAAAATCCCGACCGAGCTCCACACATTGATGACATTATCATCGACACAGACACAGGCTCCCGATTCATCCAAATCAAGTGGACAAAAGAGCAGGAAACTTCATTTACTCTCGCAAATTTGGTAGCAGAAGAGGAAGGTGGTTCTCTGTGGTTAAAGTTGGCACGTGGATACCAGCAAATTAGCTCCGAACATGGTGAGAAAATTGTAGAGTTATTGTCCACTCGTAGAGAAGGTATCAAGAAGCAACCTGGACAAGGGTTTGAACGCAGTTTAAAGCAATTCATCACTGAATTTCACACTCCATACATATTAAGTCCTCCAGGTACGAAGATTGACGCTATTCATTCGTATTCTGACTACAAGCAGATTATCCAAAAGCTAAAGGGTGCATCGGGTATCACCGACGGAGAAGTTTTTGCTGCGTTTTTGAAATCAATGCGATTCACTTTAGGGCAAGATGATATTGACACTGTCGCCCACCGCGTAAAGGCTAGACTTCATCAACTAGGCATTGAGCAACAACAATTCGGAACCTTGCTGGATAGATGTGTGAACTGGTCAATAGGAAGCCGACAGATAACCGCGTCTCTTGTCTTGGAGGCTTTAGGCCTTGAGGATCGCTTTGCAGAGCGCCTGAATCATAGGTATCCTGTCGACGACGCTTTATGGGTTCCTACTCCCAATCTCTTTCAGGCTTTAGATAATGCATTGGATAGCCTATCTTCAGGCTTCATTGCTGTAATTGGTGAACCTGGAGCAGGGAAATCAACAGCCCTCACAAAATATCTTAATGCCAATTCAAGCATCAAGTTTGGATACTATTGCTTTATTCCCAATGAAAAAGTAATAGGAAACGACCGACTACAAGAAGAGGCTTTCGTCCGTTCAGTATGTTTAGGGCTTAAAGATGCTTTCCCGGATTTTAAATTCTCAAAACCCTATTCGACGGCATCGGTTCAATTACTGAACATTTGGCTGAAAGAGCTTTCTGAAAGTAGCCAAAGGGTCGTGTTTCTTGTCGATGGCATTGATCATGTGGATAGAAAAACTCGCCAATCTCTGTTGTCTAAGCCTTTGACAAGCGTTTTGGATGGACACCTACCAGACAACGTCCTGATTATACTCTCAACTAGATATGAGCAGGCTCTTCCCCCTGCCATCATTAGCCATCTCAAGCAGCAACCAACTAGACGAATAGAAGTCAAGCGATTCGAACGATGGCAAATATCTAAATTCATGGCACTTAGAGGTGTTGAGCATAACGACTCATTATTAGATCAAATAGTCACTATTTCTGCAGGGGTTCCAATCTATCTCGAGTATTTAGCAAAAAAACTATTCGACATGACAGCCACTGAGCAGGATAGATATTTGCAGCAAACACCTACTCTTCGTGGTGAAAAGATAGACCACTATCACGACCACATGTGGCAAGAGTGGACTTCAGATTTAGATACAAAGTATTTGCTGGCTATATTGGCTGTGCGTGAAGAATATACAACAGCTGAGCTTCTTCAAATTCTACTTGCAAGCGTCAACCGCCCTTTAGCCCTCGGTGAAATTAAACACAAGTTACAAGCTATCCGCTATGTACTTAAAGAATCGGAAGCAAAAGGATTTACGATAAATCACGCTAGTCTTACAGAGTTTGTCAGTGAACGAACCTCCGAACTAAGACCTGAGATCACACGAGCAATATTGGACTGGTATGGAAGCGAACCTACAACTGACGAATCCTGGCGTAATAGATTTCGCCATCTATTGGAGCTAGGGCTATATGAAGAGGCACTTCAGGCTTGTGACAACGATTGGGTAAATCGAGCTTGGCAGTTCTATCGACCTTTACCCGAGATCCAAAAAAATCTAGATCTCGTTTGGAAAGCGAGCATTCAAGCCCAAGACCTTCATTCATTTATTCGAATTGGTTTGCTGAAGCAGCAGGCAGGCTTGATAGAACAAAATATTGATCTTGAACCTATTGATATTGCGACGACACTTTTAGATGTTGGACTATCGGATGCTGCACTCAATACTGTATGGGACGGTGAGCGCTCGTTAATTTCACCCTCAGATTTTGCAATTTTTGCAGCACATTATGAGAGTCGACTTGGTCGTTTGTTGCCAGCCTCAGTCGTTCGAGAAGCACTTTCTAACCGACAAAGAAATAGTTACCAGGCAACAGCCAAAATTTATCGCATAGTCAGTTTGGTTGTGGAGCCAGCTGAACTATTAAAAGAAATCAGCCAATTACGCTGGCAAACAACAACTGAAACAAGTCATTTGATAGACGCAGCCGACGACACTGAGAATAGTAAACTCAATCTCAATTTGCAGTTGGAAGTGATTAAAAGTCTCGCAGAACACTGCTTGATTGACAAGCTGATAGCTTTGGCTAGCCTGAAACTTTCAGATAGCATTCTTCACGTTGCAATTGAAGCGGCACTTACAGTAGCCTTTGCAAAGGCTAAATCCGTAACAGATGCAATCAGCACTTCACAAAACCTTCAGCTAGATTGCCTTCCTAAAGGCTTCTTGTTCTGGATTCAGGTTCAGCTTGCACGACATCGCATTCCTTTTGCAATGGTTGAGACCATTTCCATTCCTGCAGCGCCAAAAAAGTTGGACAAAAACTACGAGTTCAACATGGCGTTGGTTAAAGCATTCTCTGAATATAGAGGTTTCTTATTAAACAGAACGGATGGAACAACATTACTTCGTTCTCGGTGCGTAGGATTAACAGGGCCTGTTGCGGACATTAACCATGCTTTAATTTCATTGGCTGAACTTTGGGTACAATCAGTTGGTAATCCACCTTCGGCTAATAACCTGGAAAGACTCAAATCTTTATGTAACCAACTATCGATAAGCGTAGATAGTTTCGCTACAACTAATGATTATCATAGTTACCTTTATTATGACCATGCGCATGAGCTATACCAGCATTTATGGGACTATGCTGTAGAATTTCTTGACCATAAGAGTCAAATAGCATTGGCAATCTACTGGTTGGGGGCGGAAGATGGCTGTATGTGTGAGCGCTTTTCAATAGCAACTCGTAATTTGGTGAGGTCGCTGGCAAAAAACTCGGCGGATGGTATTAATGAAACGAAGCGCAAACTCCTTGAAGTCGTCGAAACGGTAGCTAGAAAAGACGAAGAAACGATGGTTCTCACGTCTTCATTTATAGAGTCTGCCAAGGCGTGGGGAATCTGCGGTTTTAGAGACGAAGCGGTTAGGCTTTGGAGTGAAATTTCTAAAATCGCATGTGGTGTAGGCTACCGCAAAGATTATCAGTTCAGTGAAATATTCCTTCCGTTAGAGATTGCGCATAATCAGGATCCATCAGGAAGTCTTCGGCGTCTTAATGAACAGCTCGAATTAGCTCACCATCTTGAGGATACAGGAGCAGGTAAGCAAGTAGCTATTGCTATAGAAGGGCTTTTAGAGTTGGTAGCGCAATGGAAGCCCGCCTTGGTATTTAGGGGATTAGTCGAAGAGGAGTCGTTGATCTTTCGTGAACGTGCGCTTCGAGGCGTGCTATTAAAGCTTGTCACAAACAAATCATTAGATAAACAGCTATTGCTCGCCATCCTGAAAACGATGTCCCGTTGGGAAAACCACAACCATTTCAATGATGAAACAGCTCCAGCTATGAAAGAGTTCTTTGCAGCGTTGCTAGAGCAGAAGGAATACCAGATAGCTGATGAGACTTATCAATTTGCTCGACAAGTTTTCTTAGTAGAAAAGCAGCTTCCACACCTACTTAGCGACTTGGCCATCATGCGAAATGCTAATCACTCTGACAATGAACTTGCCAAACAAGATGAGGAGACGTTTCGCGAAGATGAAAAACAAGCAGAGTGTCAAGAGATAGAGGATGTTTTTGATGATTCCAGAGATAGCATTAAGTCTGTGTTAGAAAAACTGGCTCCAGACAACATTTCGGAAGTTACAAGGTGTTTGGAAGACCTAGCACTAGAAGAGCGAAAGAAAAAAATAGCGAGAAAGTTGACTCAGGAGAGAAATGATTGGCTACAAGCATTACTCAATGTCACATCGCTGAATTCAATTCCATCAGAATTTGAGCAATATATTGATAACTTTCTCGAATCGTTTGAGCAAAGAATAGTTGAACTTTTGAGTGCTGATGAAGTCCATTCGCGCAGAGCAGTTGAAGAACTGGTTCATGATACAGTCCATGAGTTCGCATTACTTATTGGTGTGAAAAAGGAGACTATTGCGCCTATTGAAGAGGGGTTTGATCTTGATACCTGGCTTGACAGCCTATTTCGACCATCAAGTCTTGGTTATTCCATTGAACGTCAATTAGAGGACAGACTCCCAGAGTGGATTCAGGATACGTCTTTCAATCAATTATCTGATTGGCTGAGTTTTGCTCGCAAAAATTTGACATCAGATGCACGTGCGCTTGCTCTAGTTGAAGTAGCTAAACGTTACAAGTTTGCAAATCCATCATTAGCTTTTGAATTACTTGAAGAAGCTACTGATTGTATAGCAACTATTTTCTTCGAACACGGGAAACTGAAAAATGACATATGTAATCTCGCCCTTTCCCTTGATACCGACAAAGCCTGTCACCTGATTCTTAATAGCTTCCGACAGCAGTATAATAAATATCCTGTATCACTGATTTATAGGCTCGGAAGCCTAGTTAAAACTATGTCTACAGCGATGGCTATCGATGGAGTAGTACTATATGAAACATGGGCTTTGCATAATAGACGCCTTACAGATGGACTGACATCAAAACCTTTGGGATCATGCTGGATAACCGCTGATGAAGAGTTGCGTTTTGAGGAAGAGGCTATTAGCTATCTTTTGGCCCTTCTTCGATATCCAGAGATAGATGTTCGACTTTTGAGCGTCGAAGCTTTGGTAGAATTGCTTAGTAAAAGAGCTGATTTAATCGAAAGTTTACAAAGGCATTGGCCAACACTCTCGTGTGGGCAGCGTGAGTATGTGGCCTCAATGCTTGACTCGTTGGGCAGATTACGTCCTGATCTCGTAGAACTTTGGGCATCGTGGTTGCAGGAAGAGGCTACTAAAGAAGAACATTACAACCTTAGCACAACTGTTGCGTTGGCACTTAGCCGAGATGAACTTAGAAACCGTCCAGAACATCCTCTGGCTAGTAAAGCATGGGCATTGCTCGATCGCCCTAGCATTGTCCTTCCTCTTAAGCCTCAAATCGTTGGCGATGAGCTCCCGAGAGTTCGTTTAACCCCTTACCAGAATTGGGTACTAAATCTTCTTTCGGAAGGCTGCGACGATCCACGCTTACTACATTCAGAAGCATTAAGAATTCTGGATGATATCTACAACAATGCTCAACAAGGGTTGGAACAGGAATACTCCGTACATAGAGAGCATAATATTAACACAAACTTTGATAATCTTGAGATAGCCGCATCTTTTGATGAAGCATGCCGATCATCTGTGAATAAGGCTATTATTCGGCTAATAGCAGCTCATGAGATTGATCCGGAGTATCTCACAGGAGATGCAGATATCTTGAGGCATAGAGATCCCACTGATAGTTTAGTAAAATCGTTCTCCCGCCCCACAAGGGTAGACTGGTTGAGTCGAACTGATGATGACTCAGGCTTCATCAACTTCATTGATATTAATGCTAGCGTTGAGGCCGCTCTTAGGGTTGAGGATGGATTTATCCGACTGTTTGAGTACACAGAGCAACGTAGTGGTGGTGAGATAGGCAGTCAATCTCAAAGAGCATGTATTGTCCAAAGCGAATTGTTCGGAATCCAAGCTGGGGCGAAAATTCCCGAAGATATGCTTGATTATCTCTTTGAGCATTCACGGATTCGTGACCGCAATGCTTACCGATTTGAGCTGCCTTGGCGTGAAAGCCCTCGCTCACAATTGAGCATGCCTTTAGTCTCTTCCTCATCTCGTAACTTTCGAGGTAGACGCACCTGCGAAATTGCAGCCCTTTCTGGAATTTGGAAGGATTGTTTTCCTGATGCGGAAAGTACTCTTGATTACTTAGGGGCTCAGTTAGGAGAGTCCATATTTAGTCGCGCGACTGAATGGCAAGAAGAGTTCGATCAAGGTCGAAGGAGACACGAACCAAAATCTACGGGTTTTCTTTTAGAAGTTGATGTCAACCTTCTACGGCAGTTAGCATCTGAACTCAATCTTGATGTGTTTGCACGGATAAAGTTATCTCGGACAATTGATAAATATAAGCCGGAATATGACATGGATTGGCACGACAAAATTTGCTTGGTTAAAGTTTTCTGAATTGATTAAACGTATGCGCTCAATTCTCGACGTGATATATATGGAGAACATCGATTGAGTATAGATAGAAAGCAATTTAGCCTTCTATACAAAATCTAATGTTACTTTTGATTGCGTTAGTGTTGTACTTTGATAGTTGCTAGATTGCATGCTGACTAATCTAGGTAATCACACCAGTACAGTTAAGCGAATTGAGGGGGGCAAAGCCCCCCCTCAGCTTTTACAGTGCAACTTTAAGTGTGATAGGGCAATGATCTGAAGGTTGAACTTTATTCTTGTCATGTCCAGGATAATTATATCCATAGGATCCGAGACCTAGGTCTGTAGTTTCGAAAATGTAACTCACCGAAAGCAAACGGGCCCAGCTCTCATTAATCATAAATCTATCAATATCTTTATGGCAATCCCAAGACTTATATGGAGGATCAAAATGGTTGGCTGTATAGTATAAGTTTGTGCCATTCGGAACACTGTCATTTATTTCTTTTAGCATCGAGCGGGTTTTAGATGTGCCGGACGGGATATTCGAAGCTGAGCCACCGTCTGATCTAGCTTCGAAAGTCATATCCCTAACAAAATGACGATTAAAGTCTCCGAGCAGTATAAAATAATTTCCAGCCTTAGTTTGTGCCTCTACCCATGTCTCTAACTTTGGTACTTGGCGTGCGTATGTTTCGCAATCTGCCTTTTTATCATCTAAAGGGTTCCATCGGCAGCTAGCCTTCATATGTACATTAAGGAATACAACCGGTTTACCTCCGATGACGCCCTGCAATTCAATTCCAGGGCGTACTTTTCGGTCATTATGCTCAACCATAAGAGTTTTATTCAAAGTTATTTGGGGGCGAGCATCAAACAGCTCCTTCTTGTAGGCAACTCCAACATTTTGGGGAAGTGATATGTTCTTAAGAAGCTCAAATGAGCTTATGACTTCATAGCTTGGGTTGTTTAATAGTTCTTTTATTGCAATTGCATCAGAAACTTCTTGAAAGAAGTAAATATCTGATTGCAATTTACTTGATGCTTCTTCTAACGCCTGCACTTTTGCTTTATGAGCTGCAATATCATGAACAGGTTTGGATTGAACTTTGCCCCAATGTAATCCGTTTAGAGCATTACAGTATGTTAAATATGATGGTTTTGAGTTGAGTTTGGCCTTGATTTCATCAGTTAGTGATTTGTCTCTTGAGTCTGGCCAGCCAAGTGGTTCGCAAAATTTTTTCCACTCTAAAAAACGAGCTTCAGACATCAGGTGCTCAGTATTCCAAGTAGTTATTTTGATTTCCTTGGCGTTGCTAGTGAAAGCTACGCTTGCAGTTGCTATAAGTATTAATCCTTTAAATTTATAGTTCATGGTATGACCCTTTGTACAGTTAATGTAAAGGCATCCAATTTGCAATGCACCATTGCGATCATAGTTCAAATGTGTATTTTTTTGTAAGAATGCTTATTTTCGACTTTTCTAAGTATTAACATAGAACGTCATCGCTTACTTATGTTCATTTTTTGTGCTTAAAGCCTTTGTACTGCAGTGGATACGCTCAAAGTTGGTATCTAATTCGAGATTTTATTAGCGCTTTCGGTTATATTGATATCCAAGTATATCTGAGTTATAGAGCAAAGTTATGCGTATTAAAATGAAATATGGTTTGCAGTTTAATATATATTGGTTTTAATACCTTGTGATAATTTTTCAATCTATATTAGAGCTATAGAGGATTTGAAAGGAATATTAATGCAACTAAAGGCAGAAAGTGTTTATGTAAACTGGAGCGAAGCGGTAAAAGAAGCGAAAAAATCGGTTACGATTTTTGCTCCTTATTGGGATAGTTTTCTACTTGATATATTGGATAATTGTGACCGTGATAACTCAGCGCTAATAGTCACAATCGTAACAACTCTTGATGAGCGAAAGTATTATACATCAAGAGGTGCATTTGAAGCTTTAAAAAAGGTAGTGGAAGAAAATAAGTATAGAGTTAAAGCTATTGATGACCTTCACGCCAAGGTGCTTGTCGTAGATGGGCGTATTATATCCTGTGGCTCTCAGAATTTTACAAATAATAGTCACTTTACTATGAAGGAAATCACAGCAATTTTTGATAATACTGACCTTGTTGAATTGGAGTTTCAAAATGCTAAGAAAGAGTTAAGCTCATGGGAAAAAAAGGCAATTGATATTGATTGTGTTGAGCTCAAATTTATTGAAGAAAATTTGGAAAAATACAAAGCATATTGCAAAGAAAAGAATCATAGGCGGAGAAAGAAGAACATTGCTAGGCGCTCTAAACATGAAGGGTGGAAAGATGCCAGAATTGATTCTGGTTATATAAAACTGGCTGATGGTGGTAATTTGTCTGAACTAGTCGAATCAAAAGGTCTTGATGCATCAAAAACTGAATGGATGACTTTGCTAGATGCGAATAATAACTATAAATTATACTTTGTTCGCATGAATGAGAGAAGTCTTTCACTTGCTTTTAGTGAGTTGGAGATGACTATTCCATCTAATATTTCTACTAGATACTACAAAGTTCGAGTAATTAGCGAAGTCTCCAATAAATTCAATGTACTGCTGGAGATATCTATAAATGATAGAGGCAGAGATTATAAAGCACAACTGCAGCTATCTTTCTATGGTGGAGAGCCTGAGTTTGTTCCTTGGCGAAGTAACATTATAAAGTGGGTTGATCGCAGGGTGACAAAGGAGTTACGAGAAGAGCTACAGAACTTTATAGAAGCTCCCAAAAACAGTCAAAGTTCTTCGTTGATGAACTATATCTTGGAAGCCTTTAAACCAAAGAAGATCCATGGTGAATTTGACCTAATTGGAGAGCAACTACAAGGAAAAGTTAATCAAATCCAGCTTCTAGAATTTGACAATGCTCCTGTTTGGGTTGTCAGATAAGATCGACTTGTAAACCTACCCTAAAATAGGGGCATCCACATTTAAAGTTCAACACAGCCTCTAGCGATAGTTATTACCGAGGTCGTCGTATATATAAAATCGCCAAAGAATTAAAGTCAAAATCCTAAAGATTCTTGATGAACGTTTTGGCATCAATGAAGACTATGTTTACCCGCCTACCGACCAGAACTTAGAGATCATTGAATAGGCCGTTTCAATGACCAAAGAAAAGTTCGGGGTGTAGCCAATTTTTTGGACAAAGTTATACGGGTAAATAATAAATATATGAAGCTGTAGGAAGTAGAAGAAAACGAACTCTAGCACCATGACGAGTGCAAACCACTTCCTATGGCGCACTTAATTATTTTACTCGAGTATAGATAGTATTTATTGCATAGTCCTTTTGGCTATTGGTAAGTACATTGTGTTACGTTAAAGTAAAAACACCCTCTGGCAGATTTGAGGGTGTAAAGGAATGATGAAATGTTAAAAAGACTTAATATTATCAATACAATTATGATTTAAATTATTGATTCATAATGTTTTATTTAAGTTGCACTGTGTATTCCCAGTGCCCATACTCGTCCCACTCTCTCCGCCACATTTAAAAAAAGCCGCTGTTTAACAGCGGCTTTTTTGTATCTGAAATTTGGCTCATCCAACCCATACAAATCCAATTTTTCTGAGCTCTTAGAGAGCCAGTCCTTGGAATTTAAAGGGCTTGGCGTCATGAAAATGTGCTGAGACTTCGCCCGCGTAGATTTGGCCGGATGAGACATCCAGCATTTTTGCCGAACTGCTTTCGGAAAAATCCAACTGTTTCAAATCTACCCAGAAAGTGTTGGGTGAGAGAACTGTTTCAAAGGTATATCGTAAATTTGTCTGATCGGCGACGACCCGCCATTGAGTGCTGGATAAATTCGGATGGCCCGCGATGGAATAGCCATACGGTACTGAGGTATGACGCATGATGCTCATGAGAACAGCTGTCGCCACGCGTTCATCATCCGTTTTTGGGGTATTGTTTATAAAGTAATTCGCTCTGACAAATCGATCGGATGATTTTACCGTACCCGGCATAAAATCAGAGCCGCTAACGGTTTGCCAGTACTTCTGAATTGCTAATTGTTCAGAGTATGGAGGATCGTTTGTCATGACGAGATAATCGGGGGTGTGATGAATCACCAGTTTCCCGTCAATATACTCCAAAATGGCACTGTCACCCGTGGCATCCGAGATAGACATATGCACCGTAGTCATTTTCTGTGTGCCCGGAATCATGTCAGTGACGACAACAAATGACTCTTTTGATAATTGTTCTACTGACTCAGCAACTGTTGCAAAGTTATCTAACACATATTGCGCCCACATCGAAATAGCCAAACCAGGATGAGTTGACGAAGGTGCTGACTCCGGATAGCGACTTTCCAGTAACCACAGCAAATTCGCGACTAACCCTTTCTCATTCATTCCGTCTGTTGTGGCTATATCCCAAGAACTGGCGATCAGACTGCCATATTTTGACTTCCATTGAACAGAATGCGGGCCCACACTACCGTCTCTATCCATTCCTTTTGGAAACAGCCACAGATTGGCCGGAATGGGCAGGCTAAAATCCATGTTTCTTCCTGTCATGACCAGGTTCTCTGTTCCTTTGTAGATCACCCGGGTACAGGCCTGAGCCGTATTAATTATTGCTCCTGTCCCTAGGGTAAGGGCAATGCCCATCAGGACTTTTCTGATGTTATTCATTGTATCCTCTGGCAAGAATTGTGAATTGAGGGCAGCTTTTTACATATATTAGAGTATCGAACCAAACTCATAAATGGGAGATTTAATTCTCTGAAATAAGAAGATTGATTTTAATTTATCTTCCTAATTTGATAGATGTTTACGGTATAAAATAAATATGAGAATAGTCAGTTATTTAATATGGCTTGATACCTGTTTTTTAAAGTGGGTTTGTTTTTAAAAAAGAAATATAAATTAGTGATCTATCATTTTTATTAAAATGATTTCAATTAAGTCATTTTAGGAAAGTCAGTCAATAAAACCGTACCCGTCCAATGAAAAGCAGTCTTCGTGGTATGGATCGGGAGTGAGGAAAGGATGCTGTCTTTCTTTATCTGTGATCTCACGGTGTTGCTGCCTCTATCTCTACCTCAGTACTACAGTTATTTCACTTGAGTGCTCAACCGTGCCTGCCGTTATTGGGGTGAGACAGTGAATTTTAGATTCTCTTGCAATACACCCTCTTTTCTGTTTTTTCAAATGCTTGCTGGGTGTTTGTTAGTTGTGTTGTGTCTCAGCCAGGTGACTCAACAGCCAGGTGTATCAAGAAAGGAATGATGTGACTTCACGATTTGGTTCATGATTATCAGGTGAGCTAAGCGCCGAAATACATCATTACTGAAGAGATGCAAAATAAAGCTGACCAGTTATGGCATGAGATGGCATCGGAAGATGCGATTGATGCCCTGAACGCAAACAGAGACGGGCTGTCTTCTGATGAAGCAGCGAAGCGTCTCAATACCTATGGTCCCAATTGCTTACCGGCTCCTCCTCGACAGCATCCCTTTCTCCGCTTTTTGCGTCAGTTTCACAATATTCTTATCTACGTGCTTCTCTGCTCTGCGGCGATGACGGCGGTGCTGGGTCACATTGCCGATACCTGCGTTATTCTGGCTGTTGTTATTGTGAACGCGGTTATCGGGTATTTTCAGGAGGGGAAGGCCGAAGAGGCAATGGATGCCATCCGCCATATGCTGGCGCTGAAAGCCTCGGTGCGACGGGAGGGTATCCGCCGTTCCATAGATGGGGAAGAACTGGTGCCGGGTGATATTGTGCTGTTGGAAGCCGGTGACAAGGTATCTGCCGATTTGCGACTTGTGCAGGTCAACGGGTTGCAAATTCAGGAAGCGATACTGACCGGTGAGTCTGTTCCCGTGAAAAAAGACACTGATGCCGTTGCGCCCAGCACGCCGCTTGGTGATCGGGTATGCATGGCATACAGCGGTACACTGGTGACCAGCGGGATGGGATGGGGAGTGGTGGTGGCCACCGGTGCTAGCACTGAGCTTGGCCGGATTAGCGGTATGCTTTCCACCGTTGAAACCTTAACCACCCCGCTGCTCCGGCAAATGGATGTGTTCGCACGTTGGTTAACCGCCCTCATTTTGCTGCTTGCCGCCGTGCTGCTGGTTTTTGGGTATGTTGTCGAAAACTTTGCATTTTCCGATATGTTCATGGCTGTGGTTGGCTTGTCCGTTGCGGCTATCCCGGAAGGGCTTCCGGCGGTACTGACTATCACGCTGGCCGTAGGTGTACAGGCCATGGCGCGTCGCAATGCGATTGTCCGGCGTTTGCCTGCGATTGAAACCATTGGCGCAGTATCGGTGATCTGCACGGACAAGACCGGCACTCTGACCTGTAATGAGATGATGGCGGTGAGCGTAGTAACGGAATCGCACGTCTTTTCCCTGGATGGTGTGGGGTACGAGCCGGAAGGAGAAATCCGCTTAAATGAGGTGGCAGTCAGTGCGAGCGAGCACGCTATTCTGGATGAAATTGGCAGAGTGGCGGCGCTGTGTAATGACGCGACCCTGCATTGCAGTGACGGTGCATGGGCGGTATTGGGTGACCCGATGGAAGGCGCTTTGCTGGCACTGAGTGGCAAGCTCGGTCTTGATCTCACCGACGAACTGTCAGGATGGATGCGAACCGATGTGATTCCGTTTGATGCCAAACACCGCTTTATGGCGACCCTGATTCATGACCACGAGAACCACGCGTTTATTGCAGTGAAAGGAGCGCCAGAGCAGATTTTCGTGATGTGTACCCGGCAACGGACGGTCGCGGGCGACAGTGAAACGTTTGACCCTGGCTACTGGCATGAGAAGGCAGAGGATATTGCGTCGCAGGGACAGCGCGTACTTGCCTTTGCGGTCAAACCGGTACCGCCGGAGCATACCGTGCTGGAATTTACCGATGTTGAGCAGGATCTGGTTTTCATTGGTATGGTCGGGCTGATTGATCCGCCGCGCCCGGAGGCCATTGCTGCGATCGCTGAATGCCAAACCGCCGGGATCCGCGTAAAAATGATCACCGGCGATCACAAAGGGACCGCGGCGGCCATTGCCAAACAGCTCCGGCTGCAGAACCCTGACAAGGTGTTAACCGGTGCTGATCTGGCTGGCATGGACGATAGCTCGCTGGCGGCGGCAGTGACGGAAACCGACATTTTTGCCCGCACCAGTCCGGAAGACAAATTGCGGTTGGTCATGGCACTGCAGTCGCATGGCCTGACGATTGCGATGACCGGCGACGGCGTCAACGATGCACCTGCACTCAAGCGCGCCGATGCCGGGATCGCCATGGGGCGAAAAGGCAGTGAAGCCGCGAAAGAAGCGGCGGAACTGGTGTTGGCTGATGATAATTTTGCATCAATCGTTGCCGCTGTGCGTGAAGGGCGAACGGTGTATGACAACATCAAGAAAGTCATCAGCTGGACCTTGCCTACCAATGCCGGTGAAGCGCTGACGATCGTGGTTGCGCTGCTGTTTGGTATGACGCTGCCGATTACCCCGATCCAGATCCTCTGGGTGAACCTGATCACTGCGATCACCCTTGGGATTGCACTGGCGTTTGAACCGACAGAAAAGAACACCATGCAACGACCGCCGCGACCGCGGTATGAGCCCATTCTGAATGGTGAGCTGGCATGGCGAATTATTTTTGTGTCACTCTTGTTGCTTGGTGGAGTGTTCGGGATGTACGCCTATGCTGTTGAGCAGGCGTATTCCGTCGAATTGGCGCGTACCATTGCCCTGAATACGCTTGTGGTGATGGAAATCTTCCATCTGTTTTTTATCCGAAATATTTATGGCACGTCATTGAAATGGGAGTTGATTGTCGGAACCAAAGTGGTTTGGGCAACAATCGTGTGTGTCACGGCGGCACAGTTTTCCATGACGTATCTGCCGCCATTGCAGGCGCTCTTTGCCACCGAGGCCGTGCCGTTCTGGGACGGGGTGATCATTGTCGTTGTCGGAGTGGTGTTTTTTGCAATCATCGAAATTGAAAAGCGACTTCGTTTGCTGTTGCATGATATTCGTACCGGCTTTCTTCCGCCGAGATCTTGATTGGCTGCGTCCAGTAACTCTCATTTTTTCAGAGAATCGTATTCAGGTGCGCGCGTTCAGATAATTCACCAAAGCGGAGAACGATCTGATTTGCGGGTAGTCAGACTCCGGAATGCTGACGCCGCAGCTTCGTTTCAGGGCATCCAGCAGATTGAGGAAGTCCATTGAATCGAGGTCGCATTCCTCGCGCAGATCTTCATCAGGATCAATATCGCTTTCGGTGATTTCCGGCGCAATGTTTTGGATAGCCTGCATGACCAGGTCCCTGATGTTGTCGTTATTGCCGTTGGTTGTCATAGCTGCTCCGGTTTTTGTAATTGCTGCGACAGGGCATGTAAAAACTTCGCCCCCTGTATGCCGTCACTGACCCTGTGGTCGGCACTGAGCGTGACCGTCATGGTGTCGCAGATAGCGATTTGGTTGTAACCCTTGTCATCGGTTCTGACCTGGAGCGTCTGGCGTAAACGACCCGCGCCCAGAATCGCGACTTGCGGTGGGTAAATCACACCAAACACACTGTCAGAGCCCCTCTCACCGATACTGGTCAGGGTGATTGTGGCGTCGGTCAGCTCAGAGCTGCGCAGGCGACCAGTACGGCTCCGGTTGCTGATATCGCGCAGTGCCAGCATGGTGTCATCGACCGAGAGCCGGCTGACATCATGAATAGCTGGCACCATAAGCCCACCTTCACGCAGGCTGATTACCGTCCCGATGTGCACCGCTTTCTCAGGTTTGAACTCACCATTTTGAAAATAACCGTTTAAAGATGGGAAGTTAGGCAGAACCGTTGCAATGGCTTTGAGTAGTAAAGCAGGCAATAGGAGACGGTGTTCGGGATCACGCCCGGCGTTTTGTTCATTCAGCCATTGTTGAGTACGGGTAAGATCCACGTCCAGGCTCAGGTAATAATGGGGAATTTCCCGTTTCGATTTTTCCATTGCTGCGGCGATTGCTGCTCGCATCGCGGCCGGATCCCGGTTGTCGCGGCGGTCACGGGAGGCGGTGTTTTCAACACTCTGGGTTGAAGGGCCTGCTGCGGTGGCCATCGCAGCAGGCACGGCAGTTTGCTGAGCAGAAGCGGTTGGTTCGACGTTGTAGCCCGATGCCACTTGATGTGCGGTGTTGAGATCCCGCAGCAAGATGGCCCCCATCGGCCCGCTGCCGACGATGCTTGCTAAATCCAGATCGTGCTGACGGGACAGTGTTCTGGCTGCGGGGGAGGCCAAAATTCTGATCTCTGATGGTGCAGGTTGTGCCATGATAGGCCCGGAGACGCAAGGCCCAGAGACGGAGGACTCGGAGATGCTGGGTTCAGAAACGTTGGGCCCAGAGATGCTGGCTTCAGAGACGTAAGCCTGCGGTGAAAGCGGTTCCGGTATTTCCGGTTGAGACGTCTCCGATTGAGGTATATCGGGCGGCGCCATAACCGGTTCGGCGGTCGGCAGCGTGCCAGCCTCTGTCGTGTCAGCCTCTATGCGGGCTAGGATGGATCCGACCGGCAGACTGATGACCGGCTGCACCAGAATTTTGCTGATGGTTCCGCTGTGGTAGCTTTCCATCTCAATAGCGCCTTTACTGGTTTCAATGACGGCGATGCTGTCACCTTTGTTGACATGGTCACCTTCGGCCACCATCCATTCCGTCAGGGTGCCGTCTCGCATGTCAGCACCCAGTGAAGGCATCACAATATCAAATGACTGGCTGCTCATCAGCGGCCATCCATCGTCGCTAAGGCGGCGGCAACAATCTGTTCGACTTGAGGCAGGGCCGCCTGCTCCAGATGCTGAGGATAGGGGATAGGGACTTCCGCGCTACAGATTCTTTTGACCGGGGCATCCAGGCTCCAGAATCCGTCCTCCATGATGATGGCACTGATTTCGCCTGCCAGGCTGCCGGTTTTCCAGCCTTCATCAATGATGACAGCTCGGTGCGTTTTGCGAACGCTTTCCAGCAGCGTTGATTTGTCCAGCGGGCGCAGGCAGCGCAGATCCACCACTTCGGCTGAAATGCCATCCTGTTCCAGTTGCTCGGCGGCCGTCAAGGCTTTGTGCAGGTTACCGCCGTAGCTGATGAGGCTGATGTCGGAGCCCAGACGTCGAATAAGGGCTTTTTCCATCGGGGCATCCGGCGAATCCGGCACGGCGCCGGGTTCATTGAGCAGCATGACATGCTCGAAAATCAGCACTGGGTCCGGATCAGCCAGCGCCTGCCCTAACATATGCCGCGCATCACCGTGCGTCGCCGGGCTCAGGACTTTCAGGCCGGGAATATGGGCGTAGAAATTTTCCCAGCTGTGTGAGTGCTGGGCGGCAAGCTGTCTGCCGGCACCGCAAGCCATGCGGATAACCAGAGGAACATTAAACTGACCACCTGACATATGACGTAGGGTGGCTGCGGTATTGACGATCTGATCCATCGCCAGCAGGCTGAAATTGACGGTCATGACTTCGACAATGGGTCGCATCCCGCCGAGAGCCGCGCCAATGCCGACCCCGACGAAACCGGATTCGCACAGCGGAGTATCGATGATGCGGTCAGCACCAAACTGAGCAAGCAACCCCTTGCTGACCGCATAGCAGCCCCCATAGCGCCCGACATCTTCACCCATCAGGAAAACCCGCCGATCCTGTGTGAGTGCTTCGACCAGTCCGGCCCGCAATGCCTCACGGTAGCTCATGGTTTCTGAGCTTGTCTCTGGATTTGTGTCTGAGAGCATGGGTTTACCCCTGTATTCCGGTCTGCTGTTGTGGTCTTTAACTCGGCAGCTAGTTCGTCAGCACGTTCATCAACACGTTCTGTACGGGCTGTGAGCATTTGCTGGTGCCCTGTCATCACTTTCTTTGTGGGCTATAGACATCCCGAGCCAAGTCTTCTATCGGTTCCCAGGCTCCGGCTTCAGCAAATTGGACGGCGGCCTGAATTTCTTGTTCCACATCTTTTTCCAGCTCATCCAGTTCGTTATCCAGCAGGTGGCTGTTGTTTCTCATCCATTGCACCAGTTGCTTCACCGGTCCTTTTTCTTCCCACAGTGCGATTTCTTCTTTTTCGCGATAGAGCTGGCTATCAAAACTGGAGTGACCGCGAAAGCGATACGTTTGGCATTCCAGAAAATAGGGTTTCTGTTCTTTGTGAATGTAGTCGCAGGCTTCAAGGGCGGCTGCTTCTACATTGACCACATTCATGCCATCCACCTGTGCGGCTGCGATACCATAGCTACGCGCTTTTTGAGCGATGTTGGTTTCAGATTCGGACAGGGCAAGGGCAGTTCCCATGGCATAGCGGTTGTTTTCACAAATAAACAGTACCGGCAGTTGCCATAACGCTGCCAGGTTAAGACTTTCATGAAATTCCCCTTCGGCTACCGCACCTTCACCGAAGAAGCAGGCTGTCAGCGCTGTCCGTTGCATTTGTTTATTGGCCATGGCCAGTCCGGTTGCTAACGGCAGGCCGCCACCAACAATGGCGTTGCCGCCGTAAAAATGGGTTGCCCGATCAAACAGATGCATGGAGCCTCCGCGTCCGCGGCTGCATCCGGCGGTGCGACCGTACATTTCAGCCAGAATACTGCCCATGCTGACGCCGCGCGCGAGCGCGTGCCCGTGTTCACGATAGGTGGCCACGACCTGATCATCGCGGCTGAGTGCGCTCATAATGCCGACAGCAATGGCCTCCTCGCCGATATAAAGGTGAAGAAAACCACGAATTTTCTCCAGAGCGTAAAGCTCGGCACATTTTTCTTCAAAACGGCGAATGCGCAGCATTTGCTTAAGTTGCTGCAGTAAATGGGCTCGGTTGATATGGAGTCTGCTGGTCATTGTTCATCGCACTCCAGTGTAGAGGTATCGCCTTCAGGCAGCCCCAGCTCCCGGGCTTTGAGCAACCGGCGCATGATTTTTCCGCTTCGGGTTTTTGGTAGGCTGCGGCGAAAAACGATTTCTTTTGGCGCAACTGCCGCTCCCAGCCGTTTGCGGGCAAAACCCAGCAACGTTTTTTGCATCGCCTCGTCCGGTTCAAACCCGGTTTTGAGGGTGACAAAGGCTTTAACTATCTCACCTGCGACAGGATCGGGTTTGCCGATGACCCCGACTTCGGCGACCGCTTCGTGTTCCATCAGGGCGCTTTCAACCTCAAATGGGCCGATTAAGTGGCCTGAGGATTTGATGAGATCATCCTTGCGACCGACAAACCAAAAGTAGCCGTCTGCATCGCACATGGCCAAATCGCCGCTCAGGTACCAGCCGTTACTGAAACAGCTGCGGTATTTGTCTTCCTGATGCAGATAGCCGCGGAACATGGAGGGCCAGCCCGGCTTCAGTGCAAGTTCGCCGACTTCCATCGGCGTGGTGATGACGGACCGGGAACCATCGTCGTTCTGTCCCAGAATCGCCGCTTCAATGCCGGGTAGCGGCCGGCCCATCGAGCCGGGTTTGATGTCCTGACTGGCGGTATTGGCGATCATGATGCCGCCGGTTTCGGTCTGCCACCAGTTATCGTGGAACGGGATCGGAAGCGTTGTCTGGCTCCATAAAACGGCTTCAGGATTGAGCGGTTCGCCCACGCTGGCGATAAACCGCAGGGCGGATAAGTCGTAATTCCGGCAAATCGCCGCCCCGGCTTTCATGAGCATACGTATGGCGGTCGGGGCGGTATACCACACTGTAACCTGATGGTGTTGCAGGATGTGGTACCAGCGTTCGACGTCAAATTCGGCTTCATCAATGATCATCGTCACCCCCAGGCAGAGCGGCGCGATAATGCCGTAGGAGGTGCCGGTTACCCAGCCCGGGTCGGCTGTACACCAGTAGATATCGGACGGTTTCAGATCCAGCGCCCAGTACGCCGACAGCTGGTGATAGGCTACCGCCTGATGGACATGAATCACCCCTTTGGGCTTGCCGGTTGTACCACTGGTGAAATGCAGCAGTGCCATCTCTTCCGGCTGCGTGCTGACGCAGGGAAAGGCGGGATCGGCCTGTTGCATGAGGTCGGACAGGCGATAGCAGCCTGAGTCGGGCTCTGGTTCACCATCAATTAACAGGATGGCTTTGAGGTGGGGCAGTTCGTGACACCACGTTTTGACTTTCTTTTGATAAAGGCTTTGCGTGGTCAGCAGGACCTGCGCTTCGCCGATTTCCATCCTTGAGCGGATAGGCTCGGGGCCAAAGGCGGAAAACAAGGGGGTAAACACACAACCTGCCTTTAAGGTGCCCAGCGCGGCGATATAGAGCTCTGGCCGTCGCCCGGAGAGGCTGAAAATACGTGCTCCGGGCGGTAAACCTAAACGGTGCAGTACGCTGGCGAACCGACTGGTCAGTTGGCACAGGTCACGATAGCTGTATTCCAGTATTTCATCATTTTTGCTGATCCAGCGGAGTGCCAGTTTATCTGCGACATGGGTAGTCAGATGGCTGTCCAGTGCCTGGAAACAGATATTCAGCCCGCCATCCGGCAGGTGTTTCAGCGTGGGTTTACTGCCTGTTGAGTCATCAGGCTCGAGGGTGAAATCTGTGTCGAGGCAGTCACGTTGATAGTAGGATAAATAGTCGGATAAATTGGCAGAGGCCGCATCAGCGGATTTTTTGATGATTGGTACCGCCATTCCAGTTTCCCCCTGTTCACGACATGCTGATCTCACGCTGGCAATCGGTGTTGCTGCAGGTGTCACTTTCACTGCTGGGTATAAGAATAGTGTGTTTCGCTGCAAGAATACGTGGATTCGGTGAGACAGAAAATAATCGGTCAGGTCAACCAATTGATTTATCTGGAATGTTTTCGTCGAGAATTGAGCCGGCTTTCTTGTTAAGACATGGCATTACCTGCCGGGAGGCTACACTCTGTATGCGAAGGGGTATCCGCTGCTCATTGCAACCTGGAGAGTCAACCTGAACAGCGACCAGTAAATCGCTCTCTCATGACTGAAGCGAGAATGAAAGATGGCAGATATTTATGGCTTTGATGCTTTTTCTCCAAAGCAAATTGCCGAAAAGGTTGACAACATAGGCGTGACTAAAGCGCGTCTGCCGCTGTTGTCGATGGTCATGCTGGGGGTTCTGGCGGGGGCGTTTATCGGCTTAGGGGCGCTGTATTTTGTGCTGATAAAGTCGGACGCTAATTTGGGGTTTGGCACCAGTCAAATGCTCGGCGGGCTGGCGTTTTCACTGGGCCTGTTGCTGGTGGTGGTAGCCGGTGCGGAGTTATTTACCGGTAATAACCTGCTTGCGATGGCCTGGGCCGATAACAAAATCACGACCACAGAGTTGCTCAGGAACTGGCTGGTGGTTGCTTGCTCAAATTTCATTGGGGCGGCAGGGCTGGCCGTGCTGGTTTATGTGTCGGGACACACCGAGCTGAACCACGGCGTGATTGCCGAGCGTTATCTGCAAATCGCACAGGCAAAATGCAGCTTACCTTTCTGGACCGCTTTTTTTCGCGGCGTGCTGTGTAACATTCTGGTTTGTATGGCGATTTGGATGGCCATGGCTGGCAGAAGTGTGGTGGATAAGGCGGTTGCCATTGTTTTTCCGATTTCGGCTTTTGTTGCTGCCGGGTTTGAGCACAGTATCGCGAATATGTTTTTCATTCCACTGGCCATGTGTATCAAGGCTTTTTCTGGTACGGCGGCAGCAACGGCTACTGACGCTGTAGGCTGGCTGGGGTTTATCGGTAATCTTATTCCGGTGATTCTGGGAAATCTGGTTGGCGGAAGCGTGCTGGTGGGGCTGGTTTATTACATGATTTACCTGAGAAAACCGGTATTACCGTCAGATAAGACGTAATGTTTTCAGGGTAAACGCGGGTATTGGCGGCAATTCCCTCAGAACTGTGTGGCTATACTCAATGTCAGAATCCACTGATTGATTGTGAGCGACCATGGTTTTCTCTAAGGCGGCTTCATCTAAAGCGATTGTCTCTGAGGCAGCGGCTTCAACGATGGCTTGTGCGACGACGGCCACTTCCATAGTGAAAACCGTTTGCCCCTTTTGTGGCGTCGGTTGCGGGATCAACCTGAAAGTGGATGCGCGGGGCAATCTGGTTGGGGTTGAGCCCCAGCAGAGCCATCCCATCAGCCGCGGAAAACTGTGTGAAAAAGGCTGGAGCACGGCTTATGCTATCCGGCCGGACAACCGCATCACGGAACCGCTCAAACGCATAAAGGATCGCTTTTATCCTATCAGCTGGGATCAGGCCCTGAGTGAGATCAGCGAAGCGATCCGCGATATTCAGGCGGAATCGGGCAATGATGCCATGGGTGTCATCAGCAGTGCCCGCGCCACTAATGAAGACAATTATGCCGCGCAGAAATTTGCCCGCGCCGTCCTCAACACCAATAACATCGATCACTGCGCCCGCATTTGCCACAGCCCGACGGTGGCCGGATTAAAACAGACTTTAGGCTCAGGGGCGATGACCAACAGCACGAAAGACATCTTCGAGACGGAGTTGATTGTTGTCATCGGTGCCGACCCCACAGAAAATCACAGTGTGCTGGGCGGGCAAATTTTTGATGCCCGGCAGCGCGGAGCAAAGCTGGTGGTGATTGATCCCCGGGTAACCCGGTTGGCAAAAGTGGCCGATATTCATCTGCAGTTGAAACCCGGCAGTAATATCGCACTCATTAATGCCATGCTGCATGTGATTATTGAGCAGAAACTGTGTGATACCTCTTTCATTCATCAGCGCTGTGAAGGTTTTGAGGGGCTGGCGGCCAGCGTGGAAACCATTACGCCGGAGTCGGTGGAAAACAGTACCGGGGTCAGTGCCCGGCAGATCAGAGCCGTGGCTGAACTGTATGGTCAGGCCAAAACAGCCATGATTCTGTATGGAATGGGCATTACCCAGTTTGTCAGCGGGACCCAGAACGTGATTGCCCTGTCTAATCTGGCGTTGGTCTGTGGCCAGATTGGCCGCCCCGGCACCGGGATCAATCCACTCCGCGGACAGAATAATGTGCAGGGCGCGTGTGATATGGGCTGTCTGCCGAATGTATACCCCGGTTATCAGGCAGTTACCGATGCCACGGCGCAGCGTAAATTTGCACAAGGCTGGGGCCAGCTAATTGCGTTACAACCCGGTCTGACATCACTGGGAATGACCAAAGCAACCTTGGCTGGGGCATTTCGTGGTCTGATCATTTTTGGTGAAGATCCGGTGGTAACGGATCCGGATCAGAACCATGTCCGGGCCGCCATGAAAAAGATGGAGCTGTTGGTGGTGGCAGAGCTGACCATGACCGAAACCGCCAGACTGGCCGATTATATTTTACCGGCTGCCTCTTTTGCCGAAAAAGAGGGGACTTTTACCAACTGTGAACGGCGGGTTCAGCATATTGCTCCGGCCTTGTCGCCTCCCGGAATTGCGATGGGTGACTGGCAATGGCTGAAAGCGCTGGCGGAAAAACTGGGGAGTCAGGCCCTGAGCTGGAGCTGCAGTGAAGCGGTGTTTGACGAAATGGCCTCGTTGACTCCGTCCTATCAGGGCATGAGCTATTCGCACCTTCAGCAGGCACACGGTCTGCAGTGGCCCTGCAATCAGAGTGCGCCGGAAGGGACGGCCATTTTGCATCAAACTACGTTTCCGATTGGCAAAGCCCGACTGATTCCGGTACACCAGATTGCGGTGGATGAGCCCCCTGACGACCAGTATCCGCTTATTCTGACCACCAACCGGCTGCATTTTCACTACGGCTGCGGATCCATGACCCGAAAATCGCCACTTCTGGAACGGGAAACCCCGGCCGGTCTCTTGTTTATCAATCCGCAAGATGCCCGAAACCTGCTCATACATCGCTACTCGCCGGTTGGCGTGCGCTCGCGTCGTGGCTATATCGAGACACGTGCGATGATCACTGACGATGTACCACCTGGCTTGGTGGCCATGCCATACCACTTTCGGGAAGCGCCATCGAATCAGCTGACAAACACCGCTCAGGATCCTGTCACTAAGATGCCGGAACTCAAAGCATGTGCCGTATCGGTCGAGCCTCTGCCTCCGGGACAGGAGCCCAAAGACATCGATCGGTTATTGGAGGAGCCATAATATGCAGCAGTATTTGCTCGACTCACTTCATGAACTGCAAGCGCATTTAGCTCAGTCCTACCAACTTTATCAGGTCATCGACAACGACGGTGATACCAGCTGGCAGCATGTGGTGCAAGCACCTTACGGGGAACTGGTGTCAAAGCTGCCGCAGAGTTCAGCCAAGGGCTTTTTCTTTACGGAGCAGGAAACCCTGTATGTTTTCGACGGGCAGTATTTTCGCGAAACCATTCCGCAACCGGAACCCTTTGTGTTGTTCGGAGTGCAAAGCTGCGACCTGATGGCTATCCACTATCAGGATATCTTTTTTGAAGAAGACCCTTACTATCAGGCTCGACGGCAACAGGCATTGCTGGTGGGCATAGATTGTGTGCAACCTTGCCAGCAGGGGTTTTGCTATCTGGTGAATGCCGGGCCGGGTGTCAGGGATACCACCGCTGATCTGATTCTGCACCCGCTTGAAAACAGCCAATGGTTACTGATTGTGGTGTCTGAGCGGGGGAACGCTGCCCTGCATGGGCTGACGCTGACACCCGCCTCGAGCGATGACAAAAAGCAGCGCTGGGATAACCTGAGTCAGTGCGAGCATCAGTTTGGCGATCATTCCTATATTCTGGAAGGCATTGATAAACTGAACCGCGATTTGCCGTCTGATGCATTCTGGCAGCAGGTGGCGGTGCAGTGCATTGCCTGTTCCGGATGTACGACCTTGTGCCCGACATGCTCTTGTTACGGAACCCAGACAAAGGTGATGGTGCCGGCAGCCGCCATCAACTCACCTGAGACGGGAACTGAAGGTGGGGAACCCAACGGGGTGAAATCCTCAACGGTGCGATTCTGGGATTCCTGCCTGTACGAAGGGTTTCAGCGCGAAGCCAGTTTTCATAACCCGTCGGAACAGGCGGGTGATCGGGTAAAACGCTTCTGGTATCACAAATTCAGTCATGATTTTGTGCCGGAATTCGGGCGGTATGGGTGTATCGGTTGCGGACGCTGCGAGCAAACTTGTCCGGGAGTGATTGGGGTTCACTCGGTCATGAAGAGGATCGTCAAAGATGCATAACCTAACGCCAATGGCTATTCGTCTGCTTGATTTCTATGAGGATGGCGAGCACACGCGCCATTTCACTTTTCGTCTGTTAGATCCAGAGCCTGATAATCCTGAATCTCAGGTTTCTGGAATAGCCGAATCTGAAGAAGCAGGAACTGAATCTCCAGTATCGGCGCGGCAAAGTGACTGGATGAAAGCCCAGACAGGACAATTTTTTATGTTGTGTCTGCCTGCGGTTGGCGAAGCGCCGTTTACTTTTACTCAGCTTCCGGATCAGCAGGGGACATTTCGTGCGCTGGTCAGAAAAATGGGCAGCGTCACCTCCGCCTTGTTTCAACTTGAAGCGGGGCAGATTCTGGGCGCCCGCGGGCCCTATGGCAAGGGCTGGCCGATGGCAGAGGTGATAAATAAAAGGGTACTCGTTGTGGGAGGCGGCTGTGGCCTCGCACCGCTGGTCGGCGTGGTGAATCAGTTGATCGCGCAACAGGAATACACCCAACTGATGGTGGTGTATGGTGCCAGAAGCCGTCAGGCGAAGATGCTGACACCGGAGCGTAAACACTGGCAGCAGGTTGTTCAGGTGTTCAATACCATTGAGGACGGCGATATCGATACCGGTGAGAATGAGTATGCTGGCACTCCGCTTGATATTCTGCCGATGGTGCTCAGTCAGTTTGATGAAACGCCGGATGTGGTACTGTTGGCAGGCCCCCAGGCGATGATGTTCGCAGTAGCTAAACAGCTGACTGCCGGTGGTATTGCGGAATCGGCGATCTATTTGTCGATTGAGCGTCGCATGCACTGCGGCCTGCAGACCTGCGGGCACTGTTACCTGAAAGATAAGTACGTCTGCACGGATGGCCCTACATTCCGCTGGGATCAGTTGAAGCAGCACCTGCCTGACAGTTATTAGCGAATAGCGAATAGCTAATAACTAACAAGTAATCAATGATAGCGGTTTTATCACGAAGTGACCCGATGTGTATAACCGCTATCATGTTGTGACTCAGCTTTTGTTTATTGTGTTGTCTATTGTCCTGTCTATTGTCCTGTCTATTGTCTTGTTTATTGCCGTGATTATGTTTGTGGTGGCTTAATTTTCTGGTGGTTTGACGTTTTGGCGTTTGCTTTCCGCCAAGGCGATTTGTTGGCAGCCTCTGGCGACGGAATCGGGATTCAGGGAAATCGAATCAATGCCGCAGTTTACCAAAAACTCCGCAAATTCAGGATGATCCGACGGTGCCTGCCCACAGATGCCCACTTTGCAGCCATACTGGTGCGCGACGGTGATGACCTGAGCAATCATGTCTTTGACCGCATCGTCTCTGGCATCAAACAGAGGTTTCAGCTCAGCGGAATCCCGGTCAATGCCCAGGACCAATTGAGTGAGGTCGTTACTGCCGATGGAAAACCCGTCGAAACGCTGGGCGAAACGGTCAGCCAGAATGACGTTCGAAGGGATTTCGCACATTACATACACCTGCAGGCCATTTTTTCCGCGTTTCAGCCCCGCTTCCGCCATGACTTCCAGCACTTTGTCGGCTTCACCTGTGGTTCGGCAAAACGGAATCATCACAATGATATTGTCAAAGCCCATCACTTCGCGGGCCTCGACAATGGCCTGGCATTCGAGCTTGAACGCTTCACGGTAAAGCGGATGGTAATAGCGAGAGGCACCGCGCAGGCCGAGCATCGGGTTTTCTTCGTTCAGTTCGAAAAACTCTCCCCCCAGCAGGCCTCGGTATTCATTGGATTTAAAATCAGACATTCTGACAATGACCGGGCGCGGGTATTGTGAGGCCGCGATTTTTCCGACTCCCATGGCAAGATTATGGATAAAGTAATCCGGCTGATGGGGGTAACCATGGGTGAGCTGGGCAATTGTCTGGCTGATGGTTGGGTCTGTGACTTTTTCAGGATGGATCAAGGCCATGGGGTGAACACGGATCTGGCTTGAAATGATGAACTCGATACGGGTCAGGCCGATGCCGGCAACCGGTAACTGCCACCAGCGAAACACGCCATCCGGCATTGCCGCGTTAATCATGACGGCGGTGTTGGTACGGGGGATGTCATCCAGATTGACCTGTTGGGTGTCATAACGCAGGATGCCGTTATACACTTTTCCGACGGCACCACCGGCACAGCTCAGTGTGACGGGTTGACCGGTTTTCAGCGTTTGGGTCGCGCATCCCGTTCCCACAATTGCAGGTACTTTGAGCTCGCGGCTGACAATGGCGGCATGACTGGTGGGGCCGCCGGTATCGGTAATAATCCCTGCGGCTTTTCGCATTAAGGGCACCCAGTCCGGATCGGTGCGTTCGGTGACAAGAATGGCTCCGTCCGGAAACTGGTCGACATCACGCGGATCTGTGATAAGAAATGCGTTCCCGGTGGCGATTGCACTACCCACACTGGCCCCTTCCAGCAACAGGGTCGATGTTTCTTTCAGGCTGTAGTTCACCAGCACGGCCTGGCGTTTTTGTGACTCCACTGTTTCGGGGCGGGCCTGAACCAGATACAGTCCGTGGTTGTCTTTTGCCCATTCCATATCCATCGGACAACCGTAATGGCGTTCAATGATTACCGCCCAGCGAGCCAACTGCAGTACGTCATCATCGGTGAGCACGAGCGTGTTTTGCTCTTGTTCTGTCGTGGCTAGTGTTTGGGTTGCACCCGTGATGTTGCTGAAGGTTTCAGTAGTCACTTTACTGATTGCTTGGTTGTTATCTTGGCTTTCAGTGTGGCGTTCCGCATGGCTTTCAGGGGCATACACCATTTTCTGCAGCTTATCCCCCAGCTGTTTTTCAATAATGGGGCGTTTTCCTGCCACCTCAAGCAGCGGTTTGTACACCATGAACCGATCCGGTGTGACGCTCCCCTGTACAATGGTTTCGCCCAGTCCCCATGCGCCGTTAATCATCACAACGTCAGGAAAACCATTTTCGGTATCTAAACTGAACATCACCCCGGCAGCTTTGGATTCGACCATTTGCTGCACCCCGACGGAGAGTGCCACTTGCTGGTGTGCAAACCCTTTTTCCTGACGATAGACAATGGCTCTGTCAGTATAGAGCGAGGCAAAACAGTGTTTACAGGCCAACAGAACGTCCGCCTGACCGCGAATATTGAGATAGCTTTCCTGTTGCCCGGCAAAGCTGGCGTCAGGCAGATCTTCCGCGGTAGCTGAGCTTCGGACGGCAACACTGACATCGGGTATCTCCAATTGCTCGCACAACTGCTGATAGGCTTCAGTAATGGCATGTTGTTGCTCGTCGCTGAATGTGCCCTCGGCGATCAGCATCCTGATTTTAGCCCCTGTCTCTGCCAGCGTTGCATTCCCCGTATCCATATCAGCCAGAAGCCGTGAGATGGGCTCATCGAGGCCATTTTGTGCCAGGAAATCGCGATACAGCTGGGCGCTGGTGGCAAAGCCAATGGGAACCCTGATACCGGCGTCTTTTAATTGACTGATCATTTCGCCCAAGCTGGCATTTTTACCGCCGACATAAGGAATGTCGGTGGTACGCAACTGGTGATACCAATAAATGGCTGATTGGGCGGTACTTTGAATGGCGGAAGCGTGAGACTCCGGATTTTGTTGCTCTGGAGATTGTTGTTCTGGGGATTGATGTTCAGAAGCTTGATGATCAGATGCCATGCTGCTCTCCTTCAGGTCGCTCTGGCGCTCATACATAACCCGGGGCGTGGACTCGTCGACAGGGACTCATTTATTTTAGGTGCAATTTTTTTTAATCGTGCAAAAAGCCCACATTAAACGTGGGCTTTTTTAGTGTTTTTGATGGGCTGCCTGCGGCTTGCTATTTCTAAGCATCTGGCAGCTAAGTCGCAGTCTGCTTTACAGCATCATTACCTGAGCGATAAGCAGCAATGAACCAAAGCCAAGCAGGAAGAGCACGATAGGCAATACGAACTTCACCCACTTGTTAAAGGGAATATCGAGCATTTGCAGGGTCACCAGTACCAACCCAGTTGGCGCCAGGAACAACATGGCATATTGCCCCCAGTTATAAGCAGAGACAACGATGTCACGCGGAATCATCACGGTATCGGCTAACGGTGCCATGATCGGCATCGACAGTACCGCCAGCCCGGATGATGACGGAACCACCAGACCCAGCAGGAAGAAAATAAACATCTGAGACACGGCAAACACGCTGCCATGCATACCCGCAACCAGCTCAGATGCCCAGGCGAGGATGGTATCGGACACCATGCCTTGCTCAAGAATGATGTTAACGCCGCGGGCCATCCCGATAATCAGGGAGACTGCAACCAGTTCTGAAGCGCCCTGGGTAAAGGCTTCAACGGCTTCTTTCTCTCTCAAACCGGAAATGAAGATGATCACAATGGCAATAGCCAGGAAAGAAGCCGCCATTTGGCCAAACCACCAACCCTGTGTTGACACGCCCCAAATCATCATCGGGAAGGCGATGGCGAAAAGGGTTAAAATAATTTTGCGGCGCAGGGTAAAAGGGACTTTCTCGTTGAGATCTTTGCCTTTGAGGAAACGCTCTCTGAAAGCGTCACGGTCTTCATAGGTATAAGAAAATGACGGATCCGCTTTGATTTTCTTGCAATACCAGTACAAGTAGCCAATGACAACGGCCATACCCACGGCTAAGCCGAACGTCCGTACGCCAATCCCTTCGGTGAAAGAAATCCCCGCGGCGTTGGATGCGATAACAACGCTGAATGGGTTGATGGTTGAAAATGCCGTACCGATAGAGGCAGCCAGAAAAATGGCGCCGACACACACGATCGAATCAAACCCTAAGGTCAGGAAAATCGGAACCAGAATGGGGTAGAAAGCCACGGCTTCTTCTTCCAGGCCACAGGACGTGCCCCCGAGCGCCATGACGATGCAAACCAATGCGACAAACAGGAACTCTCTGCCTTTGGTTTTCTCTGACAGGGTGACCAGTCCGGCATTAAATGCCCCGGTTCTGTTGATGACGCCTATCATGCCCCCGAGAATCAAAATAAACACAATAATATCGGCACCTTCCACCGTCCCTTCCACCATGGAGATAGCGATGTCACTGAGGCCTTTGGGGGATTGCTCCAGCTTTTCGTAAGTGTCGGGAATAGCGATAGGCTTGCGTATTGTTCCGTTAACGAATTGATCGATACCGATATTGATTTGTCGTTTTTTTAGTTCCTCCTGATTGGCCGGTACGATGGTGACGTCGCCCTGAGGGTTCTCGACCAGCAAAGTATTTTGAGAAGCATCGTAAGACAGTTTGGAATAGGATCCTGCCGGGACAATCCAGGTAAGACCGATAGCAAAAAGCGTGATCGCAAATAAAATGGTGAATGCAGTAGGGAATTGAAATGTTCTGGTTCTTTCTTTTGTTAGTAGCATAAGAATTTCCTCTAAGCCGAATAGCTAGATAAAAAATCATTCAACCTATTCACTTAAAGTATTATGTTGCAAATTGTAATAACACAGCGGTGATCACAAATTAAACAAGATGAAAATAGGAATAAATTAGCTAATTATTCCGATTAAATATCCATGGATTGAATAAAGCATGATAACTATATTCTCGTTTACAGTTTTTTTATTGTGGTGTGAATATATATAAACAAAAAATTGTAATGTGAAATTAAAATAATGATTCTTATTGATACGTATATTTAAAAATATACGTATCGGATATCAATACTGTTTTCATGTAATAAAAAATAAATAAAAGTAAAAAAGAAAATCAAGATAGACGTATAATCAATGACCTGCCGGCATATCGCTGGCAGGATGCCTCAAAATCCAGCAGGCTGACTGCTAACTGTTACACTTGAAAGTACCTTTTAGGTTTTGAGGTTATTCACAATGAAAACTCGAACAGCAAAACCAGCCGGACGGGTACATGCTAATCAACCACTTCTGCTCTGTTCACTGACGGCTCTCGCCATGCTTTCTGCCTCCTATGCTTATGCTGATCACCACAAGCTGACGGTGGCTATCGCAACGGATATGCCACCTTATGTCTCAGACAGTGCAAAGACTGGGCTGGAAGTCGATATCGTCAAAAAAGCCCTTGATGGGTATGTTGTTGAGTTTGTGCAGATGCCGTACAGTCAACTGCAAGACGCGGTGCAAAAGCAAAAGGCGGATGTATCTATTGGCGTGGTTGCGGATAACACGGATAACAGTGATGTGTTTTATTCCGACCCGCTCATCTCGTTTGCAAACTTTGCCATCAGTAAAAAATCTGACAACCTTGATATAAACAACATGGACGATCTAAAAAAATATCAGGTGTTGACCTGGCAAAACGCTTATCTTGAATTGGGTGATGAATTTAAAAAGCTGTTTTCACCAGAGTCTGAATACCGGAAAAATTACCATGAATTCTCCGATCAGGCGGAGCAGGTGGCACATTTTTGGAAAGAGAGCCAACAGGTAGCGATTATCGATCGAAATATCTTTGCTTATTTCACTAAAGCCCTTAAACCGTCTGACGGTGAGGTTGTCCACCACAGTTTGTTTCCCGCTGTAACTAATTTCTCTGCCAGTTTTAAAGACGAATCTGCGATGAAAGCTTTCAACAGTAAACTCAAAGCGATGTGCCAAAGCGGAGAGTACGGTAAACTGCTGGAAGAGTATGAGGTTCAATTAGAAACGACGGTCTGCGGCGATAAGTGATTTTTAAAGCGTAAGCACACACTGTAGGTTATGCAGTGTGTGCAACATGGCTTTTAATTATGACATGCCTTTCATTGGTGATATGGCTTTCATCGGTGACATGGTATTTATCGATGGCACAGCTTTTTATTGAGGACACAGCTTTTTATTGATGACACAGATTTTATCGATGCAAAATCTTCCTCAGAAAACAGCCTATTTTTCGGTGAAATGTTGGGTTATCAGAAAATAAATGGGTTCAGTGAGCGGCGCTTAAATCTTAGCTATGTTTGTGGCCTGCTTTGGTTCATGAAAAAACCGAATATCGAGTCAGATATTTGAGCCACTCATTCAAGTTATTTACGTGCTATGCATAAGCGGCTCAGGTATGAGACGTCAGCAAGACAAGGAGGTCAATTGAACATTTTGGTGTTAGGCGGCACCGGTTTTTTAGGTGCGCAAGTCGCTCAGCAGTGCCTTGTTCGGGGCCATAATGTGAGCGTTTTTAGCCGCGGGTTATTCGCCGAATCACCAGGCTATCGCCTTGCTGGCATGGCTACCCTGAAGCATGTGCAGCATTTTTATGGCGATCGGAATAAGGGCATTGACGCTCTAAAGGTGTTAGACGACTGCTGGGATGTCTGTATTGATCTGTGCGGCTACACCGCACCACAGGTACGGGAAAGCACTACTTGGTTGCGTGACAGAGTCCGGCATTACATTTATATCAGTGCCGTTCGTGCATTTTTGCCATCCCCTGAGCACATGATTAATGAAAGCAGTGAGAGATATTCACTGATCGATGAAAATATCACACGTGTCGACAATGAAACGTATGGCCCGTTGAAAGTGACTTGCGAGTCTATTGTGCATGAAATATTTGAGGGCCGAAATACCATACTTCGTCCTCAGGTGATGGTTGGCCCTAACGATCTATCCGGAAGAATGACCTACTGGTTGTTACGTGCCAAGAATCAGCCAGTGATGTTGCCCGGTGATGGCAATGATTTTCTTCAGGTTGTTGATGTTACCGATGTCGCCAGCTTTATTGTACGAGTCAGTGAAAACAGGTATCTCGGTGAATTTAATCTGGCGGGACATAAAATAAGCTGGCGAGCGTTTTCGCAGTTGCTGGGTATTCAACACGGTGTGTGGGTAAACAATCAAATAATCAAGAACGCAGGCTTAACGTTCAGGGAGCTGCCACTGTTTCGGCCCAAAGGTAGTAATGAAGCGTCTTACATGAATATCTCTCACGACAAGGCCGTGTCATGTGGTTTCAGGATCAGTGAAATGAGTGACACAATATCAAGAATAATGGACTGGATAGGTCACACTGATATTACGAAGATGATTCCCGATGATATTCAACATGAGCAATTAAGCCCGGAAGCGGAAGCACAGCTCATCAGTGAACAGTTGTTCTGATAGGGCAATTCGGAGATGGCCATTCACAAAAAACTATTGAAAAGGAGCGAATAAGAGGACTTATTCAAAAGACCTTTTTAAGAGAACAATTAACAAACGAAAAAAGTCAGTGCTAAAGGCTGTAAACAGAGGTTCATTGGCTTTAGTATCACGTTATTGAATATCTCACAGGTTAGTGGGTTATCTATGGAAAAGGAGTTTCCAGATGACACTTGAAATATGGATGGTTTATGCATTAGCCGTGTTGGTTTTAACGGCTTCACCCGGCCCCAGTTCTCTTTTATGCATGACCAAAGGCGTGACCTCGGGCTGGAAAGCGGGGGCATATACCGCTTTGGGCAGCTTAACTGCTATCACAGCCATAATGACTTTGTCTTTTACTGGGCTGGGGATGGTGATTGCTTCATCTGAACTGGTGTTCAATATCGTGAAATGGACTGGGGCGGCTTACCTCGTTTATCTGGGAGTGAAAGCACTGACATCATCCCAGGACAGTTATGAGCCGGTCACGATGTGCGGTGACAGCCAAACTCGATTTACGCAGCACTACGTCAGTGGCTTTATTGTCGGTGCCAGTAATCCCAAAGCTATCCTGTTTTTTACGGCATTGTTTCCACAATTTATTAATCCTTCTGCGGGGATGCTGACTCAGTATCTGGTCTTTGCGGCGACCTTCGTGACGTTAGAACTTTCTTGGTTACTGACGTATGCCTATCTGGGATCAAAGTCATCGTCCTGGGTATTCGGTTCAGGTAAGGCGAGGTTGTTTAACCGTATTACGGGAGGTGGGTTTATCGGGGCGGGTGCTTTACTGGCGTCGGTGAATCGTGGTTAACAGAGTATGAGGCAATGTGTGACATTTATTGATCTGTGTGATGTTCCACCAAAAGAACTTGTCGCCATGCTGAATGAGTGTGAGGTCAGGGCGCATTTAATCAAACATGAGTTGTTTACGGTTCAGACGGCTTACGAGTGGGTAAGCCGTAAAGCTGAAATGAATGCCATCAAAGGCTGTTATATCCGCGCCATTGACGTTGACGGTCAGTTAGCCGGATGGTGTGGAATCCAGCCAGACGGTGATGACTACGAAGTCGCCATTGTATTGCGGCAGCGTTATTGGGGGGCTGGTATTTCGGTTTTCAGGGTGTTGCTCGACAAGGCGAAAAGTATGGGACACAAAGAAGTGGTGTTGAACCTGCTAAGTACGCGTCCAAAGTATGACAGTCTGGTACGTCGGGCGAGTAAAGTGGAAATCAGGCAAATACACGGAGGTTGTTTTACCTCGTATTTCATTCCGCTGTAATGTGGCGGCTTTTATGTTGTTTTACTCTTTAACAGACTTGAACCCGTGGACGGGGGAATGCACTGTTTTCATTGAATGGTCACGGCAACAAAGTAAGGATAAATGTTGAAAACTGGCATCAGGATAAGTTTGGCTCAGATTCCGGTCGTAAAAGGAAATGTGGTTGAAAATCTTTCCAACCATCTAACTATGATTGCGCAGTCTTCATTGTACGGCGCGAATGTCGTCGTATTTCCAGAATTATCATTAACTGGATATGAACTTGATTTGGCTCAAGAACTGGCTTTTAGCCCGCAATCACCGCATTTTTCTACGTTATCCCGAGCTTCAATTGAAAATGACATCGTAGTGATTGCCGGTTGTCCTCTTAACATAAAAATCTCAGCCAAACCGACAATTGGCGCGGTTATTTGCTTTCCCGACGGAACCATTGAGTTTTATTCAAAGCAATATTTGCATGAAGGGGAAGGGACGTTTTGCGCGTCAGGTTCCGAGGACTATGTCTTCAATGTCGAAGGTCATCGAATTGGGCTTGCCATATGTGCTGATTTCTCATCAACAGCGCATTCACTCAACGCTCGAATGTTGGGTGCCGACATTTACATCGCCAGTGCGTTAATTTCGGACTCGGGCTTTGAGGCTGATGCCAAAATATTGTCCCACATTGCATCAAAACACCGTTTTCCGGTTCTGTTAAGCAATCATATATCTTCGACAGGCGGTTGGTCTGCATGTGGGAACAACACCATTTGGAATGCTAGCGGTGACGTTGTACTGAGTTCTGCATCAAAAGAGTACTGTTTGGTCATGTGTTCAATAAACGGACATGAGGTTTACGCCGCTCAAGTTCAGCAAAGTACCTAAAAGGGTTGGTACGTGTAACCGGTTTTGCTTGTGTTTTCCTTGTAATTCGGTTGCTTCGGCATTCTGTTGCTGAAACATTGTGCATTGTGCATTGTGCATTGTGCATTGTGCATTGTGCATTGTGCATTGTGCATTGTGCATTGTGCGTGGTTTGATTGTTTCGCTCTTAATTCTAAAAAGTCGTTTTTGAAAGGAAAAATAAAAGTGGGATTGTTTCGTAAAGTAATGGTATGCGTTTTCATATTTCTTATAGCGGGTTGTTCCCACAGGGAATTTTTGGAATCTAAGTCGCTTACGGAATCTGTATGGGAACAGTCATCCTATCAGGAGAAGATCAAGGGATTCTATGTCGATGAGAAAGCGTCAATGTTGCTCATTCTGGGAGAACAGTTTAGCTATGTGATTAATTGTGATGACTTGCTGTGTGACTATGCGAAAGCAAGCAGAGAGATTGATATTAATCTTGAAATTTTTGACTTAAAGCTAGTCGAAGGCGGTCTGGTTAAAGGCAAGCTTTTAATTAAACCGTATTCTACTTACCCAACGCCACATTATTCAGACTTTTCTGACAAAGAGCTTATCAATAAATATATAGACTTAAATGTACTGGAAACCAACGATAAAGGCGAAATAAAGTATCAGTCAAAAGGCTTCAACTTTGAAGCTAAGCGATATGAGATTGAAGGCGATTTCCCCTTTGACGTGTTGGAAAAACCCATTGTCGTTAATATAAAGAACGTAGTTCCAGATTCAGCAATAGTGAAAGCAGGAAAAATATCAATCACTCCGGTGACTGTGATCATTGATGGGGTGATATTCCCAATAAAACTACTGTCATTTGCGCCTTATCTTCTGTTTTATAAGCATTCAATTTAAAGGATGAATGTTGCAACGGATATCAATTAAAGAAGTGAGGTATGAAGCATTAGGAATGAAGAGTTAGGAAGAAGCATTAGAGACGAAGGCAAAGTCTGGAAGGATAAATACGTAAATACCCGCCCATATTTATTCTAAAAACAGGCCCTATTTATAAGGGCCTGTCATCAATCACGTCTTACACGCCAACCGTCATATGCAGACCATAAAAGACCCCGCGGCCAATCAGTTCTGAACACAGCACCAAGATAAAGCTGAGCGCGATGATCGCAACTCCCGGACGGCTATTCATCAGACGAGGAATAAACCACACTGCGAGGGCTCCAATCAGTAAGCCGACCCGCAGGATCTGTAACTGAGCCAGATTCGGGATCAGCTCGGAAGCGCTGACGACGGCACTGTGAATTGCATCCAGACTCAGCATCTGACTGATTATTGCCACCAGACTGACTGCCACGGCAATTGCCCCAAACAGCGGAAGCGCGTTATCCAGCCTTGCTAATTTGTGCTGCGCGCTTGCCAGAATCAGGTGACCAAAAATCAGCCCCGAGATGATGGTGGTCAGCACAAAAGCCAGTGGGGTGTACACTGTGTTCCAGGTAGGCACGGTATCAATCAGGTACACCTTAATCATGGAATACATGAAGACGATACCAACGGTCATTGCTGCGAGAAGCAGAACTTTACGCAGGCTTTGTGCCCCCTTATCGAGGATTTCCAACAGCCAGTAGCCACCCCCCAGGGCAAAGAACAGGCTGCCGGTGAAAATCTCATTCGACAACCAGGAACTACCGACCTGATTTAGGGCATTAAAAGCACGCAATGGACTGCCAAGGTGCATGGTGGAGGCCATAAATCCCAGCCCCATTAATACCCAAATAAAGAACATGCCTTTGTGCAGGCGGCCAGTAACCCCGACGCAGAGCTTGTTGCCCAGAATCACCGCCCCCAGCAGCAAAAATGCGCCAACAGCGGTTTGTGCCAGTACCGTGAACAGAATCAACGGCCATTCATGCCAAGCCATGTTATACCTCCTTCGGATTGACCAGGAAGCCGCTTTGATCGCCGGTCGGGCGCGCATGGCGGTTCGGTTTGATGACAATATTTGGTTTGGTTTTCAGTGACGACGGCAATGGTGCCACGTCAGCATTGGAACCATATTTGGCTCGCAGTTCGGCGATAGGGCCAAACTCCAGGGCTCGCAGTGGGCATGAACCGACACAAATCGGCTCCAACCCTTCAGCCACGCGTTCGTAGCAACCGTCACACTTAGTCATGTGGCCTTTTTCTTCGTTATACTGTGGCGCACCATAAGGGCAGGCCATTGAACAGTATTTACAGCCGATGCAGACATCTTCATCGACGATCACGAAGCCGTCTTCCCGCTTGTGCATGGCACCGGACGGACACACCTTGGTGCAGGCTGGCTCATCACAGTGGTTGCAGGCAATTGATAAATAGTACGAGAACACATCCTGGCGGAAAGTGTCTCCCTCTTTGACCCAGTTGCCGCCGTTGTATTCATAAACACGGCGGTAGTTAACGCCGACATTGAGATCTTTGTTGTCTTTGCACGACAGCTGACAGGTTTTGCAGCCGGTGCATTTACTTGAATCAATATAAAAACCGTATTGTTTCATGGCTTAAACCTTATGCTTTCTGCACCATTTGCACTTCCACTAGGTTGGTGTGCTGTGGATTGCCTTTTGCCAGTGGGCTAGGACGCTGAGTTGTCAGAACGTTGATACAACCTCCGTGATCCACTTTCTTACCATCCGGCGCATACCATGCCCCTTCACCCAAGGCGACAACGCCAGGCATCATCCGAGGGGTAACTTTGGCATTGATATGCACTTCGCCGCGATCGTTAAAAATACGGATCAGATCGCCGTTTTTGATCCCGCGGGAGTCGGCATCCATCGGGTTAATCCACATCTCTTGCCGGGCGGCTTCTTTCAGGATGTCGACGTTACCGTAGGTTGAGTGACAGCGTGATTTGTAGTGGAAACCGGTCAGCTGCAGCGGGAATTGGCTGCGCGCTGGATCATCCCAGCCTTCAGCGGTTGACGCATAAATCGGCAACGGGTGAATCACATCACCTTCCGGTAACTCCCACTCTTTGGCGATTTCAGCCAGCCGCTCAGAATAGATTTCGATTTTCCCGGACGGTGTGCTCAGTGGGTTATTCAGAGGGTCTTCACGGAACGCTTTATATGCGACGTAATGGCCGTTCGGATCGCGACGTTTGACGATGCCCTGTTTACGGACAGTCTCAAAGTCAGGTAGCGACGGATCTTTTTCGCGGGTCAACTGGTACAGATGACGTAGCCAACCTTCCTGATCACGCCCTTCAGTAAAGGCCTGCTCTACGCCAAGCCGCTTGGCCAGCTCGGTACAAATCTCGTAAATTCCTTTGGATTCAAACTGCGGCTCAATGGCTTTATCGGCATAAATGAAGTAAGGCATGTTGGCGGCTTTTCCATCCATACAGAAGTCCGCCTGCTCGGAGGTGGTTAAATCCGGCAGCACAATGTCGGCGTACTTAGCGGACGACGTCATGTGGTTATCGATCACAACAATCATTTCACAGGCTTTGTCGTCCTGAAGGATTTCGTGAGTGCGGTTGATGTCTGAATGCTGGTTAATGAGGCAGTTCCCGGCGTAGTTCCAGATAAACTTGATTGGCACATCGAGTTTGTCTTTACCACGAACCCCATCTCGGATGGCCGTCATTTCCGGGCCACGAATGATGGCGTCAGTCCACAGGAACATAGAAATGGCCGTTTTGACCGGGTTTTCCGGGATCGGGAAGCGGACAAACGGGATGTTGTAGTCCGATTCTCGGGCACCGGTGCCGCCACCATTGATGCCTACGTTACCAGTCAGCAGTGCCAGCATGGCAATCGCGCGGGATGCCAGCTCGCCATTGGCGGTACGCTGCAGTCCCCAGCCCTGGAAAATGGCACATGGCTTAGCCTGACCGATTTCGCGGGCCAGTTTGACAATGATGTCGACCGGAATACCGGTAATCGGCGAGGCCCATTGCGGCGTTTTCTCAATGCCGTCTTCACCTTGGCCCAGAATGTACGATTTATAGTCTGAATTGGCAGGGGCGGAAGCCGGCAGGGTTTTCGCATCGTAGCCGACACAGTATGTGTCCAGAAACGGCTGATCGACCATATTTTCGGTGATCAGCACGTGTGCGATGGCTGCAACCAGCGCGGCATCGGTACCGGGACGAATTGGGATCCATTGATCTTCCCTGCCACCAGCCGTGTCGGTGTAACGCGGATCGATCATGATCATTCTGGCGTTGGATCGCGCTTTGCTTTCCATCAGGTGGTGGATCAGCCCGCCACCTGACATGCGGGTTTCAGCCGGATTGTTACCAAACTGCACAATCAGTTTGGTGTTTTCTAAATCAGAAAAACTGTTGTTGTTTGCCCAACCACCGTAGGTGTAGTTCAGACCGGCCGCAATTTGCGCCGTGGAATAATCGCCATAGTGGTTAAGGTACCCACCGGTCAGGTTCATTAACCGGGCAATCAGGGTGCCGCCCGGCGGCCAGGATTTGGTCACAGTCCCGCCCAGTGTGCCGGTACCGTAGTTCAGGTAAATGGCTTCGCTGCCGTATTCTTTGCGGATTCGGTTCAGACTGTTCGCGATGTCGTCGTACGCTTCTTCCCAAGTGATCCGCTTGAATTTTCCTTCTCCGCGTTTGCCAACCCGTTTCATCGGGTATTTCAGGCGGTCAGGATTATAGACACGGCGGCGCATTGACCGGCCTCGCAAGCAGGCCCGAATCTGGTGGCTACCGTAGGTATCATCCCCGGTATTGTCGGTTTCGACCCATTTGATTTCGCCGTCCGCAACATGCATACGTAGCGGGCAACGGCTGCCGCAGTTAACCGTACAGGCACTCCAAACGACTTTTTCTTCAGATTGAGGAGAGGCAGGCTCTGATGCGGCCAGGGCAGGGTTGGACTTGAATGGCAGGCTCATACTGCTGGCTACGGCGGCCAGGCTCCCCAGCGCTGAACTTGATTTGACGAAGTCCCGCCGGGTGAACTTAGGTGCCAATAGCTGTTTTAGTTTTGATTTCATGACACGACACTCTTTGCAACGCACACACACCACTTTGGTGGTAGTTCCTGTTATCGATTGTCGTTAAGGGAAAACGTTTAACCTTGTTGTTTGTCAATAAACCATACAGAAAGTACGTATACCGGGCAGGTATCAATAAGTAATGTGAAACCGATCACTGATAGAAGAAAAATAGTGCCTCTACATCAATGTGTTATAAGTGATAACCGTTCGTGTTTGCTTCCTTGTTTAAGAAGGTTATCGGGAAAAGGAAAGTCGTCGCGTGAAAAGGCTAACTTTGTTCTAAAACAAGTTACTGTCGGGTCTCTTAGGCTAAGTTATTAGCTGATAACTTGCTTGATTACACTGCCTGATAAGGCCGGGTGACAATTACAAGCGACACAAACCTGGGGATGGAGAGCCTGTATTTATGGAGCATATTGCCACCATTGCAAAACTGCTTGGCAGCCTGTTTTATTATCCGGTTACACACAAAAATAATCAGTTGATGTGCCATACGTTACGGCAGAGTGAAGGATGGCAGGAGAGTCCTTTTGCCCCCGTCTTGGTGGCTATTGAACAGGAATCGGCAGCGCAACTGGCCGACGATTTTCAGCAGCTGTTTGAAGGCTGTGACGTGATGCCAGCACCGCCATGGGGCTCTGTGTATCTGGACCGAGAGCAGGTAATTTTCGGGGAATCGACCATCCGATTCCGCCACTTTTTAAAAGATAACCAACTGGCGTTGGATACGGGTATGCGAGAGCCGGAAGACCAGTTCGGACTCATGCTGATGGCACTGGCAAAGCTGGCTGATGAGCAGGATGGCCTGTCGGTGGATAGGTTGCTGCAAACCCACCTGTTACCTTGGGCTTACCGGTATCTGACGCTGGTGCAGGAACATGCCCGGACTCAGACTTATTGCTTGTTAGCGGATATTGCCCGGCAGTGGCTACAGCTGGTTCAGGAAGAACGGGGTATTACTGCGGAGAACCTGAAGGTGTATTTCTGATGAGCAATCATCCTGATCCCGGCAGGGACGAGCGGTATTACAAGGCGTGTCTTGAGCATTACACCGTCAGCCGGCGTGGTTTGTTTCGGGGGCTGTTCGCCGGTGCGCGCAAAGCATCAAAGCATAATGAGGTGCCGCTGGTGATCAGGACGGTACCTCGCCCTCCCGGGGCGGTCGATGAAGTGTTGTTCCTTGAGTTTTGTGAGTCTTGTGACCTGTGCAAACAAGCGTGCCCTAATGGCGTGATTGAGAAGGAGAAGGAATTTCCTCAGCTTAACCTGGAATATAATGACTGTAGTCAGTGTGGTGCCTGCCAACGAGTGTGTCCGACCCCCGCGTTATCTTCTGCCTGTCGGGATATCGGAGTAAGACCGTACTTTTCTGATGGGTGCGCAAATCGCATGTCTGGTGCATGCCATGCCTGTGCTGAACAGTGTCCGCAGCAGGCGATCAGCATATCTTATGGCCAGATCCCCCAGGTTGATGACTCGCTTTGTGATGGTTGCGGGCAATGCCGTACTGCGTGTTATCAGGGGGCTATTCAGTTGCGCCTCAAAGCGTACTAAATTTAAAGCGTAATAAATTTAATGATTAAAAAGAGAGTATTTTAAACGCCAATGCTTTACTCACTTAACTAAATGCTCTCTGTTATAACTCTGCGATATCTTTGCTTTATGGTTCTATTGGGATAATCCATTGGATTTAATTTTTCTCTGCTATTCAAACATTAAGTGCTTAAAAAAACATCCCTCTGTTCGGGGTGAGCAGAGGGATGTGTGAGCCGCTTAGAAATTAATCTTTGAGTCGGTAGATGACCGTGATGAAATTTTTAGCCATTACTGACTTTGGCCAGTGTGCTGGTCTGGGCTTTCTCTTGGTGCCAGTGGCGGAAATCGCTGCCGGTAGGGGCTTGCGCCACACGTAAATCAAACTCCGACATAACCGCATATAAATGGTCAAAAATATCGGCCTGAATGCGTTCGTATTCTACCCAGGCCGTAGTGTTAGTGAAGCAGTAAATCTCCATGGAGATACCGTCATGGCTAGGAGCAAGCTGGCGAACCATTAACGTCATGTCTTTGCGAATTTCAGGGTGAGCGCGCAGGTAACGTTCCAGATAAGCTCGAAAACTGCCGAGGTTCGTCAGACGGCGGCCATTGATACAACAGCTCTCGTCCACATGGTGTTGAGCATTGTAGTCAGTGATCTCTTTCACTTTGTGTTTGATATAAGGTTCCAGTAACTGTGCCCGGTTTAAATGGCTTATTTCCTCTTTGCTTAGGAAATGCACGCTGGTGGCATCAATCAGTACATGGCGTTTAATGCGTCGTCCGCCGGACTCGGTCATGCCTTTCCAGTTTTTGAAGGAATCTGAAATCAGCGCATAAGAAGGGATGGTGGTGATGGTTTTATCCCAGTTCTGGACTTTCACTGTGGTCAGGCTGATATCAATCACGTCACCGTCAGCACCGTATTTCGGCATTTCCAGCCAGTCCCCAACACTCAGCATTTTATTGGCTGATAGCTGAACACCGGCAACCAGCCCCAGAATAGGATCTTTGAACACCAGCATAATGACTGCGGTCATTGCACCTAAACCACTGAGCAGAATCACCGGTGATTTCCCGATTAAAATCGAGGTGAACATTAGGGCCGCAATAACGAATAGGACAATCTTGATGCTCTGAATAATGCCTCGCAACGGCAGATTGCGGCCTACCTGAGTACGCCCAAGCAGGGTTTCCAGCACACTGAGCAAAGAATACAACGTCAGCAAGGTGTATATGACCACCCAGAGGTTAACTAACGTCAGGAGAACTTCCCGTACGGCGCTGTCTTGGGACAACCACAGGTTGGCCTGAATCCCAATCACGATCCCCTGAATCAGCAAAGCAATACGACTGAACAGGTTGCCGCTAAATAACGCGTGGTGCCAGATGGCCTGTGATTTGTCAGCGCGTCGCTTAAGCCATGACACTACACCACGGTGCAGAACAAGGTGAATGATCACCGCGATAAGAACAATCAACCCCAACGCTTCGGCAAGTTGGGTAAGCTGCGACATTTGAATATTATATTGACTGAACCAGTCTTCGATTGACTGCAACATAATTGTCTCCAGATTATAAGAGTAATCGTTTAGGTTTGATTTTATGCTAGGGAAAAGACTACTACGCGTATATATCAGACACAACCCCTGACATTATTTATAGAAAGCATGGAATGTAATAAGTGAAATTAAATAATGTTCAAAGTTGAGATATTTACCCAATAATTATATAGCAATGTTTATATATGAATTGAGGCGGTTCTTGCTTGTTTTTAACAATCTTGAAATACTCCGTGTCACCCCAGTGATTTGTCAGTAGACATGTTAAAAATGCGGGTATATGCCAGCGGAAAAATGCAAGCTGGTAGACTGCGGGAACAGGGGACGCTGGCCTGTATCCATCCGGATGGCTCTTCTGTCAGGTGAGTGTCAATTTTTCATCGCAAGTTACATTTAACCTCTTTGACATTAATCAAAACTACTATATCGTGCGAAAAATCTGACACATGTATTTGTAATGTAATTACCGCAGTGAAAGATAAACATAATATTAACAACTATCCGGTTTATTCGGGAGAGATAGGATGACTGTCGAGTCAAAAAATATTCCGCTTGCTGAAAATATTAATCAGGTTAATGACTGGTTGATTGGGCATTCTGGCTTGTTTATTCAATATGGTGTGAATATTGTTTCTGCCATCATCATTTTGTTTTTGGGCAACATGGTAACGAAAGTAATTTCGAATAACGTTGCCAAAATTTTGCAAAAAAACAAAATTGATGATGCCGTCAGCGCCTTTATTTGCAGCATTATTCGTTACGCTTTGTTTAGCATGGTGCTGGTCGCGGTACTAAGCCGAGTCGGTATTCAGACTGCCTCCATTATTGCTGTTATTTCGGCCGCAGGCCTGGCGGTTGGTCTGGCCCTGAAAGGATCGCTGTCTAATTTTGCTTCCGGTGTACTTATTGTTGTTTTCCGTCCTTTTAAATCCGGAGATTTCATTGAAGCGGGTGGTGTTGCTGGCTCGGTTCAATCGATTCAGCTGTTTCAGACAGTACTGAAAACATCGGACAACAAAATGGTAGTGGTGCCAAACACTTCTATCATGCGCGGGCCGATTACCAATGTGTCTAAATACGACACCCGCCGCATCAACTTCGTGTTCCGTGTATCGTACAAAGCGGATCTGCAGAAGGTGAAACAGATTCTGAAAGAAACAGTGGAAAGCGATCCTCGTGTTTTGAAAGATCCTGAGGTGGTGATCGGGGTAACAGAGTTGGCAAATTCGTCAGTGAACCTGGTGGTACGTCCTTGGGTACAGCGCTCGGATTATTGGCCGGTTACCTGGGATTTGAATATGGCGGTTAAGGAAGCACTGGAAGCGAACGGTATCGAGATTCCATATCCACAAATGGATGTTCACTTAAACACTGAGCCTCAACCCCTGACTAAAAACGCCTAATACTGACGTCAGGCTTTAAAAGTTTAAGGTTTACGATCATCGGGCGGCAACGGCAGTTGTCGCCTTTTTTATATCTGCCTTTTTTCCAAATATTAAAAAGCCAGTGTTTTATTTAATCTTTGGGCTATGTCACCGGGGCACTTTCAAAAGTAACATTCATGTGCGTACCTGAGAAAGCATCACGGCATTAAACGCATAGCTCTGGCCGCAGTATTGGCTGAGTCATCTACCCTGAATAACCCTCTCGCTTACCTGAATGACACCACATTTCGATTGAGCATTTCGGGCGCCGGACTGTAGAGCCGGGGCGCAGTATGTTGCGGCAGGTGGATCAGGTTCAGGTGGTTCCTGCGTGCCCATTGTACAGTCAGCGCCGTAGGGGCTGAGAGGGTGACCAGCGTCCCGATACGGGCGCGCACGGCCTTGTGGATCAGCTCCAGGCTGCACCGGCTGGTCATCACAGCAAACCCTTCGCGGGGATTAATCCGCTCCGTTGCCATGGCGCCAATGAGTTTATCCAGTGCATTGTGACGGCCGATATCTTCCCGGCACAGCACAATATCACCGCTCCGATCGGCATACAGGGCCGCATGCAAAGCGCCACTTTTACGCGCAACAATTTGGGCTTCGCTGATACGATCCCGCAAACCGGCAAACAACGTTGCATCCGGCGGAGTGACCGGCTGCAAGGGTTCAAGATCCGGCAGGGCTTGCTCCAACGCTTCTACGCCGCAAATACCACACCCGCTGGTACCGGCTAACTGACGACGGTGGCTCTTAAGTGCCCAGAAGGATCGATTGGAAATCTCAACGGCGGCGTGGTGTGACTCGCAGGCGGCCGATAACTGAATATCGTAAATCTCACTGAAAGAATTAACGATACCGGTGCTTAAACTGAAGCCTTTGACAAAATCTTCGATATTTCCCGGTGTCACCATCATGACGGCCTGATTGATACCGTTGTAGCTGATAGACAGTGCTGATTCACTCGCCAGCGCAAAATGGCCAACGCTGCTTTCATCCCCCAGCGTTTGATAGCTGAACGTATCTGGCGAGGGCGGGGCAGAATTGACGTCCGGTATATCGATGAGGTTTATCGCAGAATCAGTCATGATGATGTTTTCCTTAAGTCCTGGTCGTAACGGGAAACGCCTGAGTGTTACAGCGTGCAGTCAGCGGCAAAAATGGCCTGTGCTTCTGCAAAGCATTTTTCGGCCAGCGCTGAGCGAGGCTCAGAACGCCGCATCAGCAAGCCGATGGGCGATTGCACAATGGCACCGTCAATGGGCACGATTCGCAGGTAATCATTCAGATCCTCCAGCCCGCTGTTAAGCGGCATAATGGCGCAGCACATACCCGCGCTAACGGCCTGAATAAGCTGGAATGTAGAATCACCCTCGACAACGATATTGGGGGTTAGCCCTTTACTGCTGAATCGGATATCAATGGAATGGCGGTAATGCATTCCTTTGGTCAGCAAGCCGAGAGGGATTTGGTCAAGACCGTCCCAGGTGAGCTCGGACTCAGGAAACGCAAAATGTCGGACGTCATGCAGTAACCCCATGCTGGTGGCTGAGAGTTTGATGACGTCAAAGTGCGTGGTATCGACCTGATCCAGATAGCAAAGCCCTAAGTCCAGCTGGTTACGATTCAGTCCATCTATCACCTGTTCAGAAGTCATCGATAACAGTTGAAAACGCAACTCGGGATAGCGTTGGGACAGCGGTTTCAGGAGTTGCATCGGATTCTGGCTTGCCAGTGGAACCATACCCAGGCGAAGGCTACCGACCAACTGACCGCGGCAGTTAGCCGCTTCTGCCTGAAGGCCGTCATGTGCTGTCAGTACGGTACGAGCCCAGGCCAGGATTCTTTCACCGGCCTCGGTAAAACCTTCAAAACGCTGACCGCGTTCGACCAGAACCAAGTTGAGCTCATCTTCCAGATTTCTGATGCGCATCGACAGGGTCGGCTGCGTAATATGGCACAATGCGGCGGCTTGCCCGAAGTGTCGGGTCTTATCGAGCGCGATGAGATACTTAAGCTGTTTAATATCCATGAAACTTCCTATTTTCAGCGTCTTGTTGTGCTTAGGCTCAGGCGCTTTATTTCTTCAATCTTGTGAGAGCTGACTTAAATCACTTCGGATCTTTATTCGTTTTATTATTTCTGTACATGTACATATGGCACCTGTGTTCAGGTTCAGCTGAGTACATAGTCCACCGGTTGAAGCGAAGGTGGCAGATCTGTGGCGCCCAGGGCATCAAGAATATCGCGTTCTATCGTGCGCACCATGGCATCCAGCGGCAGATCGTTTTCTTCACGGCCGAACGGATCTTCAAGTTCATCCCCGATAGCGTCCAGACCAAAAAAGGTATAGCTGACGATGGTGGTAAAAATCGGGGCTATCCAGCCAAGTGGCTCTGCCATGGCAAACGGCAGCAAGATACAAAAGATATAGTTGGTGCGATGAAACAACAGCGTATACGGAAACGGCAACGGGGTTGTTTTGATTCGTTCACAGCTTGCCTGGGCTTCCGATAACTTCTGCAGTCGCTCTTCAAGCGTGACATAGCGCCAGTCACTGATAATCTGATCCGTGGCCAGTTTTGAACAGCGCTCGCTGATCACCCGTAAAATGCCGTCACACAGGTTGTGGCCGTATCGTTGCCGGGGTTGCGACAGCCAGTTTCGTGCTGCTTCAAATTCATCATCCCCGCGAAGCTTGGCGCTGAGTGCATGGGTGTAACCGCACAGCTCTTTGAGTAATGTTTCACGTAATGCCTTGTCTGGAATCACGGCGCTGGCCCGCGAAAAGGAGCGAACTTCGGTGATCACATGACCCCACGCCTGACGTCCTTCCCACCAGCGCCCGTAGCAGGCATTGTTGCGAAAACTCATAAAAATAGAGAGTGAGATACCCAATAAGGTGAACGGTGTTGCGTTCACATGGGTAAAAAATGCCGGTAGCAAGCCTTCAACCAGCACAATCAATGCGGCTAATACCGTCACCATAAAACTGCGCAGGGCAATACGTTTCGCAATCGAGCCTTTCAGAGAGAACAGGATATTGAATAAGTTGGGTTTGGAATGAACAATCATATCTGTTTCGTTCTCGGCTGTACTCTTGCTTCAGGCAGTTATTTATTCTTTTAGGTCGTGTCTAAATAATCTAAATAAAAAGTGTTCTGGATAAATTCTGTTTATCACTGTGCACACAGAAAGAAAGTACGAAGTAGGATTATCGAGTATGCTTTTTTGCAGCTTTGCAGCTTTGCAGCTTTGCAGCTTTGCAGCTGCTCGATGTTTTCTTGACCGCGCTGAAATACTTTCTTACACGTCGTTTGCAGAGTCGGTGAAAAACGCGTTGTATTTTTGATCTAAATCAAGAATAGGGATGGCTATATCCTCGGTCAAATCAGTTGTTTTTATGGTGTGATAGATATCATCTATTGACGATTAAGTCCGTTGATTTACAGGTCTGACAGGATGTTTTGCGGGATTTCTCCGCGGCCATCAGTCGCTTGTTCTAGTAAGACATCAATAATTTTAGATAAGTGATAAGCCATATCGATGATGAAAAGGAGAAACGTGCCTGACGCCATTTTGAGTCCTGTTCAAAGCGGGAGCGAAGATGGAGTAAGTCGTTAGCCCGCCCAAGGGGCGGACTTAGATATCTAATTGAAAATAATAAGGTTATTAATCAGTGTGGGTATGGATTTTAAAGGGACTAAAACGCCGTGATAGATGATATCTATGATGGGGTAAATGTTTTCAATTGGACGGTTATTCACAAACTCAATAATCTTTGATGCAGATCAATGTAATTGCATGTCTGCATTTTTGTCGCAATTGTTTGTACCGAACTATCAATGAGCGATTCACAGCTCGTTTGAGAAAAACCCGTTTTCTGATAACCCGTTTTTATTCAAACGCCCGGTGTCTGTACCAGGTTCAGAATACTTGCTGTCTCGTTCATTGTTCTTCCCCACTGAGGAGCAACTTCATGAGTCAAAAAGAACATATCAGGGATTATAACGCACCGGCTGGTGGCTGGGGAGCCCTGAAAAGTGTCACGAAAAGCTGGCTGGGCAGTGAGAACGCATTCCGTAACCTCAGAACTATGTTAAAAACGAACCAGAATGGCGGGTTTGATTGTCCGGGCTGTGCCTGGGGTGAATCGCCTGAAAATGGCATGGTTAACTTCTGTGAAAACGGTGCCAAGGCGGTGAACTGGGAAGCCACCGGCCGTCTGGTGGACCCGGACTTTTTCGCGAAATACAGTGTGTCCGAGCTTGCCAACCAGACCGACTACTGGCTGGAATATCAAGGACGGCTTACTCACCCAATGCGCTACAACGCAGAAACTGATCGCTATGTAGAAACGTCATGGGAAGAGGCTTATGCACTGATCGCTCAGCATTTGAATCATCTTGACTCTCCGGATCAAGCCGAGTTCTATACATCGGGTCGAGCCAGCAATGAAGCCGCCTTTATTTATCAGCTATTCGTCCGTGCGTTCGGCACCAATAACTTCCCTGATTGTTCAAATATGTGCCACGAAGCCAGTGGCCTTGGCATGTCGGAGACTATTGGGGTAGGTAAAGGCACGGTGGTGTTTAAAGACCTCGAAGAGGCCGATGCCATTTTCGTGATTGGTCAGAACCCGGGTACTAACCATCCGCGAATGCTGGATCCGCTGCGTGAAGCGGTAAAACGCGGTGCTCAGGTGATCTGTTTGAACCCGCTGAAAGAGCGTGGCCTGGAGCGATTCCAGCACCCACAACATCCGATTGAAATGCTGCGCAATGGCTCAGAGCCAACCAATACGGCGTATTTCCGTCCGGCGCTTGGCGGCGACATGGCTGTTTTCCGTGGTATGGCGAAATTCCTGCTTAACTGGGATCGGGAAGCGCGGGAAAACGGGGAGCCTGCGGTTTTTGATCACGCCTTTATTAACAAGCACACCACAGGGCTGGATGCATACCTGAACGCTGTGGATGCAACCAGTTGGGGCCACATTGTTGAGCAATCAGGCTTAACGATTGAAGAGATTGAGGTGCTGGCTCGGATGTACCGCCGGGCGGACAAAGTGGTGATGTGCTGGGCGATGGGACTGACTCAGCACCGTCACTCTGTACCGACTATTCAGGAAGTGGTGAATTTGCAACTGCTGCGCGGTAACGTCGGTAAACCGGGCGCGGGTTTGTCGCCAGTTCGAGGCCACAGTAATGTGCAGGGTGACCGTACCATGGGCATTAATGAGCATCCGCCAAAAGCGTTGCTGGATGCGTTGGAAAAACGTTTCAAATTCAGCGTGCCACGTGAGCATGGCCACAATTCGGTTCAGGCGATTCAGGCTATGGAAGAGCAACGATCCAAGGTCTTTATCGGACTGGGCGGAAACTTTGCACAGGCCACGCCGGATACGACAAGAACGCACCGTGCGCTGCGCAGCTGTGAATTGACGGTCCATATTGCAACCAAGCTGAACCGCTCTCACCTGGTGACCGGGCGCGATGCGCTGATTTTACCTTGTCTGGGACGGACTGAAATCGACATGCAGGCGGAAGGGCCGCAGGGCGTGACAGTCGAAGATACCTTCAGCATGGTTCATATCTCTTATGGTCAGCTAAAACCGCGTTCGCCGATGCTGCGTTCTGAAACGGCAATTTTAGCCGGTATCGCCAAGGCGACGTTGGGTAACCATCCGATTGACTGGGATTGGGCCATTGCCGATTACAGCCGGATCCGTGATTTGATCGCGGAGACTATCCCCGGTTTTGATAACTTTAATGAAAAATTAAAGCATCCGGGCGGTTTTCACTTGGGTAACGCGGCGGCTAACCGGATCTGGAACACGCCGAGCGGTAAGGCGCAGTTCAGTGCAGCGGCACTGCCAACACAGCTGGTCAACGAAGGTGTACTGGAAAAAGGCGACAAGCCGGATCTGATCCTGCAAACCATGCGTTCGCATGATCAGTACAACACCACACTGTACGGGTTGGATGACCGTTACCGTGGCGTGTTTGGTCTGCGTGAGGTGGTGTTTGTCAATGAAGAGGATATTCGCCGCTTAGGTTTTGAGCCGGGCGAAAAAGTAGATTTGGTTTCGCTGTGGGACGACGGGCGTGAGCGTCGAGTGTCTGATTTTGTGCTGGTGGCTTACGATATCCCGGCAGGGCAGGCGGCGGCCTACTATCCAGAAACGAATCCACTGGTACCACTGGAAAGTTACGGGGACCGTACCTTTACACCTACTTCGAAGTTTATCGCAATCAAGATTGAGAAAGCGAAACCCAGCCAGACCATCTTAACCACGGCTACTTTTGAAACGGCTACCCCGACAAAAGCAGAACCCGGCACAGCAGCGTAAACCCGTTTCTTACTGAAGCCGGTTTGCTTACTACAGCATGCTTTAGCGTAAAAAATGCGCTGGTAAAGCACTTTGTGGTAAAGCACTTTGTGATAAAGCCTCCGTTATCGACTCAGATAACGGAGGCTTTTTGTTTATTAACGTTTACGTTTTAGCTTGGAATCAAACCGTCCGGACTGAGGTTACCGCGCGCTGTTAACTGCGCATGTTTGATCAAGAGCTTTATCCGAGCGTGATTTTTCAAAAGCGATTAACCACAAGCGATTTATTCGTCGCGACTAACTAATAACAACCCCAATACTGAGCAATGCCATCACCATAGCGGTCAGCATACCAATCAGTGGGCCAATAAAGCGTAGCCAGGAAGAGTAAGCCACCCGCCCGATTGCCAGGCCGCCCATCACGACGCCGGAGGTTGGTGTCACCAGATTCGGTAATCCGGAAGCAGACTGATAAGCCGTTACTACCAGTTCACGCCCGACCCCGACAAAATCGGCCAGTGGGGCCAGTACCGGCATCGACAGTACCGCCAGACCGGAGGATGATGGCACCACCAGACAAAGCACCGCTTCCACCCAGTAAATCGCATTGATGAACGCAATATCATTCAGCCCGCCCAACAGACCTTCGGCATAGTGCAAGATGGTATGGGTGATATTCCCGTTATCCATGACGACCACCAGCCCCCGGGCAATTGCGATGATCAATGCCACACCCAGCAGATCCCTTGCGCCGTTGACGAAACTGTCCGTGATTTCTACTTCTGACATCCGGCCGACAAAGCCGACTACGATACTCGCGCCGATAAACAGCGCCGACAGTTCGGCCATCCACCAACCGGCAACTGAGACACCCCACATCATGACGGCGAACGTCAGGCCGAAAATTGCCAGAATCGCTTTGCGGGTTGTCGTCAGCTCAGGTGTTTGTTGCTGCTTACTGTGCAGGAAGTAACTGAGGTTGTCTTCGCGCTGGTGGGCGACAATAGACTGTGCAGGATCTTGTTTGACTTTTTCGGCATAGCGCATGACATAAATCACACAGACCAGCCAGCCAAGCACGAGGATAAGCGCACGCAGGGCAAAGCCATCCATAAAATTGATTTCAGCGGCATTAGAAGCGATCACCGTCGCAAATGGGTTGATTGTTGAGCCCAGGCAGCCGATACCGGCCCCCACCATGATGATTGCGACCCCGACAATACTGTCGTACCCGGCTGCAATCATGACCGGGATCAGAAGGGCATAAAAAGGAATGGTTTCTTCTGCCATGCCATATACGGTGCCGCCGAGCGCAAACAGCCCCATCAGAATCGGAATCATCCATTTTTCCCGCCCGGCCAGTCGTTTCATGGTGCCTGAGATACCGGCATCAATGGCGCCGGTTTTGGTAACCACCGCCAGAAAGCCGCCGATCACCAGCACAAACAGGGCGACATCGACGGCCCGTGCCGCATAGCTGCTCGGGTCATAGAAACCCTGAATCGGAGCCATCAGTACTTCGACCATGCCTTGCGGATTCGCATCGACGATCTGGTACGTACCAACCTGCGGCACCATGCGCCCGAGCGTTTCGTTTTTCTCCATCTGATACTGTCCGGCCGGAATGACCCAGGTCAGCACCGCCATCAGGACGGTCAGTATCATCAGAATGGTGTAGGCAGAGGGAAATTTGAGTTTTGTCATAAGGGTGTCCTCTTATCTTTCAATGGGGCCGTAGCCCCATCACGCGGGCGTTGCTCGCCTCTTGTTGTGCAATCTTATCCGTCGCATGTTGTTGATGCGTTTACGCGACGAAATCCATGATTTCCTGTGCAGACAGGTTATTCAGTCCCATTTTTTTCAGCGTTCTGCCTGTCTCGAAATAGTTGGTTTCGTTATAGGCGTTGTCGATGTGCAGGCATGAGGTCACCATGGGGGTATCGATCCCTACCAACTGTCCCAGCTCATAACACGGCACCAGCAAATAAGCCGCATCTTCCGTGATATAGCGGTTGCTGGCGGAATTCGGCGCGCTGTTGAGTTTACCGTGGGTCTCTGACGTGCGGTTCACTTCGTACACACTTTCACACGCCATGTTGTACAGGGCGTTCATGGCATCCAGTTCCGGTTGCAGCGTCAGACCAAGTGCTTGGCCCACGGCCTGCCGTTCAGCTTCCATCACTGCCGCTGCTTTTGCCGTCGAGACGGAGCAGCAGTCCTTATAGTAATTGAACTGGCCGTCAAAGTTCTCCAGCAATCCCATGTTGAGGGTGGTCAACAGGGGGTGGCCGCCAAAGTTAATGTTTTCTAACCCGGCTTCTATCACGTTCCCCAAGGGTTTCAAAGGCAGAGGCATAACAGGTTGCAGCTTAGTTATCGCCGCTTCGGTTTGTGTGACAGGAAAAGCCGCCACAGGCAGAAATTCTTTCATTCCGAGAATCGCGATGTCAGCAGGGCCGACAATTCGGGTTGCCCACGGAATTGAAATGGCATCGACAAACGTGATGTTGAGGCTGCCGTAACCTTGCTCCTGCTTAATGCGGTTCAGGACCAGTGAGCCATAGTTGCCCGGCATCAGCATGATAATCTGGCCATCCCTGAGGTGTGGCAGCATCTCAGTGAACAGGGGCTCCTGGGCAAAGGAAGGGACGGGTAAAATCAGCAAATCGCTGAAGGCGATGGTTTCGGCCAGATCGCGGCTGATGGTGTGGATCGGCTGAAAGCCAGCATAGGTCAGTGGCACATCGTTGTAGCGGGACAGCGCACGGATGCCGCCCTGCTGTTCGATGTCCCGTAGCGGCTGATCAAAGCCCGGCGCACCATACAGGCACACATTCGCACCCTGCAGAGAGAAGTGATACGCCGCAGTCAGACCGGCATTACCTGAGCCGATGACAGAGACACGAGGGTTCATAGGTTCTTCCTTTTTGTTATCTGGTTTATCCGTGTTCCAGACTAGGGAAGAACCGTATTCAGCCGCCAATGAGCAAGGTGGCGACCACTATGCAAAAAAGTAATACTCTGTGTGTGACATGTTCTTAACTATTTGATTTGTTGATAATTGCTTTGAGTGAGGCCGCTATCACCCACAGGCGCGTTAGTGTGAAGTGAAGCGGCCAAGGTCTGTTTAAGACCTAGCCGGGGTGGTATTCATTCAGATCACGCATTGGACCAATTTTCAGGCGAATGTCCATTTGATCAGCCTGCAGCATGAACTGCTCAACAAACTGCTCCGCATGGCGATGGATAGGCTTGAGCGCCGGGTAAAGAATATCGAACTCAAACGGCAGGCTGAAAGCCAGCGGCCGCATCACGACTTGCGGATGCTCATCTTCCATGTAGGCCGTAAAGGGGTCAGTGATGGCAATTCCTACGCCTTCCCGAACCAGTGCCGCCGCCGTGCTGGCCAGCGAGACTTCGATTTGTTCTCTGGTCGCCAAATCGTACCGGCGGAGCAGGGCGTCGATCCGACGCTGGGTAACATCTTTTTCATGGCGGATAAGAATGTGCCCGGCCAGGTCGGTAATGTCGACCACCGCAAGCAAGGCCAGCGGTGAATCGGCAGGTAGCAGGCAAACACATTCACTTTCCACTCTCTGCGCTTTCACACCGGCAAGAGATTCATCCACAAATGCAAAGCCGATATCGGTCGTCTGGCTTTGTATCCGGCGAATGACTTCCTCTGAGCGGTAAGTTTTAAAGCCAACTTTTAATTGCGGTGCATTGGTCAGGAGTTTCGCCAAGATACGGGGCAGAAACGCGTTTGACAGCAGCGGCATGGCAGCAATATTCAGGCTGCCGAAATGGTGGGAGCGGATGGAATTTGCGGCATGGTCCAGCCCGGATACGGCGTCGAAAACTTTGGCAACTTCCAGGTAAAATGCTTCCCCTTCATCACTGAGTTCAAGCCGGTTACCTTTGCGGATAAACAGCTTGAACCCCAGCCTTTCTTCCAGGGCGGCTAACAATCTGCTGACGGCGGGCTGACTAAGATTAAGACGCGTTGCGGCGGCGGTTACGGTCTGGCATTCCACGACGGCTTTAAACGCATTGAGCTGAGCTAACTTCATACTTTGCCACAAAAGCGGCCGAGCTTTGGCCGCAACACAATAAAGGGTCAGTTATAAGCAGTAACACCGTAAGGGGCAATGGTTTTTAGTGATTGCCTCCCCAATTTGCCTGTGTCATCAACCTCTGAATTGGACAGACTGGGCTGATCCGCACGTATACGCTTGATTTGTGATGTACTCATGAGCTTCGGTGACTTCTCTGTACCCACTTATCATTACCGCCTTAAGTATTGACATCACTATCGTCATTAGGCTAATTTGCCGCCAATTGTTTTTAAACAGCTCTCTACCATGTTGTACATTCTTTTTAAGAACTTCCTTAGAAGACGTCGCTCCGCGCAGATACACGATGAAGTGTTGCTCGGAGCTTGATAAACCTGAATCTTCATCAGATGTCATGTGCGTATTGGGCGCAGGTGTTATAGCACCTGTCGGTTACCTGTACGACAACATCTGATTTCAGTAAGAGAAACAGGTAGAGAGAGTCGGCCGGTGATGCTTCATCACCGGCTTTTTTGTATCTGAAATTCGTCAGTGAGCGATTCAGGTACAAGGTTTAATCGAAAGAGTAACCTCGGGGCCGGTGCATTCCATGCATCCGGCCCCTTTTTTATGGTTTAAAAACATGAGCTTATTAACTATTAAAAATCTGACTTATCAGGTGGCAGACAAACTGTTGTATCAGCAGGCAAATTTCTCGCTTCATCCTGGTGAGCACCTTGGTGTAACCGGAAACAATGGGGTAGGAAAAAGTACTTTGCTGAAATTGCTGCAGGCGGAGTATTTGCCGGATCAGGGCGACATTAGCTGGCAACCCAGCGTGATCGTCGGGTATCTCGATCAGCATGCGCAGGTTGATCTGACCCTGTCGATTCACGCTTATCTGGCTTCGGCATTTGTAACGTTATTTGAGGCTGAAAAGGCGCTGATGGCCTTATATGCCGATATGGCGACGGATGCTTCGGCATCTTTGCTGAACCGCGCGGCGCAGTTGCAGTCTTTGCTGGAGAAAGAGCATTTCTACAGTCTGGATCACCGCATTGAGCAAGTGGCAAATGGGCTCGGGATCGACTGCTTCGGTCTGAGTACGCTTATGGGAAATTTGAGCGGTGGCCAGCGCCATAAGGTGATGCTGGCGAAACTCTTGCTGCAACAACCGGATGTGTTGCTGCTGGATGAACCAACCAATTACCTCGATACCGATCACGTCACCTGGCTGGGTGAGTTTCTGAGTCAGTATCGGGGAGCTTTCATGGTGGTGTCGCACGATACGGCGTTTCTCGACAAGATTGCAAATGGCATCTGCGACATCGACTTCAGGCAAATCCGCAAATACAAGGGGCATTATGCCAAGGCGATGGCGCAGAAAGCACATGAGCTGAGCAATCAGGCCAAACAGTTTGATGCGCAGCAACGCGAGATCCAAAAACTGGAGCAGTATATTGCCAAAAATGGTGCTGGGGTGAATGCCAAAATGGCTAACGGACGTAAGAAGCAACTGGCGAAAATTGAGCGTCTGGACAGGCCTGGGCACAAACTGACTCCGGTGCTGAACTTTGCCTCTGCGCCGCTCAATGCCCAGCACGCTATTGTGGCTCACAACCTGCACATTGGATATCAGCATCCGTTGTTACCCGCTATTAATCTGCATGTTCAGCGTGGTGAGAAGATTGCGATCACCGGCTTCAATGGCCTGGGAAAATCGACATTGTTGAAAACCCTGATTGGGGAAGTGACACCGCTGGCGGGACAGGTAGAAACCGCCAAAGGGATCCAGTGGGGCTATTTTGCCCAGGATTTGAATTGGCGTTATCCCGATAGCACACCGCTGCAGGTTGTACGGGCGGCATGTTTGGCACTGAATGATAAAACGGCGCGTCAGAAACTGGCGCAGTTCGGGATTTCTGGCCGCAAAGCACAGCAAGCGCTGGCAACGCTGAGCGGCGGGGAGCAGACCAAAGTCAAACTGTGTTGTCTGGCCGTGACCAACACCAATGTGCTGATTCTTGATGAGCCGACTACACATTTGGATGTGGATGTGAAATCGGCGCTGAAAGAGGCACTGATCCGTTATCAAGGTACTGTGGTTATTGTCTCCCACGAGTCTGAGTTTGTCAGCGGCTGGCCGGACAGGGTGCTGGATATTTCGCGGCTGGGGCATAAGCACCAGATCAGTGAGCATCAGGAGGCTACTCATGGTTAATCGTCACCATAACCAAAAATTAATGCCTTTTGTATTGTTTATGGTGGCGTTTCTGGTGGGGGCCGACGAGTTGCTGCTGGGGCCGATTCTGGCACCTGTCGGGGACGACCTCGGCGTTGCACCGGAGCGGATCACCTTGTTCATTACGGCTTACAGCCTGGCCATTGTTTTTGCGGCACCGTTCTTTGGTCGATTGTCAGACAAGATTGGCCGCATACAGGTAATCCTGCCGGCTTGTGCTTTGTTTGGCCTGTCGTCGGTGGCGACCGGATTGACGGATCACTTTGGTCTGGCGCTGGCGACACGGGTTATGACCGGATTAGCCAGTGCAGGCATGCTGCCGATTGCGTTCGCATTGGCCGGGGATCAGCCGGGATCAAAATCAATGAAACAGATCGTGCTGGTACAGGCGGGGCTGACGCTGGGAATGATCACTAGCCCGGGGATCGGCGCATTACTGACGGCGTTTCATTCCTGGCGATTTGCGTTCATTGGGCTGGGCTGTGCGGCGTGGTTGGTCACGCTGTTACTGTTGTTGGTCAGTCGGAAAGCAACACCGCCCGTATCGGCGTTATCTGCAACGGCTTCTGTGCCTGATTTGTTAGTACCCGATCTGTTAGTACCTAGGCAAGCCAGCTTCCGCCCTCTGTTGATTCCGGGAGCATTGGGTGCATTGCTGGCCATGGGGTTTGGCCTTGGCGGCGGCATCGGGGTCTTTAATCTGGTAGGGCAACACTTGCGAGATACAGAAGGGCTGACTGTCGGATGGACAGGCATGATGTACGCGGGACTTGGGGTCGTCAGTGTACTGGGGAACATGGGCACATCTCATGCAATGAAGCGGTTGGGGAGCGGTCGTGCTGTGATGCGGAGTGCGCTGATGGTGTGCATGTTCAGCAGTGTTTGCCTGTTTAGTCCGCTCGGGGAACTCAGTAGTGAGCAACAGACGAGTTGGTGGGCTATTACCTTGTTGCTGGTGGCGTGGTCACTGGCTGGGGGAGTTGGCTCTCCGGCCCTGCAAAATCATATTTCGCAGCTTTCTGAACGCCACCGAGGTGCACTGATGGCATTGGGCATGAGTATGATGCACCTTGGCGTTGCCGTTTGGTCGGGCACTGCTGGTTTTGCTTACACGCAAGGGGCCGGATGGGTCGCCGCTTTGTCTGCGGTGTTGTTTTCTGTCGCCATTATTGCATTGAAACCGGCAGAGCGGCCAATGGAGACCTCGGCCACCGAATAAACGACAGCAGAGCGAATCCATAACCCGATAACGTCCAAGGCGGCTTTCTGCAAAGACAGCCGCCTTTTTATTAGGTGCAGGTTTGCCATATGTGCTGAATCGGATTCTTCGCTGAACTGAAGAGTGTGATCTTTTGCCCTCTGAATTGTAACCATCACAAGAAATGGCAGGCCATTTCTTGTAGCGACTCGAAGGCTGTATAAAAAACAAATTGCGTATGCTTGTCGAAGTTGATGTATGTCTATGGAGTCATATTCTTATTTCACTGTGTGAAATAAATAAGGAAAAAAGATGAACTGGACTGCTTCTGCTATCGCGCTCACCGTTGGGGCTGCGTTGTGCTCTTCCCATGCTTTGGCTTTGACTCAACAGCAAATCAATCAGTTAGGTGACACCGTTGATCTTTCGTATCACGTTCTGGATAACACGCAAGATGAATGGCGTACATTCCGCGGCAAAATCACGCTGAATAATACCGGACAAACCGAACTGCCGGCCTCTGGCTGGTCTATCTGGTTCAGCCATATCCGCCAAATCCCGACTGTGTACAGTGACCAGTTCACTATCAGTCATATTAACGGCGATATCTTCAAACTGTCGCCTACATCAGCTTTTAAAGGATTGGCAGCCGGACAATCACTGGATATCGTTTTTGACGGCTCAGACTGGGCAGTAGCAAAAACGGATGTCATGCCAAACTGGTATTTTGCCTCTGAGCATCAGGGGGTACAGGTGACGGCACTGATTAAAAGCACCAGTAACTCGGTAGCCGGTTCGGTACCGGTGAAACCGGATGAAGAATTACCGTTTGTGGCGGATTTTACCAGTGCCAAGCAATGGAAACGTTACGACTCCGCGAGCCTGACAGACCACTATGATCCTTTTACCCCAGCACAACGTTTTGAACGCAACGCAGAACTCACGGCGCTGGTTAACCCGGTAGGCATTGTGCCCGCACCGACTGAGCTGGTGTTGGGTGAAGGGCAGGTCAGCCTGGATGACAGCTGGAGCGTTGTTTATGACGCGGGTTATGAAGTGGAAGCGGAATACCTTGCCAAACAATTGGGTCTCAACGCAGTGCCCTGGTCACCACAAACAGCCAAGACCATTAAAGTCGGCTGGGGGCAGGTGTTGCAAGACCATAAACTTCGCTGGCGTGAAGCATACCAGTTGAATGTCAATGCGGCACAAAATCACATTCAGATTCATGCTGTCGATGCCGCCGGTGCCTTTTATGCCGCTCAGTCACTGTTGCAGTTGGTTGATAACCGGATCGTTCCGGCCGTGAAAATCAGCGATGCCCCACGTTTTGATTACCGAGGCTTTTCGATTGATACCTCGCGTAACTTCCGCAGTAAAGACAATATCCTGAGCCTGCTGGATCAAATGGCTCGGTTTAAGCTGAACACGCTTCATTTACGATTGGCCGATGACGAAGGCTGGCGAATTGAGATTGCGGCACTGCCGGAGTTAACGGACATTGGCGCAAAACGCTGTCACGACCCGGATGAGCGTACCTGCCTGATGCCATTCCTTGGCGCAGGGCCGGAAGGCACCCCAGAATCAGACGGTTTCTACACCGCAGCGGACTATCGTGAGATTCTCGCCTACGCTAAAGCGCGCAATATTACCGTGATTCCGGAAATTGATATGCCGGGCCACGCCCATGCCGCAATCAAAGCGATGGAAGCTCGTTATCATCGCCTGATGGCAGAAAACAAACCCGCTGAAGCGGCGGAGTTCCTGCTGAGTGATCCGCAGGATACCACGCAGTATTTGTCTGTTCAGATGTTCACCGATAACGCCATCAACGTGTGTCTGGAATCCGGCTTTAACTTTGCCGATGTGGTCGTTAAAGAACTGGTTGCGTTGCATGACGGTATCCAGCCGTTAAAAACCTTCCACTTTGGTGGCGATGAGATTGCCGGAGCATGGAAAAATTCCCCGGCCTGTGCAGATTTCTTTGCCAGCAATGACAAAGGAATCACCAACGCTGATCAGTTAAGCCAGTATTTTGTTGAGCGTATCTCTGCGATTACCGCCGGATACGGCCTCAACTTAGGTGGCTGGGAAGATGGCCTGATGCATGGCGAAGTGTATCCACGCAGCGCGATGGTAAATGCGGAAGTGACCGGAAATGCCTGGCAGAATATCTGGGAATGGGGTGTGGCCGATCGCGCTTACAAGCTGGCGAATAACGGCTTTAACGTAATACTCAACCACGCCACTCACCTGTACTTTGACCATCCATATGAGCCGGATCCGGCTGAACGTGGTTATTACTGGGCACCACGTTTTATCGACACCCGTAAGACATTCGGTTACATGCCTGATGACGTGTATGCCAATGCTGATTTCACCCGCGCTGGTGTCGCGATCAGTAAAGCAGAAGTGCTGGCATCGGCCGCGGATGATGCGAAAAAGCTGGTTCATCCGGAAAATGTCGTAGGAATCCAAAGCTCACTGTGGGCTGAAACCGTGCGCACAGAATCTCAGTATGAAGGTATGGTCTTCCCGCGCCTGATTGCGATGGCCGAGCGTGCCTGGCACGAAGCCGGTTGGGAAGCGGATGATCGTGCAGGCAAGGCGGCAGATGTGACTTATCGTGACCAGGACTATAACCGCTTTGCGAACCTGCTGGGCCAACGTCTGTTCCCGATGCTTGAGCAAGACGGTATTGCTTTTAACCTGCCAGTACCGGGAGCGAAGTTAGAGCAGGGTGTGCTATTGGCCAACTCCCCATTCCCGGGGCTGGCGATCCAGTACTCCACGGATCAGGGAGCAAGCTGGCAAGCCTACAGCAGCCAGAATCCACCGTCAGTCACTGGCCGTGTATGGCTTCGCACTGTATCTGGTGAACGCAGCAGCCGCATTGCGAAACTGCACTGAGGTTCGTTTTATTAGTTGAAACGAAATAGCCCGGACATACGTTCGGGCTTTTTGATACATAGAGGAAGCTGCGTAGGTAGCGCTCAATATGGGGGTAGGAGTAGATAGTTATCATTAACAATGAACAATCATATTTACTAAATTACCCGATCAGACAATATTGTTTATGTAGCGTGACCTAATCGTACAATTTGCACTTAACATCACGTAACTCACATTTGGACAAAAGCATGTTAGGACTTTTGCTCTAATGAAAGGATTTCAGATTACCAAAAGCACGGAAAAGCTCTAAACCTGTGGTCAGTTTTACTTGACCACTACAGAATGGCTATACGTAGCCAAAATATTCGACTTGAGGAGTTCGCGTTTTATCCCATCTTTTTTGATAATTAGCAGGTCTATCCCGCTCTTTTGCGTATGTAAGAACAAGCCGACGCTTGGCACGGGATACACCAACAAAGAAAGCACACCGATTAGCATCTTGATCCCCAAAGAATATTTCGTTCTCAACGGCCATAATTATCGTTGAGTCGAACTCCAATCCTTTGCTCTTATGGATAGTCAGAATACGCACAGCCTGATCATCAGAGAAACGAGTCAAGGCTTGAGGCAAATCGGGGGTAAGTTCAAGCAATTCTTCAATGTGCGCTTTGGTATCTCTCACAACTTCACCTAACCTAGCATGTGACTCATAGTCAGGCGAGAGAGCTACAAGATTCTCCATTCCTATTTTCTTCAGAAACCTACACACAGAATCCCACCATCCCGAAAACGGCTCATCCAACAGCTCGGTCATGGTGATGATTTTTCTCTGCTCCTTGAAGAAGCGTTGGAAGCTTTGCCTAGCGCTAGACTGCACCTCATCATCAGCAAAGGGAATCAATTGATTCATAAGCCGAATCCAAGCTTTGGGCTCTCGCTGGCCATAGAGGCAGGACAAATAGTCAACAACAAGCCTTGCGGCAGGTTCGACAGTAATATCCTGCATATCCTGCTCGTTCCGGTACGGTATTCCCCTAACTTCCAATGCCGTCATCAAGTGGTTGGCATAAAGATCTAGTTGTTTGGACACTAATACGGCGATTTCGGACAACGGAACCTTTTCATTTCTTATCCACCCGGCAATCAAATCGGCCAAATACTCAGCTTCCCCCTGTGCATTCTCGAATTGCCATGCGAAAACCTCTCCCTCCTCACCAGCAAGTTGGTGATCAGGCATAACGGAAGCTGGATCAAGCACACGAATTATCTCGTTCTGCATCCGAAGCAGGCGTGGTTTTGAACGAAAGTTTCGGTACATGTTTAGTGGTACGGCAGAAAAATCCTTAGCGAACGTTTGGAAAATTCCGTCCAAAGCTCCTGCCCATCCCATGATTTTCTGCTTGGTGTCACCGACAGCGGTAAGACGAATGCTTGTACTTTGGAAGGCTACCTTAACGAGTTCATATTGCTGATCCGTGCAGTCTTGGAATTCATCCAAGAAAACATCGCTGTAAGTTTGGCGTATGGCATTTCTTGCGACAGCAGAGGCCTTGAGAATTTGAATTGCTAGCGGCACAAGATCATGAAATGTAATTTGCCTTCTTGTGACTTTTCTTTCGCCAATCGAATAATCCATATCCAGAGCATCATTACCAGTAAGCACTACTCGGAAACGGTCAATAATACGCTTTGCAAACGCATGAAATGTGTAGCTATCAAAACGGGAAGCTAGTACTTGTCCACAGCGTCGCTGGATTCGCTCCTTCAAATTTTTGCTGGCGTCAACTTTGAAAGATATAGCGAGTATTCTTTTCGGATAAGGGCAGGTCCCGGTTCGTAGGAGAAAGTCAGCTCGCTGTGCAAGCATTTCCGTCTTGCCCGCGCCTGGCCCCGCCGTCAGAGCAAGACAGTTCTCTTGTTCCTTCGCAGCCAGCAATGCATTGGGTTCAAGCGTTAGCCCATCAGCTGGCTTCCATGCATCTATAGATATCACTCCGGAAGCTCCGCGAGCTTGGCAATAACGGCATCAGCGAGCCGCCCAAATGATTTTGGCATATTAGACAGTAAATTCTTGTCACTAATTTGAGCCAAAGCATCTATATGCGCAGTGGGCTTGCTGCCCAATTTGAATCGCTTATGGTAAGTATTAAATAGCTTTCTTTCTTTTAGAGAATATTGCTTAGGATTATGATGAGAGTTTCCAAGAACCGCTTTAACAGTTGAAACAGTAGGTGCCTTGTAGTTTTCCTTAGAGTACTGTTCAGGAAAGGCTAATAACATTGAAAAATCTAAATCTAACGGCTCAGAAAAAAATATATATTTCTTTTCCAGCTCTTTAAATAGATCCTTTGTACCATCTTCAAAAAAAAAGTGAGTTCGGATAGGTATAGACTCATCATTCCAAGCTGAAATTCTCCATTTATCAGGTAATGCATGAGCTGGGGTCAACTTTTTCAGTTGGTCATTTACATATTTAATACGCCCCCAACCACCATTATGTCTTGATACATCGAGATCCAGAAGCGTTATGTATGGAATCTCAAGTGCAGATAGCAGACGCCAAAAATGGTTAACATGTCGTCCTCCCAAGGGAGCAACCGTCACCGCAGATTCATCAACAGGTACCCCTTTCGCACTGAAAATACGTGGTAACACTATTTCTTCGCTATCCCCTTCACCCAAAACAACCAAACGTGAGAAGTAGATTTCAGGGAATGCTTGGACAGCCTCACGTACAAACTTGTGCGCTTCATCTTTTCTAGAGGGCAATTGGATTTTCGTAATTTTTGATTGCCGAGTTTCGGTAAGTCGAAGATATCGAATATATTCCGGATCGACACGTCGCAACATCGACGGAGCATGCGTAGCAATTAGGGCCTGAGCATCTTCGTTGCTCGTCATTGAGTTAAGAGCGCTAACAATTCTTCCCAAATAGTGAGGTGAGAGGCTGTTCTCGGGTTCCTCAAGGGCTATTAAAGTGAAGACTGGCGGACGCAACTTTTCAGGGTCAAAAGAGTCGTCCTCACCGGCAAGGACAGCACGACCAACAGCTTGAGATGAGAGAACCAACGATAGATAGAGCATCGACTTCTGACCGTCACTGAGTCGAGAAAAATCGACAAGATTGTCATCATGTCCAGGCGAGAATGATACGGACAAATGACGAAGCAACGCCTCGATCTCAGATGCCACAAAAGTAATCTTGGGATCTGTAAAGTAGCTACCTTTATGAAGGGTGATCCATGTTTTCTTCAGGTGGGCACTTAAAGCATTGACCGATGGATTAGCAGCCAAACTCTCGCTAATCTGGTCGGTGAACCCTTTGACCTTTTCTCGTTCATTTTCCCAGTTCACGGCACGTAGCAATCGGCCAAGCAGCGCGCTCGTTCCGTATGCAATGTGGTCTGTAGGGTCTCTTCTTGCAGGAAGATAGTGGACTTGTATGTGATTTCGTTCTGATCTGGGAACTGCTTCGGGATTTAGAGGTGAACCGTCCGGGTTAGCTTCAAGCACATACACAAAAGTCTCATCAATATCCCCATCTAGGCCCATAGTGGCACTTAGGCGATACCGTACCCGAGGAATTCCATCAGGGTCATCAAGGCGCATGTGACTGAAATGGGGAGCAACGGTTGAGTTATCTTCTTCACCCTCCAACTCGGGGAACACAAAGTCCGCCTCAATCCATAACTGCCTTTCTTCGGGTGCTTCTTGTTCATCGTGCGGGACATGGAAGTCTGAGCGCTGAATACGGCGTAATGATGGATCAAATGCGAACAGTCGGCACAAAGCCTGGAGTGCAGCAGTCTTACCTGAGCCGTTGGGGCCAATCAGATAAGTAATATCTTCCAGTGCCAGTTCTGTTGGTTCTGCACCAAAACTTTGAAAATTTGATATCCGAATACTGTGCAGTTTCATCCTTGTCCCCAACTCCGAATTTATTGAGTTTCTTCTATAAAGATCTGGAATGGCTTTCCATCTTTTAGCTCTACGATATTATCAGGCTCAGAACAAAACTGGTAAGGCCTGATTTTTATAGACACTCTGTAGCATTACTAAAATTTGGTCAATTAGTGTGTATCACACCTAGCCTAAATTTATGATGCTGACTCGCAATGGGGCAGATGCAAGTTAGAGCAACCTGTCGGATTCAAATTCATCGTAATTTGAACTCTGACAGCTTGAGTTCAGACTAATCCAAATTATTCCTTATAGCCTTTAACAAGCGTACTTATTCGTCCCATTAAAAGTATGCTTACCTTATTCATTTGCATTAATAATCCGAAGCGATGAAGAAGGATGTTATCATTACTTTCCGACACCTTATCCCAATTACTGATAAAGCTTCACCGCAGTTTCATTACATACAAAGCTTGATAAAGTGATGTGATTTCATCAACTAAAAACAACATCAACATGTGAGTAAAGCTCTCCGACCAAACCATAAAATTACCCAATCTTCACAACAAAAAAAATTTGATTTCATTGCCCTAATTTTTTATTGCACCAGTAACTTTATGACCTTACTATCGCGCTGCTTCTTGATGATAGCCAATCCGAGTACATCACATCATGTTTTGTGGCAAGGCGATAGAGCAACTATCCAAGAGTGACTTTGACTGCGCAACTGCGCTTTTTTTGACGCTCCACTTTTCATCACTATGTAAATGAAAAGTGCTTATGTACTGGAGACTTGCAATGGCTCACGCTCATTCTGTTCTGGATTTCCAATCTTTTTCTTCTCAGGCGCTTTCTGCTGACGAAACACAATTAATTACATCGTCGGTAGAGCAATTTGGTGCACCGTTACTTCTGCTTGATTGCGACGTGATTCGCCAGCAGTACCGTGCGCTGCACAATGCGTTGCCGGGAGTGACTCTTCACTTTGCGTTAAAACCTCTGCCGCATCCGGCAGTAGTCAGAACGCTATTGGATGAAGGCGCAAGCTTTGATTTGGCAACCAGTGGTGAAGTTGAGTTGGTCGCGCAGGAAGGTGTACCTGCCGAACGCACAATTCACACACATCCTATTAAGCGTGACGCTGATATTCGTGATGCGCTGGCTTATGGCTGCAATGTGTTTGTTGTCGATAACCTTAATGAACTGGCGAAGTTCAAAGCGTATCAAAATGACGTTGAGTTGTTGGTACGCCTGAGCTTCCGTAACTCAGAATCGTTTGCTGATTTGTCGAAAAAGTTTGGCTGTTCACCAGAACAGGCGCTGACCATTATCGAAATGGCGAAAGAATGGAATATTCGCATTAAAGGCCTGTCATTCCATGTCGGGTCACAAACCACGAATCCACAAAAATATGTTGAAGCCATTCGCACCTGTAAAACGGTGATGGAGCAAGTGGTTGCACGTGGTCTGCCAGCACTGAGTACGCTGGATATCGGTGGCGGTTTCCCTGTTTCTTACTCTAAGCAGGTGATGCCTATTGATCAGTTCTGCGTGCCAATCAACGAAGCGCTGAACGAGTTGCCTGAGACTGTTCAGGTGCTGGCTGAACCAGGACGTTTTATTGTGGCGCAGTCTGTCACCAGTGTGGCGTCCGTTATGGGACAGGCCGAGCGTGAAGGTCAGATGTGGTACTACCTGGATGACGGTATTTACGGCTCGTTCAGCGGGCTGATGTTTGATGATGCTCAGTACCCGCTGGTGGTGCTGAAACAGGAAGGCGAGTATGTACCAAGCGTGCTGGCCGGACCAACCTGCGACAGCATTGATGTGATTGCTGAAAATATCATGCTGCCGAAACTGGATAATGGTGATTTGGTGGTTGGCCGTATGATGGGGGCTTACACCAGTGCGACAGCGACCGATTTTAATTTCTTCAAACGTGCGCAGACAGTACTGCTGAACGAGCATGCTGAGAACAGCGAACGTATGATTGGCTGAGTCAATCAATAGCTGATTGCAACGGATTATTGCTAAGCCTGATTGCAGATCAGTGACTGATTAATCGGCTAACGAATCCAGAGAAGCTCTCACCTTGGTGAGGGCTTTTTTTGTGTGTGATTGCTTTTGCGCTTAGCTGACCCGTTTTCATGCTGAACTTGTCCCGGCTTTTAAGCACAGCCTTTAAGCACAGCATTTATGTACTGCCTTCATGCGCTAAATTCCGATGTTGTTTTCAGATAACAGATGACGATAAGTCTAAAGTCATTCTTTCAAGAGACTCTTTATCCAGCAAAGGATGGGGATAGACGCCGGATACCAGCGCAATATCTACCGCAGGAAGAGGGGGCATGTTGTCGAGAATGCGCAAATCGTCAGTGACGCTGAGCCTGCCCATGGCACCAATCGCCAATCCTTCCCTGACAATCGCCCGTTGGGCGGATGCGGTGTTGCAGCAGGCAAGCAACAAATAGGACGTGCCCCGCTTGGTTAAGCCGTCGATTGCGGCGGCGTGATACTTACAGTCTGTCTGGAACAAGGCCAGAGGCACAGGCTTGGAGTCATCCAATGCATACTCTTTGCTTGCAATCCAGACCCCCTGATCGTGCATCAGCCAATGGCCTTCTTCGCTACCGGGTGCTCGGGTGAGAATCGCGGCGTCGATTTTGCCTTCATCGAGCCATTCTCTCAGCGTCACACTCGGCTGGCTGTAAACCTTAATAGAGCAGGTGGGTTCGGCTTGCTTAAGCACACGAATCACTTTAGGCAGGATGATATCGTTGTAGTCTTCCGGACAACCGAGCCGAAGCGAGCGTTTGTTCTCGTAGCGTTTTACTTGCTTGAGGGTTTTATTGTGCAATGCGACTAACTGCTCGGCATGGGTACGCAGCGCCAAACCCGCTTCGCTTAAGACGAGGTTTCGGCCTTCTTTCACAAACAGGCTGACGCTCAGCTCATCTTCCAGTTTTCGCATCTGTGCACTGAATGCAGATTGGGTGCGGTGAATCTGCTTCGCTGCGCGAGTAAAACTGCCGGTTTCAACAAAAGCAAGAAAGCTTCTCAGTGCATCAATGTCCATTCAGGCGGCAATCCATCGTTTTTATTAATATGTGCTATTAAAACTATCCGTTAGTGCTTATGAAAACAATCCCTTACTCTGCAAACACTCAGACAATACGCAGGGAGCTCAGATGCAACTTTTTATTGGAAACCAAAATTACTCAACCTGGTCGTTACGTGCCTGGCTTATTTTTGCACAGAATGATCTAAACGTAGAGGTGGTGAAGCTCAAACTGTTCAGTGAGGGGTTTTATCAATCACTGGCCGAGGTTACCCCAACCGCTAAAGTCCCTGCCTTGATCGACGATGAGGTGGTGGTATGGGATTCACTCGCCATTTTGGAATACGTTAATGAAGCCTACCTGGAGGGCAAAGCCTGGCCACGTTCACCCAAAGACAGAGCCAAGGCGCGTGCTGTTTCAGCAGAAATGCATTCAGGCTTTTTCAGTCTGCGTAATGAATTACCGATGAACTGCCGGGCAAGCCGAAAAGTTGAACTGAGCCAAGAGGCACTCAATGACATCGCTCGCATTGATGCGATCTGGTCAGAGCAAATGGCGCTCTATCCTGATGGTTGGCTGTTTGGTGAGTGGTCTATCGCAGATGCGATGTATGCCCCTGTTGCATTGCGCATGCAAACGTACGGTATTCCGTTGTCTGCTCAGGCCAAAGCGTATCAGCAAAGGGTACTCAACAGTCAGGCGATACAGCGCTGGTTAGCGGAAGCCAGCCTGGAGACGGATATTGTCGCTGAGGATGAAGCCGGCGAGCCGGTATAAAACCAGAGAGCCAGTAGAAGGCTTCAACTGGTATTACCGCGAACGGCTCAGTGATGAGCCGTTCATCTTTATGGCCTGCCATTGATACGGTTGTCGTTGTAGTTGTAGTTGTGGTTGTGGCTGTGGTGATGGCATGAAGCGTCATTGGTTCGCTGAAGGAGCCATCAAAATGTTACACAGCTGCTGGATTGGTTCATTTCTGTCTGACTGGGAGGTGACTTTCTCCGTCATCAGATAATACTCGTTGCCCGTGAGAAGTGTCTCGGGTGAATAAATCACTAAGCGCTGGCTTTCCAGCTCCTCTTGTATCAGCCGACAATCGCATAACCCAATCCCGAATCCTTTCAACGCGGCCTGCGTGACTTGTTCTAATGTCGAGAAGTAGGTATTTGCGCCGGTTATGCCATCACCATATTTTTTCTGCCAACGCGCCCAGTCATCCTTTTTACTGTGGGCGTGCAGGAACACGCGGGGAGCCGGAGACGGTTTGGACATGGCGGCTAAATACACGGGACTTACGACCGGAATCAGGCACTCTTCAAATAGACATTGATAGTCATAGAGTTCTGATGATAACGCTTTGCCGAAAACAATTTTGGCGTCAAAGTCATCTAAGCTTTTACTGTCGTCATGCTGATAGCTAGACGTCAGATTCACGAAGATATCAGCATGTTCGGTATTAAACGTGCCAATTTTTGACAGGACCCAGGACGTGGCACACCCCGGCGCGCACAGGTTGATGTGGTTGATGGTCGTTGATGGAGGTTCCACGAATGCCGTGAGCGTTTTAATTACTTCTTGTGCGATGGGTAACAGTTCATGTCCTGCCGCCGTAAGCCGAAGCCCACGCGCCTCCCGATGAAATAACGGTTTATCGAGCTGTGTTTCCAGATTTTTGATCTGTTTGCTGACGGCTCCTTGCGTGAGAAACAATGTTTTAGACGCCGCCGAAATATTGAGGCTTTGTGCCACAACGACAAAAGTTTGCAGTGCTGAGGTGGAGGGGAGTTGAGGTTTCATTGTGTCAGCCTATTCCGGTCTGGAATACCGACTATATCTTTTTTTCGATTTTCATGACAGGTGTCCCGTGTTGTTATTGTCGCTACGTAATGAGTTGTTTTTATATAAATTAATTAAGGTGGCGAGATGATTACAGCAATCGTAAAAGCGCGAGTTATTGAAGAGAAAATGGGTGACATTCGGCGTGTTGCGGCTATTTTGCAATATGAATACGCACCTGATGAACCCGGTTGTTTACAGTATGAGTCTTATATAGACGGTGAACAGTTTGTCACGATTGAGCGCTGGCTTGATCAAGCGCACCTAAACCAGCACTTGGCAGCAGAACACGTCAAAGAGTATGTCCCTCAACTGAGAGCTTGTGTTGTCGGCGGCATCTTTGACGTGCTGTTTATTGACTCCGAAGGTTGTCGGCACGTGACGATCTAACTATCTCTTCATGTTTCCATCTCACCGTGCAGATTCACACTAATTGGCCATAGAGGTAAGCCAGCTCGGCGACGGTTTTGGCGGAGAACTTTTTCAGCAAACTGGCGCGATGGACTTCCACGGTTCTGACCGCAATACACAGTTCATCGGCAATTCGCTGATTGCGCTTGCCCTCAATGATCAGCCGCAGAATATCTTTTTCGCGTTCAGTCAGGGAATGATAGGCCGATTTTGCGTCGGTCATATCCTGACTGGTTTGCGAAACGTTAAAGCCGTGCCGTATTGCCTGTGCCAGTTCACTGCCTTTGACCGGTTTCTGGAAAAAGTGAATCGCGCCAGCCTGCATGGCATCTACGGCCATTGGCACATCACCGTGACCGGTCAGGTAGATCACCGCCAAAGGGCTGTTTTTCTCACGTAGCAGCTGGTGGACCTGCTGGCCTTTGAGCTTAGGCATGCGGCTGTCGAGGATCACGCAGCCTGGCAGAGCGAGGTTAACGCGATCCAGAAATGCCTGACCGTCTTCGAAGGTCGTGACCTTGAACTCGTGTTCTTCCAGCATGAAAGCCAGCGAATCCCGAACTGACTCATCGTCATCGACAACGTACACGGGCAAAACGGAGGATGTTGTGGTCATGAAACACTCCTTGTTTGTGAGGTGGAATGGGTGGCAGCCATAGCAATTCCGTCATAGGGTAGGGTGATCGTGGCGATACAGCCTTGAGGCGCCTGATCTGTTTGAGTTGCCCTTTCTGCTTGAAACGTCGAGGGGGCTTGATGCTCGCGGTTAGCCAGTGTCAGTTCGCCACCGTGTGCTTCAATAATGTCACGGCAAATAGCCAGTCCCAGCCCCAGTCCGTCTGGCTTGCTGCTGTTAAAGGCGCGACTAATGTTCTCTTGACTTCCTGCCCGTAACCCTGTGCCGTTGTCGATGATTTGAATGCGTAGTGCGGTAGGCATATAGTTAGTGCACACTTCGATTTGGGCTCTGTAATACAGAGCATCGCCTGATTGGACGCCCTCAGTGATGACAGAAAGCACTGCGCCGTTATTTGTGCCTTTTTTCGTGTCATTTTTCTTATCAATGACTGCATCGATATATGGTTCAATATTGGTATTAATGTTTGTATAGGTGACGGTATCGCTTGTCATCATTGTTTCTGAAGTCGCTTCTTCACAGGCATCCATCGCATTGTTGAGTAGGTTAACCAGCACCTGCTGAATGCCTACCGCATCGATGAGCAGCGCGCGGGGAGCTCCCTGGCAGGTGCGTGACACGGTCACCCCTTGTTTGTTCAACCGGAATGCCAGCAGGGCAACCGTGTCGTGGATCAGCGATTCCATATCACAGGACGTTTTATCGACGCTGCGTTTTTGGATCAACGTACGCAGGCGGCGAATGATGGCATCGGCGCGATCTACCTGCTCCTGAATTTTCTCCATCACCGGAATAATTTCTTCATGTGGCTTGTGTTTTTGCAGCCGCAGCATTCCCCCTTCGCTGTAATTGCGAATAGCGGCCAGCGGCTGGTTGATCTCGTGGGCCAAACTGCTACCCAACTCGCCGACAATCGCGACCCGCTGGGCATGTTCCAGCAGATCACTTTTTTCTTTCAGACGAAGCTGGGCGGTTTCCAGCGACTTCTGACTGCGGCTGAAGCGGTATTCCAGCCAGAAATGGTAGGCGTTCAGGAACACGATCAACATGATCAGCCCCCATCCCCATTCCTGATGTGCTTTTAGCCAGCGCAGGGCTTCCTGCCACCAAGGCTGCTGAAGCGGGTGAATATCCAGTTCCTGATAGAGCTTGTCGATAGCCAGCAGGCTGACGGGGGACGTCCACCCGGAAGCGCCGGCCGCAATCGCCGCGTGGCTGTCTGCAGGCATCGCCAAGAGAGCACGGGAAACTTGTTTTGCCAGACTGGCAGAAGTGCGCTCTGTTTTGGCGAACGACCAGTTGGGGTAAAGCGCCGTTGAAACCTGGCAAGGGAAGCCATCGGGCGCACGATTGTTGATCACCCGAAAAGCATCAGGCTCAAGTAACCCGTCTTTTACCATGTTTTCTAGCAGGCATGCAGGTACCACTGCGGCCTCGACCGTGTGATCACGAAGCTGGTAAAGGTTGGCATCAATGGGAAATCCGAGGAAGTGTACGTCGGCAAAGAACTCATCCGGATTACCGCCAGACAGAGTGATTTGGTAACGCAGGGTCAGATACCCGCCAAAAGCATTCTCAGCAACGGCCGCAACAGGGTGACCAGCAATGTCTTCCCAACGTTGATAGGGGGAGTCATTGCGTACCACCAGTGTAGAGCCGATACCGTGGTTCTGGCTCACCGGTGCTGTGCTGGATAAGGTCGCCAGCCACGACAGGGCATATTGTCGGCCCAGTCGGACGGCTTGTCCCGGGTTGGTCAGTACCAGGTCGATGTGCTGGCTTTCAACGGCCGCAGCCATTTGCGGCAGATCCAGCGGGCGTAGCACAAACCGGGTGTCAGGAATCTGCGATTCCAGCCAGTCGAGTGTGGGTTGCCAGCGCTGCTCGGCGTAGAGGTGTCCGCGAATTGCCAGCACGCCGACTTCGATTATCCGCTTTGACTCAGCTTTTGACTCAAATTCTGGCTCTGATGAGTGAATGGCAGAAACATCGGAGGTATCCGCAACGGCTAAAAGCGAACAGAAAGAACTGAATAAAAAGACCGACACGAACGACAGCGAGGCAAGAATGCGCCTGGCTGAAAAGCGCGTAGCCGGTTGTTGATGCTGGCTTTTGGCAGAGAAACCATTTGCCCTCCAGACTGTCATCCATCACTCCATGATCTTGAACTGCAATCGCTTTTTAAACAGGTAACCTGTTATTGCATCCCGCTTTTTCGGGATGTTTTGGGTTTGGCGTTAGGATACCAGCAGTACCGTGAAAACCTCATTTGTTTTGGATCAAGTTTGCTTCGGGTATGTGGAAAACCACAATATCAGCCCAGTGATGGAAGGCCGACAATACCCCTGAACTCTCTACGTATTTTCAGGCAGGTGATGTATGGATTCCACCAAACGACGCTTTCTCAGTGCTCTGACTGCGGGGGCGGCACTGATACCGATCTCTGGGGCCTCGGCGGCCACCACTGTTATTCGCAATAACAACCAGCCCGATCGTAAAGGCATGGTCGGGAAACGCTACGCAATGGTGGTTGATTTACGTAAATGTGTCGGCTGTCAGGCTTGTACGGTGGCGTGCAGTATTGAAAATCAGGCACCCATTGGCCAGTTCCGGACCACAGTCAAACAGTATGAGGTGACGCTGGATGATGGCTCTACCATCACCCAAAACGTGAAGTCGTTCATGCTGCCTCGTCTTTGCAACCATTGTGACAATCCCCCTTGTGTCGCGGTGTGTCCGGTGCAGGCCACGTTTCAGCGAGAGGACGGCATTGTGATGGTCGATAACCAGCGCTGTGTGGCCTGTGCGTATTGTGTTCAGGCTTGCCCTTACGATGCCCGTTTTATCAATGAAGAGACCCTGACTGCGGACAAATGCACGTTCTGTGCTCATCGTCTGGAAAAAGGGCTGTTACCCGCCTGTGTGGAAACGTGTGTAGGTGGTGCACGGATCATCGGAGATATGAACGACCCCAACAGTACCGTCAGCCGCCTGCTTTCTTCCCATAAAGATGATCTAAAGGTGCTCAAGCCAGAAGAAAACACCAAGCCGCATGTGTTCTATCTCGGGATGAATGAGCGCTTTACCAGTCACATCCATGGCAGGGCGGCGATTTATGAGCCTCGGGTTTATGACAATGCGCCTGCGAAAGAACACGCAGCGCAAGAACAAGCACAAGGAGATCAGGTATGAATATCACCGAAATCTTGGTGCCACCACAGGCCATTGCCTGGTTGCCGTGGGCGGTGCAGTATTTTTTCTATATCGGCTCGGCGTATGCTGCCGCCATCATGTTTTTTATTGCACTGGCCTTTGAGAATCATACCAGTCACCGTCTGCGCGCCGCACTGGCACTGACGATGGCGATCGGGGCGATTGTTGGTCCCCTTGCGTTAACCGGCGATTTGCACCAGCCGGGGCGTGCCTGGCATTTCTACCCCCACTTTACCCCTTGGTCATGGATGTCGTTGGGAGCGGTACTACTTCCACTGTTTACCGGACTGGCCATTGTCACCACCTGGCTATATCTGCGACCGGATTTGATCGCCCTGCAACGCAACTCGAATAAGGTTCTGGCTCAGTGTGGCAAGTTAGCTTTGGGACAGTGGCAGACTTCCCGTTCAGTCATGCTGTTCAGTGCTGGCGGCACAGTGTTGTCAGGGTTGTCTATTGCCTTGTATACCGGCGCTGAAATTGCTGTGGTGACCAGTCGGCCGTTATGGCACCAACCGGCGTCACCGGTACTGTGGTTTGTGACGGCATTTTTGGGGGCGGTCGGTTTTTCGCTGATTATCTGGCTGCTGTTTCCCTCCGCCGGACGAGATGAGCTGACCCGTTCAGATCTGCGTCTTTACCGCCAGACAATGATGCTAAGTGGCCTGCTGGCGTTGTTACTGGTGCCTATTTGGGCATCGAACAATCCCGCCTTTTCGCTCTTTTCAGACCCGCACTGGCTCACCAGCCTGATTGTGCTGGCTGCCGCATTGTTTGCTTGTGTGATTCTGGCGCTGGGTGTGTTACGAACAGGTGCTTCAGCAACAAGCCCAGCATCAAGACAAGTAATGGAAGGACAGCGACAAACCTGTCGTTTTTATGAAAAAGGCCGTCTGTGGCTGGTCGCTGTGGTGTGTTTGCTGGCCGGGTGGTTCACCCGCTGGGTAACCATGATGCAGGTGCAGACGATCCCAAAAGCCGATGTGGGCCCTTATCCCTACCATTTACCGCTGGACGGGAATGGCCTGTTGGGGATTGCCGGTATGTTCGGGCTGTGGCTGGCCCTGGCTTTACTGGCTTCTGAATTGCTTCAGCCACGTCAACCCGTGCCCGTCTCCCCGGATCAGAAGTAAGAGGATGTGATTATGGATAACAAACGTCGTCAGTTATTGAAATCGGGCCTGGCGGTCGGTGGGCTAGGCACTTTTGCTGCCGGTTACGCAACCACGGCCAAACACATGGTGGAAGGGGCGATTGAAGGTACGGCAGGGCAGAAAACCCATCATGACCATCACGGTAACTCACTGGAGCCGGAATACCACACCACGAAAGAAGGCAATCTGATCGCGAACCCTAACCAGCGAGTGGCACCGTCAATGTGTTTTGGCTGCTGGACGCTATGTGGGTTGCGGGTCAGGATCGATAACCACACGGATGAGATTTTGCGTATTGGTGGGAACCCGTATCACCCGCTTTCGCATCATCAGCAGATTCCGTTTGAGACACCGGTTAAAGACGCCTATCTCGGACTGGCAGGAGAAGCCGGGCTTGAAGGCCGTTCTACTGCCTGTGCCCGGGGTAACGGGATGATCGAAATCCGCAACAGTCCTTATCGGATCACTCAGCCGCTGAAACGTGCCGGGAAACGGGGCGAGGGCAAATGGGTGCCGATCAGCTATGAGCAGTTGATCACTGAAATTGTTGAGGGTGGAGATTTATTTGGGGAAGGGCACGTGGACGGCCTGCGGGCCATTCGCGACCTCGACACGCCAGTGGATGCGGATAACCCGGAATACGGTCCTAAGGCGAACCAGTTGCTGGTGACCAATGCCGGCAACGAAGGACGGGACGATATCCTGAAACGTTTTGCGTTTAACAGCTATGGCACCCGAAATTTTGGTCATCATGGCTCGTACTGTGGCTACGCCTTTCGCGCCGGTTCAGGGGCGTTTATGAACGATCTCGACAAGTTTTCCCACCTGAAACCGGATTTGGAGCATGCGGAATATGTGATGTTTATTGGCATGTCCCCGGCGCAGGCCGGGAACCCGTTCAAACGGCAGGCACGTCAGCTGACGCAGGCGCGCACCAGCGGTAAGTTCGAATACACGGTGATCACGCCAAGCTTGCCTGCCGGATCTTCAAGTTTGGCGGCCGGGGACAATAACCACTGGATTCCGATCAAGCCCGGCACGGATTCGGCGCTGGTGCTGGGGATGATGCAGTGGATCATTGCCAACAACCGATATAACCATCAGTTTCTGGCGCAGCCGGGGGAAAATGCCATGCAGCGGGCCGGTACCGCACATTGGTGTAATGCGACTCACCTGGTGATCAGCGATGAGTCTCATCCTCGGCATGGCAGTTTCCTGCGCGTATCTGATCTGGCTACGTTGCCTGACCTGAAGATTTCGCCCGCGCTGAGCCTGCCGTTTGACGGCGAGCCTCGTTCGGAGGCCGATCCGTTTGTGGTGGTTGATGCGCACACTGGTACGTTGTCTGCTCATACCCAACACGGAGAAGCGGCACTGTTTGTCGATCAGACAGTCATGACAACCAAGGGCGAAGTCCGGGTGAAGTCGTCGTTGCAGCGTTTAAAAGAAGAGGCATTTAAATACGATCTGGATTTTTATAGTGAGCAATGTGGCATTCCCAAAGCACAAATTATCGAGCTGGCAGAACGGTTCACCAGTCATGGCACGAAGGCCGTCGTCGATACTCATGGCGGGAACATGCACACCAACGGGTTTTACAATGCCTTCACCATCGTCATGCTCAACGCGCTGATCGGTAATATCAATTGCAAAGGCGGGGCGATGGCCAAAGCCGGCGGCTATCCGACTTCCGCGGCGGGGCCGCGTTATGATTTCACCCGTTTTGACGGCAAAGTCGCGCCTAAAGGGGTGTTTTTGTCCCGCAGTAAATTTCCGTATCACAAAACCAGCGAGTACAAGCGTCGGGTCGCGGCAGGGGAGTCCCCTTATCCCACCCGTGCGCCCTGGTACCCGATCTCAGCGCCGTTGCTGACCGAACATTTATCGGCGGCTATCGACGGGTATCCGTATCGTGCCAAGGCGTGGATCAACCATATGGCGAACCCGATTTATGGGGTGCCCGGTTTGAAAACCTTGCTGGAGGCAAAGCTCAAAGATTCGCAGCAGCTTGGCCTGATTGTTTCTGTCGATGCGTTTATTAATGAAACCACTGCATTATCGGATTACATCGTGCCGGATACGGTAACTTACGAAAGCTGGGGGATGACCGTGCCTTGGCATGGTGTACCGACCAAAGCCGTCACGGCCCGCTGGCCGATTGTTGATGCGAAAACGGACAAAACACCAGATGGCCGCCCTATCAATCTGGAAAACTTCATCATTGATGTGGCGAAAAAAATGGCCTTGGGCGGGTTTGGTGACAAGGCGATTGTGGATGCACGGGGGGAGTGGCATGACATTCACAATGCGGAAGATTTTTATTTGCGCTCCGCGGCCAATCTGGCGTATGTGAAGGGCGGGGTGCCGGATGTCAGCGCGGAAGATGTGCTCTGGTCAGGGCTGCAGCGCCTGCTGCCGGCAATGCAGAATACGCTCAAACCGGAGGAGCTGAAAAAAGTGGCCTTTGTGCTGTCACGCGGTGGGCGATTTGAAAATGCCGATCAAGCCTACAATGAATCACTCATGAAGCACAAATGGCAGAATCCGGTTGCGATCTGGAACGAAAAAGTCGGTACATCGCGTAATACCCTCACTGGAGAGTTCTATAGTGGTTGCCCGGCCTGGTATCCGCAAAAGCTCAGCGACGGCACGCCGCTGGAGGCGCAATACCCGACCTCTGAATGGCCGTTCAGGCTGACGAACTTTAAATCGAACATTCACAGTGCGGTGTCAAACTTGTCGCCACGCCTGAATTCAATCAAAGGTGTTAATCCGGTTTACCTGCATCCGACAGATGCTGAGCAGGCCGGTATTCAGACCGGAGATACCTTCGTGATTGAAACACCGGGAGCCAGCACGACAGCGTTAGCGATGGTAGTGGATGGGATTGGCCGGGGAACGCTGGGGTTTGAACATGGTTTTGGTCACACCGAGCTGGGCCAACGGGCGCACTGGATCGGGGATAAGCAGCAACCGGTGAAAATGAAAAGTGCGGACGGCGTGAATATCAACGATATAGGGTTGATCGATCCCACCCGAGAAGGGCCGGGTGTCTTGCTTGACTGGGTGGTTGGTGCAGCAGCCCGACAAGCGCTGCCGGCACGAATCCGCAGAGCTTGACGCTTAAGTCGGCGGTCAGAAAGCCGATGCCATAACATTGCTGCCATAAAGCGATGGCTATAAAGTTCGAATGCGGTCATAGGGCAGAAAAAAGCACTGAAGTGGTTTGCTTCAGTGCTTTTATTGTTTCACGACGCGTCCGCTATATTCTGCTACATCCAGCTATAGATTAAACATTAAAGCAGGACACGGCATGCCCGCTGGTGTTTTTGACCAGCACCGGCGCTTCTTGAGAACACTGCGCAGTGGCATTCGGGCAGCGCGGGTGGAATGCGCACCCTGACGGTGGATTTAACGGGTTGGGCACTTCACCAGTGACCGGTGTTCGCTCTTTGTTGATTTCATCCATCGACGGGATCGCGTCCATCAGCATCTTGGTATACGGATGTTTGGGCTGCTCGAAAATCTCGTCGACGTTGCCGACCTCAACCAGCTGTCCCAGATACATAATCCCAACACGGTCAGAAAAATGGGAGACAACCGACATGTCGTGGCTGATGAATAAATAGGTCAGCCCCAGTTTTTCCTGCAACTCTTTCATGATGTTCAGGACTTGAGCCTGGACAGACACGTCGAGAGCGGAAGTCGGCTCGTCGCAGATCAGAAACTCTGGTTCACTCGCCAAAGCGCGTGCAATGGAGATCCGCTGGCGCTGGCCACCTGAAAATTCGTGTGGAAACTTAGTCATGTCATTTTCGCTCAGCCCCACCTGGCGTAGCAGTTCGCCAACCCGTTGTTTGCGTTCCTGCTTGTCCGGTAAGAGCCCAAACAGCTCTAAGGGCTCGCCAATAATGCGTTCAACTTTCCAGCGAGGATTCAAGCTGGCGAACGGGTCCTGAAAGATCATTTGAAAGCTTTTTCTCAGCTCCTTCATTGTCCGTTTGTCCACTTTTGCCATGTCATGGCCCTTGAAGTGGATCCGGCCGCCGGATGGCTCATACAACCCCGACAATAACCGTGCGACGGTGGATTTACCACAGCCGGACTCACCCACCAGACTGAAGGTTTCGCCCGGGTTGATTTCGAAATCAATGCCGCGCACCGCGTGTACGTATGTTTTCTTTTTCTTCTGCAACAGGCGAGTAAGAAGAGGCGCTGAAATATCGAATTTGATTTGCAGATCTTGTACTTCAATCAAAGCATTGCTCATATCATGCGGCCTCATGCTGGTTTTGTGGAAACAGGCAGGCAACAGCCGACGCGCCAGTGAGGTTTAACTCAGGCTCACTGGACAGGCATCCAGCCTGACAATGCGTACAACGCGGATGGAACTTGCATCCGTCAGGTAAGGCATTCAAACGTGGCATTGCGCCGGGAATCTGTTCCAGCCAGCGTTTTTTCTCACCAATTCGAGGAATAGAATTCATCAACCCGATGGTGTAGGGATGCTGAGGCCGTTTTAACACATCCCGTACTGAACCTAACTCAACCAGTTTTCCGGCATACATTACCGCCACTCGATCGCACACTTCCGCGATCACGCCCATGTCATGGGTGACCAGCATGACAGTCGCACCGTGTTGCTTACACAGACGTTTGAGCAGTTGCAGTACTTGCGACTGAACCGAAACATCCAGCGCGGTGGTCGGCTCATCGGCAATGATGATTTGAGGATCGACGCATAAGGCAAGGGCAATAACGATCCGTTGACGCATCCCTCCGGAAAACTGATGCGGGTATTGGTCAATCCGCTGCTCGGCAGCAGGAATACCAACTTCTTTCATCAGGTTGACGGCTTTTTCCCTGGCTTCGTTTTCACTCAGCGGAAGGTGAGTCTGTATCGTTTCTATCAGCTGCTCGCCAATGGTCAGCACCGGATTCAAGCTGGTGAGCGGATCCTGAAAAATCGCGGCGATTTCTTTTCCCCGCATCTGACGGCGGGCTTCTTCGTCAAGGTTATCAATGCGTCGCCCGTTGGCATGGATAGAGCCGGATTTAATCCGGCCTGGGTGCTCCAGAAGACCGGTAATCGCCGAACCGGTAAGCGATTTACCGGCACCGGACTCGCCGACTACCCCTAAAATTTCCCCCTGGTACATATCAAAGGACACATCGCGAATGGCCTGCAAATTTCCTTTTCGGTGCACAAACTCGATACTTAAATTCCGGATCGATAAAATGGTTTGTCTGTCTTCCATAACGCTTACCTCAATTTTGGGTTTAGTGCATCGCGCAACCAGTCGCCGACTAAGTTTACGGACAAGGCAATCAGCACCAGAGTGAGGGAAGGAAACGCGACAACCCACCATTGGCCGGAGAAGAGATATTGATTGCCCTCATTGATCAATGTGCCCAGAGAAGGCTGGTTCGGTGGCATACCAACCCCAAGAAATGACAATGTGGCTTCGGTCAGGACCGCAAGTGCCAGATGCAGTGTCGCAATAACCAGAACCGGGCTGACCACATTCGGCAGGATGTGCTGAAACATGATGCGGGCGGTGCTGCTGCCCATCACTTTCGCAGCCTGTACATACTCTTTGTTGCCTTCGAGCAGGGTTGAGCCCCGGACGGTACGGGCGTATTGCATCCAGCCCGTCAGAGTGATGGAGAAAATTATGATATAAACCGCAATGTCGCCATGCATGTCCTGAGGAAAAATACCGCGTGCCGCACCACTGACCAGCAGGGCAAACATAATGGTCGGAAAGCTCAGCATGGCATCGGCTACCCGCATAATGAGGGCATCGGTTTTTCCGCCGACGTAACCGCTGATGACCCCCAGGCTGACGCCCAGCAGCATGGAACAAAAGACGCTGATCACACCCACAATCAGGGACACTCTCAGCCCATAAAGGATCAGGGATAACACATCACGCCCCTGAATATCCGTGCCCAGAGTGAAGCGCGGATCGCCTTCGCTTTCCCAGGCTGGCGGCAGCTCAGAATCCAGCAGATCAAACGCGGTCGTATCAAACGGATTGTAAGGCGACAATTGTGTCGCAAAGCTCCCGGCCAGCAGTAACACTAACAGCAATGCGGCGGCAAACATCGTGAGTTTGGATTGGGTGAAGCTGTACACAAAATCACTGTCCATAAAGGTGTGACATTGTGTTTTGAACCGGCTGAACCAATGCGGTGAGCGTTGTTCTGCAGCCGCGGTACCAGAGTGAATCTTTTCCATGATAACGCTCCCTTACTTCGCTCTCATTCGCGGGTCAACAAATTGATAAATAATGTCGACGGCGGTGTTGATCGTGACAAAAATCAGCGAGATAAAAACCAGATAGGCGGAGATCACCGGAATGTCGACATAGTTGACCGCCTGGATAAACAACAGCCCCATTCCCGGCCACTGAAAGATGGTTTCTGTCACCACGGCAAAGGCAATGAGACCGCCAATCTGCAGTCCGACAACAGTAATGACGGGCAGCAGAGAGTTTTTCAGAACATGCTTGTAACGGATGCTGCGTTGTTTAATGCCGCGGGCTTTGGCAAATTTGATGTAATCGGCGCGGAGGGTTTCCTGCATTTCACTTTTCAGCAGGCGCATCACCATGGTTATCATAAACAGAGCCAGTGACATTGCCGGCAGGATGATGGATTGCCAGCCGGTGACCGTCAGAAGTCCGGTAGACCAACCGCCAATCTCGGTAATTTCCCCGCGGCCATGTGATGGGAACCAGCCCAGCCAGACAGAAAAGACAATGATTAGCAGGATCCCAACGACAAAGCTGGGTAATGAAACACCCACCAGTGATAAGGTTTGCACCAGCGAAGTCATCACGCGATTTTTCGAGAAAGTGACCCACACGCCCAAGGGGATACCTATAGCCAGTGACATCACCACAGCGACAAACACCAGTTCCAGTGTGGCGGGCAGCCGCTCGGCAATCAGTGAAAACACATCACTCTGGTTGTAGTAGGAAATCCCGAAGTTACCCTGGGCGATATTTCCGACAAATCGGGTGTACTGAGTGAGCACCGAGTCATTTAGCCCCAGCTTGTTTCTCAGTTCGTCCCTTTCAATCTGGGTGGCGTTTTCCGGCAGCATGCCGTCTACCGGATCGCCCACAAACTGGAACATCACGAAAGCAATCAGTGCCACGGACATCATTAGTCCGCAGGCCTGTAAAAAACGCTGGATCAGGAAAGCAATCATAAGCAATTACCCTATCTAGATTATTGGATCTGTGCTTTCCACAGGCGAACAACGTTGTCCGACTGCTGCGTAATGGACAGTTTCTTCGACGTTACCCAGGCAACCGGTTCAAAATGCAGTGGCATATAAGGCAAATCGTTTTGTGCTTGTTTCAGCGCAGCAGCCATCAGGGCTACACGTTTGTCTTTGTCCAGCTCGGTAGAGGCTTGCTCGATGTAGGTATCGACTACGTCGTTACGGTAAGTCGGAATGTTGAAAGCGCCATAGATGCCGTTGTCTTTGGAGTGCAGGAGTTGCTGGTTGATACTGTACGCATCAATTAACGGAAGGTTGGCCCATCCCAGCACGGCAATGTCCGTTTTACCCTGGTCGCGGATGGTGGAGTAGGTGCTGCGAGGGTGCATGTTCAGGCTGGCATTGATGCCCACTTTTGCCCAATAGCGCTGCACGGCCTGACACCATTGCTCAGCATTAATATACGCCCCCTGAACACAATCGAAGGCAATATTGAAGCCATCCTGGTATCCCGCTTCTTTTAATAGCTGCTTCGCTTTGTTCGGATCGTAGGGTAATTCAAGCTGAGAAGAGGCATCGTAGCCGGCAATCCCAGGGGCGACATAGGTGTTGGCGACTTCCGTCATATCTCGCATGATTTTCTTCACGATCACATCGCGATTGACCGCCTGAACCAACGCCTGTCTGACGCGAATGTCTTTCAGTGGATTTGCGTCAAAGTCATTTTTTGCATTGAGTGAATCTGCCATGTTGAAACTCAGGTAATCCACCCGCAAAGACGGCTTAATTTTCACGGTCAGCTTCGGATCTTTTTCCAGCCGAGGAAGATCCTGCAGAGGGACATCGGTGGTGATATCGAACTCGCCAGACATTAATCCGGCCAGGCGGGTGGCATCCGAAGAGACGGGTTTGAACACCACCTTATCGATGTTGTGCTGCTTCTGAGCGTTGTTCCACCATTTTTCGTTCACTTTCAACACCATTTGAGCATCGCGGCGACGGCTTTCCAGAATGAACGGCCCGGTACCATTGGCGTTGTTGGTTGCGAAACTCTCAGTGCCGAGGCTCATGCTGCTTGGCATCAATGCGTTATTGGCGGTCAGCCACTCTTTGTCCATGATGAGCACGCCGGTGAGTTCATTGAGCACAATCGGTGATGAAGGCGTGGTTTTGATTTCCACTTCGTAGTCGCTAAGTTTTCGGGCGCTGACGACAGATGAGGCATTCCCGCGGATCCCGGAATCAGGGTGGGTGACGCGTTCAATCGACGCGACGACATCATCAGCATTAAACGGGTTGCCGTTATGGAACGTGACGCCCTTGCGCAGGGTAAAGCGAATTGTCTCGTTATCCACCTGTGTCCAGGCTGTTGCCAGTGCCGGGGCAATGTTGAAGTTGTCATCCCACTGCACCAGCCCTTCATAGATGTGGTTTTGAAATGCTAAGGCTGACGTAGACGCGAATGCGTAGGGATCCAGGGTCGGGATATCAATGGACTGGGTCCAGACCAGTGAATTTTCTGCCATTGCGGCCTGACTGAAAAGTGCAGTAAGGCCAAGAGTAAGCATCGTTTTTTTCATCGCAATATCCTTATAGCGCTGGTTAGCTGAGAGTTCCCTTACCTCTGAGCGGGATGTTTTGTAGCAAGCTCAACACGAAATGTTTTTTGCTTGTAATAATATTGTTAGCAATGGATGCTGTAACAATCAACAATAAATAATGATTTTTTATATCAATAAGAGATGTCGGATTCTTTTTGGGTATCTGATTTTTATTTAATTAATTGATTTATATTGTTTTTGTATTCTTTGGTTTAATGTCTTCTAAGATGCAATGGATTTCCTGATTGTTAACAATGCGTTTTATTTTGTTGTTTTGTTTGATTGACTATCTAGGATTGTTGGCAATATGATGATTAAAAGTTAACAATTCAGAAGGGAAGGATCTCGATGGCTACTTTACTACTCAAACAAGCACAACTAGGGACGGCCAAGCACAAAAGTGATGTGCTGGTGAAAGACGGCAGCATTGCTGAGATAGCATCACTGATCAATGTCGAAGCAGACACTGTGCTGGATGCCGATGGGCTGGTTATGCTGCCGGGCTTGATTGACGGGCATGCACATATTGATAAAACGCTGTGGGGAATGGAGTGGTATGAAAACGATGTTCCTCGAGATCTTCAGGCAATTGTAGAAAATGAACGGCGGTTCAGAGCAGAAACGCCCTTTGACTCGCAGCAACAGTCGGAGCGCATTGCAAAAGAATACTTGCGTTTGGGAACAACCCATATCCGCACCCACATTGACGTGGACACGGAAATGGGGTGCCGGCATGTAGAAGGCGTGCTGGCCACCAAAAAAAAGCTGCGTGGTTTAGTTGAGATAGAAACCGTGTGCTTTCCTCAAAGCGGGATGTTAGGTCGACCAGGCACTTATGATGTGATGGACCAAGCCATGATGATGGGGTGCGATTTGGTAGGCGGGATTGATCCTTCCTCTTTTGAACGCGATCCGGTTCGCCATATTGATTGTTTATTTGAGTTAGCCCAGAAGCATGGCAAAGGTATCGACTTACACCTTCATGAAGCGGGTGAGCTAGGTGCCTTTTCTGTGGAGCTGGTGGCAGAACGTGTTCAGGCGACGGGAATGCAGGGCATGGTCACGATCAGCCATGCTTTCTGCCTTGGCGAGGTTGATGACGGTTATCAGCGAAAACTTGCTGCGTTGCTGGGGCAAAACGATATTCGTATTGCCACCACTGCACCATCGAATCGAACAGTCCCGCCATTTGAGCTGCTGCGCGAGCATGGGGTTATTATCAGTGCGGGCAATGATGGCATTCGAGATACCTGGAGCCCGTATGGCAATGCCGACTTATTACAACGGGCAATGTTTCTGGGGCTGAAATACCGCTGGCGAAAAGATAAGGAGCTGGAGCAGGCATTGTACGCCATCACTGAGGGTGGGGCTCAATTAATGGGTCTGGAAAATTACGGTCTGCGCCCAGGGGCTGATGCCGATTTTGTCCTGGTTAAAGGTCAGAACTTTGTCGAAGCAATTGTCTCCCAGCCAGCGCAGCGAACCGTCTTCAGAAAAGGACGCTGTGTTGTCAATAATGGCGAGTGGGTAGGAGGGGCACAATGATCACCCGGCTGAGTGCGAAATGGATTGTCGGTTATCAGAACGGTGCCCATTGTCTCTACGAAGATGCCCAGATTGTCTATGAGCAGGGCGGCAAGGTTCTGTTTGTGGGCCATGACTATCCGGGCGTCGTGGATGACTCTATCGATTTGGGCAATGTCTTGATTGGCCCCGGGTTTATCGATCTGGATGCCATTGTCGACCTTGACTCCACGGTGTTGGCTTTTGACCACCAACCCGGCTGGAAGAAGGGACGTTTGCCTTCGTCTGCCTGGCAGCGGCGCGAAACCTACAGTAATGCGCAGCTGGATTTTAATAAGCGGTACGCGTTCAACATGTTGCTGCTCAACGGCATTACGACTGTAATGCCGATCACTTCGATTTTGTACCGGGAATGGGCAGAGACGTATGACGAGTTTGTGCGTACGGCGGATATTGCCGTTGAGGCAGGCATCCGTGCCTTTCTCGGCCCTGCGTATATGTCCGGTTATGGGGTGGTCAACCCGGACGAAAGCGTCAGCATGATGTTTGACGAAGCGAAGGGGCTCTCCGGCCTGCGTCAGGCAATTCACTATATCGAGCGTCTGCGTGCCGATTACCCGGAGACAATTGAGGGGGTGTTAGCGCCGGATAGAATTGAAGGCTGTACGCCTGCGCTTTTGCAGGAAACGGCCCGTGCCATGCGAGATTTACAGTGCCCGGTGCGGTTACATAGCTGTCAGGGCGAGTTCGAACTGAAAATGATTGATCGTCTCCATCAGGGGAAATCATCCATTGAATATATGGCAGAAGCGGGCTTGCTCAGCAGGCATCTTTTATTGCCTCACCTGCAATTTCTGGGGGGGCTGACACCGACAGACGCAAGGGTCAATGATGAGCTGGCGCTGATTGGTGAAAGTGGTGCCAGTGCAGTGATTTGTCCGCTGGTTGCAGGGCGTCATGGTAAATACTTTTCAGGTGTTTCCCGCTTTAAGCAACACGGCATTAATTTATCGCTCGGAACGGACACTTTCCCGGTCGATATGATCCAGAACATGCACATTGGCTGTATTCTCAGCCGGGTTAATGAGAGCAACATTACTGAGGCTTCGGCCCTTGATTATTACAATATGGCCACCTTGGGCGGAGCGAAAGCGCTGGGGCGGGATGATCTGGGACGGCTCTGTGAAGGGAGTGCCGCCGACATGATTATCTTTGACTTCAATAACATATATACTGGTCAAAATTTTGACCCAATCACAACCATGGTGATCAACGGGAATGGGCGAGATATTAAGGGAGTCATAGTCAACGGTGTGCGCCGAGTGTGGGATGGCAAATTAACCCATCAGGAATGGGACATGGCCTTATTGCACCAGCAAGCTCAGCATCAGTTTGATTACTTTAAATCGACCTACCCGGAACGGGCATTTGGCTCTCAGTCATTGGATGAAATTTTTCCTCCTTCACTGCCCGTTCATCGCCGCCAATAAAAGCAATCATGGACATTACCATGCGAGGAGTTAACGTGCGCCAGACAGACGAAAAGCAACGTGTATATTCTGACATTTATACCGCCATTGTTACTTTAAAACTGCCTCCATCAACTCGAATGGTAGAAACCCGTCTGGCTCAGGCTTTATCAACCAGCCGGGCAACGGTTCGTGATGTGCTACGTGAGTTGTCTCTGGTCGGGCTCGTTGAAATACAGCCCAATAAGGGGGCCGTGGTTGCTTCGCCAACCCGTGATGAAGCGCGCGACATAATGGATATGCGATTTATTCTTGAGCAAGAATCAACCAGCCAGGCGGCACAGAAAATAACGGCGGAAGATATTGCAGAGCTTGAGAAGTACATCGCTGATGAACAGGCAGCAATTGATAATGATGAATATGCGAAGTCGCTGGATTGCTCGTTAAATTTCCACCTTAAATTAGCCAAAGTCTGCGGGAATCAGTTTTTGGTGAAATCTTTACAAGAAATGCTGGGGCGTTCCTCACTGGTATTTAACATGTACAGTATCAAGCGTGAAGGCAGCTGCCATTGTAAAGAGCACACCGATATTTTAAACCTTTTAAGAAAAAAGGATCATCAGGGCGCGAGAGAGTCAATGCGGCTTCATCTTGAGTCTCTTAACAGCAATCTTGATCTTAAAGAGTTTGATGCCGAAAACGTGGATTTTGAATCTATATTCTCGAAAAGGATAAGTTCTGATGTTGATTGATGATCCGCTTTTTTATCTGATCTCAATACCTGCCGTCATATTGTACGGCATTGGTAAAGGGGGATTAGGTGGCGCGTTAGGAGATATCGTGGTGCCTATGATGGCACTGACGATATCAACCAGCTTAGCCGCAGCGATATTACTGCCAATTCTGATGGTGATGGATGCTTCTGCGATTCGCTATCATTTTCACAATGCCAGCTGGCCACATCTGAGAAAGATGTTGGTTGGGGGTATCGCTGGTGTCTTTATGGCGGCACTTTTGCTCTCCAGTTTATCCAGTGCGGGGCTACAGCTTCTGGTTGGTGCCATTTCTATTGTATTTGTTTTGTTGTATGTCTTTAAAAAGGAACAGAGTAAACCGGGTGGTACCGTATCCGCTTTTCTCTGGAGTTCAGTCGGCGGCTTTTCTAGTACAGCAATCCATGCTGGTGGTGGCCCGGTCAGTATTTATCTGTTACCACAGACATTAGACAAAAAGAAACTGATAGGCACCATTGTCTGGTTTTTTGCAATCCTTAACTACTTTAAGCTTACGGCCTATGTCAGCCTTGGGTTAATTAATATGCAGAATATTATGTCGTCGCTAGTATTAGTGCCTTTTGCATTATTAGGCGTCAAACTTGGCGTGATGTTACTGGATAAAATTAATCAGGAAGTGCTGTATAAAACGTGTTATTTCTTCCTGTTCTTTTCAGGATTAAAACTGATTTATAATGGCCTGTTTTAATTATTCATTTATTGCTAGCGCCTTTCTCCGTTACTGAGTTTTTATTTATTTTTTATCTCCTCTGATTGCCAGGCCTGTGGCTGGGATAGCTGTGTGCATGGGCTAATTGCGTGCATGAGGTAGTTGCGTGCATGGGCTAACTGTGTGCGTGAAATAGCTATGTGCAGAGGAAATGCCATTAATTGTTTAGGTGAAGCTCTGACTAGAAACTGTTGTACGGCAGAGGTTTCCTGTGGTGTCGGAATGTTTTACAGCATCGCTGTCTGGATAAATTGACGTTTGGTCTTGCTGCTGGCACCGTTTCTTCCGCATGAGACAAGCGTTTCAGGACGGAGACCTTACATAACTCATGGATTTAAAAAGGAAAGAAAAGAGAGATCGTATTGTATGTAAAGTTTACATACTACACTGCCTGAAAATTAATACATAATGATTTCAGTGGGTTGCATATTGGTACGCATAATGCTTTTAAGACTTACCAAAACGCAAAAACAATATAAATACCAATAAAGGAGCAACACCATGAACTCATATATTAAATCTGGTCTTTTCACTCTTGCACTTGCCGGTACTTCAATGAACGCATCGGCTACGTATTTGGATTTCACGGATGGCTCTTACGCAAGTCTGAATGGGCAACAGTCAGCGACTGTCGGTGATATTACTTTTTCATCCTACCGTTATTTCATTGATGGTGCGGGGAACATTGCTAACCATTCCTTCATCACGGGCGATCAGTCATTAGTACAGCTTTCTTCCGGCAATCGGGGAATTGGGGTAAACACCATTCCGGCAAATTTTGTAGAGGGGATCGGCAATGTCTTTGATGATCACGATAAAGTCGATGGCTGGGAGTTTTTAGTATTGAGCTTCAATCACCCATCAACGGTGAATGGTCTGTATATCAATAATTTTGATCTTCTGCTTGAAGCGGCAACGGCCTTTATCATTGATGACCGACATCCGGAATTTGAATTGAATGTGAATACGGATCTGCTTCATCTGGATACGTTACTGGATAAGCTGACTCCGGATGCGTTTAACTTCGATAACCAGTACTGGGATTTTGAGGGCGAAGACTACGTCAAACATATTGTACTGTCCGGGGTTGGGTTGTCTGACTTCCGTCTTGCAGGGCTGGACTACTCGTACGGCGGTTACCCTAATCCTGTCCCAGAACCAGCGAGTCTGCTGCTGATGGCATCGGGTCTGGGCTTTATTGGCTGGCGCCGCACCCGTCGCCAGCACGGGAAAGCGAATCAAGCGCTTCTCGCCTGAGTGTTTTGGTTCAATTTTCCAGCAAATAAGTGCTGCTGGCCTGTCTACACTGATCTGCCCACTCTGGTCTGAATAGGCAAGTTAACAGGCAAGCAGCGCTGTATGAAAAGTTGTAAGTCATGACAAGTTGCAAGTAATGAACAGCCAATCAATCGCGCTACAAGCCAAAAAAAGCCGGTGCAACTCGCACCGGCTTTGCGTTTTTACAATGATCGTATCTGTTGCCCTGATCGGATTAGATTCACTGTCTGCCTTCAGACTGAATCAACGTCTTCCGTTAACGGCGTAGAAAATCCAGTAACCAACGGGTGACCTGCTGGCTGTCGACCGGTTTTTCCAGTGAAGTTAATCCATTATCTAACACCGGCTTGGGCAAAATGTTTTCCCGATAGAGCATCAAATCCCGGGAATACGCTTTGCTGAATTCCGGATGACCCTGTACACCTAAAAAGTGGGTGCCAATCTGAATCATGTAATTGGGGCAGAACGTACTGCCTGCCAGCACTTCACTGTTTTCTGGTAACCCGACGACCTGATCCTGATGACTGACAACCAGTGACAGGGTTTCAGGAAGGCATTGCTCTTCATCCAGCCAGTCTGGCGACTGCAGCAGGCTGTGGGTGGCTACCCCGACTCCCCAGCCCTGAGGCGCCTGGATTACATCGCCGCCCAGCGCCTTGGCAATAAGCTGGTGACCAAAGCAGATCCCGACCAGCTTTTTTTCCTGATCATGTAAACGCCGTACGAAGTCGAGCAAATTGGCTATCCAGGGAAACGGGTCATTCACGCTGTGGCGACTGCCGGTCGTCATGTACGCATCGCACTCATCAATGTCTGACGGCAGTTCCCCGTCGAGCGCACGGTAAAAAATTAACTCCAGTGAATCATCCTGTTCATGCAATAAAGCTTCAAACATTGCCGGATAATTGCCATGTAGCCGTTGTAACTCAGGAGTGACATCATCGCATTGCAGTATTCCGATCTTCATTACGTTTCCTTTTATTGGCTTGAACTAGGACTCACTCAGTCGGCCGATGACCGCATCGGTAAAAATCCGGCTGTAAACGTCTGCGGAAAAGGCGATGGGGTTGCCTCCGGCGGAAGGGTCGGCCACGGCCATTTCACCGACCCGCTGGGCATCTTCCAGCGTGATATCAATGTCTGCCAGAGTATGCGGAATATTCATCGCCTGACGGAAATCCAGTATCCAGGTCATAAAGGCATCGAAACCCGGTTCAGGCAGATCCAGATAGCGGGCGAGGTTTGTGATTTTATCTTCAATAGCGACCCGGTTGGCCTGAAGGACATAAGGCATCAGAATGGCATTGAGCAGGCCGTGGTGTTTGTCATACAGCGCCCCAAGGGTGTGCGCAATCGCGTGCATGCCTCCCAGACCTCGCTGGAACGCCGTTGCTCCCATGCTGGAGGCAACCAGCATTTGGGTGCGGGCTTCAATGTTCCCGCCGTTTTCAATGGCTTCAGGCAGGTAGTGCTTGATCAGGCGAATCCCTTCCAGAGCAATCCCTTCCGCCATCGGGTGATAGCTGGTGGCGCAAAAGGCTTCCAGATTGTGTGAAAGGGCATCCATCCCTGTTGCTGCGGTAATATGTGGCGGCAGGCCGACAGTAACGGCAGGATCCAACAGGACTTTTACCGGCAGCATTTTCGGGTGGAAGATGATTTTTTTGACGTGATGTTGGGTATCGGTAATCACCGAGGCCCGCCCGACTTCAGAGCCGGTGCCGGCGGTAGTCGGAATCGCGATCACGGGCGCAATCGCCGAAGCATCGGCCTGAAGCCAGTTATCACCGATATCTTCAAACGCCCAGAGCGGCAGCGTCTGGCCTGCCATAAGGGCAATGGCTTTTGCAGCATCCAGGCTGGAACCGCCGCCAAAGGCAATCACACCATTAAACCGCCCCAGCCGATACACTTGCAGACCGTCTTCGACATTCTCGCCGGTCGGGTTCCCCTGAATACGGCTGAAAATATCACACTCGATCCCCGCTTGGCGGCAGTAATCGAGTGTGGCGGCGACCATCGGAAGGTCGGCCAGGCCGGGGTCGGTCACAAGCAGTGCTTTAGTAATGCCAGCCTGCTGGCAGGCTTGCCCCACTTGAGCCAGGCATCCTTCACCGACTGTAATCGAAGTGGGATAGTTCCAGTTTCCTTGTAGTTGCATGGTGCTCTCCTTGTCGCCGCCTTCCGTCCGGAAAGCGGCCTGTCGACTTGTAACTGAAAGTGATAATGTTAGCGAATTGCCGGTGTTATCAGGCATGTTTGATATGGAAGGATTTAGGTCGCGTCAGCGCGTCAAAACCCAGTTCAGACAGCGTACAGCCGTGGCCGGAATGCTTGACGCCGGTCCAGGCCAGGGCCGGATCGAGATAATCACAGCGATTGATAAAAAATGTGCCGGTGTCCAGTTGCTCGCCAAGTGCAATACCGGTCGGAATATCGCGGGTGAAAATGCTGGCGGTCAGGCCAAACTGGCTGTCATTCATCAGCGCGATAGCTTCCTCGTCGCTGTTGACTTTCATGACTCCGACCACCGGACCGAATGACTCCTCATTCATCACCCGCATTGAATGGTCAACCTGCGTGAGCAGTTGCGGCGCCAGATAAGGAGTGCCCGTTTGACTGGCCGGGAACAGGGCTTCGTCAATGTGGGCAATGGCACCCTGCGCGACCGCGTCCTGAATCTGGCTGCGTACGAAATCCGCCGCGCTGGTGCGTACCAGTGGCCCCAGTGTGGTGTCCTGCTCATCTGAACGTCCCAGCTGGTAGGTTTTGACCAGTGCAACCGCCTTCCGGACGAATTCATCGTACTGGCTGTGATGGACATAAATGCGTTCTATCCCGCAGCAGGACTGACCGGAGTTGAAAAAGGCGCCGTCAATGGTCGTTTCGACCGCCTGATCAAGGTCGGCATCTTCCCGGACATAGGCCGGATCTTTGCCGCCCAGTTCAAGCCCGACACCGATAAAGTGGCCTGCCGCTGCCTGCTCGACCTGTGCGCCACCTTGCACCGAACCGGTAAAGGCGATGTGGTTGATGCGATCGGACTGAATGATCGATTGGGTGTCCTGATGGCTTAAGTGCAGGTACTGGAAAACGCCGTCGGGCAGTCCGGCCGCCTGGAACGCTTCGACCAGACGTTCCGCGCACAGAGGGGTTTGGGCGGAATGCTTCAGGATAACGCAGTTTCCGGCCAGTAGTGCCGGTACAATGCTGTTAATGGCGGTCAGGTACGGGTAATTCCACGGGGCTATCACAAAAACAACGCCAACCGGTTCGCGGGTAATATAGCGGGTGAAACCGGTTTTTTCCGGAAGTGTCAGCGGTGCCAGCGCGTTTTCACTGACTTCAATCATGTAGCGGGCACGCTCTGCCAGACCATTTACTTCCCCCTGTGCGTAACGAACAGGGCGTCCCATCTGCCAGCAAATTTCCTCGCTAATTACTGGCTTGTGCTGTTCAAGCCAGTCAATGGCTTTACTGCAAATAGCCTGTCGTTCTTTGAGTGCCGTCTGTGCCCAGTGGGGGCGGGCATCGCTTGCTTGTTTCAGGCTGGTTTCAATATTGGCCTGAGTGGCCAGCGGGCGACTGACATAAACACTGCCGTCAATCGGTGAAATCGTGTGTTGCATCGTAGTCATGGTTGTCTTCCCTAGATGATTTCAAAGTAGCGATCCATTTCCCAGTCGGTCACGTGTTTTCTGAATTCACGCTCTTCCCATTCGCGGCTGGCAGCGAAGTGATCGACAAACTCATCACCGAACATGGTGCGGGCGGCTTCCGATTGCTTGAAGCGCTGGGCGGCATCCCACAGGGTGCGGGGAAGCTCAAGCTCCGGTGCATGCTGCTGATTATAAGCGTTGCCTTTTACTTGCTCATACGGTTCCCACTCCTGCATGATGCCGTATAAACCGGAAGCGACAGCCGCGGCCAGCGACAGGTAAGGATTGGCATCGGCGGCGCCCAGGCGGTGCTCGATGCGTTGTGATTTCTCAGATCCAGGGATCACGCGTAGCGCTGTGGTGCGGTTTTCCACCCCCCAGGTGGCGTGAGTGGGAGCCCAGAACCCAGGAATCATTCGAGTATAGCTGTTAATTGTCGGGGCAATGAGGCAGAGAAACTCTGGCATCAGGCGTTGCTGACCGGCCAGAAAATGACGCTGAATTTTGCTCATGGAGTGGGTCTGGCTGCTGTCAAAAAACGCAGATGAGCCATCTTTATTTTTCAGCGAGACATGGATGTGACCGCTTTGTCCCGGGTAGTCGCCCGACCATTTGGCCATAAACGTTGCCAGCAGGTCGCGCTTTTGTGCCAGCACTTTCATAAAGGTTTTGAACAGGGCCGCTTTATCTGCGGCGGCTTCCGCCGCATCCACCGCCATCGCGGCTTCCAGCACGCCCGGTCCGGTTTCAGAGTGGATGCCCTCAATCGGGAAGTCCATTTGCTCACTCATCTGCAAGATGTCCTGATACAACCCGGAGTGTACCGAATTGCGGATCATCGAATAGCCGAACCAGTCTGGAGTAATGGTTTCCAGGTTTCTAAATCCTTTCTCACGGGCGGAATGTGGGGTTTCGTTGAACATAAAGAATTCGTATTCCAGAGCCGCAAACACATCGAACCCCATTGCGTCGGCTTTTTGCAGTGTTCGGCGCAACGCCCCACGCGGGCAGACTTTTTCTGCTTCACCGTCAAACTCGGCAATAAATAGCAGCATTCCCTCTTCGCCATGCACTTCCCGGCAGGTGTGGGGCAGGATGCGCACTGGGGCATCGGGATAACCGGTGTGCCAACCGGTGTAGCGAGTGTTGTCGTACAGCTGATCTTTGGAATCCCAACCTAGTACGACGTCACAAAAAGCAAATCCGTTTTCAAGGGAGGAAAAGAATTTCGATTTCGACATGTATTTGCCGCGCATGATGCCGTCATTATCAAACAGCCCAACCTTAATGTGCGTCAGCGAACGCTCTTCCACGATAGCCATTGCATCAGCGATTGTTTTAACATTTCTTGGTTCCATGTATACCTCTCATCCGGAGGGCTCTTTCCTGAGCCTGTAGGTTATGTTGTGTTTGCAAGGACGGCAGCACGGTCTGTTTTGTGACATCCGTCCTTATCAGTTTGATTGTTATAAGAAAAGTATTAGCTGAGTTCAGACTCTGCGCTCGAAATCAGGGCAAATTCTTCTTCAGGGGCATTGGCAACAATGCGGTGTCGGCTGTAAAGCAGGAAGTACGTGAGCATTACGACGTAGAACAGGGCTGACCACAAGGCGGCTTGGGTGCTGACCACGAACGTCGATGCCAGTGCGACCAGAGACAGTACCAGCGCAATGCCGGAAGTCAGGGTGCCGCCCGGTGTTTTGTAAGGGCGCTCCAGTTGCGGTTCTTTTTGGCGCAGGATGATGTGAGACAAGCTCATCAGGGCGTAGGAAACCGTAGCGCCAAAAACCGCCATGGTGATCATCAGATCCCCTTCGCCGGACAACGACAGCAGGAAACCCAGCACGCCCGGTACGATCAGGGCGTAAACCGGTACTTTTCGTTCACCGGACAAGGACAGGAAGCGGGGCAGGTAGCCAGCGCGAGACAAGGCAAACACCTGGCGGGAATAGGCGTAAATAATGGAGAAGAAACTGGCAATTAAACCAAACAGGCCGACGATGTTGACGAACTTGGCGGCCAGTGAATCGGTGCCGTGAACAGCCTGCAGAGCCCCAACCAAAGGTGCGCTGTGTGATTTCATGGCTTCAGCACCGGCACCACCCGGTACCAGGAACAAGACCAGCGCAGCGAACACCAGCAGTACCAGCATGGAGGCGATAATGCCGCGTGGCATGTCTTTCGCAGGGTTGGTCGCTTCTTCTGCGGCAAGGGGAACCCCTTCGACCGCCAGGAATAGCCACATGGCAAATGGCAATGCCGCCCAGATGCCGACATAGCCTTCCGGCAGGAAGCTGCTCGCCCCTGCTGCTTCCGGGTTTGCTGCGATAGTGAAAAGGTTATTAACATCAAAATGAGGCAGCATACCCACAGCAAAAACAATCACTGCAACGACAGCAAGCGCGGTGATCACCATCATAATGCGCAAGGCTTCTCCGGCTCCCCAGAGGTGGATGCCGACGAACACGCAGTAGAAAGCGGCATAAACGACAGGGCCGTCGATACCAATTAGCTCGTTAACGTACCCACCGATGAAAATCGCGATAGCCGCAGGGGCGATGGCATATTCCAGTAAGATTGCGGTGCCGGTCAGAAAGCCGCCCAGCGGACCTAAAGCGCGGCGGGCGAAGCTGTAACCACCACCGGCCGTCGGAATGGAGGAGGACAGTTCGGCCAGGCTCAGTACCAGGCAGATGTACATCAGGCCCATGATCAGGGTCGCAATGAACATGCCCCCGAAGCCGGCTTGTTCAAGGCCAAAGTTCCACCCGGCGAAGTCTCCGGAGATCACATATGACACGCCCAGGCTGGCTAATAAAATCCAGCCTGCGACCCCTTTCTTCAGTTGACGCTTACTCAGGTAATCGTCAGAAACGGCATTACTCTTGACTGCTTGATGGTTGCTGTCAGACATAACATTTCCTTATGAACGGGTTGATAAAGTCATTCGCACTTTTTGTTACATGTTATTAACATAGTGGCGATTTTTATCAGTCCGCAACAAGAATCAGTTCCGCTAACAGTAGAGTATAAGTTTCTCTAATAGTACGGCGTGGACGGCTTCTCCCACGCAATCTTGTTGGGTTTAGCCGACGTGTAAGTCTTTTTCGAGCCAGGGCAGCTCACGCAGCACATTCGGCAGGAATTTGTCATGCATGACCTGGCGACTGTCAGCGGCCAGAATCTGTGGCAGATTACCCAGCTCGTTATGGCGGCTGACCAGAGTCAGATTTCGTTGTAAGGGTTCATCAGAGGGCAAAGGCAGGCAGGTGAGTTGATCGCGGAATAAGCCGCTCTGAAACAGGCAGAGCGGGGTAGTGATAGTCCAGCCCAGACCGGCAGCGACACTAGAAAGGAGCGCGAAGGTATTGTCCAGCTGCATGCGGATTGGTGCCGACACGCCTTGCCTGCGCAGGTACCGTTCGATGGTTGTTCCAATCAGGGAATCACTGGTGTAACGGACAAAGTCGAGTTCACGGATCAGTTGCTGGAAAGAGGCAAACCGGCGGGTTTCTCGGCGGGGGATAACCAGAATAAAGGGTTCCCGTAAAATCCGGTGGCGGCTGAGAAATTCGTTATCCTCCAGCGCATCATCAGAAATAATGATATCGACATTCCGGGACAACAAGGCCTGAGCGTGCATGTGAGAGCGTCCGGTGCTGATGGTCCAGCTTTCGGTGTGGCGCTTAATCACATCCACCAACGGGGCGCCCAGCGAGGTGGCCAGCGAATCGACCATAGCGATCCGAAGCAGATGCAATTTCTGAAAGTCGCCTTTGGACATTACATGATGAGTTTTTTCTGCCTGAGAGAGTAAATGGCAGGACTGATCATAAAAGTAGCGACCGGCTACGGTTAGCTCAATCGGGCGCACGGTGCGATCCAGCAATTCGACATTCAGGTTGTTCTCTAAGGTCGAGATAGTTTGTGATACGGAAGACTGGGTCAGCCGTAGCTGGTTGGCGGCCAGGGTCATGTTGCCGGTCTGGGCGGTGGTGACAAAAACCTCAAGGGCGCGAAGATCAAATCCGAATATTTTCAATGTTTCCTTCCTGTGGATGTAACGGTTCATTCCCTAAACCTGACTTAACGAGTGTGCTCACTGCCTTGCATCCTGCAAACAACCGGCACATATCAAAAATAAGAGTAATGCCAATATCTCCGGGCTGCAATTGATGATCTATTCAATAAACTCTTTCCGTTCATAGGGTTAGTTTCTGGCATCTTGCCTGACTGAATAACTGGACGTTATAAATCGTCGAATTGTTATTTCCTCCTGATAAAAAACCAGTTCTCTCTGTTTATTCAGTCATATCTGCGTGCTCAAGTCTTAGGATTATGAATGCCCAGTTTCGCTACACTCTTTGATAAGGTGTCGAAATAGGCATGTTCTTATGAAGAGAATCATTATTGTACTGGCTTGTCTGTTAGCCGCGATCATTGTTGTTGGGCAAATGTCCGGACAAGACAATCTGATTGCCCGGCAGGTGAAAGCCATCGCTACGCCGGAAAAAAGCTATCTGCTTGATGTGAAACACCATATCAGTGAAACGCCAAGACCGGCCGAAACCTATCCATTCCCTATTAAAATTGGTGAGGTTGGCCCTGTTACGTCGCTGTATTCCGGGCCCAATCAGTACCCCTTTTTCTGCATGACGCTGGATTCCGGGATGGGACAGCCGCTGGTGGATAATCAGGAAGGGCTGGGTGTCCCGGTGTATGACAGTCAGGATGGCACTAAGCTGGTGGGCTACTCGAAAGATTGTGCGGCCAAAACACAGTTGCTTTACTTTCTGGTTGATGCGGATAACGACATTCAACCCATGACGGAAGAAGAGCTCAGACAAGCGCCGATCGCCGATGATGCGTTGTTGGTACGGGTAGAGCAGGGCACCATCAATCGCTATGTCTACGCAATTGCAATGCCGATTTCACCGGAAGAAATTGGTGTGCAGAATGGTGCGTCATTGTGGAATAACCGGCTGATTTATCACTTCGAAGGGGGCTCGGGAATTGGTTTCCGGCAGGGGCGAATTAAGTTTCATCGTCTGGTGAATAAAGAGCTGGAGCAATTAAGAAAAGGGTACGCGGTTGTCAGCTCAAGCGGTAATAAAACCAGTTATGGCTATAATATGCTGCTGGCAGAAGATACGGCCAGACGGGTTAAAACCCAGTTCGTCACTCTGTTTGGCGAGCCATTGTATACCGTCGGTATTGGTGGGTCGGGAGGCGGGTTGGCGCAGTACCTCATCGGGCAGAACAGCCAGGGTATTCTTGACGGTCTGATTCCGCTCTATTCGTACCCGGATATGGTCAGCGTTTCAATTTATGCGCTGGATTGCGATCTGCTGAATAACTATTTCACGTTCCGATCCTATAACAAAGATCACTGGCAGGACTGGCATCAGCGCCAGAATATTGAGGGGCTGCGGGCCATCAGCGGAGCCGAGCAGAAATATGGCTGGCTGTTGCCGGTCAATCAGCTGGCGCGCGGGGAATTACCAGAGTTTCCGAAAGGGAACAATGAGTGTATTAACGGTTATCTCGGGTTGAGCAGCTATATTCATAATCCGCGGCAAGGTTTTATCAAGCCTTTCTTTCATCACTCTGTGGTCGGTAAGGTCAACTGGAGCTACTGGCAGGACATGGTGAACGTGTATGGTCAGGATGAGCACGGTTTCGGGCAAACCACCTGGGATAACGTTGGCGTGCAGTACGGGCTACAGGCGCTGCTCAGTCACCAGATTTCGCTGGATGATTTTATTGATCTCAACAAGCGGATCGGAGCCTGGAAAGCGCCTTCCCAGATGGAGCCGGAGCGCATGCTCAGCCTTGGCTCCAGTATTCCGCCTCTCTGGCTGTCAATCTGGGGAAACCAGAACATCACGAAGCTTGACGGGGCGCTGGCTAAACGTCAGGCGGGGTCTTTGGTCGCTATGAACAAAGCGTATGAATATGGTCAGGTATTTATTGGCCGCATTAACCTGCCGATTCTGGATGTCCGGCATTATCTGGAAGATGAACTCAATATGCATCATACATCCGCTTCGTTTGTCAGCCGGCTGCGTATACTCAACGACCAGAAAACCTATCGTAATCATGTGATCTGGATTGCCGATAAACATTACAACCCGACAGAAAAAGCGTATGAGGTGATGGATCAATGGCTGACGAATATGCATAAGTTGCCGGAGAATCTGCCTTATGAAGACAGGGTCAGTATCGCCCGGCCCAATGTTGCCCAGGATACCTGTTTTGATCAGGAGGGGAACATCATGGCTGCCGGAAACGGCGTCTTTGATGGGGAATGGAATCAGAAGGAAAAAGGAAGCTGCACACAACATTATCCTATGTACAGCAACAGCCGGATAAAGGCCGGTGCGCCGTGGGAAGGAAGCATTTTTAAGTGTTATACCATTCCGGTTGACGTTGCGGCAGCGCAGGGGATGTACGGCGACTGGGATGTTTCGGCAAAAATGGATGAACTGCAACAAATCTTCCCAGACGGCGTGTGTGATTACCGACTTGGCGACATGGGCAGGCCAAAGGCGTTGTAACCGGCCAGTCATGCAGTCATGGCGTTATGCAGTCATGCAGTCACGCAGTCACGCAGTCACGCAGTCATGCAAGGGAAGCGGGAAAATTGACCAGGAAATGGTTGCAGTGAGATTGTTGCCTATACTTGGAACCAGTTATCCCCGTTGGTTTATTCGATCAAGGAGTGTGAAGCATGTCATTGGATAAAGTTCTGTACACCGCACAAGCGTCAGTCACTGGTGGCCGTGATGGCCATGCGACGTCCGCTGATAACAAGATTGATCTGCATTTATCCACCCCGAAGGAGTTGGGGGGCGCGGGTGGTGAGGGCACCAATCCTGAGCAGTTATTTGCGGCAGGTTACGCCGCCTGTTTTACCGGTGCGCTGAAGCTGGTAGCGGCTAATCAGAAAGTCAGTCTGCCAGCATCCACCTCCATTGAAGGGTTGGTGGGAATCGGCCCGATCCCTCAGGGGTTCTGTATTGAGGTGGAATTACGGGTCAATGTCCCCGGTATGGATAAAGCGTTGGTGCGAGAGTTGGTCGATAAGGCGCACATCGTTTGCCCATACTCAAATGCAACACGCAACAATGTCGATGTGCGTCTAACCGTGGTGTAGAAGCACCGATGGCGCTGTGCCAGAAAGCGATCATCATCATTGACGATAAAGGCAGTTTTCACTGCCTTTGTCTTCTTTCTCGTCTTACTGCATTTTGTTGTTTCGCCAGTTATCGGATGACCACTCGGTGAAACGTGTTCCCCAGAATACCGCCAAGAATCAAAAACGGCAGGTACACCCAGCCAGAGAGTGAGAAGTTTGCGATCGGTGTAAACAAAGCACCGACATTACAGCCGTTGGCAAGGCGAGTGCCCAGTCCCATCAGTAGACCGCCCAGCGCGAACAGGGCAAATTGTTTCGCAGAATGGTTGAGCTGGAACGAGAAAGAGAAATTGCCCAGAAATAGCACCGCGATTAAAGTGCCCAGCATAATGGCCAGGTTCTGAACAGAAATACTGTGGCTGAAAAATGGCGTGGTAAAGATCTCAGCTGGGCGGTGGGTAAAGTCGGCGATTGTCTCTGCGCTCACTCCCAGTGCCATCAAGCCCTTACCAAACCAGATTCCAAAGGGGGTAGAGGCTCCCCAACCGGCCCCGGTCGAAACCATCATGATGCCGAAGATCAGCGCAATCACCAGTGCTGCGGTTTTCATTTCCCAGATGTTGCCGAACCAGCGGCGATATGTCTCTGCGCTAAACAGCGAAAAATGCTGGGGTTTATCGTTGTTGGCCAAGTTTTGGCGGGCAATTTCGCCGTCAACACCCAGGAAGGTACCGTTAGCATGGCGGTAGTTCTGGTACATTTTCGCTAAGTAACCAACGACAGAGGCCAGAACAATGGTGGTTATCACTGACATGAAGTAGCCGTTTAACGGTCCCCAGGTGAACAGATCCGGCATATATACCCCTTTCCCGGCAAAGCTAGGTGTCGAGATGGCCGTTGTGGTGATCCACGACTGAGTCGCTTGCAACGGAAAGCCCAGAAACACCCCGGCGGCGAAAAAGATCAGGGTGGTTAACGCCCTTGGCACATCGCTCACCATCTCAACCATCACACCGGTTGCACAGCAGCTCGAGAAGCTCATACCGGCACCAAACATGACGCCACCCAGCACCAGCCCCAGGTTGATAGGGTTCACCCATAAATCGTAATCCGCGACGTTTGCATTGAACAACAAACCGGCATTGATAATTGCAGTGACGACGAACATGAACATCAGGGTTTGCAGGAGTTGTGTCGAGCCACGTCGGTAAGCGCGGTTCACACTGCCGGCAAAGCCAATGGAACCTTTGGTTAACGCAAATCCAAGACTCAGACCGAACAACAGACGTAAAAACAGCGATGTATTTTCAAGGAAAACCGCGCCAAGGGTGAGCGAACTGAGGGTGATGAGACTGGCAAGCAGTGCCTGTTTTTTGTTCATAGTGATAACCAAAAATAACTAAAGCGATTAACGAGCGGGTACGCTAGTGAGTAGGTGTGAGTGAAGGAGAGGATTATTCTCTTTGTTTAGGCATAAATCCAGCTATTGATATAACCATTTATTATATGACCATGCGTAGCGTTATATTGCTGGTGTGACACTCTTAACGGTTATTGCAAATAGGCTTTTTGCTGGCTTGGGTTGAGGGAAGGATCCGTTGAGTGGCCTAAGTCTCACCACTATTCTGAATACGCATGTTTTATGATCTGGTACACGCCTTCTAGTCCTAAATGGGTATTGCGTGTGGTGGCATAGGAAAGATACTCTTTTTACCGTTAACGTTATGAAAAAATAGATAAATATCGTTTAGTCAATCAATGTGATTGAGTTGGCCTTTTTCAAAGGCCGTGATTTAAAACAGCACTCAGCAACATGCCGTGTTCTACCTGACCTAACCTAGCCTTTGCTCGATGTATCACTGGAAGACAATATGAGCAGCCCCTGCAAAGGGGTTTCTTTTTAGTACAGACAGGTTATATCCATGCTGCCTTCTTAATCCTCTTCCTGAAAGAGCTGGTGAATCCAGTGATACTGCACATTCTTCTGGCGGCACAACCAAATTGACTGCACGCAAGCGTACGGACAGCCTCGGGTCGTAATAATCGGCAGTTGTTCATGCTCCGCTAAATATTGCGGCATATATGCTAACCAGGGTTGAGTGTTCACCAAGGCGATCAGCGTCGATATATCATCCACTCTTGCGGTAATTTTGCGCTTAAATTCTGAATCAAACCACCCGTCTTCACTGCTGTTTTCGACAGTATGTCCGTACGCCGGATGGGAAGGAACAATAAACGGATGGGTTAAGACCGTTTGGATATCAATCGGCTGAGAGTGAGTGGCAACATGAATGGCGAGAGGGTGATGTTTGCTGGCAACAATCACAAAGGGAACGTCACATATTTTCTCGCTGTAGATGGAGGGTAGTGCAACAGATTGGCCCGCCAGTGTTGTTGTTAGGGCAATGTCCACCTGATGTTTCAGTAAGGGTGACAGATCGGGCGCAATTTTTATGTCGAGGCTGTGATCGGCCTGATGTGTGCTTAACCGGTTTACCACTGTCGGCAGATAATGGGCGAGCACTCCCGCCGGTCCAGATACTCTGACGTGACAGCGTCTCGGGTTACCCAGTTCAAATTCGATTTTTTCATGGATTCCCAGTAGCTCGACAGCGCGTTCACGCAGTAACTTGCCGGCTGGGGTAAGTTGCCAGCCATGACCTGTGCGGTCAAACAGTTCATGTTGATAATAGTCTTCGATTCTTTTAATGGCTTTTGACAGTGTTCCCGGTTGCATGGAAAGCCGAACTGCGGCATTTCGTAAGCTGGCTTCTTTCGCGACTTCGACAAACAGGTGCAAGTCTTCAATTTTCATAATGATTCCAAAGTGGAAACACTTGTTGGTTTTGTGTTTCTTAATTGTAGTCAAAGGTCAATATACAATAAAAACCCAAAGACACAATCAGGGCAGCAGAAGTGAACCGATTTACGCCGTTAACAGTGTCAGGTAAGCACCTGAAAAACAGACTTGTCGTGCCTCCTATGGCATCGCAAACCGCCAATGTGGAAGGGTTGGCAACCGAGCAGACGCTTCGCCATTATGCGAACCTAGCCAAGGCAAATCCTGGCTTGTTGATGGTGGAATACTCGTTTGTGGACCTCTCAGGCCGCAGTGAAACCAATCAGCTTGGCGCACACAGTGATGTCTGCCTGCCAGGGCTGAGTGAGATTGCCAATGTTATAAAACAGCAGGGGACGCTGGCGGGGTTGCAGTTAACCCACTGTGGCGGGAAAGCACCCAGAGTCATTTGCAGCGATCTGATGGGGCCATCCGGCATCACAGTGCCTGCGTATGATCGGGTGCTGGAAAAACCGAGAGCGATGACTCGTGAAGATGTGGAGCTGTGGAAAACGCGATTCATAGAGGCCGCAATGCGTGCAGAAAAAGCGGGGTTTGATTTTGTCGAAATCCACTGTGCGCATGGTTACGGTCTGAATCAGTTTCTTTCGCCGATTACCAATCAACGTGAGGATGAGTACGGTGGTGACCAGCGCAATCGCTCCCGATTAATGGTGGAAATCATTCAGGGAATCGCACAACACACTAACCTGACAATCATGGCGCGTATTCCGGGTCAGGATCTATACCCAGAAGGGCTCACCCAAAACCAGATGCTGGAAACCTGCCGTTATTTCACTGAAGCCGGGCTCGATGTACTGGATGTGTCTTCAGGTATTGGCGGCTGGAACCGACCTAAACAACGTCGAGGGCAGGGGTATCTGGTTGAAGAGTCAGCATACATTAAAGCGGCTGACTTGGGAGTGCCTGTGATTGGTGTGGGCGGTATCGAAGAGGGCGATTTCATTGATCACGCGATTGAACAACAATGGCTCGACTTAGCCGCCGTCGGGCGGGCGATTCTTCATGACCCTGAAGGTTTTGCCTGGCAGCAAATGAAGCAACCTAGTCGGGAGCCTGAGCCGGCATAAAGCTGTGCTGCTGACGCCATCAGTGAATTGACGAAGTTTATACCCATTAAAAAAGGTCTGGTTTCAAACCAGACCTTTCTCTTATGCCCCGTGTCCGCTTACGATTGGTTAAGCAAGCGGTTCTGGCTGATTTCTGGCAAAACAACGTGCTGGCTCATTGCTTTAGCATGTTGCAGCTGCTTTTTTCTCAGCTGGATATGACACAGTTCCATCACCATACCAAACGCCATGGCAAAGTAGACATAGCCTTTGTTGATATGAAGATTAAAGCCTTCCGCCATTAACAAGCCACCCAGCAATACCAGGAACATCAGTGCCAGTGTTTTAAACCCAGGGTACTCGTTGACAACTTTATTCACCTTTTCAACGATCAAGACCATTACTATCGCGGAGGAAACAATGGCTGCCACCATGATAGGAACTTCTTTGGTCAGACCGACGGCGGTAATCACCGAGTCCATCGAGAACACTGCATCAATGGCGAGGATCTGGAGCAGAACCACCACGATACCGGTTCGCGCATGAGTTGAATGGTGAGTTTCGACTTGTGTCAGCCATGACCACAGCTCTTTACCACTTTTTGCCAGCAGGAAAGCACCACCACCAATCATGATTAAAGCACGACCGGTTAGTGAGAGATCACCGACTGTCAGGAGTGGTTGAGTTAACGACATGACCCAGCTGATCGAAAAGACCAGACCAATTCGTGCCGCCACGGCCAGGGCAATACCCAGGTTACGTGCCATCTTTCGTTGATGGAGTGGCAAACGCTCACACAAAACGGAAATAAAAACAACGTTATCTACGCCGAGCACAAGTTCAAGAGCAAATAAAGTTGCGAACACCACCCAGGTTTCGGGTTGCATGAAGAGTTCTAACATGTTGTTGCCTCCAGGAAAGTGGAAGCAGGGGAGTAACACGATCGACTAAGGGGATCGTCCATGGAGTTTTAATACCTCTGTTGCTTAGGAAGTATGAGTAAATCACCACACCGAATTTTTAGCAAGAGAAATAATTGTGTCAAATTGTAACCATAATAATCGTAGGAAAGACAGATCACAGACTCCAGATTGCATTGAAAACTATTTATTTGTTAACCAGATAAGTAAATAACAATAAGCAGGACAATAGAGCCTCAAGAATTCATGGCACTGAATAGCAGATGAAAAATCTCATAGCCAATAAGAAAACAGATAGCTAATAGAAAAACAGTACATGGTTAATAGAGTGTAAACTGAAAATAACAGTAAACAGGTAGTTGAGCTTGATCATTTTGTTATATTTCAGAATTTCCGTATAAGTAAATGTCATTCCGAAATGAGCCTGAGCGGGCGGTGGCAACAAGTTTATCTATCCCCCAATGAAATATTCGGGTGGCAGCGGAGCGCAATAACTCGAAGGTATCCATTGGAATCAGAGTGATGCAGAAGTGATAACGTTGAGATGTACATCTGCATATATCAAATTAAAAGCAACATTTATTTATATCCCCCTGATCTAATAGAGTTGTTTAAAGTGGCTAATGTAAAACACGTAATGCTAATTGTGGCTGTTTTGGGAGAGTGAAAGATCTTTAGCAATTAAATGCCACTGTTAATCGGTGTTCATATTCGGCGTAAATTTCTTTTCGTTTCATTTAAAACAATGAACCTCGACGTATTCCAATTTGGTATATGTGGTTATGATTCGAACCTCTGTCACTATTTCTATTACAAATGAAAACGCTTTGTCAGCCGCTGATTAAAAACAGATGTGCACGTGTAGGCTGTGCGCTGCTTATCGGGTTACTGTGTTTCTCGCTGGGTATTTTTCAATTGCTTCGACAGGCTGAAAGAGTTGTTCGGCAGCAAGTGCATGTCGATCTGTCACTTGCTACCTACGTGTTTGATAAAACTATCGCCAATGCTGAATTTGCCGCGGAAAGCGCGGCACCTCTTCTAGGAGCAGAATGTAGTCGGGCACTTCCGATATTGCGAAACCTGGTTGCCACGGTGCCTGATGTCAGAACGATCAATCTGGTTACAGACGGCCAGCAGATGTGTAGTTCATTGTATGAAGGGGGAGATACGGCACTCGCGACTGGCACCAATAATACTGTCGAAGCCACTAGCGCTCAGTTTACTGAGCACACACTGCAATTATTGCCTGTGAATTCAGGCATTCCTAACGCATCTGTTCTGGGTTACCGTCATCGCTTGACCGAAGGTGAAGTGCTGATTGGCATCAGCATTTATTACATTGAAAACATACTTCGCTATACCAGCAGCCGGGATATTCTGATGAGCTTTGAAGTGGGTGGACAATGGCTGACTGAGTCAGGCGAGATTACTCGGGGGGGCGCGGTTCAGGCATCAGATACACTGGCGTCTGAAAAGTACGAGTACAAGGTAAATGCTTACATCCCTGATAATTATATTCTTGGTTATGCTCTGGGGAATTACCGCCTCAGTGCCTTTTGGTATCTGGTGGTGAGCGCGGTTTTTTCTTTCCTGGCTTATTGGCGTCTGAGCCAGTCGACCTCTCCGGTGGCTGAACTTCGCAGGGGGTTGGAGAAAAAGGAGTTTGTTCCTTTTTTACAGCCCATCTTTTCACCGCAAGGGACATTGATTGGCGGCGAGGTGCTGGCGCGCTGGAACCACCCGGAACTCGGAGCAATCAGGCCGGATAACTTTATTCCATTGGCGGAAGAAACCGGGTTAGTTAAGCCCATGACCCTGCAGCTGATGGATCAGGTTGAACGTGATTTTCTTGGCCTTGGCGAGCTGCTGCCATCAGGATTTCATATTGGCTTTAATATCTGTGCAGCCCATTGTGAAGATATGTCGTTTGTGCGGCGCTGTGAGCAATTTCTGAGCACATTCGCTGAGCGGCAGATTGAATTGGTTATTGAACTGACCGAACGTTCGGTTATTCAGGATGAAAAGCAAGCCAAGTTGTTTTTTCAGGCGCTCTCGGATTGCGATGTCAAAATTGCGGTCGATGATTTTGGCACCGGTTATTCCAGTCTGACAACACTGAAAAATTACCATGTCGATTTTCTGAAAGTGGATAAGAGCTTTGTCTCGTTGATTGGCAGTAACGCGATTACCCGGCATATTGTCGAGAATGTGCTGGACTTGGCATTGCGGATGAACCTGAAAGTGGTGGCTGAAGGTGTCGAAACGCAGGAACAGGCGGATTACCTTAGCCGAAAAGGGGTGGATTATCTGCAAGGCTTCCTGCTTGGAGCGCCGGTCAGTATCGATGAGTTCATTCGGCGTTATATCCTCTCTCAGGATACAGAGACAGACTCAACACAGACTGCCCAAATCCAAACCCGATTTAACTATGCAGAACAAAAAAGGCGGCCCGCCAGCATAAACTCCCTTTCATAGGTATTGGGCTAAGGCCGCCTTGTGCATAGACTTAGCGCTCTCATTTATCCGAGTTTTGCCGAGCCTGAAGCAAATAGTCGGCAAACTCGGCGAACCCTAACCCCCCGGGTTGGCGAGTGATATAAGTCGGTTTGTGCGTCAGGTTGGGCAATGACTGACGAATATTGGCGACGCCTATGGTCAGTGGCAGCCATTCAAACATGGCTTCATCATTGAGTGAATCGCCGAGATAAACGAGCGGTGTGCTATTCGCTTTTAGAGGCGGCTGCGACGCCGATAAGTCAGCCGATAAGCGAGCTGATACAGTACTCGGCAATGCCACCGATAATGTCCCCAACAAGGCTTCGCTGCTTACCCGTTTACTGTGTTCGCCCACCCAGGCATTGATATGAATGGAGCTTTGGGTGGCATGCACGGTTTGGCCATTAACCCGCATCGCATGGATATTTTTCAGTATGTCAGCACAAATTGCCGGGTCGACCGCAGGCCGATCCTGACCGATATTCACAGCCACGTCGCAGAATCGCAGTGGCTGATCCGCTGCCAGTCCGATGTCCGGATACTGGTTCAGTAATTCCTGAATCTGCCTTTTTAGCGCATTCTGATTGGCTTGCATAATAGCTTGTGAGGAGGCAAAACGGGTGATGAACTGCCCGTCACGTTTAGACATCCAGAAAGCACCATTTTCGCCGATCACCGTATGAACAGGCCAAAGTTTGGCGATATGATCACACCATCCGGCACAGGCTCCGGTCACCGCAACGACATGGATACCAGCCTGCTGCAGTTGTTCAAGCGCTATCAGTGTTTGGGAAGGCAGGCGTCCTTCCCAGGTCAGTGTATCGTCGACGTCAGTGAATACCCACTTTATCTGCCGTGCTGTGTCGGCCGGTAATGCCGTTAGCGGTTCAGGCATTCATCACCTCTTTGATGTCAGAGCAGGCCGGATCCCAGTGGATGCGTTGCTCAGTGTGTTTATCGAATACATGCAGGTGTTTATGTGCAATCCCAACGCCAAACTTATCACCAATAACGACTTTTGTATGGCCTTCCACTCGCATAACCAGTTTTTGCGGGGTGTGGTCTGATTGATTTATCAGAGCAGGATTCTGGTTTCCGCTTTTAGTCACCTGGCAATAAAGGAGCAGGTCAGCACCAAGCGACTCAATCAACTCGACATCAACATGGAACCAAGGATGTTGCGGATTCATAACCAGGTGTTCAGGGCGCAGGCCGAGAGTCACGGCTCCTTGCGGTAGGGCACCTGTATCGATTGGCAAAATGGCACTGTCAGACAGCCGGATTCCCTGTGAGGTGATTTCCGCGTCAAGGATATTCATGGAGGGAGAGCCGATGAAAGTGGCCACAAACACCGATGCCGGATTATCGTAAAGGTCCAGTGGTGTGCCGACCTGCTCAACGTTCCCTTTGTTGAGTACCACCAATTTGTCGGCAAGGGTCATGGCTTCAACCTGATCGTGAGTGACATAGACTGACGTTGTTCCCAGACGACGTTGCAGCTTTTTGATTTCAAGGCGCATCTGTACCCGCAGCTTGGCATCAAGGTTGGATAGAGGCTCATCGAACAGGAACACCTTCGGCTCGCGGACAATGGCCCGACCCATGGCGACACGCTGACGTTGGCCGCCAGACAATTGCTTCGGTTTGCGATCCAGCAGGTGAGACAGCTCCAGCATAGTCGCCGCCTCGGTGACCAGCCGCTTGATTTCCGCTTTGGGTGTTTTACGGTTTTTCAGGCCATAAGCCATGTTGTCGTACACCGACATGTGCGGATAAAGCGCATAGTTCTGAAAGACCATGGCGATGTCACGCTCGCCCGGTTCCAGATGGTTGACTTCCCGGCTGTCGATTTTCAGGCTGCCGTTGGTGATTTCCTCCAGCCCGGCAATCATCCGGAGCAGGGTGGATTTCCCGCAGCCGCTCGGGCCGACCAGCACGACCATCTCGCCGTCAGCGATAGTCAGGTTGAGTTGTTTGATCGCCTGATAGCCGTTCGGGTAACTTTTTGCGATGTCTGTGAGGGTTAACGTTGCCATTTATTTCTCCGAATCCACTAAACCTTTGACAAATGCCTTTTGCATCACGATGACCACAATGACCGGGGGCAGCATCGCAATCAGGGTCGTTGCCATAATCTTGTTCCATTCAATCACACCATCGACGACGCCTAGCATCTGTTTGATTCCCATGACGATGGTGTAGTAGTCGCTATCGGTTGTGATCAGCAGTGGCCAGAGATACTGGTTCCAGCCGTAAATGAAGGTGATCACAAACAGCGCGGCTATATTGGTGCGCGACAGCGGCAACAGAATGTCAAAAAAGAACTTAATGGGGCCGGCGCCATCGATACGTGCCGCTTCGACCAGTTCGGCAGGCACAGTAAGGAAAAACTGACGGAACAGGAAAGTGGCGGTTGCACTGGCAATTAACGGGATGGTCAGGCCGTAAAACGAGTTCAGCATGTTGAGGTTAGCGATCACTTCAAAGGTTGGCATGATTCGCACCTCAACCGGCAGCATCAGCGTGAAGAAGATCATCCAGAATGCCAGCATACGACCGGGAAAGCGGAAAAATACCACAGCATATGCCGATAAAATGGAGATGCTCAGTTTGCCGACGGTAATGCAGAGTGCCATGATCAGGGAATTAACCAGCATCAGCGTAATAGGCAGTTCACTGTTGTTAAATGCACTTTCGTTGCGAAACAGCTCACCAAAGACAGAAAAGCCCAGATCCCCGAACCAGAGGGGGGTGCCGGTAGCAAAAGCCGTGTTTTCGTGGGTGGTCGCCACCAGAGCCAGCCAAACCGGTAAGGCGATACTGACAATGCCAAGTATCAGTAACAGATGGCAGAAAATTGTAAACAGGGGTCTTCGCTCTACCATCAGTACGCTACCTTCTTCTCAACATATTTAAACTGGAACACAGTCAGCACGCCAACCAGTGCCATCAGGATGACCGATTGCGCCGCTGACGAGCCCAGGTCCAAACCAATGAAGCCGTCGTTGTACACCTTGTACACCAGAGTGGAGGTGCTGTTACCCGGTCCGCCCTGCGTCATCCCGTGAATGATTGGGAAAGTATCGAAAAAGGCATAGACAAAGTTAACGACAAGCAGGAAAAAGCTGGTCGGAGAAATCAACGGAAAGCTGATAGTCCAGAAGCGCTTTAGCGGGCCACTGCCGTCAATCGCAGCGGCCTCAAGCAGGGATTTAGGTACTGATTGCAGCGCGGCAAGAAAGAACAGGAAGTTATAGCTGACCTGTTTCCAGGTCGCGGTGATGATCACCATCCACATGGCGTGAGTGCCGTTCAGGGTCGGATTCCAGTCGATGCCTATAGTTTCAAGCATGGCGGTAATGATTCCGATGGTCGGATCAAACAGAAACAACCACAGTGAGCCGGCAACCACGGGAGCAACCGCATAGGGCCAGATCAGAAAAGTACGATAGAGCATGGCTCCACGCACGATTTGCTCCGCAACGGCAGACAGGATCAGCGCAGCAACAAGGGCCAGTACCGCAACACTGATACTGAACTGAAGCGTGGTGAGCAGAGAGCCGAGATAATAGCTGTCGCTGAACAGCTTGATAAAATTCTCCAAGCCGACAAATTCGCGGCTCATCCCAAAGGCATCTTCTAATTGTGAAGATTGAAACACCGCTTGCCCGGCTGGCCAGATAAAGAACACCACAGTAATGATGAGCTGAGGCGTAATAAGCGCAACGGGCAGCCATTTGTGTTTAAAAATGACTTGTGAAGACATAACGGATACCAAAAAAGGTAAAATCAAAAACGTATGACCAGCTTTAGCTTCAGCCTTAGTCTTAGCTTCAGACGCAAGGGGCAGGGGCTGGTAAGAAGTGTTCCGGTGGCTGCTGGTCACTTGTTCATACAGCCAGCGGTTCGTAAAGCTGCCGATTCATACAGCTGTCGATTCATAAAGCCAGCAGTCTTAGTCAGGCATCAGGTAATATTGCTGACCGCGATTGCAGCCAGCAATGTATCAGAGCCCGGGATTCACTTACTGGGTACGTTCGAAGCGACGAAGCTGCTCATCGCCCCGGCGGACGGCGTTGTTGAGTGCAGTTTTTGCCGATTGCTTGCCCGCCCAGACGGCTTCCAACTCTTCGTTGATAATGTCACGGGTTTGCAGGAAGTTACCGAAACGTAGCCCTTTTGAGTTGGCTGTCGGTGCAGAAGACGTCATCTGCAAGACCGCGGTGTCAGTCCCCGGGTTCGACTGATAAAAGCCTTGTTTCTGAGTCAGCTCATAAGCCTGTTTAGTGATAGGCAGGTAACCGGAGAACTGGTGCCAATCGGCCTGAACTTCAGGGCTCGACAGGTAAGAGAAAAACTTGGCAACGCCTTTATATTCGTCTTTCGTATGGCCCTGCAGTACCCACAGCGAAGCCCCGCCGATGATGGTATTTTGAGGTTTGTCGATAACGGTATCGTCGTAAGGCAACTGTGCAACGCCAACGTTGATGCCTTTCATGTTTTCTTTAATACCCGCCAGACCCGCTGATGAGCCCATGGTCATTGCACATTCTTGCGTGTAGAACAGTGGCATACCGTCCGACTGACGACCACCGTATTTAAAGATACCTTCTTTCGACCATTCTCCAATCTGGGCGATATGCTTGATGAATGGCTCAGAGTTGAAGGTAAACTCGGTGTCATTGCCTTTGAAGCCGTTGTTATTAGTGGCCAGTGGCAGGTTGTTGCGGGCTCCAAAGTTTTCAATCTGAGTCCAGGACTGCCAGGTGGTGGTAAAGCCACATTTCGCACCGGATTCAATCAGTTTGCGAGAAATGGCATCCATCTCTTTCCAGGTTGCCGGTGGTTGAGTGATACCGGCTTTCTGGAACATATCTTTGTTGTAATACAGTACCGGTGTTGAGCTGTTAAACGGCATCGACAGCATCTTGCCGTCATTGGTGGTGTAGTATCCGGTCACCGCAGCCAGGTAGTTATCCGGAGTGAAAGGTTCTTTGGTGTCTTCCATCAGCTGATAAACCGGGTAAATCGCTTTTTCGGCACCCATCATGGTGGCAGTACCTACTTCAAACACCTGGACAATAGCTGGTTGTTCTTTAGCGCGAAATGCGGCGATTGCACTGGTCATGGTTTCGGCGTAGCTGCCTTTGTAGACTGGCTTTATCACATAGTCAGACTGGCTGGCATTAAAGTCGGCTGCGATTGCATTGACTTTCTGCCCTAGCGCGCCGCCCATGGCGTGCCACCATTCAACTTCTGTTTTGGCCTGAACACTGGCGCTGGCCAGCGCAGCGGTGACCGCCAGTCCCACGAGGTGCTTCATAGACATTTTTTTCCCCGACATTGTGTATTCCCTTAACGTTTAGACGCTGATGAAAAGTGTGGAATGCGCTTCGTTCCTGAACCGGGCTGACGTACAGCCAGTCGTTTGAAAATAGACGGGCAGAAGCACATTCCTGAAAATGTTCATATGAAACCTAAAGAACTCTGATGACGCTTCAATGACAGTAAAATGAACATATATGAACGTGTTATCGGTTCGTTTGATGCAATCCTGCTGTCACAAAACTCTGTCAGCCTGCCAGTCATTTTCTTCTGCATGCGATCGCTTCAGGCCATTCATCCTGAACGCATGGGGAGTGGGTAAGGACACAAGGCACGAGATGGAACCATTGAATATTCGCCAACAGCACATTGTTGAGCTGCTGAATCAACAGGAATATTGCTCGATTGACGATCTGGCCTCAGCGTTTAGTGTGACGACGCAAACCATTCGGCGGGATATCAATGCGCTGTGCGATTTGGGGATGGCAAGGCGGCACCATGGAGGGGTTGGTTTGCCGGGTTCCCTGAGCAACCGCAGTTACGTGACCCGACAAGTAACGCATCAGGCGGAGAAGCAACGTATCGCTCAAGCGGTTGTGCGGGAAATTCCGGATGGCAGTACGATCTTTCTGGGGATTGGCACCACAATCGCGGCCATTGCTGAACATTTGGGGCATTTACAAAGTTTGCGGGTGATCACTAACAATTTTGAAGCCGCACAAATTCTGACCAGGTTTCCCCAGATCGAAACCTGGATGCCCGGCGGACGAATACGGTGCAATGACCGGGATATTGTCGGAGATACAGTCGCGTCGTTTTTCGGCCAGTTTTATGCCGATATCGGTATCATCGGTTGCGCCGCAGTGAGCCACATTTCGGCGTCAAAGTTGCTGGCCCCTGACCCGGCTAAAGCTTCAGGCTCAGAGACAGTTTTAGGCACGGCAAAATGTTTAGGCACAGCTAAATATTTATGCACCGATAATTTGCCAGCGGGTGATGTCGAAATAGCTTCAGTCAGCACGGCGTTTGCTATGGAGTATGAGCTTCGAGAGGCAAAGGTTAGCCAGGCGATTCTATCGGGCTCACAGCAAACATGGCTGGTGGCCAACAGAACAAAATGGCAGCGTAAAGCAAACGCGATCATTGCACCACTGCACAGCTTTGATCGGGTTTTCAGTGGTGACCAGGATTAAGCGTCATCAACAAGATATGAAGAGCGGAATTTAAGATCAGGTAAAAGAATGACTGAAAACTGCATCAGAAATACTGTGACAACTTGCCTTTGAAAAACTTATTGAGAGATATCAATGAGGGTGAAAAAGAGCCTGATAACGGGGTAATTTCGCCATCACGGGGCGATTTTTCTCTATCTTCACTGATTCGGTTATCTGAGAAGATGTGCAGAAAGCTTACACATGGTGTCGGGTTCGAATAAAAACCGTAATGTCTCTCAGTGTTTATCGTGTTAATTAAAGACTAGACTGTAGAAATGCTTATCCAATGAAGGAAATAACAATGATCGAGCAAGGCCAAAAACTACCGGCAGCGACCCTGAGCCAACTGACCAAAGACGGTATGGTCAACCACGAAGTTACCGAGCTGTTTGCCGGTAAGAAAGTGGTACTGTTTGCTGTACCAGGTGCATTCACACCAACGTGTTCAGAAGCGCATCTGCCGGGTTATGTCGTACTGGCTGACCAGCTTAAGGATAAAGGCGTGGATCTGATTGCCTGTGTTTCTGTCAACGATGCATTTGTGATGAAAGCATGGGGCGAAGCACAAAATGCCTCTGAAATCATGATGCTGGCTGACGGCGATGCCAGCTTCACCAAAGCTCTGGGCCTGGAGATGGATACTGAGTCATTTGGTGGTGTCCGTTCGCAGCGCTATGCGATGGTGATTGAAGACGGTGTGGTGACGCTGCTGAACGTTGAAGCGCCAAAAGAATTTGAAGCGAGCAAAGCAGAAACTATTCTGGCGAGCCTGTAATTCAGTGCTGGTGTGAATTCAGTATTTGCTTTTAAGCACCATCACGAAAAACGGAAGCCAAGGCTTCCGTTTTTTTATGTGCGCAATGCCTTCAACGCGTTTTTCGACTCGCTTAACGGTAAGCCCGAAGACATTATTCCCAGCAAAGGAGTGAGCCTCATTGAGAGCGCTCTGCCGGAGAATATGACTGCAGCCATGACTCAAAAAACTCAGTGAATGCGCGTACTTGTCGGGGCTGAAATTTTCGGCTTGGAAAAATTGCCTGCAAGCCTATGTTGTCTGAATCTGTTTTTTCCGAATCTGTTTTTTCTGAATCAATGTAGCTAAACCCTTTCACCTGGCCTTCGAACAGCAATTGGAGATTACCGACATTGACATCAGCCTGAACATCCACGAGTGATTTCAGTGCAATGCCACATCCTGCCAGCGCCCAAGCCCGGATCAATCCGCCATCACCGGAAACCATTGCCGGTGTCACTTTGAGTGACAACAATTGGTTATTATGACGGAAATACCATTCGTTAAGCAGCTCGCCGTGGCGCTCCATCACCAGACAGCGGTGTTCAAGGAGATCGTTAGGATGGATGGGCATACCATAGGCACGCAAATAGGCTGGTGACGCACACAGTACCCGTCGGTTGTCTGCCAGTGGTTTAGCAATCAGGTTACTGTCAGGCAGGTTGCCGTAGCGGATTGCCATATCTAACCCATCTTCCACCAGCTTTACCACCCCGTCAGTGAGATAGAGATGGGGAATCACCTGCGGGTGTTGAGCAACAAACGCGGCCAGTGCCGGTGCCACATATTGCAGTCCGAAATCTGAAGGGGCGGAGATCCGCAGTGTGCCGGATAATAACGCCTCTGTTTCTGACAGGCTGGCTTCTGTCGCGGCCACTTCATCCAAGACGCGCAGGCAGCCCTGATAAAAACGTTCTCCGGCATGGGTGAGGGTGATACTGCGTGTATTGCGATTGAGCAAGCGCGTCTGATAGCGCTGTTCAAGCCGGTTTATTCGGGCGGTCATACTGGCCGGGGACAAGCCGAGTTGCCGTCCGGCGGCGGCTAATCCGTTCGCTTTAACCACCTGTACAAACAGGGCCATGTCGTCGACTTTGCTCATGGGGTTTTTCTCATAAGACCGTTCTCATCTGACTGTTTTTTTCAGTGATTTTCTGAGAATGGCTCTTGCTGTTCATTTTCAACGAAGAGCATTCAATTTAAACAAAGCGTGTTCAGCTTTAACGAACACTATTTAGATTTTATGAATAGTGTTTTCATATCTTAGGGTATTATCAAATTTAACTGAATAGATAGACTGAATCAAAGACCCATCAGTTATTCAGGAAAGGTTATGACCTACAACACGTTATTTACTCAACAGGCTCTTGGCTCCACAACCACGGCAAATCGTATTGTAATGGCTCCGATGACTCGGTCTCGCACTGCGCAACCGGGCGATATTCCGACGTCGATGATGGCGCAGTATTACGCGCAGCGTGCCAGTGCCGGATTCATTGTGACGGAAGCCACGCAAATTACACCGCAGGGGAAAGGGTACTCATTCACGCCGGGAATTTACTCGCAAGCGCAGATCGTCGGATGGCGTCAGGTTACTGACGCGGTGCATCAGGCAGGTGGTAAGATTTTCCTTCAGCTCTGGCATGTGGGCAGAATGTCGCATCCGTCGTTTCATCCGGATGGTAAGCCAGTGGCACCCTCGGCGATTGCGCCTGATGCGCAGGTCTGGGTTGTCGGTGATGATGGTGTGGGTCGGATGCTGGACTGTCCGGTTCCCCGGGCGTTGGAAAAAGAAGAGATTGAAGACATTATCGAAGACTATCGTCAGGCGGCAATTAACGCCATGGAGGCGGGATTTGACGGGGTGGAGATTCATGGTGCCAATGGCTATTTGATCGATCAGTTTCTGCGTCGCACCTCGAATCATCGTACTGATGAATACGGCGGTTCGATGGAAAACAGGATTCGCTTTGCGGTTGAGGTCGCTCAAGCTATCAGTGAGGCTATCGGAGCTGATAGGGTTGGTATTCGCCTGGCGCCTTATATCACGCAGCGTGGGATGAACGACAGTGAAGCCACAGATACCATTTTACTGGCTGCGGAGTCATTTAATCAGTTAGGGCTGGCGTATATTCATCTGGCAGAAGCCGACTGGGAAGATGCACCGGTAGTGCCTGAAACGTTTCGGTATGCACTGCGAGAACTGTTTGAGGGTGCAATTGTGGTGGCTGGCAACTACAGCAAAGCCGCAGGGGAAGCGTTGCTTGAAAAGGGGCTGATAGACTTTGTGGCGTTTGGCCGCAAGTTCATCGCCAACCCGGATTTGCCTTACCGCCTTGAGCATAATCTGACACTGAGTGAGATCAGTGACGTCGGTACCTTGTTTGGTGGCAATGAACAAGGTTACACCGATTATCCGGTTTATCAGGACTGACGATCAACATTGATAGTTCACGGCTTTTGCGAGCATCAGCGCAGCGCTACACTTACGCCGAAAAAACGACTCAGGCTTTGAGGAGACTCAAAGCCTGAGTCGTGACTGATATAGGGTGAGCGCATTACGACTGAAAACCTGCGGCGTTCATCAGGTAACGAAACCCCATTGACACCATGCCCAGTGCAGTGACACTACATACCCAAATCAATACCAGCCACGCTGTTTGCCGGATTACCGGATGCCTGACCTTTTGGAGGCGACTGGCATTGGCCGTTCTTAGGGCCTTGGTCTCGAAAGTGGCAGCGGCAGTGGGTTGGCCTGTCCCGGTTATGTCTGGCAATTCTTGGTGCGTGCGGGCATCGATTTTGCTCATATTATCTCTCCGTTATGAAAGAGAACCTTGTTGAGGGCCGTTCTGTCATTGCCTTTCAGCAAGCGGTCGCGAACGGCCCTCAATCCTTATCTGTTCATATTCTTCGGTTGAAGATGATCTTAACGTTCAAACTCGTCAACGTCCCGAATCCTGAATGCGAGTTCAAAAGTCTCTCTCGGCATCAGTGATAGGCTTCGCCGGCTTTTACCTTGCCGCTGAACACGTGATAGGTCCAGAAGGTATATCCCAGGATAAATGGAATAATGAACAGCGCCCCAACCAGCATAAAGCCCAGACTTTCAGGAGGTGCCGCCGCTTCCCAGATACTGATTTCCGGTGGAATGATGTTTGGCCATAAGCTGATGCCAAGCCCGCTAAAGCCCAGAAAGGTGAGTAGCAGTGCCATAACGAATGGGCTGGTTTGCCCTTGTTGTTGTATGGCGGTATGAATCCGCCACAGGCAATAACCGGTCAGCAACGGTACGGGTGCGAGGAAAAACAGGTTCGGCATACTGAACCAACGCTCGGCAATCGATGGATAGGCCAACGGTGTCCACAAGCTCACAACGATCATGGCAATAAGAAATGCGATCAGTAAATATCGTGTTGCCTGATACATCTGCTGTTGAAGTGCTGACTCGGTTTTCATGATCAGCCACGTCGAGCCCAATAGCGCGTAGGTCACCACCAGGCCCAGCCCGCAGAATAACGGGAAGGGAGCCAGCCAGTCGAAACCACCACCAGCAAAGGTTCTGCCTGCAACAGGGAAGCCTTCAATGACCGCACCGACCGCGATGCCCTGACAGAAAGTGGCGACAATGGAACCGATAATAAAGGCTTTATCCCAGAAAGTCTGATGTTCCGGTAACGCCTTAAAGCGAAACTCGAACGCAACACCACGAAAAATCAGGGCAATCAGCATGATGGTCAGTGGAATGGTCAGCGCATCAATGATGACGGCATAAGCCAGTGGGAAAGCGCCAAACAGCGCCGCGCCACCCAACACCAGCCAGGTTTCGTTACCGTCCCAAACCGGGGCGACGGTGTTGACCATCAGATCGCGTTCGTCACGGTTTTTTACTAATGGCATCAGTATCCCGATACCCAAGTCAAAGCCATCCATTGTGATGTACATCAGGGTGGCGAAAATGATGATGCCGAACCAAATCACGGCAAGTTCAATTCCCATCGTTGTGCTCCTTTAGTGATCCCGAGCGGCTAAAGCCGACCTGACAGGGACAGCGGTTCATGTGTCGTGTTTGGTTTTGCGTTTGTGCCAGTATCAGATAGGCTGGTGTCAGGATCGTCAGGGCCTTGTTTGATCTGATTGATCATGTAGAAATACCCGACCCCGAACACCAGGGAATAGACCACAAAGAAAGTGAGCAGGCTGATACTCATGTGCAAATCACCATGGGCGGATACCGCATGTTGTGTTCTGAGCAGGCCATGAACGACCCAGGGCTGTCGGCCTACCTCGGTGGTTACCCATCCGGCCAGAATCGCAATGAGTCCGGCTGGTCCCATCATCAGGACAAAACGGTGGAAGCGGGGACTGCAGTAGAGGGTGCCCTTTTTCCGTAACCACAGGCTGATGCCTCCTTGCAGAATCATCAGTAGGCCAAGGGCAACCATGATGCGGAACGACCAGAAGACGATGGGGGAGTTCGGCCGATCCTCCGGTGCAAACTCTTTCAGTGCCGGAACTTGCTGTTCGAGGCTGTGCGTCAGGATCAAACTGGCAAGGTAGGGGATCTCGATCTTGTAATCGGTTTGTTCTGTTTCCATGTTCGGCATGCCAAACAGGATCAGCGGGGTAGGTTCACCATTACTGTTGTCCCAGTGCCCTTCAATGGCAGCGATTTTGGCAGGCTGGTATTGCAGGGTATTCAGACCATGCAAATCACCGACAAATGCCTGAATAGGCGCCGTCAATAACAGCATCCACAATGACATCGAAAACATCCGTTTGATTGCAGAGGAGCGGTTACCTTTGAGTAAGTGCCAGGCGGCAGACGCACCGACAAACAGTGCGCTGCTCAGGAAGGCCGCAATTACCATGTGCGCCAGACGGTATGGGAAAGATGGGTTGAAAATCACCGCCAGCCAGTCGACCGGAATGACCTGACCATTTTGAATCTCAAAGCCCTGTGGAGTGTGCATCCAGCTGTTTGACGCCAGAATCCAGAATGTGGAAATCAGCGTGCCCAGCGCAACCATGCAGGTGGCGAAGAAATGGAGTTTGTCGCCGACCCGATTCCAGCCAAACAGCATGACCCCGAGAAATCCGGCTTCAAGGAAAAAGGCTGTCAGTACCTCATAGGTCAGCAGAGGGCCGGTGATACTGCCAGCAAATTCGGAAAATCCACTCCAGTTGGTGCCGAACTGATAAGCCATGACCAGCCCGGACACAACGCCCATTCCGAAATTAACCGCAAAAATTTTGGACCAAAAATGGTAAAGGGTTTTGTAATCCGGGTGGCGGGATTTCAGCCATAACCCTTCAAGGACGGCCAGATAACTGGCGAGGCCAATGGTGATGGCGGGGAAAATAATGTGGAACGAAACCGTAAAGGCAAACTGGATTCGTGCCAACATGTAAGCATCTAAACCTAACATGTACTACCTGTGCTTAAAAATGGAAGGTGGTGGCATGGTAGGCGGTGGTACATTTCCCGCATAGATACAGAACAGGATTGTTAATCTATAACAGATTTTTTCATCATAGTGTTATAGTTGTTCTCAGGCTGAGTGAGTTCAAACCAGGGTAAGTAAAGCAAGTAAGGTCAGGTAAAGCAGATCAAAGCAAAGCAGGCAGGCGAGTACTTAGCCCGACCACAAAAGTTAGCCCCAGCAGAAAGAAATACGAACAGGTGCGGTTATGGCGAAATATGAACAACTGGTGCAACAGATCCAACGGCAGATTCATACTGGTGTCTGGCAGGCCGGGGACAAACTTCCATCGCTGCGTAAACAGGCGGAACATGGCAATATGAGCCTGATGACCGTACTGCAGGCGTACCAGGTACTGGAAAGTCAGGGGTGGGTCGTCTCGTATCCTCGCTCGGGCTACCGGGTTGCGCCTGAAATCAGGCCGGTTGCTGAAGTACAGGAAGCTGCTGCCGTGCTGTCGACTGAGTCGGTCGACGTGAACGATTTTATCTTCGATGTGCTGCAGGCTATCCGCAATCCGCGCATGGCTAGTTTTGGTCATGCCTACCTGGATCCGGCTCTGTCTCCCCGCCAGCAAGCCAATCGCTCACTGACGGCAGCGGTGCGCTCCATGCCGCTGACCAGCGTGGTCGACAACCTGCCACCTGGCAACGAGGAACTGCGGCAGCTGATTGCTCAGCGTTATGCCGCGCAGGGAATGAATATCTCTCCGGATGAAATCGTGATTACCGCTGGAGGGCTAGAGGCACTGAATCTGAGTCTGCGTGCAGTGACCAGACCCGGTGACTGGGTGGTTGTTGAATCACCCACGTTTTACGGTGCGCTGCAAGCGCTTGAAAACCTTGGGCTGAAAGCTATCTCGGTGCGTACTCACCCGCAGGAAGGCATTGATCTGGGCTCCCTGGAGCGGGCACTGCAAACCCACTCTGCGAAAGCATGTTGGTTGATGACCAATCATCAAAACCCGTTGGGTTATACGTTGTCGCTTGAGAAAAAGCAGCAGTTGGCCGCGTTGCTGAAAAAGTATCAGGTACATCTGATTGAAGATGATGTATACAGCGAGCTGTATATCGGTGACAGTAAACCGTTGCCCGCCAAGGCTTTCGATGAACAGGGGCAATTCATGCATTGCTCTTCGTTTTCCAAAACGCTGGTGGAAGGGTTTCGTATCGGCTGGGTTGCCGCAGGAAAACAAGCGCTGAAAATTCAGAAATTGCAATTGATGAGCACTCTTGCCACCAGTGTGCCAATACAGCTGGCGCTGGCTCATTTTCTAACCACCCGCAACTACGGCAGTCACTTACGCCAACTACGCCGTACTCTCAGCCAGCGCAAGCAAGCAAACTATGTGTGTCTGAAAGCTCACTTGCCTGACACGGTGAAAATACACCGTTCAGACGGCGGTTACTTTTTATGGCTAGAACTGCCACCATCCATAGATGCGACAGAACTTTACCAGGCTGCACTGGCTGAAAATATCAGTATTGCGCCGGGCCGGATGTTTGCGACTGGCGAGCAGTTTAATCATTGTTTCCGATTCAACGCGTCATTTCCGCTAAACGATGCCCATGCGCAGGCGATCATCCGGCTTGCAGAACTGATAAAAGCACAATTGGGTTAGTCACACTGGACTGGCACAAATGCAAAGCCTCAGGTGCCAGTGCTAACGGCCTCATTACTCAATGTTTGCCCCTGGCAGTGCGTGCAAGATCTGAAAAATGGCCGAATTGTCCGGACACCGGTAATGCCTGGCTCTTGGCGAGCTCATCACTGTCTCTTTGACCATATTCGTGGTTTCGAGCCAATAATGCTGATCATCGCTTTGGGAAAATTGATAGGTCACAATCCGCTCATTATTTTCAATATTCAGTCTTAGTTGATTGTGTCGCTCAGAGGGAAGACGAGTCACACTTTTACAGGTCGCCAGGAAGTGATCAAATGCTTCAAGTGCTTGATTGACAATATCAACCTGCTGCTGGCTCAAGGCATAGTAGTGGTGATTGATCTGGTAGTTTCTTAGTTCGGTGTCAATGACACGGCTCGACGCTGACGTATTTGACGCCGAAGAATTTGACGCTGATGGGCTTGATGTCAGCGGCGAGATCAGCTCAATCTGTGCTGGTAACAGTGTGTTGGTCAGTGTCATTACGTTGGGTCTGAACGTAAAATACAGGCTGACTGCAATAACTGAAAAACTGATCGCTATGATTACAAAGGTTTTTTTCATAAGTCACTTGTCATGTTTATCTTGTTTGGACTTTATTATTTTCGCTTATTTAGCTTGGCCCTTTTCACACGAATCTTCTACGCTAATGTGCGCTAAGAGAGCCTAAGCTCTCCTAGCGCAAGATGAAACGCTTTACTGTTTTTTACGTCATCAACTACTGAATAGACGTAGTGATCAGATTTCCTTGTGGGTCAAACAGTTGTATTGCACTGAGATGGATTTTACTCAGGTCATCAGCTGAAATTGTCATGATGCATCCAGAGGCTGGTTGTTCAATCGCTTCCAGATATCCACAACTCTTACTTGCTAAGGTTTGCTCATTCATCAGCAAGAACGTTGCTTCTGCGGCCCGTATTCCTTGCCCCTGAGTAATGGTCAACTGACCGTTCTGCTGGTTGAAAGTCACTGCAGGCTGACCCGAAACTGTTTCGTTGGGGTTATTCGGGCTGACAATCAACGCCATAGAAACAGTATTGTTCAACTGAGTCGGTCCCAGTGCTTTGCTCGCATATTGTTTTCCAACGCCACCGGTATCTGGCGTGCTGTTGTCATTATTGCTGTTGCTATTGTCATCGGAGTTACACGCCGAGAGCAGCAATGTAGCAAGAATTAGCAGACTTTTTCTCATTGTAGTATCCCCTTAAATTACATCGATTTTTTAACAATAGTCAGATCGAACAGATCAATTTTTCCATTCCGGTTAAAGTCACCAAGAATCAGCTTCGGATTTGCCTGAGTACTCTGACCATACATCTCAACTAGATGGTCATAGTCTAGGGTGTCGACTGTAGCGTCCTGGTTAACATCCCCGGCCAGGCCATTTCCAGGAATAAGCATCGATAGATAAACGTCAAAATCCGCTTTGTCTGAGCCGGTTGAGAAGTCTTTTAGAGGGTCCAGACCTAGCTGGTATTCTGTAGAGCTGTTCACACCGTCATTGTCATGATCTTTGTAACCATCGGTCGCGTCTTGAGGATCGAAGCCGTACTGATTTTCGATATGATCAGGGATCCCATCTTTGTCACTGTCGATCGTCGGCAAATAGGCAAATACCACTTTGTTGTCGGTGACCACTTCGTTGGTAAAGTTTTGCGTGAGTGTGATATCCAGGCTGTGTTTATCCAGCTCTGGATTGTTCTCATTCGAATAAACGAAGGTGTGTTGATAGCTCTCACCGTTTGCGTAGTCAGTACTGCTGTCTTGGGCTGAATGGCTGATGAAAGTCAGTGTATTCGCCACAATGCTTGGGGTTACCGCGTTGGCATTAGTGTCCCCGATGTTTTCCAGGGAGACAGTAACAGTAAACAGGGTATGCCCATTTTCAGGCTGGCTACTGACGTTGACTTTATCAATGGTGAACAGCCCTTCATTAGAGGTAAAGCCATCGGCTCTTAAACGAGCTTCTGCCACTTTAGCGGTCAAAATGGTGCTCTCTGCTTGCCAGTGAGTCAGTGCTTCTGACAGTTGAGCGGTCAGTGCTTTTTCCTGAGCCGGATCAGAGGTACCTAACTCCAGCAAGGTGGCAGCGATAGCCAGTTTATTACTGATCGCTTGTATTTTCAGATTAATGGCAGCAGTGAGTGCATCCGTGCGTAGTGCATCCCAGTTACCCGGTCTGCCATACTGCCTTTCCAGCTGATCGGCACTGATGATGTATGCCATCATGGCAGAAATATTTTGTTGGTCATTGTCGACCGCCGGCGTGAGGCTGTTGATGTAGTAATCAAAGAATGCGTCTAGCTTGCCATCGCTCAGCAACTGATTAGCCTGAATGAAGTGTTCATCGAGTGTGGCACTGGTTACCGGGATCGATTTCGTCGTGAGCTGAGTGTTTAACTGCTCCAGTTTTTTGTCAGCAAAAGCGAACGAAGTTCGGCTCATCGCACGGTAAGGGCTGATCGAAGAGTCTGCGCCGTCGGAAGTTCGCTCAATGACATTCTCAATCTGTGAATCCAGCACAAGGAAATGTGAAGACGCGACAGCAGAGTTAGTCGCGGAAACCGTGATATCACCCACCTTCAAACCTTTATCCAAGGCGCTGAGGGCTGTTTTCACGGTAGCCAAAGCAGGAATGGTATTTGCGATGCTGGCTGGCAGGATATCCAGCGTGCTGTCGATGGAACTGACAGCTCCACCAATAACGCCAATAATATCACTGAGTTTACTGGTATTCGCTAAGGTGGATTTGACGGCTTCCGCTTGCTTAAGCATCTGATTCAGCGACTGGTTAGCCTGATTGAGTCGGTAAGCCAGTGCGTCTGCCGTCAGGGATGTCGTGATGTTCGAGTGAACCCCGATTGATTTCTCAAACTTCGTATCTGCACCATTGGCGTAGATAGGAATCAGTAAGTCGAGTGCGGCTTGCTGTGCCATGTTTTCAATCAGAGGTAAATTAGGATTGGTGGTTGCGACAGCCAGTAAGGTTTTCAGCTCCGTCACCAGGCCATGATGTTGTTCTTCAAGGTTCATTTTCACAACATCAAGTAGTAAGTTACTGAGATTTTTCGTGAGTTGTCCCAGACTGGATGCTGTTATCTCGAGTAACTCTTTGACCTGGCTATAAGTCCAGCGAATGATAGCCCAGTCTGCTGCGGCAGGATCCAGCTTGCCGGCCACAGTTCTGAGCTGCTCTTCAATTTTTGTGAAAGTAGAGTTGAGGTCAAGGAAGGTCATGACGATTTTCGCCAGGCTGCCACCGATAATCTTGACATCATTTTCAATGTACTGGTTCGATTTATGAACGGCTTGGGTTGCAATATCCATGCGTTTTAACCCTTCTTGCTGGGCATCGGAAGGGCCATCACCAAGCTCGTCGGAGTGATCCGGAATGGTTGAAATCCAGTTTAAAGCCGTATTGGCTTCAGCCTCAAATGGCGCATTGCTGATAAGCGCGGGTCCAAAGGCTTTTATTTGATTGAGTCGTTTACTCACGCTGGCTTTGATTTCAGCCACAGTTAACAGAGCCAGGTTGAATGAGAGTTCCTCAACGCTGATATCAATGTCACCACTGTCGTTGACTGTGGTTGTGACGGTCATTTCCTGCGGTGCGTAAAAACCGGTCAATCCAGCGGTGATTTGATAGGTCTGATCCCCGGTCAATTCAATATCCACAGTTCCGGTACCATCGCTGATGTAAGTGGTGCTGTTACCATCTTTGTCCGTCACGGTGACTTGAGCCGATGCAATTGCCCGAGGTTCCGGATCATTATTCATCACAACTAACGGAAAACGCCCTGTTTTCAGATCCGGGGTATAAGGAGCCTGATCGCGGATCAGAGGTTGACCATTAGGATGAATAATCATTTGGCGGGTCAGTCCGTCGTGCAGACCAACAGGATCGGTAAAGCTGAATTGATAGCTGCTGCGAACGGCATCACCGAGTTGTGACAGCAGAACATCGCCATTGAAAGGCCAGTTCAGACTGGTGCCAAGAGAGAGATATTGTGACTCAGGGGATGAGTAGTAAACGGCTTGTTGCTGGGTTGAGAGGGCAGCCAGTGAAAACGTTGCCGTTGTATCACTGTCGCCGCCGTCACCCGCCACATGAGCCGGGGCATCGGTTATGAGCATGATTATTTGCTGCGCATCAGCCCGCCAGCTTAACTCTGAACCAGCTGAGATAATCGAGTCCAGCGGGTTTTCCGGCCAGTCTGAACCACCATGAGCGACAAGGGACGATACCCAGTTTTTAAATGCATCGGCATTGTTGGTAAAGCTGATTTTCTTGCGGTAAGGAACTTCATCACCAAACGAGAACCCGGCCAGTCGGTAATCAATATCGGCAGCGGCCAGTGCATCCACAAATTCACGGATATTGGCAATTACTGTATTAATTTCACCACTCATGGAACCCGTCGAATCGATGACAAAAGCAATGTCAGCTTTCGTCGAGGTGGAACCGATTTCGCTGACAAAAATGTCTAAAGGAGTCTGTCGCTCTGTCAGTGCTGGGTGAGTAATCGCTAATGCTAAGTCAGAGGAAGTTAGGCCAGATACATGTTCACCTTCACTGTCTCGTACACTGAAGAAGCCGCTTACTGTTGGGAAAGAGTGAGCATTGATCTCGGTGATCGTTACCTGACTTGGTGTAGCGATGCCTGCACTGCGGCTGACAGCGATACTTTTCGCTATGGCGGTCTGGTTCATAGCTGCCAGATCTTTGGATACAGCTTCAAGGTAAGTTGGCGATAAGTATTCAACCTGAGCCATCGTTGCCGGAGCAATGAACAAGCTCAAGGGTAACAGGTAGGGGTGCTTCACGTTATCTTCCTCTGATATAGGTATGACTGAAAAATCAGAGAGGAAATATAGGTATCTTTTTATAGGCAGTTAACTGCATATTTGCGAAAAATTGCAATCAACAGGCGAGCAAGTAAAAAAACGCGCATTTGTTACATCGTTTCTCTTTTTATTGTGATGTATGTTGGTCATAACTCTCTGTTATTGATGTGACCTATCAATAATTTGTGCTTAATGTTTGATTTGAAATGCAAAGGATTACATTGTTGCTCAATAGTATGCGTTTTAGGCACGATTATTGACTCTTCAGTGTGATCTTTATACCAACTTGAAATTTGAGCTTTGAGCAGTCGTTAAGTGGCGGAATAATGCCTGTCACTGAATCAATGTTGGCTGCCTTGGAACAAAAACCATACCCATTTAGTTGCTTATTGTGCCATCATGCGGTTCGCTGAAAGGTATAAATAGTATGTGAAGATTCTATTGGAGAAGGAATGACGGCTACAGATACCCATGGATGGTTTAATCACGCATTGACCTCATATTTTTGTTTCAACAATACACGCACCTTATCTACGAGCCGGCCCAGCCAGTTGACACTGCTACGAAAACCGGGAATGACGGCTTATATTGATCCGACCCGCCGCTACGATAATCACGTGGTTATTCATCAGAAATGCGCTGAATCAGATATTGAAGAGGTGCTTGGGTTGTATCCTGACCATCTTTCGCCTGAAATCAGTATTGAACCCGCGGCAACGGATTTTTCTCTTTCTCAATGCCTCATGAAACACCGTTTTGTGCCAGCCTACTCGCATGAGTTTCTCGCAATGAGGGCAGAGAGTTACCAGGCTTCGCCAATAAAACAGGAAATCAGGGTTGAGCGGTGGGAGTGTGAAAAAGTGGATGATTTTCTGGCTTTATTGCAAACAGCCGGTGTGGAGTGCAGCGAGACTGTCTGGGAAGAAAAACGGCGGTACTACTGTACTGAGCAATTTCGTTGCTTTGTCGCCTTTTATGATGACCAGCCCTGTGCCTGGGCAACGTCATACCTGGTCGATAATGGCATGAGTCGTTGTTCTCCCGTCAGTGATAAACTGGATGATACTGTCATTATTGCACGAGAGACAGGAGCTGAGGCTAAATCAGATACGGTTTTGAACATCAGGAAAGAGAGTGATCGTCGTGTCGCGATTTTCGCGAATGCGTATACGCAGGAAGCTTATCGGGGCAAGGGATGTCAAACCGCATTACTGCATGCTCGCATTCAGGATGCCAAAGCGGCTAAAGTCACGCATTTTCTCACCGATGTTATGCCGGACACCATTAGTAGTCGAAATTGTAAGGCTGCCGGGTTCACGACTAAGACGATTCGTACCGTATGGGCCCGTTCATAAAGTGGTAGGGAAAGTAAGAAAATAGGGCCATCTGGCCCTATTTGGGTGCTGTAAGAAAACGCCTTGGCGTTTAACCCTGCGATTCTGAACGCAAAAGGCGGTCTTATTTGATGACGGCGGCTGTAACCAGCAGTTCAACTTTCAGCTCAGGGCGTGCCAGTTTGGCTTCGCCACAAGCTCTAGCCGGCTGGTAGCCTTCTTCGAACCACTCATCCCACACTGCATTCATTTCGGCGAAATCGTTCATATCGGCCAGCCATACGGTTGTTTGCAGCACATGTTTGCGGTCAGAGCCGGCTTCAATCAGCAGCGCTTCAACCCGGCGTAGTGCTTCTGCCGTTTGCTCGGCAACACTGGTACCCGCAACACCTACCTGGCCACACAAGTAGACAGTGTCATTGTGGATCACGATCTTACTCATGCGCTGATTCGTGTGCTTTCGTTGAATAATTGTCATTATGTTGTTCCTTCACTTTTCTGTAGGGCTGAATATAAGATTTTTCTGATGGTGCCAGGCTGGCTAATTCGCCAAGTTTCAGGGGCTTTATCGGATGGCGAATCCGGTAATATCCTACCAGAGCAGGCTCTTTACCGGTTTCTGCCGCCATGATTTCCGCCACTGTTGAGCCACAGTAGCGTCCCTGACAGGGGCCCATTCCGCAGCGGGTTAAGGCTTTGACCTGATTGATGCCGTTGCAGTGATTTCTGGCCATCTTACGAATGTCCCCGGCTGTCACTTCCTCACACCGACAGACAATTGTGCTGTCTTCTGGCGTCAGCGCCTGTTGAGGAGGCGAATATAACGTATCCAGGAAAGGACGAATGGCCAGTTCTTTTCGAATTGCCAAAATAAGGCGCTGCGTTTCTTGCTGCCACCGTTCAGAAGGGAGGTAGCCTAGCGCATGCAAGGCGTCGATTGCAACCAAATGGCCTTGTTTTTCAGCCACTTTTGCCCCACCTATACCACAGCCATCACCCGCAACGGCAATGCCCGCCAGGGAAGTATTCAAGGTTTCGTCGAGAGTCGGCTTCCAGCAGCGTTGCTGAGAATCCCACTCGTGGTCGATTCCCATAGAGCGGGTCAGTTGGACATTCGGAATGACACCGATATGGCTCAGCACTGTTGATGTCGTTAGGGTATGTGCTTTGCCCTTGATGTTAAATGTCAGTTGTTCCAGCTGCTCACCGCCGTCAGCCCGGATATCGTTCGCTTGCGTATAATGCGGTATCCCGGCTTGTTTGATCTGCTTAAGGAGTTTAAGACCTTTCACGATATACTGGTGACCAAACAACGCGTTGGCCAGATAGCGGCTGGCCTTCAGATAGCTGGTCGGCAATTGAGTATCGACAATGGCCGCGGGGGTGGCACCGGCATTAATCAACTGCCCTGCAAGCAAATACAGCAACGGTCCGGTACCGACCATTACGGCATTTTTAGGGGCGATTCCTGACGTTTTGAGCAGAATCTGGCTGGCACCGGCTGTCATCACCCCGGGTAGTGTCCAGCCGGGGAATGCAAAGCTGCGTTCGATTGCCCCGGTAGCGATAATAATTCGCCTGGCGTGGAGCTTTTCACTTTTGCCCCGACGGCTCCAGTACACCGTTCTGTCCGGATCAACGCGCCAGATAGTCGCCTCATTGATGTAGTCCAGTTGTACTTCACTGAATGCTTGTAGCAGCGTGCTGCCATGCAGATAGTCCGGACCCAGTACATCCCCCATCGGGTGTCCTTGGGTTGAAATCGCCCGGTAAATCTGCCCGCCCGGACGGGGCTGCTCATCCAGCAATACTACGCTGGCACCTGCTTTCGCGCATTCCGTTGCGGCGACCATACCGGCCGGGCCTGCGCCAATAATACAAACATCGACATTACGCATAATTTTTCCCTTTTGGCCTAGTACCGCTGGCGTTTTACCTGAATGCCGGGCTCAACCAGACGCATACATCCCTGAACGTTTTGCTCGCCATCCACCTCAACACGGCATTCAAAGCAGCTCCCCATCATGCAGAAGGGGGCTCTGGCTGACTGGGTTGCCGGTGTGGTGCGGGTTGAGCGTATCCCTGCGACCAGCAACGCCGCAGCAATGGTATCGCCCTTGTTCGCTCGAATTTCCTCGCCTTCCCAGTAAAAAACAACCTTAGAAGAGGAGTTAGAGGCACCATCAAGCCTCACAAAGCTGGAATCGTTTTTCACTGAATAGCTCCAGGTCAGGGTGGCTGGCTTCATTTTCCAGCCACTGTGGTAAGAGGTAACTGTGGGCTGCGGCGAGGGTAATGCCACTGTGGCAGCTCACCAGATAAGCACCGGGATGGGATGCTGACTGCTCATAAATCGGCAGCCCATCCGGAGAAATAATCCTTAATGCCCCCCAGCTGCGGATCAGCTTGGTTTGGGCCAGAAACGGATAAATGGCGATCGCACGCTCAGCGATGGCGGCCGTGATATCCAGGGTGTCTTCCTCGTCGAAGCCGACGTTCTCTTTGGAGTCCCCAATCTGAATCCCACCTTCGTCAACCTGCCTGATCAGTCCTGACGCCCGTTTGAGCCGTGGCGGCAGTTTTTCGGTGATCAGAACCTGACCTTTTTGCGGGGTAACCGGTGCCTGAAAGCCAAGTTGCGGGCCGAGCGTGGCTGCCCCTAAACCTGCGCAGAGCACCAGTTTGTCACTCATGTATTCGCGACCGTCAGTGAGCTGCGCCACGTAACGGCCATCGGCATTCTGTGTGATGTGCTCCACCTGCACCTTGGTGATGAGCCTGCCGCCTAATGTCAGGATCGCCTGGGTATAAGCATGCAGGAGCTTGAGCGGATTTACGTGGCCGTCTTCTGCACCAAAAATGGCACCAATGACGTCTGGACCGATTTCCGGCTCCTCTTGAATCAACCGCTCACGATCCCACACTTCGTAAGGATGGTCGGACCCAAGGGCCGCGCGGATGTTCTCGTACTGGGCGGCGCGCGCCAGCATTTCAGCTTCACTGAAGTGGAAGTCGTAACCGCCGTTCTGTACAAGCTTGACGTCGATACCGCTGATGTCTGCCAGCTCGGCAGCCAGATTTTTCCACATGCCGACCGAGCGACGGGTCCAGGCGGCATAATGTGGCGCATCCAGCCCTTTGCAGGAGAGCCACACCAGGCCAAAATTGCCGCGGGAAGCCCGGTGATCGCTGTCGCCTCCGTCCAGAACGGTGACCTGATGACCGGCTTTCAGCAAGCCAAAAGCCACCGCACAGCCCACGATACCGCCGCCGATAATGGTATATTCCGGTTTCATGAAATATCTCTTATGTCTGAGTGTTGCGGAGGAGAGGCCCTCCGCAACTAGGGAGGGATTAGTTCAGGGCTTTATCAACGATGGCCTGACTCCACTCGGCACCGATATCGTTCAGGATCTCAGGCCAGACGGTACGACGTACTTTGTCTGACGTCTGAGCAAGCTGTTGTGGTGTCACCTGAATGATTTGCGCGCCGTTATCTGCCAGTTTTTTCTCATTAGCGATTTGATCTTGCTCCGCCTGCTGCCAGCGACGCTGCTCGAAATTGGCCGCGGCTGCTTTCAGTGCTGCCTGCTCTTTGTCAGACAGATCATGGAATCGTTCGCTGTTGATCATCAGATACCAGATTTCAAAGTGGGTGTTGAGCGGAATATAGGTCTTCGTGACATCGCGGAATGATGCGTAATACCCTTCCGCACCGGAGCCAATTACGCCATCCACTACACCGGTCTGAACCGCGGTAAAGGCTTCCGAAAAGGGGAGTGGCGAGCCGATGTAGCCGACATTGTCAGCCAGCAGCTGAAAGCTCTTGATTGGCGGAACGCGCAGTTTAATGCCTTTACTGACATCTGGCTGGCCCGGTTCGACGGCATCACGGTTGAGTGATATACCACCAAAATAGACCGGGTAGGCAGCCAGCAGAGTGATATCCTGATGGGTAAACAGCTCTTCCATCGCTTCACGAACCGGCGCACCATCGCCATAAATTTTCTGTGCTTCTTCCCAGTTGGTGGCCAGATATGGCAGTAAACCCAGTTGCATGCGACGGTCTGTTGCTGTGGATGCCGGTTGAACAGCCATGTCGATTGCCCCGACCGAAATGCGCTCCTGCACCAAGGTGTAATCACCCAGCGCGTTGGCCGCATAGATGCGCAGTTTCACGTCGCCGTCAGTGGCGGTGTTAATTTCTTCGCCCATGCGTTTGATGTCGTTATCGATGACGGTCCCTTGCGGACGGACATGGCTGATTTTTAATGTGGCAGCCGTTGCCGGTAGGACGCTCAGGGTAGCAGCAGCAAGCAGCAGAGCCTGGGCGATCTTCTTCAGTGTCATGTTGTGAGTAAACTTGCCTGTCAATTTCATAATCAATTTCCTTATTATCAGTAGCCAAACAGGGTTGGCAGGAAGAGTGATAAGTCAGACCAGAAGGAAGTCAGGACCACCACTGGTAAGTAGCCGAATAGAATCAGCATCATTGCCGGGCCAACCACTTCGGCGAATTTCACATTACCGATGCGGGCACCAAGGTACAGAATCGAAGCATAAGGCGGTGTCACGCCGCCCATCGCGGTATTAACCCCCATGATGGCTGCGAACTGAATCGGGCTGATGCCAATCGCAGTCATCAGCGGAAGCAGCAGAGGCGCAATCAAAATGATGGCGGTGATGTCATTGACGACCATGCCGACCAAAAACAGCAGGATGTTAATGAAAATCAGCAGCAGTGCTTTGTTTTCTGTGATACCGAAGATGGTATCAACCAGCTCCTGAGGCACATTTTCCACAACAAACATCTGGCTCAGGATCAGGCTGAACAGAATCATGAACATGATGGAACCGACTGCCGTGGCCGATTCTTTGCCCGATGCCAGCAGCGATTTCCAGTTCAGCCCTTTGTAGATCATGAAACCGACGGGTACCGCGTAAATCACGGCCACGGCTGCGGCTTCTGTGGGTGTCATGATCCCGCCGTAAATACCACCCAGAATGATGACCGGCATCAGCAACGCCGGGATGGCGTGAACCGTGCGCGATGATGCTTCTTTAAGCATGTCGCCGAAAGGTAGCTTCTCTTCCAGAACCAGCGGGAACTTGCGCGCCATCAGGAGGTTGATCACCGCAAAGTTGAACGTCACCAGCAGGCCTGGTCCCAGCGTGGCCAGAAAGCAGGCCAGGATGGACGTATCGGTAACCCAGCCGTACACAATCATGGTGACGCTGGGAGGGATCAGCAGGCCAAGAATCGACGAGTTCGCGATTAGCGCAGTCGCATAAGCGCGAGGGTAGCCGCGTTTTTCCATCTCAGGAATCAGCAGCGGGCCGATCGCGGCAACCCCGGTCAGGCCACTGCCGGAAATGGCACCGATGATGGCGCAGCTGACTGAGGCGACAATACCCAGCCCGCCTCGGATGTGCCCGACAAACACATTCACAAACCGTAACAAACTGGCCGCGATACCACTTTGACTCATGATCGTGCCAGCCAGCACGAATAACGGGATAGCCAGTAGGATAGGGTTGGTAAGCTGGCCGGTTCCCCACATCATGTTGCCTTTCATCGAGATATCGCCGAAATAGGTCATGATCATCAGGGCGCCGCCGAAGCAGAACGGCAATGGAACGCCGATAGTGAGCAGGAGTACCAGTGCTCCTACTGCAAACAGTGCAACTTCAACCATTGTTATGCTTTCTCCACGGAATAGTGAGGGGACGTCAACTGACGAACCAGTCTGATAATGTGAAGCCCGATAAAGCCGGAAATCAGCAGCAGGCCAAGAAACAACGAGCACTCATGGAAAAACGTTGGGATATAAAGGGTCGGGCTTTCCTTCCATACTCGCAGGGCATATTTGAAATAATCCCACGCCCAGTAGGTGAGCCAGAGAGAAATCACAAAGCTGATCACTTCGCCGATCAGAGCCAGAATGGTGTGGCCTCGCTCGGTTTTGATGAAGATCTCCAGCACATTGGCTCGGATCTGGGTATCTTCCCGCGAGGCATTCACGGCCCCCAGCATGTAAAGCCACAGGGTGGGGATGATGATGGTTTCTTCCAGTCCCATGATTGGCACTTCGAAGATGTATCGGGTTACCACCTGAACGAACTGAGAGAGGGCTACAATGCCCATTAGTCCGGTTAGCAGGTATCTGAACAATCGCTCCACAGCACATTTCCTTATTGTTGCTTTTGTGAATACGTTGTTAATTTAATGCTGACAACCAATAGAAACAAATTTAAAATTTCTCTGATTCCATAATTTTTTCTTATAGGGTGAGGTATGGATACCAATTTGTCCGTTAAGCAATTGGAAACATTCAGAACTGTTATGCGCTCGGGGTCTGTGTCGGTCGCCGCTCGCGCATTGTGCCGGACGCAGCCTGCTGTCAGCGCCATGTTGGTGAGCCTGGAGAATGAGCTGGGTTTTAAGCTATTCGAGCGTAACAAGGGGCGGCTGATTCCCAAACCGGAAGCCTATTTCCTGCTGGAAGAGACCGAAGCGATTCTGGAACGCCTGACGCGCGCATCGCAGTTGATGGCAGAGGTGAAAAATCTGTCGCGGGGAAGCCTGCGGGTTGCTTGTATGCCGGCAGCATCACTGTATTTCATGCCGCATGTGATTGCTGATTTCGTCAAAGACCGGCCTCATGTCAATGTCTCCATGATGATGCGAAGCTCGATGATCGTGCACGATTGGGTCGCTTCGCAGCAGTATGATATCGGTTATGCGGAAATGCCGAAGGAGCGTGATTCCATCAATGTTGAGCCTATTCGGCTCAAAGGGGTGTGCGCGATACACAAAAATGATCCGCTGGCTCAGAAAAAGGTCATCACACCCAAAGATCTCGATAATGTGCCGCTGGCGACGCTTTTCTCTCAGCATCCGACCAGCGAACTGGTGCGCTTCTTGTTTGACGAAAACGGGGCTCGTTATTATCCCCGCTTTGAACTACAGAATTACATCTCAGGGTTTGAGTTTGTGGAACACCAGTTATGTTGTTCCATTTGTGATCCGATGAGTGCTGCCAGTTATACCATCAGCAAATCCGGTCATGGAGATGTGGTGTTCAGGCCTTTTATTCCGGAGGTTATTTTCGAGCATGCGATCATTACACCGTCGCACAAGCCCTTGTCCCGCCTTGCGCAAGCGTTTGTGGAAAATATCCATGCTGGACTGGAAAAGTTTATTGAGCCCACGCATCGTTTTTCAAGTCGAGCTTAAGCAAGCGAGTCCGAGGAAATATGCAGGCAGTGGTTATCTCTCGGACAAACAAAAACGGAGCTCTCAGCTCCGTTTCTTCAGTAAATTTATAACCCGTTTTCGTTGCTCAGCAACCAGCGGCGCATCAGATCTGCCAGCTGATCTTGCTCTTCTTTGCTCAATGGCTTAAGCAACGCATGCTCATTGGCGACGTGCGCTTCGACCGCTTTATTGATCACATCCATCCCTTCATCTGTCAGGGTGATGGTACAACTGCGACGATCCTGATCGCTGGCCTGACGATGGATGAGGCCTCGCTGAACCAGATGTTCAATGCGGGTACTCATGGCTCCCGAAGACAGCATCAATGTCTGGTACAAATCGGTAGGGGTCAGCGGAACCTGGCTTCTTCTTAGGGTCGCCAGAATATCAAACTCAATTGAATTCAGGTTGTGTTGTTTGAAAACCGCTATCAGCTGCTTTTCTATCAGGCGCTGCATGCGGCTCATGCGACCAATGATGCCCATTGGTGAACAATCGAGATCCGGACGACAGGCCTGCCACTGCTGTAGCACTCTATCTACATGATCGTTATTCAATTTATCGTCTCACACAGTAATTACTCATTAGAAAGATACTTAATTGATGAGCTAAACGCCAGCACCGCTTTCGATGTTGAGAGGTTGCGCCACGCAGGTGGTCAAATGGTTATCAGCCCTCACGCCTTTTTGCTCTCAACACCCCATTTTTATTATCAGCACCATTATTTCCCTCAAGAAAAAGTACTTTTCTAAAAAGATACTTGATGAATTTAAGACTGAAACCTAACATGCAGATATCTTTTTTGAAAGATACATCTAGTTAGAGATACTTACTGTAAGGGTATCTCCGGAAGTGGTGTCATAGGTAGATGATTGGTTTAAAGGTGTTTTTACATGAAGCGTGCGGAAAAAGTATGGAACAGATAAATCAGGCAGCCGATACCAAACTGGCGAAATCAGTCGGCACAATCGCCTTAGCGCTGATCGGAGGGGGATTGCTGACGTTGATGATAGAAACCAACAGCCAACTCGCGCAAACCAGTAGCCCGATGTTTGCATCTTGGGTGGCACATGGCGTCGGTGCTGCCGTTGCGCTTGTGATGATGTGGTTGGTACTGCAGCGCAGCAAAACGCCGCGACAGAGTGAAGAAAACCAAGCCCATACATCGCAAACGGCTAAAGTACCGATTTGGTTTTACCTCGGCGGTATTCCGGGGGCGTTTACGGTCATATTGGCGGCAACCGCTATCAATGGGGGACTGACGTTATCAGCGACAATTTCTCTGGGTTTGGTCGGGCAGATTGTGTTTGGTATGGTCGCCGATCACTTTGGATTACTCAGAACGCGGCAAAGACAAATTGGTGGGTCGGATTTACTGATCGTGGCCCTTGTTTTGCTGGGCAGTGTCTTGATTTTATTTGGGTGACAGACATGTTAAGTCTTATGGTTATTGCATTATTGAACGGCATCCTGATTGGTACCGCACGTACTATTAATGGTCAGCTGAGTGTATCAACAGGCGCTTTTAAAGCCTCACTCTGGAATCATGTGATCGGATTCAGTGTCCTGACGGTTTTTTTGACAGTGCTGGCCGGATGGCAGTGGACGCAGTGGACAGTGGCAGATTTACCACCGCATGCTTTTTTAGGTGGCGTATTTGGCGCGTTGTTTGTGGCTGTGAGCAGCTATATTTTCCCTAAATTGGGCGCGATGAATGCAGCGATTCTGGTTATTGGCGGACAAATGATTTCAGCGGTGACGCTGGACTGGGTTTCAGCTCAACAGATGCCGGGCGGTATGAAAATCGCCGGGGTAGTGCTCGTGTTAGCTGGTATTTACCTGACACGGAAAAAGTCATAGCCGCAAAAACATCAGCTCAATAAAGATTTTTGAGCTGGCTGCAAACGAGCACGCGTCAGGTCAATCAAAACGAGAAAGAGGAAAACAAGCAAGAGCCCAAATAGGGTTTTACACTGTAAAGACGCGTCCAAGGCTAATTTTTTGGGGCGCTTTATCGCTCACTTTGAGAGCACTTTTTACGCAGCTGCCAGGAGTCGATGATGGAATCAAGCATTAGGATGGAGCCAAGGATCAGTATCGTCACGCTGGGAGTGGAGGATCTGGAGCGATCCTACCGTTTCTACCATGATGGTTTAGGTTTTCCGACATCTGGCCAACCAGAGAAAGGCATTATATTTTTTCAGACGGGGGGCGTTTGTCTGGCGCTCTATCCCTTCGATAAACTGGCTGAGGATATTTCGGAAAATCTGGTGTTACAGCACCCAGCAGGTAGTTTTAGTGGCGTGACTCTCGCACACAATACTCGCAGCAGAGAAGAGGTTGATGCTGTTCTGGAGCAAGCAAAACAAGCTGGCGGTGCAATCATAAAGTCGGCTCAGGACGTATTTTGGGGTGGCTACAGTGGTTATTTTTCTGATCCCGATGGTCATATTTGGGAAGTCGCTTACGCCGATTTCTGGCAGTTTCATGAAGACGGCAGGTTGGTGATTGAGTAACGCAGGGGGAATAGCTTAGGGAATACTTTCACTTCCCACTTAGTCATGACGAGACGGACTTTTAAACGGGAAAGTCTTGCTTTGTTATTTTGCTTTTTTGCTTTTGTCAGTCGATTAAACGTTTTCCGTATTGTTATTCATTCCGCTTTTTTCCTCGATATATTTTTATCCCCGAACAGTATTTTTCCACAAAGGCTATTTCCCCCTTTATTTCCCCTGATTTTTTCATACACGACACATTTTCTCCGCTGGATCTATATATGACTGAGATTTGCGCTGAGTTGTTAATAACCAATCGCTGATGGTGCTCAGGGGGACGACAAGTTGTGAAAATGTTTACCTAGTATAAAGGTGAGTGGTGTGAATTAGGTATTTTCTTGCATGCCATTTTGAGCCGGATTATCCACAAAATCGATTTTTATTATCTGTTTAGCGTATTGAAAGAGGCATTTTGCAGATTTTATTGCACCGAGTTTATTAAGAGGGTTCTCAAAAGCCATGATGATAGATTGCACGTTGGTTAATAATGTGTAAAGAATTTGGGGTTTGATGCAGATCAATAACGTGAGGATAGAATGAAAAAAACAATAAAAACGCTGGTGGCACTGGGCCTGTGTGGCGTAATGAACATGGCTCATGCTGAAAATTTCACGATTGGAACCGGTAGCCAGAGCGGTACGTATTACCCTTATGGTGGCCTACTGGCAAAACTGTGGAGTGAAAATCTGCCGGATTTTAATATGCGGGTAGAGGTCACGGCTGCTTCAGTGGAAAACACCATTAAAGTGGTGCAGGACAAGCAACTGGTGGGCTTCGCCATGGGAGATGTCGTTATTCAGGCCCAGAACGGTGAAAAGCCATTTCCGAGAAAATTGGACGTCGCGGTTTTAACAGCCCTGTACCCGAATGTGGTTCAGTTTGTCGTTCCGGCAGATTCGGACATTCATACCCTTGCCGATCTGAAAGGGAAAAAAGTTTCTCTGGGCGCACCGGGTTCGGGTACCCGAGTGAGCGCAAGAAGCATTTTGGCGGCGTTGGGAGTTGATGAATCCAGTATGACGGTGCAGTCACTGAACTTTTCTGCGACCACAGAAGCGCTTGCGAATGGCCAGATTGATGCGGGTGTTTTTGTCGGCAGTTCCGGTTTAGGAGCGATCACGGAATTGGCGTTAACCCGGGATATCCGAATTCTGAATTTCACGGATCAGGATATGGCCACCATTTCCAAATCCCTGCCTGCTTATCAGTCCGTAACGATTCAACCGGGTGTGTATAACGGGGTCGGCGAGTTTACAGCTCCTGCGGTGTGGAACGTGCTGGTGGTGAATCAGCGTATGGATGATAAGTTGGCCTATGACATGACTAAAGTGATCTTTGAAAACTCAAAAGCGCTCAACAACGCCCTGAGTGTTGCCAAATTCACCACAGTCGAAAATATGAATCAGTTAAGCCAGGTTCCATTGCATCCCGGCTCGAAGAAATATTTTCAAGAGCAGTTGCAGCACAACGAATAAAAGGCAGAGCAGGGAATGAGTAAGAGTAGAAACTGGAATGTTCTGGTGACTGAGCGGCTGATTGGGTTAGCCGCCGTCGCTGCCGTGGCATTGTCGGCTTTCCAAATCTGGCAGGGTGTAACCGCTACACTGGCGGCACCGATATTTCGCCCAATTCATATCAGTTGGGTGCTGGTTTTGATTTTTCTGGTTAAACCGGCTTTTCATCAACGGCACCACACGGGCCTGTATCTGTCTGGTCGACTGGCGGATTTGGCCTGTATTGTGCTGACCATCTGGGCGACCTGGCATATTAGTGTGTTTGATTATGACGACATGAGCTTTTTGCTGGATGGCTTATCGTCCAGTGACAAAGTGGCCGGAGTCATCATCCTGCTTGCCCTGCTGGAAGCGACCCGGCGTACAGTTGGTGCGGTCATGTCCTGCCTGGCAATCTTGTTCATTCTGTATGCGCTATTTGGTTCCTTGCTGCCGGACGCCATTGCCAGTAAAAGCTTCAGCATTGAAGAGATGATTCGTTTTCATATCTTTTCCACGAATGGTGTTTACGGTGCACCGCTCGGTATTGCTGCCGGCGTAGTGTTCACGTTTGTATTGTTTGGGGCATTTTTACAGGTATCGGGCGCGGGTCAGTTTTTTATTGATTGTGCCTTTGCTCTGGCCGGTAAATACCGGGGTGGTCCCGCCAAAGCCAGCGTGCTGGCTTCCGCTGCACTGGGATCAATTTCCGGTTCTGCCATTGCCAATACGGTGACAACCGGTTCGCTTACCATCCCGATGATGAAAAAGCTGGGGTACAAGCCAGAGCAGGCCGCCGGTATTGAAGCCGCCGCCTCAACGGGCGGGCAGATTATGCCGCCTGTGATGGGCGCCGGGGCATTTGTGATGGCCCAGTTTACCGGTATCGCTTACTCGGACATTTTGCTGGTTTCCATCGTACCGGCAGCCCTGTATTTCTTGTCATCTTTGCTCTATATCCACCTGATGGCGTGTAAGCTTGGGCTGCAGGGCATGACACAGACCGAAAAAATCAAAACGGTACTGGTGCGTGGCTGGCATTTCCTGGCACCGCTGATTTTTATCACTATTCTGCTGATGATGAGCTACTCGCCGGTGTTAGTGGGGATTGCCGGATGTGCGTCGATCCTGGCTGCAGCGATGGTACGTAAATCCACCCGAGTCACGCTTCCGCTGATCCTCCAGGGGATGAAGGAAGGGGCGCTGATGGCTTTGCCGATTTCGGTAGCCTGTGCCTGTGCGGGGATTATTGTTGGTGTGATTGGCCAGACGGGGATTGGTCTGCAGTTTACCCAGTTCTTACTGGCGATGTCCGGTAACCAACTGTGGTCTGTGATGGGGCTTATCGCGCTGGCGGCGTTGATTCTGGGGATGGGACTTCCTGTGACTGCGGCCTATATCGTGCTGTCAGTGATGGCTGTCCCGGCGCTGATGGACTTGGGTGTGAGTTTGCTTGCCGCACATATGATAGTGTTCTGGTTGTCTCAGACATCCAATATCACGCCGCCTATTGCCCTTGCCGCTTTTGCTGGTGCGGGTATCGCCAATGCTTCCCCGATGAAATCAGCCGTGCAAGCCATGAAACTGGCGCAGGGATTCTTTTTGATTCCGGTGATGATGGCACACGGGCATCTTGTCTGGTTCAACGATTTTTCCACAGGAGCCTTTGTTCTTTCGGTGGTTTATACACTGGGGTTGATCGTTGCGTTTGCCGGGAGTATTGAAGGACGCCTGTTCAATCCGCTGTCATGGTTGTCGCGCGGCATTCTGTTTGTTTGTGCATTAGCCTTAGCATTTCTCGATTACGACCTGGTCAACATCGTAGCCTGCGTGGGCATTGCGGTTCTGACGCTACTCAATCAGATTCTGCCACGCCGTCAGGCTTTGAAAGTGAGTCAGGGGTAAGCGGTCACGTTGAATGGCGGTGTGTGCCTAAATGTGTAATGAAAGTGCCCCGGACAGGTAATGCTGCGGGGCATTTTTAATGGTGAGGGTTATGCCCTGATTGCCGCAGGACGAGAAGGGTGTTTGTGATACCACTCTTCCATGAATGCCATAAAGGTACGGGCGGCCTGCGATAAATAATGGCTACTTTTCCAGCCGATACCAAACTCGACTTTGATGGCGGGATTGAAGGGGACACAGACTAACGGGTCGTTGTCACTGATGATCAGATTCAGGCAAGTGCTGATTCCAACAGAGTTTCTGACCAGATCTTTGGCAAGTTCAATCAGGTTGGTTTCAAAGCGAAGGTCGGGCTTAACATGATACTTTCGACAGTAACGGCTGACGGCTTCACGCAGAAAATATCCTTCCCGGAACAATATCAGTGGCTGCTGACAGAATTGCTCCAGCGTAATACTCGAGAGTTGGGCAAACGAGTGGTCTTCGCTCACACAGGCCATGATCTCTTCCGGACACAGTGCGACATACCTGAGTTGTTCTACGGGTTTGTCGGTCCGGACAAACGCAAGATCCAGTTCACCGTCCAGCAGCATCGTTTCGAGCGTGGCGGTACCATGCTCCTGCACATGAATGCGAATGTTGGGGTATTTCTGACTAAAGGCAGACAAAGCTGCCGGCAGGAAATAAGAGCCCAGCATTGCCGAAACGCCAAAATGGATTTCTCCGCGTTCCAACCCTTTCAGTTCTTCAATTTCCAACTCTGCCTGTTCAACATCTTCCAGAATTCGACGGGCATGAAACAGCAAACGACGACCATCGGAGGTTAACTGAACCTGCCGTTTGTTTCGGTTGATCAGTTTCAGGCCGGTCTCTTTCTCCAGTTTTTGCATGCTGACACTGAGTGCCGACTGAGCAATATCCAGTTGAGCCGCCGTTTTGGTGAAGTTACCGTTTTTTACCAGGGCAACAAAGTACTGCAGGCGCTTAATATCCATTTGTTTGAATGCTAACCACAAATGAGAATAGAGATACCAATCTAACTTTTTTAAAACGGGTTGCAACAGCAATTCAATATTACGAAGTCCGAAAGAGTGAAGACCGGAATATGATCACAGTTTCAGTTTGATGCTCGGCAGAGCCACGATCACGAGCTTCGAAAAAGCGCTCAAGCAAGCTTGACTGGCTTGCCCATCAAGAAAGAATACCTTGTCCATATAATGGATAGACTTTAAGCAGCATTTGCGATACAAATCCGTTATCGGATTGTTTGTTTTTTGTAGGTGAGGGAGCATGTTAGAAGCGTTTGGCGTTATCAATATTTGGACTTATTTAGCGGGATTGACCATGATTATTCTCGCCCCCGGCCCAAACTCTTTGTATGTGTTGAAATCGAGCTCAACGTATGGCGTAAAATCCGGTTATAAGGCGGCTTCGGCTGTGCTTGTTGGTGATGCAATACTGATTCTTCTGTCTTATCTTGGCATTGCTTCGCTGATTCAGGCATCACCCGTTCTTTTCACCGTTATTCGTTATTTGGGTGCGGCATACCTGCTGTATTTGGGAATCAAATTAATCCATCACTATTGGTTTAACCGAAATGTTGCGCAACAAGGGGAAGCGCTGCCGGTAAAACGGGAAAATGTGTTTGGTAAAGCACTGACGTTGAGTTTGACCAATCCCAAGGCGATTCTTTTCTATGTGTCGTTTTTTATTCAGTTCATTGACTACACCTATGAACACACGTGGATTTCTTACCTTATCCTTGCGGCTATTTTACAAGTGTTCAGCATTGTTTATCTGAGCTTTTTGATTTTCCTCGGTTCATCACTGACTCAGGTGTTTCGTAATAATCAGTCGTTGTCGAAACTGGGTAATAGCCTGCTGGGGCTGTTGTTTGTCGGATTTGCTGCACGTTTGGCGAGTTTAAGCTAGCGGTTCTGATTCGCTTAAACCGGCAGCCTGTTCTGCTCAACCTTATAAATTAAAAAATCTAACGGCCCTGGTGGCCGTTTTTTATTGCAAGGTATGGCGTGAAGGTCGTTAAAAAGGGAGGTTGACCGTTATTTCTCATCGTTAATTTACTGTTGTTCTACGATGTGTCTGCACTCTTATTTTGTGATGCAAATTGATATTTTTAATAATTAATGGGTGGCGATACGGTGGCATTTGCTCTTTGTCACAGTTTTTTCGTTTTCTAAATATAGACTGCAAAAAAACAAGAGACATAAGTCGTATTTTTCTCCCCCGTAGGATTTCTTCATGAAAAAGAACATTATCGCCCTGGCCCTTGGTAGTGTCATCGCATTAAGCGCCGCCCCAGTTGTACTGGCAGAGAATTCTTCAGCCGTTCAAGCTACTGTTGAGCATGCCCAGTTTGTAACGAAACGGCAGGTTGTTGATCAGTTACTGGAAGACGCGGTAACGGCGTTTAAATCTCCGGCGCGGATTTCTCATGCGGGTTTTACCGCAAAAATGCCAAGTAACATGGAAATAGTCACAGACCGTTTGTTGGAGGCATATGCCTTAGAGCCGTACCGCACCGACCTGTTGATCTCAGCGGCAAATGCTCAGATCTATAACAAAAATGTCGACAGAGCGATTGAGTTGTTTGAACAAGCACTGACGGTTGCGCCGGATGATGTTGATTTACATGCGTACTTAGCGGTATGGCAGCGATACAAAGGCAACGATGCAGCAACGAAAGCGCACATGAAAACGTTGACCAAACTGAATGCTGGCAGAGCAGCGGACATTGAGCGTATTTTTTCAACGGTTGACCGCATTCTGGATACACCGCTTAAAGAGAAGGCTGAAAGTGGCGTACTTAAAGATAAAGGTGCCATTGTGACTTTAGGCTATGCGCTGAACCCTGACGGTTCAATGCATCAAATTCTGATTGAACGTCTGGAAACGACTTTAGCGATGGCAAAAGCTAACCCGGACGCGCTGATTGTGCTGACGGGCGGGGTACCGAAAAATCATAAAACCGAAGGTAAGTTGATGGCAGACTGGCTGATTGCTAAAGGCGTTAGCAAAGACCGTCTAATCGAGGAAAACTACGCCACCAGCACAGTGGATAATGCCCTGTTTAGCAGCTATGCACTGGCACGGCATGGTATTAAGCACGCAACTATCATCAGCTCAGCCAGCCATGTGCGTCGTGGCCAGGCGCTGTTTGAGATCGCAAGCTGGCAAACGGGCCCTCAGGGAATCACATTTGATACCGTTGCTTATCCGGACAAGCCGCTGAAAGAGTTGGCGAAAGCCAGTGATAGTGAATTGTTGGGCATCTACCGAGATGCGCTTCGTACCTACGGTATGTGGAGTTATCGTTCTTACCCCCTGGAGTCACGTTGATCGAAACGGGCTAAAGCTGGTGGAGAGGGATACAGCGAAGAAAGATCTATTGAATAACTTGTAATGAAGAAAAGGCCACGTTGGTGGCCTTTTTCATGTCACTGAACCGTTCGAAATCGAGTCCTAAGCTGAATCAGGTCAGTGATCATATCGAACAGATATGGGCATTTTTCAGCCTGGCGATGCTTACTCGCGCGGCAGATTCTCGATAGCGTTACCCATTTCAATCAGCTTGTTCAGAATGGTTTCACCGTCCTGGCGCAGGCCGTTGTGCTCATACTCGTTGGTGATCCAAGCTTTGCTGTTTGGAATGCCGCGCAGGGTTTCCAGCGAGTAATCCATCTCTACATACATATCTTCAGCGTAGACCGCACAGGTGACAGGGACGGTATTCTCTGCCAGAGCTTCAATATCATATAGAGCCGGCCAGTCTTGCTTAGTGGCCAGAATAGCGGCGGCATCTTTAAGCGGTGTTAGGCAGGCAAACTGATCAAACATCCACGGAAAGACCATCTCACCGGTAAACAGGAAAGGTTTGCCTGACGCGTAATGGAATTGCGGATAGCTGTCCCGGACACGGTGCGCAGACCAGTTTGAGGCGCTCTGCTGACAATATATGGACTCATGCAAAATCGCGTAAATCGGATTGGTCTGATACGACTGCTCTGCCAGCATAGCATTGAGGAAGCTATAGCTGAGTGTCTCTTGCCCGCTTGCTGTGACAAACGCGTCTTCTAGCAGGTAGTACATGGGCAGATTGGCGTGGCTGCGGCCAAGGTTAATGCCAATCATCTGGAACTGCTCAACAGTAAATCGCTGGCCGTTAGGAAGTCGAACATCATTATTTAGCAGAAAATCGGCAATTTTTCGGCACTGCTCTTGAGCTTGTGGGAACTGGGCGAAGAAGGCATTGTTTTTATCCAGAACACGTTGGTAGGTTGCCTGATACACATCATCAGCATGGCGGCTCAGAGACGGCACGCCACCGGTCAGGTACGCGCGGCTCAGGCTGTGCGGATAAAATGACAGATAGGTCAGTGAACAGAATCCGCCAAAACTTTGTCCCAGAATCGCCCACTGTTTCACGCCTAGTGATTCACGGATTGCTTCTGCGTCGCGCACAATATTGTCAGCACGAAAATGCGACAAATACTCGGCCTGATCTGGTGCAGACAGATGGGCCAGGGTCTGGTGGCTGATGACCGTACTGTTGCCGGTACCTCGTTGATCCAACAGCAGCACCCGGTATTCCTGCAGGGCACGTTTCAGCCAGCCAGATCGGCTGTCAGGACGTGGAGACGGAAAACCCGGACCACCTTGCAAATACACCAGCCACGGTAAATCCGCATCCTGCCGCGCTAAATCAACCACCTCGCGTGCAAAGACTGAGATACGGCGGCCTTGTGGCTGATTGTAATCGAGTGGAAGCTCAAAAGTGTGCTGGCGATAGAGTAAATCACCATCAATGAAGGAAGTTTGCACGCGTTTCTCCTTTTACTTGTGAAAACAACAGGCTGATTGTGTGTTGAATGACGGCTATCCTACCGCAACCCGGTCTGAAAAGCAGTAGGATTTCTATGGCGGTAGGAAAGCAGCGATTCAAACATCCGGGCGTCATCAAAGTGGCGCATCCCGATGAAAGCCGTAGCATGGTGACCCCATTGGCGCATCATGCCGGGAGAGGGAATACCAAACGGCCATAAATAGCTTTTTTCCAGTCGTTCGCTGGCCAGCAGCCAGCCATTTTCATCAAACAAGCTTTTATGAGAGCCTGTTTGAATCAGAGAGTCCGGAACGGGCAAATTGCGTAGCTGATGATAGGCAAGGGGGGCTAGGTGGACTGTAGCGGGTGCCGAAAGGTGATCGGCGTCTGGGTTAGTCTGCCTGTATTGCCAGTCTATATGTTTGATCATGTGCTCACTATGTGACAGTGTCACTGATAAGTGCTGCGTATCTTTAGGTAATGTCTCGGAGAGCAGCACCGAACGCCTGGTAGGAACTTCTGTACCGGGTTGAGTCTCAACAAAGGTGAGAGCGTCGTTAAGGTTAAAGACCATATGGTAACAGCCGCAATGGTGAATGCTGTCTAGCACTAAGGGTTCCCCCTGTTGATTAAGTGTCAGCCTGAGCAGTATTGCGTCAAATGGTCCGGCGTAAGGATCCACCGGGCGTCGGGGGGTACGACGAGGAAACCAGAGGCTGTAATGCAGTTGTAGGAGGATCTGCTGGTGGAAACGGGTGTAACTGTGTCCCAGGTAAACCGCAGGTCGGTTGGTGGCGACTTCGGGTTGCGGGGTAGTGAAATAGCCAACGGTGCCGGGGCGATCATCATCCGACAGGGTGTCGATACGAATGTCCGGCGCATAATAGTGGGTCAAGCGCTGAATTTGTTGCTGACTAAGTTGCGGCCAGTTCAGGGAGGACGTGGTCTGGGCCTCGGCAAACCATTGTTGGATGGTCGCATGATTCAAGCGGTTCTCATTGTCATCAAATAGTTGATAGGTGATGACTTTTTCTTCCCCCGGAGGTCTGTCTGAGGCGGGGGAGTGGTCTGTCTCCCTAGCGTAAGCCGTATCGAAACCGGCTTTGATACGGACCTGCTCTTTGAGGATGCTGGAATGGGCGAATCGGGCCGCCACCGGATAAACCCCAAGAATACGCAGCCAGGGCTCGTAATCTGAGGGGATGGGAGGTGCGGATGAGCGAATGTGATCCCAAAATTCGTCCTTTTTCGATGCGCGCAATGATGAGTTTTTCGCCGCTTGGGTAAGTGAATCAGCGCAGCTATCTAGTTGGTTGAGATCAAAGGTGTGCTTAGCCTTTGCGGTAAAGAGACGTGTGAATGAATGATTCGCGACCAGATTACGGAACTCTGCATGCCGTTGTTCTTTCGCGAGCCGTGCGGTGTAGGTCAGCCACTGTTCTTTGTCTTTTTGCGTTTTGACGTCCAGTAATACGGACTGGCTGAAGCGATCGAAAGCCAGAAATGGGATGGCGTCAGTCGTCACCACTTGGGCATCCTGCACCTGCTGGCGCCGCACTTCGCGTTTGAAATCGCTCAGCATGTGATGACAGCTGACCAGCTTGGGTTCGCCAAGGTCGCTAAGCAGTTCAACCGGAGACTGGGTCACACAGGCAAGCAGGCTAAACAGCAAAATGGCAGAAATCAGCGAGCGCATGGTTTGTCATCCGGTCTGTGTTGTTCTCTGGTTTGTCGTGGCAACGCGGTCAGGTGATAACAAGGTCTATATGCAGATAAATCTTAGAACAAGATGAGTGACTGCAAGTTCGCAGCTTCGTGACATTAAGGGTTTATTGTACGGGTTTATTGGACAGCAGCAAAACGGCTCAGCAGATAATGCTAAATCAGAGTATCTTCAATCCGATCATCATGCCGACAATCAAGATTTAAACTGAGCCGTCAGGTTATACCGCGAGTTACTTCATTTGCGCGATGACGTAGTTCAGGCCGCCGACAATGGCTGCAACCTGAGCATCATTACACTCTTGCGGTGTTACTTTCTCACTGTCCGGATACACCTCGGTTGTGGTGCCGTACGTGCAGTCAGACAGACCGTTACAGAGACTCAGTGCTTTCAGCGGGTAGTTAATCACCCCTTCCTGGACCACAGGGCTGCCAATAATGTTGCCGTCCTGATCTGGCGGTGCGATATGCGTAACCTGACGCACCGAGTCAATGATGGCTTTCTGGAAGTCAGGCTGCGGATTTTCAGTATCACCTACAGTATAAAAACCGTCCGGAACGCTGTCTTCAATGTATGCTTTACCATCACGGGCAGCCAGTGCCGGGCGGAATTCTTCTTCATCGGTATCTGTGGTTTCGTGCAGATCGATGTGAACAAGAATCTCGGTCCCCAGCTCTTTCACCATCTTCATCAATGATGCAGATTCTTCTGCCGGGCTGTCTTCGTAGAACGAACGGTTGGGATCAATGGCTTTCGGGTTCCAGCGATTAATGGTCTCGTAGCCCCAAGGACTAACACAAGGCGCTACAACAATGTTGAAATGCTGGGTGTAGTTCTCGGCTTCTTGAGCCAGAAACTGCAGGGCACCGTGTACACCGCTGGTTTCATACCCGTGAACACCGCCAGTCACTAAAACCGTCGGTTTGCTTTCATCCCATTGACGGGTTTTAAGGGCAAACAGCGGATATTTTTCCGGGTTGTAACTGAGGGCGCCATATTGGAAAAGATCGAAACGCTTTTCCAGCGCATGAATTTTGCTTACGACTTCTTCCTGATAAGAGCGTTTGATGGTGACCTGCTCAAACCATTGTTGTTTTTCCTTGTCGCCCCATGGCTGCCCTGGTGTGCCGATAGGGTATGAATGCGAACTTTTCATTATTGGCCTTATCTTGTGTGGGTTGATCCTTTGAGCACAGGATAATTGACTAAGATATCGGAAGCAAACTTTACCCATAGCCGTAACAGTCTGCGATCTTTCGTTTAACGCTGACCGGTATCCGATTGTCGCGATTGTGGAATCTTTTTTGACTCTGCCCGTTACACTCATTATTTTGTGAGGAAAACTCAGACATGATTCAGCTTAAACATCACTGATTTCATACTGATATCTTATCCCGAACAAGGAGTGTAGCTATTGAACGTTCATGAATGTGTGTCCTTTCTGCTGATTGATCAGCAGCAGGTTTTGCTGGAAACCCGCTCGATGGAGAAAGCTTGTGATCCGGGATTGATCTGTATTCCTGGCGGCCATATGGAAAGCGGGGAGAAGCAACTCGACACGCTGTTTCGAGAGCTGGAAGAAGAGCTGGCGGTGAAGCCGGAATCGTACCGGTATTTATGTTCGCTGTACCACCCGACATCAGAACTTCAACTGATTCACTACTACGTTGTTGATGCCTGGTCGGGCGACATGAAGGCACTGGAAGCGGATGAAGTGAACTGGTATGCCATAGACAACGCGCCTGTCAGTATTGATGCTGACAGAATCGCGCTGTCTGAGTATCAGCGACTTGCTGCAACCTTTAGCCAGAGGAAATAGCCTGTACTCAGCGGTGAGAAGATAGTTTGTGCGTCAGGTGGTTACGAACGCCTGGCCATTCTTGATCGATGATGGAAAAGATAACCGTATCGCGATAGGAACCGTCTTTCATTTTCTGGTGATTACGCAGTACACCGTCTTGCTTGGCACCTAAACGGGCAATCGCGGCTCGGGACTGCTGATTATGCCAGTGTGTGCAAAAGACAACGGAGATTGCCTCAAGCTGCTCAAAAGCGTGTTTCAGCAGTAACAACTTACATTCAGTATTGACAGAAGAACGTTGGAAACGCTTTGCATACCAGGTGTAGCCGATCTCGACCCGATGATTGATTAAATCGGCATTGCAGAAACGGGTCGAACCAATGATCTGATTTGTCGACTTTTCAATCACGACGAAGGGCAGGGCCACGCCGTTTTGTTTGTCTGTAAGCGCTTTATCTATGTACTGGTTGACTGACACTTGGTTCGGTACGCTGGTGTACCATAACGTCCACAACTCGCCATCAGAGGCGGCCGAGACAAGTGCATCGGCATGCTCAGGTTGCAGTGGTATCAGTTTGACTGTCTCGGACTCAAGTTCGATGTCCTGAAGCCATTTGTTGTCTCTCATCTGTGTATCATCCCTTTTTACTGTGAAATCCTTTATTCAGGCAGCATGCACCGAATATTCGCTCATGCTGTCAGGTATTCAAAAACGGCGTGACGAAAATACTGCCCAGTATACTCGATTTCTTCCTGTTGTGTGAGTGTATGTGCATATGTGGCGCTAGAGACAACCGGACGTGTAACCTACGCCTGCACGCCTGCACGCCTGCTGAATTATCCGTCGTCTCGCTGCAAGTTCTCAACCATTCGCGCAGATATTCGCTTGAAAGCGTCGATGTCTTGCGTACTCAATCCTTCGCACATTTGTTTATCCAATTGTTTTTCGGCGAGGTGGATCTTGTTCATCAGCGCATGGCCATCATCGGTAAACGTCAGAATCTGGCTGCGTTTGTCGGCTGGATTCGGGTGCTTCTCAATCAGTGACATAGTGATCAGTTCTTTGACTAGCCGGGCAATTTGCCCTTTGTCTCGATGCATGATGCTGACTATGTGGTTGGCCGTACAGTCGGGTGTCGTGGCAATGATCCTGAGGCACTGGGCATGCATGCCGTTCAAACCTAAGGCTTTTGCATTTATTGACTGGCGGATATTCAGTCGATATCCACGGGAGAGGGCCATGACGACATCAGGCAGGGACTGATTGCTCATAGGGGCTCCTGAGTAATGTGAACACATAATATGGTTGACATTATCAACCAAAAATCAATATAGTTGATTTTATCAACCAAGTGCCGGCGGGACAATAGTCTTTCAGTGCGATTTGTCAGCAATGGATGCCTGATGGGGGCGTTCTCTGTGAATGATGACAAAGGTGACTGAATTCATACTGCCCGTTTCCGTGTTGCTTAAACCACTAAATTGCTTTCTCCACCCAAAAGCATACTGCGAATTTTATAGACAGGTCTTTACAGCAGCGACGTTCATCAGAGCGGATATATCAGAGCTTGTGTCTAAGAGCTTGTTTATAAGATCTCACATACAAGAGCTCATATATAAGAGCTTAGCGGTTCCAGAGGGTAGGTTTGCTGAACATAGTGGGGGCAGCTTAAGCGCAACATGACACAGCATACTCAGAATGCTCGACAGGTTCCTCAGGAGAGAAAATGAAGCAAGCTACGTATACATCACAAGTTTCTGATTCAGGACAACCCGCCGCCACTCCGCGCCGCCCTCGTGCACGACTGGCCGAAGTGGTTAACGTGGAATCATTGTCTCCCCACTTGCAGCGCATCACGGTGGCGGGCGAGGCATTGCACACGCTCCCGGCCGGTGAGGAGGGCGGGTATGTGAAAGTGATTTTACCTGATCCCGGTTGTGATGAACCGGAGCTGGATCTTGGCCGTACACCGCGTCCGACCATGCGCTCTTACACGATTCAGGCGTTTGATCCTGAAACCACTGAGTTGGTGCTCGATTTTGTCGTTAACCGCCATCAGGGACCGGCAACGAACTGGGCCAAGACGGCAAAGCCGGGAGATAAAGTCGGCATTGCCGGACCGGGACCGAAAAAGCTGGATATCTGGGACGCGCCTCGCTACGTGTTACTGGGTGATCTTACCTCCCTGAATGCAGTGGCTGCTTACAGTCAGCGTATTTCGCCGTTAGCAAGCATTGATGCCGTGATCATCGTGCCGCATGAAGAAGACAAGGTGGCATTAGAAGTGTCGGCGAATACCCGGTTACATTGGGTATTGGAAAACCAGGAAAATGTACTTGTGGAGACGGTAAGAGGTTTCCGGGAATCTTTAACAACCGACACGGTTGTGTTCATGGGGCTCGAAGCGCGAGAAATACGACCGCTACGGAATCTGTTTCAGGACGAGATTGGTGTTCCCCGGCATCAGATGTTTGCGGTGGGTTACTGGAAACGCGGTGTGGATGCCGATCGGTTTGGTATGGAAAAACAGGCTAATCCGTTATAACCGAGCAGAGCAACATTCAATGACAAGATTTGACTGAAAGAACGGCAGAGGCGAGCTGCCAAAGAGGATGTGTACGGGATTGTATGGAATGGTATGTGGCTGGGTAAATCGTCGGCGTTATTGTTTGTAAATTGCTTAAGGCTGAACCAATTTTTGTAACCGTGGTTCGGTTTACATAATCCCTGAGAATAATCCGGTTCAAACTCCGATAAATTCCTTTTATGCTTGTCGTATAACGATTTTTCAAACCATGAAGGTATATATCGTGAAACTCAATGATACCAGCTTGCTAAAACAAGCCTGCCTGGTGGCAGGCAACTGGGTGACGGCTCTGGATGAAGCCACTATGCCAGTGATTAACCCGTCAACCGGCAAGGTCATAGCCCACGTTCCGGTGCTGGGCAAGGATGAAACCCTGTCGGCCATTCATGCTGCTGAAAAAGCGATGGTAACCTGGAAAAAAACATTAGCCAAAGAGCGCACTGCCGTTTTGCGTAAATGGTTCGATCTGATCGTCGAAAATACCGATGATCTGGCCACGATTCTGACTGCCGAGCAAGGTAAACCGTTCAATGAAGCTAAGGGTGAAATCTCCTATGCCGCTAGCTTTATTGAGTGGTTTGCGGAAGAAGCTAAGCGTGCCTATGGTGAGATCATTCCAAGTCACAAGCCTAATTCCCGAATTCTCGTCAGCAAAGAGCCTGTCGGGGTTGTCGGGGCGATCACTCCCTGGAACTTTCCGGCCGCAATGATCACCCGTAAATGCGGCCCGGCTTTTGCGGCAGGTTGTGCCGTGGTTCTGAAACCGGCGCCGGATACCCCTCTGACCGCGCTGGCGCTGGCTGAGCTTGCCTCGCGCGCAGGCATTCCTGCCGGGTTGTTCAGCGTGTTGACCGGTGATGCGAAAGCCATCGGTGGCACACTGACTGAGAGCAAAGTCGTGAAGAAGATATCGTTCACCGGGTCGACGGCTGTTGGTAAATTGCTGATGGAGCAATCTGCCGCGACGGTGAAAAAAATGGCTCTTGAGCTTGGTGGTAACGCACCGTTTATTGTGTGTGACGATGCCGATCTGGATGCGGCAGTTGAAGGGGTGATGATTGCCAAATTCCGCAACGCGGGGCAAACCTGTGTCTGTGCAAACCGGATCTATGTGCAGGATCGCGTTTATGACGCATTTACCCAGAAGCTGGTGGAAAAAGTCAAAGCCTTGAAAGTGGCGGATGGTTTTGATCCGGATGCGAAAATTGGCCCACTGATTAATCAGGCTGCTGTCGAAAAAGTGCAGAGCCATATTGATGATGCGTTGGCAAAAGGCGCCACATTGGCCTTTGGTGAGCCGCAGCCGGAAGGCACCAATTTCTTCCCGCCCCAGGTCATAACGGATGCGACAGATGATATGCGCATTGCCAGTGAAGAGACCTTCGGCCCGGTCGCTGCATTGTTCCGTTTCAGCGATGATGACGAGGTGATTCGCCGTGCCAACCATACCGACTCAGGGTTGGCCTCGTACGCTTATACTCAGTCACTGTCCCGCGCGTTTACATTCAGTGAACGGCTGGAATACGGCATGGTTGGCATCAACGAAGGGCTAATCTCGACCGAAGTAGCACCGTTTGGCGGCGTAAAGGAATCCGGGCTGGGCCGTGAGGGCGCACGTCAGGGGCTTGAAGACTTTATGGATACCAAATACACCCTGATGGGTGGCCTGTAACTCATTGGTATTAAAGTCGCCATTTGCAGAGGGAAAGTGTTTATCCCTCTGCCAATATTCCTTACACTTAGGAATTGTTTGATATTACGGTCAGTGCTTGCTGGCCGTTTTTACAGGAAACTGAATAGGCACAGCCTGAGGAATCACGCATGACAAAAGCAAAAATCGGTATTGTAACGGTAAGTGACCGAGCCAGTGCGGGCGTTTACGAGGACATTTCGGGCAAGGCAATCATTGATACGCTGAGTGAGTATCTTGTCTCTGAATGGGAACCGGTTTACGAAGTGATTCCAGACGAGCAGGACGTTATTGAAGCCACGTTGATCAAGATGGCTGATGAACTAGACTGTAGTTTAATCGTGACTACTGGTGGTACTGGCCCTGCGAAACGTGACGTGACACCGGAAGCGACCGAAGCGGTGTGTGACCGAATGATGCCTGGTTTCGGTGAACTGATGCGAGCTGAGTCGCTGAAATTCGTACCGACGGCAATTTTGTCCCGCCAGACTGCGGGACTGCGTGGCGACAGCCTGATCGTCAACCTGCCGGGTAAACCAAAGTCGATTCGTGAGTGCCTGGATGCCGTATTCCCGGCTATTCCTTACTGTATTGACCTGATGGAAGGGCCATACCTGGAATGTAACGAAGAGGTCATTAAGCCTTTCCGTCCGAAACAAAAGTAACAAGGTTTCCCGAAAGCCAGGCGTAATGCCTGGCTTTTTTGTCTGGATCCCCAAAAACACTTTGGGTATCCGTGAAATTCTGGCCGGGTGTACGCATTCTTTATCTTCGCCCTGGGGAGGAAACATGAAAATGATACCTATCGCATTAACGGTGATTCTGGCGACGGCTCCGGCTTATGCCAGTTGGGAAGAAATCAAAAAATCGGCGTCTGAGCTGGGAGAAAAAGTTAGCGAAGGCTCCAAAAAAGCCTGGGATAATGTGGCCGATTTCTCAAAAGAGACCTGGGATTCTGTGTCTGAGTGGGGAAAAGATGCCTACAACACCGCGGGTGAGTGGACAGATGAATCGGTGAAGAAGAGTAAAGAGTGGCTGGATGCTGCAGATGCCAAACTTGATGACATGTTGGAACCGGAAACGCCGGAAGAAGCACGCCTGGCGTTAGATACGATGTCTGATACTGCACTGGTCAGGCTGTTTAACGAGCAACCGTCAGCAAAATTGTTGTTTGATCAGGCTTATGGTTACGCTGTGTTTGATTCTCGTAAGTTTTCACTCTTGCTTCATACCGACCAAGGGGCAGGGGTCGCGGTTAATCGCGAAACTGATGAACGTACGTACATGAAAATGTTTGGAGCCGGTCTCGCTGCCGGGCTGGGCGGCAAGTTTTATCAGCAAGTCATTTTGTTCGAAGATAAAGCGACGTTTGAAAATTTCGTGAAAGATGGCTGGGAAGCGACTTCTGAAGTGAGTGCCGTAGCGGGGGATGAGAGTAAAGGGATGACCGCGAAATACAACGGTGGTATGGCCATTTATCAAATCGGTGAAAAAGGGTTACTGCTGAACGCCAGTATTTCCGGATCGCGCTATTGGGTTGATGAAACCCTGATGTAATAAAACACGCGTCTGTTAGTCTTTTCTTTCCTGTCTGAATATCTGTACCCATCTTGGCGCGGTACAGATATTCCTCATCAAAAAAATGAGGACAATGTCAAAATTCTTCCGAAAAATTTAATCCCTGCCTGCATTAGTCGTTACATCCATATAGAGTGTTCTTCATAATTTTATCAATTGCTGTTGTGGTAGCCGCGTCTGTCGGATTAATGGCTGAAGTCACCTTGCCTTCTTTATATTTTCTCGCTGCCATTAGTCTGTTCGACGCACGACTTCTCCAAGATGTAAAAAGGAGCCTGAAATGAATTTCAAACGGACATGGGGATATATTTCTTTGTTGCTGGGATTGGTGTCACTGATGTGTGGTGGCGTCGCGTTTGCCGGATTACTGGGCAGCAGCCATGTGATCGTGGAAGTCGGTGATGTGATGATGAAAGGCGGCGCCGATGCGCTGGCGCAGGTCTCACCGGAACAAACCGTTGCAGAAATGAAAAGCAAGTATCAGATGATTGTCTCTGCGGGTGGAATTCTGTTCTTTGTCGGTGCCTGGATGATGCGGGATCAGTGGGACTGAGTAAAACCCGTGTTTGTTCCTTAATGATGTTTAGCCTGGGATGCGGCACATAAAAAAAACGCCTGTCAATTCCCAGACAGGCGCAGCAATAAATCGATTAAGGAACAACATATTTGAAGCACGCGAATCATACGTTTCGATCAAAAAATGCGCAATGATCACTTTTGTAAAACTTGCTGATATTTTGTTAAATCCTTTCTGGGTCAAAGAACTATGTTTCGATTTTTTTCTCAGCAGATAAGCTCGTTCCAACGCCGCGTTCTAGCCTGATTTCTCTTCAGCCCTCATCCCTACGATTGTGCGCAATGTGCTTTTGTCATGTTATTGGCCCTGAAAAGACAGCCGATCGGGCTATCTCTGTGGGCCTCTGTTGGTGACGGTGTGGGCTGTATCATTTATCTGCCGAGTCGAGAAGCCGTGGCCAATAATCGTTAAGGGTTACGATGACGCAGGGATTGACGCCGACTTTTTCTTAGTGTCTTCCTGGGATTCCAAAGTGTTTTGCTCTTGGCTTTGCTCTTGGCTTTGGTCAGGGCCAGAGATGGAACTGCGGTGTTGATTGTGTTTAGCATACGGATCAGCTGTACTGTCTGAATCAGGTTTTGAACCTGCCTGCTGTGTGTGAGACGTGGTATCGGGCTGCTGCACAGTTAAAATCTTATCGCACAAGTAGCGACCAATCGGGATGGCTGACGTTGCAGCCGGAGAGGGAGCGTTACAGACATGCAAGCTACGAGGGCTCTCGGCGAACAGAAAATCATGCACCAGAGTACCGTCACTCAATACGGCCTGAGCGCGGATACCCGCCGGATAGGGTTGTAAATCTTTCGTCGTCAGTTGCGGGCAGTATTTATTGACCAGTTTGAGGTAACCCGGTTTCCACCAGGAATTTTTGGTTTCTGTCAGACCGGTTTTCAGGTGTTTCGCCGTGACCTTCCAGAAACCTTTGAAACGCACCATGTCGGTAATATCCCGCGCGCTCACGTTCAACGTCCCATACCCTTCCCGTTTCCAGCCCTGAACGGCATTCGGCCCGACAGTGACGGAGCCATCAATCATGCGGGTTAAGTGGACGCCTAAAAACGGCAGTTCAGGATCCGGGATGGGGTAAATCAGGTGGTACACAATCTTGTTGTGTTGTGGCGCCAGGCGGTAGTACTCACCGCGATAGGGGATAATCTGAAAATCAGTATCCAGCCCCAGCATCCGGGTGATTCGATCAGCCATTAATCCGGCACAGCTGATGAGAAAGCGGGTACGTAGCATAAACGGCTGCCCATCGCTTTTACAGCCAACCTGAATCGTTTCCGGAGACTCGTGCAGCGATATCACTTCACTCCGCCGGGCGATGCGCCCGCCAAGGCTTACGAATGCTTCAGCCATTTTTTGAGTGACCAGACGGTAGTCGACAATACCGGTCGCCGCTACAAAAATTGCGCCTAACCCGGTAATGTTTGGTTCGCGGGACTTGAGCGTCGCCTCATCCAATTTTTCTACGTCAATGCCGTTTTCCAGACAGCGTTCGTACAGAGCATCCATCCTTGCCAACTCGTCGGTATTGGTCGCAACCAGTAACTTGCCGCACACCTCTACCGGGATGTCATGCTGTCGGCAAAAAGCTTTGGTTGCTTGCTCGCCTTCTTTACAGAACGTGGCTTTCAGGCTGTCGGGCGCATAATAGACCCCGGCATGGATGACTCCGCTGTTATGTCCGGTCTGATGGCGGGCGAGAGTATCCTCTTTTTCGACCACCAAAATGCGTTTATCCGGGCAGCGTTGCTGCAGTTGCCACGCAGTGGATATACCGACGATCCCGCCGCCGATAATGATGTAATCGTAAATCTGTTCCATAGTTATCCTTCTTTGTCAGCAGTAGTTGTAAGACATAACATTATGAATTTGCTTTAGATACTGCCGAAACCTGTGAGGCATCATGCCGTCGGGTGATAAAAAATAGTGTGATAAAGACAGCAACTCCGGCGATTCTGATCACCAGCCCGATTCCGATCAGTAGTAACGCTGTGGTCGACATGTTGCGGGCTCCCTGAAACTCTCTAAAATCCTTAATATATTCTGCTGCTTAGACTTTACTGAAGGTCTTTTCCGTGAGTTTTTTTATTGTGGTGAGTCAGGCGGTAAAGCGTGGAAAACGATGAGGAAATTGTGAGAAATCTAACAGCTGATAGTTGAATAAATAGACTGGGATCAGTCTGTGACTATGGTCGTATTGCAATACGGGGATATCAGGTTGTGGGCTTAGATCAGCATGTGGTGGGTGCTTGGTCATTGTCTGGAAAATGTATGTCCAGACATAAATTGTTACAGCATCCTGGCAGGTCACACCAAGGCCGCACATACTCAAATTAGCCCGCTAAGGATTATCCGGTATGGGGGAATACGGCCATGTTAAGAAATCTGAACGATAGTCATCTGTACAAGCTGTTCATTGTGATTTCACTGTATTTTGTGTTGTTTTATAGCGGTTACCTTCTGTTTCATAACAGTCAGTACGGAGAGATGTTGCTGTATATCTTTGTGGTTGCCACGGTTGCCGTTGCCTCGGTATTACTGATGGTACTGTACAAATTGCGCCGTAAACACTGAGTGCTAACCCGAAATGGACGCACAGGAGAAGCCAAAGATGGAAAGTGCGGTCAGTAGGCAATAAAGGACTCAGGAGAAGCACCGAGAAGACGCTCAGAGATGATGTGCTTAAGAGTGAAGTGTGAACGGCGGAAAACAAGTTATTATGACGCACGAAAAAGGGCCCGGAGGCCCTTCAGGTTATGCGAAGATAGAATTCAAACAATCTTGAAATCAGAATCTTAGAATGCGTTGTTAAGAGTATAACCAGTGAGTTCCAGTACTGCCGATTGCTGACGGCTGGCGTTAGTTTCTACGGCTTTAACAATTCCGATGGCTGGGTGGACCCAGATGGCCATGCCTTCGAGATTGTCATTGGCAAACTGACCAAATTCGATCTCATCGCCATCAAAAAGTCGACATTTGCCTTCAATCCGGTCGATAACATGCATTTTCATCGTCTCGATGCCTTTACCATTCACCATCACGACCTCTGTACTGTTGTTCTCAACTTGCAGAGTGCGGGTCACATCGAGCGTTGAACAAGTATTAATAGCGGCGGTTTCACTGTTATCAATCTCTTTATCTTCCATAAAATCAATGATTTCTGCTCGGGTCATTGCGCTGAGATCCATGTGGAACACTTCGCGACCACTTTCAGCCAGTTGTTTTGCGGCTTCGCTGGTGGCAGGAAACTCCGGCAGGGCCCAAGGCTGGCGGAATAAAGAGGTATTGTCCAGGAATGTCAGGAAGCGACCATTTTCAATTCGGGCCCCAAAATGAGTGTCACGTTCCTTTTCTTGTGTCAGTCCGGCGTCGCTGTAATCAATGCTGGTCATTTCAAACAAATCGGTCCCGAGCCCCTGATTTTCCAGCTCGTTTAACACGCCAATGCCTGCTACCTCATCAGCCGCTAGCTTGCGATATACCTCTTTGAAAAATATGGTATTATCTGGCTTTGTAGTGTCAGTGGACTGCGGTGGAAACGCCGAACTGTACTCGCTCACCCGGTACTGTAAAGAAGCCAGTGTCGCCGCGTCGAAGGTGGCGTCCTTGAAGGCGACATCGATGGTGGCTTCCGGTTTGACTGGAGGCGGTGGTGTGATTTTTCCCGGCTCAGACGGCTGACCGGAGCCCCCGCCGCCGCAGGCTGTAAGTGAAATAGCAAGAGAAAGTGCGATAACGGTTTTGTTCATGACATTGCTCTGAAAAATATGCGTATAAGAATAGGATGAGCGATTGCAACAGAGATTTAAAAAACACCTAGCAATTGAGGTGGATTGTAATGGCTCGGCATTGTCGTTTTTGTATTGATGTGTATGGCGATGTCAGTGATGAGAGGAAACAGCGATGAACCGTATTCACCCTAAAGCCTTGTATGGCAGCAAATGGACCAAGGTGGAAGTCAGTGACAAAGAGCGCCACTTCATGGTGATTGACGTGGAATTTGATGAGCACCAAAAGGTGACGCGCTGCGTAATTCAGGCTGTGATGAACCACCGTATGTGTGAAATCAACTGGCGGGAACTGAAAGACAGCAGCCAGTGGTTAATTGGATGGAAATAGCCCGTTTTTACTGAAGGCGGGTCAGAATGGAAGTGTAGACGATGAGCCCCTTTACTTTGCTCAAACAGGGAAGAACAATTCCCCTCGGTACTGAATATACAGTCCGCCTTATCCGTAGTGATGACGTGAATGACCTGATTGCGATGTTGGATAACCCGAACGTTGCGGAGTATCTGTTTTTCGCACCGGCACCAGAAGAAGTCTACCGGGCTTATTTTGAATCGATGATTACGGATACCGAGGAATCCATTGCAACGGCAACCTGGCCGGAAAGCCCGACAGTGATTGTGCGCGATCAGCAAGGGCGGTTCATGGGCATGGGCGGTCTGGCGCAAGTCCTGATGTTGGAAGGCAATTATGACGTTGGTTATCAACTGCCGGAATACGCCTGGGGGAAAGGGATTGCGACCGCGCTGTGTCATTTTCTAACTACGCTGGGCTTTGAAGCACTCGGTGCACACAAGCTGGCAGCTGATTGTTACAGCCGAAATATCGGTTCCTATAAAACTCTGGAAAAATGCGGGTATTTTAAGGAAGGCTGTTCTCCGGCGTATTACAAGCTGGAAAACGGGTTTGATGACCGCCTGTACTACGGTTTATCACAGGCGGACTATCACAATCTGAAAACAGACGGTTTCAGATAAATTTCAGCATTCGCAGCACGAGTACCTCGAGCGCAATAGTGCCCATAAGACCTAATGTGAACCACAGGAAGGCATAAGGATTTTCCGTGCCAGGCATACCGGCAATGTTGACCCCCAGTAATCCTGTCAGGAAACCCGCAGGCAGGAAAATCCCGGCGACGACTGAAAACAGGTAGGTGTTTTTGTTCATGCGCTCTGACTGGTGCTGTGACAGGGCGATAAAGAATCCGTTGATTTGCTCAATGTAAAACTCCACCGATTCCAGGGTACGCTGAGCCACGTCGTTGCAGTTTTTCATGATCAACCGCTGTTCATGCAGGCAAGGTAGCTTGGCATTGAGCAGATCCTGCAGCGCGTACTGCTGAGGTTTCAGGTAGCGCCGGATCCGTTGCAAGCGGTGTAAATTGTGGTTCAGGTTTTCGGCTTCCTTTTTCGCATTGCCGATGTTCAGAACATCCAGTTCATCAATTGTGTCTTCAATCGGATCCAGAAAGTTGGCAATCAGCTGGTGCACTTCCAGCAGCAAGGTGCTCAGAATGGCCGGTAAGGTCTTCGGTCCGCTGCCGGCCTTCAGCAGATCCAATACCATAGAAACCGCACGGGATGAGACTTTTCGGGTGCTGATCAGCATGCCTTTGTACCATAAAAAGCGCAGGCTCAGCATATCGTCGGGTTTAGCATCCTGATTTAAATTGATACCACGTACGATGATTAAGAAGACGTCCTCGTCGATTTTCTCAAAACGAGGGCGGGTGTCATTGGCCAGCAAAGTATGCACAAGAGGCACGGGAATTTGTAAGCTGGTCAGCCAGGCGGGCAAATCGGGGTGGTCACGCTGACAGTGAAACCAGATACCGGGCTTGAGCTGTGGGGAATCATCCTGATTCGGGGAGGGTGTCGATTGGGTAAAGTCCCAACTCGCAATGATAAAGTCTTTCATAGTTCTTCCCTTGCAGTGTGGCGGCGCAATGACTGACGGTCAACATGGCTTGGTATATTTGATGGATTATTGTTTGTGGCTTCAGGTTGTTATCAAACCGGACTTTTTGTAATTAACCATATATTTGCGTAATTAACCATATAACAGCAGGTTAGCAAAATCATTTGTTAATGGTTTAACACGGAAGACGAAGATAAACATCGGGGAATTGCATGGGGAGTAATAGATAAAACAGAGAAATAAAACCGATACAGCTCATGGGTATGAGCTGAATAATGTTAATTCAGATTCGGCGTGCCCCAGCCTGATTGTGCAACCGGCTGGAATCAACCCGGTTCATCAGGCTGCTACTGAATCCAGAATCCGGCCAGTGTTTCCCCTTCCAATACTATGCGGTACTGATTGCTCGCGCCACCTTGAAAATAAGAAACTTTCCAGGAATATACGTCGTAACCTTTTTGTTCAGTCACACCTTGGTATTCCACCTGATAACCGCCGGTCAGTTTTTTTCCGTAGGTTTTAGTCAGCATGTTGAAGCGGGACTCTGCCAACGCTTTTTTAAATTCAGGCGTGGTCTGGTCAGTAAATTGCTGGTAGTCACTGGTCATAAGAGCTTGAATCTGACGTTCAAAAAGTTGCTGTGTTTGGGTAATTTCATTGGCCTGCACGGCGCTTGAAGCCATTATGGCAACCGACGTTATGGTGGTACCTGATGCCAGTATCCCATTGGCCAGCAAGGCAGTAGTTGCAAGTTTCGACCGCTTTATTAACCGTATTGGTTTTAGCATATTGCTCTCCTGAACCGATTCCCAATCAGATAATAAAATTGAAATAAGTTTCATATGTTTGCGGATAATCTACCATTGCCTTTCAAGGAATGAAAGGGCAGGACGCGGCATGAGGGCCTGACAAATTAAATGGCAGTCTAGTTAAAGCATAAAATTGTTATCTTAAGCCAGTAATCTCCTGAATTTTTTGACTTATTACGGCTAATCATCACTATTAGCAGTGATATTGATCAAACAGTAAATAACTATAAATACAGGAGCAAATATGCAACTGAGGTTGGCAATAAAGCAGTTGTTACTTCTCGGGGCGCTGACTCCTCTGGCCGCATGTGGTGGCGGGGGTGGAGACGAGCCGGTGACAACGGATAAAGAAACGGGTGGAATTGTTCAGAACGGTAACGAGTCAGAAAATCAGGGCGATATTCAGCCGGAAACGCCATCAGAACCTGAGACTACACCTGATCCGGATACCACTCCAGAGCCCTCTTATCTGATCTCGGTAAAGGTGTCTGATAAGGTCACTATCACGCCGGAATTAGTAAAGGCGAAAGCGGGAGAACGCTACACGTTTGATGTTGCTGTTGATGAAGGCTACAAACTGAATGGTATTGCAGGCTGCAACGGTCAGTGGCAACCGGATAGCCAGCAGTATGTGACCGGTGCAATTGCCGGTGATTGTGAAATCCCCCCTTCACTGACATCGCTGGTTGAACAGGCGATTTCCCAGGAAGATCATACGCTGGCATCGGCAGATGCATTGATTGAATACAGCCTTGACCAGCTAAAGCTTGCGACGGCTCGTCAGGCGTCACTGATTCCACAGTTTTACCAAGGTGTCGGCGACACCATCTCTTGGCATCCGACACATGACAGTATTACTTTCACTTCTTTCCTGCCGGAGTCTAACGTCGAAGTATTGCGATCAACGCAGAATGAAGCCGGTAGGCCCTCAGCGAAAGGGCTGATTTATGCGGGTGAGCAAAATGGTCATCGCTATATGGCAATGGCTGGCAACATGTTTTCGGTTGACCGGAATGCGCAAACCGATACGTTACTGAATAATTTGGTCGTTTGGCTGACTCGTCGCAATGAAATGACTACCGAACCGTTGAAAGTGATAACCAGCCACGTTTCGAGCCGTGCTGACAGCTGGTACTTTCCGCACAATGAGAACATCCGTAAATGGCTGAATGAGTTTTACCCGAATAACCACACGATAAATACGCCTAACAGCTGCGAATATGAAGCGCTGTCAGCCTGCATTGATACCCAGCAACCGGATATGATCATTTTCAGCGATATTGATCGGGACGGCAGGGGTTACGCAGGCGTGGCTGCGGCGATAGAAAAGGCCAAGCAGCGGCAGATCCCGATTATCGTGGTGAACCATGAACGCTTTGCTAGCCCGATGGCTTCGCCGCTATACAGCTACATGGGCCTTGCCGGGGAAGGGAATTACTGGAGCGAGCACCATGCGGCCAACGCGTCAGTTGAAGAGCAAAAATCACTGCCGGCAACTCTTCGCGCAGTCTCTGAACTGTTACCGCGACTGGAGCAGGGCGCGTTTGATATCTCGGTACTGGATAGCTGTAACAAAAACTTCCTGTACTGTGATGACGTGGCCTTCAATCAGGCATTTAAAACTGCAGCAGACTGGTACCGTCAGTCGGTCTCTGCCATGGACAGCTATGGCCTGGATGCGTTTTCCAAAGACGAGTTTCGGTTGATCAGTGCCGGGCTGTTGTTGGCCGATAAGTACCGTGCATCGATTGATTACCCGATTGACCAGTCAGAGCAGGGAGCCTGGCAACAGGCAATGTTCGCTGACTGGGTGGTCAGCTACAAACGGGCCCATAACCTGGCGCAACCGGATCTGGGAGAGTTTGTCACCGATAAAAGTCAGGTTGTAAAAGGTGCAAATGCTCATTACCGCTACCCTGCAGTCGTGAATACCCAACGAACTTTTTCGGTACCTTATACGAAACAGTGGACAACCACAGGCTGGTACGCGCTGCCGGGGCAGACAATTACCCTGACCCGTCAGGACAATTCTTCTGCTACTGCCAGCATTAAGCTGAATTATCACCGCAGCAATACAAATCGTGCTTACCAGCAGAAAGTGTACCGTGGTCCGCTAGAACTGGCACAGCAGCGTCTGTCCATTGCTGCCGGTGAAACTGTCACCTTTTCTACACCTTACGGTGGTCCGGTCTACCTGTATCTGGAAGGCTCGGCTTCTCCGGTCAGTGTCACAATTGCAGCGCAAGGTGTCGCACAGCATCCGACGATCATGGATTTCAGTGATCCGCACGAAATTGCCCGCTTCAATGACACGCTGAATACGACTGAACTGCCGCACGTTGATCTGCGTACTGATGGTGCAGAGCAGCATTTACGTCGAGATCGTTTTCTTGATGCCTTGGGCGGCCAGATGCCAACCGTTGATGACTTACTCAAAGCGATTGAGGAAGATCACCTCAATGCCGTTTATACACTGGCAGGGTACAAGGTACAGGGGAAAACATTGGAGCAGTCGTTACCTGTTGACGTACGTATGAACTGTGAAGCCCTGTTTGGCCGCGATGATTGCTATGACACTAAAATGCATACTCGCACCATTATTCAGCATGCCAACTACGATCAGAACGCGCACTGTGGCAGTGGGTGTAGCGGCAACCCGTGGGATGCTGCTTGGGAGATTGATCCGACCGGCTGGGGTGACAACCATGAACTCGGCCATAATCTGCAAACCAAGCGTCTCAATGTGCACTATGTGACTGAGGGAAATCGTGATACCTGGTCGGAGTATGGTTCCCGTGCCGGTGAAAACTCCAACAACATTTTTCCTTATTTCGTGAAGTGGAAAACGCATTACGAGCGTGATGGGCAAAGTACGACAATCACTGATGGCCACATGAATCATAAAGACCTGTTTTATGTGTTCATGTCTGATGCTGCTGGTGTCACGAATACCCAGGGTGAGCGAGTGGTTGTGGATAGCCGTTGTCAAGTCATGGACAGTGGAGCGGATCGGTTCACTGTACCTTGGCAAAGCAATGATTATGCCGTTCACAATGGCTACCGGATGGCTTTCTACATTCAGATGGCACTGCGGCTTGATAAGCAATTGCTGACAGGCGGTGCCCGTCTGGATAACGGCTTCCATGTCTTTACTTTGCTCTACCAGCACAGCCGTATTTTTGGTCAGTTTGCCGGTAACGAAAATGACTGGCTGGCCAACCGTGAACGCCTCGGATTCAGTCTGTTCCCGTATTCGGGGCATCTGACCTACGGTAATAAGACGGTGCAGGAGATACCGGGTAATGACTTCATGCTGGTGGCCCTGAGTCAACTGACCGATCAGGATTGGCGGCCATATTTTGACATGTTCGGCTTGCGCTACAGCAGTCTGGCGGCCTCACAGGTTGCGTTGAATGCGAAATCTGGGGCGGTCACACCGGGAATGTACGTGCTGGAAACCGATCTGCCATCGGCAGGGATGAGCGCAGACCTGGAGTTTTTGCCGCTGAACATTACCGACGGAACAACACGCTGGCCGCGTGACCTGTCATCTCCGACGCAATGTCAATTATGATAATGTACCTCAGCTGTCTGTAAATTTTGAAAAAAGCCGGAAGTGTTCTTCCGGCTTTTTTGTGTAATGTTGTACCGAATGATAGGCAGAGTGAGTCGGGTAGCAGAAGCACCAGATTTTAATCCGCGGGAAGGAAGTAGCGGCAAGTCAAAAACTGGGAACGTATGAGTAAATAGACAGTCGTACTCATATTGGCGAGCAACAGAATACTGGCAACACATGTTAGCCATTGTTGTAAAACTGGATTTGCAAAACAGGGTTTGTGGGCACGAGTTGATTAGTAAATGCTGCTAAAATGTCTGAATAGGAAGACAAGGCTAACTGTCTATTCACCCGTTTTTTCTCGGAGCTAGCCAGCTCCGTTGAACCAGATGGAGAAAGGATAATGGAAGGAAAAACACACCTGAGCGGCCGCTGTTTGTGTGGAAACGTCGGGGTTGCAACGCGCAGTGGTACACTGCATGTCGGTGCTTGTCATTGTGGTATGTGCCGTAAGTGGGGCGGTGGTCCGTTACTGGCGGTTGATGGCGGGCAGGATGTTTCTCTCACCGGAGAAGAGTATATCACCCGTTATTCCTCGTCAGAGTGGGCAGAACGTGCTTTTTGTAAGGAGTGTGGTACCCACCTTTTTTACAAATTGAAGGCAAATGGTCAGCATATTTTGTCTGCCGGGTTATTAGACCAAGAGCCGGAACTTGTCATGGATCATCAGATCTTCATCGACAAAAAACCGCAATATTACACATTTAGCAATGAAACTGAGGTCATGACGGAAGCCGAAGTTTTCGCCAAGTTCGCCCCGAATTAAGGGAAATTTTGCAGAATCCTGACGTAGTTTTACATTGGGCAAACATTGTTTTTCACTAGGGCCGCTATCCTATCGTTATAACGTTAGGAGTAGTCGTATGAAACCTTGGTTTACTATCAACCGGAGCCAGCATGACCCGAGCAAATCCAGCTCTGCAGGTCGCTCAGTGCTGAAAGGCGGTATGCTGGCCACAATGATTCTGACATTCGGTTTAGCGGTTCCTGGTGAGGCGATGGCGAAAGGAAATCATCACCACAAGCACCATAAAAAACACCACCATAATTACCATCATAGTCACCATGATCACTACCGTCATCGTGATGTTATTGTGGTAAAAGAGCGTCCACGACATTATCACTATCACCGTAGTCGTTTACCGGAAATTGCGACATTTGCAATTATAGCCGGAGCCACTTACGCAATTATTGATAATCATTATTACAAAAAACGTGGCGACAATTACGAGTACGTAAACCGCCCAAGATAATTTTTTAGCTCGTTCTTTTAAGGTATCTCTTAAAGACAGCTTATTTAAATCGCTCTTTAGAAACAGTCTTTTCAGACAGCCTCTACAGACAACGTCAGCATGAACAACGCCCGGTATCAGCCGGGCGTTTTCATTTGTGATCTGTTATCTGTAAAACTCGCTATCTATATAAATCGCGACCGCGTCATGGCGCCAATGCTCATATTCACAGTCAATGATTGTGCCATGCTGGTTGTAGTTGATACGGCGTATCTTCAGTACCATTTGCCCTTCGGCCAGGTTCAGCTTTTTGGCAACAATACCTTTGGCAGCCGTGGGGAAGACGTCAAATCGCGAACGGCAGGTCGTATAGCCATATCGCTCCCGATAGAGTTCAGTCAGTGAGCGGGTCAGGTCTTCATTCAGAACATCGGGAAAGTGGCTGGCAATCAGGCAGTTTTCAACATACAGCACCGGCCTATTGTCGAGAAAACGGAGCCGGTGGACATGGTGAATTTTTGTCAGCCCGTTCAGTTCCATCGCGGTCATCAGCTCTTGGTTAGCAGGGGATGAACTGACAGAAAGCAACTCGGTTCGGGCATCCCGGTTTTGTTCCGTTACCATCTTATGAAAGTGAGAACGGCTAAGCGGGTTATAGCGAAGACGTTCTGACGATGCCACAAACCAGCCGCGTCGTTCCTCCCGGTAAATGCGACCCTCGGCTTCAAGCGCCATCAGTGCATCTTTGACGGTGATACGGCTGGTTTCGAATATATCGCTGAGCTCTCGTTCCGAAGGCAGCTTAGCACTTGCCGCGAAGAAACCACTGTCGATTTGCTGCGTTAAGGTATCCCGAATCGTGGCCAGTTGTGACGTGCCGTTTATTTTCATCATGTCTCCGTGCGTGGCTCAGGGTAAGGTTTTGTCTTTAGTCAGGAAGGTCATCGCATAAAGGAAGCCGTGGTGCGGCTGTAAAGACCGTGGAATCGAATGTGTCTGCAGAAAAGCGTGTGTGGACTAGTCCAGAGCGTTTTATTCATTCGTAAATTGGGACTTACTTATACCTGCTTAATGTAACGAAGGGATGTCAGTTGTATGACAACATTTATATTGAACCCTGCGTTATTTTCGGGGTGATGCCGCTCACTCATAACTTAACCGCATTTAAAATCCGTTATTACAATCAACTCTGACGTCATGTTTCCTTTAAGGCATTTTCTTTAGATGTTTTCTGCGTCAGCGCCTTATCCATCAAGACAAGATCCCAATTTTCACCTCGAAATGATCGGGTTCCTTTTTCAATGGATACGGTTTTGAACCCCAAGGATTCATAACAATGTTTGGCGGCTTTATTATGTTCAAAGACAGCCAGACTCAGGTGCGTTGCATTGAATTCTGTTCTGGCCTTTGCTATGAGTTGGTTAAGCATTTTTGCCGACAATCCTTGCCCGCGGTATTGATGAGCGATGAATACCCGGCAGATACGAAAATGGTGATCAGTCTTTTTGATTAATTCCACAAAGCCAACGTTTTGCCCTTTGAGTGTACACAGAAAAGGAAAAACATCTTGTTTGCTACAATGCTGGCGGATTTTTTGATGGGTCAGCGGGAATGTATAGTTTGGACCGCCCCATAAATAATTTAATTCTTCTGAATTGATCCATTGAATGAGTTGGTCAAAATTCTGTTCAGTAAACTCATCTAAGCGCATCGATTCCCTCTTCACGAAAGTTAATTCACAGAAACAAAATGGCGAAATCGCCAGGCGGATTTATCATAGCGAATGACAGGAATAAAGTAAGACTTTGTCTCTGATCTTGGCGTTAAATTTGTGTCTCGATGATTGTTGTGTATTAAACCTTATTTAAAGAATGGTCATGCAGACAGTCAGGCTCCGATCAGTTTTCGGGCATCTGTAAGTTGAAAAAACAATCATAAAAGAGAGGGAAACTGCATAATTATTGGTTGTTTTTTCAGCGGTTAGATGGTCGGGGATGCATTTTTGCCTGCTAAACGTCGTTTAAGTCACTAAAAAATAATAATTAGCTGTCTACACTGATTGAAAAGAATGTAATGGAGGGAGCCATATGACAATTAAAACACTGAGCAGTGACAAACTGTATCGGGCATCAGAATTACATGGCTTACCTGAAGATTGTAAGTCGACCAAGAATTTAACGCCGCTGGACGAGATAGTCGGGCAGGAACGTGCGCAGCAAGCGGTTGAGTTTGCCATGTCCATTAAGGAGAAGGGCTACAACATTTACGCGATTGGGCGCAATGGTCTGGGCAAGCGTACGATGGTGCTGCGTTACCTCAATCGCCACGATCCTAACGGCAGCGGTCATCCGCAGCATGATTGGTGTTATGTCGCCAACTTTGAAGAATCACGCAATCCTAAAGTCCTGAAGATGCCGGCTGGCCGTGGTACGCAGTTCAAAAAAGATGTCGAAAAAATGATGACCAAGCTGGTAAAAGCTTTGCCGCTCGCATTCGACAATGAGGTGTACTATAGCCGTTCTGAAAAGCTGAAAAACCAGCTTGATCAGAAACAACAAGGTGCATTGCTGGCCCTGACTCAGGAAGCCAAGGAACACAGTATCAGCCTGACCGTGACTATGGCCGGTGAATACCAGCTGGTTGCGCTGAACGGTGAAGAGCCGCATACCGAAGAATCATTTGCCCAGCTGTCAGATAAAGAGCAAAAGGTGTTTGAAGACACGATCAACGCGCTGGAGAAAAAGCTGCGAAGTATTGTTCGAGAGCTGACGGAACTGGAAGAAGATTTCTCTGAGAAAATGCAAAAGCTAAATGAAGAAATCGCACTGGAAGTGGTGTCTCACTTTATTCATGATTTGCTGATTGAATACAAATCCTTACCGGAGGTGAAAAACTACCTCAAGGCGATGCGTAAGGATATTCTGGAAAACCTCGATATCTTCCTGGAAGAGAGTGAGGAAGATGTGGCACTGGCGTATGCAACGCTGGATAAGAAAATGCCGCGGCGCTATCAGGTGAATGTGCTGGTGGCGAATGATACAGAAACTAAATTCCCGATTGTGGTGGAAGAGAGTCCGAACTATCACTCGATTTTTGGTTATGTGGAAAATGCGACATACAAAGGCACCATTTTTACGGACTTTTCATTGATTCGCTCTGGCAGTCTGCACCGCGCAAATGGTGGGGTATTGCTGATGGACGCAGTAAAAGTACTGGAACGTCCGTATGTATGGGATGGCCTGAAACGGGCGCTGCGTTCGCGTAAATTGAGTGTCAGTTCGTTGGAAAAAGAGGTGACATTGTCCGGTACAATCTCTCTGGATCCTGAGCCTATTCCACTGTCGGTAAAAATTATTCTGTTCGGCGATTATCAGACTTACCAGTTGCTGCAGCATTATGATCCGGAATTCAGTGAACTGTTTCGGGTCACGGCGGATTTTGAAGATGAGATGTGCCGTACTGATGAATCTGAAGCGCAATATGCGAAGTTCATTTCCAGCATTGTGAATGACAACAACATGCTGCATTGTGATCGTAAAGCGATTGCCCGAATCATCGAGTACAGCTCTCGTCAGGCGGATGATCAGAATAAACTGTCACTGCATTCTGCAGATATTGCTAATCTGCTGCGCGAATCTAACTATGCGGCGAAGTCGTCGAATGCCACCATGATTCGTGCGAACCATGTTGAACAGGCGTTGCACAGTCAGGAAAAGCGGGTAAGTCGTCTTAAAGATCATGTAATGCAGACGTTTACCAACGGTACCACCCTGATTGACACGGAAGGGGCAGTTGTCGGGCAAATTAATGGTTTGTCTGTTATTTCTACCTCTGACTATCAGTTTGGTGCACCGAATCGGATCACGGCAACAACCTCCTACGGTGAAGGCGGGGTGTTTGATATTGAACGCAGTGTCGATCTTGGCGGGCGGATCCACTCCAAAGGCGTCATGATTCTCTCTGCTTACCTGGCCTCTATTTTTGGCCGCAGCAGCCGGGTGCCGTTGACGACTCACCTTACGTTTGAGCAGTCTTATGGTGGGGTAGACGGTGACAGTGCCTCAATGGCAGAACTGTGTGCAATTGTGTCAGCATACTCGCAAATCCCGCTTCGTCAGGATGTGGCGATTACCGGCTCGATGAACCAGTTTGGTCAGGCTCAGCCAATTGGCGGCGTAAATGAGAAGATTGAGGGCTTCTTTGATGTTTGTACCATTAAAGGGCGACATGCCGCACAAGGCGTCATTATTCCGCAGTCGAACGCGCACAATTTAATGCTGCGTAAGGATGTGGTTGAGGCTGTAGAGAAAGGCGAGTTCCATATTTGGGCAATCAGCCATGTGACTGACGCTATTGAAATCATGACCGGGAAACAGGCGGGGCAGGCATCGTTGGATGGCACCTATCCGGTCGAGTCGGTGTTGGGGCAGGCACAGATGAAACTGAATGCTCTGAGACGTTGATCCTTTGGTACGTCACTGACTTTCTCTGAGTGAGATGAAACGAAAAGGTTCTGGAGGTGATCCAGAACCTTTTTTAATGTTTCTTTCCGCCAGATAGCTAAGACTATTTATGAATAGCGTTAATTGAATAGTGTTAAATGATAAGCTTTTATGCTCAGATTTCTAAGACGGAAACAGGTCAAAACTCGGTAAATCATCAAGATGTGCCGCCCAGCCAGGTTTACTGCTGGTAAAAATAGCCGCTGTGGGCCGAAGCTCAACATTTGTGTCAAGGCATCCCGCCGGAACCACAATGCCCAATGTTTCAGATTGATAGGGTAACGCTGAGCCACATCTACGGCAAAAGCACTTTATATGTTGCGTATCTGGCAGCTGAAAGGTCGTTGTTGAGTCAGCACCTTGCAACCAGTTCAACGTGGCAGTATTGGAAAATAAGTTGGATGCATGCCCTGAGCCTGTGTCTTTCCGGCAATGTTGACAGTAGCAAAGATAAAATGACTGAAAGCTACCCGTTATTTCAAATTGCACATCGCCGCACAAACAGGAACCCTTATATGCTATACGAACCAAATTGCCTCCTGTCTAAACACCCATGATAAATAAGTATTAGAAAGCTATTGCAGAAAGCGACGTCTAGGCATGCTTTTTTAGATATTACTCACAAATTTTTAAATGAAAAATAAAGTGTGATCAGAGTTTGGTTAATTTCTATGATTATATTGCTTTGTTTGAAAATAAAAAAGGCAGCCATTTGGCTACCTTTAATAAATAAAGCAGGTAATGAAATTATGCTTTCTGTAGATCTTTTGCAGGATAAGTCAGCGTCATGCCTTCAACATTAACATGCACGTAGTAGCCGCCACTGCTCAGGCCAGCAACAACCATTTTACCAAGATCAACGCCTTTAGTTGCAACAACAACTTCATCAATAGAAAACATTTTATCACCTTGATTAAGAAAATAGATTATATGAAGTATCTATTCGCGCATTTAATCAGAAGTTATATTTCTTATCTAATCAATGTATTTATCACGGTGATGAAATTAATTTATCTGATTTTTGTTTTTGTCTTTTATGAATAAAATAATCGGTAATAAAAGGATGAGCTCTAATTAATTTAAAGCTTTATTAATACATATTCGCTGTTTCTGGGAAGCATAATTTCGCTGTATTTTGTCATTTTCTATAGTGTACACAGTGTCTTAGTGGTATGGTGTGAGATGATTAAATATCAATGATAACAGGCACTAACCGTTACTAAAGTAAGATGGTTAGTCGTTACTGAGGAAGGTAATATGGATCCAGTATTCCAAATTCTCGACGTTGTTCTGAATGTTGAGGTTTTCCTATTAATTTTTGTTTTAGTTCTACTAAAAAATAGCGTTAAGTTTGTGCCACAGAACCGGGCATGGTTAATCGAACGTTTCGGGAAGTATCAGTCGACCAAGGAAGCCGGACTAAACTTCATTGTACCGTTTATCGACCGGGTTGCCGCAGACCGCAGCCTGAAAGAGCAGGCGCAGGACGTGCCGTCGCAATCAGCAATCACCAAAGACAACATTTCACTGATCGTCGATGGCGTGCTCTATTTCCGAGTGCTTGACCCATACAAAGCGACTTACGGTGTCGACGATTATGTGTTTGCCGTTACGCAACTGGCGCAAACGACGATGCGTTCTGAGTTGGGTAAGATGGAACTGGATAAAACCTTTGAAGAACGTGACATGTTGAATACCAACATTGTGACAGCAATAAACTCAGCCTCTGAGCCTTGGGGGATTCAGGTATTGCGTTATGAAATCAAAGATATAGTGCCGCCAAACTCAGTTATGGAAGCCATGGAAGCGCAAATGAAAGCTGAGCGGGTCAAACGTGCCCAAATTCTTGAATCAGAAGGTGACAGACAAGCAGCTATTAACGTCGCTGAAGGTAAGAAACAGGCGCAAGTGCTAGCGGCAGAGGCTGATAAAGCAGAGCAAATTCTGCGGGCAGAAGGTGAAGCCAAAGCTATTCTTGCGGTTGCTGAAGCTCAGGCGGATGCGTTGCGAAAAGTAGGTGAAGCGGCTAACACAGAGGAAGGCCAGAAAGCGATTCAGTTGGATCTCGCGACCAAAGCGATTGCGGCGAAAGAAGCGATTGCCAAAGAGTCTTCCGTTGTTCTGCTGCCAGATAGCGGCACAGACGCCAGCGCACTAGTGGCACAAGGTATGTCGATCATTAACTCGATTAATCAGAAACAGAAACAGTAAGTCTCTGGAGTAAGCGATGGAATTCATAACCAACAATTTACCCGAAGTATTAATGATCTTGGGCGTTATCGCCTTAATCATTGAGGTAGCGGTGCTGGGTATGTCGACCTTTATCTTACTTTTCCTCGGGCTCTCGTTGCTTATATCCGGGTTGCTGATGAACTTCTCTGTACTAGACAGTTCATTGACTACAGCGCTCTGGAGCAATTCCGTGATCACCGCCGTGTTGGCTGTGATTCTGTGGAAACCGTTAAAACGGCTGCAAGAGAACCGGGGGACACAAGATATTCAAACGGATTTTGCTGAGTTGACCTTTACACTGGAAAGTGATGTTGATGATAAAGGGCTGAGCCATTACGCCTACTCTGGCATTAACTGGCAACTGAAAAGCCGTTCTCCTCTGAAAGCGGGAACGCAGGTCACCGTCATCAAAAAAGAGGTGGGGGTGATGTGGGTGGATGCGACTAAGTAAATCCTGAACCGATATTGTAATTAAGCGCGTTAGAGAGACATTTTTAACGCGCTTATTTACTTTTTGAAAACAGTCTGGAGTGATTTGGACGTTTTCTCTACCTGAATGTGGAGTTTTATGTCTATTAGAAACGTATTAAGCACGTTTTATAGCGACAACGGAATAAATGTGCCAATGTTTTGATTCGCCTAACATTGTTGTTCCGTCCTCATCGCGTTCTTGAAGTTGAATAATATCAAAGTTTGTGAAGAGTGCAGCGATATCTTCTTTAGTGAGTGACGTGATAGCCTGGTTGTAATGAGAAGACCATGAGTCATTTTTACCCATAAAATCACCGACAAATACACCGCCTATTTCCAGGCATGAGGTTATCTTTTTCCAAGTAGTTTGAAAATGCACTTTCTCTACGAAAAACAGACTGGCATTTGCGATTACCGCTCCGGACTTTGGGTAGTTGAAGCGATCGAATGATGACTCATAAAGATGAACTTGTGAATTACCCTCGAAGCGTTCTCGACAAATGGCTATTGAATCCGGATTGAGGTCAAATCCATGAACCAGATATCCCTGACTGTTCAAATATTCTATATCACTGCCGGTTCCACAGCCGCAGTCAACGGCAACCTTTTGTGATGACATATTCAATTTAACCGCTTGTTCAGTTCTTTTTGAATGAGGACGGTTTAAAGCTTTTTCGTAGAACTTTCGCCATTTATCTCTATGTTCATCCATGTTAATACATTCCTGAGTTAACCATGACGTCATTGTCGTTATGAGCATGTCCATCGCATTGGCACAAACCTGATGCCATTAACTTCAGATTCAGAAGCCGTTGCTTCGAAACCTTGAGCTTGATAAAAATTGACGGCGTTCACGGAAGCCCTTAACCGCACTTCACCGGACGGTGACTGTTTCAATAGGTGGTGAAGCAGTCGTTTACCTAACCCGGTTCCCTGATAATCATCATCAATGAACAAATGCGTAATATAGTCATGGTCTCTCATTGCCCCAAAACCGATTAGTTGATTATGTTCAGTGAGTTTGAAGCGTTGAAATCGAGTATCGTCAAAAGTCGTTTTGATGTCAGGGAGCACTTTTGATGTAAAAAACAGTCGTCCTTCTTCACTAAAATGCGGGAGGATGTTTGAGTTAGATACCCGCTCGACAAGCTCAACGATTGAATCTAAATCTGAGATTTTTGCTGCCTCGATGTTTGTATCATCGATGTTTATTTCTTTGATGTTCTGTTTTTCGATGTCCATTTGTTCCTTCCCGGAGCAGGGGCCGTATTCAATGGCTTTGAGGTAGATATGCCAGCCAATAGTGGCTACATCCCTTCTTTTGCCCGAGAAATAGCGGCTTCAATTGCTGCTTTAGCTTGCGGGCTATTTTTCCAACACGTTGTTCTCAACATGGACGCCACTCTTTCTGTAATTTCATCAGCCTGATAAGTAGCTAAGTCAGAAAGAGTATCTATTCCAATTTCTTCAAATCTTTTCAATACGGTAGGGCCAACGCCCTTGACCGCTAATAGTGCCTCTCTTTCGGCATCTGAAAACGCCATATGCTCTCCTTAAGAACAGATAAAATGGGTTAGACGACTGCACTCGATTCGCCTGTCATAAAATGATGCCTGACCATCGGCGATAATTTAAATTTTTGTGTGGCAGTAAGCAGTAATACAGGAATAACGGATGCTGGTCATTATAAAAAAGACCTTAGCAGAGCCACTTCAAAAAATAGTGATTAACTTGACCTGTTGCCAATAAAACCTCTGAGAAGTTTCGGTTTAGATCATTTAATCATCTGCGGAACCGCGCATTTATATATTATTGAAATGGGAGAGGAGAGTCAGGCTTTTTAGATGGCCAGTAGGTATCAGCCTACTGGTAAGTCGGTAAGTCTTAGTCGGCGTATTTCCCTATATCGAGGCAGTCCCCCAATTTAATTATTACGCTAATTGTAAATAAAGGGAGATGCCACCAAGCGGAGACAACCCCTGTTTAAGTGGCGAACAGGGGCTGAAAGGCAGCGCTAAAACAGGATCAGACCACCATATTGGCGCTGTGCGAAAAGGCACAACGCGCTCAGTGAATCAATGATTTCTCTTTGAGCCACTCAGCGGCAATCCAGGCTGCTTTGGAAAAGACAGCTTCGTCGGCAGAGCTCAGATAACGTAATTCTTCAATTTCAGCATCAGGCTTGAGTTCGCCGCTGAAATCGGCAAAGTAACAGGTCAGCTGAACAGAAACATCGTCGGCTTTTCCGTCGGCCGGACCGACAAAGGTATCGGCATAACGGATACTATCTGGGAGCAACTCAACAGACAGTTCTTCGCGAATTTCACGGATTAGCGCCTGCTCATCGCTTTCACCTGGCTCGCGTTTACCGCCTGGCAGATAAAAGAGGGTTTTGCCCTTAGATCGCACTGTCAGTAATTTACCGTCCTGAATAAAGATCCAGGCCAGTTTATCTATCAGTTTACTCATCGTGTGTTTTTTCTCGTTCTTTTATATTTCAGCCAGTTACCCGCACTTAGTCGGCCAGGTATTCTTCACCGGCTGCAGCAACAAAAGCAATTTCTACTAGATAGTTCGGATCAGCCAGCTCGGCTTTCACACAAGCGCGGCTTGGCGCACAGCCTTCCGGCAACCAGGCTTCCCATGCTTCGTTTAGTGCATCAAAGTTAGCAAAGTCAGTCAGGTAAATAGTAACTGACAGGATACGAGATTTATCACTGCCGATTTTGGCCAGCATTGCTTCTGCTTGCTGGAAAATTTGCTGTGCCTGACCGCTTACGTCGGCACTGGTGTCAGAGTCCGCCACTTCTACAAAGTGAGCAATGCCGTTATAGACTGTGATATCTGACCAGCGTTTTGAAGGGTTAATACGGTGAATCTTCATGGGAACTTCCTTTTGTGTTTTTAGATGTCGCCAATTTGGCAAAACTTATCAGCGGCTTATCTCTGAATAGGGGGAGAAGGATAATTCAACCAGCCCGGGTTCCGTTTGGCAGGGTGGATTCCGGTATGGCCAGACAAGGGATGACACCGTCGGCATACCCAATGTCAAAAAGCATGCCCTGCGATAATTCCCCCGCCATTTTGCGTTCCGGTAGGTTAACCACAAACAATGCCTGTTTACCGGTGATTTCTGCCGGATTGGCGCGTTCTTGTTTGATTCCGGCTAGAATCGAACGGGTGTGATCGCCGAAATCGACAGTCAATTTCATCAGCTTGTCTGATTTGGCAACGTCGGCGACGGCGGTGATTGTACCGACGCGGATATCCAGCTTGTCGAGGTCATTGATGGTAACAAGGGGTTTGACCGGGGCGGGTGTCATCAGAATATCCTTCTTCCAAAATTGCATTATGCGCCATTATCTTATACCCAATGGGGCGCCGGTTAGAAGACCTGCGGTACAAATTGGAACAAAACGAACGTTTACCTTTACTTCAATGATAATGTTTGGTGTGTGATCTCGGGCTCACTCGGGTTCGTCCTGTTTGGCCAGTTGCAGAAACGTTGCCATGCCCTGAATATCGAGATAGCCATCGACTTTCTTGTGGGTGCGTAAATACTGATAGCCGGTCACCATTTTTGTTAGCTTTTCGGCTTCTGTTTCGCTGGGCTCTCGGCCATACAAGTGCGAAAAGGCAGCATACAGCGCGATTTTATCTACCACTTCAGCCTGACGATAAAGATACCCGCAGCCGGTTGCCAGCCACTCCAGGGAGCAATTGGCTTTCATGGCAATCTGGTTGGCTTTGGCGAGGCTTGGCTCACTGCCCTTTAGGTATTTTCGGATCAGCGCTTCGCTGATATCCACACGTCGGGCAAAGCCACTGACACTTTCTTCACCAATGAGGGATTTAAGGCGTTCGGCAAAAGACATAATTCGTACTCCGGTTCGAAGCTGAAGGGTTATAGCATTGCGACACGGCCGAAACAAGCCTAGGATGAGGGCAAGATTTATCTGCGAGTTCATCCCGAGAGGGTCGGGTGTGGACTCACTGACAAGGAGTTTACCAACATGGTAGCAAAGGTTGAGATTGCGCCTCAGGGGCCGCAATTTTCTGAACTGGTGCAGGGTTACTGGCGTACGGCGGAATGGGGAATGTCGCCTCAGGAGCGACTGACATTCTTAAAACAACACATTGAGCTGGGCATTACGACTGTTGATCATGCGGATATCTATGGTGACTACAGCTGTGAGCGTCTGTTTGGTGAGGCGCTGGCGTTAGAGCCGTCAGTGCGTGATCAGATTGAGATCGTGACTAAATGCGATATCAAGCTGTGCAGTGCTGCGTTTCCGGAGCGCAAAATTAATCACTATGACACCAGCAAGGCGCACATTCTGGCATCTGTCGATAATTCGTTATCCCGTCTGAATGTTGATCACATCGATGTGCTGCTTATTCATCGACCGGATGTGCTGATGGATGCGGATGAAGTTGCTGAGGCGTTTGCTGAACTGATGCAGCAGGGGAAAGTCAGCCACTTTGGTGTGTCTAACTTTACGCCCGCTCAGTTTGACCTGCTGCAATCACGCTGGGATGCACCTCTGGTGACTAATCAGGTTGAAATTAATCCGCTGAATTTTGAGGTGTGCCACGACGGAACGCTGGATCAATTGCAAATGAAGCGCATCAAACCGATGGCCTGGTCTTGTCTGGGGGGCGGTGCGATTTTCTCCGGCCAGACTGAGCAACAAATTCGGGTGCGTGACGAACTGGAAGCCATTCGTGAAGAAACCGGTGCGGCCAGTATCGATCAGGTGATTTTTGCCTGGGTACGTCGACTGCCGTCTCGTCCGTTACCGATCATTGGTTCGGGCAAAATTGAACGTGTTCAGGCTGCCGTGGATGCGCTCGACATTGAGCTGACCCGCGAGCAATGGTTCCGCGTCTGGGCGGCCTCTAAAGGCCATGGTGTGCCTTAAGCCTGATTCATGGCGGTTGGCCAATCCGATGTCTAAGTATGCCGGTAACTGACCGGACAAAGAAAAGGGCCAGCAGCAGGCCCTTTTTATTTATGTCAATCAAAGAGAGCGGTTTCAGCGTGTTCGTGGCAGCATCAATAACACAGTTTGTAACTCTTCTTCTGCGCACATTCAGCAGTTTTTAACGCATCCTGGAATCGTTCATCGTAAGGGTAGGCCTCAACCAGTTTGCGGAAGGTCTCTACAGCTTTGGTGTTTTGCTTCTGGTTGTAATATGCCCAGCCTTTAATCTCAGTCAGTCCTACTTCTTTGCCAAAACTGTCCTCAAAGGCTTCACTGTGTTCTATTACGAACTGATAATTCTGCTGCTCGTACGCGTTAAGAATGGCCTTGGATTCACGCTGCTTGGCATACAGCATCTTGCGCTGCGGATCTGTCAGTTTGTTCGCAAGGAACTCAGCATGTTGCTCAAAGCCAGCTTTGTTGAGGGCAAGCGTGTAGCCGTATTGTGTATCTTGAAACTGTTTGTCGCTGCCCGGCATCGCTTCAAGGGCTTGTTCAAAAGCACGTTTGGCTGTCAACGGGCGATCGAGCTTGTACCACTGCCAACCGGCCAGTGCGTACTGACTGGCGGTCATTGACGGTTGCTGATACAGCAGTTCCAGACAAGCCTGAGGTTCACTTTTGCACACTTTGGTGAGTTGTGGTGAGCCCTCGCCAGCATTGAGCTTTTTCAACGCCGGATACCGGCTGGCCCATTGTTGCTGCAACCGGGACGCGTCTTCGCTGCGACCCAGCTGTTGCAGGGTCAGAATTTTCCCTTCAATCTGCTTTTTGTTGGGTTGTCCCGTCCCCGCTGAACCCGACCGGGTCCATTGTATGGATTGGTCAAACCACATCAGCGCCTGACTGTATTGTTTCTGACGGTAATACTGCCAGCCCAGCATTTCTGCGCCTTTTGCATCACGGAGCTGTGTGATCTGTTTTCCGGCCGCGTCGGCATCTGCGGTGCTGAGTCTGGCCTGCCCGAGTTGCGTTAAATGCACCTGATAGGCCAGTTTGTTGTACGCCTCGGGTTGATAGCCAGCACTTTGGCGGTAGCGGGCCAGAATATCACTGCCATGGGTATTGCGGGTCCAGCCGAGCAATTTTTGTGTGGTACTCAGGCCGTGATCCGGGCAGGCCGTCAGAATTTGGGTGAACTTCTGTTTGGCTTTCGGGCCATATCCGGTTGCGACCTCCTGCTGCAGATCCAGCCACGCCCATTGGATTCGCTGGCAGCTGGCCCAGTCAGGATGGGCAGCCAGCAGTTGGCGGGCTTGCTCATTCTGATGAGTTTTGACGGCCTGAGTCAGTTGGTTAAGCGCCTCCTGATAGCTGATTTCAGTGTTCAGCTTTTCAGATGTTTTATTGTTTGCCGCTGCCTGCTGTGCGGCCTGCCAACCTTCTTTTTCCAGAATTTTCCAGATAGGTGTTTCATCAAACTGGGATTGAGTACGCTGCGGGGCGACTTCCACCGACACCTGGCGTTCCAGCAGTTGGACCTGAGCTTGCTCGGCGGCCATTACCGGAGTGGCCGCGAGCAACGCGAAAGTCAAAGGTTTCATTGGCAATACCTCTCGTGAAAAGCGATATGAGAAAAAATGATCAGGCTGGCAGAGTAATAATCGTCATTCGCATCCGGATGGGGGAGTGCGTTGCGATGCTTGTATTTCTCCTGGCTGATTTGCACCAGCGTTGCAATGGCATTGGCCCCGTTAGGGGCTTTGTAGTCGGCCATCTGAGCGGAGTTAACATCTACCCAGGCGCGGTTATTTTGTTGCAACCAGCTGCGGTAATGGTCGTTAATCGCGCTGTCGTAGCCGCCCCAAATGAGATAAAGGGGGATTCGATAGCTGGAATAGCTGAACCGGGACGGGAACTGCTGTGCCGGTTGCCAGCTGTCATTCTGAAATTCGAGCCAGTCTGCCGGCAGGTGATACTTCCCGAACTGATTTTTATCCAGTAATGCCAACCCACCTTCGCTGAGTGCGGACCAGCGCGGGCTGAATTGTCTGAACGCATTAAATGCCGGGAAAATCCAGTATGACGGATTGACCACTGTTGAGGTCGGGTGAGCAAACCCGTAGCTTGCCGGCAGTAAAGCCAGTTCATTATCCAGTGTCACAATATGGCTTTTCGCCAGAGCATCAATGATGGCTTTGGCCTGTTCCCGATATTGATAGTCCGGCCAGGCTTCATCGGCTTTCAGCAATGCCCATGCGATAAAAATGTCGCCATCACTGGCATTGTTCGGATCGGGGACATGGGGTGGTTGAGGCTGCCACTTCCAGGCAAACAGGGCATCCTCATCACGCTGCAAGGTAGAACGAGTCCACTGCCAGAGCTGTTTAAAGGTGTCGTGATCGTGGAAGAAGGCGGCCATTAACATGCCGTATCCTTGGCTTTCGCTGTGGCTGATACTGTCATTGCCGTTATCCACGACTCGTCCCTGAGGCGTGATGTAACGTTGCTTATAATACGTCCAGAGCTTTTGATCGCCCTGAATGTTACAACCGTGCACCTTCGCTTCAACCGATGAGTGCGTCAGCATCGGTAACGTGGCCAGCACAAGCGGAAACCATTTCATCGCGTCTTCTCCAGGCTACGGTGCATCAGCAATGCCAGTGGCAGGATAAGCAGCAGCAACAGCAGTGGCAGCATGTACGGATAAGCAATGAAACCGGCCCGCGCCAGTTGCAGATCGTCCTGATAGCGGTGAACGGCCAGTTCAATACTGCCAGATGAAGCCGGATGTTCCTGGCTGAGATATAACGCCATTTCTTCATTCAGTGCCGCTTCATCCATTGCGCTGAAGAAAATGTTGCGCCAGCCGTTGATGTCGGTGGTAAGACGAGCCATGGAATCCGCTTGTCCCTGCATACTCAGTGCTGGCTGCGACTGCGAAAACTGGTAGAAGGCCGCAGGCTGAACCCGATTGTCTGCATCAACGCTGTCTGCATCAACGCTGTCGGCTTCCCCTGTGCTATCTGCATTCATGGTGTGAAGTAGGAACTGGCGCAGACGACTGAACACACCGGTTTGATCTGTAACGGATGATTCAGTGCCCCGGTTTTCCCTGCCCACATCAAACGTTAGGTTCACCGGGCGGACTTGTTGCAACGTGGTGGTCAGCAGCAAGTCTGTCATTGGTTGCCGTGCCTGATGGGTCAGGTGACTCAGCAGTTGCCACACCGCTGACAGGGTGCTGTCTTGTTCATAGTGGAGGGTGAATTGTGCATCACGACCGTTGTTGGCACTGAGAAACAGCAGTTGCTCCGGCGGCAGCTGATGTTCATACTCCGCCAGATAATTTACCCAGGCACCCAATTTCAGGGTGGAATGGCTGTCAATCTGCGCGATAAACGGCGTATAGCTTGAGCCCTGATTGTAAGTGACCCGTTGTTCGGGGCCGTACAGCTCGACGCTGACAGTGTTGAGTCCCGGACGCAGCTGGCGCATTGGAAACGTCAGGCGATAGTGCTGAGTGTGGCGCCAGAAACTGGCACGGATAGGCATGCTGTTAGCATATTCACCATTGACCCGGATGATCATGGCGGCTTCACCGGGATCAACTTTCGGATGGCGCAGCACCAGATTGATCTGCGCGTTTTCGTCCTGATTGACCAGCATGTTGGCCGGCATCATCAGGGGCAGCATTAAAGGTTCGTCCCCAAACTGTTTTTGCTGAGTAAACATGCCGATGCGGAAATGATCCTGACTTGCCATTTGCATTGGGCGGACCAGCGGCTGTTCACTGATCTGAGTGAATACCTGAGGGGGCAGGTTGTAGTCAGGGGTCGCGAAATACCGTGATGCCTGTAACAGCTCCGTTGCATTGCGGCCAGAGATAATCAGCCGCCATTGGCGGGTTTCAGGCTGGCGGAAAACCGCCAGAAATGGCCCATGGATACTGTCAGTCATGGTATCCGGGATGGCATGCTGATGTCGCAGGTTTTCTGGTAATCCGAAGATCAACTGGACTTTATCGCTGTCTGACAGTGCTGAATTGTTGTTCGACAGGCCAGAGTCTGAGCCGATTAGGTTGTCGTAGGCATACTGGTACTGGTCGCTACCGCTGCGTAGTGTCCAACCCTGAACCAAGTGAGACGCGACAGTAAGCGCGGCCTGCGGGTTATCCTCCAGCAGATTGACAATCGTCAGTGTCTGGCCATGCAACTGACCGCTTTTTATCAGCCCGGCCAACGTGGCCAGTGTCGGTGAGCTATTCGTGTCGCGGTAATCCAGTTCATAGAATGACTGCGATGCCAGAATTTCGGTTACAGCTTCTGATGCATCAATTCGCTGTTCGGTCATTGTCAGTGACGCAGGTAGCTGGTGGCGCACCGAAATAGTCATCATGTTGCCATACCGACTCAGCAGTTCGGGTGGCAGTGTCACCTTAATTTGCTGTGGCTCGCCGCTGGGGTGCAACTGAATATTGGCAAGTGGCTTCTCACCAAGATTGAGCCATAAATTAGCCAGATCAATATTGCCCGAATGACTGAGGGTCAGCGATAGCTGAATGGCGTTTGCTTGCTGGTGATCCAGCACCGTGATCGGGAAACTGATCTTATCCCATTGCCCGCGCAGCATCGGATCCCGGCCATCCGGTAACAGATATTGAAACGGCACCCGAATGGTTTCAGCCTGACTGGCGGCAGTGATCAGGCAACAGACAAGAAAAAGCAATATGCGTTTCATTGGCGTACATCCTGTGTTGGGTTGTCGTGGTGAGCTGCTGAGCCGGAAGAATCCTGACGATTGCCTGCTGAAGTGATGGCCTGGGTGAGCCCGAGGAAGGCCAGCTTGCAGAAACTGGCAAACGCATGGGGCAGACTTTTGCGCTGCTGAGCTTCAAACTCGCGGCGTTTCGCCCAGCGTTGGCTGTGGCCGAAGGTCATGCTGGTAAAAATCTGCGCGGCTTTGGCATCGGCATCCATCAACTCGCAATTGACGGTTTGCCCGGTTGCCAGGGCGTGAACTTGATGCACCCGCAGTGCCAGGCGATGCGGTTTCAGGTGCATTTTGTCTGAGCTTTTACCGGCGGTGTTGCCGTGAATGTTGTCACTTATCGGATAGCTCTCGGTATCAGGCTGAGGTGAAGACTTCGGCTGCTCAGCCAGACAAACTAGCTGGATTACATCGTTCGGTTGCAGCGGCTGACTCAGCGAAGGAATGGTCAGCCGGGCACCGCTGATCGATGCGTCTTCAATCAGTGCATCGGATGATTCTCCGTTGATGCTGACCGATGCCCGGGTTTCACAGCGAGTCCGGGGTTCAAAACGACGCTGACGTTTTTCCACCATGGCACCAAGGCAGACCAGGCACATCAGCAGGTTGAAGGTGTTGAAGACCAGTACGACTGTGAGTTGCCCTTGCTCGACCGGGTACTGGTAGATCCGATAAATCCCCCAGGCTTCTGCGGTACCGATGATCGCGATCAGTGCCAGTACCACAGGAGTTAATGACGAAAAGTGGGTATGGTCAGTGGTTTCGCCTTTCGGAGTTACGGTAAAGCTTGGTTTTCTCGGGTTCACCAGTACCGACAGCACTGGTAACAGCAGGAAAAGCGCCAGTATGGTCTCGTACAGCTCGGAGAAAAAGGCGTTACGCGAGTTGCCGAATAAGTGCTGGTTGATAGCCATGCTGATGATCAGATGAGGGATGGCGTAAGCGATAAAGTCGTTCGCGTTACCCACGAAAATTTGCAGGTCAAACAGCAGGTAGCACAAGGGGGCTAGTAGGTAAATGACCCTGAATAGCGGGAAAAACCAGAATAGGGTTGAGTTCAGGTAGCAGAGCTTCTGCGGCAGGCTCAGCCCACGCTTCAGAAGGGGGTTGTTGCGCATGAAAATTTGCAGCATGCCTTGTGCCCAGCGGGTACGCTGGGCCACATACGCCCCGAATGTGTCAGGCGAGAGGCCTGCGATCATGGCCTTGTTGATATAGGCGCTGTCCCATCCGTTGGCGTGAATATTAATCGCGGTATCGGCATCTTCAGTGATGGTTTTGCTTGAGATCCCCTCAGCTTCAACCAGTGCCTTGCGGCGAATGATGGCGGCTGAACCACAGAAGAAACTGGCATTCCAGAAGTCCATACCTTTCAGAATGCGGTTATAGAACATTTCGTTTTCTGCCGGCACCTTGTTCTCTATGCCCAGATTTCGCTCAATGGGATTTGGAGTGACAAAAAAATGCGGTGTCTGGAGAAATCCTAAACGGGGTTGCTGCTGAAACATGCCGACAGTATTGACCAGAAAATCACGGGTGGGCACATGGTCAGCGTCCAGAATCAGAATCAGCTCTCCGGAGCTGTGTTTGAGCGCGTGATTGATATTCCCGGCTTTGGCGTTCAGGTTAGCCGGTCTGGTCAGGTAGTTGGCTCCCAATTCCAGGCACAGTTGTTTTAGGTCATTGGTCCGCTGACGAGCCGCATTGGCACGCTGAAGATTCGGGTCGTTCAGCTTTTGCGCCGTGCCGCCATCGTCCAACACCCAGACATTAACCGTCCCCGGATAGCGAAGCTGCATCGCTGCCGAGATTGTTGGCCGTACCACGCGAGGCGATTCGTTGTAGGTTGGAATGAATACATCGATGACGGGAAGAGGCTTGCTTTCGTCAATTGGTACGATGTCCCGCTCACGCTGGCGTACGTTTACGAACATACCTAGCAGGTAGATGGTGATGCCGTAAATTTCGGTGATGAATAGCGCCAGCGCAAAAGGCATATCAATGCTGCTTTCCCATGGCAGAGTTTGGTCGTAGCGCCACCAGATATAGCGCAGCGAAATCAGCGCGCCTGTGATCAACATGATCAGGTTCAGCATGTTTCTGTCGCTGCGGTTCATCCCCAGCATCACAATGACAAACGCAGAGGCTGACAGCCAGAGGTGAGTTTCCGTTGAGACGTTCACGGTTGCCAGGCCGGTAATCGCGACAAACAGCAGAATGGCAGTGAACCACTTCATTCCGGACAGTGCATTCGGGGTTTTCATGACGGAAAGTCCTCCAGATAGAAACTGGGTTTCAGCTCATCCAGCCAGGTGAGACTGTGACGGTTTTCAGGGGCGCAATAATGGATAAAAATGGATAACCACTGCTCCATCTTGCGGGTGTGCTGTTGGGCATAAACGCAGCGGTCACCGTTGGGCATGACGTTGACCCAACGCTGGTAGGGGCCGACTGCGTTGTACTTACGCTCACCGGGGTTTGGCGGCATGGCAAAGGCGAAAAGCGAGGGAGGCTGTTCCAGTGGTTTTTTCGACACCACCTGTACGATCAGGTTTTCACCGCGCTGAAAAGTTGTATTGCCCAGCTCAGACCAGAACCATAGCTCTTCGTTTCTGCGCTGCCGGTAATTGGTCAGCAGTTTTTGCCCTTCTGGATAGACAGGTAGCTGATAGTCATGGATTGTGACGGGATCATTGAACGTATGACTGACTGTCTGGGACTGAGTCAGCTGACACCCGGTCAGACTGAGCGCCCCAACAACAATGCCAAGGATACTGCGTAAACTCATAAGTGCCTCCTTGATGCTCCTGAACGGGGCTATGCAAGAACGCCACCATATTTTCAATCCTGACTAGCCGACTGATTTATGAGAATTTTTCTTAAGGCTGAACACGTTGATGAAAGAAAGTGTAAAAGATACTGACATTTGAATCAGTAGAGAGAGGGGAACTCGAAAGCCACGGAACATAACGAGTCGAAAAGTGGATAGCAAGAAAACAGCTCAAACACAGCAGTTTAAACAAAATGGTTCAAGCAAAACAGTTTATGCAAAACGGTTCAAAGAAAACAGAGAGATGAAACAGCAGGCAGAGAGATAACAGGCAGCTTCAATAAAATACGTATTAAAAGCTGCCTGATGGCGGGTGCTTGATAGAGCCAGTCTGATAGCAGCCTAATGACAGGCGCATCGGGCATGTACCGTACCGGGTAAGGCGTACTCAGTTTGGAGTTTGACCTGAAGTTTCTGACGCGCAAGAGCGTCTTGGTGACCAAATCGTCTTGCTAATCCGAACTTCCAGGCCAGAGTTTCAAGGACAGACGCTCGAGGCCTGTAAACACGCCTTTAAGTCACTGTAGCTGACTCAGGAAAACCTGATTACCGCTCAGATCACCACTCGCCGGTGTTTTCCATGGATGCCCATGGTTCAGCCGGTGCCAGTGTTTCGCCTTTTTGCAGCAGCTCAATGGAAATGCCATCCGGAGAGCGGACAAATGCCATGTAGCCATCACGCGGCGGACGGTTGATTGTCACACCGTTGTCCTGAAGGTGGGCGCACAGGTCGTAAATATTATCGACACGGAAAGCCAGGTGGCCAAAGTTACGGCCACCGGTGTACGCTTCAGGATCCCAGTTGTAGGTCAGCTCAAGTAGCGGCGCATGATGTGCTTTTGCGTGGTCTGCGTCACCTGGTGCAGCCAAAAACACCAGTGTGAAGCGGCCTTTCTCACTCTCTTTTCGGTTAACTTCAACCAATCCCAGCTTGTTGCAGTAAAAGTCCAGAGAAGCGTCAAGGTCGCTGACGCGCACCATAGTGTGTAGATATTCCATTGTATTTCCTGTGGTTATCCAAATGGTTTTGATGTCTATTCTAACAGTATTTCGGCGACTGCTTCACCTACTCCGAAAGCGGACTGTGGGTTCTGGCCGGTGACCAGTTTGCCATCCACGACCACGTTCTTGGTCCAGGGGCTGGTTTTGACAAACACGGCGCTGGCTGCTTTCAGCTGATCTTCAAGGAGAAAAGGCACCACATCGGTCAGCTCCACCTCTTTTTCTTCCTCGTTAGTAAATCCGGTCACGCGTTTGTTGGCAATCAGGTACGTTCCGTCAGGGAGGGTCACATTCACCAATGCGGCGGGCCCGTGACAGATGGCTGCGACTACGCCGCCTTGCTGAGCCATATTTACCGCCGCTTGCTGGACGGTGCTGCTGTCAGGAAAGTCCCACATGGTGCCGTGGCCACCGGCGAACACAATCGCCTGATATTCGCCGATATCCACACTGGCAAGAGAGTCGCTGTTCTTCAGGTGTTCGACCAGTTCAGGCGTGGCGAGAAAACGTGCATTGGCGTGATCCTCTTCATCCCAGCTTTTGGGATCAACCGGTGTTTCGCCGCCGTCAATCGAGACCACATCGACCCGAATCCCCTGATCGGCCATGGCATAGTAAGGGTGGGTCAGTTCAGAAAGCCAGAAGCCGGTCTGTGTACCGGTATCGCCCATGTGAGCATGGCTGGTAAGGACTATCAGTGCTTTTTTCATGTTTGACATCCCTTCTTCGAGTGAGATACAGCGAAAGCTTAGTTGATCACGGCTGGGTTCGTTACTTTGAAGGAGAACTCTGTGAACATCACGCAAGTAAATACTTACCTTTATCATCAGGATATGCTTGAGAAGAAAGGGCAAGTCTTGCAAAATAAAGCCAGTTTATACCCTCATAGTGAATGATTAAGGTAACGAGCATGATTTCTAAGTGGGCTGTGCGCTTTTTTCAGATGGCCGAGCTGGTTGGTTCATGGAGTAAAGATCCCTCGACGCAGGTTGGTGCAGTGATCACCCAGGGAAATCGCATTGTTTCTGTTGGCTTCAACGGTTATCCGCACGGTATTTCAGACAGTGCCGACACCGATGAGCGCGAAATGAAGTACCTGAAAACCCTGCACGCCGAAGAGAACGCAATTCTGTTTGCGAAACGGGATTTGGCCGGTTGTGATATCTGGGTGACGCATTTCCCTTGCCCGAACTGCGCCGCCAAAATTATCCAGACGGGGATTTCAACGGTGCATTGTCCTGAGCAGACGGACGATTTCCTGTCTCGCTGGGGTGAGAAAATCAAAGTCAGCGAAGAAATGTTCCAGCAAGCGGGTGTCGCGATTGACTGGCTGCCGCTGGAAGGACTGGCACTCAAGAGCCCGCAATAAACGTTTCTCGGGCTTGGTCAGATAAATGACTGAGCCATCTCTTGTCAGTATGAAAGCCACCTTATGCCTCAGTAGCAAAGGTGGCTTTTTTGTCGCACTGTTTTGCTGCTGTTAGAAGCAAAAGTGACAGTTTTCACGGGTCAGCCCGTGTTTTCCCCGTAAGTTCATGATGTGATCCTGCCCGGCTTTTATTCCCATCTGGTAGCCTTCATCGAGTCGCTCACGTTTCATTGTGAGGCGTTTGACGGCGAAGTTTTCCGGCGGGGCAATGACTCTGACTGTCGCGTCTCGCGGCGGGGTCCGAATAAACTCCAGTGATGCATTGTAGCGTTCTGCACGGTGTGCCATAGCCTCCGCTACACCCGGATACCGGGATAGCAGCGTTTTCATGACCCACGGGTGGCGGTTCGGCGGCATGTGATAACTGAGCGGATGAGATAACACCACGGTGATATCTCGTGCTCCGCGTCGGTAGGCTTCTTTAACCGGAATAGAATCAGCGACACCCCCATCAGTAAAACACCCCCCTGAAAAACAGGGTGTCGTTTTAAAAGCAATCGGTAGCGCTGCTGTCGCCACCATGGCTTGGTGCATGTTGTGCTCGGTAATACGGTAGTAGTTGGCCTTACCGGTATTCACATCTGTCATGGTTGCCCAGAATGGAATTGCGCTAAACAGTTGCTGCTTGTCGAGTGGAAAGCGGCGATTAGATTCTGTCCACAGCCATTCCACGTCCACCAGATCGCCGCCTTTCAGAAAACGACGCGGATTGTAGAACCGTCGACTGATAGCCAGTTCAGTAATGACCTGATAACTGCGCTGAGGCGCATCGGCGACATAGCCCAACAGATTAGATGCCCCGGCTGAAACACCAATCGCAAAGTCATAGGGACGATGCCCTTCTGACATAAAGGCATCCAGGACGCCGCTGGCAAAAATTCCCCGCATTGCGCCACCTTCGACAATAAGCGCTCGGCTGTTTTCAAACTGCATACTGACCTCATATTCTTGTAATGCGAGAAGAATACGCACGAACTGCGGGCAGGAAAAATTGGTCGTGTTTATTGATTTGATAGGTAAAAACAAACAGCCATCAATCGATGGCTGTTGTTATAGAAAAGAGGGGGGATCAGAAAGTTTTCAACGGTATTACACGCAAGGAATGACTTCTGTTGTTGGGCGGTCACCCACCTTCATTGCTCGGGTGTATTTGATGTAACAGCGCTTTTCTTTCAGTACTTCCTGGTTACTTGAATCTGTTTCTACATTATGACGGAAGGTAATGTAGGCGGATTCTATATCTTGGCTGTCGCCGTAGATCGCGACGAAATCATAATCGTCTGAACGGTAATCTCGAATCCCTTTCACCAGATTCGATAAGGTCACAGGGTCGGAATCAGGGTAACCAAACCGGAATACACAGTAGGTATTGGATGTCATTTTGCAGAGGCTGAAAGGTAGGTCTGTAACCAATGCGTTCTCATGCCCGGCATTGTCATGGGTTGTGACATAAGGGTGATTTTCCAGCCCTTCGATAGCCATTTTTCCGTAAGTCGTTTCAGCGGTCGATTTGATGGTTCCTGCCATGCTTGCAAGTACCGCGTTTCTGGCATCGTCTTGTGCGTCCAAAAATTTAGGTGCGGCAACTACGGCAACAATACCGAGAATCACAACAACAGTGACCAGTTCTATTAATGTGAAACCTTTAGCTTTCATTCGGGGTTTATATCATACAAAAAATCAGTGGCCGGATTATACGCCACAAATACCATATGGCAATCAAATATGTATTAAGAGGAACTTAATCGCTTTTGTATGCAAGATATCGGTATTTACTGGGTTTTAACGCCAAAATATGCAGCGTCGGAATGAAAGTGAGGGATGGCCGATGATCTGATAAGTTAACCAGTTGATTTAATTGGTTGAGTAAGTGTTTGTAGATGGAAATGCCAGCTGATTCCCAACTTGCCGACATTGTTAGCGAGTCGCTTCTGCTAATGTCAAAACATTCAGGATAACAATGAAAGCAGGGCAGAGAAAGGTGAGTGGATGAGCCAAATCATGATCATTGAGGGAGACATCACCAAAGCGAAGGTGGATGCCATCGTCAATGCCGCGAATCCAGTTATGTTGGGTGGAGGCGGAGTTGATGACGCGATTCATCAGGCTGCAGGCCCTGCATTGCGGCAAGCCTGCTTGCAAGTGCCCGCCTATGGGGGTGTCCGATGCCCGACCGGGGAGGCGCGCATTACCAGTGCCGGCAATTTATCTGCCAAGTACGTGATTCACACCGTTGGTCCGGTCTATGACCGTGTCTCCAATCCTGCAGCGCTACTGGGAGCCGCCTACGAGCACAGCCTTCAACTGGCTCTGGAGCATCAGTGCCAGACCATCGCCTTTCCCGCGATTTCTTGTGGTGTGTATGGTTATCCTCACGATGAAGCCGCTGAAGTGGCATTTTCCGTCTGTCGTCGTGAGGCGTACAGTCATCTGCAAATCTATTTTTATTTGATGGGAAAATCGATGGTATCACTTTGGAAACAGATCCTGAGTTCGCAGCCCTGAACAAACAACAGACAGTTGTTAGGCTTGTATTATGACATGGTGAACCTGAATTGGCCTTAAAGCCTGAATGTATAAGAGGTTAAATCAGCAGGTGGGTGAAACGCGGAGTATACCATCGCGGATGAAAAATGCTGGTGGTGCTGACTGTCAGACAAATCAAGTGTGACGAAAAATGAGGAAGACCTGATGAGAATTACGTTTCTTGGTGGTACTGAAACCGTAACCGGATCCAAGTTTCTTGTCGAAACCAAAAATACGAGCGTACTGGTCGATTGTGGACTTTTTCAGGGGTACAAATGGTTACGGGAAAGAAACTGGCAAACGCTGCCGATGGATATCAATTCGCTGGATGCCGTCATCCTCACGCACGCGCACCTGGATCATTCTGGCTATATTCCGGTGCTCTATAAACGTGGTTTTCGTGGTCCGGTGTTTACTCATCATGCGACACAAGCACTGTGCCAAATCTTGCTGGTTGACAGCGGCCATATTCAGGAAGAAGACGCCCGTTATTTAAGCAAGCACAAGCTCGGTAAACATGAACACCCTGAACCGCTTTACGACCGTCAAACGGCCGAAGAGTGTATGACACTGTTTCAGCCGGTTGATTTCGATGAGCAGGTGGAAGTCGGTGATATCCGATTTCATCTGCAACCGGCCGGGCATATCCTTGGCGCGGCAAGTATTATTCTGGAAGCAGAGGGAAAGCGTGTCGGCTTTTCCGGCGATGTAGGGCGTTACAACGATGTGTTGATGCGACCCCCCCGGCCGTTACCGGTTCTGGATTTGTTATTGATGGAGTCTACCTATGGTAATCGCCTGCACGACAACCAGGACCCTGCCGAGCAACTTGCTGCGGTGGTAAACCGTGTCGCTAAAAACGGGGGAGTGTTACTGGTGCCCGTTTTTGCCGTGGGAAGGGCGCAGGCCTTTCAGCATTTGCTGGCAAAACTGATGGATAACGGGGAAATTCCCAGAATGCCGATCTATCTCGACAGCCCGATGGCCATCGAAGTGTCAGATATATTTTGCCGCTTCAGCGATCAACACAAGCTGAGTCATAATGAATGTCACCGTATGAGCCATTCCATTATTTATATCCGCACAGTGGATGAGTCGAAAGCAATCGAAGGGCAGGCGTTTCCTCATATTATTATTGCCGGCAGTGGCATGGCGACAGGGGGGCGCATTTTACACCACTTCAAGCGCTGGCTGTCGAGTCCGAAATGTACGGTCCTGTTCACTGGGTATCAGGTGGGGGGGACCCGCGGCGCGAAAATGCTTGAAGGGGTGGAATCAGTAAAAATTCATGGTGAATGGATTCCGCTTCGAGCCTCGGTCACTGCGATATCCAGTTTGTCCGGCCATGCTGATTACCTGGAGCTTACCAAATGGCTGCAGGAATCCTCTCTGGCGAAGAAAACGCAAATTAAGTTGATTCATGGTGACCATGAAGCGCTTGAAAGCCTGCGGGTGTATTTGCAGGAGCATACGAAATTTAATGTCAGCGTAGCGGGGTACTGGGATATTTTGCGCCTGTAGTTTATGTGTGCAGAGCGTTGTGCCAGTTACTTTTTATCTATCGCTTCAGGGGTAAGCTAAAACAGAGAGAGCGAAAGTCTGGCCACCTCTGTTCTATCTTCATAACAGCTGCACTTTTTAGTGTTAATTGATTGAATATATTCTGATTTGGCAGATATAGTGTCCAGGTACGGGCTATTTAATCTGCTGAAAGACAAAAGGATGTTATGAAGCTATCTGAGCTACAAAGTCACATTAAGGAATTTGATTACGCCCCAGAGCACTCTGAGCATTATTTTCTGAAGTTAATCGAGGAAGTGGGCGAACTGGCTGAGTCTATTCGTGCCGGAAAGGGTGGGCAGCCTGATTTGGCCGCATTAAAAGGAACGATTGCTGAAGAACTGTATGATGTTCTTTATTATGTTTGTGCGCTTGCCAATATCTATGACGTGAATTTGGAAAAGACGCACGAGTTAAAAGAAGTCTTAAACAAAGCTAAATATAACCGCTAATTGCCTATCGTAAAAAGCGCGTGAGTAAAACGAAATCCGGCATTCCATCCAACCTTTAACACGATGGTTAAAAGGGATAGTTGGTTTGTCATCGCACACTGGTTTAGCTCTCGCGCTTTGTTCTCACGCTTTGCTCTCCGCGATCTCTTTTTGCAGCAAGACGTAGAAAAGCACGAGTCTTGCTCGCCCTTTCTATACTCAAAGCTGTGAGCCTCATTATTCTGAGTCACTCCAGGACAAGTCACGGCCGACGAAGGCACTTAACTATAGCGGTAAATGATAATTATCTGCTTTACCCTTCCTTTTTGGTGGTTTTTATATATAGGAATACGGTTTTAGGTTGTGCTTTTACCGTATCCTCATTACCATCTGGCACAAAATTCTTTCCTGGGTGAATTTAATGGAAGTACTTGCTGAAGTGCTGGGCTGGACCAGTGTTGCCTTCTATATCTCATTGACTATTTTCAACAGCATGAAAGCCACGCGGTTTGCCGCGTTTGCTTCAGCAGCGAATGACATCATCTGGTCGGTTCTGATGGGCTGGCATGCCAAGGTGATCCTGAATTTGTCTGTCGCCAGTATTAATGCCTACCGTTACGCCAAAGACTTTATGAATGTGCCAAAGTCTTGGTTGGCTGCATTGGGAGCCGCCATGGCTGCCGGCATTGGTTATATCTTGTACTTTGCGGTCACGGCGTTCATCGCGGAGCCTTCGTTGGCGGTTGCCTTCCAGTTCGCAGATCTGGCGGTCATTCTGGCTGCGATTTACATGACGACCCTGCGTAAGTACCGGGTGCTGATGTTGATTTCCGGGTTTGTCGGTATGGTGGGATATTACGGTAATCCGCAAATGATGATCATCAAAGCGATGGTGATTGGCATCATGTCATACAAGTTGATCAAAAATCCTGAAGAATCGCAGTCTGCGCCTGCTGAGGCGACTCAAGCGTAATTGACGGTTTTTCTTACTATGACGCCCCGGTTTCCCCGGGGCGTTTTTGTTTGTGCTGACAATCCGTTGAATTGACAGGCCGAACATGGAGTAAGCGATGTTTATTGGGCGATATGTTTGAGTTTTTAACGGGTTAGGTGGATTTTATCCGGCTTCAACGCTACCTTCTGCTCATCACAATAGGATGATGCAAGGATAGGGATAGATGAAAGTTGCAGTGCTTGATGATTACCAGAATGCAGTAAAAGGATTGTCCTGTTTTGCGATGCTTGAAGGACATCAGGTGAAAGTGCTTAACAGTACTATTGCTGATCCTGCGTCACTGGCTCCGTTACTGGTTGATGTTGATGCTCTGGTGTTAATCAGAGAACGTACCCTAATCAATGAGGCTTTGTTGTCACGCTTGCCAAACCTGAAATTGATCAGCCAGACGGGCAAGATCAGTCATCATCTTGATCTGGAAGCTTGTACCCGTCACGGTGTGGCAGTAGCAGAAGGGATTGGATCGCCGGTGGCTCCTGCGGAATTATGTTGGGGACTGATGATGGCTGCGTCGCGCTATATTCCGCAATACAGTGCCAACCAGCAGCTTGGGCAATGGCAGCAATCTGGCACGCTAGGATTAGGTCGCACCCTCCATGGCCAAGTGATGGGGATTTGGGGGTATGGAAAGATTGGCCAGCGTATTGCTCGTTATGCACAGGTATTCGGGATGGATGTGCAGATATGGGGCAGTGAGTCATCGCGTATCCGAGCGATACAGGACGGTTTTAAAGCGGCAGACTCGAAAAAGGTGTTCTTTGCTTCCTCTGATATTGTGTCATTGCACTTACGACTCAATGCGGCAACGTGTGGGATTGTTACAGAGGAGGATTTGTTGGTCATGAAACCGGACTCGTTACTGGTGAACACATCTCGGGCCGAACTGATTCAGCCCGGAGCCTTGCATAACGTGCTGTCTGCCCATCCTTCACGTCGTGCCGCGGTTGATGTTTTTGAGCAGGAACCGGCCCTGCCTTCGAATGAACCACTGCTGGCGTTGCCAAATGTGTTGTGTACACCTCATTTGGGATACGTTGAACAAAATAGCTACGAGCTGTATTTCCGTAAGGCGTTTGAGAATGTCATTGCCTTTGCGAATAGGCACCCTGAAAATATTGCTAATTCCGAAGTGCTTGTCTGAAATCAGGCGCTAAAGTCAATTTGAGCGAATGAATAGCCAGCGAGCCAACTCGCATGACTGATTCTAGGTGCTAGGTGCTAGGTGCTAGGTGCTAGGTGTCGGCTGTTAACCATCGACTGTTAACCATCAGCTATTTGACGTTAGCTGTCAGACGCCTTCCCGCTGGCCAGAGATGGCATGGGAAAGCGTCTGAGCGTAGAGGGGGCGGACAGAAAAGAAAGGGTGATTAATCTGGCCTTTTAAAAATCCGCTTCTACCTGAAATCGCATACGATCGTGGGTGATTGGGTGATCCAGTTCAAGCGTTTCCGCATGCAGGTGTAAGCGGTTTGCTTTCACGCCATACAGATCATCGCCGATAATCGGCATATTCAAGCCCAGGTTATGGGCACAATGTACTCGTAACTGGTGAGTACGGCCGGTTTTTGGATAAAGATGAACTTTAGTATGGCGGTCAGTACGAGCAATAACTTCCCATTTTGTTTCAGCCGGTTTTCCGTGTTCGAAGCAGACCAGTTGGCGCGGGCGATCGTGCAAATCACCTCGCATTGGCAGGTTGATCATACCTTCGTCGGCGGTCAGTACCCCATCAATCAACGCGGTGTAGCGCTTTTGAACGGTACGCTGAATGAATTGTTTCTGTAGGCTCTTGTTAGCACGCTTGGTCAGCGCAATCACCATCAGCCCTGAGGTCGACATATCCAGCCGATGCACGATAAGCGGACCGGTTGCGTGTGGAAAGGCCAGCTGCATTCTGGTGAAGACCGAGTCATCAATGGTTTTCCCCGGTACCGACAGAAATTCGGCAGGCTTATTTATCACCGCCATATGCTCGTCCTGATAGATAATGTCTATGGATTTACCTTCTGCCGGATTGTTTAGCAGGGGATTGTCATCCACCTCCATGCCGTCAAGCATGTGAGCCAGAATCGGCTGGCATTTACCCTGGCACGCCGGGTAGTAATGCTGGTGGCGGCGAATTTCGGATTTAGGTGACTGTCCCCACCAGAACTCTGCCAGTGCCAGCGGTTTCATCCTGTTCATAAACGCATATTGCAGCAGTTTTGGTGCTGCGCATTCACCGGCACCCGCAGGCGGTATGCCCTGCGTCGTGGGTGCAAATAGAGTGCCCAGCCCTTTGCTTTCACCTTTAATGTTGGAAAAGCGGTATTGCTCGAACAGCTGCTGCTGTAAGGCTGAAGACATCGCCTTGCGTTTCTCTTTCAGAGGGGAAATGACAGCAAGATGTGCATCCAATGCAGCCTGAAGCTCAGCCAGTCGCGATTCCCAGTACAGTTTGAGATCCCGCAGTTGCAGTTTTTCTATCACACTTTCCTGGCTCAACTGTTTTTTCAGTGCATTGCGTTCGTCAGGTGTCATTTCCGCCGAGGCGGCGCGTTTGGCTTTACGGACTTTTCTGCCTTCTACCATGTTGCTGCGATGTGCCTGCAAAGCTTGCTCCGCAGCTTGCGTTTCCGAAGTAAGTAGAGCCTTGCATTCCGCTAACGCCGGGTCTGCTTCCAGCGCTTTTATTTCCGTCGTCAGTTGGTTGATTTCCTTCTGACCCGTCAGGAAAAAACTGTCTTCGGCCAGCATGTCGAACACCGGCGGGACAAAACCCGGCAGCAGATTCTGATCTGCCATTTTCCCGGAAAACGCGGATAGATAGCCGATTTCTCCGTCCTGATTTTCAACCAGCAGTACCCCCAACATTTTGCCGATGGCTGTGTCGGTATCGCCCGTCAGCCCAAAGTTATGCTGCCAGTCTGTCTGGTTGGCCAGATGTGCCTGAAGTTCTTCCGCAGCCAGCACACATAGAGGGTGAGGCTGATAATAAAACGGAAAGGTAAAACGTTCAGGCAGGGGGTAATCTGCAATGGAAGTTTTAAATCGGGTAAACAGTTTTTCCGGAGAATGCATAGGATTTCTGAATTCTGAGACGTAAAGCCGCGAGTGAGGCACTAAAAGGTGCACATTCTACCGCTTAGATGAGAAATTGGCACCAAATGACCAAAAGATTTTTAATGTCTCAGAGGACAATACAGGTGTCTCATTTGTGAGACGTTAGCGAAACACTCTGCTTTTTTATTGATAAATAGATAAAATAATGGAAAATCCTGCTTCTATTCAGTGGGAATGTTGGCCTTGGCACAAAAAATTGTGACCTGTCCTATACTGTTGATGAGTGAGACTTCCTATGTGTGGTGTAGCGTTTATGGTTAGATTAACTATGTTCATGGAATGAATGTTTAGTGAATAACATACTAAGAGCCGGTCAGGAACTGGACCCCTATATCCGGCGCTCCGAAGACGGTGCTTTTTTCGCCACTTACAAGGATTTTGTGTTAAAAAGTGCGTTTCAGCCAATCGTAACGCCTGATGGTGAAATTTTTGCCTTCGAAGCACTGTTGCGCGTTGAGCATGCTTCTGGTTTTTGTCTGGATACCGGCAGCGTGATTGAAAGCTATCTGGAGCACACCGTTGATCTCATTAACGTTGACCGTCTGTCACGGAATGTGCATCTCCGAAACTTTGCCCGCCTTGGCCTGCCAACCAATTTGTTCATTAATGTCACGCCTATCGCGCTGCTCGACAGTGCAGCCAGGCAGGATACTGAATCCCTTCTTCTGACAACATTGTCTGCGATGAATCTTAGCCCGTCGTGTATTTACCTTGAGGTTCTGGAACATCCGTGTGATGACGAACACTGCCTTACTCGCATATTGCATTCACTGCGCCGTCATGGTGTGAAAGTCGCGGTGGATGATTATGGAATGGGCGCTTCCTCAATGTCACGAACCACAGCGATGCGTCCGGATGTGCTGAAAATCAGTAAGCCTTTGCTTGATAGCTACGTGGCAGGAGACACGCAACCGATGATCGAAGCCCTGAGTGTGGCGGCTGCGATATCGGCTCAAGTACTGATTGAAGGGATTGAAGACCAACCGTCGTGTGAGTTAGCGAAAGCATTGGGAGCCGATTTATTACAAGGATATTTTACCGGCCGTCCGTGCTCGATACCGGCGTATCGTCCGCAAACTGACTGCAAACTTTTGCCGTCGGGAGCAGTTTCAGAAGGGGCTGTTACGGGATCGGTTTCATCGTTAACAGTACCAAATTCTCCGTTCTATCCTTGCTGACAGATGCTTTTATGGGTTCCTGTCACCCAGGCAGCCCGAGTACCCGGATAACCGCGTTGTGTTGAGGATCGCCGCGCTGTTTGGTACATATGGTGACGAGCAGGTGCTAATAGAAGCAGACAATAGACCTATGAGACAGGCAGCTTACGCGCTGCCTGTTAATGAAGTTACTTGATGGTGTTGATGTTAATACTGTCACCGAAGCCACTGAAACTGACGACATGCCGAGGTTTCTTTACGGTGTCAAATTGGCAGCTGTATGGCTAATGCTTACCGTCTTTCACCCCGCCTTGCGTCAGTAATGTTGGATTCAGCCACTGCTCAAGTTCTTCCCGTGAATACTCGGTCTCTTCAACCGCCACATCCAGAATATCCCGTTGTTCCTTGTAGGCTTTTTTTGCAATCTCCGCCGCTTTCAGGTAGCCGATTAACGGATTCAGGGCCGTCACCAGAATCGGATTTTTCGCCAGGGCACGTTGCAGGTTATCGTCCCGAACCCGAAAGCTGGCAATGGCTTTGTCTGCCAGCAAATGCAGTGCGCTGGTCAGTAACTCAATGCTTTGCAGCAGGTTCATTGCAATAACCGGCAGCATCACGTTCAGCTGAAAGTTACCGGACTGGCCAGCAATGGTGATCGTCATGTCGTTACCAATCACTTGTGCTGCAACCATGGCCGATGCTTCGGGAACAACGGGGTTGACCTTACCCGGCATAATGGATGAACCAGGCTGTAACGATTCCAGTTCAATTTCTCCTAATCCGGCCAGAGGGCCAGAATTCATCCAGCGTAAGTCATTGGAAATTTTCATTAAAGCTGTAGCCGTTGTTTTCAGCTGGCCAGAAAGACTGACGATGGCATCCTGGCTGCTCAGGTTATAAAAGAAGTTGTCACTGACCGTGAAATCAACTTCCGTTGAGACTGAAATATTGTTGGCAAAAACCGCGGCAAATTCCGGGGTGGTATTGATTCCTGTACCCACTGCTGTGCCTCCCTGAGCAAGAGCCTTTACCGATTCCAATGATTGGCAAATGCCGTATTGCGCTTTTTCCAGCTGCGTTTTCCAGCCTTCCAGTTCTTGCCCCAGCGTTACCGGCATAGCATCCATTAAATGGGTTCGCCCGGTTTTGACCACATGGCCCACGTCCGAGATTTTTTTATCCAGTGTCGCAATGATGTGTTCAAAAGCCGGGAACAGGTGGTGGTGGCAAGCCAGTGCCGCACTGACTTGAATGGCCGTAGGAATCACATCATTACTGCTTTGTCCCATGTTGACATCGTCATTGGCGCTAACCGGCGCGTTGAGTTTTTCAGCGGCCAGAGTGGCGACGACTTCATTCATGTTCATGTTGGAGCTGGTTCCCGAGCCGGTTTGGAAGACATCGATAGGGAACTGATCTGCGTATTGTCCGTCAATGATTTCCTGACAACTGTCAATGATGGCGTGCGCGGTGTCGTGGGGTAACAGGGCCAACTCCAGGTTACTGCGCGCGGCTGCCTGCTTGATAAAAGCCAATGCCTGAATAAAACGGGCGGGCATGGGAATGCCGCTGATAGGGAAGTTATTGATGGCACGCTGAGTTTGCGCTTTATACAAGGCATTTTCCGGAACCTGAACATCACCCATGCTGTCAGTTTCTGTACGAAAGCCGGATGTCATGTTGCCTCCCCGCCAAAGTGAACGCTTTGGCAATGTTGTGGTGGTTGTCATGAGCTTAGTGGAAATCGCCCTGAATAGAGAAGCTTGTCTTAGTAATTGGCTTTATTGACAGCGATTTTAGTGAGTTCATGTTTATTTATGCATGTTCTAAGAAATAAATCACTGGTCGTTACCAATGCGAGCCATGCTATTACTGTCTGCTTTGTATCAATATACCTCTGCAGCAGGGAGCTGCTGAAGAAAAGGTGAGGGGGGAATGAAAGGGATAAAGGGTCAAGGATTAACCTTTTAGTGGACATGGATGTGATACGAATCAAAGAAAGTGCGTGCTTAGCAACATTTGGCTTTCATTTTGATATGATGAAGCGACATGAAGTACGGATGCAGGTGGAACATGACTATGAAGAACGTTGTAATGCCCGTCCTGATTTCTGCATGCATAGTAGCGGTACCGGCCATGGCGGATCCGATTGAGCCTTCAGTCGCACCAGAGCTGACGGTACCCAAAGCGATGAGACTGCTACAAAATCAGGGATACCATGATTTTCGCTCGATCAAAATCGAGCGGGATGACCATGAAATTGAGGTCGAAGCACGAAACCCTGAGGGAAAACGTGTCGAAATAGAGATGGATTTATTTAGCGGAAAAATTCTGGCTGTAGAAAGCGACTAGCCTGCAACGATGATGACGTTGTGCTGGGCGTATTCCGGTATTCCTATTCACGGCTTTGGCTTTGGTATAAGTCTGTGATCGTTGAGTCTTTTGAAAAGCTGCGCTTTGGCGCAGCTTTTTTTCGCCTTTAGCTTTTATGTTGGCCCGCCGGTTTTGTGGTCGCAGGCGCTCCGCATTCAGTGCTGAAGATAGCGTTTCACTGCTTTTTCATCAGCATCGTACAGCTTCCACCGGGAAGCAGTAAAACGTTTTTACTATCAGTTGATTGTAGAAACCTTTCAGTTTTTATGGGTAAATTATCTTCTTTGGTCAGTTGTGCTTGTCGATCCTGCGATGTTGTCATTTCGACTCCGGGCAATGAGAGGCAATCCAGATAGTTGCCTTCCGGTAACTCAACGCAAACGGGTTGTTGTCCTCGGTTTATGGCGACGATGCCTTCGTTTCCCCTGGAGAAAACCAAGTGATCATCTCCGGCTTCCAGGATTTGCATAGGTAGGCTGTGCATCTGGTGATGGAAAGCAATCATGCGGCTTAGTATCGGATCATGCCAGCAATCCAGCCAGCGTGGTTGTCCCGACTCATCAGTTATGCCACTGGTGTTCAGATCGCTGTATATCAACGGTACACCACCGTCTCTCCCTAGTAGGTAACAGTAGGCCAGCCGCTCGCTGACAGGGGACATGACCTGATCCAGGAAGACATCGTTATTGGGAATATCATGGGTAATGGCAAAAGTGATTGCCCGATCATATGCCAGTGCCTGCCCCACTGAATAGGGGTTGATTAATTCTGTCATTGGACGGTTTTTCTCCAGCACATTGAAGACTGAATGGAACAGTGGGAAGTCATATGCCCCGAGCGAAGTGCTTTTCAGATACGGCTCCAGAAATAATTCATACTCGTCACGGCTGGCTCCGCCATCGGTGATGATTTCACCAAAAATATGCATGCCTTTACTGACGTCTTCGTCCCACACTCGCTGAATATGTTCTAAAGTTAAATGCTTAGCAGCATCAATTCTGAACCCTTTTATGCCTAATTGTTTTAGCACGCGCAGGTATTTCTGTTGTTGCTTTACTACATTTTCTGCGCATTTTAGCGTTGGAAGACCGGGATCATTGCTACCACCACTGATTCTTCCGTGCTGAACTTCCCAGGGATTGTGCCAATCCTTAATTGGGAAGGCGTTAACGAAGTCTTGTTCGGTAAATAAGGCTTTTGATAAATCACCAAATAAACGGATTTTTTCGAAATACTCTTCTTCATCCTTATATTGATTAAGGATTTTTTCTGAAGGGTAGTTCAGGTCTGTCCGATGGTCTGACTCGTTAGCCATATGATTAAAGACCACATCGACATAAATGTGCAGATCATGCTTTTTTAATGCCTCTGTCATTAGGATGAAATCATGGGTGTTGCCTAATTGATTGTCTATCACCCGGTAATCCTGAGGCTGGTATCTCTGCCACCAGGGAGACCCGTTCTGGTGGTGGAGGGATTTCATCGGTGGGGAGACAAGAACGCTTTTAAATCCGGCATTTGCAATAGCTTCGGCATAGTGTGCAATCCGGGCGTATGGCCAGTCAAATGCGTGCAGGATGACATTACTGGCGCAGGTATTGTCCATATGTGAAACAGGGTTGCTCATTCTGTATGTCCTTCTGATGAACTGAGCGCAGTCTACCCACTCAGTTTGCGAAAGTATTCAGCTTTTGCAATGGTTCAAGGGGGAGGAGGCTGGGGGAGTAGGGATTGCAAGCAAGAAAATACGTGGCAAACAGACGAAAGTGACAAAATTATAAAATTTTGTATCGGTTATTTTTTGTACTTGCTCGCAGTTTTATGTTTCGAATGATGCGCGTGTTCAAAAAGTCTGACGAAAAAAGATGTAACCCACATCGCTGGGTTTGAAAGAAAACAATATTTTTGAAAATACCTATCAATTTATACTGCATAGCCATTCTCCTCAGGTATGGCCGTGTGTTATATATGGCACAAGTTGCTTACTCACAAGGAGGTACACCATGGCAGGTGTCTTAGGAATGATTTTGGCTGGTGGTGAAGGTTCTCGTCTCAGGCCACTCACGGATTCACGCAGCAAACCGGCAGTGCCTTTTGGTGGCAGTTACCGTTTGATCGACTTTGCACTGAATAACTTTCTGAATGCCGATTTGATGCGGATTTTCGTGTTGACTCAGTTTAAGTCTCAGTCGCTGTATGTGCACATGAAAAAAGGGTGGAATGTTTCTGGGATCACAGGGCGTTTTATTGATCCTATCCCAGCGCAAATGCGGATGGGTAAGCGTTGGTATGACGGGACAGCTGACGCCATCTACCAGAATATTCGCTTTATTGAGCTGGAATCACCAGATCAGGTGTGTATCTTCGGCAGTGACCACATCTACAAAATGGATGTGAAGCAGATGCTGGATTTCCACCATGCTCACGAAGCGGATTTAACGGTATCAGCACTGCGTATGCCGATCAGCGAAGCGTCTGCCTTTGGCGTGATCGAAGTGGATCAGAACGGGCGGATGATAGGTTTTGAAGAGAAACCGGCAAATCCAAAGGCGATCCCCGGGGATCCTGAGCATGCTCTGGTGTCGATGGGTAACTACATCTTCGAAACCGGTGTGCTGTGTAAAGAACTGGAAGAAGATGCGATGAATGAATCGTCCAGCCATGATTTCGGTAAGGACATCATTCCAAAATTGTTCCCGCAAGGGAAAGTGTACGTTTACGATTTTACAACGAATATCATCCCGGGTGAGAAAACAGCAGGTTACTGGCGTGATGTCGGTACGATTGAATCTTACTGGCAGGCGCACATGGATTTATTGTCTGAAGATGCGCCGTTCTCACTGTATAACCGCCAGTGGCAATTGCATACCTATTACCCTCCATTGCCTCCGGCCACCGTTCTGGACGGTGACAACTGCAAGGTTGATATCAATAACTGCATGATTTCGGCTGGTAGTTACATTCGCGGTGCGCGGGTTTACAAGTCAGTGCTGGGGTTCCGTACTAATGTGGATCATTGTACGACAATCAGCGAATCAATCATCCTGGGGGATGTGAAAATCGGCGCTAACTGCTCCATTCGCCGTGCTATTATCGATAAAAACGTGCAAATCGCACCGGGAACTGTCATTGGTGAGAATCCTGAAGAGGATCGTAAAAAGTACCATGTATCAGACGAAGGAATTGTCGTGATACCGAAAGGAGCGAAAATTGGCTATTAAGACTACACCTTCTTCTCAGCCTCTGAAAATTCTGTTTGTGGCTTCTGAGGTTGAGGGACTTGTTAAAACCGGTGGCCTGGCGGATGTGGCCAAGTCGCTGCCGGCTTCACTGAAAGCGATGGGGCATGATGTGCGTATTGCCATGCCGTACTATCGCAAAGTGGCAGAACGTGAGCAGGGTGACACCCTGCTGGAAACGGTACTGTATGTACCAACACAGCCTGAACCGGTGGGGTATGCGGTGAAGCGGCTGTACAGCGGTGAAGTTCCTGTGTACGCATTAGACGCGCCACAGTATTTTGACCGTGCTGAACTCTATGCGGAAAATAACGAAGGCTATGCCGATAACGGCGAGCGCTTTGCTTTTTTCAGTGCAGCTACGCTGGATATATGCGAAAAGCTCGGCTTTCAGCCGGATATTGTGCACTGTAATGACTGGCATACCGGTCTGGTTCCGTTTTTGCTGCGTACCCGTTATGCAGATGACGCTTTTTTTGCCAACACGAAAAGTGTTATCACGATTCATAACGCCGTCTTCAAAGGCAATTTCGATTATGAGCAGTTCCGTTTAATTCCTGAACTGATCCAAAAGCGCTACGTTCAGGCTGAAATGGACAGTGCCCATATCAGTATGCTGAAAGCAGGCGTGGCTTTTGCCGATAAAATCAATGCAGTTAGTCCTAACTACGCGGCTGAGTTACTGACTGAGCTGGGTTCACATGGTATGGCAGCTGATTTTCGCAACCGGTCAGATGATCTCTACGGTATCGTTAACGGGTGTGATTACGGCGACTGGAACCCGGAAACTGATCCGTACATCGCCCAGAATTACAAAGCCAATAAAGTCAGTGTCACCCGTGGCAAGAAGGCCTGTAAGCGGGATCTGCAACAGCAGGTGAATCTGCCGGTTAAAGATGTGCCGGTCTATGGCATGGTTTGTCGTCTGACAGAGCAGAAAGGCATCCATTATCTGCTGCCGATTCTGGCTGATTTTCTGGTTCATGATGTACAGGTGGTGATTGTCGGGAGCGGTGATCCGGTTCTGGCGGCAAAACTGCGATCAATCAGTGACGCACATCCTGAAAAATTGGCGTTCGTGGAAGCTTACAATAATCCGCTGGCACATTGTGTCGAAGCGGGGGCCGATTTCTTCATGATGCCGTCCGAGTTTGAGCCATGTGGCTTGAACCAGCTTTACAGCCTGGTTTATGGGACATTACCGATTGTTAGGGCAGTGGGTGGGCTGATTGATACTGTGATTGACTATGATCAGACACCGCAGGTGGCAACAGGCTTTATTTTTAAAGCTCCGACACCGGAAGCTTTGCTGATCAAGCTGCAGCGAAGCTTACTGCTGTACTGCCAGCGCCCGCAGGAGTTTAAACGTCTGCAGCAAAATGCGATGGCTTGTCGGTTTGAATGGGATGAAGCGGCTGAACTCTACGTTCAGATGTATAACGGTCAGGAGCATATCACTGCCGTAAAAAAGCACCATCCTGAAACGGTCTGACTGGCCAGCCAGCATGCCAGCTTGAACTGAAATGAGTTGAAAACAAAAAGCCCTCATGATGAGGGCTTTTTCTATGGGTACGTGAAGAACGGAAGAAAGTGCTGATAACCGGTGGTATTGGGCAACCCACGTTCTCAGCGAAAAACGGGCTCTGTTCGACAAGCTCGATTCAGCAAGGGGGATTTAATCAGCACTTGTTACCGGATTTTGTTATCGCTTTTTTGCTGTCGTTCGATGCCAATTTGTCATTGTTGGCTGTCATTGTCTGTCGTTGCGCTTAAAGCACGATAACATCATTCGCGAATTCGTCATCACCGTCATTCAGAAACAGATCATCCGGGCAGCTGGCCAACAAATCTTCTTCTGTCGGGACAACAAAGGTTGTGAGGTGTAATGTATCCATACTGTCGTCTCAATGCTTTTCTTGTTGCTCCGAGTGCCAGAGCAAACTCATCGGTGTTTAAGTTGTAGTAGCAACACTAGCCTTGATAAATGACATTATGATGAAAGCGGGATCACGATCTCAGCCCTGCAAGATTTTGCGTATTAATCGCTGAATTATTCAACGATACACATCAGCAGGCTTATCGACTGAGTTTGTAATGAAGGCGGTGAACGCGCGCCGTTTCGCTTTGTGCGGCAGTTTGCATCGACATCAGTTGTTTGTAGATGGTGAAGTAACGGTTGATATTACCCACATAAGTGACAGGCTCCATACCGACCTCTTCTTTTACCACTTTCTCGACATTGTTAAACCATTTGGTCGGATCATAGCCTTGTTCCTTTGCGACTCCCCGTAGGCGGTTAATCCGGTTGGGACCGGCATTGTAGCTGGCGAGGGTAAAATACAGCTGGTTCAGCTCATCCGTTTCCTCATCCTGGAAATAATTATTACGAATGTAGTCCATGTATTTCACCCCCGCGTGGATGTTGTTTTCAATATTCTGAATATGGCGGATGTTGATATATGGCTCATTGGCGGTCTGGGGAAGAACCTGCATGATGCCGATTGCACCGGCATGTGAACGTTTCGACTGATCAAACTGCGATTCCTGGTATGCCTGCGCTGCAATGATCAGCCAGTTAATGTCATACATGTTGCCGTAGCGAATGAATTTGTCCTGTAAATTCTTAAATTGCTTGATGCTGCTTGGGCTGATCACCTGTTTGAACCATTCTTTGCTGTTAAGGTAGCGGTTGAAGATCACGTTGCCGTTCAGGGTGCCGCGTCGGTTCTTTTCAATAAAGCTGTTGATGAGTTTGCTCAGTTTCGGACTGTTTTTGCGAAAAGCCCAACCAATCGAACCATGTTCGCGGATCGGATAACGGGTATGCAGCCGGAGATTACCAGTAACCAATGACCAGAACTCAGCTTTGTGAGAATCCAGTACGGTCATTTGGATCAACCCTTCCTGAATCATCTGTACCAACTCATAGTCTTCCAGTGTTTCTTCCAGAAAATGCACGTACATGGGCTCAAGATGCTTTTTGGCCAATTGTTCATTGATTTTTCGGATGCTCTGGTAATAACTGGAACTGGCCCGAACCCAGACACTCTTTTCAGATAGCTGCCGAAGCCGGGTAATCCGGCGGCGCTTTTTCTCGGTCACAAACAGTTCGCTGACCTCAGTCAGGAAGGGGTCACTGAAATCCACTTTTTGCAATCGCTGTGGAGTAATGGTCAGATTTGCGGCAGCGATGTCGCCAACTCCGGCAATCAGAGACGGAAAGAGCTGATCCCGATCGATCGGAATGATCTGGAGGCGGTATTTCTGGCCGGTGGCTTCTGCAATGTAAGCTTCAAACAGTTCCAAGAGTTCAGAAGTTAAACCGCGAGGCTTACCCTGATCCAGGTAATAGAAGCCAAGATCCGCTGAAACCAGAACGCGAATGACGCCTTTTTCGAGTAAAACAGGTAAATCGCCGGTGTATTTGGTGCTGGGAATCGGGGTGATTTCAAACGTAAAACCGAATGAAGACAGGACGATGCTCAGACAGCAGCACAACCGCAGTACTGTTTTCATGGCCCATACTCAACAGCGTATTGCATTGAGTATAGGCTTTTCCCGGTCTGAACGGCCGGGAAAAGGGCGGGTGACGGGGGGATGATAAGGAAAGGGGATAAACAGAAATGGCTACGCTGCATTACTACGAGCAGGCCTGGTTTCTCCCTCGGGCTTTGGCTTGATACAGATTACTGTCGGCTCGTTGTAGTAGTTGGTGGGTAATTTGTTCCTTCCCCACAGTGGCAATACCCTGGCTGACAGTGACATACGGGCTGACATCTGAAGCGGGATGAAGAATTTTTGCATCCGCCAGGCTTTTGCATATTCTGGCGGAGACAACCTTGGCGCCGTCTGCCGATGTCGCAGGTAATATTGCGATGAACTCCTCGCCGCCGAATCGCGACACACTGTCAGTTGGTCTCTTCAGGCTGGTTTTCAGTACTTGGGCTACCCGTTTCAGGCATTCATCGCCCGCCGGATGGCCAAGGGCATCATTCAGGTGCTTGAAATAATCAATGTCAATCATAATCAGTGACAAGGGCTGCTGTTCCCGTCGACACTGGTGAAACTGTTTTTCCAACTCATATTCGAAGAACCGGCGGTTGTTGAGACCGGTTAGTTGGTCTTGCGACACCATCTGGTTGAGTTGCTTGACCAGTTGTTCTTTGTCGTACTCCTTGCTCACACTGCTGTTGAACCAATGCATCAGGGTTTGTCGCCCTGTATAAATAATAAGTAGCATGGCCAGCAGCTTGAGGAGGGGAATTTGTAAGCTCTCATGAACACTAAGATAGTTGATGTAAGTGCTCAAAAGGAGCATAGGCACAATGGCAAACGACGTGGCCTTTACCGAGGCGAAAAATCCAAGCAGACACAACATGATGACCAACTCAGACAGCACTTCCGCGCTGGTATAGAGCCGGGCATAGTGGATCAGGTGAAACACCGACATCATCCAGCTCATGCTAAACAGCAGCGAAAGTACGCAAAAGAGCAGATGCCAGTAGGGAAAAGGGCGACTACCGGGACGAAAAATGATCAGTCCCGTCATGTAACAAAGTGATTGTATACCGTAGAGACTGAGTGCAGGGTGCAGCAGCACGGTAGGATCTCGTAGTGCATTGCCTAAAAATGTCGCGACAATAATGAACAACAAGATAAGTGACAAGGTGCATACCCAGCGCCAGCCACGGGTCAGTAGTTGATATAAAGCCTCTTCCTGAAAGGCTTCTCGAGAGAGCGTAGACATAAAAATACCGTTTTTTATCCGGTTAATAAGTCTACCTGATTGCGCAAGAATTCCCGCCGAATTTTTGTAAATATTCAGATTCGATGAATGTTTAATGTTGACTTTGTGAGCCAGGTAGGAATCAAAAGCAGAATTTTGAGAGCCCGTAGGAAACATCGGTTGCAACCTGTACGGTCATGGTAAAACCCTGACTCAGATCAATGTATTCAAAACTGAATTCTCGCTTAATACCCCACATCTTGTATTCCGCTTGTTATTGAATCCACTATATTTTGTGTTTTTCGTGACAGTGTCATTTTTAGGAGCCTTGTGTGAACCCGGTTGTGATTAAGCGTGACGGATGCCGCGTACCATTTAATACTCAGCGTATTAAGGAAGCTGTACTCAGTGCAGCTGAGTCTGTAGAAGCCATGGACGAAGCGTATGCACAGGATGTCTCTGAAGCCGTGCTGGCCCAGTTTTCAGAGCAAGCACTGGTCGATATTCATCAGATTCAGGACGCCGTTGAAAATCACCTGATGACGGGCCCTCACAAAGAAGTTGCGCGCGCGTATATTGAATATCGTCACGATCGGGACATTGCTCGCGAGAAAAAAAGTCACCTGAACAATGAGATACGTGGTCTGATAGAGCAGAGTAATGCCTCGCTGCTGAACGAAAACGCCAACAAAGACAGCAAAGTGATTCCAACACAGCGCGACTTATTGGCGGGTATTGTGGCTAAACATTATGCGAAGCAGCATATGTTGCCACGTGACATCGTCACGGCGCATGAGCGAGGGGATTTGCACTTTCACGATTTGGACTACTCACCCTTTTTCCCTATGTTCAACTGCATGTTGATTGATCTTAATGGCATGCTGACCCATGGTTTCAAAATGGGTAACGCCGAAATTGATACTCCGAAGTCGATTTCAACCGCAACAGCTGTTACGGCACAGATCATTGCGCAGGTGGCGAGCCATATTTACGGCGGCACAACCATAAACCGAATTGATGAGGTGCTGGCACCTTATGTAACGGTCAGCTATGAAAAGCAACTCAAGATTGCCCGTGAGTGGGATATTCCTGAACCAGAGAAATTTGCCCGCGCACGAACGGAAAAAGAGTGTTACGACGCGTTCCAGTCCTTGGAATATGAAGTCAACACGCTGCACACTGCGAATGGGCAAACACCGTTTGTTACTTTTGGATTTGGTTTAGGCACCTCATGGGAATCGCGCCTGATTCAGTCGTCTATCCTGAAAAACCGTATCGCCGGACTGGGCAAAAACCGTAAAACGGCGGTTTTCCCGAAACTGGTGTTTGCGATAAAAGACGGGTTGAACCACAAGCAAGGGGATCCGAATTACGACATCAAGCAGTTGGCGCTGGAATGTGCGTCAAAACGTATGTATCCGGATATTCTGAACTACGACAAAGTGGTGGAAGTCACCGGTTCTTTCAAAACCCCAATGGGCTGTCGTAGCTTTCTTGGGCCATATGAAGAAAAAGGCGAGCTGGTTCATGAAGGGCGTAACAACTTGGGAGTGGTCAGCCTTAACTTGCCTCGCATTGCGTTGCAGGCGAAAGGGGATGAAACCCGTTTTTATCGTCTTCTGGATGAAAAACTGGACTTGGCCCGCCGCGCACTTGAAACCCGCATTAGTCGTCTCGAAGGGGTGAAGGCACGGGTAGCTCCGATTCTCTATATGGAAGGGGCGTGTGGCGTGCGTCTGAAAGCTGATGATAACGTGGCGGAAATCTTTAAGCATGGCCGTGCTTCTATTTCGCTGGGTTATATTGGTATTCATGAAACAATGAACGCGCTGTATGGGGCTGAGCGTCATGTCTACGATAGCGATGAGTTGCGCCAGAAAGCCATTGCGATAGTGCAGCACCTGAGAGCGGCAACGGATCGCTGGAAGGCAGAAACCGGTTATGGCTTTAGCCTGTACAGCACACCGAGTGAAAACCTGTGTAGCCGTTTCTGTGCAATTGACACGAAAGAGTTCGGCGTCGTTGAAGGTGTAACCGACAAAGGTTATTACACCAACAGTTTCCATCTGGATGTAGAAAAGCAGGTCAATCCTTACGATAAGATTGATTTTGAAATGCCGTATCCGGAAATCGCTAATGGCGGGTTTATCTGTTACGGGGAATACCCGAATATTCAGCATAACCTTGAAGCACTCGAAAACGTCTGGGATTACAGTTACAGCCGCGTCCCGTACTACGGCACCAATACCCCAATTGATGAGTGTTATGAGTGTGGCTTTACCGGCGAATTTGCCTGTACCAGTAAAGGGTTTACCTGCCCGAAATGCGGTAACCATAATCCGGCCAAGGTGTCGGTTACACGTAGGGTCTGTGGTTATCTGGGGAGCCCGGATGCGCGCCCGTTCAACTTTGGTAAACAGGAAGAAGTGAAACGCCGCGTTAAGCATATGTAGCGACTTTTACTGTGGTGCTGTGGTGCTGTGGTGCTGTGGTGTCGTGATGGCAGAATAGGCCGAATCACGGCAGTTCTTGGGTACCCTGAAATTTTGAAAGCGCTGTTTTTCGGCGCTTTGTTATTTTGCTTGGTAGCTTGGTAGCTTGGTAGCTTGGTAGCTTGGTAGCTTGGTAGCTTGGTAGCTTGGTAGCTTGGTAGCTTAGTAGCTTAGTAGCTTAGTAGCTTAGTAGCTTAGTAGCTTAGTAGCTTAGTTTTAAACCCGTTTTGTTAGTATCTGGCTTTTACACGTTCGTTGTTCTGGCTCAGTAGTAGCAGGCAGGGGTGACAGACGGTATGGGTAGAGTAAAGTCATGCATTATCAAAAATATTACCCGGTAGATGTGGTGAATGGGCCGGGAACGCGGTGTACCCTGTTTGTTTCCGGCTGTGTGCATCAGTGCAAAGGGTGTTATAACCAGAGCACCTGGCGGACGGACTCGGGCCATCTGTTTACGCAGGCGATGGAAGATCAGGTTATTAAGGATCTGAATGATTCCCGAATTAAACGTCGTGGCTTGTCACTTTCAGGCGGGGATCCTTTGCATCCAGTGAACGTTGCCGCGATACAACGACTGGTTGAACGCGTAAGACGAGAATGTCCGGACAAGGATATCTGGCTCTGGACTGGGTATACACTGGCTGAACTTAATGACGCACAGCAAGCCGTTATCCGTCATGTTGATGTTGTGATTGACGGGAAATTCGAACAGGAACACTACGATCCATCGTTGTTATGGCGCGGAAGTGCTAATCAGGTTATCCACTATTTGAATGACCCAGAATCCGCTTTGTCAAAGAGCTAAAGTCGCGGTCAAATCGCCCCCAAGACCCCAGAAGAGCCTTGACGAACTAACGGCGAAAATCCTAAGTACAGTGATTTCGTCATTGGCTATTGTGACGGTATCGCTGATAGTAGAATGTGCTTTGGCTCTGAAACGGTGCTGGCTTTTAATTCCGGGTTATTGAGCGTAGCGTTTATGCAATCTTCAAGCTGTCAACACAGCGCCAGTTTTCGGAAAGCGGCTTTTTCCTTTCTCATTTTCTGACGTACTCACTTTTCCACTTTTCCACTTTTTCGCGATTGTCATTCTCTTCATTTTTTCACATTGCTGTTCCAACGCATTGTTGTTTGATTCAGGTCGGTGTCTTTAATACTCGGATACTGATTAAGGCAGCGGTTATATTGTATTGATATAACCTATCGCTATGGATAATAAGATAATTAGCTAATCAAATTTGAAATTTGTGGCTACATTTTCAGAGGTATTTTTTATGCTGTAAAAACACTAGAAGCGTTGCGAATATGTGTTATATGACTCGCAGAGTCAGTGAATGTGCGGGATAAAACCCCATAATAAAAATGGATTTTGTTATGATTCACTAGCACGTCGGCCGTCCGTTACAACGCCATCGGAATAAGCAAAGTCGTATAAAAATAACGCCTTATGGACAGGGAATGTTAAAAAAAATAGTGTCTCTGCTTTCAGAGAATCCGTACACCGTTGCGGTGAGTCATGTCTTTATTCTGGCTTTACCCATTACTATGCTGGCAGCCTGCCTGTTTCTGATGGCAGAACTGGCGGGTGTATTCGGGTGGCAGTCGGCCAGTGTTATTCTAAATTATATGGGGGAAGTGACCAGTTATCTTTTCCCTATATTGGTCAATTTCTATCTGGCCAGTTACTACGCCTCCATGCACAGAATCCACAAAGGGTGCGCCATTTTTTGTGCGCTGCTTGGATACATGTTCATCTCATATCAGTGGGGGCTGCTGGCCATTAAAGTGCCGATACCCAACAGTTTGGTTGTGGCATTGTTGACGGCGTATGCGTCCTGTCTGATTTTGCATCGGTTCAAGCGATGCGCTCAGTTTCAACGGCTGACCGGTATGTGCGATATTTGGCTGAATGAGGATGGCCAGCAGTTGTACCGATTTGTAATACTGGCGGCTAGCACTCTGACAGCCCTGCTCCTTGGCAGTACCGCTCTTTCTCTGGTGCTATCGAGCGTCATCTCCCCCTCACTCAACTTGCCGTTACTGAATCCGTTGTCATTTCATGACGGGTTGATCTACGAGTTGGTACGCGGTTTCTTGTGGGGAATGGGCATTCATGGTCATGATTTCCTGCAATCTTATCAATCAGGTTTATATGATCTGAGTGTTGCCAATATGGCAGATTGGCGGAATCTGGGTGATGAACTCAATATCATCAGCACCAACTTTTATGACTTTTTCACCGGAATTGGGGGAGCTGGCAATACCCTTGGGCTGGTATTGTGTATTTTGCTGTTTGGACGTTGTGAAGGGTATCGGCTGCTGGCAAAAATCGTACTGATCTTTAGCTTGTTTAATATTAATGAGCCAATTCTGTTTGGGATTCCGGTTATCCTCAACCCGATCATGCTGATTCCTTTCATGCTGACACCTTTATTGAGTTATCTGTTGGCGTATAGCGCGATTTCTTCTGGTCTGATTGCTCCACTCACCGAAGTGCAACCCTGGATCACGCCACCGGTACTGAGTGGTTATCTTGCCAGCGGCGGAGAGTGGTCTGTTGCTTTGTTTCAACTGGGTCTGATTGGCCTGAGTATGCTGTTTTACTACCCATTTTTTAGAATCATGGACAATCAGGCGGCCGGACACAGCATCACAGTACTGATGACAAACCGGATGATGAAAAATGATGGCGTCGATAGTCTTAATCGGGTAACCGGGCACTTTCCGTCGATGCAGTTGCACATGATGGCGCAGCGCGAGATAGACATGCTCAGAAAGCAGGGACAATTTGCACTGTATTATCAGCCTCAGGTGGATAGTCACAGCGGCAGGATTGTGGCTGTGGAAGCATTGCTCAGGCATATAGGGGCGGATGGTACTGTGACGCCTCCGTCCTTCTTATCCTCGTATGAGCGGCTGGGGTTGATGGCCGAGGTTGATGACTGGGTACTGAAACACGCAATAGCTGATTTTGTGAAATTAGGGCGGCCATCCGGTTGTCGTCTTTGTATTAATGTTTCTTCTGCCAGTCTTGCTCAACCGGCGTTTGCTGATCGGGTCTGTCAGACGGTGGTTGAAAACGGACTGATCTTTTCCGATATTTGTCTGGAAATTCGCGAAGAAGGCTTAGTACAGGATCCGCGTGAAACGGCGAAAATGATTGCTAAATTGCGAGCGAGGGGCATTGCGATTGCGCTGGATAATTTTGGCTCAGGCTATGCCTCTCTGGCGCATTTATCCCGTTTTACCTTTGATCGCATCAAGATTGATCGCTCGTTGATTGGCAACAGTGGCAGTGACAAAGGAAAGAGCCTTTTTTCTGTCGCGGTTCAGCTGGGGGCAATGAGTGAAGCAGAAGTGGTGGTGGAAGGCATTGAAAAAGCTGAGCAGCTTATGTTGGCCAGGGAGCAGGGTGCCAGCTGCGTGCAGGGCTATTATTTCTTTCAACCGATGCCTGTTCAGGCATTGTCGGCATTGAAGACATGGGATGCTGGCGAAGTGGCACTTTCATCTTGAGAAGAAACAGGGTAAATTCGCCCTCTTCATTCTGCAGTCGGAGGCGTTATGTCGCGCACTATTATCTACACCTATAAGAATCAAGAGAAGACACTGTCGTTTTCCTACTCACAATACCGCACAATTCATGAAGCCGTTGCTGCAGCAGAAGGCATTGATCTGAAGGAATTTCTAAAAATGGAGCAGCAGGTGGAAGCTGTTTCGACCCAGAAGGCGGCGCGTGATTATCGCGACAGCCATTTCCGGAAGCTGGGCTTTGGCAAAATCGCATTGGCTCAGAAAGAAAATCGTGGTGTTGGCCACAAGTAAGGGCCTGGGAGCCTGGCTCCCTGCTTTCTATACTTTTTCTATTATTTATGACTATGTTATTGCCCTAGTGACATTTTCAGTCGGCAGTGCATGAGAAAAGTCCTGTCCTTATTGACGGGACTTTTTGTTATCTGCTTTAATTTGCTCTTTTAATTCAGTGTTTTTAATCCGCTGTTTTATAACCGCTGCCTGCATATCTCTTTCCTTGATCAGTGTGTTCGCCGGGCTCTTATTCGCCAGCCAACATACACCAGATAGCCCGCCCCAGCCGCAAGAAGATGTTTCAGACTGTGGCCACTAAATCCCAATAGATTGTAGATTTCCCGGTCGGCTACCTCTGCCAGTTTGGCCAGCAGATATAGTCCCAGTGCCATGAAGTAATATCGTGTGGTTGCAGGTTCAGCACTCGGGTAAAACCATAAAATCATCGGTATATGAATAATGGGTAACAGTTGGACCAGAATGTACGGCGCCAGGTTGCCTTGCCCTGCAGGAATGTCTGTCATGTACCAGTAAGTGACAGACAGGACACCGTAGCCAAGCAGCGGCCAGATCATCGCTTTAGCCAATTGGAGGGAAAGGTGTTCAGCCACAACAATGCCATAGAGGCTGATGAAACTGATCGCAATAGGGATACGGTCAAGGACCAACGTGAGAGGACCAGGTTGATAATGGTAAACCGCAGACCCCAGTGATGTGAGTAATAACCCGATAAAAAACAACTGATAGGCTTGTCCGAAGGTAGGAATAATTGTGAGGTGGCTTGTGTACAGGTGCCATAACCCCGTCAAGGCCACCAGGGCAAACCCGAGATTAGTGAGTACGTTCAGGAAATTGGGGATGCCAGCAAACGTGCGTTGGTCTGCATAGTCATAAAAATCAGCGGGTTGATACACAGGAGAGAAAAGCAGCGTGAGCAATCCCAGAATAACGGCAACAGAGACCAGCAGGCCGTAGCGCCAGTCATAAATCTGGGTGGATTTCGCTGGTGGAAGTTTGTTCATCGGCACGACGGCTTACCGTTTCACATTCTTCCTTCATTATAGCGATACCCGACGCAAAACAATGTCTCCAGGCTGCAGCGACCGATTCATCAAATTTGGGATCACACAGTTCCACCGTGTCAATCAGGCAGTCGAGCCAGATATCATAATCGGCGGCGGTCGCACCAATACCGCCCGGGCCACTTGAACCGTGACGGCAGCCGTATAAGCGAATCGCTTCTCTGGCATTGGCCGAGGTGGCGCAGAGCATGAGCATGGAAATGGAGAATTTCAGCATTTTGATTTGCCTTGCCATGTCCACGCCTTTGAACATCTTCCGGAACCTCTCATCCCGGCACCAGAAAATGTTATAGAACACGTCAAAAAAACGCTCGTGCTTGAGGCAGCGGCGGTAGCTGTCATTAAATATTTGGTGAGAATGCACTTTCACTCCCTGGGAAAGCGTCAGCCCATGCTATGAGTATGGCAATGCAATAACGATATGCAACTGAATCCATTTGGTACAGCTGAATCTATTTGGTGCAACTGAATTCACTGCGTGCAACTGAACAAGTTTTATTCTAACAGCGAAATGAACCGAAAAGAGTGAGCCAGCTCCGGCCTTAAGGCCGGAGTGGGAAGGCTTAAGTAATACGCCCAATTGGCAAGTTTTTAGCTGGCGCGGAGTTTGTGGTGGAGGTGGCCACCTAAGGCTTCCAGGCTGCAAATCACAAGCCCCAGCCAGATCAAACCGAAACTGATCGCCTTTGCGGGTTCAAACATTTCACCAAAAAGCCAGACTGCCAGCATAAACTGCAACGATGGCTCAATGTACTGCATCAGTCCGACCATGGTCAGGCTGGTTCGCTGAATGGCCAGAGCAAAAAAGATCAGCGGCAGCAAAGTGACAGGTGCAGAGCCCATGTATAGCAGCAAGGTTGTGGTGTCAGACGACAGCGCTGTGCTGGTTCCCTGGAACCCGGAGAACAGCAGAAACAACAACGCAAACGGTGATAGCAGCGCGGATTCTAGGGTAACGGATGTTAGCGCATCGTACCGGATGAATTTCTTGCATAGCCCGTACAGGGCAAAAAAACTACCCATGATGAGTGACAGCCATGGCAGCTCACCGTAGTACCAGACCTGATAGCCGATGCCCGCAATAGCCAGCAGTACCGCAACGAACTGGGCGGCTGATAACCGTTCCTTGAGGAAGATGACACCCAGAGTGACGGCAAAGAGTGGGTTGATAAAGAAACCCAGGCTGGCGGCCAGAACCTGTCCGTGGGTCAATGACCAGGTGAAGGCATACCATGATATGCACATGATAAGACCGGCAAGGCCGGAAACCGCCAGTGAACGTTTGTCCTGCCATAAAGTATGGAGGCTTGGGAACGGGCGCTTTAGCATCCCCATTACCAGTAACATAAAGGGAACGGAAAACAGGATACGCAGCGCCAGCAGATCATTGATATCTGCTTCCGGTAAAAACTGGTAGTAAAGGGGAAGAATGCCCCATAGCACAAACGAAAAAGCGGCCAGCGCATTGCCGACGCGTTGAGTACGCATAAACGGTGAACCAAACAGAACAGGGGGAGGAAAGTGGCGTTATTCTGACATGAAAAAAGTCAGAGACAAAGCTGTACGCCCAGAACGAAAACGCCAGAGCTGGTAAGTTTTCTGGTCAGGTGAAATCACTTTTTCATGGCAATGATAGTATGAACAAGCCACAAACGTCGTTTACCGGTCAGGTTGGCTGAGTATTCCTGTTTTTTCTTCCACGAAATGATATAGAAATCAGACAATAACCGTTCCAGCTCTTTGGTACTGTGGGTCAGGATAGGCAGTTTCTCATTTTCTTCCAATGTATCACTGCCTAGGAAATGACCGCAGAAAATCCCGTCTTTATGAAGGCTTTTACAGATGTTGCGCCACAGAATGTCAAAGTCGGCCTGTGTACTGAAAAACAGGCAGGCGCTGGCATTGATCAGATGAGCTTTAGGAAAGCGGTATTCGGCAAAACTGCTGATTTGAATATCCAGATTCGGATTGGCGCCGGTGAGTGGGTGCTCAGATAATGTTTCCAACCGAGGGATATCATTGTCAAAGGCAAAAACCCGGTATCCTTTTTCAAGCAGGTAGACTGTATCGCGCCCGGATCCACAACCACAATCCACTGCTACCTGGCCATCGCCATTCCCGCCTATGAACTCGAGTGCTTCAACCAGATGCGACCGAGGTGTTAACAGCGTTTGATTGTTCAGGTTTGTTAGCCAATCAATGGTTGCCATAGACTTACTACTCCAGCACGGCCTGAAATTGCTGTGAAATGATGTTGCCAAATCAAGTATAGCGAATTGGCAGTCTGCAACGCTGATTTCCTGCGCGATTACTATAAACAACAAAGAGTGTTGTACATGTTGAACAGGAAAGTCTGATAAACTTACACCGCATCAGGCTGTTGATGCCTATAGATTATCAAGAGAGAAGAGAATGACTAAGCTAACCGCAGATCTGAAAGCAAACGATGAACTGTTTGTGACTGAAACGAAAGAGACTCAGCAGGTGTGGGGCCTTTGTAATGAAGAAGGTGACTGGCTGTCTGTTGACTCAAGCGAGTTCGAAGAATCTGAAGTGATGCCGTTCTGGTCAAACGAAGCGGACGCTGCGGTGCATTGTGTAGATGAGTGGACAGAATTTACTGCGGTAATGATCCCACTGGATGTATTTGTTGAAGACTGGATGATCACTCTGGCTGAAGATGGTGTACTGGTTGGCCTGAATTGGACTGCTCAGCTGGAAGGTAGTGAGCATGAGCCATCAGACGTAGCGAAGATGTACCTGTAAGGTATCTGAGGCATACGTATTTCCGAATGCATGCATTCTGCAAGAGGCTACCGAAAGGTAGCCTCTTTTGTTTGCGGCGGAGAGTGAATTTTTTATCGCTATGAAGGCTGACTTCAACTAGTGAGGAACAGACCATTGCTATAATTGATCTGACTACACTAGTAATGACTAGTTTGTCATTTGGAGGTGACTATGGTTCTTTCAGAATGTCGTCAGCTTATGTCTCAGCATTCATTTGTTGAAGCACGTCTGGTGCATGATTTTCTGAGTGCGGGGTGGAGCATCCATTTCATTGATTATGAAGGGAATGATGTCCCGCTGACTGATACTTACGGTATTCCATGCAGTTTTGATTCGCTGAAACAGGCTGAAGATCAGGTAAATCAGGTTGGTGAATGTCCTGTTCGTATTGACAGCCTGTTCCGGTTTGCCGAACGCTAATCCAAAACGTTCGTAGCTAAAGAAAACGGTGGAAGAGATTCCAGACAAAGAAGCGAAAGGGTAGAGAGCATCTTCACTGTGCCGGAGAAATGTAACGACATTGGAAATGTCTCTTTTTGTAATCGCAATGCCACGGAAAAGCGGACAGCGACGGGAAGAGCATCCAGAGAATGATTATCGACACAGTGAAGATTTTTCTTGAGTTAAAAAGTACGATCGTGCTAAAAGATGCTGAGTTATTTCTGCCGCGAATGATAATGAACAAAAAGCAAGCAACACGCGAACATATCTTACAGACAGCCTTTGAGTTGGCGAGTACAGATGGTCTGGATAGTCTGACTATCGGGCAACTGGCCAAAGCATCAGGAATGTCAAAAAGCGGGTTGTTCGCACATTTTAATTCCAAAGAGAATTTGCAAATCGCGGTACTGGAATATGCCGGGCAGCTTTTTGCCGAGCGTGTTATTCAACCAGCCCGACAAGCCGTACCTATGGGCATTGAGAAGAAGCTACGCTTTCTGCTCCGCCTGTGGCTGGAATGGAATCAGTCGTTTCAGGGCAGTTGCATGTTCCTTGATGCCTGGAAGGAGCGGGGGGATGACGACAACGCTGTACAGGCGGCGTTGACTCAAGTGACCCGCCGCTGGCTCGATTATCTTCACCGTCAGATTGAACGGGCTAAAGCAGAGGGAGAGTTTGTCTCGACGTTGGATAGCTGGCAGTGTGTCTATCGCTTGTATGGCGTTTATCTGAGCAGCCATTTATTCCGTTCTATGGGGCTGGAAACCGCGGAACATTTACGCTTCTGGCAGGGAATTGATGATCTGTTCGTACAATGGCGTGCCGATCGCAACGAGTGATCTGATAGATCGCGATGTAATGTTTTTCAATGCCCGTTGATTAAGCATCAACTATTAATCATCAACGGGTAATTTCATGGATTTAAAAAGCACGACCGTTCGTTTTATTTCGGTTGTGAGGAGACAATGCGATGAGCAGCAAAATCTATTTCAGTCAGCGTCAGGCTTTCAGTTTTCGCCGTCAGTTGATCAACCTGACGACACGGCTTCACCACACGCTGGCTCCCGGGCATGCGTGTAAAGTGGCCAAAAAAGTGTTACTGACCCCGGAGCGCAGTAAACGTAAAGTGGATGAGCCAGCAGGGCTTATCCGCCGTAAAGTAAAAACCTCAGAAGGTAACATGATGACATATAGCCTAGGTACGGGACCGACTTGGGTACTGGGCCATGGCTGGTCAGGGTCATCCAGCCAGTTCTTCAGTCTGATGGAACACATTGCTGCATCCGGTTTTACTGCTCTGGCGTTTGATAATCCGGCACATGGTGAGAGTGAAGGGCAGTATGGCCACCTGCCAGGTTTTGTGGCTGCTCTGAATGATATTCTGGCCCAGCAGGAAGCCATTGTTGGGGTGATCGCTCACAGTATGGGAGGAGCTATGGTGCTGGAAAGCCGTCATCCGTTATTGGAAGATAAACCAGTGTTGCTGGTCGCTCCTGTACTCAACTATACCGAGAACCTGTTTAGCACTGTGGAGCGCTCCGGGTATTCAATGAAATTGTTTAATGCGGTGGTCGACGACATTGCACAGGCTTACCAGTACCCACTGGAACGTATTAACCCAGCGGCTCGTCTGGAACAACGTCTGGCTGATGTGGTGATTGTTCATGATCGTAAAGACCGGTTCGCGTCATTCAGCCATTCCGAAAAGATCGGCGAGTTGGAGCATGTTACTTTGTTCCCGACCGATGGCCTAGGTCATGGCCGTATTTTGCAAAGCGACCAGCTTAAACGTGGTTTTGATCATCTGGTGGCACTCACGGAGGCTTCCCGAGCCGCATAAGTCCGGTGACTTTTCTACCGACCCCGCTGTGTAACAAAGTGATATCTGGATACAGGATCTTGATTAGCAAGGCTTCACTAAACGTCAGGTAATAAACACCAGGTGCAAAGCGCCAGTTAAGATGAATCAGCCAAGCGCCATTTGTAAAAAACACGAGGCATGCTCGAACAGGGCATGCCTCGTGTTATTGATAGACTTTGTGTTGCTGCGCCCGACACCCCACTAGGGCGTGGATCCTATCTCACGCTCATCAAGGATAAGTTAGGCAGCCCTGTTAGCTGACCCGAACTTCTTCTCGGTTACGTGCCTGATCAATCATCTCGACTTCTTTATCTAGCTCAGCAATTTTAGCTTCCATCATTGCATGGCACATATCGGCCAACTGACGGGCATCCTGCAGGGTGTACCCGGAAACATCAATCGGCTCCATCATTTCGGCAATCACTGTGCCGTTGTCGCGGTTAGAGAGCGCAATTTTGTTGTGTGTGGAGCTGACACAGACCGGCACAATGGGTACGCCAGCTTCAATGGCCATGCGAAATGCTCCGGTTTTAAAAGGCAGCAGACCGCGACCTTTACTGCGCGTGCCTTCCGGATACATCCAGACAGAGAGATTACGCTGGTGGATGGCTTCGACCACTTGCTGGATGGTACTCCGGGCTTTCGATTTGTTTTCCCGATCGATAAGTATATTGCCGGTGATCCAGTACAGCTGACCAAAGAAGGGGATCCAGAGCAGGCTTTTCTTACCTATGGATACCGTGCGCGGCATGATCATACCCGGCGATGTGACGAAGTCGAAAATATTCTGGTGGTTGGAAATATAGACCGCTCGCGGTACATCGGCGACTTGTTCTTTGCCGCGGTGAATCAGCTTCAGGCCGATGATGTTATGCAACTGGGCAAACCAACGACTGAAGGTGTACACATGACGAGGATTGCGGGGTGTAAACAGGCAGCAATAAGGCAAGGCACACAGCGTTGTAACGATAATAAAGCAGGCGGCGAGGAAAATGCGGACAATAGAAAGCACACTGACTCCTTGACGGAAAATACAAAACTTTGTTCATTATGGGATCATTTAACTCATAAGACCAGTTGCTAACGTTTTGATTTATTGTTTTCATAGCGGAAGTGTCAGTTATTGACCGCTTTGCGTGAAGCCTTGCAGAAAATATGCATGAATGTCTCAATTTGAGAATCCTGACTTTTGGCAAGCTGTGTAAAAAACGGGGTTTTTCATTACCCTAGAGTGAGGAAAGTCATGGACGAGTTACGAATGGAATCAAAAGGTTCGCGCTGGGTAACCGTGTTGGCACTGGCCGCCAGTTGTTTCTGGGGTGTCAGTGGTGCAACACAAGCCAGAGAAACGTTGGATATGTTGATCACCGGCGGCAAGGTGTACAAACAGGCACCCGGTACAGTGGTTGGCATCAGCGACGGAAAAATCAGTTACCTTGGTCCCATGATTGGCGCTGAGCCAATGGTGACCAAACAGACCCGTATCGTGGATGCGGAAAAATCGGGTGTCTATCCCGGTTTTATCGAGTTACATACCCACTACCTTGATACCGTTGCCTTCACTCATATTGCCTGTGAAATCAATCCGGAAGCTGGTGATGCCGGTACTCAGGCGTGTAAGAAAGTCGCGCGCCGACTGAAATCCAACCAGTGGCTGGTAGGTTTCAGCGCTGGGCTATTTGATAAACCATTGAAACAGCAATCCCCCCGCGAGTGGCTGGATACACATTTTCCGGACGTCCCAACTGTGGTGATTGAGCCTCATGCGTCACTGGTATGGGTCAACAGTAAAGGACTGGATGAAATGCTGGTGACACGCCACGGGCTGGATCCTATCGGTGGTAAAATTCTTCGTGGTAGCGATCAGCAACCCACAGGCGTGATTCTGGGATCTGTCGCTGAAGTCGTGATGGAAAAAGCGCTGGAGTCTCACCGTGCCACGCTGACTCAGTTATACAGTCAGGTCGCAAAAACCGCTTCCTGTTTTGAGCGGCACGGAGTGACCAGCTTAGGCGATGCAGGAAGCCTTTGGTTTTATGGCGGCATCGATTTCTGGCAACAACTGGCTCGTGATAACCGGCTGAATGTTAGGGTGTCGGTGCGGCCAAAACTGTCACCCTATAAAGGTGTCAACGCGCAACTGGAAGGACTGAAGGAACTGTATCGGAACGATTTGAGTGATCGGTTGCTGATCAACCAGGTCAAGCTACATGTTGACGGACAATACCATCTGGGCACTGCTCGGTTATCGGTGCCATACAGTGAACCGTCCATAGACAGTGAGCCTTACGGGTTATTTTTCTTTTCGCCGACGGAATTGAATACCTGGCTGATGAGGTTGAATGAAATCGGATATGGAGCATATATTCACGCACAGGGGGATGAAGCCATCAAGGCTGCGCTTTACTCCATTCAGAACGTTCGTCGTGAAAATGATGACAGTCGCTTTACGTTAAGCAATATGCGGTTCATCCATGAGCCGCTATATAAATTGCTGCATGATCTGGATGTGACCGCCAATTTTTATCTGCTGAATCCGGATTTTTCTCGCCAGCAACCACCATCACACATTTTGGATAAAAAAGAAGCAGTTTCGATCTCCGAGTTACTCAAACACAAAGTGAGCGTGGCACTGGGCAGTGCCGGGTTATACACCAACAAAGTTGTTCCATTAGCCAGGATCAGTGAATCATTGCAGAAGCCAGAGATTGGGATTGACGATATTTATCAGGCTATCGACAGCTATACTATTGAACCCGCTAAGGCGCTTGGGATTGAATCGATCACTGGTAGCCTCGTGGTCGGAAAATCGGCTGATCTGGTGATCATCAATCAGGATTTGACGGCGATTCCGGCGGAAAAAATTGCTCAGGCAAAAGTCATGATGACGGTTTTACAGGGGCAGGTGACATTTGAACGCGGTAACGCTGGTGCTTCAAATCAAACAGCAGGGTTACATAAATCGGTGAAGAGAGATAAAACCGATGAGCCTAATAAAGTCGCTGCATTGAAAAACAACAGTTGAGACGTATTTTGACCGATATGAGAGATAATTGGACGTTTTTCTCGTGAAGCCAATCGCAGTTGTTAGATAAGCGTTAATAAACAACTGGATATGAAAAGTTATAACAGCGATAAAGAGCGGGAGGGATAATTTGTCTTCTCAGACACATGCATTGATGATGCTATCTTTCTCTTCTGTTGTGTGGAATTTTAAGGCTGACTGACGTCGGCCTCTTTTTTTGGTCGTATTCTGCGCACTGAATGTCAAATCTTCCTCTAAATCATGGTTGCCGGCTGCCTGAATTGCTATTATTCACTTTGACCAACAAAAAAATGCAATAAAATAGTCATTACTGACTGATAGCCAGTTGAGGACATTGGTTCGTGAAATATGCTGTATTCCCTATATTGGTGGCTCTAATCGCGTCAGGCTGCTCATCAACACCTGAGACAACCGCAGAAGCCGAAACAGAAGTCAGCCAATCACAAAACGGGTATGATTTCGTCCCGATGAACGTACCGCTCAATAACGATCCGTCGTTTGACGCTGTATACCGCGAGTGGCGGGGAACGCCTTATCGTCTCGGTGGGTCCACCCGCCGAGGAATCGACTGCTCTGCCTTTGTTCAGGTTGGTTTTGCCAATGTCATGAAAGTGAATCTGCCGCGAACAACGGAAGAGCAGGTGCGCCGGGGAAAATGGGTTGATATTTCTGACTTAAAGAAAGGGGATCTGGTGTTCTTTAAGACAGGTCGCCGTTTGCGTCATGTTGGTATCTACCTGGGCGAGTCTCGCTTTCTACACGCCTCTACCTCGCAGGGTGTTACCATTTCGAACCTGAATAACCCTTACTGGCGCAGCGTCTACTGGCAGGCCAGACGAATTCCCGCTAACGGCCCATACCGCACCCAATAATGTGTGACATAAAGTTTACGGTATTTTTACTGTGTTTTAAGTCGCGAAATGACCCATCCCCTCCCATAATGAGGCTATAGCTAGCCACCGGATATACCTTCTGTCTGGTGGCGTTCGACACGGGAGGTGACCCATGGCTATGGCAACTCGAGTCGGGCAATTCCTGAATAGTCACAATATCGACTTCAGTCTGACCCGACACAGACATACCGATACATCATTTAGTTCTGCCATCTCGGCGCATGTGCCTACAGCGCAAGTCGCAAAAGCCGTTATGCTCAAAGATCAGAATGGTGATTTGTTAATGGCGGTTGTACCGTCTAACCGACGTGTGATGATTGATAAAATCAATCGGATGATGGGACGACAGTTCTTCCTCATCGGTGAACATGAACTCTCCAAACTCTTCCAGGATTGTGAACCGGGTGCGGTGCCGAGCATCGGACAGGCATACGGTGTGAACATGTTGGTGGATGATATGCTGCTTGACCAAAACGAGCTGTATATTGAGTCCGGTGACCATGAAAACCTGATTCATCTGGATAAAAAACAGTTCGGTAAAATCATGCACGATATTCCCCATCAGAACATCAGCGGCTATCGCATGATGTTTGCACAAGGGCATGAAGGCCGTCACTGGGAATGGGAATAGCGAGTAAAGTGGGGATATCGAGATATACGAAGTAATCGGTACGGATTAAACCACTCAACAATGAGCCGGACGTCAGCTCATCTGCTGAAGTTAATCGATTTAGTAAGCTCATAAACCAGTAAGCCCATCAAGATTGATGGGCTTACTGGTTTTATCTCATTGGTTTACATAGGGATCGAAGCCCTATGCAGTGGGAACGGCTACTGCTTTTATTTATTCACCGCCATTCTCAGCCACAATCCCGGCGGTGAACTGAAACCGGTTGTGACTGTTTGTACCTTGCCGTTTTTGATGATGGCTACGGTCGGTAACGCAGTGATCCCCCATGCCTGCATCAACTGGCCGCGGTTATCATTGATAACAGGAAAACGGTAGTCATGATGATTCATGTAGCCGTTTATCCGTCGGTCATCACCGGAACTTACCGCGACCGAAACCACATCATGGCTGTTGTTTAGCCAGTTAATGGATGGGCTCACAAAGCGACAGACCTGACACCAACTGCCCCAGAAATAGACCAATACAGGCTTTTCTGAACTTAGGTTTACCAGATCGATGCTTTCTCCATGTGTCGACTGTAGCGGGACAGCCGGTACAGGATCGGAGGGTATCGTGCGGCTTCTCCAGACATCCATCGCCACGCTGACGGCAATCACTATTGCCGTCATCCACAGTATCTCTTTCAGCAAGCGGCGAACCTTGGGCTTGGCCGTTTTTTCCGGTTGCTTCGGCATTACGAACGCTCTCCACTGGCTTTCTGGATCGCCTGTAACACCTCGTCGCTGGTCAGAATAACAGGCAGGGCAATGCCCTGTGGTGCTGCCGGGCCATAGACAATATTAAACGGCACACCATAACGGCCATGTGAACGCAGATACCCGGTGACGTATTCAGATGGTTTGGTCCAGTCGCCACGCATCAGAACGATATTCTCGGTATCCAGCGCACTGTAAGCAGGCTCTTGCAATAAGACGCTGACTTTGTTGACTTTACAGGTGATACACCATTCCGCCGTGACATCGACAAAGACAGTCTGTCCATTGCTGACTGCCTTGCTGATGGCATCGGTATTGAGTGGCTGCCAGTGATGATCGGTCGCAAGTGGTGTTGACCAGCGATCAGCGGTCATACTTCCGGCGATTAATCCGCCGCCCGAGGCGAGCACCAGAAAAGCCAGTGTATAAATTACCGGCTTCCGGCCTTTTACCCGTCCAAGTTGCCATAGCAGGGCAAGCAATAGGGCGGCCGCGAATGCAGCCACCATGACTGGGCTGAAGAAGCTGGTCATCAGGCTGATAAGCCAAAGACTGGTGGCAAGCATCATCAGGCCAAACAGGGTTTTGACCTTGTTCATCCACATGCCAGGTTTCGGTAACAAGCCGGCTAGGTGGGGGAAGGCCGCAATCATTAGCCAAGGCGCTGCCATACCTACCGCCAGCGCAGTAAAGATGGCGATCAGGGTAAGAAAATCCGCGCCCAGGGCAAAGGCAACAGCCGTGCCCAGAAACGGTGCACTGCAAGGTGTCGCAAGCAGGGTTGCAAACATCCCCTGAACAAAATGTCCCAGATAAGAGTCATCCCCTTTGGTCGCCATCCAGGTGTTGGTGTCGCTGGACAAACGAATCTCAAACAAGCCCAGCATGTTTGCGGCAAACAGTCCGGTGATAACTACCATGGCGCCGATAAAATACGGGCTCTGGAACTGTACCCCCCATCCTAAAGCCTGTCCGGACAGTTTCAGGGCAATCAGGAATCCTGCCAGTAGCCAGAAAGAGACCAGAATTCCTAGTGCCGAAGCCATAAACTGGGCACGGATCTGGCGGCGAGCCAGGCCCTGAGCGGTGATTACACTGCTCAGTTTCATTCCCAGTACGGGTAATACACAAGGCATCACGTTGAGGATCAGGCCCCCAAGCAGAGCGATAGCAATGATCTCCGGCAGGTTTTTGCTGCCTGCGATGGTAATGGCCAATGGCTGGTCGCTCACAATAGCGGTTTCTTCGCTGGCAAAATCCTTGTCTGTCAGCGTGATATTGACTGTTTCACCAAGCAGTTTCGGCACCCCGAACCAGCTATTTACCTTCATTGTTGCGATCAGGGTTTGACCATCAACCTGTACGGTAGGTTGAAGGAATGATGCATCCTGGACATTTTGTGACTGACCATCAACAAAAACATCAGGTTGCTGCCAACCTAGTGTATTTGTCGCGACCAGAGACAACGTTTGTTTATCCGGGTCCCAAGAGACGTTGTTAATTGAAACGGCTTCCTGATCCCGTGGAACATGGCTCATGCCCTGGTTATACAGGTGCATAGCTTCTTCGGACGCGACCAGCTGGGAAGGGGTAAAACTCAGCGATACATCATAATCGGTCAGTACACAAATATTGGTGCAGGAGGACATTGTTAGCGTGCCAGCCAGAAAGACCGCTTTGTCCATGTCTTCGACATGAAGCGTCATCGGGAACAGAATATGGTGTTTGTACCCCAGAGTTTCTACCCCCAGAAACTCATAGCGTTGAGGCAGAGGCCAGTGCCAGTCTGTTGCTGTCAGATTGTCAGCCAGATCCCACTTGAGCGACGGAGCAACACCGCCTTCGCCTGGCGTTCTCCAGTACGTTTTCCAGTCTTCAGCAAGTTTGACTTCCAGTAGCGCTTCTACCGTTTTGGCATCAGCATCAGTCTGGCCCGTCAGCATAAACCGTAGTTCGACTGGGGGATGATCAGGGTTTGTCAGCCAGCCGGTTGAATAGTCAACAGCCCGGGCTGGAAAGGTGAACAAAAAACCGATAAGCACCAGCAGGCTCATCAGCGTAGTAAACAGGGAATAAGGTGCTTTTTTCACAATCAATCTCCAAGGATAAACACAACAAAAGTGCCGGCGGGTGCCGGAGTAACTCAAGCCGGTGTCATTCCCGGAATACACATAATGTCAGGTGGCGCCTTCGTGTTGGCGGAATCGGCTCCGTCAATACCGGCGTGATCAGGCTGGGCCCTGCCAGGATCGCAAAAGCCAGAAAAATTACAAAGGATTGAAGAATGGCAAAATCCAGTTGGTGCTGATGAAGCTGCAACAGGTGATCGGCTAGCGAGCAAGGTTCATGGGGCTCATGATCCGATGTTGCCTGAATGGCGGTCTGGACGAAAATGGCAGCCTTTGCTGAAAGCTCACTCACCAGATTTGCAGACGGGTGGCCAGCCGCTTGCTTTGCCGGGCACGACGTTACCAGCCCCATTCTCTGCCCGGAGCAGATGAAGAGCACGATCATGACCAGACACAATGCTACTCTGGCATGTTGGTAACGGCTGGTGTGGCTACGCATGCATGGGTCCTGTTAATGGCCAATAGAAATCAGCGGATTACGCTCATCATTACCCGATAGGGCAGAACAATCAGACCGGATTACTCAGGATAAGTTTCCGTGTCACAGGCATTTTCTTTGATTGGGCCTGATATAACAACCCCCGATGAAAACCGGGGGCAGGTAAAACGGCAAGCATAGTGCTGACATATCATTGTTCGCTGAAAGACAGAGCAACTTCGTGTCAGGTTTCAGGCAGCCGAATCAATTAACAAATGTCAGAAACTTATCGTTTATTACGCAGGTAACGTTTACGGCGCTCTTCTTTCTGTTTGGCTTTTTCTTCTGCTTTACGCTCAGCTTCAACGGCTACGTCGATCAATTCCTGAGTGATCATCTCCGGACGCTCCATTGTGATGCGTCCCAGTGTACCGTTGCGAAGCTCATTGATCAGGATCTCAGAGGCTTTGTGCAGATCAACACGGCCACCAGCCTTCAGGCAACCACGCTTACGACCAATGGCTTCCATCATTTCAATATCTGATTCCGGCAGGTCGTCATCCAGATCGTAACGCGCTTTAATCAGCTCAGGGTAGGCTTGTGCCAGATACTCAATGGTAAAAAACGCCACATCCACATAATCCATCGCAGTGTCTTTAACGGCACCGGTAGCAGCCAGACGAAAACCACTGTGCGGGTTTTCCACTTTTGGCCACAGGATTCCCGGTGTATCAGACAGCACAATACCGTTTTGCAGGTTAATACGCTGTTGTTGACGTGTCACCGCAGGTTGGTTACCGGTGACGGCGACACTTCGACCTGCCAGCGTATTGATGATGGTTGATTTGCCCACATTCGGAATACCCATGATCATAGTGCGAATGTTTTTGCCCATATCTTCACGGTTTGGCGCCAGTTTACGGCAAAGCTCCATAATCTGGTGCACTTCATTCACGTTTTCCGTCGTGATGGCAATGGCTTTTACGCCTTGCTCTTTTTCTAGATGCGCAATCCATAACTGGGTCATCTCCGGATCAGCCAGGTCACGTTTGTTCAGTACTTTCACCACTGGCTTATTCGATTTTTCGCGGAAAGTTTTTATTAACGGGTTTTCACTGCTGAATGGAATGCGGGCGTCCAGTACTTCGATGATCACATCGACTTTTGGCAGAACTTCTTCAATCTCTTTACGTGCTTTGTGCATGTGGCCCGGAAACCACTGAATAGTGTTGCTCATTGGGAAAACTCTTATTGTGCTGTCATTACACTGACTTAAGCCAAAGCGGCAGAGACAGGCTATGTCAGTAAGCCACGGCCAGTTATGGCATCGCAGCTGACCAACGGATTATGAATAACTTGTGCCAAGTTTAACGTACCGTGCGAAAGACATAAACGCTTTTGCGAGATTGAAGGTAACGTGACCACTTCATGTCCACTTTACCCGCAGTGGACCCATGCCTGATACGCCGCTGGTCAGCCCGTTCTGTTGGTTAACAATGAAATTGCTCAAGGTGATAAAAATTTTTTATTAAAAATACCCCTTGAACTTGTTTTAAATGACCTTATTTTCTTTCATCGAGAGCATCGGACTGGCTCTTACTAATCACTATTCAATCTGTCTTTTATTTTTCGGTATTTAAGTAGGAGGCACCTTAATGAACATTCGTCCTTTAAATGACAAGCTGATTGTTGAAAGACAAGAGGTGGAAAATAAATCTGAAGGAGGAATCGTTTTAACCTCTCAATCGGTCAAGAAATCTAATCGAGGAAAAGTGCTTGCGGTTGGTAAGGGGAAACGGCTGGAAAACGGTGAGCACGCGGCCATGGAAGTGAAAGTGGGCGACGTGGTTATTTTCAATGACGGCTACGGTGTGAAAACTGAAAAAATCGATGGCTCAGAATACCTGATTTTGTCTGAGTCTGATGTGTTAGCGATTGTCGAATAATCTATTTTGTAGTGATTTTCAGAGGAGTTTTTTATGACTGCAAAAGACGTTTTATTTGCTGATGACGCACGTCAAAAAATGCTGAAAGGGGTGAATTTGCTGGCGGATGCAGTGAAGGTTACTCTGGGTCCTAAAGGACGTAATGTCGTACTGGACAAATCCTACGGTGCGCCGACCATTACAAAAGATGGCGTCTCTGTTGCGAAAGAGATCGAGCTGCAAGACAAGTTCGAAAACATGGGCGCACAAATGGTGAAACAAGTCGCCTCCAAAGCCAACGACGAAGCAGGTGACGGTACTACCACCGCAACCGTACTGGCTCAGTCTTTCATTAACGAAGGTTTGAAAGCGGTGGCGTCTGGTATGAACCCAATGGACCTGAAACGCGGTATCGACAAAGCAGTTGATGCGGCGGTTGAAAAGCTGCGTGAAATGTCACAACCGTGCAGCGATAAAGAGTCTATCACTCAGGTCGGTAGCATTTCTGCAAACAGTGACCGTGAAATTGGTGAAATCATTGCTGAGGCCATGGAAAAAGTGGGGCGCAACGGTGTAATTACCGTTGAAGAAGGTCAGGGGCTGAAGAATGAACTGTCTGTTGTTGAAGGTATGCAGTTCGACCGTGGCTATTTATCGCCATATTTCATTACCAATCAGGATGCCGGTTCTGTTGAGTTGGACAACCCGTACATCCTGTTGGTGGATAAAAAAGTCAGCAATATTCGGGAATTGTTGCCAGTACTAGAAGCCGTAGCTAAATCTGGCCGTTCACTGTTGATTATTGCCGAAGATATTGAAGGCGAAGCACTGGCAACGCTGGTGGTGAACAACATGCGCGGTATTGTTCGTGCGACTGCGGTGAAAGCGCCTGGCTTTGGTGACAACCGTAAAGCGATGCTGGGTGATATCGCTACTCTGACTGCCGGTACGGTAATTTCAGAGGAAATTGGTCTTGAGCTGGAAAAAGCAACGCTGGAGCAATTGGGTAGCGCAACGAAAGTCACCATCACGAAAGACACCACAACCATCGTTGGTGGTGCCGCAGATGAAGATGCCATCAAAGATCGTGTTGCCTCGATTGAGAAAGCGTTGGAAAACACCACTTCTCAATACGACAAAGAAAAACTGCAACAGCGGATTGCCAAACTGTCTGGCGGCGTCGCCGTGATTAAAATCGGGGCAGCGACAGAAGTCGAGATGAAAGAGAAGAAAGACCGCGTAGATGATGCACTTCATGCAACCCGTGCTGCGGTTGAGGAGGGTATTGTTGCCGGTGGTGGTGTTGCATTGACCAAGATTGCTAAGGAACTGGCGGAACTGAAAGGTGATAACGATGACCAGAATGTGGGTATTCGTGTTGCCCTGCGTGCCATGGAAGAACCACTGCGTCAAATTGCCACCAACGCGGGTGATGAAGCGTCTGTTGTGGTGAATGCCGTAAAAGCGGGCGATGTCCATTACGGCTATAACGCGGCAACGGGTGAATACGGCAATATGATTGAGATGGGTATTCTTGATCCTGCAAAAGTCACTCGTTCAGCACTGCAGTTCGCGGCCTCTGTGGCGGGGTTAATGATCACCACCGAAGCTATGGTCTCCGATCACGTTGCAGACAAAGAGGAACGCTAATGCACCTGCGCGGGTCCAGTTGAAACTGGCCCGATAGCCGTTTTCAAAGAGCAGTCTGCTCAGTTAATCAAGTATTAGGTAAATAGCAATATGCCACTCTCAGCGGGCTCGTGTGAGCCCGCTGAATTTTTAGTGATCAGACTTAAACGCTGATGAGTTGATGAAAGGCGCGCAGATCTGTTTGATACAATCAACTTCGACATCAGTCATGATCACTTCGCGGGTCTTTTCGTGGTGGGCACTCATCGTGCCAGTGCTCGAGCTCGCCGTTATCGCGCTTTTCGTGCAGGGCTTCAATTAAGACTTTTTCCTGTTTCGCAAAATAGAGGTCTTCTTCGGCTTTGCCGCGCAATTTCAGCTTTTCGGTAAAGTACATGGCGTGATCTCCATTGCTTCGCTTAATTTAAGGTTAGCCGAGGAGGCGCATCACGTGGTGCCAACACGTCAAACTTTGATCTCAGTAGGAGTCTTGGAGATCATGAACTGCAAAAGCTGTTCTGAAAAGCGTTTCAAAAAAGTATCTATTGAAGTTACTCCATCGACGGTTTTCTCATTCCCTTTTCAGTTGTAGGCTCTGAAAGAATGCTGATAACGGGCAGTGTTGCCGCAATATGCAACGTGGAGTTGGACTGGTATTGCCTTTAATCACTCGATAAAGTGTTCGCCGGAAGGAGTAACAATCTGAATCATAGGGAGTATTGAGTGCAGATTTGTCACGATGAAGTGTTTGGAGTACTGACTGTTTCACAGGCGGGTTACAGGTTTCGTCGCACCAAAAACCATACGCAGACCTACTGGCCTGTTGAAATGTTTATCAGACATCGGGAGAGATTTAACCGCCCGATCGTATTGGTGATTGAAAGTCCACACATCAAAGAGTTTCAGGTCCGTCATGTCACTAATGCGCTGAATGGGTTACCGGTTTATGCTCGTCCGGCCAATGGGGCGACCGGAGAGAATATTTGTACGCATTTTGCTGCTTTACTCGCGACATTGCCTCAGGTTTTGGCTCAGGGACACTATCCGGTTGTAGTGGTTAACGCTATTCAGTTGCAATGCTCGCAGGGGGAGGACACCTGCCTTTACCGTACCCGACGATTCATTGAACACTGGCCGGCGCGCGTTGATGATTTAACTCAGCGTCTGCGAATGCTTGATCCGGTCATTGCGATCAATGCTTGTACCAAAGGGGACTTTTATATCCGAGATGAAGCCGGACAGCTTACCCGAACAAAAGCGTTTGATGCCGGTTTCAACCCGCAATTTAACCGCTTGTTAGAGCAAGAGTTTGGTTATCAGCAAGAGCTAACCCAGACAAGAAGGCAGGCAGGAGGGGAGTGTGCTGTAGTAACCCCACCGGAAGACAATGACACTGACAGCCTGAGGTTCATGAACACTATCGATTTATCCGGTTTAGTCATGTTTCAGCTTCATCAAGCCTATAAGCAGACCGATACATTATTGTGTAAAACGACACATCCTGCTGCCTGGTTGTACCGAGTGCCAACGTTTACACGTTTTCGTCAGGAACTTTTCACTTACACCAAGTCAGCCCCCAGACCATAGTCAATCGGGAGCCAAGCCGAAAACTAACCCTGTAATTAAGCCAGAGTCAAACCTGAAACCAGGCCGTGCTCCGAAATTACAGGCTGATTAGATGTTGACCAATTCATAACGTTGTGCAACATTGAGTATATGACTATGTATTTACTTCTTCAGCCAGCACGAATTATTACCATCATTCCATAGGAATGGTGGGTTTTTGGCTGTTTGTCGAAAAGTAAGAAACCCGCCCAGGAGGCGGGTTTCTTCTTTCTGCTTCCTTGGCCTACCAAGAAAGCGGAGAAAGTGTATGGCTAATGTCACCAGCGAACAATCATCGCCTTTTTCTTTTGTGGAAGCTGAACATGAGATGCTCAGCTTCTGGAAAGAAAGGGAAATCTTTCAAAAATCACTGCAGCAAACAAGAGACCTACCGCCTTATGTGTTTTACGATGGGCCGCCGTTTGCAACAGGTTTACCTCATCATGGCCACTTGGTCGCATCCACCATTAAAGATGTAGTGCCCCGTTACTTCACGATGAAAGGGCATTACATTGAACGCCGCTTTGGCTGGGATTGCCATGGATTACCCATCGAGCATGAAATTGATAAATCGCTGGGGATGTCTGCGCAGGAAACGGTCGTAAAAATCGGGATTGCTGGCTATAACGATGCGTGCAGAGGCATTGTTCAGCGGTATACGCAGGAATGGGAGAAAACCATCACGCGAATTGGTCGGTGGGTTGATTTTGACAATGATTACCGCACCATGGAGCCCTGGTATATGGAAACTGTCTGGTGGGTATTCAAGCAGATTTGGGAACAAGGGCTGGTCTATCAGGGTGAAAAAGTGGTGGCTTATTCAACTGAGCTTTCCACAGTGCTGTCAAACTTTGAGGCGACCTCAAACTATAAAGATGTACAAGACCCGGCCATTACAGTGCTGTTCAAGCTTGAGGATGAAAATGCGTATCTGAGCGCCTGGACGACAACCCCCTGGACACTGCCGTCTAACCTGGCTCTTTGTGTTAATGGTCAGGCCGAGTATGTCAAAGTGCTGGACGAAACCCGCAATCTTGCTTTGTGGGTAGCCCGTGAACGACTTGACCATGTTCTGAAAGGTCAGCCTTATCGCGAACTTACGACCTGTAAAGGTGATGATCTGGTTGGAAAAACCTATTTACCGCTTTTTTCTTACTTTAGTGAGCTGGCAGCAGAAGGCGCATTTTGTGTCGTTGCAGATGATTTTGTTTCAGGGGATAGCGGAACGGGAATCGTTCATATGGCACCAGCTTTTGGTGAGGATGACCATAGGATCATGAAGTCAAAAGGGATCACGGCAATGCCTTGCCCGCTTGATGAACGGGGTCGGTTTACTGATCAAGTACCGGACCTGACCAGGCAGTATGTCAAGGATGCAGACAAATCCATTATTGCTATGTTGCGACAGCAGGGCCAGTTATACCGGCATGACACTCTGGTTCACAGTTATCCGTTTTGCCCACGTTCTGATACGCCTATTATCTACCGTGCAGTGCCTTCCTGGTATATCGGTGTTGAGCAGATTCGTGATGAATTGGTGAAAAACAATCAGCGTATTCGGTGGGTGCCGGATCATCTGCGTGACGGCAGAATGGGGAAATGGCTTGAAGGAGCAAGAGACTGGGCTGTGTCACGTAACCGATACTGGGGAACACCGCTACCGTTATGGGTGAATGATGTCACCGGTAACATCCTCTGCATCGGATCCCGTGAAGAATTACAGACATACAGTGGCGTCTGGCTGGATGATCTGCATCGTGATTATGTCGACGATATCCGCTTTAGTTTGCCGGGAGAAGAGGGGGCATACCAGCGTATCGATGAAGTGTTCGACTGTTGGTTTGAGTCGGGTTCAATGCCTTATGCGCAGGTGCATTACCCCTTTGAAAATCAAGACAGTTTTGGGGCCGGTTTTCCTGCTGAGTTTATCGCGGAAGGGGTAGACCAGACCCGGGGGTGGTTCTATACCTTACAGGTGATCAGCCACTGTCTTTTCAAACAGCCGGCATTTAAAAATGTGATTGTAAACGGGATCGTGATGGCGGAAGACGGCAAAAAAATGTCTAAGCGCCTGAAAAACTATACGGCTCCTGACATTATCATGGATACATACGGTGCTGATGCTTTGCGGTTGTATTTGCTGAACTCTGGTCTGGTGAAGGCAGAAGAGCAACGATTTGCGGACTCGGGTGTGCAGGAAATGGTTAGGCGTATGCTGTTGCCTTGGCTTAATGCGTTCAAGTTTCTGAATACATACTGCGCAATTGATCGCTGGCAATATGACGCATCGTCAGCAGAGAGCCAGAACCCGTTTGATCAGTGGATTTTAGCTCGGCTACAAACCTTAAAGCAGACGGTCAGTGAACAGATGGAGTGTTATCAACTGTATAACGTTGTTCCGCCCTTGTTTGAGTTCATGGAATCGCTGACAAACTGGTACATCCGCCTCAACCGCTCACGGTTTTGGGGAGAGCAAATGACTCTGGATAAGTCCTCGGCATACCGTACTCTGTTCATTGTGCTGGACGAGTTCGGGAAACTGATGGCACCATTTGCTCCTTTCTTGGCTGAGTATTTGTACCAGTCCATGCAGCCGTTACGACAGCAGGCTGACTCCTCACCTGAATCCGTCCATTTATGTGCTTACCCTGATGTGGACAACGCTTTGACGAATGCGGCTCTTGAACGTTCTGTTAATCGCTTGCAGGGGATCATTTTGCTTGGCAGACAAAAGCGAAACCAGGCCGGTATTAAAATGAAAACTCCCTTACCCAAGCTGATTGTCTTACATGGTGATTCGCAGGTTTTGCATGATTTGGCCCGGTTTGATCACTACATTCGTACCGAGCTAAATGTTAAAGATGTCATTTACAGTACTGACGAAGCGGACAGTGTGGACTTTTACGCCAAACCCAATTTTCCTGTGCTCGGTAAGCGGTTTGGAAAGTCATTTAAGCAATATCAGGCGTTAATTGAAGCTCTGGATCATCAACAGCTTTATCGATTTCAGGATGAGGGCAGCGTGACTCTGGCTGGTGAAGTGTTTGGTGAACAGGATATCCAGCTATTTCGCAAACCGAAGCCGGGGAGCAATGTGGTGTCTAATGCCAGTATTTCGGTGGATTTGGACTGCCAACTGACCGAGGCGCTGATCGGTGAAGGGGTTGTCAGGGAGGTCGTGGGGTTCATTCAGAAATCGCGCAAACAATCGGCATTTAAGGTCAGCGATCGCATTGAAGTGCGCTTTCAGGCCACCCCAAAGCTGAAAAGCTGGCTGCTTGAACACCGTACATTCATTGAGCAGGAAACGTTAGCACTGCGTTTTGAAGAAAGTGAGGCTAAAGAGTTCGAGGTTGAAACGGACAACATGGAAGAGCACGGTTGGCAATTTTCAATTGATGAGCATTACCTGTCAGTCAGCCTCAAGCGGGTGACTGATAGCAGGACATAACACCAGCAAGAAAAAAATGCAGAAAACGGCAACAGTGCGGGGAATGGTAGTGTCCCCGCACTGATCCTCAGAGGGATCGGATTTTGAGTACTGATTGGCTCTTTATTACGGATTAGATTCTGAGGGCGGTAAAGATGCCGTCAGGTCTTGCTCGGTAATAATGTCTTTATGATAAGTGTGTGGTGTCATATATTGTTCCCCATTCGAAATGCAGACTTATCGCGTGAAGAGAGTCAGACAAGCGTCGGTAGTACTGCATTCAGGACACCTAGTTACTTCCTTTGGAGGGAATCCATGAAATCAGCCGTATTAGTGATTGATGTTCAGACCATCGTATTTGATGTCGATCCTCAGCCTTTTGAAACACAACACGTTATTTCCAGAATCAACACCATTACCGCCTGGGCGAGAAAACAGCAAAAACCGGTGATTTTTGTTCAGCATGATCAGCCGGATACACCGATTGCTTATCAAAGTGAAGGCTGGCAACTGTATCGTGAGTTAGTCACTTGTGAAGGCGATTTGTATACCCGAAAGTCCACTCCTGATTCTTTTTTGAACACCAACCTGAAAGAGCTGCTGGAGGAGCTGGGTATCGAAAAGTTGATTGTGTGCGGCTATGCCTCGGAATTTTGTGTGGATACCACGGTACGCCGCGCGGCCGGGCTGGGTTATCCGGTTGAGTTGGTATCAGATGCTCACACCACACAGGATAAGCCACATGCAAACGCGGCAGTGATTCGTGCACACGAAAACAGCACGTTGTCGACCATGTCGAATTTTGGCATGCCGATTCGCTGTGTTTCTACAGCAGAACTGCTGGCTACGCCGGAGTTGCTGACGCAATAATATTTTCTTTTTATACGACAAGGAGCTGCTGAAATGGAATTCCAAACCTTACTTTTATTTACCATCGCGTCACTGTCTATCAACCTGATCCCTGGGCCGGACGTCGTCTATATTGTGTCAAATACCATGAAAGGCCGTATGCAGGCTGGCTTAAAAGCCGCAATGGGGCTGGGTGTCGGTTACTTCCTGCACACACTAGCGGCCGTTTTTGGACTGTCAGCACTTATTCTGAGTTCCGCTGTTGCATTCAGTGTTGTGAAATACCTGGGTGCGGCTTATCTGCTTTATCTGGGGATTTCATCTCTGCGCAACATGCTGCGCGGGCAATCTTCACTGACGATGACTGCGGCCTCTTCATCGGCTAATGAAAGTATATTCCGCCAAGGTGTGGTGGTGAGCGTACTTAACCCGAAAGTGGCGTTGTTCTTTTTGTCTTTTTTGCCCCAGTTTATTGAAGTGGGGCAGGGGTCAACATCGATGCAGTTGCTGATGTTTGGCCTGCTTTTCAGTGCGTTAGCGACAGGGTGTAATGTCGTTTATGCCCTATTGGGCAGTTGGCTGTTCAACAATCCGAAAGTGGCGCGTTATACCCGCGTCATTGAAGGTGTGTCTGGCGTACTGCTGATTGGTTTGGCGGGGAAAATTGCACTCAGCAAAGACAGTTAAGGGTATGGCGTACTACACTTCTATCGCAAATACTTAGTAATACAGCTGGTCAATGACCGGAATATACTGTTGAACGGCGAGCTGTCAATTTGCCTTGAAACGGTATATCACCACTCCCACTAAGGAGTCAGCCATGTTTGAAGTGAAACGGGTAGGCGACAACCGATTAGACATTGAAATGAGTGGCAAACTGGATGCAGAGCAAATGGGCAAAGCATTGGATGCTCTAACCGAGCAAGCCGACGGCATTGAGAATGGTGTCATGTTATTTGATGTGGTGGATTACCACTTACCCTCTCTCGGCGCTATTGGTGTAGAGTTGGGCCGGTTTCCCAAAATGATTCATTTCATTCGGCAGTTTGATCGGGCGGTGGTATTAACCGACAAAGACTGGATTAAAACTGTCAGTGAATTTGAAGGAAAGCTGATTCCGGGGCTGGAAATTAAAGGGTTTGGCCGTGATCAGAAAGAAGAGGCAGAAGCCTGGCTGGAAACTGGCCGTTCATCTTAATTTCCTTCGCAAGTGACCTGCCACTTTACCGGAATGCAGACACCAGTATTACGAGAGCGAAACGCTGATATTTGAAAGGTGCGGAAGACTCAGTCTCCTGCACCTTTTTCATTTAGGCTGGTATTTACTGTTCCAGTACTTTCGCGATGGCTGCTTCAGCACATTGCTGATCCAGATGGCCACCCGGTGCACCGCCAACACCAATTCCCCCAATAATCGTGTCATTCACGCTGAGTGGCAATCCTCCCGCCAGTAACAACAGATTGTCATCCATATCTTTCAGCGGTTGCAGGATCGGTTTGTCCGCGATGGTTTTCATCAGGTCGGCCGTAGGTTGTTTTAGACTGACAGCAGTAAACGCTTTCTGGCGAGAGCTTTCCAGCGTGTGGCGTCCGGCCAGATCAGAACGTAACTGGGCGATGACATTACCGGTAACGTCCACAACGGTTGCTGTGACGCGGTAGCCTTTGGCTTCACACTGCAGAACCGTTTCTTTGGCAAGTTCAAAGGCTGTATGTGATGAAATCTGAGTCACTGAAATGGTCTTGTTCTGATTTTCAGTGGCTGCAGATGTACTGAAGGTCGCTGCCATCAGGCCTGAAAGTATTAGCGATGTTGCGCATTGTGTGAATGATTTCATGTCATGCTCCGTTATAGGGTTTTCAACGTTTATGATTTGGATTTGTGTATAACACCTTAGTGCAGTGGCAATTGCCGGATGCTTTCAGGACCATTACAAAGGTGTAATGTTTATCATCGACTCACTGAAAAGCTGATAAAGTGGTGCGTAACGAGCAGAAGATGGCAGGGTTAAGTGAACGTTTTACTGATTGAAGATGATCGCCACATCGCCAGGTTTATTGCCCAAGGGTTTCGTCAGGAAGGGTATACCGTTGAATTAGCAGACAACGGCGTTGACGGTTTACATCTGGCAACCACTGAGCAGTTTGATCTTATTGTGCTCGACATTATGCTGCCGCAGAAGGATGGGCTAGAAGTGTTGACTGAATTACGCGGCATGGGATACCGCACACCCGTTATCATTCTCAGTGCCCGGCATTTTGTTGAGGAACGCGTTCTTGGCCTGAAATCCGGAGCCGATGATTATATGGTCAAGCCGTTTGCATTCTCGGAACTCGCTGTCCGCTGTCAGATCTTAACACGCCGCGATCAGGCAAAATCTCTGCAGTCACATCAACTGAGCTATCAGGATCTGACGCTTGATGTGCTGAAACGAACACTTTTTCGTGCCGGACAATCGATTCAGCTGAATCAGCGTGAATTCAGCCTGATGAAACTGTTGATGGAACAACCGGAAACCGTGCTGTCAAAAACGACCATCCTGGAGCAGGTCTGGGGGTATCAATTTGACCCGCAGACTAATGTTGTTGATGTGCTGGTTTGTCGGTTAAGAGTAAAAGTGGACAGAGACTTTGAAGAGCCGCTGATTCATACCATCAGAGGAGTGGGTTATGTCCTCAAATCAGAGTATTGATCAGGCCTTAACACGTACCCAGCGCCATCTGTTTTATCGGTTCATGGGTATTTTACTGGTTTGCCTGACGCTGATTGAAATGGTGGTCGGCGCGCTGTTTTTTTATGATCTCTACCGGGCCGAGCGAAAAATCCTGCACTCCCTGTCTGCTGAATATCAGCGCATTCTTCGTTTTGAGTCTGATGAAAAACTTATCCATGTTCTTAAGGCAAACCCCCAACGCCTGACCGAAAATAATATCGCGGCGATGGCCACTCAAATATCCTCTGATAAACCTGCCAGTTACATAGCCGGTGATAACCAGCTACCGGTTGAGCTGGTGCTTACGGAATACCTGTTGGGTGAGCAAAACTGGTTGAATGCCTTCATTGTGAAACCGTATATGACGTTGAAAATGGAGGGGGATAAACAGATCTTTTGGCTGGTGCTGGATAACCGGGCGCGCTATGCAGTGGCGACGCGACAATGGATGATGACTTTTATGGCTTTCTGCGTACTGGTGCTGTTTACTGCTGTGTTTATTCATCGTTTAATCCAAAACACGATGTCGCCACTGGCAACCTTGGGCAATCAGCTTGATAAGCTCAGCCATCACGCTTTGGATTCATTTTCCGAGCAAAACGAGATAGAACCTCCACGAAAAGGAACGTTTTCTAGAACGGACGCCATGCAACAAGATGGCTTGGCCGCCATTAACCAGAGCGTGTATCAGGCGGTTTCACGGTTACATCAGGTCATTGCAACAATGGATACCACAGTGGATGCCATTGCCCATGATTTACGAACACCGTTGTCACGGATCCGGCTGGCCGCTGAAGGGGCATTGGTGTCTCCCTTGAAGGGAGCAGAGAAACAGAATCTGCAGGAGCATGCCTTAAGTGACTGTGCTGAGTATGCGGTGCAGGCCAGTAACATGCTGACAGCACTGATGAAACTGAATGATGAACTGGCCGGAAAGCGCATTGTTAGGCTAGCTCCAACGGAAGTAAAAATGGCGCTGGAGCGCGTGGCTAGCTGGTTTGAAGATATTGCCGAAGAAAAGGGGATTGAGCTACATTGCACCTGTTCTCCCGGTATCATCATTCTGTCTGATGCTGACAAACTGACGCAGGTATTGGTTAATCTGGTTGATAACGCATTGAAATACACCCCGCCGGGAGGATCGGTTCGGTTATCTGCGTCCACGATTGCTCCCTCTTTGCCACCGGTTGAGCATCACGCTGTTAACCAACCGGAGAAAACAACCCAGCTAGTCATCAATGTGACTGATACAGGGATCGGGATTGCCCCGGAGCATCAGGACTTAGTGTTTAAGCGTTTATATCGGGTGGATAGCAGTCGAAGTAATTCGGAGGGCTATGGACTTGGTTTGGCACTGGCTTCTGCAATGGTCACCAACCTGGGTGGTATCCTGACGGTTGAGTCTGTACCACAGCAGGGTAGTACCTTCACCATTCGTCTTAATGTCGACGAGTCTGAAAACTCAAAGTAACTGCTATTAGCGACACTTATCCGGTGTGAGTGTTGCAGCCACCACAATCACCGGAGTATGCGGAATACACGCTGATGAAGGGGGGCTGCAAGACATGTCCTGATTTGGCTTAGAAAGCTGGTTCGATGGTACCGTTGAATGTTTGCTGCAGATAGTCGCGAATCGGTTGTGACTGATAGATATCAACAAACTTCTGGTATGCCGGGTTGTTTTTATCTGCTTCACGCGTCGCAATCACCATGACTGCCAAGGGGGCATCTTTCGGTTCCAGATAGATCCCCTGTTTCTTCGGATCCAGACCGGCAGACATGACATAGTTCATCGTAATCGTTGCCACATCGACATCGTCCAGACTGCGTGGCAGCTGCGCGGCTTCAACTTCAATAAATTTCAGGTTCTTTGGATTATCGACCACATCTTCAATGCTGGCCTTGAAACCGACACCGGGTTTAAGTGTGATAAGCTTGGCGTCCTCCAGCAGAAGCAGACCACGTCCACCATTCGTCGGATCATTAGGAATCGCAACCTGCGCATTATCCGGCAGATCGGCCAGAGAGGCGTATTTGTTCGAGTAAATCCCCATGCGCATCAGGATGGACTCCCCAATCGAGACCAACTTCGAGCCATTATTGCTGTTGTAATTCTGTAAGAAAGGCTGGTGTTGGTAACTGTTAATGTCCAGGCTGCCGTCAGCCAATGCGCCATTCGGGGTGATGTAATCAGAAAACTCAACGACTTCGACTTTGAGCCCTTGCTTTTCTGCTTCTCGTGCAACGGCTTCAACGACCTGAGCATGAGGGCCTACCGTTGCCCCGACTTTAATGACAGTGCTGTCTTCCTGTCCGCAGCCGGTTAAGACTGCAAACAGCAGGGTGCCGAGAATCCATTGACTGACTGTTTTACGTTTTTTCATCATGCTTTCCCTATCATGTATTTCCATACGCGAAAAATGGTATTGGGCGGTATGGGTGTTTAGATGGCTGTACGGCCATATTACATTGAATGAACTGAGATGCAACACGATTTTTCAACACACAGAGGAATAGCCAGCTGAACATGTGAGAACAGGTTGTGCTGTCGTTGCAGCAGCAAAATACGTTAAAAGTGCCACGGTAAAATCCCAGTTGTGCTAATAGCAATCAGAAGAACCAGCAAGCAGAAGTTCCAGTACTCAGAAGCAAATCATTAGATTTATTTGGTCTTTGGTTGCTGCCTAATGTGTTCTCATTCATGTGCCAGGCCTCTGTATCACCGTTTAGAATGGCGCATAGTTGTTGCATGGTCTGAGTGACGTTGCTTTATGGTTTGAATGGCAAAGTTGATCTGTCCAGCCTAGCCTTATGAAGGTGAATGCCAATTTATATCAGTAAGAAACTGCTTTTACTTTATCCGTGTTTGCGTTGAGGGCGGGATTGGCTTTTAAGGCTCACGCTGGTTTTTATCTCATGATTTAGGGCTATTCAGCGCCAAATATTACAGAGCTTAACATTTCAGAGCTCAATATTTCAGCGCTCGATATTTCAGCGATCAAGTTGGTGAAGTGTCGCCAGTTGGAGGGAGTGGATGGACAGAAAATTCATATTGTGCAGTTTTGGATACGCCATTTTAGGGCTTTTACTGGGCATCTACATGGCGGCCTCTCATAACCACGGTCAGCTCGTTACGCATGCACACACGATGCTGGCAGGCTTTGTTGTCTCGTTTATTTACGGGCTTTGCCACAAGCTGTGGTTGAAAAATGGCAACAGTGCTTTGGCTCATGTGCAGTTCTGGGTTCATCACCTGAGCGTACTGATATTGATTAGTGGATTATTTTTGCTTTATGGCCAGTTTATTGCGCCGGAACTCCTGGACAAAATTCTGGCTTTGGCTTCTATGATATTTCTGGTTGGGATGGTTTTAATGACTGCTTTGTTTGTTTTGTCTCCCAAACACGGCGCCAGTTAGCTGGGCGACGGAACCAACGCTGTGCCTGGCTGGGAAAATGCAAACATGCATACTCAGCTAGGTCTATCAGGCTGAGTATGCATTCTCAAAGGACAGAGATAGCCTGAATTTACTGCGATAAATGAGCAAACAGTTGATCGGCTAATCTTCGCAATGTGCCTTTTTCTGGCTGTGTGTGTGAGAAGGTACGGATACCGTATATCCCCATAACCAGAAACTGAGCCAGCTCAAGCGGATTTCTGTCAGCCGGAATGTCCCCTTCTTGTTGAGCTTGCTGTAATTTCGCTGCAATAGACGCTTGCCATTGATTAAGCATGTGGGCGATAAGCGCTTCGACCTCTTCGTCCTGCTGAGAAAGCTCGCTTAAAGCTTTTTGCAGCAGACAATCTTTGATGGTTTCACACTCACATTCCTCAACAACATGATCGAGATACAGTCTTAGTCCCTTTAATGCAGAAGGGGATTGATCAAAAAAACGTTGGAAATCCGCTTTGCTGTCAGAGCGGTATTGCTCAAGTGAAGCCAGCAGCAGGCCGCGTTTATTCTCGAAGGCACAGTAAATGGATCCGGGATGCAGGCCGGTAGCCTGTTTCAGATCTTGCATACTGGTTTTGCTGTATCCCTTAGCAATAAAGGCATCCATTGCAGAACGTAAAACTTGTTCACGATCGAACTCTGCACTGCGCATAGCATCTCTCTGGTGAATGGAAACTGCCTTGATTTTACCAGTGTTTGAACATTCATTCAAAAAAGTTCTTGAACAATTATTCAAGAATGCCTATCTTGAATATACGTTCAAGATAGAGGTAAGAAAAATGACGGACATCCTGTTCCAGCCGTACGCCCTGAATGGCACGCTGACGCTTAAAAATCGAATTCTAATGGCGCCGCTGACTCGTTGTATGGCTGACGATGATTTGGTCCCGACGCAGGCGATGGTTGACTATTACGCCCGTCGTGCAGAGACGGGGTTAATCATTTCTGAAGCTACCATCATTCGTCCCGATGGTCAGGGGTATCCGAATACTCCGGGTCTGTATACGCCTACGCAAATTGATGGCTGGCGCAAAGTCACAGATGCCGTACATGCCAACGGCGGTAAAATTTTTGCGCAACTGTGGCACACAGGCCGAGTGGCTCACCCGCATTTCTTTGGTGGTGAATATGTGCTTGCGCCTTCAGCGATTGCCGTAGAGGGAACGGTGCCGAGAATGCGCGAGTTGGTTTATACCGTACCAAAACCGGCGACCAAAGCAGAGATTGAACAACTGGTTGCAGACTACGCTCAGGCTGCGGCTAATGCGATTGACGCTGGCTTCGATGGCGTTGAAATCCACGGTGCTAACGGCTATCTGATCGATCAATTTCTGCATTACTGCAGCAACACACGTGACGATGAATTTGGCGGTACACCGGAAAATATGGCGCGTTTCCCGCTGGCGGTGATTGATGCTATCGCCGATCGTATTGGCGCGGATCGCACAGGTCTGCGACTATCTCCGGGGGCTTACTTCAATATGGAAGGTGATGCCCGTGACCGCAATGTGTCAGATTATCTGTTGGCAGAACTGGAACAACGCGATCTGGCTTTCCTTCACATAGGGATCTTCGATGACAGCATGGAGTTCGACTATCTGGGTGGTACCGCTTCGGCCTATGTGCGTCAGCGCTACAGCAAAACACTGGTTGGTGTAGGGAGTTATTCTGCTGAATCTGGCAGTGCAGCCATTGTAAACAATCAGTTTGATTTGCTGGCAATTGGCCGTCCATTGATTGCCAACCCTGACTATGTTGCAAAGGTCAAAAACGGCGAAGCCTTGGTGGAGTATACGGATACTATGCTGGCAGAGCTTGTGTAAGTCATTAAGGCTGACGCTACTGAATAGGCGTTGCTGAATATAAGAGGGGAAGCTTAATAAGCTTCCTCTTTTTATTTGTATCGCATGTATTGAAAACTGACTGATATGGGACACATCAGTCATGTTCCCGTGCTGTTCATGTTCATGTTCATGAACAAGCGAACTTAGCGGTATCAGTTAACTGAGGCAGACAGTAAGATGCAGTAATACTTTCCAGTCTCAGCAATGAAGGAATACACATTGACGGAAAAAGATAAAATGTTGGCAGGACTGCATTACAACCCGGCTGACCCGGAGTTGGTCGCGTTGCGTTTGCGAGCTCGCCTGTTGACGGAGAAACTGAATCAAACCAGTGCGGTTGAGGCTGAAAAACGGGTGGCGATGGCCAAGTCCCTATTTGGGTCTACCGGGGAGCAGATTAACATCGAGTCATCTTTTCATTGCGATTATGGCCAAAACATTCACGTGGGAGAAAACTTCTTTGCGAATTTTGGCTGCGTGATTCTGGATGTTGCTGAAGTCCATATCGGCGATAATTGCTTTATTGCGCCGCAAGTCGGTATTTATACCGCGGCGCATCCAATTGATCCTGTTGAAAGGGCTAAGGGCGTTGAGTTCGCCAAACCCGTCTCGATTGGTAATAACTGCTGGATTGGCGGGCACGCGACCATTAATCCGGGGGTGACATTGGGTGACAATGTGGTGGTTGCTTCGGGGGCTGTGGTGACGAAGAGCTTCGGCAATAATGTGGTGATTGCCGGGAATCCGGCGAGAATACTGAAAACGATAGAGGGCTCGTCATCCTGATTGCTCAGACCACTCCCCCCAGAACAAGGTGGGGGGAGCCATGCATTGGGTTCACTGTTTACTGATGTGATTTAACTGACAGCTTGTGTTTATCGGCGGGGCTTTCACGGGTTTGTATGGTGAGGCACAGGATGATGAGTACCATGCCAAACCATCCCTGATATGGAATAACTTCGCCGACGATAGTGACGGCAAAAACGGCTGCGACGACAGGCTCGAACAAAGTTAACAGTGTCGCTTTACTGGCGTTAATGTGTCGTAACCCATAGCCAAACAGAAAGTAGCCGAGAAACATCGGAATCACTGCCATGTAAATCATCACCATGGCATTGGACAGTGATGCAAACATCTGATTGCCGGTGAAGAATAAGGTGGGCAATAACCCGATAGCTCCTAAACCAAACAGGCTTCCCATTGCGGCTGAGGATTGAATGCCTGTTTCAATCATCGCTTTAGCAACCCAGCTATACACAGCGTAAGCACAGCCGGCTATCAATCCCAATAAAATACCGGTCATCTTTAACGTGCTGATTTCATCCAACTGCGATGTGGCAGGCTCGGCATAGGTCAATAAAGCCATTCCTGTTATTCCCAACCCAAAGCTAATCACCCAGCGTTGCGTCAGTGTGTTCTTTTTGCTGATGAGACACTCTAGGATGGCCGTGGCAAAAGGCGCAGACGCAATGGAGATTACAGTGCCAATGGCGACGCCGGCTAGTCGCATAGAGGTATAAAATGCCAGTGGATAGACGGTGATGGCCACAGCACCGATCAGCAGCCGTTGTTTCTGTTGAAGCAGCCGGGGAATCTCTTGTACGAGGCGGGTTTTGGCAGACAGCGCCTGAATCAGGCCGCCAAATCCCATAGCAAAAGCGCCAATGGCTAAAGGACTGACATCCGGGGCAAAGCTTGCGACTGTGCCGGTTGTCCCCCACAGCAGGGATGCCAGCAGAATTGCCCAGATGCCGTAACGGGCAGAAGAAGCAGTTGTAGGATAAACAGTCATATCACAAAGGTCTCATTCAACAGAACAGTATTGTGATAAAGAATAATGGAACCTTACCGTTAATATTGTGCTGAACGGACGCAATGGTTGGCTGATAGGGCGCTATTAGGGGGATTGGTGCACAAATTCACGCGGCGATAATCCGAAGTAACGAGAAAACCGGCGGCTGAATGCTGACAGATCACGATAGCCAACCTGCTCGGCAACTAACTGAACGGGCAAATCAGTATGGCTTAGCAAAGCTTTGGCTTTTTCCATCCGTTGTTGCGTAATGTATTGGTGAGCACTGATACCAATGTGCTTTTTAAATAGCTTCTTAAATTGTGTCGGGCTCAGGCAGGCGACTCCGGCCAGGAGGTTGATCTCAAGTGGTTCACAAAGTCGCTCGGTGATATAGCTTTGAGCAGAGCGAATGCGCGGATCGACCGGATGAGTGAAGCCTTGTTGCTCCAGCAATTGGTAAAAGATCGCCAGAACCGATTGTTCAAGTCTGTCGTCTACCTGATATTCCAGCTGTTTTTCAATAAAAAAGAGAAAACTGAGTAGCGGAGGCGTCACACAAAAGACAGCATACCCACTTATGATCAGATTTGCAGGCAACTCGTTCAGGTCGGCCACGATAAAACGTGCGGCTTCATCGGCCTTGAAGTAGTGCTGTTGTCCTGCTTGAATCACAACACATTCGCCTACAGAGACTTTTCCGGTGTAACCCGATAATTCAATGTTGATTGTTCCCTGTATGGGTAATACCAATTGATGATAGGTATGTGTGTGGCCACGGCGCTGCCGGGTGTAGGAACGAATGCTGAGGCTGTTTTCCATGAAATCAAAAAGTCCTGTTTAACGCTGACGTTATATTACACAACCAAACAGAGAATTGCCGTTTCCAATGCACTTTCTATTGTTGTTTGATTTTTTATATAACCATTCTTCTAATGGCTTTGACCAAGTAGGACCAGCTAATCATTGCTGGAACTTGCTGTTCGAAACGTGTTCCTGAGACACTGTGCTTAGCCACGCTTTGATGACTGCTTTCACGGATAAACCAATCACTTTTTTATCAAACAGATTGTAAATTGGGCAACTTAGCTAAAGGTTGGGAGTAACTTTCTGCTTTTTAATGAACGCTGTTTGATTTAGTATGTCGGCTTGCTTTGTTTTGACATGAGGTTTTATGTTTAGGCGCTCCCTTTGTATGTTGTTATTGGCGCAGCTTGTCGGATGTTCAAGCATGTCGGTGGAAGAGTGTCAGGTTGCTGACTGGTACTCTGTCGGGCTTCAGGACGGGCAGAATGGCGTACCCTCATCAAGAATCAATGATTATGCGCAGGACTGCCGGGAAGCCAACGTCATGGTTGACCACCTCTCCTGGGGGAATGGTTATGAGCTGGGGTTGACCTATTACTGCATGCCGGACAACGGCTATCGCGTAGGCCGTTACGGCGGTGTGTACAACGGTGTTTGCGACAACCCGCAGTTCATTGAGCAGTACAACCGTGGTATTCAGGAATACCGTGTCGAACAGCGGATTCAGGAAATAGACAGAGAATTGTCGACCATTGCCTATCAGGTGCAGCAGTTGAACAAGAAGCAGAACGGCAACAGCGAAGAAGCCAGGTATCTGCGTAAAAGAGAAAAAATGCTGCGTTCGGAAAGGCAGGCTTTAATCGTGCCGACGTATCAGTACCAATATCATTTTTCTTTCTAAACTCGCCTTCATCATGTGATCTGAGGTTGTTGCTCAGATCACCTTCACCCAGTGCCGTGATAAATGGCGCATCAAGCTATTACACCTCTCAGGGAGTATTGCTCGATACCGATATGTACAATAGTATATATCGGTATTTTTATTGTCACGATATGGAGAGAACAGATGAACTGGAGCCGAATTGCCCTGTTTGGGCTGGCCTTGGCGGGTACAAACAGCTTTGCTGCAGACAAGATCACGGTGTTTGCAGCGGCCTCACTGACCAATGCGTTGAATGATGTGGCAAAAGCCTATGAGGACAAAACCGGCGTCTCGACAACGCTTTCTTATGCTTCTTCTTCAACGTTGGCACGTCAGATTGCTCAGGGGGCTCCAGTCGATATTTATCTGTCAGCGAACGAAAAATGGATGGACTATCTGGCAGAGCAGCAAGCAATCGACGCTTCATCCCGTAAGTCGTTGTTGGAAAACAGCCTTGTCATGATTGCGCCGACCAGTTATCCGGCTGACAACATTGAAATTACCGCCAACTGGAATCTGACCGAAGCCTTGAAAGGGACCCGTTTGGCTATGGGCGATCCGAATCATGTGCCGGCGGGTATGTATGCCAAGGAATCTTTAAGCAATCTGGGCTTGTGGCCACAGGCAGAGAAAGCACTGGCGGCAGCGAATAACGTACGTTCAGCGTTGTTGCTGGTGGAACGGCAGGAAGCGAATCTGGGTCTGGTTTATAAAACGGATGCCATGGTGTCAGAAAAAGTGAAAATGGTGGGGGTGTTACCTGCGGACAGTCATACACCAATCACTTACCCGGTGGCGATGATTAAAGGCAAAGCAGAAGATCCACAAGTAAAAGGGTTCTACGATTATCTGATGACAGATGAAGCGGCAGCCATTTTTGAAAAATATGGCTTTGGAGAATCACGCTAGTGTTATCCGACTACGAGATCCAGGCATTGCTGTTGAGCCTGAAAATTTCCGGGGTGGCTGTGTTAGTGAGCTTACCTTTGGGAATGGCGTGTGCCTGGTTGCTGGCTCGTAAAAATTTCATGGGTAAATCGGTACTGGATGGGCTGATTCACCTGCCTCTGGTGTTACCGCCGGTTGTTATTGGCTATCTGTTGTTGGTGATGTTGGGTCGTCAGGGTTGGCTCGGGAAAGTCTTATATGACTGGTTTGGGCTGACTTTTAGTTTCAGCTGGCGCGGCGCTGTGGTGGCGGTGGCCGTGGTCTCTTTCCCGCTGATGGTCAGGGCTATTCGGCTGGCGTTGGAGAATGTCGATCCTAAACTGGAGCAAGCAGCGAGGACCCTTGGCGCGAGCCCTTTGCGTGTTTTTCTCACGATTACATTACCGCTGACTATCCCCGGTATTCTGACGGGCTCGGTACTTGCCTTTGCTCGCGCCCTGGGGGAGTTTGGGGCCACCATTACGTTTGTCTCGAATATCCCCGGCGAAACTCAGACCATTCCACTGGCCATGTTCTCATTCATTGAAACTCCGGGGGCAGAAAGTCAGGCGGCGCGGTTATGTGTGATTGCGATTGCCATTGCACTGGCATCACTACTGGCCTCTGAATGGCTGGCTCGACTTGCCCGACGACGTCTGGAGGCACAATGATTAAGATTGCTGTGAAACAAACACTGGGTCAGCTGAAGCTGGATGTCGATTTGATGCTGCCTATGCAGGGCATCACCGCGGTGTTTGGTCGTTCGGGTGCCGGTAAAACGTCACTGATCAACGTCCTTAGCGGATTAACCCGGCCTGATGACGGGGTGATCGAGATCGGGGACAAAACCATTGTTGACACTCAGCGCGGGATTAACCTCCCTCCCGAAAAGCGTCAGATTGGTTATGTTTTTCAGGATGCCCGGCTGTTTCCCCATTACAGTGTGGAAGGCAATTTACGTTATGGCTGTGTGAATCAGTCTCCTGATAATTTTCAGCATGTTATTGATCTGCTGGGCATTGCGCACTTATTGAAACGCTATCCGGCCTCATTGTCCGGAGGGGAGAAGCAACGTGTCGCCATTGGTCGGGCGTTATTGTCGAACCCAAGCATGCTGCTGATGGATGAACCGTTGGCGTCTCTGGATTTACCCCGCAAGCAGGAATTAATGCCATATCTGGAAAAACTGGCCAGAGAGATCAAAATTCCGATTGTGTATGTGACGCACAGCCTGGACGAAATTCTTCGTCTTGCTGATCATATGGTCATGATAAATCAAGGGAAGGTGGTGATCTCCGGCCATATAAACAGTGTGTGGGGCTCACCGGCGATGCGCCCTTGGCTGCCAAGCAAAGAGCAAAGCTCATTGCTTAGTGCCAGGGTGAACTTTCAGCATCCGGACTATGCATTGACACAGGTGATGCTGAATCATGATGCCTATCTGTGGGTCAAACGGCTGGAACGTGCCCGTGGCGAGTGGGTACGAGTAAGAATCCATTCTAACGATGTCTCTATTGTCCGCGAGCGACCAACTCAAACCAGTATTCGAAATGTGCTCGCTGCCCGAATTGATAAACTTCACTCGGTTGATGAGGAAGAGCGGGTGGAAGTCCGGTTACGAATTGGCGAAGCTCAGCTTTGGGCCAACATTACCTTGTGGGCAGCTGATGAGTTGGAACTGAAGGTTGGTGATCAGGTTTATGCGCAGATTAAAGGAGTGAGTGTTACTCAGGATGACTTAGTGGCACTGTAATTAACATTATGAGGTAATTAAAAAATGCTGCAAATACGCAGCATTTTTTTATTGAGTCCATATAGGCTTTTTTCATTAATAAATATTTAACAATTAATAATATTTTGACAGGGATATTTTATTAAAATCAAAGATTAGACTTATTAATATCGACAGGGCAATGGAGTGTGACTTATTTATTAGTCATTATTGTTAGTTTTTCTGTTTATTTTTATCTCATGTTTGATGTGTTTTTAATTTCATTTAAAATCAATTAATAACAACCATATTTGGTCAAATTTCAACCAGGTTTATTTGTCAATTATCTGTCAATATGGCTTAAAAATAACCGTTGCATATTGAATCGTTCAGTCCCAAGTCAGTATAGTGTGCCTCGTCTTATTGATATTCAAAATTATTAATCGTGTTTTATTAAGCTAAATTATTTATAGCAACTCATGAACCATTGAGCTTAATAAAACATATCTATTGTATTCTACAGCTAGGTATATTATGAAAGTTCTTCCTTTGTTCGTATTGTCGGCGTTAATTCTTACGGGATGTGGTGGTTCAGGCGGTGGTTCTGATTCATCGGGAACGACCTCAACCGGGACTGGTAACAGTGGTAGTGCGATTAATACGGGAAATAACACCGGAAGTAACAGTGGCAGCACAGACAGCGGAAGTACTGATAGCGGCAGCACTGGCGGTAACACGGGTACCACAACGCCGGATAACGGTAACAACACCGGTGGAACCACTGAACCGACTACACCACCAGATTCCACTGAGTTTGCAGACTTGATGCTATACGCGGTGAATCAGGCGCGTTCTCAACAGCAAAACTGTGGCGGTGAAATTATGCCAGCGGTGCCAGCGCTAACGTGGGATTATGACCTGGAAGCGGCGGCATACGGTCACTCCAGTGATATGGCTAACGGCAACTTCATGAGTCATACCGGCTCTGACGGTAGCTCGCCAGGTGACCGTATCGATGCGACAGGTTATGTATCTAGTGCATGGGCTGAAAACGTGGCTGCAGGTCAGAAAGACATTGATGCCGTTATGGCTTCCTGGATGGCCAGCCCGGGTCACTGTAAGAACATCATGAGCGGTAACGTAACGCAAATGGGTTCAGCGGCTGTAGAAAATCCGGACACGCAGTACGGTATTTACTGGACTCAGGTCTTTGCTCGTCCGCGTTAATCGCTGAGCCTTAGCAACCGGACCAGATTAGGGCATAAGTCAGAATCAGGTCACAAGCCATGCATACAAACGGTGTGCAAAGATGAAGAAAAAGGTCGCAGATTATCATGCGGCCTTTTTGCGTTTTACCCGAGTATGGCTTGTGGTTTAAACAGAAATTGTTCAATCGTCTGACTGTGATGACACCGGGCTACCGCGGTTTTGCCCCGGGTTCGGATTGCTCATGTAACCGGAAAAATGTGGTGACCCGGTTGAGTACCCACTCAGGATCATCCAAGGGTAAGTCGTGACCGGCAGCCGGATGTAACAACAGCGGGACGGCCCAGGCTTTTGCCAGTGCTTTGCTGCAGGCAACATCGACCAGTTTGTCCTGCTTGCTGGCTAGTAAAAGGGTAAAAGCACTGGGCACGCCATGGTGAGTGAAGCGGGCTGCAGCAAATAACTGGCGTAGGGCATTTCGCGATGAAACCGGGCATTGGGCCCTCCACTGGCACCATTGTTCAAGATGTTTAGCGGGTGCCAGACGTGTGGTCAGTCGGAAAAATGTCGCCTCTCTGTCATTGGCTGTTTGAAACAGTCCACGCAGAATGGCCGGATAGTTTTGCCAACGCAGCCGGTGATAAAAGGGGGAATAGGGGCGGGCACTGGTATTAATGAGCACTGACTGATGAATCTCTTCCGGGTAGCGGTGCATCCACTCCATTGCAATCATTCCCCCCATCGAGATGGCGATAATATCTGCTGCCAATTTGGGGGATTGCTGGCTTGGATGAGGCTTTGTTTGAACCGGCTGTTGTGTATGTTCCAGATCCTGTTTTTGAGCTTGAGCCTGAACATCCGTGCCTGCGGGGGGCGTTGTGGTTGTTTCGTGTGCCGGGTGGGTCGTTAGTGATAACGCTAGTTGCTGGCGTAAATCTTCAACCATCTCAGGTAACTGCGAGGGTGATGCTTCTTCAAACCGTTTGCCGTTTCCGGCTAGATCGAGGCAGATTACCGGCCTTGAAGGGTAGTGTTGCTCTAGCATCTGTGTAAACGCTCCCCAGTGTCGGCTCTCGCGAAGCAACCCGCGCAACAAAATAATGGGGCGAGCACTTTCATTGGCTCCGGATGTCGCGGAGGAAGTGGTTGTTTCAGATGACGCAGTCTCTGAATATGACGACTCAGGTAAGGCTATGCTCATTGTCAGTTAAATCCGATTGAGGGTACCAAAGCGAAATGGCTTGCCGGGCATAATCGGCATTGGCATCGCTTAAAAACCAGCTGGTGTAAGAATAGGCTGCACTCATCATAAATTCCGTTAAGGTCAGGTGGGTACGCAGCACTCTGTCGACTCGATGAGGTTTCATAGGATGAAATAATCCAATCCGATCGAGCAACTGTAACGGGTTCTTTCTCACCCAGCGCCAGGATCCCATTTCCAGGGTCAGCGGCAGCAGTGACTGATGCCGGGCCGAAGCCAGATCATAAAGGTGATCCCAGAGATCACCGTGACAGGTGTAATGTTTGGTTTGTGGTTCAAACAGGTAGTTCTGATGCGGAAACGCATTGAAGAACAGTGTTTTTAAGTGAAACAGTGCACCGATATCCGCAATTGGCTGGAGACGGCTTTTGGCATAAGGAAACCAGAGACGGTCTTTATTGCCGAATCCAGAATGAAAATCCAGCGCAATCGTCAACGGGCTTTGGCGAGTTTCACTGAGCACGGCTTGGATCAATGCTCGCGACTCCAGTTCCATTGGTGCACCTTCGGCTCCGCGATACCAAGGGAGAAAACGTGATATCCGGTGACCGCCAACCAACCAAGCTGTGCGTTCAGCACTGTCGACCGGGGCATTCCTCATTAAATCCACATGATTGCCATTCGAACGATACCGTTTTGCCATGCCGACAGGGTTCAGCAGTGGAATAAAAACCAGTCGCAGGCGTTTGAGACGGGTTTGCAGTGCTGCATCCCAATGGAGCCGTTGGCACAGACTGTTGAGTAACGACAGCACCACCTGGCTGCCTATCCGCTCCAGGCCATGTACCCCACCAATAAACATCAGGCAGGGAGTATCAGGATGGGGATTACCGAGGGCAATTTTATAGATGGGAAGTGGAACGTTTTCGAGTTCGGTCACTGCCAGTGTGTTGACTGATACAGGCACACTCTGAAGGTGTGTGACCTGATGGTTAACCAGCGTTTCGAGTTGCATCATTTCAGGCAAGCGCCGGTAAAGATCATACTTATTCAAACGCTTAACTCCCTAACGCTGCTTAAGGTTATGAAGGCCATGTGTCTCATACTAGCCAGTTCCCCTTACAATAATATGTCACTCCGAAAACGAAGAGAAAACCGATAATGGCTGGGCATCGTACAAGCGGCAGGCGAGAACTTGCCTGATAGGAAAGGGAGGGTACGGGGAGCCGAAGGCTGAGAGTCTAATATTCAGGGGCGTAAAAAGCCCCTATGCGGGGCTGAGTTAGGGATATTATTGGCTAAAGGCCTGTAGGTTAGTGAGTCTGACTGAATCGTTTGGCACTTTGTAGTTCATACTCCTCCACATCATTAATCCATTTCGGACGATTGATAATTTTCGCAAGAATCAGTGATGGAATGATGCAAAATAACAGCGGTATCGCTTCATGGAGGTAAGTGCTGGCAAACGCCTCTTCATGGGAAAGGTAATTCAGACCAGCTAAACAACTGAAAATAATGCCCATCATCACCGAAATTGCACTCACGACAAGAACAATTCCAAGCAGGTCCCTCAGAAAACATTTAGAAGCATTCATTTCCATTTCCTCACAAGAAATACGATATGAATATACGCCACTTTTCGGGTAAATGTGTGAGTTTTATCACATATGGTCATGATGAAACCACAACTCGATAATTCATTGATTAAAGACAATAAATCAGGCGCTCTTGAACCAAACGGTAAACCATATCACCTAAAAATGGGAAATGACTTGTGAGGAATTTCGCTATGGGTGATATCAACGGCTTGGCAACGGACTGCTTATTTTCATTTCGTCGGCTTATCTCTTGATAAGCTATTCGGCTGTCACGTCAGAGGTGAACAACGTGACAGCAAAAGAGAAAATCGGCAAGAGTTTCGGTTTCAGGTTTCGGTTTAGGGCTTAAAACGCCCATCGAAATGCATGGTGAAACACGGCTTTGCCGTTCTCGGTAATATTTTCGCCGTGAGACAAAATGATGCGATCAAATGGCCAGGTCAGAATTTCCTGTAATGACTGCCGTAACCGGGTTTTGTCTTTAAAGGTATGCCGCCAGTAATAAGGCATGGCCGGTTGCCAGTAACAACCGCTCGCCACCCCTAAGGCAACAGTAAGCGGGTGGCAGGCGTGGCGTAGCCAAGCCAGAGTGTCGCCCACAATCAGGGTGTTGGACTCCGGATCGCAGAAGACCACTTCTTCCATTTGGTCACTACCACGCAACAGGGTCTGATAAAGCTGATGGCGCCAGATAGACGGACTATTGGCACTTAATGCATCATCAAACACCAGATCGGTGCGTTTGGTTTGTAAGCCCGGCGGGGCAAAAAAATAGGCTTTCGGATAGGCCAGCCACCATTCCGAAAGATAGAGATGGTGATTCATATTGGGGCTGACAATGGCATACACACTGCCCAGTTTGGTCAGCTCAATTTGCATTTGGGTAGTGAGCTGGATAGGGGAATGAATCAGCAACTTCCCGTTATCCAGCTTAATGACGGTCATTCTGGCACCCACAGGTATGCCGTGGAACCTGAACGGCATATCCTGAAACCAGATCCTGTCTTTGCTCCATTCTTTCATCGGTCATCCTTAACCCGAGATGAAGCCCTGAGGATCAGAAGCCCATCAGTTTCAACAGATTCTCAGCAGTCTCAATCGCTTGCTGGCGATTGGCTATGTTGAGTTTTTGGTACAGATTGCGGATATGAGTTTTGATCGTGGTTGACGCCACATCCAGCTCAGACGCAATTTGTTCATTGCTGTAACCGGCATAAATCAGTCCCAGTACCTGCCACTCCCTTTGTGTCAGTGGACTGGTGCGAATCAGTTCAGGTACATCCGGTAGATTCAGCAGCTTTTCTACAAACTGCTCATCAAAATGGACGGAACGGTTTCGCTCTTTGCTGGTCATTTCTCTCAGCAGCTGGCGTGCGCGATGAAGTTCCAGTTCATTCAACGCTTTGGTGTCTGCCAGTTCCTGCAGTAAATCACAAATTTCATTGCCGTCACACAAGAATATTCCAACCATTCCCGTGCTGTTGGCAAGGCTAAGCGCTTCTTTTAACTGGGCCAGCGCCTGAAGGCGGTTACCTTGCTTTTTACTTAGCACGGCTTGTACCACGAGATTTCGGTTTTTGTCTGTGACCAAATTATGTTTGTTACAACTTTCTTCAAGCATAGCAAACACTTGTTCAGCCCGTTCATACTGACCAACGTTGACGCTGGCACGCCCGATGTTTCGCCATTGCAGCTGCTGAAAGTGGTTACATGCACCATCTGGCTGTTCCGCCTTTTCCAGCCACAGTCGGATGCTCTCCGTATCGCCGGTGGTTTGCCAGTAAAGCAAATTGGCCAGGTCGGTATTGGCGCGCCAGTCAATGTGGTAGATGGAGCGATCCATCAGGCTGTTACACAGTTCCAGGTAGCGGGCCGCTTTGTCATGTTCACCACGGGTTACGGCAATGCGCGCCAGCATGGAGTAAGCATGCAAGGATTTGGTTTCATCATACGGAGCCAGCACTTCCAGGCTTTTTAGTGCCGATTCTTCAGCTTCGTCCAGACGGTTCCAGCACCATAGGATCTGCGCCCGCAGACGCAACAGGAACTCGTGCAGCGGCACCTGTTGCAGATGCTGTTCTCGCACCAGTTTAAAGGCTTGATCCAGCAGTTCAAATGCCGTCTGGACATAACCTTGTGCCAGATTAATTTCGCTCTGCTGAAGCAGTGCCCACAGCGCCTGATGGTAAACATGATACTGACGAGCCATTTTTTCCGTTTGCTGCATCATTGGCAGCGCACGGCTCAGGTTGCCGAGGCAGTGGTGGACTTCGCCAACAACGGATGTGGCAACGATACGACTACGGTAGGTGGTGGATGGCAATTGCCCGAGCGCCTGCTCCGACAAAATCAGGGCATCTTCCGGCTTGCTCTGGTTAATTGCCACCTGGGCTCGCAGGGCATTGAATTCGCCCTGCAGCGCATCATCCAGCTCAATATGTCGATTTGCCAGTTCTTGCTCTGTATGGGTCATCATATCGCCGACATCGTTATAGCGATGCTGACTTTGCAGAAGCCACATGCGCAGCAGGCTCAGGCGCGGCTGGGTATACAGGTGATCACTGCCCAGTGCGGCAATGGCATCTTCCAGCAGTGTCATTTCACCGTGATGGAACATTTCCCAGCCGTAGCTGCAAAGGATATCGATGACCAGTGATGGATCGTCTGCTTTCTGGGCGTGCAACAAGGCCTGCTGTGGTGAGCGTTGTTTGAGCCAGGCTTTTGCCGCCAGTGCGTGTAATTCGCCACGTTGCTGGGGAATTTGCGCGTAACGCTGGTGGCGCAGAAATTCAGCAAACAGATTGTGGAATCGATACCAGTTGTTGTCGCCTTCCAGCGTATTGAGGAACAGACCAAAGCGGTTGAGGGACTCCAGCATCGCCAGTGCATCACTCCGACCGGTCAGGTCGGTTACCAGCTGGGCGTTGAACATATCGAGCACTGAACACTGCAACAGAAACTTCTGGGTTTCCTGATCCAGCAAATCAAACACCTCTTCGGCCAGATAGTCCCACAAGTGGCCCCGGTTAAAACTGGCCATGGACTCAGCTGACTCAACCAGATGCATCGGTCTTTGCTGAGCGTGAAGGGCAATCAGCTGTAAGGCAGATGGCCAGCCTTCAACCTGCTGGTGGAGCGAGCGCAGAATGTCCACTTCGACTTGTTCAGACAGCCGTTTTTTGAAGAAGCGGGTTGTTTCCTCTTCATCGAAGGCCAACAAATCGTTATCCACTTCAATCAGCAGATCCCGGACGCGCAAATTGGCCGTGCCCAGCGGTGGCATGGTACGGCTGGTAACCACCAGAGTCAGGTTATCCGGCATGTTTTTCAGGAAAAAGCGCATCCCGTCGTGAATGTCATCGTTAGTAATGAGATGGTAGTCATCCAGCACAAGATAAGTTTGTTCATGGTAATCCACCAATTCGGCAAACAGTTCGCCAAACAGGGTGGACAGACAGGCAAACTGACGACGTTCAGCCATCGCCTGTGTTTTCGGGCAGGCCAGTTGCGAGGCTTTGTTCAGCGCTTGCAGGAAATAGTTGGCAAAACGGAACGAGTCATTATCGTTTTCGTCGATATTAAACCAGCCGGTGTGAGGGTGTTCGTTCAGCCATTGCGCTGCCATGGTGGTTTTGCCATAGCCGGCAGGAGATCGAAAAAGAACAAGACGATAGTAAGGGGCCTGATTAAGGGCATCCAGCAAACGGGGACGCATGATGGCGTTATGAAGGCGTGCCGGACGGGTTAATTTCGATGGTATCCACATAGTCTTGCTATCTTACTCTAAGGTTACAGTTCCGTTGTACTCTGCATACTGATGATAGAAACACGCTTATTCCTGCGCGTGATCAGCATGGAGAGGCTCTCGGGCGACCGACATCTTGCATGAAATGTTTCACGCAACTTTTGATCTGTCCCATAACTTTACCTCCCAAAATGGCGAGATCAGCAAATCTCGTGCTCTCATCCCCATATTTATGAACCAAATCACACAATTAAAAACTTTCACAGAGAAATCATCATGGCTTTGCACATTAAAATTTAGGATGATTATGTGAGCCTAATTGCACTTGGAGCGGCTGATTAGTGCTTCTCCACCTCGATTTTTTGCAGGCTGTCACACAATGATGGGGAGAAAACGGACTACGCCCCTAATACTCCTCCCTCATCCCTTCCTACACGGGAGGATGTTTTGCCGGACTAAGGCAGGCAACATAGGTATCAGTTGGAAATAATCCTAGAGCGAGATTGAACCATGATTAAGAATGGTCAGACACAACAGTTTGATAAAGCAGCATTTAAAGCCGCTGTAGAAAAACATCTCACCACGACTTATGCGTACACGACCGAGAATGCCACGCCTCATGCCTGGTATCTGGCTATGGCTCGTGCACTGGCTGAAATCAGCACGGGTAATCTGCTGGCGACCGAACAAAAACTCGCAAAAGAAAAAGCCCGCAGCGTGAATTACCTGTCTCTTGAATTCCTGATTGGCCGGCTGACAGGTAACAACCTGATTAGCCTTGGCTTGTATGAAAACGTAGCTTCAGCAATGGAAGAACTGGGCCAGAACCTGACTGATTTGCTCGAAGAAGAGCGTGATCCGGCTCTGGGTAACGGTGGTCTGGGGCGTCTGGCTGCTTGCTTTATGGACTCGCTGGCTGCGCAGGAATACCCTGCGGTCGGTTACGGCCTGCACTATGAGTACGGTTTGTTCCGTCAGTCATTTGAACAAGGACGCCAGGTTGAAACACCGGACGGCTGGCGTGGTGTTGAAGGCTACCCTTGGGAAGTGGTTCGTCCTGAACTGACCCAAACAGTCAGCCTGTACGGGTATGTTGAAAGTTATCTGGACGAAGACGGCAACAACTGTCGTCGCTGGGTTCCGGGTATGACGGTTGACGGTATTGCGTGGGATTTGCCGATTGTTGGCTATGACAACAACTCCGTTTATCCGCTCCGCTTGTGGGAGTGCCGTTCACCGGCACCGTTTAACCTGGCCCGTTTCAACGACGGTGACTACGTGGGTGCACAATACCCGGCACTGGAAGCGGGTAACGTGACCAAAGTGTTGTACCCGAATGACAATCACGATCAGGGTAAAGCACTGCGTCTAATGCAACAGTATTTCCACTGTGCCTGTTCCATTGCGGATATTCTGCGTCGTCACCATGCCGCCGGTAATGAGATTGAGGATCTGGCGAAACTGGAAACGATCCAGCTGAACGATACGCACCCGACCATCGCCATTCCTGAGCTGATGCGTGTTCTGATTGATGAATACAAAATGGGGTGGGAAGCCGCATGGGCGATCTGCTCGCAGACTTTTGCCTACACTAACCATACATTGCTTCCGGAAGCGCTGGAGACATGGAGTGAAGCCCTGATTCAGCAAATGCTGCCTCGTCACATGGAAATCATCTTCGAGATCAACCACCGTTTCCTGAAAGAAGTAGAAGCGGCTTGGCCAGGGAATAATGATGTAAAACGCAAGTTGTCTATTATTCAGGAAGGCCCGCAGCGCATGGTTCGCATGGCTAACCTCTGTGTGGTCAGCACCTACGCCGTAAACGGGGTAGCGGCGCTGCACTCAGAATTGGTGAAGCGTGACTTGTTCCCTGAGTTCAACGAACTGTATCCGGGACGTTTGACTAACGTGACCAATGGCGTCACACCACGTCGCTGGATCAAATACTGTAACCCGGGCCTGTCTGAGTTGATCAGTGAAAAAGTGGGCAGCGACTGGCCGGTTCATCTGGAAAAAATCGCCGGTTTGGCGGAATTTGCTGATGACGAGGCGTTCCAGCAACGCTTCATGGCCGTGAAAAAACAGAACAAGCAACGTCTGGCTGACTGGGTGAAAACCAACATGGATATCGATCTGGATACAAATGCCATTTTCGATATTCAGATTAAGCGTCTGCACGAATACAAGCGTCAACACCTGAACCTGCTGCACATTCTGGCGCTTTACCACCGTCTGCTGAATGATCCGACGTTTGATATGCATCCACGGGTGTTCTTCTTCGGGGCGAAAGCTGCACCGGGTTATGCGCTGGCAAAAGATATCATTTTTGCGATCAACAAAGTTGCCGAGAAGGTGAACAATGATCCGCGTCTGGGTGGCAAGCTAAAAGTGGTCTTTGTACCAGACTACCGTGTCAGCCTGGCGGAAATCCTGTTCCCGGCGGCAGATGTGTCAGAGCAAATTTCAACAGCCGGTAAAGAAGCATCCGGTACCGGTAACATGAAGTTCGCCATGAACGGTGCATTGACAATCGGCACCATGGACGGCGCTAACGTAGAAATGCGTGAAGAAGTGGGCGATGACAACATCTTTATTTTTGGCTTGCTGGTTGATGAAGTGCAGAAGCTGAAACAGGAAGGGTACGATCCTTACCGTTACTACAACGCCGACAGCATGCTTCGCGCGGCGATGGATCTGCTGGATTCTGACGAATTCACGCCAGGTCAGCCGGGTCTGCTGTCCGCTATTCGTCAGAACCTGCTGGAAGGCGGTGATCCTTACCTGGTGCTGGCAGACTTTGCCGATTACGTAAAAACCCATGAGAAAATTGATGCGGCTTACCGCGATCAGAAAACTTGGGCCCATAAAGCGATTCTCAATACCGCACTGATGAGTAAATTCAGTTCTGACCGCAGTATTCGTGACTACGCCAATAATATCTGGAACCTCAAGCCAGTGAAGTGCTGAGCGAGTCCAGACATAACGAAACCGAATTGATATCAGCAACACCCAAACATCGTAGCGGCCGCAAGGCCGCTAACGGAGAGAACGATGAAAGATGATCAAGTTTTAAAACAAGTTGCTGACATGGTCGGTATCGCCGACAACTATGTCAGTGCTTGGGGAGAAGAAGCTCATGTAGACAGCGACACGATTCGTCGATTGCTGGCTGCACTGGGTTATGACACAAAAAGCGACGAAGCGCTGCTCGAATCGGCCACCAAAAAGCTACGTCCGGATGTACTGGCTCCGGTTAAAGTGGTGCGAAGTGGCCAGCCTGTTCATGTTGATATGTATCTGGGGCAGAGCGCCCGTGTCAGCGATTTCAGCTGGCGTCTGGAAACCGAGCAGGGTGAAGTACTGGAGGGCTGGCTGCAGTCTCAGTTGGTCGCCGATGACCGCGAAAAAGGCGGGACACTGGTGTTCTCACTGCCAAGTGATTTGGCGTGGGGCTATCACAAACTGCAGATCTTCCGTAAGCGTCGCAAATCTCCGTTTGAAATGACTTTGATCATCACTCCGCAATCTTGTTACAAGCAGGAGCCACTGCTCAATAACAAGAAATTGTGGGGCACCAGCGTTCAGCTTTACTCCGTCCGTACGAATCACAACTGGGGTATTGGTGACTTCGGGGATCTGAAACAACTTGTCGCGGATATTGCTGCCCGTGGCGGTGACTTTGTCGGGCTTAACCCGATTCACTCGCTGTTTCCAGCAAACCCGGAAGGCGCGAGTCCGTACAGCCCGTCGTCTCGTCGCTGGCTCAATCTCATGTACATTGATGTCAGCTCAGTCAGTGAGTTTGCTCAGTGTGATGAAGCGCAGCAACTGGTTGGCAGTCCGGAATTCCAGAAACGTCTGAGCGATGCCCGAGACACTAACTGGGTTAACTACAGTGAAGTGTCATGCCTGAAGATGGCCGTATTGCCACTGTTGTTCGAAACGTTCTGCGAGCGTCATCTGACTAACAATACCGCCCGTGCGCAACAGTTCCTGGCCTTTGTGGAGAAGGGGGGAGAAAGTCTGTTGCATCAGGCCGCGTTTGATGCCCTGCATGCACAGCTGAAACAGGAAGATGACAATGTCTGGGGCTGGCCGGTATTCCCTGAACAGTACCGTCATTTTGATAACGCCGCTGTTCAGCAGTTCATTAAGTCGAACTACAAACAGGTTCAACTTTACATGTATCTGCAATGGGTCGCAGACAGTCAGTTGGCAGAAGTACATGAACTGGCACAGGAAAAAGGCATGGTTATCGGCCTGTACCGCGATCTGGCGGTGGGCGTGTGTGACTCTGGCTCTGAAACCTGGGCCGATCACGGCGCACTTTGCCAGGATGTCAGCGTAGGTGCGCCGCCGGATATTCTTGGTCCGCTTGGTCAAAACTGGGGTCTGCCGCCACTGAACCCTGAGACGCTGAAAGAGATGGCTTACGATCCGTATATTCAGTTGCTGCGTGCCAACATGCGTAACTGTGGCGCGCTGCGTATTGACCACGTACTGGGCCTGCTGCGCCTTTGGTGGATTCCAAAAGGTGACTCTGCGAAAAACGGTGCGTATATGTACTATCCGGTCGATGACCTTATGGCCATTCTGGCGCTGGAAAGTCATCGCTATCAGTGCACGGTTATCGGTGAAGATTTGGGAACCGTACCGGATGAAATCGTGGATAAGTTGGCAACGGCAGGTATTCACTCGTACAAGGTTTTCTTCTTTGAAACTGCAGAGGACGGTGGTTACTACTCTCCGGCGCACTATGCCGATCAGTCGATGTCCGCGTTGTGTACACACGATATGCCGACGCTACGGGGTTTCTGGCACTGTGATGACCTGAAAATGGGTGAAGAGTTAGGACTTTACCCGGATGCAGAACAGCTCAAAGGTTTGTTCAATAGCCGTGCAGAAAGTAAACAAAAAATCCTTGATAGTTTGGCATGGCATGGTTATCTTCCAGAAGGTATTGGCCATGATGCGTCATATGTCCCTATGGATCAGCATCTTAGTGAAGCCATGCAATTGCATCTTGCCGCAGGTTCCAGTGCTTTACTGAGCCTGCAATTGGAAGACTGGCTTGAAATGGACAAGCCTGTGAACATTCCTGGCACGGTAGATGAGTATCCAAACTGGCGTCGTAAGTTGTCCACGACACTGGATGACATTTTTACCCGTCAGAACATCATTGATTTGACGCGCCGACTAACCGAGACGCGAGAAAAAGCCTCACAAAAACAGTAATCAGGAGTAATGCGTTGGACACATCAAACGTGACACGCAGTGAAAAGGAATACATGCAGCTCGAGAGAGCTGCATTTTCAGATCCGTTTTCATTTTTAGGGCCTCAATACCAGACTGAGGACTTGGCACTCCGGGTCTTTATGCCGGGTGCAGACAAGGTTGAAGTACTCACCGAACGTGGTGATCGTTACTCGCTTCAGCGCGAAGCTGACAGTGGCTTTGTGTTACGGGGTCACTTTGATTTTTCAAAAGCCTTGTACCAGCTAGTTATTCATTGGTCAGATGGTCCTCAGACTCTGTATGATCCTTACCAGTTTCACAATCTTATCTCTTCATCTTCTGCACTTTCTGACCCATCACAAATGCATGGTGAAATGGGGGCGCAGCTGATCACCCTGAACCGTGGCAATAAGCCTGTATCAGGAGTACGTTTCCTGGTTTTTGCTCCTAATGCGTCTGCCGCCAGTGTTGTTGGTGACTTTAATGGTTGGGATGGGCGTCGTCACCCAATGCAGCGACTGGATGACGGGCTGTGGGGACTATTTGTACCGGGATTGGATGCCGGGACACGGTATAAGTTTGAATTGAAAGACAGCCAGGGGAACGGTCTGCCTCATAAAGCCGACCCTTGGGGTTATCAGGCAGAGCAATATCCATCATTTGCTTCGGTTGTTTATCAGCAGTCGAACTACCAGTGGCAGGACAAAACCTGGCAGAGACGCCCGGTCACAGCAAAACATCAGCAAGCGTTGTCTTTCTATGAGCTGCATGCCGGTTCGTGGCGTAAAAACGAGCAAGGTGAATTTCTTAATTACCGTGAATTGGCTGACGCGCTGATCCCTTACCTGACTGATATGGGGTATACCCATGTCGAGCTGATGCCGATTGCCGAGCACCCGTTCTATGGTTCATGGGGTTATCAGCCGATTGGCTTGTTTGCGCCCTCCAGCCGTTATGGCACGCCGGATGATTTCAAATACTTTGTTGACCGTTGTCACCAGGTCAACATTGGCGTAGTGCTGGACTGGGTACCGGCACACTTTCCTTCCGATGATCACGGTCTGGCCAATTTTGATGGCACAGCTCTGTATAACGATCCGGATCCGCGTCGTGGCTGGCACCAGGACTGGCAGAGTTACATTTATGATTACGGTCGTGAGCATGTCCGTCGCTTTCTGGTAGCCAACGCTCTGTTCTGGTTTGAGCACTACCATGTTGACGGCCTGCGCGTAGATGCCGTGGCCTCTATGTTGTATCTGGATTACTCCCGGGAGCACGATCAGTGGATTCCTAACCACGAAGGCGGCAACGTCAACTTTGATGCCGTCAGCCTGCTGCGTTGGGTCAATGAAGAAGTGTACCGTTTGTATCCGAACGCGATGACTATCGCGGAAGAGTCAACGGCGTTTCCTGGTGTAACCAAACCTACCAGTATGGGGGGGCTTGGATTCGGTTTCAAATGGAACATGGGCTGGATGCACGACAGTCTGACTTACATGAAAGAAGATCCGGTGCATCGCAAGTATCACCATAACACCATCACTTTCCCGATGGTGTACGCCTTCAGTGAAAACTATGTGTTATCTCTGTCCCATGATGAGGTGGTCTACGGCAAGGGGTCGTTGCTGAATAAAATGCCGGGTGATGAATGGCAGCAAACGGCAAACCTGCGGGCCTATCTGGGCTTTATGTATGGTCAGCCAGGTAAGAAACTGAACTTCATGGGTGCAGAACTGGCACAAAGTGCGGAGTGGGCACACGAAGGGCAGTTAGAGTGGCACTGGCTGCAGTACCCGCGCCATAGTGGGGTACAGCAACTGGTTAAAGATCTGAATCATTTATACACCTCAGAACCCGCGCTTTATGAACTGGATTGCGATCCAGCAGGGTTTGAATGGCGTGTACATGATGATGCGGAAAACAGTATTCTTGCTCATGAACGATTGGCACAGAACGGCGAAAAAGTGCTGGTCGTGACCAACTTTACACCGGTTCCACGACAAGGTTATCGTTTGGGTGTACCGCTGACTGGTCATTATGATTTGCTGTTGAATACCGATGATCAGAAATACTGGGGCGGACAAGCACCAGTGAAAGCGGTACTGGAAGTGACAGAGGAACCAAGTCACGGATTAGCACAGTCCATTCAGATTGATTTGCCACCGTTAGCGACAGTGTTTTACCGTTTTAAAAAACACGAAGACTAATCTGTCTCCATCGAATCAGCAGTGATGACTCTACCTGGATGCGTTGTTCAGAAGCATGGGTGAAAAGCTACTCTTGCTGATTTCGTTTTAAGAGCGGCTGCCAGAGTTACTATTCACTGCCATGGTGAACAAACCCAAAACCGTCATTTTGCTCTCGCAATGTGGCGGTTTTTTATTGGTATTGTGTCCCATAGTCGGTTTCGGATTGTGGTTGGTTTCCAATTAGCCGGTCGTATTGGAATACAATCAGTCAGCAGGTGATGAATTTGGTAGGGATGCGTGTAAGAGATCTCTCACAAAGGAGTAAGATTTTAACGAAATGTTATGTAAGTCATTAATACGTGATTTAAATAAAAGCATTAAAATCAAATGCTTGAGGTTTTCTTGTTAACTCGAAATTTTTTATCAAAGAAAAATGTGATCTCTGTTGCTTGCTCAAAAACTCAGATCTTTTAATCTGTACCCCGTCGGAAGGAACTGACGGAACGGAACAGGAAAGCGGCCAGGGATGTTGGCAACCTCAGGAAGAGGTCGGTGTATTAGGATGATATATCGGACAAGGACTGTGAAGGGATAATCGAACGGAGTCGATAACGTAAGTAGGATGCTTACGGGTCAGGAAGACAAAATGGACCACTTCAGGATGAAGTAAGGGACACCTCCAGGATGGAGAAGAGAGTCGAAACAGGATGCTTCGACGGGTCAAGGCGAGACCAACAGGACATATCCAGGACGGATAGATAAGGGACTGCGCTGAAGGAAACAGCTTAATCAAGGAATGATGCAGGGAGCACCATCGTAGCGGGATTGCTGCAAAAAAGACCAAGGGCGCGACTTATGTCGCGCCCGCTCTTTTTGGGCCTTTCATTCAAAGTAAAGGGCCAATCTTATCAGAAGCACTCTTTTTTAGATTAAGCTGCGTGATAAGACGAAAGAGATGAATCAACGAGTTAGAAATACTTGTCGACCTCAAATTGTGGCCATTTTCAGCACTATGCCCCAGTCAGCGCCATGTTCCTGAATTATGTTCACAAACAAAGAGCCGTACAGATAGGCTCAAAAATAGTGTCACAAAGAAAGGCGTTGCCTTCTGATACCCAATCTCGAATGAAAAAAGCCAGCAGAAGCTGGCTTTTTGGGTTTTGGCGATTCTCAGGCGTTTCACTTCACGTTGAACCGCACTGCTTTTATTCGTGCGTTGCTCTGCCGTTGTTGGTATGTGGTTACTGCGCCACAACGGTAGACTTTGTTCTGAGGCTGGCAATCAGCATATATACTGAGGTGCTCAGCAGAACTGCAAAGAAAAATCCCATCAGTCCGTATTGGCTTTCCATAAAGCGGTTTGCGGCCAGAGGTCCCAGTGCTGAGCCAATGCTGTAACAAAATAGCATAACCTGAGTTGCTGATACGATGGATGCTGACGCTAAGCCATCACAAGCCAGAGTAATTGCAATCGGGTATAGGGCAAAGGCTGACATTCCCAGCAGTGCCAGGCTGACAATCTGAATACTGTAACTTTGATCAATCAGGTAGATTCCCATCGCAAACACACCCAGCAGGCTCATCAGTGCCAGCAGAACGGATTTTGATATGCGGCAAGATACCTTACCGATGATTGGTTGGATAACCATGCCGCCCAAAACAGTAACAGCCATCAATACTCCGATACGATCGTCATTGGTTGTATTGCCTTGCAAAGCAAGAGGCAGTAGACCGTAAATAGAGCCCATGACAACGCCGGATACCATACAACCAACCATCGCCGGTTTACTCAACCCCAAAATCTGACGTAGAGACAGACTCACGTGGTGCTCAACTTTAGGTTGGGCGCCTTTTCCTGCCATTGCCGGCAGGGTAGCCATCGCTAAAAGACAGATGATGACTATAAAGGGTAGTGCACCAGTGGTGCCAATCAGGCCAATACCGAATTGTCCCAGAGTCGTACCGCCGTACAGCGAAGTCATGTAAAGGCCAAGATTCTTCGCCCGCTCTTCTTTGCTGTCACCAATCAAAAGCCAGGACTCAATAACCACAAATACCCCGGCGACCGCGACACCGGCAACAAAGCGGCTTAATAACCAAGACGTTAGGGTATGGTTGACCATCATTAGAGCGACAGAGACTGTCAGTACAGTAATAAAGCTAACAAATGATAGTCGGTGACCAATTTTATTGATCACGGGTTCAATCAGCATGGCCCCGAAAAGCAGTCCCAGGTAATACACACTTGCCAGCCAACTCGCCGCGTTTGTTGGCAATTGGTGACTTTCCAGCGTTAAAGGCAGCAGGCTCATCAAATAACCTGAGGCAATGGCAAAAATGGTAAGGCCAGAAACAGGAACCCAGACACTGTTACGTGGTGCCTGAGTAGCGTGTGTGTTCACTACGGGTAACTCCAGATTGATAGAAAAACTCACAGCCACAACAGGACGTTATGGCACCATTTGACTCGAATAAAGCCAGAATACGTGTGATGAAAATTGTGATTGAGGACTCAATCTGGGTGGAATATGAACCTAAATTACTGTCAGGTAAAATGAGTAAAACTAATGTCAATGCTGAATTTGATTTATCTCATAACTATTAGAAAAAACTTAACTTGCTCTCTAATGATTTGAGTAGAATGTAATTGGCACTTTCAGTCTTAAATATCCAGTAAAAACGGTGGTTTTTACTTTTGTTTTCTCTTTGTTAATCGCAAAAATGCACGTTCTTATGTTAGAGCTGTAATGTATTTTTGGAGGCTTAAACTCTTTGGTTAGTCGCGAAAACCTTGAAAAAAAGTATTACTGAAATTCATGATGGCGTGTGAGTTTGTCAGGATCCCCTGTTTGTATTTCTCAGTCACTGCAATGCAGGCTCTGGCGGAGAGTTTTTGTTTTTAAACGAAGCTCAGTTTGCTGTCAGCTAAATGTTTCAAGGTTCAAGGTTCAAGTTTCAAGTTTCGGATTGAGCTGTGAAGTTAGTCAGTGCTCAGGTTTTCTTTATGACTTTTCAGGACTGCTTATAAAATATGTTGTCTGTCGGTGGGCAGGAGGGAGCTGGGCGCATGTTATCGAACTATGGGAAGCCAGAAAAGAATGTTGAGTCATGGTGCAGATTATCACCATAACAGGGCAGGTCTGAGTGAATTTAAGTGGTAATCCTTTGATTTTATTTTAGTTAAAGGTTGGCACGTATGATGCAGTATACACATTGCAACTTGCTGGGCCTCACGCTGTGCTCTGTGAGTTGCGGCTATGGGTACATAATCACGTTGTCATTTGACGTTGTGGCACTGTTTACCGAGTCGTTGGCGCAATTTTGTATCTTCACTTTTCTCAGTAGCGGGAGATGAGTGGTCTGATATTGACTTGTACTTTCGTGTAGGACGGTAAACAGTGCCAATTTTTTCGTTGTTTTTTCTTACATTCGTGTCGCCTGAATGCTTTTTCCTTTCCTACTTTAATCGGATATTCAATAGTATAGTGTCGAGCATGTTGCGTGTCCGAAAGGTTTTCATCATTTGATTACCTCTCGTTATTCAAAACTAAAAGCAAGTTTAGTCACTGTTTCAACATACTGCCTATATCTAACCCCTGCCAATATCAGAAAAGGTATAAAAAGTGCGTAAATTAGCCTGATACTGAATCAGGCTAGGCCAGAGAATCGCTAGATTCGGGTAAATCTCGACAGATAGCGACCGTCCCTTGAAAAGAAAATGATCTCTTTGGTGGTGTCGTTTTCGTTGCGATAAATACGGATTTGATTATCGATACCTAATGCAAACAAGCTGTTTTTGCTTTGAATCTGTAACGGAATATCAAATTGGTTTACTTTGGCTTTCAGAATTCCGCCTTCAAACACAACCTGTAGAGGCACACCGCTGTTGTCGAGATAGTTACCTATGATATCCACATCTTTTCGCCAGGTGGCAAACTTGCTTTCAGGTAGCTTCAGTGTATGAAGTGGGTCTCTGCCATCGACTAAACGGAGCAAGTCCACAGTCAGTAAGTCTATGTTCGTATTGTGCAAGTTACTTAACGCAACAATGGTGGTTTTTGTTTCCGGATGCTGGAGAAAAAGTGCTTTAAATCCATCAATTTGGCCCTGATGGAGATAATATTGCAGTCCCTCAATTTCTTCGTTAAACAAACCATACTCGTTGGTTAGCATCATAGTGTAGGAGGCAGGAGAAAGCAGTTCACCGTTTTGCAGCGCTTGGCTGAATGTCATTAAATCGCGGGCAGACGTAATGAGCTCGCCCGCGGCCCAGGCACAACCACTAGGCGTAATGTAAGCATCAACCAGTCCGGATAGTTCATAGGATTTTGCCAACTGAAAGGACAAAGTCAGCTTTAAGCTGGAGTCTTTCATGCCTAATGGGCGTAGCACTTCCGATGTCACAAACTCTTCAAAGGTTGATTGGGTGACTTTTTCGATGATGCCGCCCAACAGATAGTAATTGGCATTACTGTAGTTAAAAATCAGATGAGGGGGATAGTCTGCGGAGGTGTTGATTGTGTTTTTGATCAATTGGTCTGATTTACAGCTGCTGTCATATTCACGCCATGAGTTATCCCGAAACAGCCCGGATGTGTGGTTCAGTAACATTGCGATCGTAATATTGTCTGCTTTCTTCAGCTTCGGGTAGTACTTAGAAACAGGTTCATCGAGATTCAGTTTCCCCTGCTCGTGCAATCGCAGAATGGCCGCAGCGGTCAGAGGCTGGGTTAATGAGCCGACTTTAAACAGGCTGTCAGGGGTAACAGGGCGCTTCATTTTCACATCAGCCATCCCGAAACTACTTTCATAGATAAGCTTATTTTCTTTGGCAATCAGAATATTGCCGCTGAAACGTCCGTATTGATTCTGATGCGAGAGATACTGATCTACCTGAACATTCAATGCATCATGTTGTGTTTCAGCTGCCGCCTGTGAAGTCAGTGCTGCAGTAAGTAGCAGTGGAAAAAAGCTAAAAAATCGGGTGCGCATCATTTTGAAAAGAAAAGCCTTTAAAAAGAACTCGGGATTTCTTTGAAAGTAACATCGGCAGATTTGGTGGGCTAATAATCTGTCACGCAGAGAATAACTAAAGGCGCAAAAATGGAGGTATGCATCGTTTTTAATATTGTGATGCAGGTGTTTTCATTGAAAAATGATGATTAGGTGCAGATTTGACTGGCAAGTGATTGTTTTATGAATTAAGCAGTCACTATAGAGTGACTGCTTAATAGTTACCCGTTTATTCTTCCCACTGAATCAAACGATCTTTTGGCCAGCCAGCCCCAATATTGTGGTATTTTTTCTCTAATAAATGACGCTTAATTTTCAGTGTTGGTGTCAAGAAGCCATTTTCCACACTCCATGGCTCTTTAATCATCAGAACGCCTTTGATTTTAGCATGTGATTCCAGCTCTTTGTTGATCGTTTCAATAACCCGCTGCGCAGTTTTTTCATAACGTTGGCGGTCGAAGTTCGGAAAATCATGTGGAACGGCAAGGAGAATAGGAGCGGGCATCCCCGAGCCGACCAGACACATCATTTCAATACTAGCGATCTCAAAAATCCGTTTTTCAATAGGAACCGGTGATACAAATTTCCCTTTGGCGGTTTTGAAGGTGTCATTTTTACGTCCTTGTATCGTCAGGTAACCTTCTTCATCGATGGCACCGATATCGCCGGTATGCAGCCAGCCCTCATGGTCAAACATGGCCTGACTAGCTTCTTCATTTTTGTAATAACCGGTGAACAACCCATTACCGCGAACCATGATTTCTTCATCGGCTGAGATTTTCAGCTCGATACCCGGCCCTGCATTCCCAACAGTACCAATTTTATCGCTGCGGAACGGGTAGTTCAGGGTGCTGTATGCAAAGGACTCTGTCATGCCCCAGGCTTCGGTGATATTGAGACCAATGGTTTCATACCAGCGAAGTAATGCTGGTGAAACCGGTGCCGAACCACAACCCAGAACGCGCGCTTTATCCAGCCCGAGCCCCTGTGCCAGTTTGCGTTTAATCACGCCAGAGATAAACGGGATCTTCAGCAAAATATTGAGTTTTGATTGCGGCAGCTTTTCCAGAATACGTTGCTGGAACAGTGTCCACAGACGAGGTACCGAAATGAACAGAGTCGGGCGATACATTTTGACATCATCAATGAAAGTATCCAGCGACTCCGGAAAGGCAACCTGGATCCCGGCCATGACGGACGAGCCAAAAATGTAAACGCGTTCGGTAATGTGCGCCAGAGGCAGGTAAGAGAACAGACGTTCACCGTCCTGCATACCGATATGATCAATCAGTCGTTGCGCTGACCAGGCAAAACCGCCGTAACTCAACATGGCGCCTTTAGGCAGGCCTGATGTGCCGGAGGTGTAAACAATGGACATGATGTCGTCCTGCTGGTGCTCTGGCCGTTCTTCACTTGGCGCATGCTCATTAATAAAGTCATTGAAATCAAAATGACATTTCGGCGCGCTAGGATAATTAAACGCAATTGACAGCAGGTCAGGATATTTCGCCATGACAGATTCGATGGCTTGAGAATTATCCAGTTTCCCGATCAGGATAGCTTTTGATTCACTGTGGGTCAGGCAGTGTTCAATTGTATCAGCCCCGGCCGTTGGGAAAACCGGCACACTGATATAGCTTCCCAGCATTAATGCCAAATCGGTAATAAACCATTCTGCACAGTTTTTTGACATCAGCGCGATGCGGTCACCGGGCATGAAACCTTGAGCTCGGAGGGCGCTTACCAGGCGTAGTGCCTTATCGGCCACCTCTGCATAAGTGAAATCGACAAATTGCCGGTTCATAATCTGGCGAAGATAGACATCATTGGGTCGCTCTTCTGCCCATTTTAAGATCATGTCAGTTGGCAGCGGTTGTGTCATGAGTGAGTCCCTTAAGCGTTCCGATTGCAGAGGTAGATTCATACTTCGATCCTTTGAAATGTTATTATTTTGTAAAATTAAAGCAATTTTATACTATTGGTCAAGGTGTTAAAACGCTGTCAGCGCGCGTTTCCTGAAATTCATGCCGCCTGACGGGTAAAAGAAAAGCAGAGTGTTTCACTGATTAAAATAGAACAAAATTCAAACAGGTGTACAATTTTTATTGCAGCTATCGCCTATTCATAAAATTTTGTTTCTATTATACTTGCCAGACTTTAGTGAGCTGCTGATGGGTTAACTTAAAACCGTGAGTAGTTGACGGGCTTGTTGATAAAGATGAAGACAGAGTCAACGGATTATGCCAAAGCGTAGTAAAGAAGATACTGAAATCACTATTCAGACAATTATGGATGCAGTGGTCGAACAGATTTTGACCCTGGGTTATGACAAAATGTCATACACCACCCTGAGCAAGCAGACAGGCATTTCCCGTACCGGAATCAGTCACCATTTTCCCAAAAAGCAAGATTTTGCCAATGCGTTGGATCAGCGCATATTCAGCATGTTTGTTGAGAAACTTGAACTTGAAAAAGGGGTTGAAGGCTTTGCAGACAGTTGGCTGACGGCTCTGAGTGACGAGAAGTTCTGCGCCACCCTGCGCTTACTGTTTCACCATATTGCATCGGCCCAGTCAGATAGCGGGTTTTCGCAACGCGGCATAGAAAGACTCTATGTGCTGTGCCAGGAACGCTTTGGTGCTGAGGGTGAAAAAGAGCTGGAGTGGTTGTTGGGCAAGTCACTGACAACACTGGCGCGTTAAGTTAAGCGTTATACTTATTAGACGCTATGATTTTAAGAGAAAGTTCATGTTGAAATATATTGTATTGGCGCTGGTCGGTTTGGGTATCTATATCGGGGTGACCTACAAAGACGAAATCGAAGATTTGACCGACAGCCGTTCTATGGAAGATGTGCGTGATGCCATGGAAGATATGTCAGATAAAGCGTCAGACACCGCAGACGAGCTCAGCAAGAAATTTGAAGAACTGAGCAAGTAGCGACCTGTTTACGAACTGCGTGTTTGCATATACCGAGAGACCGGCTTAAGCCGGTCTTTCTTTTTTGTATTTGTCTGATTGCTGTTTTGAGCACCGAAATTTTCTGTGCATGCAGTATTTTGCAATGCTTTGCGGCTAACCGTTATAAACGGCATTGAGGGTGAGGCGTGTTGTAAGTCGGTAGTTTGCCGATCTCTTTTTTCAAATCATCAATACGGGTTGAATGCGACGGGTGGGTCGATAGCAGTTCCGGTGGCTGATTACCCCCTGAGGCTTTAGCCATGTTCTGCCATAAACGGATACTCTCGTTCGGATCAAACCCAGCTTCTGCCATCAGTCGCAGGCCGATAATGTCCGATTCCGATTCCTGCGATCGTCCATACGGCATTAACACCCCGTATTGCATGCCCAGCCCTAAGCCAGCCATGGCCATATCATGATACTGTGTGCCACTCATCGCCATGCTTGAAATCTGCATGCCCATATTGGCCAATTGTGAGCGGGACAGGCGTTCGTTACTGTGTTGGGCCATCACGTGGCCAATTTCGTGGCCAATGACGGTAGCCAACTGGTCTTGGTTAACGGCAACTTTCAGCAGACCAGTGTAAACTCCAATTTTGCCTCCTGGCAGCGCAAAGGCGTTGATTTGGTCACTGTCAAAAACGACCACTTCCCATTGACTGTATGCCTGGGTACCCGGCAATTTTGCGGTCAGAGCATTCGTGACACACTGTACGTACTGATTGGTTTTCCGGTCGGTGTAAATTTTTTCCTCTTGTTTCAGTGCGTCAAATGACTGAGCGCCTAGCTGCGACATATCCTGCTCTGAGAATAACAGTACCTGCTGGCGTCCGGTTGGGGAACTGGTACAAGCTGAAAGCAGCGCGGCCACTGCTAAAACACAGGCCGGCAGTAAGCGTTTCATGAGAGACTCCTTTCTGTACTTCATTGCGTTACGACATAAAACAAATATAGCGAGACAATAGCGAAATTATACATATCGCGTATTATGGTGCCTAACTTTCATTATTCGGATAACGTGATGAGTATATGGAAAAAACCGTTCACGCTGGAAAGCCTGAACAAAACCTCGGTAAATACCCTGGTTGAACATTTGGGAATTGAATATACCAGTTTCGACGACAACAGTATTACTGCGGTAATGCCGGTGGAATCCAGAACGCATCAACCTCTTGGTATGTTGCATGGTGGTGCATCGGTAGTGTTGGCCGAAACACTCGGCTCGATTGCTGCCAACATGTGTGTGGATGAAAGCAAGTATTGCGTAGGTCTGGATATCAATGCGAATCATATCCGTGCGATGCGTTCAGGGATGGTTATCGGTAAAACAAGTCCGATTCATTTAGGCGCAACCACGCAAGTGTGGCAAATTGAGATCACTGATGAGCGGGGACGACTGGTATGTACTAGCCGGTTAACCATTGCCGTTATGAAGCATAAGAAGCCAGCATGAATATTGTGTTTTCACAAGGCAGAGTGATTGCTAACCAGCACGAACTGGTTATTCGGCTTGATGGCGACGCCCGCATTACGCTTCAGGCGATGGCTGAAGATGTCTCCTTACGTGGTAAAGGAGTCAATGTTGTCACTGCGATGGGAACTGGGGTGAACTGGTCCGTACGCCTGGATAATGAAGAGCAACTAATCCTGTTGGCTGATGCCCTCGGCATTGCAATTAGCTGATTTTATCCGCTGCCTTACTTATGCCCTGTTCTGCCAGGGCGTATTTTCAGTTCTTACTATCAACTTGTTTCTATTCAATGCGTTAATTATTCAGGTTGCGCATTTAAGTTAAGCCACTTCTACGCTTTTCGGCATACTAAGGTCAAATTTTGATGCCAGGAACTCTACTTATCTCTATTTTATTTATGTAATGAGAAATGGTTTTTCTCTGCTAATAGGGAAACCTCACTTTTTCGGTATTTAATATGAGAGGGATGCCACATTTTTTGCGTCGCGAATTCCATTCGAGGTTAATGAAACGTTAATGTATAAGCGATTAAATATTCAGTTGTTTTATTAAAGACGTACAGCAAAACGTTTGATTTTTGTATGTGCGCGTTTCTCGACGTGTAAGGGATTGCCGGATGAGTAAGTACGGGCTAGAGCAAATAGCGTTATCCGCCTATAAAATGATGTTTCGGCAGGCCCCGGATTTTTGTAAACAAGAACAGACCTTTTACGGCTGGCTGGTGTTTCTGGCTTCTCCGAAAGGAAAAGTGGTCGTGAAATTCTCTCGTGAGGTTGGACGCCTGGCAAAAGAGATTGAGGGCTTGGAGCGACTGAGAAAAGCCTTGCCTTGTAAGGTCCCTCAGGTGTTTTTCTTTGGCCGGGAGGAAGGCCATGAGTACCTGATGCTTGAGTGGGTAGAGGGTATCCCGGGCCATCAATTACCTGACACGCCCGCAGCAACAAAAGCATTTTCTCACAGTTTCATCGAGGTGATGCTGAACCTTCACGAATACACATCTGCATCGGGCTTCGAAGTGGCTCAGCAACACTACGAATCTGACTTTGCTCCAGCTTATGACCACTGGATGGAGCCGGTGTATCGTTATGTAATGAGTGAAGTCTCTCCATTTTCCCTTTCTTTAAAGTCAGCACTTCATGATATCTGGCAACATCGCCATATTACTTTAAGCGGTATCTCTTCAACGCCTTCGTTGACCCATGACGACTGTCATATCGGGAACGTGATGTTCGATGCCACAACATTTCAGGTCAGTGCGATCCTTGATCCTTGTGATGTAGGGTATAAACATCGCGAGTTGGATATTTTCCATCTGGATGATGTGCGCCCTGAACTGGAGTTGAGTACTTTATATCGTCAGGCGGTTGAATTACCGGATGGGTTTGAACTGCGACGGGCATTTTTCAGCTTGTGGGATGATGCCAAGCATAGCCGTAACATGGGCTGGTATGACGAAGCCTGGTTGCAGAAGAAAGTGGATGTGTTCCGCGCGATTGAGTTGTAAGTACTGTCTATCAACGACAAAGTAAAAAGCTTGCGCGCCAGACTGGGCTTGCCACATATTTGACGACAATCTAACAGAGTACACTTTTATTAGGCGGATGATTTATTATCATAGAAGCCAATGTATTGGTAAGTATTAGTAATAAGGGATAAGTGGACACTGCCGGATGAAAAAAATGAATAAAGTGACTGCCTTTTTTGCACTGGCATTGCTGGCTGGTTGTGCGCAGCAGACAACGACTTCCCGAGAAGCGACAGCTAATCCTGAGGTGACCAAGCCTGAGACAGCAACACCTGATCAAACGGCGAAGGAAACGGACATTAAAGAGCCAGCACCCGCGGTGGTCATTGCACCTGTGCCGCAGCCAAAACCTGTGGTTAAGCCGGAAGCCAAACCAAAGCCTAAACCGCAGCCAATTCCGGTTCAAAAACCTGCGGTTACAAAGACGGACGATGGCAAGTTAATTCTGGGTAGTGAAGAATGGGTTTGGTTAACTCAACCCAAACAGCATATCCGGGCTAAGGTGGACTCTCAGGCGCAACTATCAACACTAGGCGTGAGCAATATTCAGGCCTTTGAGCGTGATGGCAATGACTGGGTGAAATTCAGCTCTGGCGGTAAGAGTGTCGAGTTACCCGTAGAGCGTTGGTTGAAATCAAAAGAGAACGACAGTAAACAGGCTGTGGTTAAACTGCGGGCTAAGCTGGGTGATTTGAATGAGCTGACTGAATTTGCTCTTACTGCTGGTCAGGGAATTGTGCTCGGGGTGAACTTCATCCGCGATGTGGCTGTTGTTGATGGAAAACGGAAATTTGTTCAGCCGAAAGTAAAGTAGGCTAGTAATCTTGTGACCCCTGCTTGCAGTACAGCAAATCCAGAAGGCAGCACAGTAGGCTTTGCAGGTAGTGAGATTTAAGCTAAAGCGTCCAATATTGGCGTCGAGTGTGGAAACAGGTTTTCGGAGCAATTTACGGAAACTGTTTAAGAGAGTTGCTTATGCGCTTTGTTATAAGAGCTGTCTGCGAGAACCCTAATTGAAGCAAAAAAACGTTTAGAACGAACAAAAAACGGCTGCGAGACAGCCGTTTTTTTGTTGCATTATCAATATCAGGCGGTTTCAACACTGACTTCGTAACTGGTGAATTTACGAATGTTAATTACCCCGGTATCAAAGATCAGATACTGGCCTTTGATACCCAGAAGTGTACCTTCCACAACCGGGTTTTTATCAAAGTTGTGTGAGGCAATTTTGCTTGGATATTGAGAAACTGGGTAATGAATATCAACGATCTCCTCATCCAGCTTTTCAATGGCATCAGCACCAAACCGTAAGGCTAAATCGCAGAGTCGGGCTTCAATCTGTGGCAGCAGTTTTTCGGCTTCGGCTTTCAGATCCATTGGATCTTGACTGCCTTTCAACATGGCGCGCCAGTTGGTTTTATCAGCAACGAGTTCGGCCAGTGCCACTTCGGCAAAACCGGAAATTTGGCGTGTTTTGACCTTCAGAACGGCCAGGGCCTGGGTGGCACCCTGATCAATCCAGCGGGTTGGCAGTTGGGTATGGCGAGTGATACCGACTTTCAGCCCTGATGTATTCGACAGATAGACAAAGTGAGGCACCATACAATGGTCATCGCCCCACTCAGGCTCACGGCATGTGCCTTCAGCATAGTGACAGGTCTCAGGCTTCATGACGCACATGTCACAGCGGGCCAGTTTCTTCATGCAAGGGAAACAGTGTCCCTGTGAATAACTCTTTTTGGTTTTACGGCCACAGGCATCACAAAAAATATTACCGGTAAACGTCATTTTCAGGTGCTGACCAATCAGTGGGTTCAGCGCCAGCAACTCGTCGCCGACCGGCAGGTGGTACTCCACCACCTCACCTAAGGTCGATTTCATTTTATTCAGTGTGCCTAACATTGCATCCTCTTGATATTGCTCAAATCATTATAGTTGTAATAGTGCGGCGTTTTCTTCAACCCGTTGCCAGTCTTCGATATGAAGAGGGCAATGAAGAGTGGGCCGAATACCGCCTGATAAGTATAAGGATAGGGTAACGAAATTTTGATGCCGATGATATGGCAGGTTGCTGGCTCTTTGTGCTGTCGGCGCTGTAATTACAGCGAAATGACGTTTAATCGGTCTGTAAATGCATTTTATGAAAAATACGGTGGACAACCGGCGCGAGCAAGGTAGCAACGGCCAGCAAAAAAACGGTTTCAATGAATAAGCTGTAGAGTGCCGTAAACACATGGGAGTGGGCAGTTTGCGGTGGATGGGGCAGTTCAATGCTACCCAGCAATGAAATCGCATTCATGAAGGACTGGAAAAGGGGTAAATCATCCAGCACCATAAAGCCAATCACACCTGGCAGAATGCCAAAAAGCAGCAGTGCACAGGCCAGACAGTAAAATTTGAACAGCCTGAACAAGAAACGGTTAAAGGGAAGGATGTCATTTTTAACATGCTCAAACATAGCTAACCTGCTGACAATTTATCTCTTTGTGATTTTCTCAAAATAGAATTAGGAATAAACCGCAGAAAACTATTTTTTCACCAAGGTGAAATGAAAGTGTAGTGCACTGTCTTTGCTGATGAATCTAATATTTCCTGCTGATATAGCCTGACGTATTAATTACAGAGATTATTATGCCCTAATCATATAGGAAGACTGTGATATATAAGGCAATTGTGTTCGGATATTGTAAATAATTGTAAGTTAATCAAGGCATGTGTTTACAGCTATTTGCATCTTGGTATCATTTTTACTGCTATGCCCAATTATCCTGAATAAAATCATATTGTCTTAATTACATGGTTTTATCTTCAGGCCACAATACCAAAATAGGGAAGTGAACCAATGAAAAAAATAATGATCGCTGGGTGCATGTTTCTTGCTGCCGGGGCTGTCGCCAGCCCGTTTGAAAAACCTGCTGAAGCTATCAAATACCGTCAGTCTGCGTTTACTCTGATTGCTGCCAATTTTGGCGACATGGCTGCAATGGTTAAAGGAAGCAAAGAATGGGATCAGAAGCTGTTCAGCCAGCGTGCCCAGTTTGTTTCTCAGTTGACTTATATGCCTGAAGAAGGCTTTAAATACGAAGGTTCAGACAAAGGCGAAACGAAAGCACGCCCTGAAATCTGGTCTGACTGGAATGGTTTCAGTGCCAAACTAACTACCTTCCAACAGGATATGGCCAATCTGGCAAACGTTGCCCGTGATGGCGATGAAAAAGCAACCAAGCGTGCGTTTGCTCAGGCTGCGAAAAACTGTAAATCGTGCCACAGTGATTACAAATATCGCTAATTGTTGTCATGACACTGAAACAGAAAAGCCAGGTAAGAAACCTGGCTTTTTTAGAATGTAATAATTTAAACCGTTTTATAAGCGCAAAATCCCCGCGATGACGTCAACACAGAGGTCAGTTATCACCACAAGTAGGCGACAACTTCTTCAGCCCAGGTAAAATAAATCAGGCTGCCGATTGCGGCGGTAATTCCCCAGGCAACCAGACCATTATGCATTTGGGGTGGGTTGGCTTTCAGCGCTTTTTTACCCGTAATCATTGGAGTGATCAGGTTGTCTTTACGCAGCAGATAAACGGTAATCGCAATGACATGCAACGCGATGGCACCAAGAATAAGATTGAAATTAATGGCGTGAATAGATGTCATCAGACTGCTCAGTTCCCCACTGACATATTGCGCCAGCGGGCCTTCAGAAATAATATCATCGTTGGCAAATAAGCCCGTTGTCAGCTGAGTGGCGAGCAGCAACATGAAAGCAACGACCATGTATGCCCCGGCAGGATTATGACCAACATTGGATGATTCGCCACCGCGACGTATTGCTGTCAGATATTGGAGTGCTGTTGACGGAGAACGGACGAAGTGGCGAAACTGAGCGGTTTCACTGCCGATCACGCCCCAGATAAGACGCGTTAAAAGCAACGCCAACAGGAAATAGGCAATAGCAAAATGCCAGTCCATTAACCCTTCAGTGCCTGTATACCAAAGCCCTGCAACAGACATCACCTGAAGCCAGTGATAGCCGCGAATAAAACTGTCCCAAACCGGATAGTGGGTGGTGGATGCCATGCGAGGAGTCTCCGTGATGTCTGAACGTGTGCATTCAATATGCACCTATTTTACCTTCTGAAAACAGTGTGGCTACACAGGACGCTAAATATTTTCAATTATTTACATTTATCACCAAGCGAAATGCGTTCTTCGTCTATGTCTACGCTGCTGGCTGTGAGAAAGAGTAAATGGAAGAGTCTGATGGATATTGAAGCGGCCCGCGTTGCGGCGGGCCGGCTGTCATGAAGGAAAACCGCTACTTATGAAATAGCTGCTTATGAAATGGCTACTTAAGAAATAGCTATCTAAAAATTAGCGGCTTAACAAATGACTATTTAGACAACTAGCGGAATAAAAATAGCCAGGTAGACACAAAGACGAACAGTTTAATCAGGCTTATCTGTTTTCTAACCTGTTGTAATCCAGCAAACCAGCTTCAATAGGGTAGTTCTCACGATACAGTGTATTAATCGTATCGCTGAACGACCAGAAGTTCGGGTCAGTACGGCGAACACCAAACCGGGTCATAAAAGCCTGATAGCTTTTCTCATCGGTGGTCTGAGAAAGTTGCTTAACCAGTTCAGGCAAAGCAGCTTCTTTGACTTGCCAGAAAGCGCCAGGGTAACTGCCCAGCAGCCCTTTCACTAAAGTCATGTCATCCTGTTCGTACAGACGGTTCGATTCTTCATCAAACAGGCTGGAAACGTTTTTGTGTGCGCTGTTTCGGATCAGGGTAAACAGTTGTGGCCTGCTTTTGGCGGCGGCCGGTTCGACCATGATAAATGTCAGCTCAGGAAAAAGGGTGGCCTGCGTGCCTTTAAGTGCATCGATCTGCTCGAGCAGCGCAAGACTTTCAGGTTGCAGTGTTGCCTGACGATAATCGTAACGCGGCGAACTGACTGGCTTCAGTTTATTTTCCAGCATATTCAGCAACTCCGATTTTGGGTCATCGGTTTTGAAGGTAATGCCGGTAGGTTGCGAAAACTGATTGATATCACCCTGAATAAATTTGCTCAGATTTTGATCGGCATCCTGATACCAGTTAGCCAATTCCTGATGACGTATATCAGCCGGAAGCAGAGACAGGAAGTTGGATTCACCTTCCATCCGCAAGAAGTCCATGTACATCCGGGTGACAAGCTGGTGGCCGAAGTTGCCGTAAACATCAAAACCGGCGACCAGCAAATAATGAATCCGCTCAAACAGGGAATAGTCGAGTACCCATGCGGTTTTAGGATGCGTACCTACCAGTCCTTTGGTGACAGTCGCACTGTCAAAGTGGCGTAATACTGTGAGTGTGGCGTTATCATTGTGGCCGTCACCATCCCAAATTACCGCCGTTGTCAGGTGCTCACCGCCTTTAAAGGTATCAGCAAGAAATGCATTTTTTGCGCGCAGGAACCGTCCCTGCTGTTTGGCATAGCCAATCCAGTTGCTGATTGGCAGAGTGTTACTTTCATGTTCTGCTGGCATACGCAGATTGGCAGTCTGCTCATCATAAAAGGCACTGACTTTTGGGCTGTCTGACATTTCCGGATTCACGAAGAACACCCAGAATCTGTCGTTGATCACATTAAGGGCAAGCTGGCCCCGGCATACCGGGCCTTTGATGAACCCCATGATCGTATTCTGCGCATTATCCAGCATGAAGCGATAACGGGCATTTACCGGTAATTGACGGAAGGCACTCAGCGGGTTAGCCGCCAGTTCCGGTTCGTACCCCGGCAGGGTATCAATCTCGTACTCAGGTTCAAAAAATAACGCACGAATACGTGCCATTTTGTCGGCGTTCAGTGCATAAGGCATATGCGTTTTGTCGACAATGGTTTCCCGAACCTGCTGGAAGCGGTAATACACGCGATCAACATCAGGATCATCAAACGGGCGGCGCGTTGCAATCAGATCGATAGGCTTACCGGGTGCGGTACGTGAGCGAACCAGATTAAAAAACACTGGTTGTTTGACTTCGCTAAAATACAGGTGCGAGACAAACAGGTGCTCGTAAATGTAACGGCTGACCAGTTGCTGCTTCAGGCTGTCACCGTTAAGGAAGCTTTCCCATTTTTCTAGCAGAGCAAGGTTTGCCGCGTCGGGTGGCGAAACACTGCTCATCGGCGCGCCTAAAGACAACCAGTTCATCAGTACTTCGTGTTCAGCATCACTGATTTGAGGTAAACCATATGGCATTCCCCATTGTGGATAGTTGAGCTCAAAGCCTGACATTTCTTCAATGGTTGGGCACTGTTGATTGCGATCGAGCGAAAAATCCCACTCATCGGGTGTCAGTATTGCTTGCTGAGGGAGTGGGTGCGCTTGCTTGAGTTTCAGCATACGCGCCATTACGCCCGCCTGAGTGTTCGCATCCGGCGTCTGAGCGCGTTCATTTAAAATGGCATTAAAGCCAAGGTCGCGCCATTCAGCCGTATTCTGGGCATCGATGAACATGCGAGTGGTGTTGGCCGCAAGCAGTCGCGTCCCTTCGTACACTTTTTCTTTGTTGGCACCACGATCAATCCCCTCCGCAGAAGAAAACTTCAGCTGGCAGGGCGCGTCATAGCAGGCATGGCAGACAACGCAGCGGTTTTCAATGATCGGCTTTACTTCCGTCAGATACATATTGGCCTGAAGGGATGCGGGGGGAGCGATACGTTGCTGGGGAGCGGCTTTGCCATAAATCTGGTCGAAGTTGATACCGGCATAAATGGCACAACCAGAGAAGAGGAGTGTTACGGCAACGAGCGCTATTCGTTTTATTGATTTTGTTATTGTTAGCATGAATGAATAAACCGGCAAAAAGTGAATGCAAAACTGCTTCCGATAGACAAAGGGCATAACCTTTATCAATTTAAGACTAATCCCAAATGAAGCAAACTTGGCGCAGCGTTTGCCCAAAATCGAGAGAAAGCATGAATTGTACCTGAGCTGTCGGCGAAATGCCCAGGCTTCCGGTATTGAACTGGCTGACTATCAGGGCAGGCTGGGAGGGAATGCGTTATTCTTTTCTCGCTATCTGCCATCGGTAACGAGCAGATGACTGATACTACTATGAAGAAATAGCAGAACGAATAACCTGCGATGCTATCCGTTGTTATTGCTGTAAATGATTGCCGCTATTTTCTTGTGCCTCTGTGCGTTGTTTCAAAGGCGCGGTAGGTCTGAAAAGCGTGTTTTTCTCGCTGTTATGCACCCAGTAAATGCCCAGATACTCGTTAAAGACCAAATCCAGATAGGGCTGCTGGTAAAGCAGGAATTGATTCATAGGTGCATGCGATTCGTAGTGCTGACGCAGGGCATTTTCGGCCTGAATGGCCATTGAGGCATTTTCCTGAATGATCGTATTTGACTGATATGCCCAGTGGTACATTTCTGGTGTCACTTGAGCTGTTGCTAGTGTGGCCGATTGATTAGGCGTCATTTGCAGAACAGTGGCACTGATTGACAAAACATGGTGGTAATCCGATACGGCTTCGGAGATAAAGCTCATATTCGAATAACTCCACGAGGCATCAGCGGTCTGGGAAGCATACTGATAAACCACTTTGGAATCGATGCCGGAATCGTCGACATACTGAATATAGATTTGCGAGGTGGGCTCGCGTGCCATGTCCGTCTGAATGATCGGCGTTGCGCGTTTCTGTGGCAGTTGGGACAGGGCTGACTGATGAAATACATCCCAGTTGTTTTGCGCAATCACAAATGAAAAATCGGTGTCCGAAAGACAGCTACGATCATCACTCAGCTGACACCATGAGACAGAATAGGCCTGTTCATCTTTAAAGGCGAAAACGCGCACCTTCAAAGTAGATCCAGATACCTGCTGATAGTCGTGATAAAGCTGATTTAATTTGGCGATAAGATCTTCGATTTCCGGCTGCGTGCCAGCAATCACGGTGATCTGGCTGGCATCCAGCAAATATTGATGGGTGACGAACGGAAATTGAGGCTCAGATTCTGCGTTTCGAGATACCGCAAACGAGAGCAACGTACCCACAACACCAGTTGCGATTAGTGACCCTGTCACCCATGCTTTGACACCTATTTTTTCATGCTGAGGGGGCGATTTCAGATCCTGCGGCGATTGCGTTACTATCGGTTCAATGCGGATTTCCGGAATCTGATAACCAACCCGTGGGACAGTTTTGATAACTTCGCCCTTCACTGATTCTTCCAGCTTGACCCTGAGGCTTCTGATGACCTGAAACAAAGAGGCTTCGGAAACGACCCGGTCTGGCCAGCCTGCTTTCAGGAGATCCGTTTTACTGACCGGATGTGCCTTGTGCGCCAGTAGGTAGCTCAGAATGTTGTGTTCAGAATAGTTGAGCGGATAAGAGCGATGCTGTGAGCGAACCAGGCTCTGATGAGGAATAAACTCGCACTCATTCTTAAACACATATCGGCAAAGCGACGTTTGAGCTGTTAGTGACGCCGTCACAGAGCCGGATTCAGACACGTCGGAAGAATCCTGTGGTAAATGCAAGTGTGTGTTCATGGTGTAATGAGATGCTGTCGACTGTCAGGCCAATATACCTGTTCGGAGCGGGTAGAGAGTCATTAAATTATCAATAAAAAATTTTTTTGATAAGAATCTATCAGGCCATTACCTTGGATTAGCAGGCTTTTACTATTCACTGATGACTAACAACTGATGTGGAACCGTGAACGGGGAGGCTGACCTCCCCGTAAGCGCATGATTATTTTTTGAAGATTTCCAAAAACTCACGCTTCATTGGTGGGTGACGGCGCGCTTTCTTCAGCTGCTTACACATGTCTTTAACGCAGTTGTGCAGCACTTTATCCAGCATTACTGCTTTGTATTCAGCGAATTCTTCATCAGTCATGTCTGATGGTTTTTCTGTTTCCTGCATTTCACCCAGGAAATCAATGCCAGAGTAGCTTTGGCTCAGAGCAACCAGAGCGTGGAACTGTTCGAAGTTATCCAGAACGTTTTGTGCGCTGCCTGGTAGCTGATCCCACGCTTCACGTGTTGTTGATTCAGAAGCTTTATACACACTTACCAGCATGCCCAGCAGTTCTTCCGGTACTTGCTCAAACTCAACAACCTGACGAAGCTCAGGGGAGCAATCATCCAGTGTCAGCGTTTCTTCTAGTTGTTCTTCAGTGTTTACGATATCAGACATCGCTAGTTCCTACAGCATGTAAAGATTGAGGGTCGGAATCCTATAGTCCTGTGACAAAATGTCAACAGCGAACCGCAGGATGAAGCAGGATTAGCATAGCGTAATTTGCGATAGATTCTCGCAAAGACTTCTCGCGTACACATCAAACTTGTTATCAGAATCACGTTCAATGCATTTGCTGTGGTTAGTATTGAGGCAATGCTGGGGAAATAAGCAACCTGTGCTATAACTTATCTAAAGGAAAAGACTCTAAATCAAAGGGATGCCGACATGGAAGCAATGCGGATACTACTGGTAGACGATGTGCATCTGGAAAGGATGCAGTTGGCGATGCGCCTGCAGCGTCTGGGGCATATTGTCGAAGCCGTTGCTTCCGGGCAGGAGGCTATTGACAAATATCCCTTATTTGACCCTGACTTAATCCTGCTTGATGTCAGTATGCCTGACATGAGCGGCACTGAAGTGGCGGAGAAAATCCGCATTAAACACCCGGACTGGATCCCCATTATCTTCCTCAGTGGTCATGATGAACCTGAAATGATCGCGACGGCTATTGATATGGGCGGCGATGACTATCTGGTGAAGCCGGTCAACAAAATTGTGCTCGCGGCCAAGCTCAAAGCCATGCAGCGTATAGCGCATATGCGTCACCAGCTTAAAGAAACCTCAGAAAAACTTGAGCAGGCCAATGAGCTGTTGTCACAGCAGGTCAATGAAGACGGCCTGACTCAGTTGGCAAACCGTCGCTATCTGGATCAGAAGCTGACAGAGTTGCTGGCATGGCATGGCCGCAATAATTTCCCGATGACCATGATTATGATCGACGTGGATCACTTTAAGCTCTTTAACGATCATTACGGCCACCTGGAAGGCGATCGTTGCCTGCAGGCCGTTGCGGATGAACTGCGGAAAAACTTCAGTCGAGCCGGAGAACTGGCCGCGCGTTACGGCGGTGAAGAGTTTGTGGTGCTGCTGAGTAATTGCGATAAAACCCGAGCTGTTCGCGAATGTGAACGCCTCAAAGACGGCATTCAACGGCTGGAAATTCCACATTCTAAGTCCCTGACGTCAGATATTGTCACTGTTAGTCAGGGGATGGTGTCATGGGTGCCTACAGGGCTGGAGACGGCTGAGAACATGTACGAGATCGTGGATAAAGTTTTGTATAAAGCCAAGGAGCAGGGGCGTAACCGCTTTGTGGCGGCAGAGTTCACCTGATGTCTGGTACACAAATATCGAGTACTTGGTCTCTGAAGTGTCTGGTCTGCTCGACAGCAACATTCCGTCTATAAATGAACCGATAAACAATCAACGTATTGAAGTGGCTGCAATAAAATAAATTGTGCGGCCGCTTTTTCTATGACAGCGCTAACATTATTTTCCTCAATGACGACGATTTGGCGTTTTTAGCACCAATCGACACCCAAGATGCTTGCCGTTCCGGCAGAGCGTGCTAATCTCCTTCAAACCAGTGCGTATTCCAGTGGGTATCTTTCTCTCTTAATCACAGGTTCTAACCGGTTGATTTGTCAGTGCTGGCAGGTGCCTAGTTGAATTTGTATTGTTGAAAAAAGGGTGAGGGAAGATCATGGATATTTGCTTTTCACAAACAGAAGCGCGTGTTGTCGGTTGCTTACTAGAGAAAGAGGTAACCACACCTGATCAATACCCATTAACATTAAACAGTCTGACGACTGCCTGTAATCAGAAAAGTAATCGTGATCCTGTGATGGCGCTGGAAGAAGCGGATGTGCAGGATACGGTCGAAGCGTTGAAAGTAAAGCGTATTATTCAGGAAGTGACCGCAGGCTTTGGCAGTCGCGTGTCAAAGTATCAGCACCGATTCTGTAATACAGAGTTCAGCACGTTCCAGTTCAGCCAGCAGGAAAAAGCGGTCATTTGTGTGTTATTACTGCGTGGTCCTCAGACTGCCGGTGAAATTCGTACTCGTACCAATCGTCTTTGTGATTTTAAAGATGTCAGGGAAGCGGAACAGGTTCTCAATGATCTGGTTGAACATGCGAAGGGGCCGTTTGTCGTAAAACTGCCTAAAGAGCCGGGTAAACGTGACTCCCGCTATATGCATCTGTTCAGCGGAGAAGTGGATCTGGACGCTTTGCAACAGGCTGCCGCTTCCGCTGCACCGGTTTCATCTGCTGCGTCTGAACGTATTGAAGCGCTTGAGAGTGAGGTTGAAGCCCTGAAGCAGGAAGTGGCGGAATTGAAAGCCTTGGTCGAATCTTTAACCTCTTAATTCTGTTTTTACACAAAGCCCGGCAGTGCCGGGCTTTTTTGTGTTAGGCTGCGTCTTTCGTAACACTTTGCCAATCAAGTTATCTACTCTTTGGTTATCCACATCATTGATGAGTGGTTAAAAGAGCAGAGTTGAGAGTGTCAGGACTTTCGATGGAATTGCCAACCGCCAGTGAACCGATCCTCTCCACACAGGATTTCACAGATCAGGCTCTTCAGAAACAGACTTGCAAGAAACAGGCTGTCTGGTCGGTCTATTTAATCAGAACGGCCCGAGACCAGCTTTATTGTGGTGTGACGACAGACGTCGATCGCCGTTTTGAGGAGCATCAGTCCTCGCCCCGAGGGGCAAAGTATCTGAAAGGAAAAGGTCCGCTGTCTCTTGTCTGGTCGCATAGTGTTGGTGATAAACGGACAGCGATGCAGTTGGAATATCGGATAAAACGGCTGACAAAAGCGCGAAAGGAGCAACTTATCCTGCAGAGTGATAAAGACTCACAACTGTTGTGGTCACTGCTGGATTGAGACTGAATGTAATCCTTTCCGTTATTGATTGATATTCCTCTCATTAAACCTTTAGGTATCGTTAAAAGGTATCTTTTGGAAATTGAACCGTCAGTCAGTTGACACTAAACTGCTTTCGGTCGCGTATTTACCCCGAAAGGGGAATGTTTAGGGAACACTGTTATGGCGCTTAAAGCCACTATTTACAAAGCACACATCAATGTGGCGGATCTTGATCGTCATGTATACATCGACAAGTCTCACACCTTGGCGTGTCACCCGTCTGAAACTGTTCAGCGTCTTATGCTCAGACTGATTACCTGGGGACTGAATGCGGATGAAGATCTGCTGTTCACCAAGGGGCTGTGCGATACTGATGAGCCGGATCTCTGGATTAAAAACCTGAGTGATGAGATCGAACTATGGATTGATCTTGGTTTACCCGATGAGAAACGACTGAAGAAAGCGGCACACCGTGCGAAGAAAGCGCTGATTGTGGCTTATGGTGATAATGCCGCGCCAATTTGGTGGCAGCAGAACAAAGCCAAAATTCAGCAGTATGGCAATATTTCCGTGATGTTTGTTAATGATCAGACATTGGCAGAACTGGAAGACCTGACTGAGCGTTCAATGCAGTTACAGCTGACCATTGAAGGTGAGCAGGGGTGGCTGAGTGCTGGTGAAAAGAGCTGCACGATCAATCCTGAGTGGTGGCACCGCGCCTGATTACCAGTCAGTTTTTAGGTCAGCGTTATAATTTCTTCCCTGTCAGGTTATTCGGGTGAAAAATGCTCAGAAGACGGCTTGCAATGATTGTCATCAAGCCGTCATTTGATTTCGCCACTGTATACTGAAAGCATCTGATTGAGATCGCGCAAAAGAATGTCGTGAACTCACCTGCGAATCACGGTACACATTGCCTCATTCTGAATTCGAGGCAATGACCTGCTTGTTACCTTCTTACACATACCGTGATGTATGGTGATGACATTCGATGGAAATATCCCACTGATAAGGAGTAATGCTATGTCATCAACGGTTCATGCCCTGGCCACCAAGGTATGGAATTATCACCAGCTCAATCACACCTTGTCTCCCGCCGATTGCATTGTCGTGCTATGTAGTAATGACCTTCGGGTCGCTGAGTATGCAGCACAACTTTACCTTGATGGCTTTGCTCCTTATCTGGTTTTCTCCGGCGGTGTTGGTGAACTGACCCAAGGACTGTTTGACGCATCAGAAGCTGAAGCTTTCGCTGCTATCGCAACGGATATGGGCGTACCTGCTTCCGATATTCTGATTGAGCCACAGTCGACCAACACCGGAGAAAATATCCAGTTTACCCGCGCCTTACTTGAAGCCAAAGGCTTGGCACCACAGCGTTTTATTTTGGTGCAAAAGCCATTTATGGAACGCCGCAGCTATGCGACCTTCATGTGTCAGTGGCCGGGCAAAGAGGTGATGGTTGCCTCTCCGCCAATCAGCTTTGACAACTACCCGGATGACCACTTGTCCTTTTGTGACGTTGTGAACGTGATGGTGGGGGATTTGGAACGGATTAAAGTGTACCCACAATATGGTTTTGCCATTGAACAGGACATTCCTGACGATGTGTGGGCAGCATTTAATGAACTGGTGAAGCTGGGGTTTGACGGTCATCTAGTGGCAAAAGAGCCAGAAGAGAGCACCAGTTAAGCGACGCCAGAGCCCAGTGAGGCAAACAAGCCAGTTAACATATCGGCTGAATTGCCTTGTTGCTTCAGAAACCTTGTCGCTTCAGACACCTTATCGCCGCCACTAAAGGCTAGATAAATGCTGCGACGATAAGGTCTGAATCCGTATAGACAGGGCGTTTGAGAGAGGGGGCCGAATAGCCCCCTCTGATCTGAACAGACACAGCCAGCATACTGCCGTTAAATCGGCTGGGCGGCATTCATGCCCTGTTGCCAGAAGGCGACTTCCATGCGGGTTGCGGTTTTAAATATCTCACACAAACGCTGCCCGCGCTGGCTGTTAAGCGGAATTTCTTTCAGCATCGCATCCAGGCGTTCAATTGTTGTTGCCATCCCTGCCTGAAATTCTTCGCCGCCATAAAGCTCAATCCAGCTCCGGTAAGGATTACCTTCCAATACGGTTTCGTTGTTAGCCAGTAGTTGCTGACCAATCACCCCGTAGCCGATAGCACAAGGCGCTAAAGCTACAAACAGATCGGTTCTGTCTCCCGCCATACCAGTATCCAGTACATAGCGGGTGTAGCTGACCGTACCAAAATCTTCCGGCTCGGCTTCCATATCACGCTCTGTCAGCCCCCAGGTGCCGCAATATGCCACGTGGTGTGACATTTCGGTTTGCAGCAGAGCTGTCAGGCTGGGCAGGGGCTCTCGCATTTCCTCCAGCGTGACTGACTTGTAAATGGCCAGTGCATACGCCCGTGAATAGTGCTTGAGGAACAGGAAGTCTTGTTTCAGGTAATGCAGGTAGGCGTGTTTGTTCAGCTCACCACGCGCAAGCTGAATAACGAATTCGTGCTCGGTGTATTCTGCCCAGTCCTGTTGGCAGTATTGAATCAGATCTTTATGGTCCATCAGTATTCTCTCTTGGTTGTGTTTTGTTATCGCCAAGGCACGCAGCCCGGTGCCGGCTTATCACACTAAACTCAGGCAAATTGCTGTTTGCGGTTTTTGCTGGTTTTGCGCCGGGCTGCGAGGTGAATCAGAACGTCAGTACATAGTCTTTAGCGGCCGGTACGCTCTTGATAATGTCGAACTTTTTCATGAAGGCGGCATAGTCATCGTAGCGTTTCAGCTCGACGGCCCCCGGACGCAGCGCAAAGCGGGTCAGGGTATCTTCCCAGGCGTGGCGGTTTAGATCATTGTTCAGTGTGTCTGGAGAGTAAGCTACAAACTCTTTCCAGGCTTGCTCCGGGTGGTTGATCAGGTAAACCGTGGCTTTTTCCAGCGCCTGGTTGAATTTGGCGATAACCTCAGGATCATATTTGTTCTTGTTCGCGACAAAGATCAGTTCATCGTAAGGAGGAACGCCGTGCTCTTCCGGATAAAAGGCCGTCGCCTCGTAGCCTTCCAGCTCAAGCTGGTTCAGTTCGAAGTTGCGTAATCCGCCCCAGATGGCATCTACTTTGCCAGAAGCCAGAGATGAAGACAGTGCCCAGCCTACGTTGATAATCTGGACGTTATCCATCTCGGCACCGGCAGAGCGCAGCATGGTGCCGATGGTGGCATCTTCATTTCCGCCAATGGCGACACCAATCTTTTTACCTTTCAGATCGGCCAGAGAGTGAATTCCCGACTTATTCAGCACAATCAGTGAGTTCAGCGGGCCGGAAATCAGTGTGGCAGAGCGAACCAGCGGCAGCTTGGCAGCTGTTGATGAAATCAGCGTGCTCTGGTACGACACGGCCAGATCAATTTTACCGGCGGCAACCAGCTTGTCCGGCACACTCGGATCGGCGGGTTCCTGAATCTCGACCTCCAGACCTTGTTCGGCAAACCAGCCTTTTTCTTTTGCCAGAATAATTGGGCCGTGGTTCGGGTTTACGAACCAGTCCAGCATTAGGGTCACTTTTTCGGCAGCGGCCGCATTGAAGGCTGTCAGGGACAGCAGCGTCGCTAACAGGTGAGACGGTTTAATCGGGGATTTCATTGTGTATTCCTTTTGATTGTGCAAGCGAAATGACGTTATTGTTTTTGCCATGGAATGGCTTTTTTCAGCAGCATATCGGCTGCGAAGTAAAGGGTGACCGAGAAGAAAGCCAGAATGAACAGGGCGGCAAACATCTCATCAACAAACATTCGGGCATTGGCCTGGAGCATGATGTAGCCCAGTCCCTCACTGGAGCCGACCCATTCTCCGATCACTGCGCCAATCGGCGCGACCACGACAGCAACCCGAATACCGGACGCTAAGGCAGGCAGGGCAGCAGGTAGTCGGATTCGCCACAGCAGTTGCCAGCGCGTTGCTCCCATGGTTTTGGCAAGATCCAGGTAACCGTGAGGGGTGTGCCGTAACCCGTCGTAACAGCAGGTCGTGACCGGAAAAAAGATGATCAGTGCTGCCATGACGACTTTTGATGCAATACCGTACCCCAGCCAGAGCATCAGAATAGGCGCGATTGCGAACACCGGAATTGCCTGACTGGTGATCAAAATCGGCAATAACCAACGGCGCAGCGGTGCAAACAACAGCATCTGCAGCGCGAAAAACAGTCCCATGGTCAGGCCCAGCATCAGGCCAAGAATCACTTCGCTGCCGGTCACCAGTGTGTGCTGCCACAGTACATCAAAGCGCTCTACCAGCTTGGTAAACACGGCGAGAGGACCTGGCAAAATAAAAGGCGGTAGCTCAAACAGGGTGACGCAAGACTGCCAGAGACCAAGAATGACAGCTACACTGATCCCGAAACGCATCAGCTGCATCCCAAGCCCGGCAGTTTGACGACCTGTAAGGTTCTTACGCGTAGAATCGGCACTATGGCGTTGTAGCATCAGCGGATTCTGTAGCGTCTCTGTACCGGGCTTTTTGCTTTGTACAGCTTCATTGCTGAGTGAAGGCGAGAAACCGTCAGCCATAATCATTCTCCAACTGAGTGATAATCATCTGTTGATGCTCAGCCATTTCTGCATCAAAGGTTCTTGGCGGCCGCGCATGGGGTACAGTCAGCGTCTCCAAACGGGCTGGAGAACCGGACATTACATGAATGTGATGACCGAGCCGCAATGCTTCCTGCGGATCGTGCGTGATCAACAAAACGGTTTTGCCTTTCAGCAAATTAGCGGAAAGCGTCTGAAGCTTATGGCGGGTAACCGCATCCAGAGCGGAGAAGGGTTCATCCATCAGTACCAGTGGTTTGTCCTGCATTAGTGTTCGCGCCAGCGCAACGCGCTGACGCATACCGCCGGATAATTGATCCGGCATGGCAGATGCACGCTCAGCCAGTCCAACAGCCGCGAGCAGTTGCCGCGCTTTGTCGGAGTCAGGTTTATGCGGCTGATTAAAACGGGCACTCAGGCAGACGTTGTCCAGTACGTTGAGCCAAGGCAGCAGTAAATCCTGCTGTGCCATGTAAGCAATATTATTCGCTGTCGGCTGACGGTTGTGCGGTGTCAGCTCGCCCGTCCATTCAACCTGATCTTCCAGTAACCCGGCCAGATATCTGAGGAGGGTTGTTTTGCCACAGCCACTTCTGCCGAGCAGGCAGGTCCACTCACCCGCCGGTAGAGACAGATCCAGAGACGAGAAGAGCGGTTGGTTGGCATCCCGATACCGCAGGGTGAGTTGCCGGATGTCTACGGAGCACCCAGTTGAGAATTGACTCATACGGGATCACTCAGGTTGATAATGACCGGCAAAAAAATGGTGAACCGGGCCATGTCCTTCACCGATAGTCAGCGCATCCGCATGCTGAATGGCCAGTGTGATGTACTGCTTGGCGTGCCCCACAGCTTTCGCCAGTGGGTAGCCTTGAGCCAGAAACGAAGCAATGGCGGCTGACAGAGTACACCCTGTGCCATGGGTGTTACGTGTTGCAACTCGAGGTTGGCTAAAGCGGAGAACATCGGTGCCCGTGATTAGCAGGTCGGTACTGTTCTTGTCACTCTCCAGGTGTCCCCCTTTGAGCAGCACAGATTGTGCCCCTAATGTGCGAAGCGCACCTATCATCGCTTCCATATCCGATTCATTTTCTGGGATCGGTAATTGCGTCAGTGCCGCGGCTTCCGGCAGGTTGGGGGTGATCACTGTGGCTAAAGGAAGCAATTCCGTTTTCAGCGTGGTAATGGCATCTTCCTGCAGCAGAAGATCCCCGCTGGTGGCAACCATGACCGGATCAATGACCAGGAATTCAGGTTGAAATTCGCGCAGTTTCCGCGCGACGGCACGGATAATGTTCGTGTCGCTGAGCATGCCGATTTTTACGGCTTTGATGTGAAGGTCACTGAATACGGCATCAAGTTGTTGCTCGACGAATGCCGGCTCGATACCCAGAATGCCGGTTACACCTATGGTGTTTTGTGCCGTCAGGGCGGTGATAACGGAGCAGGCGTAGCCGCCTGTGGCTGAAATAGCCTTAATGTCGGCCTGAATGCCTGCGCCACCACCGCTGTCTGAGCCTGCGATAGTGAGTGTAATTGGAGTGTTGGAAATATTGGCCATAACTACCTCAGTCTTGCGTAGGTAGCTAATGCCAGAGATATGCCCAGTGATTCCGGTGAGGGAGAGTGGGATCTGATATTCAGCTAGTTCCCTACGCCATTGCTAAATGGATCAGGTTCAACGGGTCCCACAGAGTGGTCTCAGCACAAGGCTCCCCGACTAACAGTCTTCGATTTTCCGGTAGATAAACGAAAACCGGAAAATATTAAATTGTTTTTCAGACTTACGCCTGAAGTAAATTGATTTAAACACCTTTTAGAACAATCAGCAATAACAACAGATGAAAATTCTGTGTTTCAACATGTCTATTGTTAGTTGCCTGTCGCTCGATCAACCTCAATCTTTCAAAGTATTAGCTGCAGTGCGGTATTCCATTTTTGCGATCTGTTGCGATAAAAACGTTCTATTGGTTTTGCTCTGTTTTCACCCGTTTTCTCTGCTACCGGGAGATAAGCCTGCAATCTTACCTGTAACCTTACCTGCAACCTTAATAGGGGAGCTGCCTGTGTATGAATGTTTCCTTCTGATGGGGGTTGCGTCATTGCTCTCAGAATGTGGGGTTGAACTTGCTGGGAATTAAATGTGTCCTCACCTTTTCAATAACCGGCGACTCAGGCATAGTGCAAAGGAATATTCATCGTGATGAATATTTGGTTGCAAAACGGCATATCTGTATACCCCGTCATGAAGGAGAATGAAAATGGGCTATCCGATCGAAGCAAGTTGTCAGTGTGGTCAGGTCACTTACAAATTATCAGCACCACCGAAGAAAGTGATTGCCTGCCATTGCCGTGAATGCCAGAAACTGGCAACCAGCCCTTTTAGTGTGACAGCAATTGTGTCCGCCGCAGACATTGAATTTTCCGGGACGATGCATGAGTGGGGACGCTTGGCTGAGAGTGGTAACAGAAACAACGCTAAATTTTGTTCCGGCTGTGGAAATCGGATTTTTCATTTCAATCCGGAAGAACCGGACGTTATCAAGCTGAAGTTGAAACCGGTTGGCATGATTGACGATACGGTTTTTGCGCCGACCATGCACGTTTGGGTCAGTGAAAAACTGAGCTGGTACCAGATTCCGGAAGGGATGCCGACATTTGATAAACAACCTGGTGCCTGATATCGAGTCTATTCAATATCCACTTAGTACGGAGAAAACATGGACGTTATTTTACCTAAGCCATTGAAAGCTGGAGATACGATTGGTTTCTTTTCACCTTCATCCCCAGCCACCGCGTTTGCCCCAACACGTTTTATGCGCGCAAAAGCCTATCTTGAACAGCAAGGGTTTGTGCTCAAAGCCGGACAATTAACCGGATGCAGCGATCATTATCGGTCGGGGACGATTGCGGAGCGGGTAAGTGAACTGAACACATTGATTCGTGACCCGAGTGTACGCTGCATTATGTCGACAATTGGGGGAAGTAACAGTAATGCGTTATTGCCGTATATTGACTATGAGGCGCTGAAACGCGATCCCAAAATCATCATCGGTTACTCCGATGTCACCGCGTTACTGCTCGGTATTTATGCCAAAACTGGCCTGATTACCTTCTATGGTCCGGCTTTGGTGGCCTCGATGGGTGAGCTTCCCCCTTTGGTGGATAAAACATTTGCATCCTTTCGTGATTTGCTATGTTCTGAACGTCAGCAATCCTTTACCTACAGTGTGCCTGCACAGTGGAGCGAGGAAATGATTGACTGGGAAAAACAGACTGCGCCTAAGTCAACCCATGACAATCGGTGGGAGTTTCTGGGTACAGGAACGGTGTCCGGTAGAATCATTGGCGGTAACCTGAATACCATGACAGGGATTTGGGGCAGTGAGTTTATGCCAGAGGTTAGGGAAGGTGACATTCTTTTGCTGGAAGACTCACTGAAAGGAATTGAAACCGTTGAGCGATCATTTTGTCATTTGAAGCTTTGCGGCGTTTTTGATCGTGTTTCCGCCATTATTTTGGGTAAACATGAGCTTTTTAATCATCGAGGAACCGGACGTACCCCTCTGGCAGTATTGCAGGAAGTGTTGAACGATCAGGAAATGCCCATTCTCAATGGCTTTGACAGTTGTCATACACATCCGATGTTAGTGACGCCATTGGGTGTCAAAGCTGATATTGATTTTGATGCCGAAACGGTATCGCTGCGGGGACCGTGGTTGGAACAGTGAGGATGCGGAACCTCTATCGTTTGGTATTGGGGTTATACGGCCTTTGGATTCTGCTTGCTATCAGTATTACCCTCTTGATTTTATATAGTTTTGATAGCCCGAAATGGCTGTTCGGCTATCTTTTCGTGTTAGGGAATCTTGCTTTGGTGCTGTTTTGGGCGAATGTTCGATTACATCAAAGAGCCAAACAAGGAGGTCTGTGTGTCAATACCATCGGATTTAAGGAAACTCTGCTATCATGTTTGCTCTTTACTCCGATGGAAGCTGTTATTGTGCTGCCCGCGATTAACCTCTACCGTCTTCGTCATACGGTGTTAGTAGAGAAATCACGTTGTGGGTAAAGTGTCAAACGGTCAGCATCTGGCTAGCCGACTTGACCGTTTAGCAGTGCGGACTATTCGTGGTGTAAAACATTTTCAGTGTAGAACCTTAGCAATGTAGAACATTAGCAGTGTAGGACATCAACGGTGAAGAAAATTCGCTATACTGCCAGCCATCAGGCGTGTTGTTTCTGTTTTTAACAGGGATAAGGCGTTGTGATTTAGTCTTTTTATGCAGATCGTGAGATTAATAAAGTTGTTAAAACATGTTCAAGGTATGCGACATGACAAACGTTAATTGGCCTGCGGTGCTCAAATATGCCGGTGATTCTGAGTTGGTATATGTTTCTGGTGAGCAAGCATGGGCCGAAGACACTGACTTGCATGCGCTGGGTTATCAGGAAGAAGATGTTCTGATTGATTCCAAAGGAATGCTCTTTGTACCGCAAGCATTGGCTAGCCAGCAGGCGGCATTGATACCGACCGGGCGTCAGCTAACGTTGACGGAAATGTTGAGTTATGTGCAGCTGCATCAATCATGCTCGGGTTTCTGTTGTGCGGCGAAATCCAACTTTGCAACGATCGAAGAGGCTGTCAGGGCTCTGGATGAAATGGCTTAAATGCATATAGAGCGCAGAAAAGAATAACCAATAAGTAAATGAAACAGGATGGAAAGGGCGATATGTGTCAGTGGACCGGAAATGGATAAGGTTCTGATGCTAATTGTACCCTTGACGTTTTGACGTTAGTGGTAAGTCGTACTGGATATGTGCGGCGTTGACAATATCTGTTTTATTTATCTTCAGCAAAAGGAGTGGATGTCTGATGGAAGTGCATTTTGAAACGATGGACCAAGAGGATGTCAGATCTACCTTCACTTTTTATAAACAAGGTATGATGCCAATCATTTCTGAAGCAATTGGATGGGACGAAGACTTTCAGCAAGAGAGATACCAAAACAGGCTTCACCCTGATTGGTTTTACTGGCTAACGCAAAATGGCCAGCGATGTGGTTATGTCTGTTATAAATACACTGACACTCACCTGCATGTACATTTGTTGATTCTTTTTCCTGAGTATCAACGAAAAGGCATTGGGCGAAAGGTTTTAATTCGGTTATCAGAAGAAGCGCATAGAAAAAATAAGGTATTGTCACTGAGTGCGTTTAAAAATAATCTTCCTGCTATTGCGTTATATCAGTCATTGGGCTTACAGATTCTCAGCGAAGATGATATTTTCTACGATTTCACTAGTGTGATGTAAGGCGTTATTCATCCAAACGCAAGAAATTCAGTCATTTTTATCCACAGTATGAATACCATTATTATCCATCTTCAATAGTGGTTGTTTTAAATGCGTTTGAGAATGTTGCTAAATAGCTGAGGGAAGAACGGTGTTAAATATAGAAACAGAACGACTCGTATTACGTCCATTAGCGCACACAGATAGTGACTCCTTATTTGATATATTCTCTGACCCTGCAGTTATGGAATATTGGGATGGTTCACCGTGGCGCACTATCGATCAAGCACATGCATTTATCCATGATGCCCATTTGGCAAATGAGCGTAGGGAAAGCCTGACGTTGGGTATCTTTGCGCGTGATTCAGGTGAGCTGCATGGGAAATGTATGTTGTTTAAAATACATGAGGAATCGAAGCGGGCTGAATTAGGATTTGGAATCGCAAAGTCAAGTTGGGGAAAAGGCATTGCGCTGGAGGCGACATCGGCTCTTGTGACATACGCTTTCACAACCATGGCCCTGAACAGATTGGAAGCGGAAATTGATCCTGCTAATTTCGGTTCCGCTCGATTGCTGGAACGTTTGGGCTTTATAAAGGAAGGGTACCTGCCTGAAAGATGGATTATTGACGGCAAAGTATCAGATTCTGCATTGTATGGTTTGCTGATAAAAAATTGGCAGTCTTCACATTCATATTGATCCGAAAATATGATGACGTGAGTCTTTCCCTTAAGCAGAAGAAAAAACAGGCACTTTAGGTGCCTGTTTTTAAATCAAGAAAAATAGCTTATTTCTTACGGCAGTATTCAGCAATGATGAACATTGTCTGACCGTTAACTTTGCCCTGAATGTGTTTAGGATCATCTGTCACGCTGATACCACGAACCGCAGTGCCTTGTTTGATGACCATGCTGCTGCCTTTAACCGGCAGATCTTTGATGATAGTGACATCGTCACCTTTTTTCAACTCAACGCCATTAACGTCGCGAGGCTTGTCTTCGTCAGACAACATACCTTTTTCAGCCCACTGACGAGTGTCTTCTTCCAAGTACATCATATCCAGCAGATCTTGTGCCCAGGTTTCAGAAGCCAGGCGGTTAAGCATACGGTAAGCCATAACCTGAACGGCTGGCTCTTGGCTCCACATGCTGTCGTTCAGGCAGCGCCAGTGGTTTTGATCCAATGTTTCCGCATCTTCGATTTCTGAACGGCATTTCTCACAAACCATTACACAGCTACCAGCTGTTGCATCTGGAGACGCTGGTACTTCGTAAACGCTCAGGCCTTCAGTGGAGGTACAAAGCTCACATTGTTCACCAGAACGCTGCTTAACAATAGATTCGATACTCATAGGAAAATTGTCCGTTATTGTGTAATGGTAATTTCACATACAGTGTGTTGTTCGGTTTAATATTATGCCATTAAATCCCAGAAAGGGAAGGAATCCAGATCAAGATCACAGGAGTAAAGTGTGTATCGGGCTTATCACCGGCAGTCGGAATCAGTAAAATTCTGCGTTAAACTGGGATAAATTTGTGGTAACAGCTAAGCTTTCTATGACAAGAAATTAACTGTCATTTAGGTAACAGACTATCAGGGGATGCTATGAGAAAGCTGGCTGTACTGCTTTGTATTCTGGGACTTACTGGATGTAATGACGATGATGTTAAAGATACGCTGACAGGAAAAGCTGATGTTTATGCTGTTACGTCGGCCAAACTTGATGGTGAAGACCGTTTCAAGGATCTGGCAACACTGGAAAATGAGACAGGCACTACGGTTCCTGATGATTTTCCGGCTGGCACACCGGATGAGCTGGCTCAACGACTTGCATCTCTGGGCATTGACGTTGAAGAGACATCCTGCGGTGCCATCGATACCAGTAATGGCGACGTCTGTTTTGGCGAAGAAGGCAATAAAGCCTGTGTTCCGTCGGAAGTTCAAACTGTAGGACTGACCATTTACAAAATCAGTATCGGTGATGTGAAATTAGCGTATGACAATGGTTTTTATCCCAAACTCGCCGCGGAACTGTTAGGCAATACCTATGCGTCATTTGATATCGACGAGGTGGCTTGCTCAGTTATTGGGCAATAGCTGAGCTTTGATTTGAATTTGCCGTGCTGGCGTCTTCCCTTGGAACCTTGAAACAGGCACCGTCACGGTAAATTGTTCTTATGCTCTCATCTTGTCCAAGCAATGTATGTTGATGTGACCTCTTTTTTTGTCACCGATCTTGACGTAGTTGATGCTAATGTTACTGATGCTCACGTAGCATTGGCCTGCGAATTAGCCCCTGCATACTTGTTCTTTTCAGCCTCATTATGAGGCGGCTCCTCAAGTTGCGAGACATATAACGCTTCTTGGAAACGTCACTTCCGGACTTCAATAAAATTCAGCTACTCAGTCGCAGGCCTTACTTAATATCAGTAATTTGCTTTGAAAGATTGATACATTGCCCCGAGCTTAAATTGTCTTGGAAATCAATCTCATGAAATTACCTGTTTTATTACTGGCGATCGGGGCTGCCTTGAACACGCCATACTCGCTGGCTTCTGATGTGACTAGCTATGTGGTTGGTGGAGAGCCAGTAGTGGCAACAGATGATCAGAACTGGATGGCCTCGATTCGGCTCACCCAGGCAGATACCAGCCATATCTGTGGCGGCAGCCTTATCAACAAAGATTGGGTGCTGACCGCCGCGCACTGCTTGGTTCATTCGGGGGATAAAGGTTTTTTCGTCTTGGCGCCAAATCAGCTGAATGTGATGATCGGTTCAAAAAGTGTGGATGTTGAAGATACATCCAACCTTTATGCCATCACGCATGTGGTTGTCCATCCGGCTTATTCGCCAGTGCCAACGGTGAAAGTGACTTCCCAGACGGATGGTTCAGTCGTCACTGAAGTCCTGTCGTTGGCGCTTGATAATGATATTGCTCTGCTCCGGCTGGAACAAAGTGTGCCTGAGTATAAAGCGACGCCGATTCAGTTAAGCAATGGCCTTATGGCAGATGAGCTGGACAGACGCTTGGCTGATGAATGGGAAGATTCTAAACGTCCGAAAAATACTAAAGTGTCAGGTTGGGGTTCGATCAAGCCTGATGGCACCGGTATCGCTGAGCGGCTCATGGAAGCAGAGCTTGCATACCTGCCGATTGATGAGTGTTTCGAGCGCCTGGAACTAGGCAACCAAGCTCACTACATTATCGATAGTCCGCTGAACCGGACCAAGATTTGTACTATGCCACCAGAGGCATTGTTTGATGATGAAGGAAAACCCCTTGGGCATGGTGCTGATTCCTGTAAAGGGGACAGTGGTGGACCGTTGAGAGCAAAGGATGCTAACGGTAACTGGTTACAGCTGGGCATCGTTAGCGGAGGTCCCGCCGGAACACCAGTATGTGGATCGTATTCCCGCCCAGGATTCTACACCCGTGTAGGAACCTACTTTGAATGGATCGAGCAAAACGTCGGAAAGATCCCGGATCAAATCATCACGGAACCTGATTTTATTGTTGATCAGAACAATGACAGCAGCACAGGCGGTGGCAGTGATAGTGGTACGGGGGGGACGCCGGGCGGCAAAGACGAGGAAATCACTGGCGAATGTAATCCGAGTGTCGAAGGCATCAGTCCTAGCAACTGTAATATCTCATCGGGTGGTGGCGGTACTGCTTCATGGGGAGCCTTGTTTTCATTGCTGGTGGTCGCAGGCTGGCGACGATTTCGTCATCGTTAACAGCAAACAATCATAGGAAATCGATAGGGCCTAAACCTTGATGTCGGCTGCCTGTGAGGGATCTATTGGTTTAAGACGTATCTATTTGTCTATAAGGTGTTAGCTGTAAGGTAGCTATCTGTAAGGGAGCTATCTGCATCGCCACTATGACTGCATGATCACTTTAAATAGCTCTGAGCTATTCTCAATGGCTCAGAGCTATTTCTATATAAATTTCCCCAGAACGCTTTTTTAGTTGGCTATTCTGAACGGCAGGAAGTGACATTTTTAATAGATTACGCCTTAATCCTTTCTCGATATTCTCAGTGACTACTGAATAGCCTGGCTGAGTGTTTTGCCGTACAGATTCTCAGCGTTGAAAACTGACCATTTCATCCTTTCCGTTCAAACAGATGCTGGTCGACGCCGGCGTTGTCTGTGCAAGTATCTTTCCGTGTCGGACAGAGTAACGAACCGGAACCTGCCGACGCAGGGCATCAAAGTCATTTTCAGCCGGTAGTATGATCAGATTGCCGGGTTTACCCTCATCCAGACCATAGTTATCCTGTAAGTTCATGGTGCGTGCAGAATGGGTGCTGATTAAATCAAGAGATTGATTTAATTGCTCGTAGCCCATGATTTGACAGATGTGAAGCCCCATGTGCAGTACCTGGAGCATGTTTCCGGTTCCCAGTGGATACCAGGGGTCAAAAACATCATCATGGCCAAAGCAGACATTGATTCCGGCGGCCAGCATTTCTTTGACACGGGTTACGCCTCGTCGTTTCGGATAATCGTCAAATCTTCCTTGGAGGTGGATGTTTACCAGTGGATTGGCCACAAAATGGATGCCGGAGAGTTTGAGGAGTCTGAACAGTCGTGAAGTGTAGGCGCCATTATACGAGTGCATGGCGGTGGTGTGACTGGCAGTGACCCGATGACCGATTTGGTCCCTGTGGGCCAAGGCAGCAACGGTTTCCACAAAGCGTGATTGTTCGTCATCAATTTCATCACAGTGTACGTCAATAAGCGTATTGTATTTTTGGGCAAGCTCGAACACATAGTGAAGAGATTCAACACCATACTCGCGGGTAAATTCGAAGTGCGGAATTGCGCCAATTACATCAGCCCCCATTTCAACGGCTTCTTTCAGCAGTGCTTTTCCATTAGGGTACGAGAGAATCCCTTCTTGCGGAAAAGCCACTATTTGAAGGTCAACCGACTCTTTTAGCTCTTCTTTCAGTGATAGCATCCCTTTTAGGGCAGTCAGAGTCGGGTCAGAGACGTCCACATGGGTGCGAACATGCTGAACACCATTTGCTATCTGCCACTTCAGGGTTTTCAGGGCGCGTTGTTTTACGTCCTCTTCGGTGAGGAGTGCTTTGCGCTCAGCCCAGCGTTCAATACCTTCAAACAATGTCCCGGTCTGGTTCCAGTTGGGCTCTCCCGCCGTTTGTGTCGTATCGAGATGAATGTGAGGTTCACAAAACGGGGGCATCGCCATGCCGCCTTCGCCATCCAGTATCGTGCCTGAATAGTTAAGCTTGGTATCTACGGAAGTAATGCTGCTGATCACTCCCTGTTCTATAAGAATTTGGTGTAAGCCGCTGATTCCACGCAGGCTGACATTGGTTATCAACAGGTTGGCTTTAAGCATCATTCATCGTCCCTATGTGTAATTCCGGTTTCTGAGTATTTCCAGACTGCTGGCCGTATCTTTTCAGTATCGCTTACACCTTATTAATCCAACACAAAAAGGGGCTGAATATGGTATCTCATCCATCTTTTTTACGACCTCTTTGCTTGTGATGCCGGAATGAAAATGGGGAGAAGAGGAAGGAAAAATGTTTGATGTGCGCTCAATAAGGTGATGGTGGGCTCAGCTGATTGTGACGAAGGGCGTTCTAGTGTTTTTACGGCCGCGCGTTATTGGCCAAACAGGAAAGTATAGAATGCAATACTGGCTTAATTCTCTGGGGGTAAACTGTGAGCTCTCTACCTGTGGATAACTCTCTTATCCACAAAAGTTGTGAGTAACTCTGTGGGAAATGCTCCGGTGCTAATAGCCATGCTGCTTTCCGCAAAGTCAATACCTTTGAATAATGAAAAATGATGTAAATTCAACACCCTTGATGCAGTTCAATTAATCGACATCTTGAGTGGAAATTTCACAAAGTGATGATTTTTTCGGGTTTGGTGTCCAATTTGTTAGATATCTAAATGGTGCTGAACGAAAGATGATGTGCCTCGGAGGCCAACACCCTCCGGTAAGTGGTGCTCGGAAATGGCTCACTTGTTTATATTGTTTGTTTTTACACGTGTTGATTTCGTCAGGTTATAGACTGCAACGGGATGGAGGGCCGTGCATTAATGTGCAGGCTTTGGGCTAGCCAGGCTCCTGGCATCGAGTCATTGGATTTCTACGTGCCGAGTGAAGTATTTTTCGGTTAATGGCTCTGTCTGATGATTTTCTATACCTAATATTTTTTCAGAGGACCAATTTTCATTTAGCTCTGGGGAATGACGGCTTTGAAACGGCAAGAGTGTACGAGTAAGTTCGCCCTGAATGGTATTTGGGAACTGAACAAAAGTGGTGATAATTTTTACGTGGTTATTGTGAACCAGTAGGCAAATAATACATCTGAGACGGCATACAAAAATGAGTAAAAATAGATATGACGTAATTTTTTGTGTATTAAGGCTTATCGGTTAGTTGAATTTAACTCAGGCTTGAAAAGAGGAGAGTGGCAGGGTGGAGGCAAAAAAAGTGGCGCCAGAGCGCCACTGTTTAGTTATTTTCTGTAAGAACTAGCGATATTATCAATACGCTGGTTGGCACGCATAGCTTCTTGATAAGCAGCATCAGCCGCTGCGCGTGCATCGTTTACAGCGCCAGCCATCTGATCTTGCTGGCTTTGTAGCGCACCAACCTGATCAGAAAGCATATCGACTTTGTTGGTGAGTTGCTGCATTTGATCTACTTCGTCTGAGCTTGAGCAGCCAATTAGCGTCGCACTCAGGATGATTCCGGTAAGGATAGATAATGAACGGTTCATTTTTCTTAATTCTCCTTTGTTTGCCACTACAGACCGAGTGTTAAAAGATTCAGTCGGCAGAATTAGTATGGCAGAACTTGTGAAATTTGCTGCTTGAACATCAATTTAACGCGATTTTTTTTCTCTCAAATGTGAGAATCATCGCCTAAACAAGCGTAAAAATGCGGTCTGCGGTGTTACGAGCTTTTGCCTTGTAAGACTTGTTCGATGGTATCAACCAGGCGTTTCGGGTTGAGTGTGTGTTGCACTTTTTCGATTAGCGAACCGTCAGGTTTCAGGAAATAGAAGTAAGAGCTGTGATCGACAGCGTATTCAAGGGCCGATCCTTCCAGTTCTGTTCGCATATATAACACGCCGTATTTTTGCGCTAGGGCTTTAATCTGCTCATCTGTCCCCGTCATCCCAGTAATATTTTTGTGGAAATATTGCGCATATTGAGCACTTTTTTCAGCTGTGTCACGTTCTGGATCAAGAGTAATAAAGACAGGCCAGACACGTTGAAGTTGATCGTCATTTAATTGTTGTAATGCTGCCGAAAGTACAGCTAAAGAAGTAGGGCAGACATCCGGACAATGGGTATATCCGAAATAAACGACACGGATACGTGAATCTTCATTGTTATATAAATCGATAGCTTCTTTGCCGCTTTCCAGAATATTCATAGGATATTCAGGCTTTGCAGCGGTCTGATTTTGCTTATCAACAATAATGCTGGTAATAAGGCCGGCAGCGAGCGCCAAAGCCAGAATTATCCATTGGTATTTCATTGCTTCATCCTTACTGAAATATATTGCGGCTGATAATCATTATTGATCGTAGTGGGTATAATCCGCCCTTTCCATGTCATTGCATCTGACACACAGAAAGGCAGCATCAGCTCACCTCGAAAAAGTGGGCTGTCAGATTCTCGGGTCAACTTGGCCTTATAAACACCCATCATCATCTCATGCCCTTCGAGTTCCACTATGAGTTCTTTAATATTGTTATCAAGTTTTGGCCAGGTAACAGAGAGGTTGGCTGGTGCCATCGGGCGAACAATATCTGTGTCCAACTCAAGCTGTGCTGAGGTTGTGTGACAGGGGGTTGTCGATAGCGCACAAATCTCCTCATCAGGTACACCTGCTATCAGTGTTGCCGTCGAGGTTTGCTGTGCATGAGAGGACATGCTATCCCCAAGCGAGCCGGACAGGACATTTTTCCCCATCAAGTATGTTAAGCCAAACCCCAGTACACATGCGCCGGCAAGGAGTACGGGATGATTCAGATGTCGCTTCATTTCAAAGACCTAACAGAAAACAGTGCGCGAATCATATCACTGAGCAGGCGAGTCACGGTGCTGATATGTGCAATTTGTGAGGAGGCTTTTGATAAAAAGGGGGAATTGTTGCTGTGACTGGATGTCTGTAATGCCTTTTTGACGTTAATAACATCCGTGTTATCACCTTGTTGGTGTTCTGAGCTGTATTCAGGAAAATGCTAGCAGGATCACTTTAAGAAGAATACGAAAAGTGACCTCTACCTCAAAAGTATTACGCAATAGGAATAATATCCTGATCCGATTCCAATCAAATACATAAATTGCTACAGGATAATTCCGATGAAGAAGAATAAAGTGTCTCTGGGAATAATGGTTGCAGGTCTGTGCTTCAGTTCCCTCAGTTTCGCTGCTAACGACTTACCTAACATCAAAATTCTGGCAACTGGCGGGACTATCGCCGGGGCAGGACAGTCAGCGACAGAATCCAGCTATACCTCAGGACAGGTTGGTGTTGAGTCACTGATCCAAGCTGTACCCGAAATGACCAAAATTGCGGATGTCAGCGGCGAGCAAGTTGTGAACATTGGCTCGCAGGATATGAACGATGAGGTTTGGCTGAAACTGGCTAAACATGTAAATGAATTGCTGGCGCGAGATGATGTTGATGGCGTGGTGATCACCCATGGCACAGACACTATGGAAGAGACAGCATACTTCCTGGATCTGACAATCAAAAGTAATAAGCCTGTTGTCTTGGTTGGTGCAATGCGCCCGTCAACCGCAATGAGCGCGGATGGCCCGGTCAACTTATACAATGCAGTTGTGACTGCGGCTGATAAAGACTCTGCCGGACGCGGTGTACTGGTTGCCATGAATGATACGGTGTTTGATGCACGTGACGTCACTAAGACAAATACCACTGCCGTTGATACTTTCCGCTCACCAAACATGGGGGCGTTGGGGTATATCCACAACAGCGACGTTAGCTACCAACGTAGCCCGGAACGTAAGCACACATCGGAAACGGTTTTCGATGTGACTAAACTCGATAAACTGCCGAAAGTCGGTATCGTTTATAACTATGCGAATGCCTCGGCGTTGCCAGTTAAAGCCATGGTTGAAGCTAACTTCGACGGTATTGTGAGCGCCGGTGTCGGTAACGGTAATATGTACCACACGGTATTTGATGAACTGGCAAAAGCCAGTAAAGATGGCGTGATGGTGGTACGCAGTGCCAGAACGGGGGCGGGTTCCACAACATTGGATGCAGAAGTGGACGATAAGAAATATGGCTTTGTTGCGTCCGGTACGCTAAACCCGCAGAAAGCCAGAATTTTGCTTATGCTGTCCCTGACACAAACTCAGGACTATCGTGAAGTGCAGAAGATGTTCCAGTATTACTGATTTCAGTGTGAACGATTGAGAGTGCTTTGTTCAGGCTGTAGTGAGTATCAGTAAGTACAGTTTTCAGTAAGCACAGTTCAGGTACAGAAAAGCCCGGCATAGTCCGGGCTTTTTGTATTTTGGTGAATGATTAAAGGTATACCTTAATCTTCTGCGAGCTTTTCAAGCCCCCATACCAGGGTAATACCGACAATCATTGCCAGAACAGCATAGCCCAGCAGTGCAGGCTGGCCGGTTAGCTGTTCAAAGTTGAAAGGGGACAGGTTCTGTTCAATCAGGGGCACTTGTTCACCGCTGGAGTTGGTACGCCAAGTCAGTGTTTGTTTCCACGGCCAGATTTTGCTGAGAGTACCTATCATCAGGCCAGTCAGAAATGTCAGGGCAATGTCCCGATAGTTGCGTAGTACCCAGGATAGAACATGGGAAAACGTCAGCAGGCCAATGACACAGCCAGTAGCAAACAGTCCCAGGGTGGTGATATCCAGCGTTTTAGCAGCTCCTAGAATCGGGGTATACATGCCAAGCAGTAACAGGATGAAGCTACCTGAAATCCCCGGCAGAATCATGGCACAAATGGCGATAGAACCAGCAAGGAGAATATTGAGCGAGGTCGGCTCCAGGTTCAGCGGGTGCAACACCGTAATGCCGAAGGCAAACAAGGCACCTAGTGCGACAGCAACGAGGCGGCTGAAACCCCACTGGCTGACCTGCTTGAACATGTGAATCACGGAAATAATGATCAGTCCGAAGAAGAATGACCACAATGGGATTGGGTGGGTATGCAGCATCCAAGTAATGACACGGGCAAGCGTGAAGATGCTAGTCAGAATACCTGTCAGCAACAGGATCAGAAATGTACCGTTAATATGGGCAAATGCGGCTTTAAAGCCTTCGCGTCGCCAAAGCCCAATCAGACTCGGGTTAACACGGCGGATACTCTCAAGCAGGGTGTCATATATGCCCGTAATGAAGGCGATGGTGCCGCCAGACACACCAGGAACAACGTCTGCTGCCCCCATTGCCATTCCTTTCAAAAACGTAAGAACTTTACTCATGCTTTTCTGTAATCGAATCAATAATAAAAAACTGGAGGTATTATACCTGTTTAATAAAGAATTGGTCGGGTTTTTCATGTTAAGAGGTTGTCAGATGTCTGGCTCGGCGCGGTAAATTGTTCATAGGGATAACTGGACTTCCTGAGCCAAAACAGTATAAATCCCGGGAAAAATCATTAGAACCCAATATTTGTGTGACTAAATTCAAGGAATGTACAGAAGGTATTATCAACTTAGTTGAATAGACTCAACTAGAAGCATAAAATAATGCATTCCAAAGAAAATGGAGTTTGAGTTCAATATGATACCGACAGATTCGACACTTCGCGTTGTCAGACCAACCGACAATGTCAATGATATTGCCATCATGTACAGCAAAGCGCTGGGTTTTGAAATGCTAAAGCAATTCAAAGATCACGAAGGCTTTGACGGTGTTGTGCTCGGACACAAAAAGCACCCTTATCACCTGGAATTTGTGCATCAGATTGGAACAAAAGTAGGTAAAGCCCCGACTCAGGAGCATCTGCTGGTGTTTTATGTTGATTGCAGCCAAGCTTGGGAGCGCGCTTGTCGCAGCATGATTGATGCAGGCTTTAGCGTCGTTGAATCAAGCAATCCATACTGGGAACAGGTCGGTAAGACTTTTGAAGACATTGACGGTTACCGTGTTGTGCTTCAAAACCGCGACTGGGATAAGTGATTGCAGACCGGGAATGTGAAGTAAAGCTCAAGGATATCCTTGAGCTTTTTTGTTTGTATCTATCGATACCGATCACATCAGGTCGGGACCTGAACCAGTAAAGAATCAGCCGTATGCGATGTTAACTGCTAGTGGCGTCGTTTGGTTGCGACGGTTTGATAGGCTGATTTGAACATCAGCGTGAAACCATCCTGGGTCAGCTCTTTAGCGGAAATGTCAGCGGCTTTAAGGCGGCGGTAGCATTCGTCAAGCGCACGGATCACAGTATCTGCTTCATTCGATTTTAACTGTTTTGCAAACATTGCTTTTTCCTTAATAAGGCATTGACCTGGCCGCTTGATGGGGGCATACAGGCGAGGTGTTATGCCGATTACAATCATTGCTTGGATGAAAAGTCTCAGTGTTAACTTACAGTGTTTGTCATGAACCATCTCTGAATGGACTCACGCGTTTTTCTATGATTGCTTCTTTAAAACTGTAAGTTATCAATAAGAGTAATCAAGGAAAGTAGGGGAACTGTCAGAATAATGTTAGAGCGATGTCAAAAAGGAATGGATTTGCGATTTTGGTGCGAATTTATACTGCAATAATACGTGTTTTTATAAAATTTGTGGGTAGTTACCTATAATTATAGTGGCAAAATTATGCGTGTTTATGCTGTGAGCATAAGCCAGCGAGTTATGATAAGCCGTATGATGTTCAAGCGATGAAAGTGAGTGGGAAAGTGACTCAGTCGGTGCCGTGACCACCCATGTCATCGGCACCGATGTTGAGATCAGATGTTTAGCTCAATAGTTCTTGTCAATTTCTTCCAGTTTTTTCAAGAATGCCTGAATTTGAGTTTCGTTGTTATTGTGAAACTCTGTGGTCGTTTGATTGATCACTGATTCAGGGTCTTCGTTCATGGTATGGAAGTGATATGTATTGTGGAAGTTGATATCCAGGCTGACATGCTCATCCGACAGGCTGACAGAGTAGCCATCATGACTTTCAGTGCATTTAATATCTTCCAGCTGACTGCCGAATTCTATGGGTTTTCCCTGGGTTTTTATTTTTTCGTAGACACTCAAAAGGGTACGTACATCAACGCTGTTTTTCATAATAGCCTCCATCTCTGCTGTCGATGAATGCAGGTACATTCAGGGCCGATAGCGGGTAGCAAATATCGCAGAATTTTCTATTCCTACTTTTAAATTTAGATTCTGCTATATGGGCTGCAAGACAACCTGTCAAATCCTTATTCCAGATCAACTTTTTTAATTGCGTTTGATGTTGATTTTCCTCTTCATTTCAAGGTGACGGCAGGCAAATGAAGTGGTAGCTTGATAGTACGAAGAATGAAATCACCATAAAACGGAATTTTTATTATGTTTAAGCAGCTAGCCGAAGCACAACCGGATCCGATACTTTCCCTGACACTGGCTTTTCGTGAAGACCCGCGTGAAGAAAAAGTCGATTTGGGTATTGGGGTTTACCGAAATAATCAGGGGCAGACCCCTATCATGCAAGCTGTGCAATTGGCGCAGCAACAGGTTGTCGCAAACCAGACAACCAAAGCCTATGTTGGGCTGGCTGGCAGTGAACCTTTCAACCAGTCAATGATGGATTTGTTGTTAACTGGTACATCGGCACATTCGCGTGCAGCTGCAGTTCAAACGCCGGGTGCCAGCGGCGCACTGCGTATGCTGGCGGATCTGATGCATCTGGCGCAGCCTGATACAACGGTCTGGATCACGAATCCAAGTTACGTTAACCACAAGCCTGTGATGGAAGCTGCTGGCCTGAAAGTACGTTTTTATCCGTATTTTAATCCTGAAACCAAACAGGTGGACAGTGACGCAATGCTGGCTGAGCTGGCTAAAGCTGGTCCGAAAGATGTTGTTCTGCTGCATGGCTGTTGCCACAACCCGACCGGCGCAGATATTTCCTTCGCGGACTGGCAGGCTATTACCGATCTGGCGAATAAGAATGGTTTCCTGCCATTTGTCGATATCGCGTATCAGGGGTTCGGTGACGGGTTGGAGCAGGATGCTGCAGGTCTGCAGCATCTGGCTAATAACGTTGAAGAAATGGTGATCGCAACGTCCTGTTCTAAAAACTTCGGTTTGTACCGTGAGCGTACTGGTGCAGCGATTGTGGTCAGCGATTCCTTGCAACAAGCCAACAAAGCGAAAGGCCGTATTTTGAACCTTGCTCGCTCTTCTTACACTATGCCACCGGATCATGGTGCTGCGTTGGTGGCAACCGTTCTTAATGATGCCGCACTGACGAAAGTCTGGAAGCAGGAACTGTCTGAAATGCAACAGCGTTTAGTATCACTGCGTCATGGTCTGGTTGAAGCCGTACGGGCGCAGGGCTCGGAGCAGTTTGATTTTATCTGTCTGCATAAAGGGATGTTCTCTGTGACAGGGCTAAGCCCGGAGCAGATTGGTCGACTGCGGGATGAGTTTGCCATTTATGCTGTAGGCGATGGCCGTATAAACATCGCGGGCTTGCAGGAAAATCAGCTTGATTACGTGGCGAAAGCTTTGCTGACGGTTTCTGCCTGAAAACGGTAGTACCGACCGTTGAGCGCGGTCAGACTCGATAACTCATCACATGGGGCGCACATCAGGCGCCCCATTTTTCCAGCATTTCTCTGAGTTCTGAAGCCTGATAGGGCTTGCACAAAATATCGTCCATGCCACAGGCAAAACAGTCTTCTCGTTCCGCTGTGGTTGTGCCGGCGGTCAACGCGACAATCGGTTTTCGGTAACCGGATTTTCGTAGTTTTTCTGTTGTGGTGTATCCATCCATGATGGGCATTCGGCAATCCATCAGAATGATGTCAAATTCAGTGTTCTTCAGTATGTCCAGCGCTTGCTGCCCATTCTCAGCAATGACTGGCTGAATGCCAAATTTACTCATCATGAGTGTAATAATCATTTGGTTGGTTTTCAGATCTTCGACAACCAGTACCCGAAGCGCATCAATTGGCCCTGGCAAATCCGGAGAAATTAGATTGGTGGTATTATCGGCATGATGTGGTTCCAGGGGGAGGGCAACTGTGAATGTGGCTCCGGCGTTCTCCTGACTGTTCACCCCAATAGCGCCGTTCATCTGTTCCGTGAGTTTTTTGCAGATTGCCAGTCCCAGTCCTGTCCCTTCATGATTTCGCTGACTTGAATTATCGACCTGAGTAAACGGCTCAAACAAATCCTGCTGGCTGGCCACAGGAATGCCGCAACCGGTATCTGTTACTGAGAATGACAAGGCGTTTTCTCGCCAGCATAGCTCAGCGCTGACAGATCCTTTCTGGGTAAACTTAATCGCGTTGCCGATAAGATTGACGTAAATCTGTTTAATCCTGTCTTCGTCCCCGATCAGCCATCGGGGGGTGTCTGGTTGACAGTGTATGTTCAGGGCCAGTTGTTTTTCATTGGCTCGGTGCTGAAAAATATCGTTTAACACCGTTGCCAGATTGTGACTATCAAATGGCTTGTTGGCGAGTTCCAGCATACCGGCGTTGATCTTACTGTAATCCAGCAGGTCATTGATGATGGCTCGTAACAGCTCCCCGGAATGGTTCAGTGTACTGAGCAAACGGTGCTGGTGCTGATCGAGCGAGGTGTCGGCAAGCAATTCAGCAGAGCCGAGCAGGCCATTGAGCGGCGTTCGCAGTTCATGGTTGATCATGGCCAGAAAATCTCGGGTGGATTTCTCGGATGCTTCCGCCTGTTGTCTGGCGCGTATGGCTTCCTCCAGCTTGAGCTGACGGTCAATCGATGAACGAAGCATCTCCCCAAAAAGGTGCATATGTTGCTGAATGGTTTGAGACCATTCCGGCAGTGTATTGATGCGGGTGACAAAAAAACCGTCGACCGCGTGGTTAGACAAAGACAACCATAACGTGCCGTCTTTGGCATCCCAGTAATCGCCATTCAGATGCAGGGTGTCAGGGCTGGTCCATTTCTGTTGTCGTCCGGAGGTATAACTGACATTGAGTCCCTTATCCAACTCACAGCGGAGGTATAACCCGCAGGCGCGAATAGTATGATTATCGACTAACGCATCAGCCAGCGCCTGAAACAGGGCTTCATTCGGGGGATGCTTGAGAAACTTGCGGCCAAATTCCAGCAGCTGCTTTTCAATCCGCATTTGATAAGCCAGGAGTTCCGAATCACTTTCCGCCCGGGCTTCGAGTTTATCCAGACTCTTTTGAACGAGTAAATTGGCGTTAAACAGCTCCCGACTTTTTGCTTCCAGTAACTTCTCGGCGGTTCGTCTGGCTTCACGCTCTCGCTCCACTTTCTTTTCAAGGAGGGCAATGTGTTGGTGCAAATCCATAGTCACTCCGTGAGCCGCTCCACTTTGAAACGGACATGATCCTGCTGCCCTGATACCGGCATCATCTCGATAGCGATGCGGTCACCAAAATGAACGGCACAGCCTTTAATCAGCCCGAGACAGACGTGGCCCATGCAACGCGCTGACTTGTAGTCCATGATGAGGGTCGATTCTGTCTGAGACAGAAAATCAAACTTTGGCGGATTAGCATCAGGATAGAGTTTTTTGACTTCGGTGTGGATGTGGGCCTCAACCCGGTTGATGAAACTGAGGGTGTGGTATTGTTCGGCGGGCATTTCCGGCAGATTACTGAGCAGGCGAGGAAAAACGGCTTCGCCAAACAGCTCCTGTAATGAAGCTACTGAGTGTCCGGTGATGGCACTCAGGCTGCTTATTAGCCTGACCAGTTCCCGGTGGTCATAACTGCCGACACTGGTATAACTTCCCTGATCGCCGGCATCGTCCAGCATTTGCTGACAGACCTGAAGGCCAAACTGATGCTCAACAATATCCAGAAATTCAGTAAAAATGATTCCTTTCATTTTACCCCTGACAGACATAATACTCCTGTCTGAAGTATGGGAAAGGAACGAGCGGTGGTCAAAAATTTCTAAGTGATTACAAACCGTTGTCGCATCGCGTTGATGATGAAGACTTACCCGAATGGGGTAGATTTATGCAATAAAAATGTGAAAGAAAGCGGTTGGGATTATTGCATCTCGAACAGTGGGGAGTCAGCCTCGGCTCTGGCGATCAAAGCGTCACGCATTTCCTGGCATAAAGCGTCCTGCGCCGGAACCGGCAACGCTGCAATGTCGCTGACCAGGGTACCGAGTTCAGGATCGTGGTACAACATTCCGCATGCAGCGGGCTTACCTTTAAAAAATCCGACAAATAACTGGGCGGGAGAGTCCGGTTCAAACATGATTTGCGTAAGATATTCCACAACGGCGCTATGTTCATCCTGATCATCCCATTGGCTGGCGTATACGACGGCATAGCGGATGGTGAGAGGGTGGCAGTCAACAGGATAGATTGACAGGGCAGACGGTTCGTAACTGGTATGTGAAGCGGAAGTTGCGGTCAAACTGGTTTGCTTTGCCTGATACAACGCGAGACCCTGTTCACTTTCCGGCGTGGGAAATTCGGCTTCGGTGATGTGGCTGTCCATCCAGTGATTTTTCTTTGCGATGAGTGCTTCCATCAGTATTTCTGCCCCTGTGTTTTTACTTATTTCCCCACACCTTACCGTAATTAATCCGGTTAAGGTATTGGAATGGGGTTAATTGCTCAATTAATGACTAAAAATGACGTCATTGTTGTTTACCCGGTGTCTTTCACTATAAATCCCATCTTCAGCACGCTTGCCACAGCTGACGATCATGGTGATTTCTGCCTGTTTTGGCAGCCCTAACAGCGCTTTTACGCGCTTAGAATCAAACCCTTCCATCGGACAGGTGTCATAACCTTCTGCACGCATGGCTGTCATAAAAGTCATCGCTGCCAGCGAAGTGCTCTTGTGCAGGCAAACCCGTAAATCCGCTTTACTGACCTCTCTTACCATCGGTTTTCTCAAGCCCATGTAACAGCTCAGAACTTTTCGACCCAGTCCGAACAGCCCGAATCGATCATTGTTGTACAGAAACGGGATGAGTTTCTCATAGTAGCGTAGTGCGCGTTTTGCCGTTTCATCTTCACGGTCGGAGAAGGCTTCCCGGATAGTAGCCGCGTTCATTTCCGCTCGCTGCTTCCATTTATAAGGGGTGACCACAAAGAGGACCAACTCGTTGGCTGTTTTCGCAGCATTCTGCCCCATACAATAATGCGCCAGTTTTGCTTTTTTATCCGCATTAATGACTCTGTGGAATTCCCATAACTGCATATTGGAACTGTTAGGTGACAGTGTAGCAAGCTCCAGCGATCGCGTGACCACATCATGGTCAAATTCTGCGGCCTCATCGTATTTACGAACCGAGCGGCGGGAGCGGATGATATCGGAAAAAGTGTGGTGTTCAGCAGACATAGCAAGGTTAAGAGCCGTGAAATTAAGGGGGAGGCACTATACCGTTTTTGTCTGATGACGGATACCTGGCGGCAAACCCGAAACGGTGCGAAAACTCAAAAATAAGCGTTGCTACCAATGACTTTCTTACTTGGTGACTTGGTGATATGTATCGGGGGAGTAAATCAAACTGCTAGCCCCGGAGTTTAATGTTTATCAAAAAAGTCTTTGTTTCTGATGTATTTGTTCATGTAGTGGTAGGTGATGGGACGCAGGATCCAGCTGACCAAAGAGCGGTATAATCGTTGATACGTCGGCGTATCCTCATAAATTTTGCCATTATGAAGCCACAGTAATTTACCAACATGCCAGAACATCAGTGGCACGGGAGGCAGAAAGGTAACAACGTCTAAATCGCAGCAAATACGGTATGTTCTCTGCTCCAGCGGGTAGTGCTTTCTGAAGTTCCAGAAGCCGGCAGCGGGTTGACCAAATGTCACAATGCGCTTAATGGCGTGTGGGTAACGCTGATACAGGCGGTGCGCAACTAGAATGGCCATCGCGCCACCGGAAGAATGTCCGGTAAATGCCACTCGTTTTCCCTGTGCCAGCAGAGGTTCAAGCACAGACTCAATCTGCTCATAAATGGTTTTGCTGGCAAAATCGCGTTGCCTTTCTTGAGATTGCTGGAATTCCACATTCATACTGTCAGTGACAAACGGGTCAGCAGCAGCTGGCGGTAGCTGACTTTTTTGCTCCAGCAATTTGTAGTAGCCCCAGTGAACATGGCAGCGTTTCTGCCCATAGGGTAATTGCTTGGGTAAAAATGCCAGGTTAACTAGCCAGTCCCAGATACTTTGAGAACCTTTAAAGACCACCACAATCTCCGGGTGTTCCCCCCAAAGCACTCGAATGATTGTACGCCCCCAGCGGTCAGTGATTTCATGGCGTCCTTCCGGGGAAAAACCGTATTGCGTGTGATTAAAGGTGGTGGGGTAGGCAAGCTGACACAAGATGGCGTAACGCTCATATTGATAACGTTTAAGAGGTTTCATTCATTTCCTGATGTGGGTGCAGAACCTGCTATGTAACAGACTCCTCCCAACTTAAAGGTGATTTATCTCAAACAGATGACACCCACTTTGAATCTGTTTGAGGTGACATAAAAAATGTCATGCTATGCGGTTAACCTGAACATACATCGAATTGGGTTCAAATTTTATGAAAGATAATGCGTAAAGCTTGAATGATTTGATATAAGAATAGATGTGTTTGGGCTTATTCTTTTTGGCAATTGTTAGGAAATGCATGGCAGGTAACATGATGGAATATGATTTTAAGTCTCACCCGTTCGTAAAACTCACACAGGCAGCGCAACCGGAAGAACTCTTCAGACAGTTTCAGGGGATGATGGTGGCTGGTAAGGCTATGGAAGCTGCGGCGGTGTCGAATGCCCGTCAGATGATGGACCAGAGCTATCAGCAGACACTCAAAATTCTTGAAGAAATGGATCGCAAATTTTATCAGCAGAAGGAAGAGCAGCCATCGTTGCATTTTCCTTTTGATGTGTTGGATCAGATGACTCGGCAGGCGCATGAGCAGTGGAATCGCGTCACCGGTGTTTCTGGTCAGGAGCAGCAGCAAGCAGAGGAAGCGTTAAAAGCGCAGCTCGCTGAAATGGAAAAGCTGCTGTCTGAGCGTGATGACACGTTGGAAATCGCCTTGGCCGATATTGATAAGGCGGTTAAAGCTAAAGCAACGGCACAACGCAATGCGCGTAAAGTCAAAACGGAACGTGAAGAGTTTGAAGCGCAATGTAAAACTCTGCATGAGGATATTAAAACCAAGGATGCGAGCCTAGCAGAAGTCCAACAAGAGAATAACCAGCTTAAAACCAAACAGGTTGATTTGGAAAAACGCCTGGAAGTCTTAAACGCCGAACTGGCAACACTGAAGGTGAAACAGGCACAAAACGCAGGTGCCTGATTTCAAGTAAGTCTCTATAGCAAAAATAAAAAAGCGCCCACTGCGGCGCTTTTTTTCGTTTTGGCTAATAAGTCAGGGCAAAGCATGGCTTGAACGATGATGCTCAGTTAGCCATGAGAAAGCAGACAGAAAAATGTGATGCCGTCAGCATCCTTATTTGTCTCGTTCACTATTAATAGGAATATTCAGAGTGTTTTGTTATCACTGTTGTTAACACAATCGAAGCCGTTGCAAAAAGGAGTAGTGGTCAATGAGCAAGCAACAACGGGAAGTGACATTACGTTTTCTGGCCGAGCCGGGAGATGTCAATTTTGGCGGTAAAGTGCACGGCGGTGCCGTGATGAAATGGATCGACCTTGCGGCTTACGCCTGTTCCGCCGGGTGGAGTGGCAAATACTGTATTACAGCTTACGCAGGCGGTATCCGTTTCGTTAAGCCGATCCATGTCGGGAACTTGGTAGAAGTAACGGCAAGAGTCATTTATACCGGGAAAACCTCAATGCATATCGCGATTGATGTGCAGGCATGTGATCCGAAAGAACTGGAAAATCAGCTGACTACGCACTGTATTATGGTCATGGTGGCTGTGGATGAAGCGGGTCAGCCGACGGAAGTTCCTGAGTGGCAGCCGGAAAACGCGGAAGATAAAGCCCTGCGGGAATCGGCCATTAAACTGATGAACATGCGAAAAGAGATCGGCGAAGAAATGGAAGCTCACGTTAAGTTTATCAAGTAAGCCCTTGCCTCGAAGATAAGAGCAAGCAACGCAGTTCAGGGAGTGAAGCTCTGCTAGCGTTGCGATGAAGCTGTTGTTGAGCGCAGATTCTTAGTTAGTCCGTCAGATCAGGAATGGGATGTCATTGTGCAACTTTAACTAAAGCATATTGACGGTTAATCGGTATGCAGTTAGTCTTGGCGTACACTTGTACGCTCAACGACTATAGGTTTCAGGATGACATCCTCAAAGCCGCCACTGATTTGGCTGAATATTTTTATCTTTACATCAACCTTGCTGATCGCTGTGATTGGCGCCCCGTTATATGCTTACTTCGTCGGTTTCGACTGGACGCAATGGGCCATGTTATTGGCGGCTTTTTCTTATTGCGGCATGTCTATCACGGCGGGTTACCATCGCTTGTGGTCGCACAAAGCTTATGAAGCCAACGCAGTGATGCGCTTCATTTTTGCCGTTGGTGGTGCCTTTGCATTGCAAAACAGCATCCTTCACTGGTCTTCAGATCACCGAATTCACCATCGCCATGTCGATAACAACGAGAAAGATCCGTACTCTGCCAAAATGGGCTTTTTCTACAGCCATATTGGCTGGATGTTGCGTGAATACCAGGCGAACCGCTACTCCGATTACAGCAACTGCCGTGATCTGCAGAAAGATAAAATCGTTATGTGGCAACACAAGTACTACGTGCCTCTGGCTGTCGCGACGAACTTTGGTATTCCTTTGCTGTTTGGTTTATGGCATGGCGATATCTGGGGGGCTTTGTTACTGGTGGGTATAGTCCGACTTGTGCTGAGTCATCATACCACTTTCTTCATTAACTCCCTGGCGCATATCTGGGGAAGTCAGCCGTATACCGATAAAAACACTGCCCGGGACAACGGTTTTCTGGCGTTGCTGACGTTTGGCGAGGGCTATCACAACTACCATCATATTTTTGAATACGATTACCGTAATGGCATTCGTTGGTGGCAGTTCGATCCGACGAAGTGGCTGATCAAATCCTGTGCTTGGATGGGAATGGCAAAGAACCTCAAAGTTTGTCCGGAAGATCGAATTGAAAAGGCCAAAGCCACCATGCAGTTACAGCGCCTGCAGCAGAAATTGGAAGCGGTGCCGAATAGTCACGCCTGCCTTGAGATGCTGAATCAGGAATATGAAATTCTGTTACATAAAATTGCTGACTACTACGGTGCCAAGAAGCGTATGCTGGAACTGAAGAAAAATGATTTACTGAAACAGTATGAGAGCTTTGAATTTCTTCAACAATACCGTGAAATGAAGTATCGTCTCGAAATGCAAAGAAAAGTCTGGAAGCAGTTGACGGCTCAGTATGCCTGATAGGGCATGAACGAGCGACCTGACGGTCTTGCAGATGAGACAGAAACAACCAAAGCGGGGCATTTAGCCCCGCTTTGTTATGCATACTGTTAATACTGCGATGGCAAAAGCTTGACGGAATGATGACGTACTTCCGCGGAGAAATCCGATACAATCGGCGATATTGCTGTCTCGATTCAGAGAAAAGCACACAAGAGCAACAGCGCAATGCGCTTATTTGCCATAATTGAGGGGATAAAAGATGGAGGCACTGTTTTGAGACGAATTTTACTCTTAATGTTTGCTTGTTTCATGTCAATGTCGGCGCAGGCGGTAGAGTATGATCGGCCGGATTCCAGCACTAAGCTGATTGGTACGATGGAGTACTACCAGGTTAACAAAGGTGACAGCCTTCTGGATATCGCCAACCGTTATGATGTTGGATTGCTGCTGCTGATGGCGTCAAATCCGGGGGTGGATCCGTTTCTGCCGACGCCGGGATCTCTACTGAAGATTCCGATGCAACTGATTCTGCCGGATGTAAAACGTGAAGGGATTGTCATCAACCTGGCTGAGCTGCGTTTGTACTACTTCCCATCGAACAGCGACAAGATGTACGTGTTCCCGATTGGGATTGGTCGTGTTGGACGTGAAACGCCTAAGATGACCACTTCGATCAGTCAGATGATCAAGAACCCGACGTGGACGCCGACGGCAAATATTCGTCGTGAATATCGTGAAAAGCACAATGTGATCTTGCCTGCAGTAGTCCCTGCTGGTCCGGAAAACCCGCTGGGTGATTACGCGATGCGTCTTTCCCATGGTTCTGGTCAGTACCTTATCCATGGTACCAATAAAGATTTCGGTATCGGTATGCGTGTAAGTTCAGGTTGTATTCGCATGAACCCTTGGGATGTAGAGTGGCTTTTCCACCAAGTGTCACGAGGTACTAAAGTGCGTATCATCAACCAGCCTGTTAAACAGGCGATAGAAGCAGATGGTTCAGTATACGTTGAAGTTCACGAACCGTTGTCACGCGATGAAGATCAGATGGGCGAGCATAAACGTGTTTCTGCCCCAGATCAGCTGTTGGCGGAAGTTGCTGGTGATGTTCGAGCTCGTCAGTTACTGGATGAAGCCCTGATGAACCAGATTGGCCTACCGGTCCAGCTTCGCTGATTAACTCGTTTTCATGGCGCTATTGTTTCATAACGGTTCTGTTTATGGCGTATTTTTTCATGATGCTAACTGTGATTTTATACGCTGACCGACACATTTATCGTGCGGTGTTACCTCATAGTTTTTTGGCTGCTGGGGACATTGGTTAGCCTTATGAACAGGGCACAGTAAAACGCAATTATTACCGCTTGAACACGAAAAGCTTTGAATGAAAAACGGCAACCTTAGGGTTGCCGTTTTGTTATGGGTTCGCTGATGCTAACCCGAAGTCAGCTCATTCGATCAGTTGGTGACCGTCGAAGGAATGCGGCTGTCGGTTAACCCTGTCAGTGGAGAGATGACGAAGGACATTGTGCGTAAATTCGGGTTGTGTTTGTCAAATAGCGATTTGTCCCGTTGGCTGGCATCACTGTGTGTGACAACGCCGTATCCGCTTGGGAAAAGTGTGTTCCACAAGGTACTTTTGGCGACTAGGCTAGAAGTGAGGAACTGGCCAATATAGGTGACCTGAGCCGGTCGGACGGTAAACGCGATATTCAGGTTATCTTTCGTTTTTGATTCAACACTCTGAATCCCGTTACTTCCCCTGAAGCTGATACTGTATAGCTCATACTGCCCAGGCGGCAGCGCAATAGTGAACAGCTGACCTTTTTGCAGGCCGTTATTGTAATCAAAGTCGGATTTAGAACTGGTGACTGTGATTGGATCTGCACTGCCTTGCTGTCTGAGATACAGCGTTGTGACAAGTCCTTCCCCCGTTGATGGCCATTCTGTGGTCACCCCCAAACTACCGGTAACATATCCGTTGTTCGATTCAGACTGAGCCAGTCTGTCCGGGACGGAAATGTTGATGCCGTTACTGCACCCGGATAGCAAAACTAATAAGAACAGAGAAATAAAAAGTTTCATATTGCATCCTAGCAAACGGTTAACGCTTCGTTTTAAAGCTGATACCACAAGTTTCCAATGTCACAACCAATGAAAACACTAATTTAACAAGTGCCAATGGTTGAATATAGACAACTCTGACCTCTTAAAATAGCGAGCCGCCAAAAAAAATCTACTGCTTTTCTCAATTTCACGAGGAAAAGTAGACGGATCACAAATTCAGTGCTGCAAGATACGACGATCAGTTGATTTTGACTGATCGCTGATTGGTGATTTTATATGCAGCTAGTTGGTATTAAAGGGAAAGATTATTTCAGCCGGGGAGATCTTGCTAGCGCAGATGATAGAGACGCAGAAAAAATTACTCAAATCGAAAGACAGAGAGAAAACAAAAAGCCCCTGTAACATACAGAGGCTTGAAGGCATTATTTTCGTTTGATTTTATCAACGTCAATGACGTTTTTAAATTTGTCAGCCTTACTCAGTACGTAATCAACATCCGGCGGGAAATCCTTGTTAGACTTCGCGTGTTTCATCATGTCGAACACAGTAAACTCGGTCAGGACTGCAAACTGATATTCAGAAAACTCACCCTCTGACTGCAGAGTAGGGTCGTAGTACTTGTCGCCTTTACGAATAATCGCGTGGTCAATCACGGTTTCTTCACAGCGGTAACCCAGGACATAGCGATCGCCTTTCCCGTAGATCACATTCATGTAGCTGTTGTAAAAGCATTCACCTGTGGTGGTGGTGCAAGACTCCAGTAAGTCAGCATCCATGGCCGAAACAGTTACAATACGCATCTTGTCTGCTTTAAAATTCAGCGCAGCAAGTTGATGACGTACGTCATCAAGGTTTACTTCATTCACTTCAAAGTACCGGAAAGTTCATTTTGAGCGCGGCATTATACATGAGGGATCAGAAAAAACGCACACTTTATGCGTTTATCGACAGGATGTTATTGCGAAGTCGTTTGAAGGTCAACGCTGTGACATGACTGGTGTCCTTGAGCTTTTAAATTAGGTCTTATTCAAAGAAAGATATAGAGGGGATAAGTGATATTAGTGACATTGTCACTTAGTTATTGGAAATAGAGACAGGCATACATACACGTTGGCTGAGGTGTGTCGACGTAATCATGTAAAATAGACGGCGCGTATCGGGCTAGAAGTCTGGGTTGAAGTCTGGGTGTGTAGATATAGCTATATACACACGTTGTGTTGGTACCACACAGCGACAACTTATGAACAGGGTGATGCTCATGCTTGTTATCAGATCGCGTACAGACTCGCGACTGTTATCGCATTTATCAGGGGATTGCATGCAAACCGTACAACAGGGCAGGTAAACACATGATTCAGATCGTAGTCAGAGGTGCTATTACGGTTTTTTGTATGAAAATGGTTTAAATGAGATTCGTTTACAATTAGAATCTATAACCATTACCAGCTATGACGATAGCGGTTTATGTTTGTTTTTATATCTTCATTGATTGAAGCCTTTTATTTTTCTTAACCGACTGATTTATTAACAATGAAAGTAGCAAAAACCAGCCTGGCACTGTTGATGCTGGGCATGATTAGCGGAGCCAACGCCAGTACGCTGGGTGACGCACGTTCCATCGAGAACTCCATGAACGCCGCCTCGGCTAACAGCCAGAAGAAAATCGATCGCAGTGCTGACTCTGTGCTCAGCATGAAAGCGGAAATGGAACAGCTGAAGGAAGAAGTGAACAACCTCGGCATTTACCGCGATCACCTTTCAAACCTGGTGGCCAGTCAGCAGCAGGAAGCTGAAAGCCTTCAGCATCAGATCGAGGGAATCAAAGATACTCGTCAGGGGGTTGTGCCTCTGATGTACCGTATGCTTGCTGGCCTGAAGACAACAGTGGAAAACGATAAACCGATTCGCCATGAACAGCGCCTAGATCGTATCAGCAAGCTGGAAGACATGATGGCAATGGCGGATGTCAGCGACGCGGAGAAATTCCGCCGTATTCTGGAAGCCTACCAGATTGAAATGGATTACGGCACCAAGATGGGGATCTATCAGGGCCAACTGGCGCTGGATAACACGAAGATTGAAGCGGATATGCTGTACCTGGGACGCATTTCGCTGGTTGCCCGCAGCCTTGATGGTAAGCGTTTCTGGGCCTGGAATGATAAAACGTCCGGCTGGCAATCGCTGGAAAACGGCTATGCCAAAGACATCAATAAAGCATTTGCGATTGCTTCCAAGCAAGCTGCGCCAAGCCTGATCACCCTGCCGGTTTCCGTTAACGTGGAGAATAACTAAGATGAAATTCAAAGCGTTAGCAACTGCGCTGTGCCTTGTTTCAATGCCAATGCTGGTGTCAGCCCAAACTTCGCTGGCCGATCAAACACGTCAGGAACAACGTGTTCAGAACGCGCATGACGCCGATCGTGAGCAGGATTTTCGTCTGACTGAGCAGGAAATTCGTGCTCAGTACAATGCGTTGGTCAAGCAGCGGGATCAGCTACAAGCCGAAACCGATGAGCTGAGCGCCACATTCAGTAAAAATGAAAACGACCTGGCCCGCCTGGAAGAACAGCTGCGTTTGGAAACCGGTAGTCTTGGTGAACTGTTTGGGGTTGTTCGTCAGGCCGCCAAAGAGCTGGATAACGAATTGGCCTATTCCGTGACCGGGGTCGACCGCAAAACATTCCGTCCGGTGGTCGACTCGATTGTTGAAGCCAAAGCGCTGCCTTCATTAAAGCAGCTGACTGCGCTGTGGCAGGGAATGGAAGAGCAAATTTCGGCCAGCCGAGAAATGCGTCTGGTGCAGGTGCCTTTTATTAACGGCGAAGGGCAGACCAATAATGTGGATGCTTACCGACTGGGCAGCATCGGCCTGGTGGGTGAATACGGGTACATCGATTGGGACGGCAAGCGTGCTGTAGCGAAACCTTATCTGAAGCAGCCTGAAAATGGCCCGGTACTTAACACCCTTACGGGGTTGACGGAAACTGGGATGCAGGCAGCCGTGGTGGATCCATCACGCGGTATCATGCTGGAACAACTAGCAAACTCTCCAGAGTTGTCTGACCGTCTCGAGCACGGCGGCATCGTCGGAAAAATTATTCTTGGTTTGCTGGCGATTGGTCTGGGAATTTCTTTGTTCCGCGGTATCAAGCTGACCCTGGTGCGCCAGCAAATCAACAAGCAGCTGAAGTCGCCGACTCAACCGGGCGATAACCCACTGGGACGCGTGCTGTCAGTTTATAACAAAGAACAGAAGCGCAGCGTGGAAGCACTGGAACTGCGCTTACTGGAAACCATTGTCGATGAACAGCAGGGATTGGAAAAAGGCCTGTCGATGCTGAAACTGCTGGCGGCCTTGGCGCCAATGCTGGGTCTGTTGGGTACTGTAACGGGCATGATTGAAACCTTCCAGGTTATTACTCAGTTCGGCAATGGTGACCCAACCATTATGGCTGGTGGTATTTCTACTGCATTGGTTACGACGGTTCTTGGTCTGGTTTCAGCCATGCCGTTGCTGCTTGCTCATAATATCCTGAGTTCACAGGCAGAAAATATTCGCACCATTCTAGAGAAACAGGGAATAAGCCTGGTCGCAGAACAGGCTGAAAAAGCAGGAACTGCCGCATAATGGAAAACAGTCTTTACGACATCCCATTGATCCACAACTCAGCACTGGAAAGCTGGTGGTACTCACTGGAGCAGTTTATGAATCAGGGAGGCCAGATCCTATGGTGGCTGGCCGCCGTGGTAATGCTGTGCTGGGTACTGGTTGTTGAGCGGGTTGTGTATCTGTCTGTGACATATCCGAAGCAGAAGCAGCAATGGCTGACGTTGTGGCAGGCCAGAGATGATCAAACGTCCTGGTATGCCCACGCGGTTCGTAGTGGCTGGCTGAATCAGGCTCATCTGGCGCTGAATCAGAATCTGAATCTGATCAAAGTGCTGGTTGCAATATGCCCGATGCTGGGACTGCTTGGCACAGTCACTGGGATGATTTCTGTGTTTGATGTCATGGCCACGCAGGGCAGTAGCCAGCCTCGTCTGATGGCGTCTGGGATTTCCCTTGCGACCTTACCGACAATGGCCGGTATGGTTGCAGCGCTGTCTGGTATGTTTGTCCATTCCCGTCTGGCTAAAGCCTGTCATTTACGGGAAATGAAACTTGAAAAATTATTAAGGAGCCAGTGATGAGACTTAATCGTCCGTCTTCTGCCCGTGAAGATGCCCAGGTTGATCTGACCTCAATGCTGGATATCGTCTTTATTATGTTGATCTTCTTCATCGTCACCAGTTCATTTGTCCGTGAGTCCGGTGTTGAAGTGAATCGTCCGCAGGCCAGTAATGTTGTCAGCCAAAAAGACGCCGGGATTTTTGTGGCCATCACGTCAGCTAACGATGTCTATATTGATAAGCGTGTTGTGGATGTGGAGCGTGTGCAGGCGACGTTGGAACACTTGTTGCTAGATCAACCGGATGCCTCCCTGGTTATTCAGGCTGATGAACATGCTTACAACGGTACCGTGGTCAAAGTTATGGATGCGGCCAAAGGGGCCGGAGTGAAGAATATTGCTTTGGCCGCGGAGAAACGCTGATGTTTCGATTGTTAATCGCTCTGCCCGTGGCTTTTTCTGTCGCCTTGGGACTGTTTACTTTCATGGCATGGATGGTGGATAACGGCCATCCTCGAGCCCAGGAGGAAAAACAGGTTCTGGCGTTTGACATGGTTATGGTTGAGCAGGAACGGGACGTATCCCGCCGTCAGCGCGCGGTACCTGAACCGCCGGAGACACCGGAGCCGCCGCCGCAGGCAATGCCGAAAACATCGCAGTCAGTGACAACCAATACGGTTACTCCGACCATGCCGAGCCTGAGTCTGGATACCGCAATTTCCGGGCTGGCGATTAATGTCCCGACGTTTTCTGATTTCGGGACAAGCGTTAATCAGCAGGCGATGCCGCTTTATAAACAGGATCCGGTTTATCCCCCTAAAGCGCAGCAGAGGGGCATTGAAGGTTATGTGGTGTTTTCGTTTACCGTGGATGCACAAGGACGCCCGACGGATATTCAGATAACCGATGCGAATCCTAAACGTATCTTTGATCGGGAAGCGATGCGTGCGCTGAAAAAATGGAAGTATCAGCCTAAAGTGGTGGATGGCCGAGCTGTGCCTTACGTCCAGACCGCAAAAATTGTGTTCAAGATGGAGAAATGATGAAGAAGTTCACTCTGGTTGCTTTGCTGGCAATACCACTCAGTGTTGCTTCTGTTCATGCCGCAGATTTGTCGCAGGGTATCGCGAACAAGGTGCAGCGGGCGAATACGTTGCAGCAGAATGAAAAGCTGGGCGAAGCCATTAATCTGCTGAAGGGGCTGAACCCTTCAAGGGAGTACGACAAAGCTTACGTACAACGTATGCTGGGGGTGTTCTATTGGCAGAGTGGTAACAAAAATCAGGCCATTACCAACTTGCAGAAAGCGGTTGAGTCGGGTTTGCTGCAAGACGAGCAAGCCTGGGTAACTCGCCGAATGTTGGCTGACATTCTGCTGTCCAGCGAGAAATTCCGGCAGGCTTTGCCGCACTATTACACGCTTTCAAAATCGGTTCCGGAAAATCAGAACGCAGCCGAACTGTGGCTGCGTATTGCGCAAAGCCATTATCAACTGGAACAATGGAATGACGTGTTGAAGGCTGTTGCCAAACGCGATCGTTTTTTAAAGAAAACGGATAAGCATTCACTAAACATGAAGCTAGGAGCACAACTGCAGCTTCAACAGTGGAAAGGGGCGGTACCCACTCTGGAAGCATTGATTGCGCTGGAACCGAACCATGTGGCCTGGTGGCAGCAACTGACCGGTATTCAACTCCGACTTGGTCGTTCGCATGATGCCCTCAATACCATGGCGCTGGCGAAAAGGCAGGGGGTCGCACTAACGCAGCGGGATCTGCGAAGTCTTGCGCAATTATATGCCCAGAGAGGCATTCCTGAGCGAGCAGCACAGCAAATTGCCGAACTGGAAGGAGCCGAGTCCGACAGTGAATTGCTGGCGATTCAGGCCCAGTACTGGCAGATGGCAAGAGAGTGGGATCAGGCGGTGAAAGTCTGGGAACTGGCAGCCAACCGCGACAATAAATACCGTTGGCAATTAGCTCAGCTATTGCTTCAGGAAGGGCATTACCGGCAGGCATTGACTCAGTTGCAAAAAGTGACGGATAAACGCCGTGCGGCAGATGTTGAACTGGCCAAAGTAAGGGCGTACTACAAGTTGACCGACTTTGATAAAGCGATTATCCACGCCAAGCGTGCCGACAATATTCAGTCGACTTCGACGTCACAGAGCTGGATTCGTTATTTGAATCAAATGCGTAAGATGGATTCCTGAACCATCCCTTTTTATTAAAGGCTGCAAACGGCAAGGTATACGATTATCGTGTTAGACCTTTGTCACATTTGCAGCCTTTTCTTTCTCTGCCACGTTGCCCATTCTTCTGGTCATGAATTGCTTCACAGTATTGTGTCTGTCTGAAAGGCAAGCTGATGAAGTCTGTCAACTTTCCTATCCTTAATGCATAGCTCCTGACTCAGAGCTACTGACATCTTGTTCCTGACGACGGGCAACCAATAGGGTACGCGTATGAATGTTCCCATCCGGAAAATGACCTGGAAGACGATGAGGCGGAAATCCCGCCTACCTCAGCCTGTCTTTTCGTTTTCTGCGTGTAATGGGAGCAAGGTATGTCTGTTAATGAAATCCGCAATATCGTCTTTGTCGGCCAGAGTGGCGTAGGGAAAACGTCGCTTATTGAGAGGTTGCTGTTTGACGCTCAGGCAACAACTCACCTCGGGACAGTAAAAGGGGGGGATACCGTCACCGATTTTGATGATCAATCCATCCACTATCAACACAGTATCGAAGCCACTCCGGTTGCCTTGAGCTGGCAATCTCACCGGATGAACATTCTCGATACGCCGGGACTGCCTGAGTTGATTGGCAGAGCACTCAGTGTATTTCCGGCGGTAGAATCCTCAGTGTTGGTCATTGATGCTAACACGCCTTTGAATCAGGTCTCTGACAGACTCTATCAGTTTGCCCGCGATCAGCAGAAATGCCAGATGGTTGTCATCAACAAGATTGACCTCAATCCTTCTAAGTTAAGCGCATGCCTGACACAGATTCAGGCGCAGTTTGGTGCGGAGTGTTTGCCATTGAATCTGCCATCAGAAGATGCCAGCCAGGTGATTGATTGTTTCTTTACACCGGAGGAATCTGCTTCGACCTTGTTCAGCTCTGTCAGTGAAGCCCATGAACAGCTAATCGATCAAATCATCGAAGTGGATGAAGATCTGATGGCGTTGTATCTGGAACAGGGCTCGGAACTCAGCCCGGTTCAACTGCATGCGCCTTTTGAGGAGGCACTTCGTACCGGGCATGTTATTCCTGTTTGTTTTGTTTCTGCTGAAACCGGTGCTGGCTGTGACCTGCTGTTGCAGACACTGGCTGAAATCATGCCTATGCCGGAAGAAGGCAACCCGCCAATGCTTGAGAAGAAGGGTAAGCAGGCTCCCGTCAACAGTGAGCAACTGGATCATGCTGTCGGGCATGTGTTTAAGATCAGCGTGGATCCATATCTCGGTAAACTGGCTTACATCCGGTTGTTTCAGGGGGCAATAAACGCTGGTTCTCAGCTGTACATCGGAGAAAACAATAAAGCGTTTAAAGTCGGTCATCTCTACCAGCTTCAGGGCAAAAAGCGCAATGAAATCAGCGCTGCACGGTGTGGTGATATCTGCGTGCTGGCAAAGGTTGATGAGCTTCAGTTTGACTCGGTGATCCATGATTCACATGATGAAGATGGCATCACCATGCGTACGCTGGATTTTCCTGAACCTATGTATGGTTTGTCGATCAGTCCGATCAAGCGGGGCGATGAACAAAAGCTGTCTGAGATCCTGAATAAGATCGTGGCGGAAGATCCGTCTTTGCGGCTTGAACATCGGGCGCGGACAAATGAAACCGTACTCAGCGGACAGGGAGAGTTCCACCTCAAGATTGCGCTCGAAAAAATGTCATCACTCTATAAGCTCGATGTGGAAGCAACCGTGCCCAGCATTGAGTATTTTGAAACGATCACGCAGCCTGCAGAAGGCCATTACCGGCATAAAAAGCAGAGTGGCGGTGCGGGACAGTTTGGTGAAGTCCAGCTGCGGGTCAGGCCGCTTGAACGCGGTGAGGGATTTGTTTTTGTCAACAAGGTGGTTGGCGGAGCCATTCCGACGTCACTGATCCCTGCGGTTGAAAAAGGGATTCGGCAGGCGTTGGCTGAAGGCGCTATCTCTGGTAATCCGATTCGCGATATCGAAGTGACAGTGTATGACGGTAAGTATCACTCGGTGGATTCGAAAGAAATTGCTTTTGTGATTGCCGGTAAGAAAGCGTTTTTAGACGCGGTGCGTAACGCCAACCCGATTGTGCTGGAACCGATAGTCGAGATGGCTCTGACTGTTCCAACCGAAGCCGTTGGGGATATCACCGGGGATTTGGCGGCCAATCGTGGAATGATATTAGGCACCAATGCAGAAGACAGCCATTTCACTCATATTCAGGCCCGCATGCCGCAAAAAGAGTTGATTGAATATGCCCAGCGACTGAAAGCCATGACAGGTGGAGAGGGCAGTTTCAGTATGTCGATGAGCCATTATGAGCCTGCACCGGCTCAGGTTCAGATGGAAGTGTGTAAGGCGGCTACTGCCTCAGACTGCTGACAGGTGAAAGTGACTGGTACAAGCTAGCTGCCAGATTATGGGAACTCGGTGGTGTCGTCTGAATAACACGCCCAGAATACGATCACATGTACAGGCAGAAAAACTATCCCCCTGAGCTGCCGCTTCTGGCGGCTCTTGGGGACACTCCGCTAATTTCCGTCTATACCCTCAGGTAATTAATCAGTTAGTACTTCATTCCTTGTAGTAAATGACGTTACAATATCGGTACAAAATTATCATACAAATAACATAACAGGTTGCTATGTCGTCATCACGTCGTGCTGATTTAATCTTGGTCGCCACCACCATGCTCGCGGCATCGGGCTGGATTTTTTCCAAAGAGACTATTCAGGGCTTGCCACCATTTGGGTTTATCGGATTTCGCTTCGTGTTGGCTTCAATCTGTTTGCTGCCATTTTGTCTGCGTGCTTTTCGGCAGGTACATCGCTCCGATATTTTCAAGGCAATGGGGGTCGGGGTGTTATTGGGCATCTCCCTGATGTGCTGGGTTTATGCGATCTCTCACTCTCAGACGTTAGGTGAGGGAGCGTTTATCATGAGCTTGTCCATGCTGTTTGTGCCAATTGTCGCGTGGGGAGTCTTCAAGTTAAAGCCGTCGCGGAATTTCTGGTTTTCATTGCCCGTTGCGGTGGGGGGGTTATTGCTCCTGGCGCTTGGCGGCGGGCAGGCGTGGCAATTGTCTGTCAGTCAGCTTTGGTTTCTGATTGCAGCTTTGACGCTCGCAGTGCACTTTAACTTCAATAGCAAATATGCCAGCCGTATTCCAACTCTGCTGCTGACCTGCTTGCAGCTATTTGTGACGGGATGCATGGCACTGAGTGTTGCCATTTTCACTGAAACCTGGCCCGAAAGTGTACCAGGTTCAATCTGGGGATGGTTTGCACTGAGTACCTTAGTCGCAACCAGCCTGCGATATGTGATGCAAACGACAGGTCAGAAATATGCCAACCCAACCAATGCTGCCATCATCATGATTCTGGAACCGGTCTGGACGGTGATTCTCAGTGTGATTTGGTATGGAGAGCAAATGCCACCGCATAAGGTGATGGGCTGTATGATGATTCTCCTGTCTCTGCTCATGTTCCGGGGTGGCCATTTGATCTTCAGGCGTTTCAGAGCCCGGGCGTAACCCGTTGTTTTCGCGTTTTGTGATTCAGGAAAAACATCTGATACCACATTGATCTTATTGATAAAAAAGCGACACCCATTAATGGGTGTCGCTTTTTTAATATCTAATCCTTTCCATCGTGATTACACGGTAATAGCTGCGGTATGGCTGGTTTTAATGGAAGCCAGTATCGCGATGATGGCCTGTATCATGGGCAGGTTTTCCAGCTCTTTAGAGTAAATCAAATAGGACTTTGACAAGGTATCCAAGTCATTCAGATGAACCAGTGAAATATTGGGATGTGGCTGAAACTCATGTTGTCCCACATAGCTGATGCCGATGCCATAAATACTGGCTTCTCGAACGCCTTCCCGGCTATTGATCTCCAAAATGCATTTCGGACTGATACGTTCTGCCTGCAGCGCATCTTCAATGATTTTTCGGGTGGTCGAGCCAACTTCACGGTGTACCAGAGGCACATCTTCCAGTGCCGCTATGGGAATCGCACGACGGCGTGACAGTGGGTGGGAATTGGGAACCGCTAACACAACCGGTTGCTGGGTTATCTCAAGGGACACCAGGTCCGGATTCGGTTCGCGGTAGGCGAGCATGCCCATATCCAGTTCGCCGTTGAGCACACCGTTTTTGATATGTTCTGAGCCCCCGGTATGTATCGTGATATCGATGCCGGGGTAGTGGGTGTTAAACGCATCAACCAAAGGCATCACTGCGCCGGGACTGACCGCGCCCAGATGGAGCTTGCCTGAACGTAGTGCGCCGTTTGACTGGAGTAGCTGTTTGGCACGTTGCTCGAGTGAAAACATGATCAGTGTTTGCTGGTACAGCTGCTGACCGGTTTCCGTCAGTCGATTATTGTTTCTTTGTCGGTAAAACAATCTTACGTTGTACTGTGATTCCAGCTCCCGAATTTGAGCCGTAATTGTCGGTTGCGTAATGTTGAGTTCATCTGCGGCTTTTGAAAAGCTGCCAAATTTAGCAACCATATGAAAAGAACGTAACTGAGTATGTCGCACTGGCATCATCCAACCAAATAGAATCCTGGCAGCATAGATTTTTTCTATGACAATCCTATTTAATTAGTATTTTCACTCCATATTACTGTCATTTCGCACGCTTACCTTGTGTTCATTCAGAACAGAATCAGAAAGGTAATGCGATATGTGGCAGTTTCATAATCCGGTCAACGTCATCTTCGGCCAGGGGGCGATTACTGCTCTGACTGAGCAGATAAACGGACGTTCGTTTGCGTTGGTGACCTACAACCATCCTTATTTTGCATCACTGGCGGATGATATCAGGGAGTCGCATTCAGGTTGTCGAGTTGTACTCAATCAGGTGAGCGAAAATCCGGATATCTCAGATATGGCGACGATTTGTGCGGCGTTTTCCCCTTATGCGGCGGAAGTCGAGGTGCTGGTGGCATTGGGGGGCGGGTCGGTGATTGATGCAACTAAAGCACTGGCGGTGGCGAAAACTGAACCCAATCACATTAGGGCTGTGTTGACTCAGGGCGAAAAGATCATCGGCATGCCCCTGCCTGTCATCGCGGTGCCAACCACTACTGGCACAGGCAGTGAAGTGACATCTTGGGCCACAATCTGGGATACCTCCGCAGGTCGCAAGTATTCACTTGTTCACCCCCATTTATACCCGGAAGCCGCAATTTGCGACCCGCAACTGACGTACCAGCTTCCGGTTTCGCTGACTATCCAGACCGGGTTGGACGCGTTGTCTCATGCGCTGGAAAGTCTTTGGAATAAACACCGAAACCCTCTGTCGACTCAGTATGCCAAGCGGGCTATCCGTCTCATTCTGAAGGTGCTGCCGAAGCTTAAGTGTGAACCAACAGACTCGTTGTTACGAGAGCAGATGATGACGGCGTCACTACTGGCCGGGTTGGCGTTCTCTAACACCAAAACCTCCATTGCCCACAATATTTCCTATGCCATCACGATAGAGACCGGACTGGCTCATGGCATTGCCTGCTCATTCACTTTGCCGGCGATTGTACGGAGCTTTGCGAACGATGACAGTGATATTGCTGATTCGCTGCGCTCATTGTTTGGAACTGATCTGACTGATGCAGCCTGTGAGCTGGAAGGCTGGTTGGCAGCGTTGGGGGTAGCAACAGAACCACAATGCTACGGCTATAGCAAAGAGCGCTGGCAAATACTCGTCAATGATGCGCTAAGCGGCGAACGGGGAAAAAATTTCGCGGGCAATTCAACCACTTTACTTCAATCATTTTGAAACAGATGAGGAAATCCTAATGAACAATACATGGAAGAAACATGCAGCGGTATCTGGTTTACTGGCCGTTTTACTGGCAGGGGCTTTACCAGCCCAGTCAATGGATGATCTGAAAATGGCGCTGATTCCTTCTGAAGATTCACGAGCCATGCTCAAACAGAGCAAAGTGTTGATCGAGACACTGAGCAAAAAGTTGGGAGTGAACGTCGAAGGTTACGTGGCGACAGATTATAACGGCGTGATTGAGGCACTGCGTGCCGGGCATGTAGACATTGCTTATCTGGGGCCGTTTTCGTATGTGAAAGCCAGTGAAGTAGCTGATGTTGAAGCCTTTGTGGTTGCCGAAACCGCAAAAGCGGGCGATGTTGCCTATCACAGCCAGATTATTGCGCCGGCATCTGCGACGGAGATTCAGACGTTAGCTGATCTGAAAGGCAAAAATTTTGCTTTTGTTTCGCCGACCTCAACGTCTGGTTACCTGTTCCCCAGTGTTGCGCTCAAAAAAGCCAACATTGAGCCTCGTGAGTATTTCGCCAATGTTGTTTATACCGGTGCGCATGATGCCAATATCCTGGCTGTCAAAAATGGTCGGGTTGATGCTGCGACGGTTGCTGACCGAATTCTGAATGCCGCGGTGGAAAAAGGAATAATCGGCAAAAACGACTATAAGGTGATCTGGCGTTCTGAAGCGATTCCTGAATCGCCGATGGTTTGGCGTAAAGCGCTGCCAGAGCAAGACAAACAGAAGATTAAGCAGGCATTTCTTTCTATTGAGTCCGTACAGTTTGGTGACCAGGGTATTGTGAATCGCTATGTGGAAACCAACGATGCAGCCTATAACCCGGTACGCGAAGCGGCGAAATATAAGTAATCCAATGAACAGATAATACAGGGCATCTGTGGAAATCATTATGTTAGTTATTAAAGATCTACAAAAGTCTTATGGCGATAATCAAGTCCTGAAAGGGGTTGACTTAACCATTAACGAAGGTGAATTTGTTGTGATTCTCGGTCCTTCCGGTGCGGGTAAATCGACATTACTACGCTGTATTAACCGCCTGACAGAAGCGACCAACGGGGACATTTTTCTGAACGGTAAAAACATTGCCCATGTGCAGGGGAAGGAGCTGATTTACCTACGACGTAATGTGGGTATGATTTTCCAGCATCACAATTTGACCAAACGACTTTCTGTACTGAAGAATGTGCTGGTTGGCAGAATGTCAGAGCTACCTTTCTGGAGTTGTGCGCTGCAGCTGTTTCCTCAGTCTGATATCACCATTGCCCATGAATGTCTGGAGCAGGTTGGGTTGGCAGATAAAGTGAATCAACGTGCAGACAGCTTGAGTGGAGGTCAGCAGCAACGTGTGGGCATCGCCCGGGCACTGGCCCAGCAGCCACAACTGATGCTGGCTGATGAACCGGTAGCCAGTCTGGACCCTAAATCATCCCGTAAAGTTCTCAGCTACATCCGTAACAGCTGTAAACAACGCAAAATTGCCGTGCTGTGCAACCTCCACCAAATTGATTACGCCATGGAGTTCGCTGAACGTATTGTTGGTCTTTCTAATGGCAAGGTCATTTTCGATGGGCTGCCTGAGTCTCTGACCCCTGAGGTTGTCAGCCAAATATACTCGGGCCTGGAAGATGACAGCATCAGCCAATTAGTAACGCGTATGGCAAGTGAACGACGGGCAACCCGTTTAAGTGAAATGAGGGTGGCCTGAGATGACGTTATACCCGTTAAAGCTTGTGATGAATCCGCCAAAACAGGGCTGGTGGATTGTGTTTCCGATCATTCTGGCGAGTTACGGACTATTACATTGGTCTGCAGAGGGAGCACGCATGAGCGTGTCTGATTTAGTCGCTGGTTTGCCGTGGATCGCAGATTTCGTCTCACGGATGATGCCACCCAATTTGCCTTATATCGGTGAAAGTTTAATTGAACCTGCTATCCAGACATTGCAAATAGCCTTGTGGGGCACCGTTTTGTCTGTTGTTATTGCTATTCCTATCAGCTTTCTGGCTGCGAAAAATATCACCCCTCATACGGGTATTTACCATATCTGCCGGCAGATATTGAATGTACTCAGGGGAATTAATGAACTGATATTGGCGTTGATCTTTGTGGCTGCGGTCGGACTGGGGCCTTTCGCTGGTGTATTGGCTCTCGCTTTACACGGCGCGGGTATGGTTGGAAAGTTCTTTTCTGAAGCAATCGAAGAAATGGATCAAGGGCCAATGGAAGCCATGAAAGCGTCCGGCTGTACAACGTTGCAGACGATAATATTTGCTGTGCTTCCACAGGTTTTCCCTAATTGGATCAGCATTATACTGTACCGTCTGGAAGCCAATATCCGTATTTCTGCAGTATTGGGCATGATTGGTGCTGGTGGAATCGGTTTTGAGCTCATTACCTCAATGAAAATGTTCGAATACGGCGATACCGCATCTTGCGTGATAGTGATTCTATCGCTGGTTTTTCTGACAGATATTTTTTCGGCTAAATTGAGGCAGTTGATTCGGTAGGAAAGCTGAAATCACTTTCTGTCGTTTAGGCAGCCCCAATAAATACCGACAAACTTGGAATGTTTGAATCGTTAAAAGGCCACTGTAAGAGTGGCCTTAAATTATGTGAACACGAAAAGCAGCAAAGGCTCTTTTGCATCAGATACAGATAGGTTTGTCCAAATATGATTAATCACTGTAGTGCGAAAGCACAGTAGTGGCTATTCAATTGAATGATGGAAAAGGTCTGCAGCGTGTTATGAATTGAAGAATTTTCATCAAAGATGCAAAGCATTTCACCATTGCAAGAGTGCTTGCTTTGAACTATCAAATCGACGATCAGTTAAAGAGCCCCTCCCGCAAAGGTGAGAAAATATCCAGATCGGACTGATAGGGGGATTTCCCATCAATAGCCAGTTCCACCAACACTCGGCCAAAGAGCGGGGCGTATTTGAAAGCGCGCCCAGACTCCATGATGCACATGGAAGCGCCATGATAAAACGTCTCTGAGCATGGTTGCGTGGGAATACGGCCAATCACCAGCTTGCCGTCCGGGCTCATCGAATAAAGGCAGGTGCCCGCATCTTCCATTTGCTCTAGATGAATGGCTTGCGGGTTTAGCAGCGATGATAAATGTCCGGAGAGTTCCTTCATCAGTCTCTGACTCACCTTATGATGAATCTGTGCGGGATGATCGAAAACATCATAGGTGTAGTCCGCACTCATCTTGACGCGGTTTGCCATTGAAGGGTCAAAATTGAGCGGCGGAAAACCATAGAATGTACCATGGTCGTTTGCGTCCAGATTGCCGAACTCAAACCAGATCGGGATTTTGACGTCATGACTTTTTACTGGCCAGTAGGCATAGTTCATCTGCCAGATTTTCCAGTCCCGTGTTTGATGAAGTCCCAGCGGGTTCAAGACACTATCCGCCCATACACCAGGAGACAGGATCAGGTGACGTCCCCTTATGCAAAGTGCATCCTGCTCGGATTGTGCATAGATGGCATAGGTCTGGTTCTGATGGGGGACGCCGCTGGGTTCAAGGCCGGACACTGCATATTTCTCCAGCACAGATAGTCGGCCTGTTTTCATTGCGGCACTGAAAAAAGCGCTTGCAGCTGCCTGGACATTGATTGAGGCGCTTGAAGCCTGAACCAGACCAACGTAATCGCTCGGCAGGGCTTCGCGATTGAACACCGGAAACCGTTTGTGGATCGCGTCTGGTGAGTCCAGATACTCATAAGGCATGGCCATGCGATCCATGGTTTTCTTCACCTGACTGACGTTGCCTTCTGTGGTCAACGGTGCGTCTTTGTGTCCGAAGAAAATCAAATCATCCATGGCCAGCAGTGGTGTACCAGTGGCCATCTGAAGTTCCATCCAGAGTGCCAGAGATGTTTCAGCAAGGCGGGCTTCGGATGTGTTGTCCTGCATCAGCCTGAACATTCTTTCGTTTCCTTTGGAGCTGTTGACGTTGTTTCGGATGCCATACTGATCGACGACTAGAGTGCGAAGGCCTCTTGCCGTTGCATAATAGGCACTAGCAAGCCCGACAATCCCGCCGCCGATGATCACGACATCGTATTCGCTTCCTGGTTTGATTGATTGCATGTGTTTTCCTTTGATGAAATTGAGTTTGATGGGCAGAACAAGGACTTTGGACTGCCAATGCCTACAGGCTCAGCCAATAGCCAGACCGGTAGGGAGTTGGCAGAAACCGCTGGTGAAGTTCCCTAAAGGTTGCTTCCGGATCTAAATCTTCAAACTTTTCCGGGTGCAGCCATTTGGCTATTTGCTGCAACGCGATAAAGTTGTAAGGGTTGTCATAGAATGCGTGCCAGATGGCATATACTTGCTTCTTGCGTAAAGCTGGCAGTGTCTGGTACGCAGGCCGTTCCATCAAACGGGTGAGATGCTGGTGGGCAACGTTCAGGTCGGCCCCCGGTCCCAGCCGGATCCAATCGCCTGAAGGCGAATAAAGTGACCAGTTTGCCCCGGTGACCAGCACGACGTCGGGTTGTGAGTGAATCACTTGCTCCGGGTGCAGTGTTCCGAAGTTACCCCCAATGAAATCTGAACCAAGGTTCCGGCCACCAGCAGCCTGGATTAACGCGCCAAAATTTCCCGGCCCATAACTCATGCAGCAGTCCTGATAAAGGCCAGCCGAACGTTCAATCATGACGCTCGGGGAATAGTGCACGTCGGAAAGACGGGTAAGCACCCGGCTAATCTGTTCTTCACGAAATTGCAGGAATTGGCTAGCCCTTTCATTAGCGTCCAGCAGGGTGCCTATCGTCTGTATGCTCTTTTCCACACTGCTGAAAATGTGCGTGCGGAAGTCGACAAAAACCACCGCGATACCGATTTTGTTCAGATGCGCCAGTAATCCTGAAGACTGTACTGCCGCAAGTGAGCTCAAGTTCATTAAGACCAGATCCGGTTCCAGTCCGATCACTTTTTCTGCATTGAGCGAGTCTGTCGTGTTGGCCGGAAAGGTCGGAATCGCCGCCAGTTCGGGAAAGCGTGCAAGATAGCTTTGATATCCGTCGAGATCCGCCGCTTGGAAGTTTTCTCCCCAGCCGACGACTTTGCCAAAGGGATCCTCGGGCAGCAGCAAAGGCAGCGTGTATGCTAATGTCCCGTCGGCCAGAATCAATCGTGAAACCGGGCGGGTCACCGTGACTTGCCGCCCTGCCAGATCGGTGATTGTCACGGGTTCGCTGGCAATTGCCTTTCCTAAATACAGCGGTATGCACCAAACGAAAATAATCAGGCACCGCAGCAGGCGGAACTGGCGGGAAGAAATTCTGTTCATGGCTTTTCTCATGTTGCATGCGCCGGTAATGCCTGTTATTTCAGGCATTACCGGACACGGATGACGGTGAAGCATTACGCGGTCAGCAGCATATGGACATCGAATCCCAATACCTGTGAGCGCCCGATCAGCTCTCTGGTTCGGTTGCTGATCAGGGCGGCGACATACTCGTTGGCCTGATCCTGAGACATGTTCCGGTAACGATCCGGGTACATTTTTTCAATGCTGTCACACAGTACGGCGCCCGCATTACTCACGTAATCAGGGAGATAATTGATGCCTCTTTCAAGCAGGCGGTTCTGTGTTTCTGGGCTGGAGAAGGGCGAGTTGGAACTGCTGATGACCCAGCGGGCAGCCACTTTCTCCACGGTGGGAGCGTCGAGAATGCCGGACAGAGAAGCGATACAGAGAATATCTGACGGGAAGGCCCAGAACGCCTCTTTGTCCAGCATACGCACTTCGGCAGGAATTGCCGGTGTGGGACGGACATCAAAGCCGACAACATCGTATCCGTGTTTCAGGCACTGGCGGGCGATTTCACAGCCAACTTTGCCCATGCCGTGAATGGCAATCTGGGGGCGGGCACCTGTACCGGGCGTATGTTCAATGACGGTTTGCAGAGCACTCCATACGCCATACCCTGTGGCGATCGATGTGTTAATTTGCGGGCTTTCCAGCGCATCCAGAATCCAGGGAGAGGACAGCCGCAGGTACTGCATATGTGTGCTGCTGGTATTAATATCGCAGCCGGTGTACATCGAGCCGTTGTAACGATTCAGCAGTTGAGCGATAGCATCAAAAACATGCATTGCATTTTCAGGCTTCGCTTTGCTGTTCACCACAATTTTTCCGCCGCTGAACCCCGTCTGGTACAGGCCGTGTTTTCGATCCATTGCGTGTGCCAGCATGATGGCTTCTTCCTCCTGTGCTGCACGGGAGTCGTACGAGAGCCATCGAATACCGCCGTTGCCCGGTAAGGTATTTCTTCTTGGGGAGCAGGCAAGGGTAAAGGATGTGGTGTCATCCACGACAATGGTTTCTACTTCGTAGGTGCCATATGCCGGGTGATCGATTATTGCCATGATCAAATTTCCTTCGCTGTTTGTTGTTGGATAGCTTTGTCTGCACCGGCCGCGGTCAGGCAGGTGCTCAGGCCAAAGGGGGTGGGGTCATTCATCAAGTCGGCTACGCTGATTTTCACGCCAAGTGCCTGCTCTGCCAGAACGGCGAGCTGAATGACGGCGAGTGAGTCGCAGCCTTCATCCAGAAGCGAATTGTGGATGCCGGACGGCGTCATTCCGGTTGTCCGTTCCCAGATCCCGGTTACAGCCTCGTCAAGCGTTGCGTAATGGCTTGTGAATACAGGTGGTTCACGGTCATCTGCCTGTTCACTGTGTCCGCCAAACGCCGGCGTGCCGGGGCCGTGGTGCTGCCGTTCAAAGGGGTAGTGCGGTAACTGCACCCGAACGCCAGCTTGAGCCCATGAGGGATGCCAGTTCAGGTTTATCCCTGCCAGCCATAATGACTGCAGCGCGCTGTGCCAGATTTCAGTGTCACTTGAGCGGTCTTTGATACCGCCCAGAGTCCGGATGGTGGTGCCTTCTGGCCGGATTGCTTTGACCAGAGCCGAGAGCGTTGTCCCTGGCCCCACCTCGATAAAGAGGGTGTTGTGTCTGGCTGGCAGGGAGTTGACTGCTTCTAGGAAGCGGACCGGTTCCCTCGCGTGTCTGGACCAGTAACGGGGTGTCAGCTCGGTCAGGGCATCCAGTTTTGTGCCGTAGAGCGTTGAGTGGAAACGGATGCCAGAACTATGTGCCTTGGCCGCCGGAGCCACTGCTGTGAGAGGGGCAAGGATCGGCGTCATCATGGCTGAGTGGAATGCATGAGAAACGGATAACTCGCGGCAGCGTGTTTGCTGTCCGGACATTTCTGTCTGAACTCGCTGAATCGCCACTGAAGTACCAGAAAGCACGCAAGCGTCTGGCCCGTTGACGGCTGCCAGCGAAATCTCGTCGGACAGCCAGGGTGCGCAGTTGTCCTCACTCATATTCACCGCCAGCATCGCGCCGCTATCCAGAGCTGACATCAGGTCGCCTCGCTGTGCAGCGAATACCAGTGCCTGTTTGCTGGTGAGAGAACCCGAAATACAGGCTGCGGCGATTTCTCCGAGACTGTGGCCGATGACTGCATCCGGCATGATCCCGTGTTGCATCAGGAAGCGTGCCATCGCAATCTCAACGGCAGTCAGGGCTGGCTGGGCCATTGAGGTGTCTGTGATCCCTGCAGCAGTCCCTTTGCCATCCAGCAGGAAACTCAGGTCAATCTCAGTCGCATCTTTGAGCTCGTGAATCAAGACCTGAAGAATCGTTGCGAAAGCAGGGGTAGAGCGAGCCAGCGCTGCGCCCATTCCAACGAACTGACTGCCTTGACCGGGAAACAGGAAGACGACCTGGGGGCGGCGTTTTCCAGCGTCTGTGATCTGCCCCGTAATCTGCGGGCGCCTGCTGTCGTCCAGTGCCATTATGGCTCGGTAGCGCAAGGGTTTTCGCGTGGACTGGGCGCTCCATGCCAGCGCTCGCGGTGATATTTTAGTTAGGTTTTGCTGGTAAAATCGAATCAGCCGATGACAGGCGCTCATGCTCTGTGCCGAAATCGGAATAGCAGCAGGATAAGTTCCGGACGGTGCCAGTTCACGAGCCTCAATCATATCAGGGCGAGCCAAAATAATATGGGCATTGGTACCACCGATCCCAAAAGCGCTCACACCGATGGCGGATCGGGGATCCGTTGCCGGCCAGACTTCGGCAGTCAGCGGGAAGTAGAGCGGACTGGACTCTGTATCAATGGAGGGATTCACCGCTGTCATATGAAGCTGCGGCGCAATCCACCCATGCTGAATCTGCAGCACGGCTTTGATGAGTCCAGCCATACCCGCCGAGGTTTCCAGATGTCCGAGATTGGCCTTCACCGCACCAAGCGCGCAGCAGTCTGGGGAAAGGCCCGCGCTGGACGTTATTGCGTCCAGCACCCCGAATTCAATTGGATCCCCGGCGGCCGTACCCGTGCCATGGGCTTCGAATGCCCGAAGGTCTGCTGCGGTAAGTGCGGCATCCGCCAGCGCCCGGTTCACCAGCCGACGCTGACCATCAGCGCTGGTTGTGGTGAATCCGACTTTGCGGGCACCATCGTTGTTCACCGCGCATCCTTTAATGATGGCAAGGATATGATCGCCATCTCTGGCCGCATCTATTGCAGGCTTGAGAACGACCAGGGCTGCGCCGCTGCCAAAAATTGTCCCGCTGGCCCCTGCGGTAAACGGCATACAATGACCGTTGTGCGAGTAAATCATACCTTCTTGCGCTTGGTAGGGCGCATATTGGGGATAGCGAATGGTGCAGCCGCCAGCCAGTGCCTGCCGGCAGCGACCGGCGCGGAGCGCTTCGACAGCCTCCGCAACGGCAACCAGAGAGGTGGCGCACGCGGCCTGGATTCCCATAACCGGTCCTTCAAGGCCGAGATGCCAGGCTGTGCGGGAAACCAGATAATCCTTGTCGTTGGCTATCTGTAAATCGAACGCTGAAGGACGATACTTGTCTATCAGCTCGGATGTCATCAGGTACGGCAGGTATGCAGAGCTGCTGCAGCCGCCGAACAGTCCGGTATCTGCAAGCTGGCCGGGCTGAATACCTGCTGATTCCAGCGCGTGCCAGGCACATTCCAGAAAGATGCGATGTTGCGGATCCATCAGAGCGGCATCTCGCGGGGAGATGCCAAAGAAAGCCGCGTCGAAGGCGAGAACATTGTCGCTCAGGGGAGCCGCGAAGGAGACGGATTGCTGATCGTCCGATCCCGGATCGAACTCGACAATCGACTCAACCCCATTTAGCAGATTATGCCAGTATTCATCTGGATCATCAGCGCCCGGAAAACGGCAGGACATTCCGATGATCGCAATATCATGATGAGTGAACGGATGGTTCATATGACCTTTGCCTTAATCGGTTATGTAGCCATTGCGGATTGCAGCCTGCAGTGATTCGTCAGTACGCTCGAGTGGGAGCAGCAGGATAAAAGCGCGGTAACGTTTGCGTGGCGTTTCCTGAAAAAGTTGCCTGACCCCAAACATGCCGGTCACATCACCAGAGACACCGGTCGCCGGGAGCGACTGCCACTGTTTTTGCCAAATTGCGCTGGAGTTCCACAGTCCTGCGACTTCGATCCGTCCCAGAGCGGTTTCGGCGGTCTCTCTGTAGTACGAGATGATGTCTTCTCCAAACTGGGCGATTTTCCAACCTTCACCGCTGATTGTGCCGATTTCCTGTCCCGAATCGTCGAGCCAACGATCTGTGTGCGAATTGACATCACCGACACTCGGCTGGTCGTCTTTCTCTGCCTGGTATTTGATTTCGCTCAGCTCAAGCAGATTCAGCATCACGAAGTGGTCATGACCAATAATCTTTGTTACGACATCGCGAGCCTGCTGCTCACTTCCGGTGGCAGACAGCTCTTCTCTGGCGAGGTTAGCCAGCTTGACCAGCGAGGACATCATTTCATTGTTAGCAATTTTCATATGAAGCATCTCCGTGCGTGTGTTGTTCTTTTTCCAGAATGTTTTTGCCGCGCTCCCGGTCCGCATCGCTCCCTGCATCGGCGAATACAGTGACGACATTGGCATTTTGATCAAGGTGCTCGGCAGCCCGTTGTGCTGCGACCCAGTTGGCTGCAGCAGAACCGCCAATCTCAATGCCTGTTTTTTCGAAAAACTGGTACACGGCTTTCAGCGACGTTTCATGGGAGACGTGCTGGAAAGTGACTGGTGCAGGAATCAAAGACACGAACGGTTGCTCGAAGCCGTAACCCAGGCCGCCAGCACCGGCGAATCGTGGGTCGCCATTGGGGGGATCCATCGTGCCGAAAGGCATCTCGCTCGGCGTACAGCCTATGACCTTGAGATTGGGATTCTGCTCGGAAAGCGCTTTGTAGACGCCTGCGATTGTGCCTCCCGTTCCTACGGCTGCAACCCAGACATCCGCCGTCTTGCCTTTCAGCTGCCGGCAGATCTCGGCACCGGTATGATGCTGGTGAACGGCGGTATTGACTAAGTTCAGGTGCTGGGACAACAGCATCCAGTCTGGGTTCTCCCGGGCAATCTGCTGGCTTTTCGCAATGATCCCTAGCAGAAAGTATCTCCGGTCAACTTTGGTAACCGTGGCATGGCTCTCGGCCAAAGATCGAAGCAGGGCTTCGGGGGCAGTATCCGGAATGACGACATGAACCGGCACATCACAAAGATGTCCCAGATGGGCAAGTGCTCTGGCCATGTTGCCCCCTGACGAATCGATTAATTTCAGGGGGCCTTTTTCGAAGTCGTGACGGTTTACTGCGTCACAAAACAGGCCGAAGGCCACCCGATCTTTGATTGAGCCGGACGGGTTGCCTGACTCCAGCTTGGCAAATATACGGGCTCCATGTTTCGGACTAGGGACTTCAATCAGTGGGGTGTTGCCCAAGGCTTCGCTGTAGCTGATCAATTGGGGAAACATCTGAATCGCTTTGTCTGGAGATGGCGCATGTGTTTGCGAGTTAAACAGTGAAAAGTCCATGTAAAAACTCCTATGGCGAATGAATGTCAAAAGTTGCAGGAATGTGGTTTGAGCGATAAGGCTGGATACGGCTGCAATATGGCGTCGATCACCGAATCCAATCCATCGGACAGGTAAAAATGCCCGCCCGGGAAAAGCATTGGTTCAGCGCTTTGCGGCAGGAAACCGGACCACGAGTTGAGTTTCTGTCTGTCCACGAGGGGATCATTTTGGCCGCCAAAGACCCTTGTCGGGGGCAGATTGCCGACTGGCAGGGCAGACAGTTGCTGCAGCAGTCTGAGATCGCTGAGGATCTGCTCGCCCAGATACTGGTGAGCGGTCTCATCCAGCGTGCTGATCCCATCAACCTCACCTAGAGACAAGGCTTGCTCCTTGAGAGATTCGATCTCTTGCTCCGATTTCAGCATCTGAGACAGTGTTGGCGGGGGACATTGCGAGGAGACAATGAGCTGCCCGATTTGAAATCTGGATCCGGCCAGTGCTTTGGCAAGATGCAGAGCAAGGATCGCCCCCATGCTGTGGCCAAACAGGGTAACAGGCGAGATACCCAGCAGGCGGTTCAGGCTTCGCTCACAATGTCGGATTGCTGTTTCCGGATCGCGCCATTTCTCTTGGTCTGCGTCCTGCAGCGAGTGCGGATACTGCATGATGATCAAATCCACCTCGGGTGGCAGCGCACTGCGCCATGCCCGGTAAAATCTGAGATCGCCGCCGGCATGGGGAAAGATCACCAGCTGGTGGCTGACGGGGGCGGACGAAGCCAGGCTGAGCCGGACAGCGGCCGGGGTATAGGTTTCAATGAGCTTCATGGTTACCCCGTAATCATTTCAGTGACGGGGGCGCCGGAGAGCTGACGTACGCTGGCACTCAGCGACACCCGATCCACTTTTCCGATCCCTTTGCGGGGAATCGCATGAGTAATGACGAGCTTTTCTGGGAGTTTGAACTGTGCGGCACCTTTCTTTTCAAGATACTGGCGGCATTCCGGCAATTGCAGTTGCTGGTGGTCGTTGAGAACGACAAATAAGCACGAGACCTCGCCAAACTGGCGATCCGGCATTCCGACACAGGCGGCATCATGCACACTGGGATGGGATTTAATCAGCTCCTCAATTTCTTCCGGACTGAATTTTTCGCCCCCGCGGTTGATAGCGTCTCTCACCCGACCGTCGATGTAGACGTTGCCAGCCGCGTCCAGATGCGCAAGATCCCCGGTTCGGTAGAACCCTTCGGGTGTGAATGACCGGGAGGTCGCCACGGGATCATTGAAATAGGTTGTGATGGTGTAGGGGCCACGGGTAATGATCTCCCCAGACTCCCCAACGGGAACCGGTTCTCCTTCCAGGTCGACAATCCGTATCTCGTCGTCTGGCAATAATGGCCTTCCCTGGGAATGGTGCCGTATCTCCGCATCGTCCGTGTAATGCGTAAAGCACAGCAGTCCCTCACTCATGCCATAGCACTGCTGGATTAGGATATTGAGCCTCGATTCAGCCTGCGCGGCAAGTTCAGGAGAAATCCGTGATCCGCCAACCTGGATGTATCGCAGCGAGTCCAAAGAGGCATAGTGATCACCGATTTTATCCATCCACTGATCCAACAGCGCCGGAACCAGCGTGGTATGGGTGACCTGATGCGCTGAAATCAGTGCCAGCGCTGTTCGTGCAGAGGTGTCCGGTGCAAGGACAACGGCACCCCCACAGGAAAGTGTTCCGAGTATGCCCGGACAGTTGATCACAAAGCCATGAGAGACTGGTAGAACCGCGAGATATACTGATTCCGCGCTCAATCCAAAGACTTCACTGGCGGCTGCGATCATATTGCTGTAGCCACCGTTCAGCCGGGCAATGGGCTTGGGTAAGCCAGTGGTTCCGCTCGACAGCAGCATCATCGCGGTATCGTCATTGCCCATCTCAGCCAGATACGGCGCAGCAGGGGCGTCTGCGGATGGTGCACAGAAATCTGAGAGTTGCTGCCATTCCTGCCAGGTTGGTGCAGGGATCCCGTCAATTAGCTTTAACTTGATCCCGGTGTGGTTCTCATTGAGATAGCGCTCAATGAACTGAGCAGAACTGAAACGACGGTTTCCCCGCGTTACAGCGACCACGGCGGGACGTGTTTTGTTCAGAATATGCTCAAGCTCACGCTCTCGGTAGGCGTGCAGCACCGGCACCGGGATGGCGCCGAGCATCGTGGATGCAAGCATTAGCACAATGGCTTCGGCAGCATTGGGCAACTGATACGCAACCCGATCTCCTTTCTGAATCTGCGCGGCCTGAAGCCGGGTGACTGTACTGAAAACGCGATTGTTTAACTGACGATAGGTGATGACTTCACCCTGAGACACCAAAGCAGGGGTATCAGCGTGATGACGCAGTGATGCTGCGATTTGTCGGTTCAGGCAAAAAGAAGTGTCAGCCATGATTCACCTCTGACCGGCCGAGGGCGGAATGGGCGTTTTCTTCAGGGGCAGTGATCATGGTTTCCAGTTCCCGAAGGGAATAGTCGTGTGTATCCCACAAATTGAATCCTGTGCATCCCAGCTGTTCGAGTTGTACCTGAAGATGCAGAGTTTCTGCCGAACTCAATCCCAAATCGGTCCTAAGTTGCCAATCACTCTCAGCCGAATGCAATAGATCTGGCGGAAGCCCAATCTTGACCAGCAAATTTATGACTCGTGTTCCTGTCATCTGTACCTCATTATGCGTCTTGTTTAATGGGAATGATTATTATTATCAAATGAACCGTCGGTCAGTCAATTTATAATTATTTGTTTTAAATAAAAAATAAGTTGTAATGAAAATGATATTGAATATCATTGCATATCGACCATCGGTCGGTCAATGTGGGTGCATATGACTGGGTATCAGAAAACGGAGATGAATTGCTCCGGATCAGGTGAGTGCGCACCCTTAGCTGAGTGCTTTTGGTCGAGTCCATTTTGAACAGTACATCGGAGAGATATGAAACCACGTCATCGCGAACTGCCAGTGGCAGTTAAACCGGGAGATCCCCCTAAGCCATTTCCTCGTTCGTTAGGCAAAGGACTACCGTGTTTCGTTGTCTTGTCGGCGGGCATTTCGTGCTTTGGAGTCCATGCCCAGACAGACGCGGGCATGAAATATCATCCTGAGGGCAGCGCAACAATGCTGACCGCCGCAGTTTTTCAACTCAATCAGGAATACGTGAAATCCGCCGACACCCAGCATCTGGGCTTCTGGACACAAACCGGGGAGACGTGCTCCAGAGGTGCCGGTATGCGTTATTCGGGCTCATCTGGGGGCAACCCGCATAACATATTTAAAGAGCCATCAGTTGCTCTCGATGATCTGGCGGTGAGCTATGACCTATATGGCCTGACAGGTACCGAAGTAACTGTTCCGATGAATGTGAGCAACCTTGCCGGCAAGCAATACACAGCTAACTGCAGGTCAGATATGTACTTTTTTATTGGATGAGGGCGCTATGCGACAGTAGCCCAGACTTACAGGTGTTGAAATGAAACAGATCTCGCCGGATATTCCATCTCCAGAATTCAGGAATCACGCTGTCAGTCCCTCGCAGCTTGAAGTGTTGACAGAGGGGAGCACTGTGTCGGCTGGAGCTAAACCTGCTTATTTGTCGCTTGTCAGGCGTCGCTTGTGGCTGCTTACAGCCATGGCGACTGTGGTTCTGCTTCTGGCAATGATTGATTTAAGCACGGGACCGTCCAGCTACAGCCTCACGGATATTGCTCGTCTGCTTTGGGATTCAGAGTCACCGATTGCTCTGGAGGTGATTGTCTACGACATCCGGCTGCCTGCAGTTTTGGCTGCACTTGTCATTGGTGCAGGGTTGTCCGTTGCCGGTACTCAAATGCAAACGGTGCTTCACAACCCTTTGGCCAGCCCATTTACTTTGGGGGTTTCAGCCGCAGCCAGTTTCGGGGCCGCATTAGGATTGGTGTTTGGTGCAACAACGCTTCCCGTATTTCTGGGCAATTGGGTCGTGCCTGCGAGTGCTTTTTTCATGTCGACGATGGCTGTTCTGCTGATTGAGCGACTGACCCGGTGGCGGGGTATGAATAATGAACTGATCATCTTACTGGGTACGACTCTGGTTTTCACCTTCACGGCGCTGTTGCAGGGGCTTCAGTATGCCGTCCCAGATAGAGCGCTGGAAGCCGTTGTTTTCTGGACTATGGGAAATCTGTCAAGGGTCAGCAGCACTCAGCTTGTTCTGATCGCGGCCATTTTATTCTTGGTGATGGTGTGCTTCATGCGCAGCGCCTGGCAACTGACAGCTATGCGTCTGGGGGAAGAGCGAGCCAGTGCGATGGGGATTCCGGTCGCACGCTTACGATTGCAGACCATTCTGTTGAGCAGCGTGCTGGCATCGCTCTGTGTCTCTTTTGTTGGGACGATCGGGTTTGTGGGACTGGTCGCCCCGCACATGGCCCGGATTATCGTTGGTGAGGATCAGCGATTTTTGATTCCGGCATCGGCGTTATGTGGTGCTGCACTGTTATCTGCGGCTTCCATTGCCGGGAAAATCGCGGTGCCTGGTCAGGTTCTGCCAATTGGTATTGTGACTTCTCTGGTCGGCGTACCGATGTTTCTTGTTCTGATTCTGCGCCGGAGGAGGGTGTGATGATAACGTTAACCATTGAAGGGGTCAGTGTCAGGTTTGGCCGTAAGACTGTGCTGCATGATGTCACTATGGGTCCGCTGCATTCGGGAAAGCTGAGTGTGCTTTTGGGCGCCAATGCGGCAGGGAAGTCTACACTGCTGCGGCGGATCGCCGGTCAGCTTCAAGGTCAGGGACAGGTAAGGGTGGATGGCCAGCCAGTTTGTGATTGGCCTGAACAGCATCCGAGCCGACCAGCATTAGTGCCGCAGGATATTTTTACCGGCACAGGCCTGAGTGTTATGGAGGCGATCTTGTTGTCGGCCAAGCAGGGCAGTGGCTGGCGAGTTCGGGAGCATGAGCTTAACGCAGTGACTCGTCTGGTCGATCAATTACAACTGACGGCCATCGCGGGCAGCGAGCTGCACACACTCAGCGGTGGGCAGCGTCAGCTTGTTTCAGTTGCTCAGGCACTGGTCCGGAACCCCAAAGTGTTGCTATTGGATGAACCGACCAGTGCGCTTGATTTGCAGCGTCAGTTTGAACTGCTGACGCTGCTTCGCCAACTGGCTCATCAGCATGGGTTATGTGTTTTGATGACTTGTCATGACATCAATCATGTACTTAGATTCGCGGATCATGTGGATGTGTTGCACTGCGGGCAGATAGTGGCATCCGGCGAACCACGCACTGTGATTACGCCAGCATTGCTTCGTCAGATTTATGGTATTGAGGCCAGTATCGAACAAAGTGCGCAGGGATACCCCTATGTGGTCGTACTCGGAACCCGCGTTTGTGCAACAAGCGCGGAATGAGAGACAAGGTTCCCGACGGCTTGTCAGGCTTGATGCTCCGAGACCCCGACCATCCGCAGGCAATCCGCAAGGACCACGCGGATAAAATGCTCACGATCTGTTTCTGGGTAAGCAATGATATCGTCGGTCGCACCGTGTACACCGGCATAAATCAGGAGCGAGGTAATGCGTGGCTCAGCAATCTGCCACACACCTACACGGGTACCGTTTTCGAGAATAACCTGCAGTTGTTCGAGAATCGCATTCTTTTCCCGGTTTGTGCGGTTATGGTGGTGATGATTGGTATAAACAATATCATGCAGGCGGTACGTGTCTGCGTAAGCCTCAATGCTTTCTTGAATCCAAGCGCAAAGCCGGCCCTGCCAGTCATCTGCTTTGCAGGTGTCGATTTTATCCTCAAGCCGCTTCAAAAACTGGGCGGTATAGCGCTCCCCCATGGCTGCAAGCAACTCATTCTTAGAAGCGAAATAATGGTAAAAAGTACCTTTGGCTACCTGTGCCAGTTCGACAATCTCGTTGATGGTCGTCGAGTCGACCCCTTTGGCAAGGAACAGTTGTTCGGCGGCTGACATCAACTCGTTCAGGCGAACTTCTGCGGGTTTTACACACCTGGCTTTCGGAGGAGTAAACTCCGGACGGTTCTTTTTATATCTCATCGTAATCAGTGTTTTCCATTTCAATCTGTGTCGCTTGTTCCCGCAATGAGCAGGAGCAAGATCGCTTGTGCATTCGTGGAGTGTACTTAGACGTAACCGCGAATACCAAACAACGGATTCAAAGTGATACGACCAAGTCACCTTAGATCCACGTATCGAAAAATTTTCGTAAGCATATCAAAAACTACCAGCCAAATCCTGAAATTATAATTCCTTCCATCAACGTCACGAAGTTTACCACATATTGACCGACGGTCGGTCGTTGTATATTATTGAGAATGGTTATTATTCATTTGGTGGGTATTCATGCAACGATACCGAACTCATGCTCTTGTCATCGCGGCCTATCTCGGGACCTTTCTGTCGACACTGGACATCAGTATTGTCAACGTCGCGTTGCCGACGCTTCAGGAGGCCCTTCATGCAGATATGGCAGGGCTTCAGTGGATTATTAACATTTACGCCATCGCGCTCTCTGCAGTGATGTTGTCCGCAGGCCCACTGGGCGATAAATATGGTCACAAGCGGGTGTGGCTGGGCAGCGTTGCCCTGTTTGTAATTGGCTCCGTGATTTGTGCCTTCGCCTCCGATCTGAACACTCTGCTGTGGGGGCGAGGGGTTCAAGGGGTTGCCGGTGCGCTGTTGATCCCCGGAGCCATGCCTATCCTGACCCACGCATTTCCCGATCCCCGTCAGCGTGCACGTGCAATCGGTGGGTGGTCGGCTTGTAGTGCCTTGTCATTGGTTTCAGGCCCTTTGATCGGCGGCTTGTTGATTGAGCATATTGGCTGGTCAAGTATCTTTCTGGTCAATGTCCCAATTGGTATCATTGCTGCCTTGCTTGGGGCCTGGGGAATTGTCGAGCGCAAACACCCTGAACATGCAGCGTTTGATCCGGTTGGCCAGATATTGAGCATGATTTGGCTTGGAATGCTCAGTTATGCGCTGATTGAAGTTGGCGAGCATGGGGCTTCCACGGAGAAAGTCCTGCTTCCGCTTTCATGTGCCGCAGTGGCTTTTGTGGCCTTTGTCTGGATTGAATTGACAGTCAAGAGGCCACTATTCCCTATTCTTCTTTTTCGCAATATTTCTCTGGCCGTGGCAAATCTGGCTTCTTTTGCGTTGGGATTTTCGGCCTATGCAAGCCTTTTCTTTCTGTCACTGTATCTGCAACAAGCGCAAGGCGACACACCACTTACTGCTGGGTGGCACCTGATGCCTCAATTTATGGTAATGGGGGGGGCATCGTTGCTGTTCGGCCGTATGGCACAAAATATTTCGTTAAAAAAACTAATGGTTGGTGGATACGCCTTGATTGGGGTATCCCTATGCTCAATGTCACTGTTTACCGCCAATACGCCTTACCTTATTGTCGGTAGTATCCTGGCGATTCTTGGGCTTGGGATGGGGCTCTCCGTTCCAGCGACCGGGATGATGGTCATGGGCTATGCGCCCGCTGAGCGTGCTGGGATCGCATCGGCAACCATGAACGCGCTGCGGCAGATAGGCATGACACTGGGTATTGCGGTACTGGGCAGTATCATGAGTATCTATGCGATCCAGCAGATGGCTGAGGTAGTCAGTTCCAACAATATGCAAAATGCTGTGGAGATTGCCCAGCGCGCAATAGTCAGCAATGAACTTCCTTCTGGTCAAGAAATGTTGCTCTCGGCTTATCGTGCCTCGATGGCGGCCGGGTTTGGAATGGTCATGTTCTGTGCGGGCTTGCTCAGTGTGCTGACTGCGGTGCTGCTGGTCGTTTTCACGGATGACAGCCATACCTCGCATGTTCATTTACATGCTGGCAGTACAGCCAGCAACCATAGGAAGGCACATAAACATACCTACAACAAGTCTGCCTGAAATCATTGGTTTGTATCGTGTCTAGGGCAAGAAGTACTTTCCTCTATGCGGCCTGTGGTTTAGTGGTTTAATGAATCCGGGCACCATATTAGGTGGTAAGTCGCTACCAAAGAAAGAGGTGCTCCATGACAAGACAACGTCATTCATTTTCCGCCGAATTCAATCTTGAAGCCGCTTGTTTGGTTTTTGACAAAGGTTACTCAATGCCAGCAGAGAGCCGTTCATTAAATGTTGGATAAAGGGTTATTAGGCGTTGGTTACGCATCTTGAACAAGGGCTTGTCGAATGGGGGCTGCGGTGTGTTCGGTGTTGCAATGTCTACTTATTATGATCATCGCCAGCGCCGCCATGTGGTAAATGCAAAACGCTTGAATCTTCGTAGTGAGGTGAACAGACTGTTTACGTTAAGCCGAAGCGCTGCGTGCATTTCCTAAAACGGCTTGAGGATAAAATCGACCGCTGCCAACCGGATGACTGGCTTGGCAAGTTGTGTGCCTGGATTTAGGAAAATATTGAAGCCTATACAGAGATTTACCGCCTCATGACATGGTTTCTCCGGAGATGGATTATCCGTGTGATGATTGCAGACTGCTTACGTATTGTTGGAGTAACGGATTGGAAAGCTTGATGGTTGGTACTATCGCTCAAGAGTATTAACCAGAAGCTGGAGTATGGAAATACCCTCCCTGGTAGCTACCTATCATCATATTTTTCTAGAGATAAAAACTTTTGCCGCCTATTTACTAAAAGGAGCGAATCAAGCGAGGAGTTAACGTCAGTCGTATTTTGTGTGTCGGTATAACTAATGAACAATTGAACAATTCGCCTGAGAAATTCGCCCGTAAAGGGGTAGAGAAAGTCTTTATCATCGACCGTGTGGGTTTGTCAGAACGTTATTTATACAAGAAACAAAAAGTTGTAAATAACCGGCCAATTAACTAACTGTTCTGCATCAAGATTGTTAAATGCAATTAATTATCATTTAAATTGACTGACGGTCAGTCTTTAATTAAAATCTCTGCAACTCGTTCAATCTTCAACCTTTGAGGCCAAGATGTTTTACTTTCATGCGTTACGTTTCCAGACATCTACGAATTCAGTATTTTCTCGCTTTTCTGACCCGTTAGCTTCAATTACCGCTTCGCTGCTGCTTGTTAGCTGTGCTTCCGTTTATGCTGAGGAGACGTCAAAAGGGGGAGTTCAGGAGACAGGAAAAGCCAGATTGAATGACACTTATACTGTGACCGTAACTGCTGGCAAAATGTCGGATGAGGGAAATGGCCCGGTTCGAGGCTATGTTGCTGAGCAATCAAGGGTTGGGACAAAAACTAACACCTCAATTCTGGAAACCCCGCAATCGGTTTCTGTAATTACTCGTGAGCAAATGGATACTCAGCAGCCAGTTAGCAGTAGCTCTGCACTGCGTTATACAGCGGGTGCGACAAGTGAGAAATATGGAGGATATGGTGGCTACCTCGATATTACTAGGATCCGTGGTGTTGACGCAGATTATTATCTGGATGGATTAAGAATTATCAGCAACCCAGGGAGTTGGCTGCCACAAGTTGATCCCTATTCGCTCGAGCGGATTGAAGTACTGCGCGGCCCTGCTTCAGCCATTTATGGCCAAGGGACGGGGGGCGGTATCGTAAATCAGATCAGCCGCAAGCCGCAAGATGTTGCCCTGCACGAATTGAATTTTCAGTACGGCAGCTTCAATCGCAAGCAAATAGGTTTTGATAGCACAGGGCCGATTAATGATGATGGTACTTTTCTCTATCGTTTTACGGCAAGTGGCTTAGATACTGAAGGCCAAGTTGAAAATACCCGTCATAAACGGCTTTATGTGGTGCCTTCACTCACTTGGCAGCCAAATTTACAAACATCGTGGACGGTTATCGCGATGTACTCTCAGGAGCCCGAGCTTCCTAACTATAACAGTCTCCCGGCCGCGGTATTGGGGTTGGATGGCAGCCTGTATCCGCAGATAAACCGGCGAAGAAACTTTACGGATATGAATTTTGAAAACTCTTCACGCCAGCAGAGTTTTCTGAGTTCATTATTTGAGTATGATTTTGAAAACAGTTGGCAGTTGGTTAGCAATGCACGATATATGTATGTCAAATCCGACATACAGCGTGGTGTTGTTTATGGATACCAGGAAGTAAACGGCTCCCCACAATTAAAGGGTTATTATGAACTGACACCCGCCAAGGTGAATACATTCTCCATGGATAACCACTTGATCGGCAATGTCGAATGGGGCGATATGACCCATACCATCCTGATGGGCGTTGATTACGCAAAAGGAACCCTGAAAAATGAGCTGTATAGTGTCGGCCCTATTTTGTTGGATCCTTATGGTTCTCAGTACCGCCCGAACATTGTTCCGGATTTCACCGCAAGTCGTCTGGCTCCCTGGAAAGTAAAGCAAGAATTCACTCGTGTTGGTGCGTATCTTCAGGATCAAATGGCTTACGATCGCTGGCGATTGGTACTCAGCGCAAGGCATGACTGGTCGCAAATAGATGATGAGACTCACAGTTATTCACCGACGTCCCGAGTGAGCAAGCAGGACGATACAAAGTGGAGTGGCAGAGCGGGATTGAGTTATCAATTCGATATAGGCTTAGCGCCATATATTAGCTATGCAACGTCCTTTGATCCTTTGTTGGGAACGGACTATCAGGGAGAACCCTTTGTGCCGGTTGAGTCTGAGCAAACTGAAGTCGGCATCAAATTCCACCCTGCGAACTCTAGTACGCTTTTAACAGCAGCAGTATTTCAGCTTGAACAGACAAACGTGAAGACAAGTGACGCGGACCACCTGGGATTTAATACACAGGCCGGGAAGGTACGAACGCGAGGGCTTGATTTACAGGCGACAACAGAAATAGTAAGTAATCTCAACTTGATTGCAAACTATACATATTTAGACAATGAGCTCGTCAAAGATACCTCCTACCAAGGGAAAAGCCTGACACAAACACCAAAGCACAGCGCTTCGATTTGGATGGACTATTTGATTAACTATGATGCCTTTTCCGGCTTGAAGCTTGGTGGAGGCGTGCGCTACCTCGGTAAGTCGTTTGGAGACCCGAGCAATGATTTCGAAGTGCCTTCCGCCACTGTGATCGATTTGGCTGCCACGTACCAGCTTGATTCTCTTTCTTCGGAACTGAGTGGGGCGACACTCGCATTCAATGTGAGTAACCTGACGGACAAACAGTATGTCGCTAGCTGTACATCGCGACTTTATTGCTTTGTTGGGCAAGAACGGTCGATGATCGCAACATTGAGCTACCGTTGGTGAATTCTGTGACCAATTGTCTATATTCTCGCCGCGATGTACTGGGCCAGTTGCTGATGGGATGCACGGTTGTCGCGATGTCTCGTTTGTACGCAGGGATTTCTGCTTCGATGGTTATCACCAATATTGCCGCGCGCAGGGTACATCTCGACCGACCTATCAAGTGTCTTCTGTTGGGCGATGGGGCTTTAGCTTATGTACTGTCTTCTCTCAATGGTGGCCAGAGGCAACTGGTTTCGAAGGCCCAAGCGTTAATTTTGACCCCTCAGGCCCAGTTACTCGATCAGCCTACAAGTTCCCTCAATTTACAGCATCAGCTCGTAGTGCTTGGGTTGCTGTGTCAGTTATCGCGAGTTCGACCAATGTGCGTCGTCATGGCAGTGCACAACATAAATCATGCCTTGCGATTTACAGATAATGTGGTCGTTCTTCGTGACGGTGAAGTGGAAGTTTCTGATTCGCCGGTTGATGTATTGACGCCGAGTATATTGGAAAAAATATATGGTGGTCAGGCTCGAGTGGAACGGTGTTTACAGGGATATCTATATCTTTTAGTGGATTATTCAGTCAGAAACAGTTCGATATTACCTACAATAACGAAGGAGACGGTATGAGCATATCTCGTGGTCAGTTAACCCTCTTGGCAATGCCCAGTATCCACGCGGGTGCTTGGCGTTACCCCGGATCTCGGCCTGATTTTCATGCCAATTTTGAGCAGATGAAATGGTTTGCCCAGAATCTGGAGCAAGGGTGTTTTGATGGACTGTTTTTGCCAGATACCTTGGCGATAAGAGCAGCACCGCTCGAAGCTCTGATGAAAGGGCATAGCGTATCTACCCTAGACCCGTTGACTTTGCTTCCCGCACTAGCAGCCGTGACGCAGCATATCGGCCTTATCGCTACGGCGAGCACCACCTACAATGAACCCTATACGCTTGCTCGTCGTCTGGCTTCGCTTGATGTCATCAGCAACGGCAGGGCAGGCTGGAATCTCGTGACTTCAAGTAATCCAAACGAAGCGGCAAATTTTGGTGCTGAACAGCATATGGAGCACAGTGCAAGATACTTAAGAGCCAGAGAATTCAGTTCCGTTATGGACGGACTGTGGGAGAGTTGGGAAGAAGATGCATTCTGCAGGGATGTACAAACTGGTTGCTATTTTGATCCTGAAAAAATGCATATCCTCGATCACAAAGGCCCACACTTTTCTGTGCGAGGCCCCTTGAATGTTGAGCGACCTATTCAGTCTCGCCCTGTCATTGTCCAGGCCGGCGCGTCGGAGGCTGGGCGACAAATTGCGGCTGAAACTGCAGAAGTTATCTTCACTTATCAGACTGATCTCGACGGGGCTCAGCGCTTTTATACTGACATGCAGTCCCGAGCACAGGCTGCCGGGCGGCCACATAAACTGAAAATAATTCCAGCAGTTTTCGTTGTGCTGGGCGATAGCTTGGAGCAGGCGCAGGAAAAAAGACGCCAATTAGATCAACTGGTCGATGACGCGAGTAGTTTGGCAACCTTGTCAATTGCACTGGGACATGATGTCTCGCAATATGATGAAACGGCTCCTCTTCCTGATATTCCTGAAAGTAATGCGAGCAAAAGTGGCCGTGATCGAGTCATCGAACTGGCAAAAAAAGAGGAACTGAGCATTATTGCATTGGCAAGGCGCATTTGTGGATATCAGGGTCTGGAAATGGTTGGAACGGCAACGATGGTCGTTGAGCAAATGCAGCATTGGTTCGAAAACGGAGCTGCGGACGGGTTCAATATCATGTTCTCTCATTTACCCGGAGGCGTATCTGAGTTCGTAGAGCAAGTGGTTCCTGAATTACAAAGGAGGGGGTTGTTAAGATTGCAGTATGAGGGTAACACGTTTCGAGAAAACCTCGGTTTAGCAACGCCTCCTCACGGTTACTCACGCTGTTAAAATGTCGTACTGTTTTGGGGCTGGTCAGTTATGTGTAAGCATTTTGACATTGATATATCGATGAATATTCTTGCTCCGAGATTTTGTAGGTTTTCGGGCTGGGATTCAAAGGCGGATTCTAGAACGTGAGAACCACTTTATGGTACTGCCATAAAAAACGCCTCTTAATACCGTTCGTTGTAAACCTACAAAAGCGTGGTACAGAAAGAGGCGTTTTCAAGTTATCGTTGTAACAATTATCAAGTTATGGTGGTAAATATCACTTTATGGTTGTTTCAACAATAAATTCGCAGGTGTAGACACTTGGTGTTTTGAGGTAGTAAAAAGGCCGCTAAAAAGCGGCCTCAAATAGTGTTGATGCAACCATAAAGTGATAATCACATTCAGATTGGCCGCACAATCTGGACGATTATCAATGCCCCAACCAAAGATTATAAACGGCACTTCAAGGCATTATTGATCTGGCTTCTATTTGCCTCGCCGTTGTGGATTTTAGGTGCACAGGCTGATTCGGATACGAGGCTTTTTGGGTGGGGCGCCGCGGTCTTAATTGATTTACTGGGCTCTTATCTCGCTCACCCAATCCCAGGATATCGTTTGAACTTTGAACAACTTCCTTTCGACGCGGAACATATGCTTGAGCGATATAACCTTTTCATTATTATTGCGCTTGGTGAAACAATCTTGATGACGGGAGCATCCATAGCAAAAGCCCCTACAGACTTGATGACAATATTTACGGGTTCGTGCGCTTTATTGATTACGATTTCACTTTGGGCATTGGCATTTGGTTCCATCCAAAAGCATGCTGAAGCGCACGCTATCGTTACGATAAATCCAGTTAGAATTAGTCACTATGCCATGAATATCATGACGATAATGGTAGCCTGCCTAATTGTGTTGGCGGTCGGAAACGAAAACGTTGTCCATCATCCCGTCGGTCATGCAGCTTTATCCACTGGGTTAATGATTTCGCTTGGGCCTGGAGTCTTTCTACTCATGCAAGGTCTATTTCTTAAGAGTATGCTAAACATCAAGTCGAAATTGCATTGGTTCGGAGGGATTCTGACGGGGTTGTCGGGCTTATTGATCCTTATTCTTCCGCCGTATTTTGTCATTTTTATCATAGGGCTTGTGCTTGCCTGTTTTGCGATTTTGGACTGGCATAACCGGTATAAATCGATGGAGTAAACCCGATGGCAGCACTAAGAATTTGTTGAATTCGACAGGGGAGGGTGTTTTTGAGTTTCCATGAAAAATTTAAATTTATCATTGTTTTATGATTATATTTTGCTGAGGCTTACTCAAGCAAAGCGTCCGGCTTCGTTATTTCAGGCATAAAAAACAAATCAGGCAAGTAGCTCGTCATTTTAGGCAAACATACGAATTGCCACCTACCTATAATAGCTCTATGTCAGGAGCAGACGACAATCGTTGGTACATCAATTCCTCCTGATAACGACGAACTCTAGTTAGGAGCAATCCAAATGAATAAAGTCTACTTCCCAAACACAAACGGTCTGGATATTACGCTAGCCGGACTGATTAACTTCCCTACAAACTTCGATGAGAACAAACGCTACCCAGCGATTGTTGTTTCGCACCCAGGTGGGGGTGTCAAAGAACAAACAGCGGGCACGTACGCTAAAAAGCTTGCTGAACAGGGGTTTATCGCGATCGCATATGACGCTTCTTATCAAGGTGAAAGTACGGGGAATCCTCGTCAACTGGAAAACCCTCATGTACGTACTGAAGATGTAAGTGCGGTTATTGATTACCTAACGACTCTGGATTATGTCGACAGCGATCGAATTGGTGCGATGGGTATCTGTGCCGGTGCTGGTTATACCGCCAACGCAGCGATTAATGATCGTCGTATCAAAGCGGTGGGTACCGTGAGCATGGTTAACATTGGGCAAATGTTCCGAAACGGTTGGGACAATAATGTCAAAGACAGCGATGCCATTCCTTTTCTTGAAGCTGGTTCTGGTGCGAGAACCGCAGATGCGAGTGGTACCGAGCCTGCGACAATGCCAATGGCTCCAATGAAAGAAGAAGATGCACCTAACGAAGAATTGCGTCAGGCCTGGGAGTATTACCATACCGATCGCGCGGCCTATTGCACTGCGCCTGGCTTCGCGACCGCTCGTAGTCTGACACAAATCATTGCCTATGATGCGTTCTTCAAAGCAGAAGCTTTCTTAACTCAACCTTTACTTACAGTTGTTGGTAGCAATGCAGGCAGTAAATGGATGAGTGATGACCTGATGGCTCGTGCCGCGAGCAACGATAAGCAAATGTATGTCGTTGATGGAGCTAATCACATGGATCTCTACGACGGAGAGTCTCCGATTGCTGAAGCAATCGGTGTGCTGGCACCATTCTTTCAGCGCACGCTGTAACCACAAGCCAATCAATTATGAAGGCTCAATGTCATGAGCCTTCATGTCAGGAGTTGAATGATGAACATCAAAAAAGTGACCTTCCGAAATGCTGATATGGCCTGGGATATGGCTGCGTTAGTCCTGCTTCCGGACGGCTTTGATGAATCAAAACGTTATCCGACTATGATCAGTGTCCATCCATTTGGCAGTTGTAAAGAGCAAACATCCAGTGCTGTTTATGGCAAAGCTCTGGCGGAGTTGGGTTATGTCGTCATCGCCTTTGACGCCAGTTTCCAAGGTGAGTCGGGTGGTTTGCCTCGGTACGTGGAAGACCCAACTCAGCGAGTTGAGGACATCAGCCGCGTGATCGACTATGCGATAACATTACCTTATGTCGATGAAACCCGAATCGGTGGACTGGGGATCTGTGGCGGTGGTGGTTATATTCTAAACTCGGCACTGACAGAAAAACGTTTAAAAGCCGTGGTTGGTATTACGCCAGTTAACGTTGGACGTTTGTTCCGTGAAGGGTTTAGTTTGTATAACCCAATCGGTGCTCTTGAAGCCATGGCGGCGCAACGCACTGCAGAAGCCCGTGGTGCTGAGTTGCAAGTGAATGAACTTTTACCGCCAAGCCTTGAATTTGCCAAAGAAAATGGTTTGACTGAACGCGATGTTTTTGAAGCAACTGATTACTATAAAACACCGCGAGGCCAGGCTGAAGGTGGCGCAACACGCATGTTGTTCTCTCATGCACAAAAAACGTTAAGTTGGGATGCATTCGCTTTTGCGGAAACCTTGATGACGCAACCAATGATGGCAGTGGTTGGGCAGAAAGTTGGGGCGTTCGGAGCATTTCGTGATGGGCAGGAGATCTATGGCAGAGCCGTAGCGTCGAAAGATCGCAAACTGGTCGATCTGGAGAACTGGTCACATTACGAACTGTATGACCACCCTGAAGCGGTGGGACAGGCGATGGATAAAGTGGCGCCGTTCCTGGCTGAATATCTCAAATAAATGACCCAAATGCGTTCTTCGAATGTTCGAGGAGCGCATGATTTTCATTAGTCGCAATCAAACGATTGTTCATTTTAATACTCATGGGATGGCAGCTATGGTTCGCTGGATAATGATTTTTCTGTTTGCTCTGGCCATCTTGTTGTTTGTTGTGGCCTTTGTGGTTACGCGTATTGAGAATTCACAATATGCTGAAAACAAGTCGTACAAGGATAAGTGGTCAGGGGCGGAACTACGAGAAACAACGACGGCGATTGTCGTATTTTCACGCTCTGGGAATACCGGGGTATTGGCTGATCATATTGCGAATAAAACCGATGGCGATGTCTATGAGATTTTGGCTGAAAAATACCAGCTTGGAATTCCAGGTTTGATCAGCGCATTAAATGACGCGAGGGGTAATGTTGCAGAAATCTCACCGGCTCAGATCGATCTTACGCAATATGATACCGTGTATTTGGGTTCGCCTATTTGGTTGTATAGCCCGGCACCACCCCTATGGCAATTCGTTGAAAATAATGATTTTACCAACAAGAACGTGGTTCTTTTTAATACGTTTAACAGCAAATTTGAGCAACATTTTATCGATGAATTCGAGGCATTAGTACGCTCAAATGGTGCGATAAATTTCACTCATCAATACGTTAAACGTGGACGAATGGGAGGACAGATTTCATCGCAGGAACTAACACAACGGTTCGATGAAAAATACGATAATGAAAGTGTAAGCGAAATAGTGGGTGATAGTGATGAACAACAGTAAGGCAAGTCAGATTCTGGTGGAGCAAGTGCAAGCGTATAGCAGTAAAGAAGGTAGCTATACGACGGAAATACCGGGATTAGAAGTTCATATCCGAAATACCCCCACGGCACCACTGCATTGTATTTATAGCCTCGGATTCTCGTTGATCCTCCAAGGCAGTAAGAAATTGGCGATTAATGATATGCAAGTGCCCGTGGAAGCTGGCCAATCGATGCTGACAACATTTGATACGCCGATTGTGTCACATGTCACTGAGGCGACGCGGCATCAGCCTTTTCTAGCGATCGTATTAAAACTGGATTACGACCTGATCATGCAGACGTGTGCTGAGCTGAAACTCGATAAACCAGACCGTAACTTTGATTACCAGCCCATTTCCATCCAGAAAATGGACAATGGGATATACCGAACCATGAGCCGTCTTTTGGAGTTAGAGCAAGAACCTGAGTATCTTAACAGCTTAATCCCGTTGATTAAAAAGGAACTCATTATTCGACTTTTACATGGGCCGCATGGTATGCAATTACGTCATATCGCCTCCGTGGGCTCTCCCAGCAATCACATACTTAAAATTGTGACCTGGATGAAGAAAAACTTCACCGAGACAGTGGGGATGAATGAATTGGCTGATCAAGCACACATGAGCGCCTCTAGCTTTAGGTTGCATTTCAAAGCATTGACTGGAAGTAGTCCGTTACAATATTTGAAAAACTTACGACTCCAAGAGGCGAGAGAACAAATGCTGATAAATGGCTTGGATGCGACTCAGGCAAGTAATCTGGTTGGCTATGAAAGTGCGTCGCAATTTAGCCGTGAATACAGTCGTTTGTTTGGGCTTCCACCACAAAAAGACATTCAACGTCTGCGTCAAAATTAGACGTTTTAAAAAGAATGAATATTAATATTTGTCTGTGGTGCTGACCCTTTTGATAAGGATGATTATTGTTCTGTGTCAGCGGAAGTCATAGAACCATGAGAGGGGGCTCAGTTGGGGCATGTCAAATTCCAGTTTTGCACCAAATATGTACACTGATCTCAGGCTTTCAGCAATATCATGGCATAGAACCGATTCAGTAAGCTGGCTTCAATAGCTAAACAGCTTTTGCTTTGGTCAGCTTGTGGCGTGGTATTGATGGCCAACCGAGTTGCTCAGGATTTTGAAGTAAAGCGATAGATTGCTTTATTTTTTGCCCAGAACTGCATTGAAAATATCATAGAGATGAGTCTGGTTGCGTCATCGTGACAGTATGAAAGAAAAAATCTTACACTTTCCGTTGCAGCTGCTTAATCAAGGGAAGATTATGTCACCTTATGCTTCATTTCTATGTCATATTATGGTGAGATTGGTTCGATAAGCCTCTGATATGATGCTCGCATTTATGTCTGCTTATGACATATCTTCCCCAATTTTCAACATAAATTGCAGTATAAGCTGAGATAGTTACTCAATTGCGTAAATCAATGACATTCCAATTGAGTGTGTCGTTTTTTAGGAACGGTTTTCTTTAACTTATATTTGCCCCGAAACAAGTTACGAGTCATTGTAACGCATTTTCAAACGAGTAAAGTTTGCATTAGATGAGCTAATACAACTAATGTCCAAACAAGAGGTAAGACGTAACCTCCTCCCAGTAGTAGGGAGGAAGTTTGCTCTATGAGTTATTTTGTTGGTAGCGAACTACTCATCATCGTCTTCATCAAAGTCGATGTCATAAGGGAACAACACTACCTCATCTTCAGGTATTACTGGCTCACATTCCGCAAGCTCATCTGGATCAACAAAAGCCGTAGCCATAACTGGGTAGAACTGCATTCTCTGATTAATTGCAACAACCCCGCTTAATTAGCGTATGGGTATAACATCAATGTGACTTTACTATCAAAATCTAGACCAACAGTGTTTTCAAATGTTTCCCGTCAAACTCAGTAAGACTGCGTAACTTTAAGTCGGAAGTATCAAATTTACCTTGATCGTATACTTCAGCATGGGGTACAACGATAGTTTTTAACTTAGCATTTTTTGCAGCAATTAGCCCTGAAAAGGAGTCTTCAAATGCAATACATTTTTTTGCATCTATATCCAATTTCCGAAGAGTTACTAAATATACATCAGGGGCTGGCTTTCCTTTGAGAACATCATCAGCAGAAGATATAGCGTCAAAATAGTGATGAATACCTAATTTTTTTAAAATTACAGGTACTAGCCGATAAGGTGAATTGGTTGATAGACCTATTTTAAAGCCTTTTTCTTTTAAAAAATTAAGCAGGCTAGTGACTCCTGCTAACTCTGCACCACGCTCTAGTATCAATGTTTCAACTTTATCAACTACCGCATGTTCAACTTCATCTAAGCTTTTTCCTGTCCAAGGGTATAGTGAAAACCAAAATTCGGTTACCTCACGAGTTGTCATCGTTGCCGTTTTATTTGTTAATTGCTCCGATACCTGGACGCCAACAGACGAAAAAACCTCTTTTTCTGCTTCTTTCCAAAAGGGTTCCGAGTCAATCAGTAACCCATCCATATCGAAGATTGCGGCATAGCCCATAAGAATACTCCATTCTAGATTTTTTAACATTAATTTACTGATCTACACCAGATAGACCGGACACTTTGTTAAACGACATATTGTTTTTCAAAGTTTACTGGATTAGATACCTAAGAGCACTGTGTCTTCTCGTTCGATTATAATCAACTTCTATGTATTCAAAGAGTGCTCGAAGCGGACACATTGAAAAAATCGGTACTTGTCCGTTTGAAAAAGAGAAAGGCTAATAAGAACCCTGTTTACCAAACTACCGAAGCGGGCCAAGAGTTTTGTGCTCTGTTGCCAATAGGTAAGTCCGTGTCATTTTCGATAATCGCTGCAAGACCGTTGATGGATTTTCAAAAATCGACGCTTTCACGATAAAGATAAATGTCTGGAGCGCTTACGAATGTGTTCAACAATTGCGTACCTTTAGATTGAAGGGCATATTTTAAGTCAGAGTTGACATAAGACTGATATCAACTAAGCCGATAATCTGAAGGTAAGGTAAGGTAAGGTAAGGTAAGGTAAGGTAAGGTAAGGTAAGGTAAGCGTCCCATAATCCCACGGGGCGCTTACGTTCAAATAATAGTCTTGAAAGATCAACTCGCCCTAGTTATTGGGCGCAATTAATCCTTATTTCTAACTAAGATTTAGTGCAGCGGCACAGCACAAATGGGCATGTTTTCAGGTTTCAGTTGCGTCAGATTAGGTTGAATGGCCTCGCTATAGTGAGCAATGAGTCTAGCATCTAATTTGTTTGTTTTAGCTCGTTGACCAATGGCTCCGGCGAACCGTTTTATATGTATGGGGTTGGCAATAACAAAGGGAAGTTTTGCTTCTGAACAAGCAATGATGAACGGCATTTCTAGACGTCCAGTTGCTTCGACAACAACGCGCTGTGGGACATGTTGTTTGATTGTTTTGATGGCCTCTTTGATACCTTTCTCGTCGTTGTTAACAGTAAAAAAGATATCAAGTGGGCGAATAAAAATGTCTAGTTGTGACTTACCTGTATCAACACCTACATGAATGTTTTGATGTGTGCTTGTATTCATAATAAGCTAACTCTTGCTTGCGAAATGCGGGTTCGAGACCCAGTCGACTATTCGAGGTTGATGCTTGGAGTCCTATGCGGCGTTCATGTTTGTTATCGGTCTCTCGACAGAGGAGCCAGCGTTTAAACGAACTACCGCATAAGAAGCTTTAGTTGCAGCTAAAGCTTGGGTCTCACATTACCCAAATGACAAGCTTATTATCCATACAAACTGTTTAAGAGGGATTCACAACGCGTGGCATTTTCACTATGCGTTGAATTTAGTGATTAAGGTGGTATGCGGCGGCTTCGGTATTGCGTTGCCCACCCCTTAACAGGGCGTATGAATGCACACAAAATTAGTCAGCTAAGGAGAGTGATTATTCAAAAATTAATGTCATCAGTATCGATCTATAGAGGTTTGTCTAAAAATATTTACTATCTAGCAATAGCTAGAATGGTCCTTGGAATGGGCAACTTTATTATTCCATTTTTAGTTTTACTGCTAACCGAAAAGCTAGGTTACAGCGTTACGGTTGCCGGTTCTTTGGCAATGGGAGTTACTGCAACTTATTTTGTCGGTAGTTTTTTAGGTGGGAAGTTCGCAGATTTTTATGGGCACAAATCTGTGTTGATTTTTGGCGAGCTTAGCGGTGCGATTCTTCTCATATTGTGTGGTTTCGTTTCGGAAGCAAAGCTACTTATCCCTGTCTTATTGTTTGGTGCGTATTTTTTTATAGGGTTGGCCTTGCCCGCTAGTAACGCTTTGGTTGCAGATTTGTCCACACCTAAAAATAGAGATGCAGTAATGTCGCTTAGTTATTTAGCTTATAATTTTGGCTCAGCTCTGGGGCCGGTTATGGCTGGTTATCTATTTTGGAATTACACTCAATGGATATTCCTTGGTAATGGTGTAGCAGCTTTAATTGGGGTTTCGATTGTTGCGGTGCTCGTCAAGCTTGAGCGTTGCGAGCAGCAAAACGTTGATAGTGAGTTAGAAAAGCCAGTTGAAGGCACTGTCTGCGCTGTTTTAAAAACACGACCTAGGCTGATTTGTTTTACTTTGCTTTGTGGTTTGCTTTGGTATTCATTAAATCAAATGACAATGGCGAGCCCTTTATACTTGGGCCATATTTTTGGTGAGCGTGGTCCTATAATTTTCGGCCAGTTAATGACATATGCTTGTGTCGTAGTGGTGTTAATAACACCATTTTTGATGAGGTTTACTTCAAGTAAGACTGAGACGATTAGCCTTGTTTATACTGGAGTTATGTTTGCCGTTGGTTATGGTCTGGTTATGCTTTTCCCAAATATTCCAGTCCACTTCCTTGCTTGGCTATTTTTGTCTGCTGGTGAGGTGTTGTTGCTAACCAAAGAAGGTGTTTACTTGGCAAATAACTCTCCATCTAGCCATCGAGGGCGAATTCAAGGAGTGTTAGTGACCTTAAGAAGTTTATTGGTTATGCCAAGTTTTATTGTGATTGGTTATTTAATTGATTCTCGTGGCTACGACTTTACATGGTTAAGTGTTATCAGCATTTCCGTCATAGCAGCGCTAGGCTTATATTGGATGGCACATAAGAACCGAAGACTAAAGGCTATATCGGTTTAAGCATTCATAACAAGCGTTTAAGGTTTCAAGATACTTTTGCTAATCTGAGATAAGCGGCTTTATCAGATTTCGCGTAACTCGCTTCTGTCCATGGGCGTTCCAGAAAGCTCTGTCCGACGCTGCAACAGTTGTAGTCGATGCCAGACTTTATGTTAACCACTACAATATCAAGTTATGGTTGTGACAATTATCAAGTTATGGTGGTAAATATTACTTTATGATTGTTTCAACAATAAAGTCGCAGGTGTAGACACTTTGTCGCCACTAGGCGATTCTGGCAACGAAAAAGGCCGCTTAAAAGCGGCCCTAAAAACTTCGGAAAAACCGAGTTTACTCTTTACCGTAAACGTTGTTTTCCTGCTCACGAACGCGGATGAACGTGGTGCGTTTGGTCAGCTCTTTCAGCTTCGCCGCGCCAACGTAGGTGCAGGTTGAGCGCACACCGCCCATGATGTCCTGAATGGTGTTTTCTACCGGGCCACGGAATGGCAATAGTACGGTTTTTCCTTCAGCAGCACGGTAGTTGGCTACGCCGCCGGAGTGCTTGTCCATCGCGCTCTGGGATGACATGCCGTAGAACTTCATGAACATCTCGCCGTCTTGCTCGATCACTTCACCGTTGCTTTCCTCGTGACCGGCCAGCATGCCGCCCAGCATCACGAAGTCGGCACCGCCACCGAAGGCTTTAGAAACGTCACCGGCACAAGTACAGCCGCCGTCACCGATGATCTGGCCGCCAAGGCCATGTGCGGCATCACCACATTCGATGATTGCAGACAGCTGTGGGTATCCAACACCGGTTTTCACGCGGGTGGTGCAGACCGAGCCTGGACCAATGCCCACTTTAACGATATCGGCACCGGCGAGAATCAGCTCTTCACACATATCACCGGTCACTACGTTTCCGGCACTGATCACTTTGTCAGGGAAGGCTGCGCGTACTCGCTCAACGTACTCGACCAGGTGCTCTGAGTAGCCGTTGGCAATATCGATGCAAATGAAGATAAGATCATCGCTCAAGGCCATGATGTCTTTGGTTTTCTGGAAGTCGGCATCAGACGTACCGGTCGACACCATGACATTGTTCAGCACGCTAGCATCGTTGTCGCGGATAAAGCCTGCCCAGTCTTCAACGGTGTAGTGCTTGTGGACTGCGGTCATGACTTTGTGTCGCGCCAGGGCTTTCGCCATGTCAAAGCTACCCACGGAATCCATATTAGCGGCAATAACAGGTACACCAGACCATTGACGGCCACTGTGCTTGAATGTAAAATCGCGGGTTAAATCAACTTGAGAGCGGCTTTTTAGAGTTGAACGTTTTGGACGAAACAGTACATCTTTGAAACCCAATTTCAAGTCTTGTTCGATACGCATTAGTTTTTCCTTAATCTATCGAATTTTGCTTCCTGGCTTTCAGCTATTGGCAGATAGCAGTTAGATCACCAGTTAGCAGGCACAAAAAAACCGGAGCGTTGGCAGACGCTCCGGTTTTCAGCATTATAGGCAGAGAAAGTTAATAAACAAGTCTGATAATGTAATTTTTTTTGTGTTATCCTTCCGAAGATAGTACGTCGAAAAACGTACAGTTATGTCAAAATTTACCGATTTCCTCCTTCAAGACTTCCATTCTTCGATAATCACTGCATAATTCCTAAAACTGGGCGATTAACTGGATTCATTGACCTTGTTTAATAAAAAAAGAACAAATAAATTTTTTCCGCTCGATTTTTACGGTGAAGAGGGAAGTTGGCGGTTCATCATTCGAGCAGAACATCCGGGCGAGATTCTGGATGCGATGTATTGGCGGGCATATGTTTCCTGCCATCGTAAAGACTTTGATTTGCTTCACATCGCGACCGATAAGTTTAATTACAAGTACAATTACTCCTCTTCTGATTCTTCAGAGATGCACTACGCATCTGGTGCTGAGCAACTTCGCGTGAACATGATGGGGCCAATAGTTCCAATCTCTGTTTTCCTGAAGACCCTTGCCGAGCAGCAAGGAAAGTGGATCAAGAAAGCAGCCGGTACTGCAGCGGGAGCAATGGCACTGTCTGCGTCACCGACTGACCAGCCTTAAATTAAGGTGCTTAATTGTACTGATAAGAAAAGTGCTGGCGGGCACTTTTCTTATGCTGAAAAGCAATGAAAGATTCTCATTGCACCGTTACATTGTACCTAATCTTACACTTTGATTTTTTCTAAGTCTGTTTCCTAATCCACTTTTCCATACGTTTTTTGTGCTAGGTTATTGTGCTAAGACATCTTTATCGGGTCGACTTCTTCGGCCAATCGTCTTGCAGTATCAGCCTAGCTACAACCAGCTTTGCAATAGTCAGCTTGGCAGCATGAGCCTCGCAATATCAGTTTCAAATGATCCACCTAATAACATCCACCTCAAAACATCCATCTCATAGCATCAGTGAAAATTTCCTGCATGGTTCTATCATGCCATTGTGATGGTTTTGAACTGCAGAGATCTACAACGTTTCACGGGATTTCTCGTATTTTGCCAGCAGAATAAGCGGGAAAATGATCATTGCTGTTCCCAAAGCCATAATGAGATCAGGCATTTCATCAAACCATATCAGCCCGGCAATAACGGCCGCAATCAGGCCACTGTATTCAGCGCTGGCGATCTTGTTACTGTCTGCTGCGCGGTAAGCGACAACACAAGTACCGGCATAAATAAGAATAAAACTGCTTGAACCCGCAGCTGTTAGTAGCGGTTCAAAGTCCCAGGCTCGGCCTTCCCATATTGCCAGGCCTAATGATGCCGGAATTCCAACCAGGTTAGTCAGGAGCAGTGTCTGAGGAACGCTCTGGTGTTTGGGTAATTTTCGAATCAACAGGTTATTTCCGGCAATGGTCAACGCAACCACCAAGGCAGCGATCGCCCCCCAGTTAATTTCGGTTGGACGAATAATGACCAATACACCTAGGAAACCAAAAACGCCGGCAATGATCGAATAACGTGAAAGCTGTTCTTTGAACAGAACTAATGCCATTGGCAGCATCAATAATGGCGCTGCGTAGAAAATGGCGTTAGCGGTTGCCAATGGCATGGCGTTGATGGCTATCACCATAAATACGGCACCTAGTAGCCAAATATGAGCTCTGAGTGCGTGCCATTTCAATCCATCCATAAAGCTGGCTTTTCCGGCATTTAAGCAGAAAGGTAGCAGAATGATCACTGCGGTGATTTGGCGAAAAAAGACAAATTGGAAGATGGCAATATCTCCACCGAGTGTTTTGATCAGAGCATCGGAAAGAATGGCGATAAGGTTACCGAATACCAGTAATCCCATCGCCAGTCCGACAGAGATGTTGGGCATAGCTGCTCTCCTGACATTACTGGCATTAATTTGTTTGAGTCTTATTGAGTCGATCAGGCGTGCGCTGTGCCTCAATCTGTCATGCCATAAGCTTATGTCAGACTTTACTATCGTATAAAATGATAAAAATTGATTCAGTATGAGCTGAGATAATAATGAGGTTACCACCGCTGAGGGCTGTTCAATGTTTTGAAGCTGTAGCGCGTATGAACAGTTTTTCGAAGGCAGCAGATGCTCTGAATGTGACGCAAAGCGCTGTCAGCCATCAGGTGCGATTATTGGAAGAGTATCTGGGCGAAGACTTGTTTATCAGGCAGGGGAGGCGGTTATCGCTGACTGTAACAGGTGAAAATTACTTTACGGAGGTGACGCATGCTTTACAGGGAATATCACAGGCCAGTCGCAAAATACGGGAAGGTGAGAGTGGTCGTATCCGGTTGTCACTGTATAGCTCTCTGGCTGTAAAATGGCTGGTTCCTCGCCTGGAAAACCTGAGACAGATGCATCCCGAAATCGATTTAACATTGAATATGGTGACCGAAGAGCCAGACTTTACCGACGATGTCGCCGATTGCTTTATTACGGCGTATCCACCGAAGAAAAACTATGTCAGTGAGTTTCTATATAAGGAGCTGCTCTATCCGTTTTGTAGTCACAGACTGTGGCAGCAGATGCAGGACCAGCCGCTACCTGATGCCCTTTGGCAACACCCTCTGCTGTCTGTGACATCTATCTTTAAGCGGGGAGAGGAGGGATATGACTGGAAAGTGTGGTGTCAACTGGGCGGATTCGAATTGCCTGAATCGATTAAGATGAATCATTTTAGTCATATGGTCCTCGCGGCTGAGGCGGCCAAGTATCATCAGGGGATCGCATTTTTGAATGATTATTTCCTGACTGATCAAGATCGGCTACAGCATCTGGTACGAATACCAATGCATGAGTTACCGACGGGTGACAACATGTATTTTGTGTACAAACAATCCCGAGCTCGCCAGCCAGAGATAATCACCTTAGGTCGGTGGCTTAAGCAGCAGTGTGTCGACTGACGGCTGTGGTATCTCATGGTGGGGTATTGCAGTGAATTTCTGCTCATCGGTGCTATTTATTAGAATCACAAACAATAAAAAAACCGGCAGGTTAGCTGACCTTGCCGGTTTTTCATTTGTATCAAATTGTCGCTGATTTTATGCCGTTTCTTTCATGTTGCTACAGTGGCAGTTAATGCTAGGCCTAAGCCTTAATATTCGTCTTAGCCTTAGTCGATAGCGAGCCAACGGCGATTAGCTTTCGGTTACACCATGCCACTGATAGTGGTTGTTAGGTTTTTTGCTGACAATCCCTTCTTCCATAAAGCGTTTGAACAGCTCATCAACTTCTTCGGTACTCACTTTCAGGTGACGTGTGACAGCACGCTTGGTACAGTTAACCTTGTTCGTACTCAGGGCTTCTATCGCTTGTTCGTAAAGCGTTTTCGGCTTCGCTGGCTCCTTAGGCGGTGAGGCATCAGTGTCTGCCTGTGATGCCGGATCGTCTGAATCGCCTTGTGCGGTTTGAACTGATGGCTGATGGCTCAGCAATTCAGGCTCCGCCGGTGAGCAGGCAAAACTGTCAATGGTAAAACCACCTCCCTGACGGAATTGATTTCTGAAACGCAGCTCTTCGCCGATCAGGCCAACGAAGAAGGCCGCGAAGAAATCGAGCAGCACAGACAAGAAAACAACCAGACCTAGCTGTGCGGTCTGGGTTTCGATTCCCAATGATTTGGCCAAGCTGTCGATAAGGCCGATCACAGATCCCTGCGTTACAACAGGCAGACTGTCACGTTCTGCCGCGAGCTGCATTTGTTGCTCACGAAGCTTGTCATTTTGTTCCTGGATACGCGCTACACCGGTAGCGATACGCTCCATCTGAATATATTTTTCTGCAGCGATATTATTGAGTTCGATCTGTTTTTCGATCGCCTCAATCTGCATATTGTAGCTATTAACCTTACTTTGCTGGACGTTGATATGGCTTTGGGCCTTGTTGGTCGCACTGTTGATACCACCAATAGAACCACCAATAGAAATGGCTGCCAGTACTGAGTAGAAAGCGAAAGCAGAGAAGGCGCCTGCATAGTTGCGACGTGAACGGCGCTCGCCAAATTCGTACCAGGCAAAGAATTTACCCAGCTCAAAAATGACCGCTAGTCCACCAAACAACAGCTGCATGACGGGATCTTCATCAATCGATAAAAACAGAAGAAGAGAAAAAATGATTGATGCAAGAATCGAGGCTCCGGTAAAACTGTATACCGTGACCATTGCAAAATTACCCTTAGGGTATCGAACTGGGAGGTTATCGTTGTAAAGCATAAGCGTCTAACTGTTGGACAAAACTGAGTTGTCTGACGGAACCTGCCAATAAAATGTTAACTGCATACCGACAGGCTCTAAAAATGGTGGCTTAGGATACCGTAAATACTTCGCTAATCCTTTATAAATTCAGGTCTCTGCTGTTTTCTCGGCCATTTTTTACACTCACCTTTCATAACTGAAGAAATCTTGTCCAAGCATAATTGTGGCTGGTTAAAAATGTGCCAGATAAAGTGATGCCAAAAGCATAACTCTTCGACGGTTGTTGCAAAAATGTTGGTAAGAAATTACTTTAATGATTCTAACGTCTGTTTAAATTAATCGTTTATTTTTTGCTTAATAAGGATTTGGTCATGGAAGCATTGTTGAAGGATTACCCCGTCATTACCGAAATTCCAGTCGCATGGGGGGAGATGGATGCCCTGAATCACGTAAATAATGTGGTGTATTTCAGATATTTTGAAACAGCCCGATTGGACTACTTTTCCAAAATCAATATCATGGAAGAGATGAAGAAAACCAATATCGGGCCGGTACTAAGCGAAACATCCAGTCGCTATAAATTACCGGTTACTTATCCTGATACTCTGCTTGTTGGTAGTCGAGTGTCTGTAGTGAAGCAAGACCGATTCACGATGGAATACCAAATTGTCAGCAAGCGATTGGGGAAAGTGACGACCCTTGGCAAAGCCGAAGTCGTGATGTTTGATTTCGCTAAAAATGGCAAAGCGGAAATCACTCCGTCACTTGCCTCACATATTTTTACACTTCAGCCGGAACTGACTAAAGACGAGCCGTAACTGATAGTATAAATTGTCACTTTATCATCGTATTACTGGATAATCAGAGCTGTATGCCATTGCGGCAATGTTGTTGCGGCTCCGATGCACAAACGACCTTTAATTCCTTCTATACTCCTAGTAACCCAATCTTTTTTCACCATTTTCATCTTACAGGCAGGAGTAAAGCCGTATGTACATTGTGACTCAGCATGAGATAACCGATCCGGAACTGTTCTGGCAGAAGGCGAGTGGAACGCTGACACATCCGCCGGTGGGAATGAGGTTGCACAGCACTATGGTTGTTGAAAGGAACAAGCTTTGTCAGTGCATGTGGGAAGCTGAATCTATTGACGTGGTCAGAGACTTTTTGGAACCTGAATTAGGCGAAGCCAGTGTCATGACTTATGGATTGGTGGATCCGGACAGGGCAATTGGTTGATACATACTGTCAGGTTGCTGGGTTCAGCAATTTTCATTCAGTAGCTAGGTAGTTTTTGGCTTTCTGGAGTAAGGTTCTACAGCGGAAGCATTGAGCGAAATGAATGTCGGGTTGGGTGCTATGGAGGGAATTCGGCTGAGTTGGCTTTGAGATGATACGCCTGTTACCGACTGCCGGTAAAACCACTCATTAAACGTTATTCAATGAAAAAGTGGCGCCGGAGCGCCACTTCAAAATGCTTACTTCTTGTAAGAACCAGCGATGTTGTCGATGCGCTGGTTAGCACGCATTGCTTCCTGGTATGCAGCGTCAGAAGCAGCACGAGTTTCGTTGATTGCGCCAGCCATAGAGTCTTGCTGAGATTGCAGAGAAGATACTTGCTCAGACAGCGCGTCAACTTTGTTAGTCAGTTGAGTCATTTGATCTACTTCATCAGTGCTTGAACAGCCCATCAGAGTTGCACTTAGGATAAGGCCAGAGATCATAGTTAGTGAACGTTTCATGTGTTTCTCCATTGTGTTGGTTTTTTTTCGTTGACAAGAACAACTAGCATGATGTCATTTTTTTGAATGCATGAGTGGCTCTGTCAGATTAAAAGTGAAGATCCGTCTCATTTGGATCTTTGCTTCCCCTGACAACCATCAACACGATCAGGTTACTGATCGTCACCTCTTATTGTCACTTGTTTCAATGTCACTGCGATTGCTAAGTATAGTGACGCTTTTTCAGAGTATTATCAGAGGCTTGATAAAAACTGAACAGTTATGTCAGATTTCTGTGAGAAAGAGTGCGTTTTTTAAATCATTAATAAAAAATTCAGCGAAAGAGGATGGGGGAATGTCCCCCAAGTTTGCTAAGCAGTAACTACAGAATAAATCTCAATAGGAGGTTAGTCACTCTTAATACCAAACGCCTGTGCAAGTTCGTACACGTTGTAATTGGAACGAAGATCTAACCCGGTATTGCGGTTCTCATTGTTATCGGAAATGACTTTAAAGTTATCCTTGCTTGTTCGGCTGAAATGCCCCTCGTCCAAAAAGTGCTCCTGAATAATGGTGACTTTTCCACCATAACGTTTTTGCCAGTAGAGCAAACCGGCACCATGATCCCAATGTTTCTTTAATCGTTTGTTAAATTCTGCTTCATCAGGGCAGTTGGGATGAAAAGCCCAGCCTTGCCACATACTGCAGCCTTTTTCGAAAATATCCTGGCTGGCCCCACGAGTAATACAGCCGGCAAGTTCAAACAATTTAAAAGGCCTGACAAGCAGTTTTTGCAGGAAAGGATTTTTGATTTTTGTCAGGTTGGTCATGGCTATTTCGCCATCAGGAAGATCTTTAAACAGTTCTGATAACCAGCGCATTTTGTCTGGTCGAATAATCAAATCTGAATGGAAAAATGCCATTCGAGGTGCGAAATGAAAAATGAAATCGATGGGAAGGTGCATGTATACAATCGGGAGCTGAAGATGCTTATTAAAATCGATGAGAATGGCATCCGGAGTCAGTTTTTTGGGAGCCCCGGCTCTAGGGTCAAAACCGACAACAGGTGTCCAGCCTGCATCGGATACCATTTTCTGCTGCACATAGGCCCAGTCTTCATCAACACTCCAGACTAACCAAGGGAACTCGACCCCGTCTAAGGCTGCTTTCCAGTCGTCAGCGGCCTTAAGTAAAGTTTCCCAGTGAAGGTGAGTATCAAACTGCATGTTCAGCGCCTGAAAGGCGCGCCAATTGGCATTACCGAGCCGCTTTAACAAGCGGTCTTTATCACTGAACATCCCTGGAAGATTTGTATCCGACTCAGGTTGATTGATGACTTTTTCCAAATTGGCTTGCATGTATTGAGGTATTTGCATGACGCTTCCTTGTGACCAATAAATACGGCTGACCAGAATGGTGAGAGGGGATCCTCCTAATTGAAAATAGTGTGGAATGTTGCCGTATACAAGAAAGATTGACGGAAGAAGAAAGGCTCGAAAGAAAATAAAAGGATGGGGGAAATTAGGCGATGGTGAAAAAACAGCGGGACGTACCCGCTGTTCGGATGAGTCTGGATGAAAAATAGACGTTTATTTTCCGCCAATACTCAGACGGCTGAATCGCATTTTCGGCGCGTAGAATTGACGTGCATAGTCAGTAATCAGATCACTACCTACCGCATCAATTTCTTTTAACATTTGATAGAAATTGCCTGCGACGGTAATCCCGCGGACCGGTTGAATACGCTGACCGTCACGGCACAGGAAGCCGCTGGCACCAAATGAGAAATCACCACTGACGGCATCGGCGCCGGAATGGACGCCCTGAAGCTCAACCAGTTCCAGGTATTCACCGGCGGTTAGCTCAGCCTCAGAACTCTTACCGGTTGCGATAACCGTGTGGCGTGGCGAAATTCCCAGCCCACCTTTTGCCGACCGGGCGGCATTCGCGGTGTTTTCAATACCGAAGTAGTTGGCGGTATGGCTGTTGTGAAGCAGGCTATGCAGTTGTCCCTCACCGAGCAATACGGTATCTCGGGTTGCAAAGCCTTCACTGTCGAATGCCTTTATGGACGAGCCGCCCTGCACGTAAGCCGTATCAGTCATGGTTAATAGCGGGCTGGCGACCTGTTGATTCAGTGAGTCGCGCCATGGATTGATGCCTTTCATGGCCGACGGGCCTGAAAAGCACAGACTGAACGCACTGAACAGGTTGCTCAGGCAACTCAGGTCAAAAATCACGCTGTAGCTGCCGGTATTTACCGGCGCCCCTTCAAGCAGAGCTTGAGCTATATCGAAACCATGGTTGATTGCGTACTCGCTATCCAGTTCGTCAAAACGCCGACCGGAAGACATGCCGCCATGCATAGACTGCTTACCGTCTTTCTCATACAGGGTGTAGGCGTAGCAGTAGGCTGAACGCTCCTGGTGGAAACAGCGGGTGCCCAGCGTGTTCGCCAGAATGATCTGACTATCTGATTCACTATAGCCGTTGTACGGCGCTGAGCTGGCGTGGGGTTTAGCAACTACACCGCTTTCCAGTGTCAGCGCCAGGGCAATTTTGTCATCGACAGTTGCGGTGTCAGCCTGATAGATTTCAGGACAGTCGGTTGTTAGTTGGCTATCAGCACAGCTGATTGTCTGATGCTCATCCTGTTTTGTGTAACGGGCATTGGTCAGCGCCTGTTCGACCATCAGATCAAGGCTGTTTGGCTCGAGTGACTCGGAGTAGCTGGTGGCAATACGCTGATCTTTGATAATGCGCACACCGATAACTTGTCCGGACGTCACTTTGTACTCATCAAGCTCACCTTTGTCGGCTTTTAGCGAAAAATGGTGACCGGTACTGGCAATAACATCAGCCTCTGCGCCAGCGGTACGCACGCGGTCCAGCACTTGGTCAATGGCTTGCTGGAGTTGTTGTTGATCGGCCATTAGTTCCCTCCTCCTACCAGAATGTTGTCGACCTTCAGTGCGGGTTGGCCGACCGTTGTCGGAACCGACCCACTGACCGACCCACACATTCCTGCCGCCATGGCAAAGTCTTCGCCGACCATTGAAATTTCTTTCAATACTTTCGGGCCGGTGCTGATCAGGGTGGCAGTTTTGAGTGGACGCGTGATTTTCCCGCCCTCAATCAGGTAGGCTTCCTGCACGGCGAAGTTGAATTCGCCGGTCCCCGGTTGAACGGAACCGCCCCCCATTTTCTTGGCATAAATGCCGCGTTCTACACTGCTAACCATGTCATCAAGCGAGCTACTGCCCGGTTCAATAAAGGTGTTACGCATCCGGGAAGCCGGGGCAAATTTATAGGATTCACGACGGCCCGAGCCGGTACGGGCATAACCGGTTTTCAGAGAGCCCATGTGATCGACCATAAAGCTGGTTAGCTTCCCGTCTTTGATCAACTGGGTTCGCTGGGTTTCCATCCCTTCATCATCAATGTTGATGGAACCCCATTCATTGGTGAGGGTACCGTCATCGACCGCATTCACGACCGGGTTTGCAATCAGTTCACCCATTTTGTCGTGGAAAACGGAGGCTTTTTTCGCCACGGAGGTTGTTTCCAGCAAATGGCCACATGCTTCGTGGAAAATGACGCCACCGAAACCGTTACCGATAATGACTGGCATTTCGCCGGTCGGGCAGGTTTCTGCGAACAGCTTCACCATCGCCTGCTGTGCGACCGTTTGTCCCAGAGCCTGCGCGTTCAAGCTGTTGCTGAACTCCCAACCAGTCAGTGCGCCTGGGGATTCAAACCCTGTAGACTGCTCACTGCCGTTTTTAGCAATAGCGGTTGCGGCAATACGGGTATAGTGACGGGTATCGCCAATTTGGAGACCCGTAGAGTTAAAAATTTCAACCTGTTGCTCACGTTGCATGATGCGACCAATGAACTGATTGATTTTTTCATGCTCGGCACGCGCTGCGTCGTTGCACTGGCGAAGGAACGCAATTTTCGCTTCCAGGTAGCCGTTCTGGCTGAGAGGCTGTTGGCAGGTATGAAGGTTATTGTGTCTGCTGAGATTCAGTGAACCGGCTTGAGCGATCTTATCACGCTTGTCTTTTGCGGCCAGCAGGCTGGTGACGCGCTTCAGTTCTTCTTCGTCTGTGCTGTTGGTGTAGCCATACAGAATTTTATTGCCGAAGAACAAGCGTATGCCGATGCCGAAATCAATGCCTGAGCTGATTTGATCGATGTCACCGGAAATCAGTTCTACGGCACTTGACTGATGGTGTTCAACGAACAATTCAGCAAAGTCCGCACCCAGAAACAGGGCATGGTCAATCACCGCTTGTGCAGTTGAAGGGTTTAGCATGGTTGCTCCTTGCTTAATCGCCATCCGAGCAGTGCCCGGATTGGGTAATAGACACTCAGCCCACACCAGCGAATGAGTCGATGCGGGCTGTGGTGAAGTCCTGAACTGTTTTTATAACAATCCCGCTTCACCGATGGGTGATGTCAGTTTCATTATTAGCAGTCAAAATGATTTTTAACAGTTCAGTTACAAGGTTTGGGTCACTTTTCACTCGTTAATGAACACAGGATAGTTTCCAGTTCATCGTAAGGAAGTCTTTCTTTATCAATAACCTCGATGCGGGATTCGAAGTTTTCCAGGGACAGTTCGTTGACCGAAACCACCCGATTAACAACGTTGAAGGCAAAACAGCCACGTTCGGTATTCACGACGGCCTTGACTCGCTGGGCATTCAGGTTTGAAAACAGGGTAAACAGCTTAGAAAAGTCAAACACCAGATCTGTCGCAAAAAACCAGCCGCAACTGCGATAACCCTGACCGCTATTTTCACGGCGGATAAACTGTTGTCCCGGTGCCAGTTCCAGCCCCGGGAGTGGCGCAGCGTCTTCCTCATGGCCGTGATGGTGATGGCTGTGGCTTGCCTGACGCTCAAGACGTTCAACTTCCAGCCATTCAAGCGCAAGTTCACCTTGCTCAACATGACCTAATACGGCTTTGGCCGGTGTTAAGGTATCGGCATACTGTTCAAAAGCGCGCAGGTCATCCGGCTGGCTCTGATCAACTTTGTTGGCGACCAGAATATCTGCCAGCGCGATTTGATCCTGGAAATTTTGATTGTCAGTGTAGATTGGATCGGAAAACTGACGCGGATCTACCAGCGTGATGGTTGCTTTCAGGTCGATGTAGTCGCGGTAAGTATCAGACGTTAGTTTATTGATGATCTCTTTCGGATGCCCAAGGCCGGTCGGCTCCAGAAGCAGGCGATCTGGCTTTTGTGCCAGCAGGGCATTGATACCGACAGACATCGGTAAACCTGCGACACAGCACATGCAGCCACCCGGAACTTCTTTTACGATGGCACCTTGCTGATCCAGAATCGCGCCGTCTACGCCGACATTGCCAAATTCATTGATCAGAATGGCCCATTTTTCATTTTCCGGTTTACGGGCAAGCAAAGAGAGAATTGCAGTGGTTTTACCGGCTCCAAGGAAGCCGGTAATGATATTGGTTGGGATGCGCTTCATAAATTTTGGCCGCTCATCATGCTTGATAATGGCATCATCATAACATCCCAGCCGGAAGCGAAAAGAGGGTTTTCAGGCGCTTGTAGCCGTCTAACCCTCAAAAGTCTCAGGGAAGCTTCAGCTCCGGACGATTTTTAAACTCTTCCAGAGCTTCAGGGTTGGCCAGCGCACCCAGATTTTTGACGGGCTCGTTGTGAACCACGTTTCGGACTGCCAGTTCAACCAGCTTCCCGGATTTGGTTCGAGGAATATCACTGACACTCAGAATCACTTCCGGGACATGCCGGGGTGAGCAATGGGTACGAATCCGATCCCGAATGGTTTTTTCCAGTTCCTCACTAAGAGAGACGCCCTCATTGAGTTGAACAAACAGTACCACCCGAACATCATTGGCCTTGTTCTGACCGATAACCAGCGAATCTTTTATCTCATCCAGGCGGTTAACCTGGCGGTAAATTTCCGCTGTACCGATACGTACGCCACCTGGATTCAGAACTGCGTCGGAACGGCCATAGAAAATCAGACCACCGTGTTTGGTTAGTGAGACGTAGTCACCGTGATGCCAGACACCGGGGAAAGTGTCCCAGTAGGCACTGTGATAACGGCTGCCGTCTGTGTCATTCCAGAAACCGCAAGGCTGGTTGGGGAAGCTGTTGCAGCACACCAGTTCGCCCTGACGTTCATACAACGGATGTCCTTCGCCATCAAACACCTGAACATCCATCCCCAATCCACGTCCCTGGCATTCGCCACGATATACCGGGCTGATGGGGTTGCCGATCGCAAAGCAGCCGCATATATCCGTACCGCCGGCAATAGACGCGAGTTGAACATCCTGATGAATGGACTGGTAGACGTAGTCAAACTGCTCAGGAGAAAGCACCGAACCGGTCGAGCACAAGGTACGCAGCTTATCCAGCTTGTGAGTTTGAATCGGCTGGATTACCTGTTTCTCCAGTGCTTCAAGATACTTGGCCGAGGTGCCGAACAAAGTGACGTTTTCTTGTTCAGCCATGTCCCACAGTACATTTCCGTTGGGGTAGAAAGGCGAGCCATCATACAGGATCAGCGTAGCTCCTGATGCCAGTCCGGTGACCATCCAGTTCCACATCATCCAGCCGCAGGTAGTGAAGTAAAACAGCCGGTCGCCCGGTTTTACATCACTATGCAACTGATGCTCTTTCAGGTGATTAAGCAGCGTGCCGCCCACACTGTGAACAATGCACTTGGGTTTGCCGGTTGTGCCGGAGGAGTAAAGGATATATAGCGGGTGATCAAAACTCACTGGGGTAAAACCGAGTTCGCAGGGTTCCGTCGATGACAGAATCTGCGTCCAGTGATGTTCGCTGACACCCGGAATGGTTATTGCGTTTGATGTATCTGTTACATTGGTGACATTGTCACTATTGGCGGAGAGGCCAACGTATGGGATTGTGACCAAGTGGGTCAGGCCTTCCAGTTCAGCGGCAATATCGGCTACTTTCTGGCGGTAGGTGTGCGTTTTACCGTTATAAAAATAGCCATCGGCAAAAAACAGGACTTTAGGTTTAGTCTGACCGAAGCGCTCAATGACGCTGTCGGCACCAAAATCCGGAGAGGTTGAAGTCCAGGTTGCGCCTAGTGCGGTGGTGGCCAGCATGGCAACAATGGTCTGCGGCAGGTTTGGTAAATAGCCCGCCACCACGTCGCCTTTCGCGACACCAGCCTGGTGCAGGAATCCGGCAACCTGAGCGGTTTGGTGATAGAGCTGTTCCCAGCTCAGTCGTTGAATCCGTGAGCTGTCGCCTTCACTGTGGAAGACGAGCGCGTCTTCTTTTGCTCGCTGGTGCCAGTTCTTGAGCAGGTTTTCTGCATAGTTCAGTTTTGCGTGCGGGAACCACTGGGTGTCTTTGGCTGGGGCTTGGCTTGCTGGCGGGCAGTAGCTGACTGGCGGTTTTTTCGCGCCTTCAACGCCGCAAAAGTCCCAGAGCAAATCCCAGAATTCTTCACTGTGGTTGACACTCCACTGATGTAGCTGGTTGTAGTCGTGAAATAGGGTGTCTTTTTTTGCGCTGACTGCAACCATGAACTGGTACATCAGGCTGTCATGTATCCGGTCTTTTTCCGGCATCCAAAGCAGGGCTGATTGTGCGCCTGATGGGGTTGCCGTTGTTGAGGCAGTTGTGGTCATAATCTGTTACCTCAAGGTTGCTGGTTGTCAGGGTGGGCGGCAAGAAATGCCGGTAGCGCCTGGCAGCGTGCTTCAATATCCAGTAGGCGAGGGTAATGGCTGAGATCGAAACCAAAACGTTTCGCGTTATAGAGTTGAGGAATCAGGCAAATATCGGCCAGTGAGGGTTCACCTCCGCAGCAAAACGGGTGAGAATGGCGACTTACCATGACTTCCAGGCTTTGCAGGCCTTGCTTCAGCCAGTGGTGATACCAGGCCATTTTTTCGCTCTCGTCAATGGCCAGTGGACCGGTCAGGTATTTCAGCACCCGTAAGTTGTTCAGGGGATGAATATCGCAGGCAATAGCGAACGCGATTTCTCGGCATTTGGCTTTTTGCCATGGATCGGAAGGCAGCAGTGGTGGCTCCGGATAACGTTCATCCAGATACTCAATAATGGCCAGTGACTGACTGAGAAGTTCGCCGTCATTTTCGGATCCTGCCGCCGGATCGGGAATGAAGCCCGGCACCAGTCCGCTTGGATTAAGCGCGGTATATGCTGTGCTGTTTTGTTCGTTGTCCAGTAGTGATACTGGCTGTTGTGCATACTCCAGCCCTTTGAGGTTAAGGGCGATTCTGACCCGATAAGACGCGGAAGAACGGTAATAATCGTACAGTTTCATGATAACAATCCTTTTATGCGCTAAACCTGTTTCGCTCTAAACACAGTGCTGACACCTGGGTGTCAGCACTGAATCAAAGCGCAATAAGTACCGTTTTTACACGTGATGCGGATCGTGGTGGTTCAGATCTTCATCGTGATATTTGTGCTCGTAACACACAACCGTCTGATCGATGGCGCCAAAAATGGAGTGCCCGTTGTCATCAAACATTTCGATACGGACTTTGTCACCAAAGCGCATGAACGGTGTTTTCGCTTCACCCTGGTCGATAATTTCTAGCATGCGGCGTTCTGCCAGACAGCATGAGCCACTACTGCGATCTTTGTTTGAAACTGTACCTGAACCTATGATGGTACCGGCAGAGATAGCACGGCTTTTCGCAACATGCTGCACCAGTTCCGCAAAGTTGAACGTCATGTCTGTACCTGCATGCGGATTACCAAACAGCTCGCCATTGAGATGCACCGTCAGAGGGTGGTGAACTTTGTAGTCATGCCAGTTATCACCCAGTTCGTCCGGGGTCACGGCGACCGGAGAAAAAGCAGAAGCAGGCTTGGACTGGAAGAAACCAAAACCCTTGGCCAGCTCGCCAGGAATCAGGTTACGCAGCGAAACATCATTTACCAGCATCAGCAGTTTAATATGGCCGTGAACTTCTTCGGTGCGGGTACCCATGTCGATATCATCAGTAATGACTGCGATTTCCCCTTCGAAGTCGATGCCCCAGTTTTCGTCTATCGCCAGGATGTCGTCCATCGGGCCAAGGAAACCGTCAGACATTCCCTGATACATCAGTGGATCGGTCCAGAAGCTTTCCGGCATTTCGGCACCGCGGGCTTTGCGAACCAGTTCAACATGGTTAACGTAAGCACTGCCGTCTGCCCACTGGTATGCGCGTGGCAGAGGAGAGGCACACAACGCCGGATTGAACGGAAAGGTATCCTGTGCAATACCGTCATTAAGGTTACGGTACAAATGCTGCAGATCGGCCTCGACCTGATCCCAGTTATCCAGTGCAAACTGGAGAGTGGGGGCGATGTCATGGGCATGAACGGCCGTTTTCAGGTCGCGGGAAACAACAATCAGCTGGCCGTCACGACCATGGTTAAGAGAAGCTAGTTTCACGTAATACTCCTTGTTTCAATGTTAATCCTTGGGTGGGCCGCAACGTGAAATAAGTGCGGCCTGCTGCGTTATTCGTTGGTGTTAGGTCGACTTTTCCAAGAATAAACATAGTCTTTATTTTCAGCACTTTCCGCTTGTTCACTCACTTCGAGTGGCCAGCGGGTATCAATCATGACAGCGACCTCGTCGGTTTCTTTCTTCGGTGATGACATACTGGCTGCCAGCGCTTTCGGATGCGGGCCGTGTGAAAAGCCGCATGGGTGGTGCGTGATCATGCCAGCTTCGATGTTGTCACGGCTGAAGAAATTACCGCGGTGGTAGAACAGCACTTCGTCATAATCATCATTGTTGTGATAGAACGGCACTTTCAGTGCATTCGGGTCACTTTCAATTGGGCGTGGTACAAACGTGCATATCACAAAACCATCTGCCACAAAGGTAGTGTGTGCCGATGGCGGCAGGTGATAGCGGTGGCTCATCAGCGGGCGGATATCACGCCAGTTCAGTTTGAATACGGTCAGATCCCCCTTCCAGCCCTGTGCATCCAGCGGGTTGTACGGGTAAGTGATAGTGTTTAACTGGCTGCGTGCTTTCAGCTTCACTTTCCAGGTCTGGTTGTCACTTTGCTGCGCCAGGAAGGTGTCGTTGATTCGTGCATATTCCAGCACGCCCGGGTCAAACACCGCATGTTTACCGACAATACCGCGTTCTGCCATTTTGTAGCCGCTGTTGGTGGCTTCGATCAGCAACATTTCAACCGGCTCGTGCGGCTCAATACGCCAGCTGGTGGCGCGTGGCAACACAATGTAATCACCGTCACGGAAACTCAGGTGGCCGTAGTCACAGAACAATTCACCGCTGCCGTTATGGATAAACAGAACTTCATCTCCATCACCATTGCGGGCCAGGTGGTCCATCGCTTTGTCGCAGCGCCATGAACGCAGACGGACATTGTTGTTGAACAATAACAGGGCGGCATCCCAGGGCGAATTGCCTTGAGTTTCAATCAGGTTGGTATCAATCGCTCGCGGACGCAGAGGCCCTTCCCATTCCGTCCAGCCTGTTGGCGGGTGGCTGTGGTACATATGACTGGCCGGACCAAAAAAACCTTCCTTGCCACACTCGCGCTCATACGTGCCTTCCGGTAGATCACAGTGTGCCTGCCGGGAGACTTTCCCTTCAGAAATAGGAAACTGAAACCATTGACGCATTGCCTGTCCCTCTGGTTATCGGTGGGTAAAATTTGACGTTAAATCCGTGGTTAACGTTTTGTTAATTCATAGCTTAACTCTGGCCCAGAGCGTGCTAACAGGCAACTGTTGCCGAAATTTAGCTTTTTGTCAGATGTTCGGTTTGCTTTACATATCCAAGTAAATTCAATGAGTAATGGCAACCCCCAGTGTTTACAAGGGCTCGGGAGGGGTTTTTCAGGGTTGAAAAGGGTGTGTAAATGAAATGTTACAGGTGGGGTTTTTCTGATTCTTGAGAAGGGCTTCCTTTGTCCACCTGAACCCTCCTAATCTAATTAATAACCAGCGAGGACAATCACTTTCCCATTCCGGGGAAGTGAATCCGAAAGCTGAACTGAATGATTAGGACCAACCAAATTTGCCAAGGTGAGGCAGAAACAGATGAAGTAGGACGATTATGGGTAGTGCGACTAAATATGTATCGAAAAAGCCCGATGAACGAGGCTTTGTGGACTGGGATCAGTCTGAAAATCAGATTTGGCATGATTTGGTGACTCGTCAGCTTAGTTGCGTGAGCGGACGTGCCTGCCAGGCCTACATTGACGGCCTGAAAATGTTGAATTTACCAATCGACAAAGCGCCGCAACTGGGGGATGTCAACCGGGTGCTGAAAGCACAAACAGGCTGGGAGTGTGTCGCAGTACCCGCCCTGATTAACTTTGACAGGTTCTTCGAATTGCTGGCAAACAAGCAATTTCCGGTTGCCACCTTCCTGCGCAGCCGCGAAGAGTTTGATTATCTGCAAGAGCCGGATTTTTTCCATGAAATCTTCGGTCACTGCGCCATGCTGACGAATCCGGCGTTTGCTGAATTTACGCATACCTACGGGAAGCTGGGATTCAGTGCTTCACCGAAAGATCGGGTATATCTGGCACGTTTGTACTGGTTTACCGTAGAGTTCGGTTTGCTGCAGGAAACCAACGGCATCCGAATTTACGGGGGCGGTATTTTGTCATCGCCGGGTGAAACGCGATTTGCGCTGACAGGTGATTTCGAAAGTGCCAATGATTGGGTCAACGATCCTGAATCGGGCTTAAACCAACAGAACACCGAACAGATTGAATTATCACAACGTGAGGTCAAACCGATTTACCGGCCATTTGACCCGATTGATATCATGCGAACACCATATCGCATTGATATCATGCAACCTGTCTATTTCATCCTGGATGACATTCAACAGCTTTTTGAGCTGGCTCAGCAGGATATTATGAGTATGGTGGAGCAGGCGAAGGCAATGGGCCTTCATGAACCGCTGTTTCCACCGAAAAACAAGGACGAAGACAAAAAAGTGGGGAACTATGTCTGAATTACATGAACTGAAATGTGAAGCTTGCCAGATCGATGCGCCAATGGTGACGGAACTGGAAACAACAGAGCTGGTGAAAGATATTCCGGAATGGGACGTATTGGATCGTGATGGCATTAAGCAACTAGAGCGTGTATTCAGCTTTAAGAACTTTAAGCAGGCATGGGCCTTTGCCGACAAAGTGGCCGAAATGGCGGAAGAAGAGTTCCACCATCCGACGATTACTCTGGAATGGGGCAAAGTAACGGTTTGCTGGTGGAGCCACTCCATCAAAGGGCTACATAAAAATGATTTCATCTGCGCAGCAAAAACCGATCAGTTGCTGGCAGAATAATGACATAAAAAATCGCGGCAATCTTTACGGTTAGCCGAGCTTTCATAAAACCCTAAGTTTAATAAACTTAGGGTTTTTTCATGTTACGTTAAGGTAAAAACAGTATTTTATTGCTTATGGAATGAAATATATTTGCGTTATGATTGCGAAAAATCATACGTGAGCCTTATCTATACTGATAATAGATAAGGGATTTAGAGGTTACATATGGGCAAACCACAAGAGCCTGACACGCTGGTTGGCTGTGAAGAGTGTGGGTTGGTGGTTGAACTGCCGACATTAAAAGATGGTGAAAAAGCAACGTGTCCCCGTTGCGATCACACTTTGGCGAAAAGAATAGCTTTGCCCTTTCAGCGTCCGCTGTCTTATGGCGTTGCCAGTCTGGTTATGCTGGTGGCAAGCATCAGCTTTCCTTTCATGTCATTCAGTGTGAAGGGGATCAAACAGGAAATCACGCTTATGCACGCAGCAGAAATGCTGAGTGTGTTTCAGAACAGTTTACTGGCGCTTTTGCTTCTGCTGACGGTGCTGATTCTGCCGGCAACCTACCTTATTTCTTTACTTTATTTTTATTTTCGGGCCTGGACACTGGTGATGGGCAGAAGCAGTAATGCGATCAGTGCAACGGAAAAACGTTTGTGCCGGTTGATGCTGCGTATTGAACCCTGGTTGATGGTGGATGTATTTCTGATTGGGGTGCTGGTTAGCCTGATCAAGATCGCTTCATTGGCTGATATCGGGTTGGGTATGTCATTCTGGGCGTTCTGTATTTACACCGTGCTGGTGGTGAAATGCGTGTCGATGGTTGACCCTACCTGGTTATGGATGCAGTTCTTGCCGATGGAACGACTGCCGCAGGTCAAAGCCGGTGACTCCCACCTGTCTGACAATCACATCAGTTGCCATTATTGCGGTCAGCTGAATGCCATTGATCAGGACGGAAAGCGTTGTGTGCGCTGCCACGGTAAATTGCATGGTTATCATCCGCAAGCGATGCTGCAACGTTCCTGGGCGCTGCTTATTGCTGCCACCATCTTTTTTATTCCGGCAAACCTGTACCCGATGATGTACACCGTGAGCCTGGGTAATAGTGAAGGCTCCACCATTCTGGAAGGGGTGGTGCTGCTATGGCAACTGAAGTCTTATCCGATTGCGGCGGTGATTTTCTTTGCCAGTATTCTGATTCCGTTGGCGAAAATTTTTGCCCTTATCTGGCTGTATTCACATGCCCAGAAGGCCACGTCGATGGATGATATGAAAGCTATTAAGAAGCTGAAGCTCTATCGAATTACCGAATTTATTGGTCGCTGGTCAATGATCGACATTTTTGTCGTGGCGATTCTGGTTGCGCTGGTGCAACTGCAAAACCTGATGGCGATCTACCCGGGCCCGGCGGCACTGTCATTTGCAGGCGTGGTATTACTGACCATGCTGTCTGCGATGTCATTCGATCCGCGCGTGTTCTGGACCAAACAAGAAAGTGACACGAATTCCTCACAAAACGCTGTGAACCATTAAGAGAAAGAAATCTATGAGTGAACAACCCTCATCAAGGGCTAAAACCCATGTGATTAAGCAGGTATCGTCCATCTGGCTGGTACCCCTGATTGCCGTTGGTATCGGTATCTGGATGCTTGTTCAGTACATTACCAGTCAGGGCCCGGTTATTACACTGCGTCTTGATACCGCAGAGGGGATCGAAGTCGGTAAAACCGAGATCCGCGCTCTGAATGTAAAAGTGGGTGTCGTGACCGATGTGGTCCTGAACGATGATTACAGTGCGATTGAAGTCACTGCCCAGATGGATAAAGACGCCGAGCGTATGCTGATGGAAGATACCTTATTCTGGGTCGTGAAACCGCGCATTGGTAAGTCGGGTGTCTCGGGGCTGGATACGTTGCTCTCTGGTGCGTATATCCAGTTGCAGCCGGGCCATGCAGACAAAGAAAAACGTCATTTCGATGTGCTCGATATTCCACCGGTCGCGCCACCTGATGCAAAAGGGCTGCGTTTGATTCTGACCCACAATGAAGCCGGTAAACTGGGGGTGGGCGATCCTGTTTTGTATGAGGGCTTTACGGTTGGCCGTGTTGAGAAAGTCATGTTTGACACCAACACCAAGAAAGCACACTACCAGCTGTTTATTTTCGAGCCTTACAACGGACTAATTCGTAAGCGTACCCGTTTCTGGCTGACGTCTGGTGTTGATATGCAGATTTCGGCAGAGGGCTTTAACCTGAAAATCGGCTCAATTGAATCCTTGTTGACTGGCGGGGTAAGCTTCCGCGTGCCTAATGGTTACGATCCGGGTGAGCTGATCACGAAAGACAAATCTGTGTTCCGCTTGTATGACAGTATCAAAGATGTACGTGAACGTTTCTTCGATGAATATCTGGAATATGTCATGTTGTTTGATGAGTCCGTTCGCGGCCTGAAAGCGGGGGCGCCAGTGGAATACCGTGGTATTCGCATCGGTACGGTTCAAAAAGTGCCGTTGAATATGGCGATTGGTGTACGTGAAGGCTTTAGCAACCGTCCAATTCCGGTGTTGGTACGTATCGAGCTGGGACGTGTCGCTGAGCATGTCAGCAACGAGACGCTGGAATCGTTAAAGGTCAATCTGGAGAAGGAATTTGGTAACGGACTTCGCGGGACCCTGAAAACAGGCAGTCTGCTGACTGGTGCGTTGTTGGTTGATCTGGAAATCTATAAAGATGAGAAGCCGTTTGTACCGCGGCAATATGGTGAATATACGATCTTCCCGACCAAGGCGGGTGGCTTTGCTCAAATTCAGCGTGAAGTGATGGCTGTATTGAAGAAAGTCAACAATCTGCCGATTGAAGATACGCTGACAACTCTGACACGAACCATGGAAACGTCGCAGCAGACATTGCGTGCAACTGAAAAAGTGGCTAGTCAGCTTAACAATCTGTTAGCGCAGCAAGAGACACAGGCGCTGCCGGGCGAGATTCGTAAGAGCCTGCAGCAGATTCAGAATACCCTGAATGGTTACGGGCCAGATGGCGTGCCATATCAGAATCTGGAATCTGCACTGCAGCAGTTTGAGCAGGTAATGGCTGACCTGCAGCCTGTTTTACGCCAGTTGAATGATAAACCTAATTCACTAATCTTCTCAGATGAAGCACCGGCTGATCCGATTCCGGTTGGAGGAAAACAATAATGAAAAGAGTCGTCTTACTGGCACTGCTTCTGGCCGGGTGCAGTTCATCGGAACCGACCACCAGCAAAACGTATTTGCTGCCAACCACCGAAACGAATTTGGCGACCTCGTTCGCCAATAAACATCAGCCGGTTGTTGTAGTAAGGCCGGTTCAGGTTGCGGAGCACTTGTCCGGCACAGGTCTGGTTTATCAGACCAGTGAAACGGAAGTTGTTCAGGCGCGCCAGAATCTGTGGGCAGAGAGTTTGTCTAAACAGCTGACCCGCATCATTACGCAGGAACTGCGTCAGAAACAGTCTCGCTATTGGTTTGACGAGCTCTCACCGGTCATCAGTAATGCGAATGTGCCGAAACTGCAGGTGAAGTTTGACCGTTTTAACGGGCATTTCACGGGACTGGCACAACTGAGCGGACAGTGGATTTTGACCGATGCGGAAGGCAGAGCGGTCTCCAGGCAACCATTTTCGATTCAGGTACCGCTTGAATCCGGTGGATACGATGCTCAGGTTCTGGCATTGTCAGAAGGGGTCTCTCGCCTGACTACACAGATTAGTCAGAGTATTAGTCAGCTGACGCTGTAACGTGAACAGAACACCCTGGTCTGCCAACTCATTAACAGACCAGTGAAAAATAGCCAAAAAAGAGAGCCCGAAGGCTCTCTTTTTTTGTCGCGGCCAACTCGGCGCTGACCGATCCTCTGATGTCGCTACAAGGAAATGGTCGCGGCCAGAATACCTTTACCGTCAGTTAGCTTAGTAGCCAGTAGCCAGTAGCCAGTTAGGGTATCGCTTGCCTGAATGTACCGCGCTGTGCTCATGTTGAATATAGGGATCCTGACATAGGAACTCTGATACATGGTCCTCAAGTGGGTTACCTGTATCTTCGTTACGGCTACATGCACTTTGGTACCGTTCTCTTACTGCCGCTCAGCGATGGCATTTTCGGTAATATCCGTTGACCCAGCACTCTGGTAAGGATTCGCCAGAGGGGAACGCAAGATATTGTTTATCAACACTGACCGGGTCAGCCAGATCCTCACCAGACTGATACTGCACAGTAACTTCATTGGAGAATGGGTTGATCAGGGATGCCATGTCGATGACATCCACCAGATCGCCGGTACGGGACTCTTTCAAAAACATTTCTCTCTCCATAGTTTGCTATGTGACTGAGAATACAAACCGAATCTTGGCTAAAGTTAGCCAAGCAAACATCGATCACTGTTGGTTATCGTTTTGGTTTAATTATGGCTGATTTTGCGCGCTTTGCTTTTGGTGTCGATCAGCCTGCTGTAAAGCGTGTGCAGCGTATGGTATTCGGTGGATAGTGTGATTCTAGCGACCGTTATGTTCAAACGACCCGCGCGCCAACCTAACCACCAGATAAGCTTCAGCTACGCAGCTATACGCATCAACAAGGATATTAAATGAGTCAGTTTTATTGGGGTGTGGACCTTGGCGGCACCAAAATTGAGTGTGCGGTGATGAATACGGAAGATCAGTGCGTCCTGCGACACCGAATTGATACTGAAGGTGAGCAGGGATACGAGCACGTTATTGGCCGGATTGGTCTGCTGGTTAACACTTGTGCCAACGAACTTGGTGTATTTCCGGAGCGAGTGGGTTTCGGTACGCCGGGTACGCTGGACCCGGCAACGGGGGTGATGAAAAACTGCAACTCCACGTTTTTAAACGGACGAACGCTTGATCGTGATCTGGAAGCTGAATTGGGTGTGCCTGTGGTGCTGGCCAATGATGCAAATTGCTTTGCTTTGGCAGAAACCCGTTTAGGTGTAGTAAAAGATATTTGCCCCAATGCACAGGTTGTTTTCGGCATCATTATGGGAACCGGTGTCGGCAGTGGCATTGTGGTGCACAACCAGGCTCTGTACGGCTGTCATGGTATCGCCGGTGAGTGGGGACATAACGTTATTGAAGCTGGTGGGGTAGCCTGTTACTGCGGAAAAGCCGGATGTGTGGAAACCGTGATTTCCGGAAAAGGACTTGAACAATATTTTCAGCAACAGGCAAAGGTCAGTGTGCCGGTGCCACTTCAGCAAATTGTTGCCATGTCAGTGCAGGGAGAACCGGCAGCGCAGAAAACATTGGAGCGGCTTTACTCGTACTTTGGAAAGGCGGTTGCTCAGGTGATCAATATTCTGGATCCGGATGTCATTGTGGTTGGCGGCGGAGTGGGCAATATTGACAGCCTTTACGAGCACGCTGAGCAGGCTATTTTACCGCATTTGTTTAATCCGGTGCTCAATACCCGAATTGTCAAACCCAAGCTGGGTGACAGCGCCGGGGTTTTCGGTGCAGCAATGTTGGTTAAACCGAATTAAGTGGCAGCTGTGAGTGAATGTAAACCCAGCTAGTCTGTTGGCTGTTGACCCGCCTGAGTGTGTCAATGGACTAACTGTGTCTGCGGAAAAGAGATTCTCCTGAGGAAGCTATACTTCTGGCAATGCGATAACGGTTAAGCGGGCAGGTAACTGCCAGCCAGACTCAGATTTCATGCCCAAATTCCATGCCCACATTCCCTGATAGGAGAGTAATGATGAAAGCTGACTTGTCTCAGGTAAAGCGTCCTCTGGTAAAACTGCCTTTAGTGTTGCTATTCACGCTTGGGTCTTCTGGCAGTATTGCTGCCACGGACCTGCCGCAACCCTCGCACGGAATAGATTATCCGGCAGGATGGGATCAATGGTCTGCAGTCGCTGTTTCGCACCGTACGGATAACAACACAATCCGCTTAATCTTAGGCAATGAATTGGCGGTGAAGGCCGCGCGGGAAGGCCAAACCAATCCCTGGCCGGACGGGGCGATATTAGCCAAAGTCGTGTGGAAAGATACCGAGCTGGAAAATTGGAAAGCAGCTACTGTGCCGGGTGAGTTTGTCCATGCTGAGTTTATGTTCAAAGACTCTAAGCGTTTTACAGAAACGTATGGCTGGGGCTGGGCGCGTTGGGTTGGGCCTGAACAAAAGCCTTTTAATGAAGGCGCTGGCGTGTGCGTGGCATGTCACACGCCAGTTAAAGATCGTGACTGGGTATTTACCGATGTGCCTTTCTTTCCACAGTTTAAATAACGGGTAACGGATGTTTTCGTGACGTTGTGACAAAACCTATTGGCAGATAAACCCTGTTGGTAGATAAACCCAATCAACCCCAATACGACAAGGTGCTTAGGTTTCCGGTGTAGGCACCTTGTAGCTTGCATCCAGTAGCGTGCACCTTGTAACGGAATCAGGCACCTAACTCCTGATAAACAGGCGCCATATAGACCATTTAGAACATATAGATAGGTACTTGGTAAATTGAAGACAGGCCAATTGGTCGCCAAAACCCCTCTGAGACTTAACACCGTTCCGATAAAGCCTCAGAAAATAAAGCTCAGCATCAGAGTAAATAACTGGGCATCTTTATCTTCCCCGAGACGTTTGCTTGGCACCGTAAACTGGCCGGGGTTTAATGCATCATAATCCGAGCGTGCCATGTAAACGCCTTGCCATTCAGCATTCAGTGAAATTGTGTACGTTAAATCGTATCGAACACCCGCCGTCAGACTCTGAGATTTTCTGCGATGATGACTTTCGCCGTATACCAGATATGGTGTGAATTTATCTATGGTATAAGCACCGGACAAATACCAGTTACTTTGCAATTTATCCGTCTGAGCTTCAGCAATCAGCTGCCAGCCTTCCCAGGAATATTCAGCACCCAGAGTATAGATATTCAGCGTTTCCTGATATGGATTCGGATCCGGGGTCAAGGTGTACTGAGTATTCATATAGCCGAAGTGAATGCGGTAATTAAAACCGCTGAGTTCGACAGATAAACCCGCCATATGATTGGTATCGAATGTCAGGGTTTCATCGCCGAGGCGCGTAGTATTATTGCGTTCAAAGCCATAATAGGGTGACAGTGTCACAATGGCTTCATCATTCAGCTCTTTCAGCCACAGGGCAGAGATACCGTCAAAATAGGTAAACCCTAAAATACTGTCATAAACCTCCTGAGGGGGACGTGCCCATGGGTAGGTCTGGCCGACGTAGTAGTACTCCGACATCAGAAATAAGGGGATGCGCAGACGTCCGCCTTTCAGGTTGAGCCCGCCGAACTGATAGCTGAGATAACCCCATTCCATTTCAGGATCAGACCAGTGATCCTGAGGGCGTTTAACAACCTGTAACGATGCCCTGAAAGCATCAGATAACTGCCAGTCAGCCTGCAAGCCAAATGTCGTATCACAGTCAAAACAGGTGTCATCGACAATTTCACGATGTACAAACAGCGGTGCGGCGTTATCGGTACGAGTCACCGATGTTGACCCGAACCCGCTGACGGATAATGAGTCAGAAAGAGGAATGGCGGCCTCACTGAAAGGGGCGGCGACAAACAGTGGAAGTAATAAGGTAATGTATTTGGTCATTCCGTTACTCTCCTTGTAACACCGTGATCAGAATATTGGCATTTTCGGGCACATCGCGAATGGGCGCATACGCGATGCCGTTCGGATTGTTGTTCAGCCACTCCAGAATGTCTTTAATGTCGTCACTAGACAGTTCTTCCGGCGGTGTCCCTTTGCCGGAAAATGACAAACTGGCCCAGTAGCCATTCATTTGAGATACCGACTTGCCAAGTAACATGTTGTAAAACTCTTCACGGTGAATGGAGTTTTCAGGTAAATCAACCAGGACGATCTTAATGCTGCCGTTCAGTTTCTTGGTTTTCCCTTTGTAAAGCATGCGGGCTTTACTCTTACTTAGCGGGGGAAGATCGCTATTGAGCGTAAAGACAGCAAATTCAACGTCGTTTCCTTCCCTTGCGAGCGTCATTTTGCTGGTGGTGAGTAGTGAAAATACGATCAGCGTAGCGAGGAAAAAATGTGTAAAACTCAATCCTTTGAACATCGATAAAGTTCCATCGTACTGCTTATATCCTGCTATAAATACTAGTAGACATTGATGTGACTACAAATAGACATTTCAGGAATGCAAAGCAAGGAGCAAATATGGGCCTTCTTAACAGGCTTTCAATCAAACTGCGTATATTAACGCTGGTTATCCTGCCGATGGCATTCGCGGGGGTATTTACCGGAGAAGAAGTCACAAAATTGTTGGATAAGGTGAAATCACTGGGAATGTTGCAGTCCCGAATCGAACTGCTTGATGCTAATTCCGATTTTTCACAGGCTGTACATACCCTGAAAACAGACAAACTGGCCAATATCGGCAACCCGCATTTATCCATCCCTGCCTATGAATCGCTTTCTCGTTTCGAGTCGCAACTGGCCAGTGCATTTTCACTCACTACCTTACCGCAGGTACAGACTCAAACGTTAGAAATGAAAGAGCTGTTGGAAGAGTATGAGCGAGTTTCACCAGAAGAAGTGAATGACTGGTCAGACTGGGGTATTGATCTGGTGACGCAAAACCTGGTGCTGCTGGAAAAAAACAAACTGGCCATCGGTGAAGCGGCGATTGAACAAAAGGTCGATATTCTCTTCCAGTTACAATGGCTTCAACTTTGGGCACAGCAGGAAAACTGGTATATCCAGCTGATTCATCAAATACCGCAAAACGCTCCCGTTTATAAAGAACAACTTGATACCCTGATTGAACGACAGCAGTTGATCATCGAGCGCTACCTGACGATCAATGCCACGCCTGCGCAAATTGAATTGCTCAGCAATACCTTTGCCAATCCGGTGTTTGCGACCAGCCACAGTTATCGTAACCAGATTTTTGATGACAATCAGGTCACCGTCGGAATGACAGAAATGGTGAAAACGCTGAACGAGCGTTATGCCCTGATTCAGTATGTTGTTCACACACTCAGCAGTGAGTTGCACCGAAATATTGATGACTCCATTCAGTCAGCCCGCACCCTGATCTGGTTTTATATTGCCGGTATTGTGTTTTCATTGGTCGTGACCCTGATTCTGGGCATGAATCTGTTCCATCGTTTTGGTTCGTATTTAAACCGGATACTGAAATCAATGGCCAGTCTGGAAAAAACCGGTGGTCACGAAGCCAAAGTCGAGGCCGATGGCAATGATGAGCTGACGCAGTTTAGCCATAAACTGAACCGCCTGATTGATGAGAGAATCCAGAACCGGATCAACCTTATCCGAGCTAAAGAAGAGGCGGAAAAAGCCAACAAGGCGAAAAGCTCCTTCCTCGCGAATATGTCTCATGAAATCCGTACGCCGCTGAATGGTATCATTGGTATGTCGGGGATTCTGGCTGATACAGAACTGACTCCATCGCAGGTGGAGTATCTGCAAACCATTGAAACCTCCTCACAGACCTTGTTGCTGCTGATAAATGACATTCTGGATCTCTCGAAGATTGAGTCAGGGAATCTCGTGCTGGCACCCACGGAGTGTGACGTTCAGGAGGTCGCCTATGACACTATCACGATCATTCTTGCGCGCGCCGCGACACACGGACTTGAGCTGCAAATTAAACTTGACCCGGCTTTACCGGCTCTGGTCATGCTGGATGAATACCGGCTGCGTCAGGTACTGATCAATTTACTCTCTAATGCGGTGAAGTTTACTCACAGTGGTTCCATTACCCTTGAAATAACGAATGAGCGTGTGAATGAGAAACATGTCAGGCTGTCGTTCTCGGTCACGGATACAGGGATAGGTATCGAAAAAGATAAGCAACAGCAGATTTTCGCTCCTTTTACTCAGGAAGACGGGTCAATCACCCGCCAGTTTGGTGGCACCGGGCTGGGACTGGCAATCTGCCGCCAGCTGGTGGAGTTAATGGATGGCGAAATTCAGTTGCAGTCAGAGAAGGGAATCGGCAGCCGTTTCACGTTCAGTATCGAAGCACCTGTTTATCAGCAATTCCCTTCTGATATTGAGCCTCTGCGAGGTAATCATGTGCTGATCGTCGGTGATAGCTCTGATCACCGGGAATGGATTCACCATGAATGCCGCAAAAACGGCGTGCATGCTGAAGCCCTGACTGTGGAGCATTTTCTCGGCAAAGCGCAGCGCGTTGAAACGGACAGCTATGACTTAGTCATTTACTGCCAGAACTCGCTGACAGAATCAAAACTTCACCTGTCTGAGATACGTCAGTTGTTACCGGGATTGCCGGTGGTGCTGAGTTGCCGTCATCTGGATGATAAGTACGATTTTGGCAACAGCGTTGATGGGGTCATTACCTTGCCATTGCTTGGGCGACGTTTCGTCAGAACATTGAAGTCAGCGATTAGCTCGGGTAAAACAGAAGCCAGTACGCTGGGAAGTGACACCGTACATACCGAGGAAACCGAAAAAGTCCTGATCGTGGAAGATAACATCGTCAACCAGCGAGTGGCATCTGTTTTGCTGAAAAAAGCAGGATACCAATACGACATTGCCAGTAACGGGCAAGAAGCCGTCGAAGCGTTTAAGCTGGGATCACCTTACTATGCGGTGTTGATGGACTGCATGATGCCGATAATGGATGGCTTTTCAGCGACCCGAGAGATCCGCCGCTGGGAAAACGATCAGTCCGACAGCATTACCCGTACCCCAATCATTGCGCTGACAGCCAGTGTGCTGGACGAAGACATTACCAAATGCTTTGATGCCGGCATGGATGACTATGTTGCGAAGCCGTTCAAAAAAGAGGTTTTGCTGGAAAAGCTAAAAGGGTTGAGTTCTCTGGTTTAAGCGTGGGTCGGGGCACTGACAGCCGGATAGCCGACTCTCTGAACCAATATTATCTCTGAACCAAATATTATCTCTGCCCGGTTTTTGGCACTTTCGGCTTAACATTAACTGGTTAACCATTGGCTGATTAAGAATCGCCCTGAACGGAAGGGCTTTAGGGTGTTTCTTCTTTGCTGTTGTCTTTGCGGCTTTTAGTCAATTATTCGCTTTTAACTATTCGCTTTATTTTAAATAGTCCACACTTGAAGGGCGGCCTGTCGACGCTGCCAATTTGGCATCTGGCACTGCTTTTTCAACGGCGGTATGCGCGTTCAAGTCAGCGATTTTAAGTCCACGATTGAATGGTTACGTAAATGGGGCCCGTTATTGCGAGGTAACCATCTATGAGTATTTTACTTGAGCAAGCAAAACTATTTTTTGAAGCCTGTGAAACTGGTCAGGGGTGGGAGATATGCAGTGCTTATTGCCATCCCGATGCCACCTTCTCAGCCCAGGCCGATGCTTTGACTGAGATAGATACGCTGCAACAATACACCGAATGGACCAAAGGAATATTAACGCCTATACCTGATGGGCACTATGAATTACGTTTCTTTGCCGAAGACGAATCGCGAGACGCTGTAGCAGCTTACGCCGTGTTTCATGGCACAAACACCGGTTTGGGTGGCCCGGAGGTTCCTACCGGAAAAACTATCGCGGCAGATTACGTGTATGTGATGCAGTTTGAGAACAATCGAATTCGGCACATGACCAAAATCTGGAACGATACTATCAGCCTCAGACAGTTAAGCTGGGGATAACCGGTGAAACGAGGTAGGGCGTTAGGCAGGGAAGCCTGCAAATGCCTGTGGATGTCGTTGTCGGATACTGTTGTTAGGATGCTGTCGTATAAGCTGTTGAATCTGATTTTTGAACGGAATTTTACGCGTAACCCGTTCTGACTCTTGCTACTTTGAGTGATTTATCGCACACTTCGGGCGTTTTTTACTGTGACAATAGGTTTTTATTATGGCATCCACTGCAGCAGCTCTGCATATTCTGGTTAAACACAAAGAACAGGCCGACGATATTTTGATGCAACTCAAAAAAGGCGCTAAGTTTCAGACGCTTGCAAAAAAATATTCAACGTGTCCGTCAGGTAAGCGTGGCGGTGACCTCGGTGAATTTCGCCGCGGAGCGATGGTGCCGGCGTTTGATAAAGCGGTATTCAGCGGCAAGGTGCTGGAGCCAATTGGTCCGGTAAAAACAAAATTCGGATACCATATTATTAAGGTGCTTTACCGTACATAAGGGTAAAACCTGTATTGGCACTGTTCGAGACAGTGTCCGACAAGATGGCAGGGTATATTCGAACGGTTCCCCTGTATGCCTGCCATCACTAACATATCCTTATCCCATTCAATCTAGGCTCATTCAAGCAGGACACACTAAAGTCGGACACATTCAAATCTAATCCTTTCAAATATGCAGCATGCGAAACTAACTTCAGCTACGTTGAGCGCGAGTGCATATTAACGTTGCCAAACACTTTTCTGATGTCATTATTGTCTATAAAAACCCTTTGGAGTCTTTTTCATGTCGGATGTGATTCGTTATCAGATTCATCCAACTAAGGATCAGTTACAAGATGCCACCGCAATTCTCGCTACACAGCCTAATGCGAAGCATTTAGTGACTCCTATAAATTTGGCTAACGATTTTTGTGTGGTGGTTGCCATTGATGGCGAAAAAGTGGTGGGGGTTGCTACTATCAAAGCACTTAAGCAGGCAGATATTGGTGAAATTGGTCACCTTTACGTTCTTCCCACTTATTTAAGGCAAGGTATTGCGAAACAACTTACCCATTTACGCATCGAATATGCGCTGAAACATGGTTTGGCGTTACTTTATGCGGTGATTAAAGAAGGTAACGTAGCATCGACACAAAACCTTATTAAATTTGGTTTTCAACATTTTGGTTTATTTACCAATGTGAAAAAGACCGGGAAGAATTTCGACTGGTACTATCTGGTTCTGGAAAATTCTCTGGATGGTGAATCCGTAATGGCTACATTAACTCATCCTCGTCAACGCCTTCTATAAAGATGTTGTTAATATGGTATTTTGTCCCTCTAGTCGTTACGCCGAAATGTCAGTCTTAAGAAGCAAGGCGGCATTTTACGTTTAATTACTGTTGTTATCCTAATACAATAATGAGTCAGGGTGATTTTCTCTGACTCGTTTTTCCCAACCGCGTTAACATATTAGCTTAGTCGCGGTTCTCATTAGTCAATTTTTTATACTTCCTCTTATATCAAGTAATCTAAGGTTTCTGTAAAAAACACCGAAGCTATTCAATCAGAAGGCTCAAGTTAATATCGTTATAACTCAGCTATTACCTCATGCATAAATAGAGAGAACGTCTAAACTTCATAGCAAGGTAATATATTGGTTGAACAACAAATCAATGTTTTATTTTTTGAACGTCGGGTGAATTGGGTCAGGCGAAACACCTTCCAAAAGCATTCTTCATCGACTAACCACCGTGACCTGCCCCTAGTATCCTTGTTAGCTTTCAGCCTTATTTTGAAACTGCTTCAAACACCTCTGACCGTCACATAAGATTATCAAATAGCCGTCTTCAGATACCAACCAAAGATCAATATTCCGCTGGCTGATACCCAGCTACCTAACACGCGCACTGCAATCCGTGTCCATGCAGATTTCAGGGCAACCACACTCGCGCTGACTAATGTCATAAGTACAAATAAAGCGCCGATGGTGCCAATTAGTCCTGCTGCTGCCGGACCCGCTTGAAGGGCCTGACCGTTAAAAACACCATGTACAAACCCGACAAAAGCAATGACTATAACCAAATGGCGTTTGTGTATGACGACATCCGCTGCGACTAATACGCCCAGCAGTACAAAAGAAATGGCGGCAATGGGAAGGGAGGATGAGTCGATGGTCGTAGTCAGGCCAATGAGACCGCCAATACACCAAGCAACGGGGAATGCAAACATACCTAAACGGCTGGCCGATGCTCCTGATAGCCCGCAGTAGAGTGCTAATGTGATGACAGTGAGTAGGTCTTCAGGCGTGATGAATAAATGCGTAATGCCATCATAAACAGGGCCCAAACCCGTGTTCACAAGGTGAGCGTGTGCAAAGCAAGGCAGAAGCGCAAGTATCATTGCGACGCCGGCATTCCATCTTTTCAAGCGAGTGAAGCGTTTGAGAGTTACAGCAGAGCCTGCCACAAAAAGACGCCTCCCATCACCATGACAACGGAACCAGCACCCCGCAAAATCAGTTTTCCTGAATCAAAGCGATGTAACAGACCTAAACTGATACCCACACAGTGAAGTGTGCCAGTGCCAACCACAAAACCTATCGAATACAGCAGTCCATTTTGTCCCTCAGGTAATTCTGTGCCGTGTGCATAGCCATGAAAAAGGGCGAAAAATCCAACTAAGGCAACGATAAATTTCATGTTTGCTTTGGCTTCCATCAGTACCATGAAACCCAGCACGATAGCCGAAAGGGAGATACCAACTTCGACGCTGGGAAAAGGTAATCCGAGTAAGCCGATAAAACCGCCAAATGCCATCATCATAGGAAACGCAACGGGTAAAAGCCAAACGGCTGGTCGACCTAACTGAGCCCCCCAGATACCCACCGCAATCATGACTAAGATATGATCAAGGCCAGACCAAGGATGCCCAAAACCAGTGACGAATCCGGCTGCGGGGTTTCCTTGAACGTGGGCTTGGGCAATCGGTGATATCAACACACTTAATGCGATGCCTGATAGCAGTAGTTGACGGTGATACGCCTGCCTCATGTTTATAATCCTCCAGCCAGCATGACTGTTCTTTGAATCGTCCAGTAAGCGCCCAGGCTTCCGACGAGATAGCCGGGAATCCACGAAACCCATTCAGGCCAGCGAACGTTGAGCGTGTTAAATGCCCAGAGCATGGCAAGCGCCAAGCCGACAAAACCGATTTGACCGAGTTCGACGCCAATATTGAATGACAGGAGTGCCAGCGGAAGCTCTGCTTTCGGCATGCCAGTGGTGGTCAATCCGCTGGCAAAACCAAATCCGTGTAGTAGTCCAAATCCGAATGCCACTATCCATGGATAGTGAATTGTCCAGCTTGGTTGTCCTCGGCGTGCTTTTATGATTTCCGGGCCTAAAAACAGAATGGACAGAGCAATCGTGGCGTTCAACGGTGGCAGTGGTACGGACGCAAGTCCTAGTGTTGCCAGCCCAAGCGTGATGGAGTGAGCCAGCGTAAATGAGGTGATGGTTTTAAGTAATGCTAGTTTTGTTTTGACGATCAGCATTAAGCCAAGGACAAACAACAAATGATCTATTCCCAGCAATATGTGGTGCAATCCCAGCGCCACATATTCCGCGCCAGCCTGATGCCAGCTTCGCTCGCCTCTCAAGGTGACCGATGGGCGAGTGGGGCTGGCGATATAGGTAAACTCACTGCCGTCAGTGAATACAGTTCGTACCAAAACATCGGTGATGGTTTTTTCTAGTCTGGGAAAGCGTAAGGTCGCGCCGTTAAATTGTGTTTTATCGACGGCGACAATTTTTGTGGTGATGTGTGCATCTTTGCTGGCGAAGGTTGAGGCGGGTGCTATTTCCTCCCATGCATCTGGCAACTCCAGTTGAGCAGGATGAGGTTTGCCGTAATAAATCGGGGCTTTCCAGACGACCTGATAACGCTGTTCATCCAGCTGGGTGATATCCACAACACCGGGCTGGCTTTCATGGGCATTGGCGATGTTGCTGATGGTGATTAGCTGCAATATTAGGCCAAGCCATGTTGATGAACGGCAATATGGCTTCTTCATGGCGTCGCCTTTTGGCTGCCGCTGTTATCAATCTTTACTGTGTATTGCTGGCGCAAACGCTGATAATGGATATCCAGAAATTGCTGGCGACGCTCTGAAAGTACACCTCGCTCCACGGTGACTTTTACTTCTCTTAACTCTGGTATGTAACTCGGGATGCGATGCTCAACTTTGACTAGGTGATAGCCATATTGTGAGCGAATAGGGCCTGCCCATTTTCCCTGCTCCAAAGTATCTATTGAGTCTGCAAAAGCTTTTCCGAATTGGTTATGAATCGTTCTGATAGACATCAATGGATAATGGTTTGCCAGTAACGTTGAGTCGCCTAACTGCTCGATATTCGCTTGTGAATGGTGCTGGTTAAGCTGCTTTTTTAGCGACTGAATCTGTGTATCAAGTTCTTCTTGAGTATGTTGAGGGGAAAAATAAATTTGTGAGAAGGCGAGTTGACTGTCAATCACAAAGTCATCCGCATGGCGCTTCAGGTAGCTTTCTAACTCGCTTTGAGTGGGGGCTTTTCCGGCAGAAAGATCGATATAGAGCGACTCTAACTTCATGCGCAATCTGCGTTTAATATAGAGATCCTCGTTTTGCAGCCCTAAAGACAAGGCTTCTTGGTAAGTAATATCGTCTCTTATCTTTTCTTCAATTAACTGAGTGAGTTCTTGTTCACTGGGGGGACGCTGCCAAGTGTTGTGAAAGTTGTTGATGATATTTTCAATGTCGGCCCGGGTGACATTGATGATCTTCAGCTGTCCTTGTTCAGGTTCGTCGTTTATATAATCGAAAGCGACAAACAACAAGGCACCTATCAGTAAAAAATGAATCAGAGGTTCCCGAGTGAGTTTTTCCATAAACCGCCAAAAGTCAGATGAAATTACCCCTTCATTACGGTAAGAAATGAAGGGGTAAAGGTTATTGTTTAGACGGGGTATACCAAATTGGAGAGGTATACGCGCGCTCGGTTACTGTCATCGGTACCTCGTCTGAAAACTTCGCATCAGCAAAATATGCTTTGTCGTAAGCTGTCCAGCGTGGGGTGGGTATTTCGATAACACGAGCGTAATAGAACGCTTTTAAGCTCGGGTCAAAGTCGGGATCTTGCCATACGGTTATTAGTTCTGATGAGCCGATGGTGTTTGTCCACGTCGCGTTAGCCACATCCACGGTATTGCCAATCGATGGCAAGTTACCGTCTTTATCTAACTTACGGTCACCAGACCACACAACGTTGTAAACTTTTTCTTGTGGTTTTCCCTCTTTATCAAGCCAGCCTTTAATGATTTGAATACGGTCTAGGTTGCCGGAGAATGAGTCTTTCAGTGCCGCGACAAGGAAGCTCGGTGCTTTAGCGCCATTGTCCGGTGTGGTGAGGTCACCGCCCATCGGTACGCCTTTACCGTAACCGACCGCGCCGGGGTTGCGACTGAGGACATCTTCTGGCTTGAAGTCCCAACCGCCAAAGAATCGTACCAATATACGCGTACCGGTGGTGGCGTAGACCTCTTTCCGTTTCATCGCATCCCAAATTGACGCGCGGGTATTTTCTTCAGCCCATACCGCAGTCAGGCCGGATGCGCCTAACTGCCAGTCTTTCACCGTACGACCTTCAAAATCGAATGCGTTGCCAGTCGAACGTTCAGCGCTTGGTTCGCTCGCTGGGAACTTGCCAAAGAAATTGTTTTCTTCCGCTGAAGAAATGCCTGTGTGGTCATCGGTTGAACCAACCAAGCCAAATTTAAACGGGTTGGTGCCAAATTCTTCCTCAAGTTTTAGACCATTTTTTAACGCTTCACGTGCGTATTCCCGCTCAATCATGCCTGGCTCTTTTGGCACGACATTTAAGTTTCCTTTATCCCAGATTTCGAAATTGGCAAATTCATCGGCGGGTGCGAGAGAAGGGTGTTGCTCTGATGTCCCTTTGCTTTGCGTGACTTCGTACAACGGTTCCCATCGTGCACGCGCTTCGGCCCATTTTGCATCAATTGGCTTACCGTCTGGCGTTTCGGTGGAAAACATCAGGCCGTTCGACAAGTTACCATTGTGTGGCACGGCTAAAACCTGCCCACCGGTTTTCTCTTCGTACCCTTGCATCCAATCCCATAACTGGTTTGGGATCTCCGTATCAAACGTCGTAAGCGGTCGCACTTGGTCCGCTAGTGCCTTTCCATCTCTGTATACGATATTACGGTGCAAGTTATTCCCGCCACCATAATTGGATGTCCACTCGTAACCAATCAAAGCGGTAAAAGTACCTGGTTTATTGTGGCTTTCCACAATTTCCGTCATGTCTTTCCATGTGTCCATTTGTACTTTTGTATCTGTCATGGCTTCAGGTAATTTGCCTTGTCCTTGTAAAGTAATGATTTCCATCACCACTTTACTGGCATCCTCCCCTCCGGCCTGCATACCTTCATGCCAGCGTTTCAGGGTTGGATCAGTCATGAGTGAGCTTTTGCCCTCCAATACCGCGCTCATTACGCCCATTGCATCGGAATGGTCGGCAACCATCATCCAGTCATACGGTCTCGACAGCCTGACGGCCTGGCCGGTACTGGATGTGATTTCTTTGCCTTCCGCGTAACGAAGTGCTTCATCTGGTCCGACACGCGTACCCGCTGCAATCGCATCAGCAGACCAGGAAGTATGCAGATGTAACTCCCCCCAGAGAGGACGAGTCGAATAGGCTCGTCCGGCGTAAGGTGAATAACCTTTTTGTTGGAAAAAACGTGCAACTTGTTTCGAATCAATCGAGCCCGCATCGGTAGTGACACTTTCAGCATAAGAAGGAAGCGCCATGACAGTACAACAGGCGGCGACGACTGCACTTAACATATTGAGTTTCGGAATGGGGAAAGAGGTAGCTGTGGCGTAATGGTGTGTCATGCCTAGACTCCTGGAAACTGGCGGTATCAGGTGAGAACCTTCACTCGATTCAGACGATGAAGACTAGTTGCGATGCAAATATGCCCAAGTAAAAAGTGTATACGTAATATGTGGAAAAGCCATTTGGGCCGAAGTCAGTGGATGTCGTTCGTATCTATCTTTTTATAGGGGCTTTATGGGTTGGGCTTAATGGTATGGTCTTGATTGTATTAAACTCAATGACAACACATGGGGGTGAGCTGGTGTTAGGATGAGAGGGCAGGTACGATTGGTCAGAGGGTTGATCGCGACCTGCCATGCTCTGCTGTTTCCTCAGTATATTGTGTCGACACTTAACGGTTGATGAGCTCCATACGCATAATGTGCTGTGGTCCGGCGGGGCCGCCCAGGTAAAGTTCTTTGGTATCGTCAAAGCCTGCTTTGATGTAACAGCGGTGGGCAACCGGGTTCTGGCAGTTGACTGTTAAGTAAACCGCGTGATGATCTGGGTATATGTCCCGAAGATACGTCGGGAGTGCCGCCATGGCAGCCTGACCATAGCCTTTACCCTGCTGACGGGAATCGATCAGAAGCGCCCGTAATCCGAGTGAGGCCTGAGGGCAAAACGGATAGTTTTCCGGGTAGGCGGTATCAATTCGGAAGTAGCCAATGACTGTCTCCTCAAGCAGAATGACATGCCGGTGAAGGTGAGGGGGAGACTCGCTAATGAAACCTTCCGGCAGGAGGGTAAATCGCTCCTGACCATCTGCTATCTTTAGAGAAATGATCTGGCTGGTATGGTGCGGGGCGTAAGGTTCAATATGAATCACGATAAATCCCTTCTATTGTTTCGCGAATGTCCTTAAAAGCAGTAAAATACCAGTATTTTCATCACGTTTCGATTTTTCGTGGTGCTTGTTCGTGTAGTTTGAGAACCACCAATGAATTCCAGTCATCATTCCTTACTTGCCACACTCAATACGCTCGATGTGAAAGCGTTCAAAACTCACAGTCAGAAAATCCAGCCCGGAGATGTGTTTGTCTGTCGTCAGGGGCTGACCTGGGACAGTCATTTGTCTGCAACTGACGCTGTAAACCGTGGGGCGATTGCCGTTATTGCAAATCGTCAGCTGGACATTTCGGTACCCTGCCTTGTAAGCCCGAGCCACAGTACTAGTATCAGTTTGATCAACCAGTATTATCAGTACCCGCAGGATAAGCTGAAACATATCGGCGTAACAGGCACCAATGGAAAAACAACGGTGGCGTATTGTTTGAGCCAGCTACTGAACATTGATGGTATGTCAGCGTACACAGGTACGTTGGGCAGTGCCTTTGCCAATGTTTTTTACCCACTGGATAACACCACGCCCGATGCGATTACGTTGCTGAACCTGTTTCATGCGATGCAGCAAGCTGGGGTTACACACCATGTGATGGAAGTCAGTAGCCATGCGCTATCGCAGGATCGTGTAACACATATTGATTTTGATGCCGTTGTTATCACCAATATCGGTTCGGATCATCTGGATTATCACCGTAACCGAGAAGATTACATTCAGGCCAAGTTGCGCTTGATTGACCGATTAAAGCCGGGAGGTACGGCGGTCGTGAATCTGGATGATGAGCAAGTGGTGTCGGTGCTTGATCGGTGCCGAAGCAAATACGCCATGCTAACGTTCAGCCGTTATGACCCGGATGCTGACTTGTACGCACAGAACATTACGGCCACGAGAAAAGGCGCAACGTTTGTTCTGCATTATGGTGGGGAAACGTATCCTGTGGCGACGGTTTTGCCATTCGATTTCAACATTGAAAACACACTGGTGATGCTGGCGTTACTGGTTGCTTCCGGGCTGAATATGTCAGACGCGGTCAACCGACTGGGCGCACTGCAACCGGCACCGGGTCGCAGTGAAGTGTATACCTTAGCCAATGGCGCAACCGTCATTCTCGACTATGCCCATAACTACGACAGTTTGCTGAACTTATATCAGAACGTTCGGGGTGATTCGCCAGTCCCTGAGTTGCAAGTCACCGGTTCGTCAGCCCTCATGTCGCAGGAAAATGGCGCTGGCAGAGTGCTGACCGTCATTGGTGTGACAGGAGAGCGGCTGGAAGATGCGCCTGAGATAGGGCGGTTGTGTGCCGGAAAATCGGATCATGTCGTCTTTACGACCGATAATCCTCTGGGCGTGGATCAGTCGGATATGTTTAGTGCGTTGACCCGCGATCTGGACGCATCGCTGATGGCGAAAGCTGTAATAGTGCCTGATCGGGCACTGGCCATTGAGCAGGCCGTGAACCAGCTGATGCCTAATGACGTGCTGTTGCTGTGCGGGAAAGGCCATGAAGAGTATCAGTACATCAGCCTGAATAAGCATGATGCTGAACCTTATATGGGGGATCTGGCTGCGTTACGACGTGCGGCAATAGGAAGGGGATGGAGCGTGGATGATCTGGAAGCGAAAGACACTTTGGTTCATCTCGCCATTAAAAACTGAGGGGTTTATTTCGGTTCAGCAGGAAAAGCGGAAAACAGTTACAGCGATTGCAGCGAGCCAAAACTCAGAGAGTCCGCATTTCTGAAATAAAAGCGGCGTCAGAAAAAATAAAGCGCCAGTGGCGCTTTATTTTTATGAGAGGACGGTGTTTAACCTGTATCGAATAGCGGCAAGGCCGCTATCAGAAGTGCAGCTGAATAACCGATTCAGCCACACAGCCCGGACGACGAACGCCTTCAATTTCGACTGTCAGCTCCTGAACAATTTCCAGGCCACGTTTGATTGGCGTAACTGACTGAATACGGGTTGTTGCACGCACGCGGTTGCCGGACTTGACGGGGTAAGGGAAGCGTACCTTGTTAAAGCCCAGGTTAACGGTCATTTTAGCGGTCGGAAACTTCTGTTTGTTCGGGTCCACACTGTCAGTCAGGGCAGAAAGTAATGACAAAGTCAGAAAACCGTGTGCAATTGTGGTTTTGAATGGTGACTCCTGAGCAGCACGTTCAGGGTCGGTGTGAATCCACTGGTGATCTTCTGTAACGTCCGCAAATTTGTTGATGCGGTCTTGATCCACCATTAGCCATTCACCCGTGTGAAGTACTTCCCCCAGAGATGCCGTCAGTTCTTTGTACAACAGCTCCGCTTCCGGTTTCATGACAACAGGAGCCGGCGCAGGTTTTTCAGCTTCAGTCTTTTCAAAAGATGGCTTTTCAAAAACCGGCTTCTCAAGGGTTTCGACAGCATGAACAACATTGTCGTCATTTGACGCAGACGTTTTTCCGGAAATTAACGCGCCAAGCTGTGATTTATTTGTTTTATTCACAAAATCAAGCCAGTGCTCACGAAGTGAGGGTGACAGCAAATCTTTCAACTCAAATGAATGAGGAAAAATGCTTTCACGCTTCTGCTTGATAAAATCGGCAACTTTCATGATTCGAAACCTTTTAATACTTCTGTTCGCCACAAGAACAAGGCGATGTATTGTAACGTTAAATTAGAAGATGGGAAGTTAAAATGTGTTCCAGGTCTCAGTTTGGTTCTGGTCAGATGAGTTTAACTTAAATTAAAACAATTAGTTACACTGCATGTAAGAATAGTGCAAAAAATCTAATTGCGAATTTTTCTCACTGAGTGTTTGCACCAAAATTAATCAAAAAACAAATTTAAGCGAACAGTTGTACTCTGTGTTTGTTACTTTGAGCGTACACTTGTATTTTATTTTTCAGCTAACACTTGTTCGTGTATATAAATGGATTGAATTTATAAAATTACAAATGAACAGTATTTAAAATTTTTTTGGCACGAACAAAAATATAATAGTGGATAAAATGGTATTTTTCTTGGCTCAACACCAAATATTTTTGTTTGTGGGGTACGACTTTACATCGTCCTGACTTTCTGGCTGGCATACACAGCAACAGAGTTCAGCTCGCTTCTTGTTTTCCGTCTCTTCGATTCGGTTTGATCCAGCTTGTTTCTTCCTGTCTGTCGCACCCTTCCTTCTAGCCACTGTGCGATCGCCTGCTCCAAACGGCAGGCGTACTAGGACAGCACTTTGTTCTCAAAATCTCAATACAGAGAAGTAGGAAGTACTGCCACCAGAGCTACGCTTAAAATCTGACTCCATCTGGGTGTCTGACTAATACGATAAGTGAGCTTTAGGCTAGGTACATACATTTATGAACAGTTGTAGGACGCTGGTACTTGCCACTTGTCTGGTGGCCTCCGGCTCTGTGTTCTCTGCCCAGTTTGACGACATTGCCGTTAAGCTCGATCAATATGTAAAAAAAGAAGTAAAGCAAGGTCTTCCGGGTGCCGCTCTGGCTGTCGTGATTAACGGTGACATCAGATTGTTACGGGGCTATGGCGTCGTCAAAAACGGTTCGAATAAAAAGGTTAACTCAGCCACTGTATTCCCGCTGGCTTCTATATCTAAGACATTCGCTTCAGCGGCGGTGTCGATTCTGGTCGAACGTGGTTTGCTGGAATGGGATACCCATGTCGTGCCATACCTCGAAAACATTACCTTCAGTGACGCTGATCTGGGTAAAGAAGTGACTCTACGCCATGTCTTGTCACAATCGACAGGGTTGGTCGCGCAGGCCTATTCTGATTTGCTGGAAGACAATGTGTCTTATCCTAAAATTCTTCAGATTCTTAACAGGGTAAAATTCGTCTGCGAACCGGGTAACTGTTACAGCTATCAGAATGTAGTTTATAACTTATCGGCAGACATGCTGGCCTTGGCCGCCGGAGTGGATTACCCGACGTTTGTTAAAGAGCAGGTCTTTATTCCGCTCAGGATGGACAATGCCTCCTTTGGCATGGAGGGCTACAAACAGGCCGATAATCGGGCTTCGCCACATGTTAAGGTGAAGTCGGGCTGTGGGGCTGTGCAGCCCACTCCGTTCTACTATCGGGTGCCTGCCGCTGCCGGAATTAATGCAAGTGCGCAGGATCTCGCGAAATGGATGCTGGCTCAGATGGGGCAGCAGCCGACAGTATTAGAGCCGTCTCTGCTGGAGATTATGCATAAGCCACATGTCAGGGCGAATCAATACCGTTATCGCGCCAGAATGAGCAATGTGACCTACGGGTTAGGATGGCGACTGTTTGATTACCGTGGGCTGACTGGTTTTGTGCACCATGGAGGATGGGTGAAAGGGTTTCGTACGGAAATGGTTTTTAACCGCAATACCCAGACCGGAATGGTGTTTCTGGCAAATTGTGAAAACAACCGGGTGGCGAGAGATATCGTATTGTTTTTCCTGCAACTTTACCAAGAAAGATACGGCGTACAATTGGCTGGTGCGGACACAAAAAAATAGTGTACTTTTACCCGGTTCACCGCTTGTATTCCTGTGTCAGCAGCGCTATGCTCACTCACGAAAAACAGGGGAGCTGGCGTGAAACTGAACCGTTACTTCCTTGTGTTTCTTGCTTGTATAGACACATGACTGGTTATTTAACTATTCCATCCCATTGAGGTGAAATATGGCGAAACATCGTAAAGCAAAATCATCGGTAAAAGACACCGAGATTGGTCATGAACTTCGTGTCAATGACACTGAATTCGGCCGTGGTACCATCCGTGATAACGCGTTGAAGGCAGTGGTTACCAGCCAGCTGTTCCGCTCTCGCGTTGAAAAAGCGAAAAAAGGAAAAGGCAGCTTCAACCGCAAAGCAAAACATGCGGGACGAGAGTCCTATCCAATGGCTGCGTAATTCGCGGTGATTGAATAGGGCTCTTGGAAAGGCTATTTCCGTTGTCTCAATTTGTGTGGTGGCGTTTCTTTACCGGTTAAGCCGATGGCTCTGGTAAACAAAGCCCTCAGGTAAATAAGGCTCAGACATCAGTCTGAGCCTTATTTGTATCTGGTGTATCTGGCGGGTAGTGATGACGCCAAGCGACAGTCTACTGCTTGCTATGAAAAATTGAGTGTCTGCTAGTGCAGCCGGAACCGTGCGATTAATTCACACTGATTGCTGACATTGATGTTCTCAACCTGTCTGGCGACAATTGGGTTCGGATGGCGTTTCAGAAATTCAATCAGCGCGCTTTTACAACAGCCCAACGAGGCGATAAAACTTTCACAGTTGCGTCGTGGACATTGCGGAACCATTGCCATGACCTGCTCTGAGGCAAGCTGAAGATACTTCAGCTCAAATTCATCATCGCCCTGATTGCGCCAGAAGTTAGCCAGATTATGGCAGGACATCACTTTAATGGTGAGCAATTCTTCCAGTTCATCCCGGGTGCCTTTCATCGGCGTAAGCTGTTGAGACTCCGCCAGCGCAAGCTGATAATGGACGACCGCGATAGAAGGATTGTCTTCCCGCTCAGAATGAAGTGCGCGTAGTGTCAGTTGTTCCCAGCGTGATACGTCCATGATGTCCTTTCCTCAATAAACCTTTTAGCCCAAGAGCCTCTTAACCCAAGAGTTTCTCTTTAGTGCCTCTCGACCTTGGGTATTTCAAACTAAACAGATTGCAGCGCGTCAAGGTAATGTTGTTGTACCTGATCCCAGTCAACAACCTGCCACCAGGCGTCAATGTAGTCAGGGCGTTTGTTCTGGTAGTTCAGGTAGTAGGCGTGTTCCCAGACATCCAGTGCAAGGATAGGGGTTCCCTGTACCTCGGCAATGTTCATCAACGGGTTATCCTGGTTGCTGGTGGAAGAAATTTCCAGACGACCGCCCACTACGGACAACCAGATAAAGCCGGAACCAAAGTGTGTGGCAGCCAGTGTGGAAAACGCCTCTTTGAAATCCTCGAAACTGCCAAAATGACAATGTAGGGCTTCTGCCAGCAAACCGCCCGGCTGGCCACCACCATGGGGAGACATACAGGCCCAATACAGGTTGTGGTTATAGTAACCCCCGCCGTGATTCCGGATGGCTGGTGCAAGGGAAGACACATTGGCAAACATGGATTCCAGTGTCATATCTTCCAGTTCTGTACCGGCGATCGCCTCCATGAATTTCGTGAAATAGGTACGGTGATGACGGTCATAGTGGATTTCCATGGTCTTTGCATCGATGTACGGTTCCAGAGCATCATAGCGATAAGGTAGCGGGGTAAATTGATATGTCATGATCGTACTCTCTTGGTTTATTATTCCCACATGTTAATGAGAATTAATATCATTATCAACCATGTTTTTTGTACGATAATTCGATGATGAGACTAGAAGCCAACTCCAATGAAAAGGAGAGGAATGAAAAACAAAAAAAGCAGCAATCAGATTGCTGCTTTTTATGATTTTTACCTGTCTTTTTATATTTTTTACCTATATAGACAGACGGCTAGCCTGAGGGCTGCGAATTACTGAACGACTTCGCCGCTTTCAATCACAGTTTTACGTACGGTATCTGCAAACTTAAGTGCTTCATCGCGAATCGCTTTTTCATCTGCTGTCAGCAACTGGCGATCCTGCATCAGTACTTTCCCGTCAACGATGGTGTGTTTAACATTCGTCGCGTAGGCGGAATACACCAGTGCAGAATACGGGTTGTAAACCGGCACCATGTTCGGTGCTTTGGTGTCCACCACAATGATGTCAGCCAGTTTGCCTGGCTCCAGAGAGCCAATCTTGTCTTCCATGTGCAGTGCACGTGCTGCGCCTATGGTTGCCATCTCAATGACTTTTACCGGCGGCATGGCTGCCCGATCTTTGTTTACCAGCTTGTGGACTTTTGCCACTTGGTTAAATTCGTCAATGGTGCTGATTGTATTTCCGGACATTGGCCCATCCGTCCCCAGACCAATACGCAGTCCATCATCAAACATCTTCAGTGCTGGTGAAACACCTTTGGCAGATTTAATATTGGCACTCATATTGTGAGCCACGCCAACATCATGCTGTTTAAGCAGAGCAATATCGCTGTCGCTGACGTTGATAACATGCGCACCCACCAGGTTAGGTGTCAGTGCGCCAATGTCAGCCATGTACTCAACCGGTGATTTGCCGCCGCTGCGCTCTGCAATCACCTGATTTTCACGCTCAGACTCTGCCAGGTGGATCAGCACTGGCACGTCATATTTTTTCGACAGCTCAGTGATTTTCTTCAGCGTTTCTGTGGTGTTAGTGTAGGGTGCGTGAGGAGCAAACGCCGGTGTAATACGCGGGTGATCTTTGTAGGACTCAATAAAATTGACCGCGTACTGAATGCCTTCATCTGCATTGGCGGCATCAGCAACCGGGAATTTAATCACCGTTTCACCGAGAACTGCCCGCATGCCAATCTTGTCGACAGTCTTGGCAACCTCATCCTCGAAATAGTACATGTCGGCGTAAGTGGTGACACCACCTTTGACCATTTCCACGTTGCCTAATTGAGCACCGATTCGCACCATATCACGTGACACCAGTTTGCTTTCCAGCGGGAAAATATAACGGTGCAGGCGATCTGGCACATCATCCGCCATTGAACGGAAAACGGTCATTGATACATGGGTGTGAGTATTGATCAGGCCGGGCATGACAATATCGCCATCGGCATCAATCGTTTGGCTGGCTTCATACTCTTTGAGATCACTACCGTCGGTAACGGCTACGATCTTATTGTCTTTTACGGCAACCAGACCATGTTCAAAGACGTTCTTCTTCTGATCCATGGTAAGTACCGTGGCGTTTTTAATCAGAAGATCGACTTGTTCGACGGCGAAAGCAGAGGCACTAGACAGGGATGTCGCGGCGAGAGAAACAGCAAGCAGGGTTTTCTTGAACATGAATGACTTTCCAGACATTGATTAGCTTGCGCAGCATGATACCTGATGTCACTAACTTGAAAATCAGTATTCAGTAAAGGCAAGTCATTCTGTGATTGAGGTCACTGGATATTAAGAAGGTGGTCAATAGTTAAACTACAGACCACCATTTTCAACATGGCAAACGTTTACCTGTGGTTAAGCCGTCAATAATTGCTTTTAACCCATCGACAAAGCCGGTTGAGGGCGAGCCTGTTGCCTTAGCTGAAAAAGCATCCAGACAGCCAGTGTGGTACTGCACAGTGGCAGGGCTATCCAGACACCATTGACTCCCCAGACTCCGGCCAATGCGAAAATAAACAAAGTGATCAGGATGAGTTTTCCGCCAGTCAACATTGTGGCCGTTTTAGCCTGATTGATTGACTGGAAGTAAGTCGCGCCGACCAGCAACATGCCTTCCATTGGTAACCCCCAGAAATAGAGTTGCATGCCTTCGATAGCGACTGGTTGCAGGGCAGCGTTATCACCGGCAAACAGGTAAACCACCCATTCCGGCATGCTGTACAGGAAGATGACTCCCAGCAAAGCAAAAGTGATGGTCGTACCAAAAGCCAGATTACGGGTTTTTGTGACGCGATCATGCAGTCCGGCCCCGGTGTTGTAGCTGGTAATTGGCTGAGTGCCGAGCGCAATCCCTTCAAAAATCAGGTAAAAGAATGCTTCGGTGTAACTGATCACCCCGTAAGCGGCCACATGGATGGGTTTCCCAACCCAGAGCAGTGCTTTGTTATGAAGGGTCAGGACCACGGACAGATAGAGGTACATCAGAAGGCTGGAAAAACCCAGTCGTACAATCTGCGTACAATGTTGCCAGCGCAAACGCAGGGTATCCCAGCCAATTCGCAGTTCGCTTTTTTCAGAAAAGAAATGTTGTAAGCACAACCAGGCAGTAGCCAACTGCGAGAGCATGGTCGCGATGGCAGCACCGGTCAGCGCCCAGGGGATCACGACAATGAACAACCAGTCGAGTATGACATTCAGTACCCCGCCGAAAATCATGATCAGCGTAACCCGGTTTGGCTGGCCGTCGTTTCGTAATAGTGCGGAGAAGGCCATCGACAGAATGGCAAAGGCTCCCATGGCGAAATACCAGAACAGGTAATCCTGCGCCATTTGCAGAATTTCCCCTTCGGCACCCAGCCAGATGAGTATCGGTTTGCTGAACATCATGCCAAGGCTACAGGTCAGGACAGATACAATAAGACACAGCGTGAAGGCATTGCCAACAATTTGTCGGGCTTGTGCTTTTTGTTCCTGACCCAGCTTGATGGAGACCAGTGCAGAGGCTCCCATGCCTATCATGGCACCCAGCGCATACAAAATGGATCCTATCGGGTAGCCAAGCATAATACCGGCAAGGCCGTTTTCACCGATGAAATGGCCGACAAACATGCCGTCAATTGCCACATAAACACCGGTGACCAGCATGGCGGCAATGGTCGGCAACGTGTAGCGGATAAACAGGCGATAAACTGAATCGTGCTTGAGCGGCAAATATGCGCTCGGGGAATCCTTTTCCATAGGGTCTTTCACGTCAATGTGTAATGAGCCGTCAGAAGCAGGTATTTGTAGACAGTGCGTGAACCGTGATCCCTTGTGAGGGGATGATGGATGGTATGCTGACCGGGCTGAAGGCCCAGTTGCTGCAATTGCGCCGGTAAGGACGTTTCAGGTACCAATAGTCGAACACCATCTTTCAAATATGCTTCTGTGTTTTCTGGCAGTTGCCCCAGCCACCAGGCAGGGATTTCCTTACTGGCTTTACTGCGATCAAACCAGTGGTCTGCTACTAATACCAGATGTTGTGGCAGATGGGTATCCGGTTGTGTGCCGAGATTGGCTGTTGTGGCAGCCGTACTGCTGCCTGCCTGTGCTTCTGTGTGTTGCTCAGATGCTGAGTGTGTTTCTGAATCTGCATTGGCCTGAGAAATGTCTCTTGTCTGCACAATCGCTTTGATGAGCGCCTGACGACGGGCAAGGTTTGCACTGAGCAGACGGTGTGCAATTACCCAAACCGCAAATTCATCAGACTGAATGCAGAATACCGGCTGCGATAATTGCTCTTCATTTTGCCGCTGAATCAACTCGGCAGAGAATCCGGCTTCTTTCAGGGTAGCGATGATTCGACGACACAGCGCTTTTCCGAGGTGATTTTCACGCATACCGCGGTTGTGAACAGTGGGATAGTGCTGTTCACACAACTGCAGACAATCAGACTGAAAGCGTTGAATGCTGGTTGAAAGGTAGTCAGAAACCAAATGAAATTCCGCCGATAAAAACCATGGTACAAAGAGAACCGGCTCCGGGATGAGGAGCCGGCTCTGAATCTTCAGTTTATCGTATCAGAAAAAATCGTATCTTCTATGTTATTTCAGGTGGTTAGACGGGATGAATGTTGCAGAATCACTATCTTCTCTACGCTTACACAACCTGAGGAACAGCCTTCGCATTTTTAGTTCCGGGGCGTACGACGGAAAAATCGGAAACAGAGCTTAATGATCAGGCGATAACCATTGCTGTCGACCAGAGGCTTCTCGTTTTACGGTGTCGCTCCGGCGGGTAGCCAGCGCTTAAAAGTGCGATAACGGCAAGCCAGAAGTACGAAAGCAAACAGCAGGTAGAGCAGGGGCTCGACGACACCAGATTTGACTGACCAGTAATAGTGCACCGGAGCCAGTACAACAGCAAGATACACCCAGTTGTGCAGTTTTTGCCAGCGAGTCCCCAAGCGTCGCTGCATACGTTGGGGTGACGTTGCAGCAAGTGCGCACAGAATCAGCCAGCACGCCGCGCCTACAGTCAGGTATGGACGTTCTGTGATTTCAGAGAGCAGCAGTGACCAGTCCAACCCCAAATCGAGAACAAGGTAAGCGGTCAGATGCAGAACCGCCCACGAAAAACTGTATAACCCGAGCAGTCGCCGTACCCGTACTAATAACCCTTGCTTCAGCCAACGGGCAACCGGCGATACACACAGGGTTAAAAGCAGGGTATTGAGCGCGGCTTTGCCGGTAAAATGGCTGATGCCTTGAACCGGGTCGGCCCCGAATCCACCGGTTAGCGTCAGTAAAACCAATTGCGCCACAAAGAGCAGAGACACAACATGAATCAGCGTTTTCAGCACGGTAATATGTCGGGGAGACAATTTGAGACGGTGCGGCATCGGCATCAGTAGTTCCTTTTCAAATCCATACCTTTATACAATCCGGCCACCTCACTGGCGTAACCATTAAACATTTGCGTTGGCTGGCGACGGCTGCTGAATAAGCTGCCTTCGCCGATAAAGCGCTCGCTGGCCTGGCTCCATCGAGGGTGATCCACCTTAGGATTAACATTGGCGTAGAAACCGTATTCATTAGGTGCCAGCAGGTTCCAGGTGGTCGGCGGCTGTTTGTCTGTCAGGGTAATATTGACGACAGACTTGATACTTTTAAACCCGTATTTCCAAGGCACAACAAGGCGGATTGGGGCGCCATTCTGGGGTGCCAGCGTTTTGCCATACAGGCCAACTGCGAGCAGCGTCAGCGGGTGCATGGCTTCGTCAAGACGAAGTCCTTCCACATACGGGTAGTCAATTCCACCGCCGAGGCGGCGTGAGGCTTGGCCCGGCATTTGTTTCGGGTCATAGAGGGTCTGAAAGGCAACGTATTTGGCGCCACTGGTTGGTGAGGCTTTTTTCAGCAGTGAAGCCAGTGGAAAGCCTATCCAGGGAACGTTCATCGACCATGCCTCAACACAACGCAGGCGGTAGATACGCTCTTCAAGAGGGAAGTGCTTATAAAGGTCTTCATAACCCAGTGTCGTTGGGTTCCGAACCATGCCTCCAACCTGAATATTCCACGGATTGGTGCGAAATTGCTGTGAATTGGCTGCCGGGTCAGATTTGTCTGTGCCGAATTCGTAGAAATTGTTGTACTTCAGAATCTTATCTTCGGGCGTCAGTGCCAGCTGCCGGTTAGAATATGAAGACGAGCGGGTGGCCAGAGCCCTGCGGTTATCCGGCGCGGGTTTTTTATCGCCTTCGAACAGGTCGAACAGACCGGCTTGAGCCTGACTCGCTAATGGAAGACCAACCATAGTGATCCCCAGCTTTTTCAGGATATCGCGGCGTTGCCGGTAGACGGTTTCCGGTGTAGCTTCATTTTCACTGAGTGACCAGCGGTTGGATTTTTTGATTAACATAGTGTCCTTTTCCCGTCGTTACGTTGAGCCATGCAGGCTCATCTCCGTGGCTGATAAGTGAGGTGACGAACCAGATCTCCACTGCCAAAAGAACAAGAAGTGCTCTGCTCAGTAGCATTGGGTAATGGGCAATGAAAAATACGGTTCCATCAGTCTGATTGATAAGACCTGAGCAGCGCAGAAAAAATTTCAAATAAATCGTGGCGATTAAGCCGTAACATTGCAGAGCGTTTCCAGACAACCTATCGTTGAAGCAGAACTTGTCAGAATATGGACTTGAAATTAACAGGAAAGGCGATACTGTTGCGGGCATCCGTCGTATCCATAAGAACAACATGAAAAAGCCTAAGCCAGCCTCCCCAAACATCAGTATTAATCGCCAAGGTTCCAGTTGTAACAGCCAAGGTATTGGAGCCTACCAACATGACATTTCAGATCGTCGACCAGTCATGAGTGAGGAAACGACTGGTTGTACGCATGACATCCAGAGTCAACACCGTGAGTTACTGGATTACTACGCAGGCATTGAGCTTCAGCATATCTATCTGGAAGTGTATGCCGAGCGGTATCACTCACTGCGGCAGTATTTTGAAGCGTATTACTGCTACCGGCACGGTCTGGTTACCCGACAGAATAAACCTGACTGGGCGCAGATTTTACCTCATGCGATGCCTTCAAAAGCCGCCAGAGCAACAGGCTATCTAAAGCTGTGTGTCAGCGAGTTAAAATTGCCGCTGGAAGTCATGGTCGGGAAGCTGAAAACGCTGGTCAGGGATGATGAATTGTCCGTCGCGGCCATTCAGCATTTATTGGAGCAAGAGTTAGCTTATGTACGTATCACCCGAGAAGAATGGAAGCGATTAAAAGACAAGGGGCTGCTGACGGCGATGCCTGCTGATTATTATCGCCCGGATGCGCAGTGCTATCAGGATGCAGACAGCCGATTCCAGCGAGCAGCAATTAGCTTTAGTTGAGTCTGGCTCCGTCAATGGATGTGCTGATGGGAGTATTCCTTGTCTGTTCAGGAAATGTTCAGGATGGTCTTACCTTTATTTCCTAACATACTGACAAAACAGGACTCACAGGATGACCAACATGGAAAAGACAACACAGGATAGCACGCAGCAGGAAAGAAAGTCGGCATTGATTGTGGAAGGCGGTGCCATGCGGGGAATTTTTGCTGCAGGTGTACTGGATCAGTATCTGGCGGCCAACTACCGCCCGTTTGATTTTTGTCTGGGCGTTTCTGCCGGTTCAACCAATATTGCGGCCTGGCTGGCCAATCAGTCCGGACGTTCCTATCGGGTGATTACCGATTACTCCTGTCGGCCTGAGTTCATTGACTTACTGCGGTTTGTGAAAGGTGGCCACTGGCTGGATTTGGATTGGCTGTGGGACATTACATTGAGAGAAATTGCGCTCGATACCGAAACGTTGTTTAGCCAGCATATTCCTTTCTATATTGTGACGACAGTGATTGAAACGGGTGAAGCTGCCTATATTAAGGCAACGGCGGAAAACCTTAATCAATTGCTCAAAGCCTCCTGTTCTGTGCCGATTGCGTACCGCGACTATCCTGAAATTAACGGCATTGCGATGACCGATGGTGGCGTAGCGGATTCTATCCCGGTGAAAAAGGCGTATGAAATGGGTGCCAGAGATATTACCGTGATCCTGTCACGTCCCCGTGGATACCGCAAAACGCCGTCACGCAGCCCCTGGCTGGTGCGCCATACGCTGGCTCAGACTCCTAAATTAGCGGATGCCATATTGAACAGGGCAGAGAGCTATAATCAGGCCATTGATTTTATCGATAATCCACCCGAAGACTGTAACATGACAGTGATTGCACCGCCTGCGGATTTTCTCGTTGGTCGCCTGACAACAGACAAGAAAAAGTTGGAGACGGGCTATCAGCAAGGTCTGGTAGCCGCAGGCATCTAGTATTGAGCCTGACCGCATCATGTTTGAAAGTACCGCATCATGTTTGAAAATGTGGTTTGAAAATGTGGCTTGATAGTGGGGTCGGGGTGCTGACTTTAACATATTCTGTTGCGCGATGTGAGGATAGCCACAATGCGAACTGAAATTCTGGGCTTTTCAGGTGGCTGTTACTGGTGTATGGAGGCAGTATTTCGGTCATTACGGGGTGTGATGAAAGTCTTACCGGGCTGGATTACGCCACGTGACCGTGTAATGGTTGATAGTGTCTTGGTTAATGGTGTTTTGACCGAGAGTGTGTTGGTCTGGTTTGACCCCGATGTGATTCCGATTGAAAGTCTGGTTGCCATTCACCAGCTTACACATAACAGCTCTTCCTCCCATGTCCGGCGTTCCCGTTATCCATCAGCAGTGTATGTCTATCACGGAGAACAATACTGTGCGGTTGAGAAGGCGCTGAATGAGTTAGCGTTGCAGAACGATAATCGTAATCACGTTCAGGCTTTGCAACATCGACAGGCCTCGCTATCCCAGCCTACGGCTATTTCAGCGCCAGTCACGCATTCACCGCAGATAGCTTCTTCGACTCGAATGGTTTCTCCAACTCGAATGGCTTCTCCAGCTCGAATGCTTTCGATGACACAAATCTTGATGATTCGTCGATTCACCTCCAGTGACCCGGGTATGCACGATTATTATTATGCCAACCCGGATCGCCCCTTTTGCAATGCTTACATCACACCCAAACTTTCCCGGTTACTAACGCACTATCGGGAGTTGGTGCCCGATGATAAGCAAACTGTGATTGCTGCACAGCAAGCCATTAAAAACCCCAAAAAATAAATGAATTGAAAAGGCATGAAAAAAGACGGGCCAAATGGCCCGTCAAAAGAGTGCAAGGAGCGTTAAGGTTCAGATATCGGCCACGTTAGGCGCCGATAATACCGCCGTCTTTACGGGTAATGCGGATAACGGATGAGCGAGGAATGGTGTTGCCGCCGTCAGGGAAGTGTGACGGTGCCAGTTCTTCGCCCGGATGCTGAACCCCGATGAACATGGTTTTCTGATCCGGACTGAATGTCAGGCCAGTGATCTCACAGGCGACAGGGCCAGTCAGGAAGCGTCGCACTTCACCGCTTTCCGGATCGCCACACAGCATCTGGTTGTTGCCCATGCCAGAGAAATCCCCTTCGTTGGTGTATTTACCGTCGGTTTGGATCCAAAGGCGACCAGCATTGTCGAAGCCGATACCGTCAGGGCTGTTAAACATATTGTCTTTATTGATGTTGTCGCTACCGCCCATCAGTCCTGTATGGACAGTCGGGTTACCGGCAATCAGGTACAGATCCCAGCTGAAGCGTTTTGCCGTATGATCTTTGCCAGAAGGTGCCCAGCGAACGATGTGGCCATAGGGGTTTTTGGCGCGCGGGTTAACACCGTCAACCGGCTGATTGTCCTTCACACCACGGTTTTTGTTGTTGGTCAGGGTACAGAATACGTGCTGGCTCTTTGGATTAACCGCGACCCATTCAGGACGGTCCATTGTTGTCGCGCCAACCTGAGTTGCTGCCTGACGGGCAAAAATCAGTATGTCTGCTTGGCTGGCAAAACCGTTCTCAGGTGTCAGACCATTTTTACCGAATGTCAGCTCAACCCACTCACCATCGCCTTTCAGCTCACCGTCTTTCGCATCGAACTTAGCAACGAACAGTGTACCTTCATCCAGCAGATCACGGTTAGCGGCTGGATTGGAAGCGTTGTATTTGTTCTTAGACACAAAACGGTACAGGTGCTCGCCTCGTTCATCATCACCCATGTAAACCACGACATGACCGTCGTTATTGATTGTCAGTGCCGCATTTTCATGTTTGAAACGACCCAGAGCAGTGCGTTTTTTAGGCGTGGCGTTCGGATTCATCGGGTCAATTTCAACAACCCAGCCATGGCGATGTGGTTCGTTTGGCGTCTTTGCTAAATCAAAGCGTGGATCATGCTTGTACCATTCGTAGCCGGCATCCTGCTCAGACAGGCCGTAACGGGCATAGGTACTGCTCAGGGCAACAGACGAGTTGGCACCAAAAACGCTGTTGAAGTTTTCTTCACAGGTCAGGTAAGTTCCCCATGGCGTCTGGCCGTTTGCGCAGTTATTGAATGTCCCCAGTGCTTTTTTGCCTGTTGGATCTGCCTCTGTTTTCAACAGGTCGTGACCGGCTGCAGGGCCTGTCATCATCATCTCTGTGTTGGCGGTGATACGGCGGTTTAGGCGGCCTGATTGATTGAACACCCACTGACCGTCTTTTTTCATCAGTTCGATCACCGAGATTCCGTGTGCAGCCTGAGATTTTTTCACGTCATCAGCAGACATGTTTTTGCCCTGATGAGCAAACAGGTATTCGTGATTGGTGTATTCGTTGTTAATCGCCATGACTGCACGATCGTCACTGATCTGGAAGAAGGTCATGCCGTCATTGTTATCGCCAAACTGTTGTTCCTGCGCCTGACTGTCTGCCCCCTGACTAAAGGCCGGAGCACCTTTAAATAGTGGGTCGCCCCATGAGATGAGTACGTCAGCCTGATAGCCTTCCGGAACGATAATCGTATCTGATGTTGAGGCTGGAATGCCTTTAAAACCCAGAAGCTTACTGTTGCTTTCAGCAGCAACAGCCGTTGCAACCGGTGTCGCTGCAAAAAATGCCACAGTACCGGCGGCCGTCGTCGCCTGCAGGAACTGCCTCCGGTTCAGCCCCTTGCTGATAATCTTATTAAATCCTGGTTCATCGTGGCGCTCAACACTGCTCATACTGTCTTCCTTTCGAAAATCTGATTTGAAGATTGTTATGTTTATTTGATGCGGCCACATGCTATATGCCAACTATGGCACTTAAGTGACTGGTGTGTGACAGAAATCTTACAAATGTGCCGATAAAACAGACATTAAAGGCATTTTTTTCGAATCTGACCCAAGGCGCCTGTGACTCAAAGCGAATGTGACTCATCGCCAATGTGACTTAGAGATTTGCTCTAAGACTCGGCCATCAACGCGCTGAATGACCAATAATAATTAATACAAGCCCGCTTAATCACTGCTGAGAGATCACGACTGCGGATTTCAACGTATGCTTATTAATGGCGGTTAAACGTGGATATTAATGCAACGACTCAAAGCATTCATTTGAAGATAAACTCGATATTGATTAGCGTACAAACCATTTTTTGTGTGGCTTAATTTCATTGAATCTTGATGTTGTAGGATTAACTTAAGATTAAATGATCATTTTTGGCCTAAATTACATTGATCTTGACTTTTATTGTCTAAAAATGGTTATATATTTTCATTGTGTTAATTATTACAGGGCTAAATATTCTTGCTGAGAGTGTTTGTCAGGATCATCATCTGACTTTTTAACGGGTGGAAAAACTCGCTCACTGGTCAAATAATGCTTCTGTAGAACATCCCTTCTGTAAGTTGGATGACAGTATGAGTAAACGTATAGACAAATACAGTATCGACAATACCGATTACACCGTGGGGCAGGACAACATCCAGAAATGGGGATTTGATGTCCATAACCCTGTGTTTGGAACCAGTGCTGGTCTGATCCTGCTGTTCCTGGTTGCAGTGCTGGTCAGTGACCCGGCAGCAGCTAAGTCGGTACTGAATGGTGTTAAAAACAGCATTATCAATGGGTTCGACGCATTGTTTATCTGGGCTGGTAACATTTTTGTGCTCTTTTGCCTGGCCTTGATTGTGTCGCCATACGGTAAGATTCGTATCGGTGGTAAAGATGCCGAAGCGGATTATTCCCGTACTTCATGGCTGGCAATGTTGTTTGCGGCCGGTATGGGTATCGGTTTGATGTTCTGGAGTGTGGCTGAGCCGGTTGCGTACTACACCGGCTGGTATGAAACACCATTAAATGTCACGCCGAACACGCCTGAAGCATTTGAAGTGGCAATGGGGGCAACCATGTACCACTGGGGTCTGCACCCGTGGGCAATTTATGGCGTGGTGGCATTATCCCTGGCATTTTTTGCTTTCAATAAAGGCTTACCACTTTCTATTCGCTCGATTTTTTACCCGATGCTGGGGGATCGCGTTTGGGGCTGGCCGGGTCATATCATTGATATCTTCGCGGTGCTTGCCACGATGTTTGGTCTGGCTACATCGCTCGGTCTGGGGGCTCAACAGGCGGCAAGCGGTATCGAACATGTGTTCGGTATTGATGGCGGCATTGGTCTTCAGGTGGCAGTGATTACGGTTGTGACCTTGCTGGCTATCTTTTCCGTTGCTCGCGGGATCGATGGTGGTGTGAAACTGCTGAGTAACATCAATATGCTGGTTGCGCTGGCACTGCTGATGTTTGTTGCGCTGGTGGGCTTTTCTGTTTCGATGAGCACAGTGCCGACGACGGTTGCCGGTTATGTGAAGAACTTTGTGGCGTTGAGTAACCCTCATGGCCGTGAAGACCAGGCCTGGATGCACGGCTGGACGGTGTTCTACTGGGCTTGGTGGGTGTCATGGTCACCATTTGTGGGGATGTTTATCGCACGAGTGTCGAAAGGCCGTACTATTCGCGAGTTCATGATCGCGGTGCTGATTGTTCCTACACTGGTAACAACACTGTGGATGTCCGTTTTTGGCGGTCAGGCGATTGATCAGGTCATGAATGGAATTGGTGTTCTGGGTGAGAAAGGTTTGACAGCGGTACCGCTGGCGATGTTTGAGATGTTTGAGTCATTGCCAATGAGCACGCTGCTGTCGGTTATCGCTATTATTCTGGTGATGGTGTTCTTTATTACCTCTTCAGATTCCGGCTCGTTGGTTATTGATAACATTACCGCGGGCGGTAAGATGGACTCTCCTATGCCGCAGCGTATTTTCTGGGCAAGTATGGAAGGGGCTGTTGCTGCTGTACTGTTGTATGTCGGTGGTACCGAAGCGATTGAAGCACTGCAGGCCGGTGCAATATCCACTGCCTTACCATTTGTCTTCATCCTGCTGCTGATGTGCGTCAGTCTGGTTATGGGCTTCCGCACTGAGCGCTTCCGCGACTGATTCATTCGACAAGCTTTTCAACAAAAACGCCGTCAGTTATGACGGCGTTTTTTTATGGCTTGTTTTTATATGGATATGGATGAATTGTGACTATAGCCAGATTTCTGACAACGGTGTATCCGGCGAAAAGTGATAGGCAATCTGCGCTTGCAGCAACTCCGCAGTGGCCAGTGCATCGGTCAGTGCGTGATGGGGATGATAGGCAGGCAACCCATAACGCGTTCGGCTTCGTCCCAAACGAACCGAGTTGGGGCGGATGCCCCGCATACGTTTCAGGAAACCGCCGTGATCCCGTTGTTGAATCGCGGACTCAATCGCCATGGTATCGACCACCGGAAAATGAATGCGTTCGCCCAGCCGGGATTGCAATGCTGCAGCCATGAATTCGCGTTCAATCTTATGGTAGTGGACCACGACCACTTTTCCGGCCAACGCGTTGAGCACTTCTTCCAGTATTTTCAATAAATCCGGTGCATTTTCCAGAGTGGAGTGGGTGATGCCATGAATGACCACAGATTCTTCGTTGAGCGGGCGCTTCGGGTTAACAAACCATTCTGCCGATTCCCGACAGCGAATACGCTGTAACGTGAATGGCACCAGCCCGATACTGATGATTTCATGTTTCTTCGGATCTAAGCCGGTAGTTTCAAAATCCAGCGCGACAAAAGGAACATCACAGAGTGGAGTATCGCCACTCACCATCGGCGCAGCGTAATACGCTTTCAGTCGTTCATCCTGCGCATTTTCTTGCAGGGTTCTGAAAAAGGTCGGCCAGTCAGGGGTGGCTCGGGTGTTGAGCAGCGGGCGACGCATTTGTTCGCGGGTGAAGGTAAAAATGCTCATTAGCGACGATTACCCTGATAACGGAATTTAATAAAGTTCTGGGCGTTGCTCAGAATCTGAAACGCGTCTTTCAGGTTTCGACGTTCGAAATCAGACATGTTTTCCGGCTCAATGCTGTTATCCGCCTCAATGCCGGCTTCAATGTCCAGCGCCTGATGGCGGATTCGGACCATGTAGATGAACTCCATCGCATCACGTAAATCCTGTCCCCGGCCTTTAGGTAAAATGCCGGCGTCAATGATGTCATCAAGACGTTCAAACGAGTTTTGCGAACGTGAACCAACGGCCAGCGCATGCACCCGAATCAAATCCGCCAGCGGAGCAGTCCCACGCCGTTTAAGGTTGATGGAATTGTTGTGTCGGCCATCTTTTTCCATCACAAAATCTTTAAAGAAACCCAGTGGCGGGGTACGGCTGATGGCATTTCGTGCCAGACAGGCCAGAAAACGGTTATTTTTTCGTGCCCGACGAACAATGAAGCTATTGAGTTGCTCTGCCCATTTGACCCGGCCGTATATACCGTCCAGATCAAAGAAAATGGAGCTGTTCAGCAAAGCTTGGGGTTTAGGGTTATCAATCCATTCTGCAAAACAGGCTTCCCACTGCGAGCGGGTTTTACGCCATTCAGCATTGGTTGCCATGATATCGCCGTCACAGTAGCTGTAACCACAGGCGGCCAGACCGTCACAAATGAAGGTAGCCAGTTTTTCGAAGTAAGCACCGTGTTTGGCTTCGTCATAACGATCATCAAGGATCAGTGCGTTGTCCTGATCGGTCACAATCAGTTGTTCGTCACGGGCCATCGACCCCAGAGCCAACAGGCAGTAGGGCACTGGTGGCGGACCAAACTCCTCTTCAGCCAGTTCAGCTAGGCGCTGTTTGAAACTGCGACCTATTACTGACATGGCGCTGCCGACCATGTGAGCGTTGGCGTCTTCGTTAACCATACGCACAAAGCAATCTTTGACCTGCTCAGATAACACCCGCAGGTCATGAACGGTTTTCTGCTGATAAATCGAGCTGACTAAGAGCAGGCTGTTCTGGGATTCGTAGCGGACAATGTCTGTCATGCCAATAATACCAATGGGATCGCCTTTGCGAATCACTGGCAGATGGTGCACGTTGTAGCGCAGCATGGTCAGCATGGCTTCGAACACATAAGCGTTGTGATCAAGAGTGATCACATCGGTGCTCATCACATCTTCAATCGGGCTGGTTGGATCAAGTCCCTTTGCCAGCACACGTGAGCATAAGTCGCGGTCAGTCAGTATGCCAACCAGCGGCTCAATGTCATCGTCCTCACCGGCAGGCATGGGGTTAACGACCAGAATGGCAGAGACATTTTCTTCTGCCATGGTCATGGCGGCTGCCTGGATAGTGGTATCGGCACCAACCTTCACGGGTTCACGGGCGAGGAGTGTGCGGACTTTCGAGGTGGTGAGATCGTTTTCCTCAGACTGGTTGGAAATGGCATTCCGCAGGCGGGCACTGTCTTCCACTTCGACAAAGTCAGCAAAGGAATCATACGATTCGCACAGCGAATTAAATACAGCTTCTGGAATGCAATAAACCAGTGTATCTTCAATAGCGCGGGCGGGCATGCGGACACGGTTATTCATCAGAAGGCCCATTTGTCCAAACAGGGCCCCCTCATCAATGCGGTTGTAAAGCTCACCTTTTCGACGATAAATCTCTACGGCACCGCTGCGGATCATATATAAGTCGTGAATGTCATCGCCAAAATTCACGATCATAGTATCTGCACGGTAGTATGCGACCTCGACGTTCAGGGCAACGTCCCGAAGGCTCTCCTCTGGGAGCTGGTTAAATGGCGGATACTGACTGATGAAATTCAGTATTTCGATTTGTTCGGCTTCCATGGTATGGCCTGTGTTGCTTGAGTGTTGCTAACCAGTATACATGAAACCGCATCAACCTGCTTTAAATTCAACCTGTTAGAAGGAAATGACAGTGACTTTGATGAAGAACTGCACCTATTGCGAACATGGCGATGAAATCCTTACGATTTTCAACTATGCCATTGAACATACAACGGCATTATATGAATACGAGCCCAGAACGGATGCGGTTATCAAAGCCTGGTTCGAGGGAAAAACAGAGCAAAATTACCCGGTGATCGGCGCGTTTACCCCAGATGGCACCCTGATGGGGTTCGCTACCTATGGTCGATTCCGTCCTCAGCCCGCTTTTCAGTACACGGTAGAGCACAGCGTATACCTTCACCCTGACTATTTCGGGCAGGGTATTGCTGCGCTACTGATGGAAGAGATTATCAGACAGGCTAAAGAGCAGGGCTATCACGTGATGATTGGCGCCATTGATGCCGAGAATAGCGCCAGCATTCGTCTGCATGAAAAACTGGGATTTAACGCCGCAGGGCTAATCACGCAGTCTGGTTATAAGTTTGATCGCTGGCTTGATCTGGCCTTTTACCAGTTGTTGTTAACGGAGTGATCTCTTGTCTGTTAACGTCAGGTGATGGTCAATTATGACGAAAATCTGATCAATTATGCGACGATAAACACTAAAACCCTGTTTTTTATTGAAGTCCTGGTTAATTGATACATAATACTGTTCATATATCCAGTTTATGAGACGAGGCTGTCCGGTCTGGTCATACGCGGAAGGTACAAATTCCATCTGCGTGTACGCCGGTAACTGGTACAGCCTGGTATGTGATTACAGTGGCTAATTTCAAAACACACCTTGGAACGGCCGCGCTAACCAGTAGTTTGGCGGCCACCGCTCTGCTTTCTGCAGGGCATGTTGTGCCGATCACCGCACTTTGGCTGATGTTGCTCGGCACCATCGGCGGATTACTGCCCGATATTGATTCTGACAACTCCACATCCATGGCGACCCTGTTTCGGTTGTTTGGAGGGTTAATCACATTCAGTGTGGTCGGTCACATCTATCAAATGGTGTCGATGCTTGAGCTGATTATTTACGGCACCTTCTGTTACTTCACCATTCGTTACAACTTTAAAGCAACTCTTGAGAAGCTGACCGTGCACCGTGGTTGCTGTCATTCGGTCGCTTTTATCATGCTGGCCGGACTGTTTGTCGTCTGGCTACTGCACTTGCTGGGCTATCAGGAGGTAACGGCGTGGTTATCCGGACTGTTTATTTTCAGTGGCGGAGCCGTTCACCTGCTATTGGATGAAATCTACAGCGTAGATTTAGCCAACCGGCGGCTAAAAATGTCATTCGGATCTGCGTTGAAGATTTTTTCGCCACGAAATCCGTTCCTGAGTGCCTTACAGTGCCTGTTAATTGCGGCACTGTATGTTCATAGTCCACCGCTGGAGAAAACCTGGCAGACACTTTCTCATTGGAGTGACTTTCGGTTTAAGCCAGATTGGCTGAACAGGAAAGATGTTGTCGGATTTTTTGATAGTTTGTTGGCTTCGACACGTGACAGTATTCATCATGGTCAGTAACGAGTCCATGTCGTGGCGGGGGATTTGCAGTTGTTGCTGACGAAGTGCGCATGCTGGCTGCCCGAACACAAGATTCAATCCGTGAAAAACAGGTGCTCTGTGATGATTAACCACTAAACATCATTGCAGGGTGTTCATTCAAAAGGGAGCTTTGGCTCCCTTTTGTGATTGAACGGTTGTTGTCGTTATGACAGTAAAACAGTGAGGAAATCTAAGTCGTTTAAAGGTCGGGGAGTTATAAGGATAAAGCCCTGAAGCCTTGCAGAAAAACACCAGAGAATCATGGCACTAAAGTCACTGTGTTCATTAATGATCGTAACAGCGGGATGTGCATAACAGGTCAGGGGGCTTTTTAATTATTGGCTTTTATTTAGGTTAGGGGAGTTGCTTATCGGCCTTTTGCCTGCAAATGTCGTGAAAAGCGACGACTTGGTTCTTACCATGTTTTTTGGCGTGATTCAGCGCAATATCTGCCTGACGGACTAATTGCTGAGCATGGTAATTGCCGTCCTGCTGCGTTTGTGTGCCGATACTGATGGTAAAGGACAGGCATTTGTCATCCTGAACCGTGACAGACTGATGCGCCACATCCTGACGCAAGCGCTCAGCCAGCATGTGGCAGTATTGTTGCGGCGTATTGGGTAACAGGATCAGAAATTCCTCGCCGCCCCAGCGCCCGATGAAATCTGTCTGTCGGAAACTGTTTTTACAGCTTTGGGCAAACAACGTAATGACATCATCGCCGACATGATGGCCATAGGTGTCATTGATGGTTTTAAAATTGTCGACGTCAATAAACAGACAGGAAATCGGATAACCATACTTGCGGGCACGGCTGATTTCACATTCCAGAATGCGCTCAAATCCATGCCGGTTTGTCAGCCCTGACAATGAATCAATGTAGGCTTTTTTCTCTAATGAACTAAAGTCGTTGTATTTTTCGGTAATGTCGATGACCGAAAGTTGGACCGCCATCTTGTCTTTCCAGTGAATGATAGACTCGGCAATCAGAACATGAACGACTTCACCAGAAGGTTTGGTCAGGCGGAAGGTCAGAATACGTGGTGATGCCTGGCCACTCATCAGTTCAGCGTAAAATGCCCGTTCGGCTTGAGGGTCACAATCACACAAAACGCTGAGCAGGTCGGGTAAGTTAAGCAGGGTGTCTGGATTTTCGGCACCAAAAATTCGGCATAAGTTGTCGTCAACATACTCAATGTTGAAATGGTCATGAATCAAAATCCCGAATGTCGACGCAAACGCATTATCCTGATCTTGTTGTAATCGTGGGTATTTCGCCATCAATTGTACTACTTTTCGTGGCCTGTCTGAGAATCGTTTTTTATGCCTCTACGGCATCATTAATAACACAGATATCAATATCATTAATATGTGATGTTGATTCCAAAAATTCAAGGGTAATCGTATTTTAAACGTTAATTACTTTTAAGAATCAGACCTCTGTCATCTTTTTAAATCATGCATACGGTTCGTAAAGAATGCACATGAGTGTAAAGAAAGTTAGACGTTATTTGTCTGATGAAAACTTGTTGTTATGAAATTGTTGTGTTCCAATGTTTTCAACAAAAATACTCAGGACAACAAGATGTTAATGACATTTGGCTATATGTTTGGTGGCGCATGGCTAGGCACCTTGAGCGGGGTCCCTATGGGCGGGATGTTTGGTGCAATGATTGCTGTATTAATGGGCGGCAAACTACATCGGCCAATGATATTGCCAAATGTAACATTAATAATTATCCAGATTGTACTGGGTGTTAGTGTCGGCAGCCTGCTTGAAGTGAAGCAGTGGCAGGAAACGTTCACTTTTGAGTTAGGTGTCGGGCTAGTGTTTTGCTTGTCATTACAAATGCTGACAGGGTATTGGTGGTTGAGAAAAATGGCTAATTGGGGCAAAGACGAAAGTTTGCTCGGCTGTTTTCCCGGTGCAATGGGCGCGGTACTGGCCATTGCCGACAGCCAGAAAGCGCCGTCACAGCGTGTAGTTTTCACCCATACTGTCCGGCTCGTTACCCTGATGTTGTTGGCCACGGCCATTGCTATGTACGGTTTACCCGAGGTCACGCAAGCCGCTCAGGCGGCGGAGGTTGTTGATGTCGAGCCACCTGTGGACATGGCGATATTGGGCGCAGTAATGCTGGTGTCCTACGTGGCTGGATTCGGACTGGGAAAATGGGGGTTGCCCGCAGCTTATATGGTCACCAGCCTGGTTGTCACAGCTGGTGCTCGTTACTGGTGGCCGGACGCAAATGTAAGGCTGCCGGAGGCAACCGGGATGATAGCCATGGTACTGCTCGGGGGGCTGGTTGCTGTGCGAATTCAGACGGTCACATTTCGGCAGATGCTTAGCTATATGGCTGCAGGCGTGGCGGTAATGTCACTGGGACTGTTGGTGACCCTGTTGGTGGCATTGGTGTTCAGCTCGCTGACTGAAAAATCGTTTCTTGTGCTGGTGATGTCCTGGGTGCCGGGAAGTGTCGAAGCCATGACGGCAACCGCGCTGATGTTGGGGTTGGAACCGGCTTTTGTGATGCTGAGTCATGTGATTCGTTTATTGGTCTTGCACATATTGCCGGTCATTTGGATGTGTAAAAACAAGTGGGCGGCCAACAGGGTCTGAAGGCTGACATCGATTCAGAGACGACGTCTGACATGACTTTGGGTATGGCATCTGGCTCATTCGTTGAAAATTATAAGAAGTAGTGAAGAATCTTGGTTCCGCGCAATGTCGTTCTTTGTACGATCAAAGTAGGGTGCATACACCGAAAGGGTGGCGAAGCGTTGCCCTTGGTGTCAGTTGCTCTTGGTGTAGGTTGCCTTGGCCGTAAATGGGGGGCGTGATACTAAATTCCATGCCCCAAGATGGTGTGATGTGTGATGTGTGATGAGCGCCAAACATTAACACTATTGACGCCATAGGCTCTTGTTAAGCGTTTTAAGCTACATCACTGGCAAAATACTGTACCACCTCAGTCAAATCATGCTTCAAATATTCTAATGTGTGAGGTTGAACGAAATGAAATTTGAAATCTTCCTCACTATCAAACCTTTCCCACAATAAAAAGCGACTCTTATCATTGATGCATTGATGAAGTGTAAAAATTGAGCATCCTGGCTCTTTTAATGTCTCATCGCAAAGTTTCTTAAGGTGTTGAAATGCTATATTGATGTCCACAGATTCTTTGACTTTTAACTCTGCTGTAATGTAATAACCTTTGTTAAACATGAATGACTCCTTTTTAGTGAAGTCAGTACACTAACTCCTAGAGTTCACTCTAGGTCAAGTATTTTTTCGTCATACGCGTTTATTTTGTAGCGTACTATTTCTAACTCATCATTCAGTCGTTCTATCTCGCGTTCTAAATTGACCTTATGAGTTAAAAGTAATAATTTTCTATCATGTAATGTATTAGTGCCTGCTAAGCGTAGTTTCGCAAACGTTTTGATTTCCGCTAGTGGCATGCCTGTAGATTTTAATCGCTTAATCCAAGTCAACCATTCGATATCTGTTTGATCAAATATGCGTTGTCCAGAAACATTTCTACGAATATTCAGTAATAGTCCTTCTTTTTCATAGTACCGTAGCGTATGAATTGAAATATTTGTTTTTTCTGATACTTCAGAAATTTTCATATTAACTCCCTATTAAACGCTTTGTATGTGCACTTTAGAGTTTTTGTGAATAATTAAGTTCTATTTCTTGTGTCGAATTGAATTGGTTAAACATGACAAATATCTTGTAAATGATTCTGTAAAATCACCTACGTCATCTTCATTACCGTCTATAGCATTCAGAACAATAGATGCATAACTTAAAGTATGATGTGCATAGCAAACTGGTTCTGCAGTTTCCCAATCTCTTTGCAATTCTGATTCAGGTAAATAATGGCGCCAATTTGACAAATAATTCTTGATTAGCTTCTGCTTCAAACTCGTTTCTGAAAACTGATAAATGAAATTACCGTCCATAAATGGATGAGTAATGCAAGCATCACTCCAATCAAAAAACAAATAAGATTCGGCAGTTCTTGCCATGTTACCTTCATGTAAATCGCCATGAACAAGACAATCTGGCAAAGAATATTCTTTAAGCTTGTGAACTGCTATTTCTAATTTCGACAAAAGGTTATTATCAAAAACAATATTTTTATCGTTTAAAATCGCTGCAATCTTGGGTTGGTTAAAATGCCAAATGAGTTGTGTTGCTAAATTTTCGATACTTCGTGATTGGCACCCTGATTGTCGTAACTTATTAATATGCTCAACAGATAAACTCTGTACCTCCCCCCATATCTGGTATGCGTCATTCCACACCGTCAAATCTACATCTTCACCCAGCGGTTCCCCAAAATCACTAGTTAGTTGCCAACGTCGATCTTTATTAATAGCTAAAACATCCGGCACTTTATCCTTGAAAATATGAGCAAGAAGGTTACAGACACCCGCTTCATTAGAGAACAGTGGCAATGATGCTGTTGCTTTAAAATATACATTTCCTTTTTCTGTTGGAATGCGCCACACATCACCTAAAAACCAATCTTCGACAATGATTAATTCATCAACTTTCTCGTAATTTAGTTGTTTAAGTGTATTCTCGATCCAGTATTTGGCATCAAGCTTCCAATCGGAAAGGTGTTTAGAACAGGGTTGAGTACTCATTCAAAGTTTGCCTTTAACTATGCGCTTGTCAATATGCGCTATTCCAATGGTATGGTGCATTATGTCCAAATTTTCTATCGAGCGTTTAAAGTCATCACTCTTAAACAGCTTGTATGGATAATAAGCTTGCCACTAGCAGAGTAATAGAGATACTGAGCCTCAATCTAAATTATCTGGTGTATGAAGATTGGTACCACATACTGTACATTTGTAATCACCAGTTGCTTCACCTTCCATTAATGCACCAACTATTGCAGCAAATAGACCTGAGAAGAAACCTTTAGCTTTTTTCTCAGTTACTTCCTTTGGCTTAGAGAAACTTACGTACCTATGCAGCGTAACTTCTTTACAATTACAACAAAACGCCCTTGTCTCTTCAGAACCGTACATTTTTACCAATCTGATTACTCCCTGTAAGCTAATTTTCCCCAAGCAACTAACGCCTTGTTAAGGGGTGAGCAACGCAATACAAATGTCACCGCATACCAACTTAATCGCTGAAACTAACGCATAGTAAAAATGCCATGCGTTGCGAATCCCTCTTTAACAACTTGTTAGCAATTTGTCCATGTGAGGCTTAACTTCCTCCCTCAGCATATGTGGCCCCATTGAATCTACAAAAGTGAGTGGTAATTGAGATAACTTAGTTCTACTGCTGCCTTTGTTCAAAATTGCCATACCTTTACACATTTTAAGGTATTCTTTTTGAAGTTCTCGTTTTCGAACTCTTGAAATATTGGGGCTAAAACTAACAACGTGAAACACAAGAGCACCAATAACGATTTGTTTAACTGAAATATCATTTGGTAGATTTTGAGCCCAAGAGACCCTTGAGAAAAATGGGTTAACATAACCAGAAGAATCAGCAAATAATGATTGACCATGGTCAATTTTTTGTTGTTTGGTTAATTTATAGGGTTTCAGTAATCCACCAGTAATTATAAAACTGGAGCAATTTTTATTTTTATCGAGAATTAAATCTTTATATTGATCGAAAACTCCTAGATGTTTTCCACTAGCCCTAGATGAATTGAATGCTACTTTAAGCAACCAACGTGCATACTGATTAAAATCATACTCAAAATCTACGGTGCTTTTATTAAAATTCGGAGTAAATGCTCCAGCCTTTTCAAGCGCAGACTTAGCGTGAGCATCAAGCGTACCGAGAACTACATTATTACAGTGATCACATACGTCTTTGATTACAGCTTCACCTTGTAATACTTTTTGCGCTTTTTCTCTCCAACCAATTGATTTACTATCACTTATACTGTCTTGGTACGCATAGACAAAAGCGGGCATGATATGCTCTCGCGTTAAAGTTTTATTTTGACTGCAATATATACAAATTGCCATCGTATCTCCTAATTGCTAACGCCCTGTTAAGGTGTGAGCAACGCAATACAGATGCCGCCGCATACCACCTTAAACACAAAACGCAACGCATAGCAAAAATGCCAAGCGTTGCGAATCACTCTTAAACAGATTGTATGGATAATAAGTACCAGTGTGTTCACTTAACTATTCGTTATCTTCTGGACCTCCAATCCAGTCAGGGTGGTGGCCGACAAAATCACCATTGGAGTCAAACAACTCTCCATACTTGTTAGGGACGAGCTCTTCTTCTTCGTCTTCATCCCCGTCAGAAACCGACTCTTCCACTACCATCGTAATGTCAGTGTCTCCAATTGTTATCTCAATTGTGTCATTTTCCTCTGCGGATTCCACTGCATCTAATGCTTCTTGCAGTTGGCTAATTAGTTCATCTCTAGAAATTGTCATCTCTTTCCCCATTCACTTTAGCGCTCAGGTGAGCAAGCACTTTATTTTTTAAATTCAAGTTCATAGTCAAATTTACTACAAAAAACCAAGTCTGTGCCATCGAAGAAACTGACTAAATAAAAGAACTCAACAGTGTTCACAAATCAAGCCAGATAAACTAGCCAAGTACTAGTCTTAAAATCGAATAAAGCAACTCAGGAACTTTTGTCATGATTTACGACCAATTGGGCAAAAAATTGCGGCAGAAATGACAGGTTTCACCCGCTTTACATAACGCCCTGTTAAGGTGTGAGCAACGCAATACCAATTCTGCCGCATACGACCTTAATCACTTAAACCAACGCATAGTGAAAATGCCACGCGTTGCGAATCACTCTTAAACAGTTTGTTATGTGCGTACTGTTTGTAGCAATTGCTCTGATAGTTCAGAAAATTGTTCAATGAACCAAGTTGAACCATCATTCATATTGCACTCAAGCTCATTTATAAGTGCTAACTCTCGGGAATTTAGGTCTTGCTTAGCTACGTTTTCAATTGGGTAATGCTCTATTTCCCAACCCCGTTTTTGAGCATTAGCTAACACAAGGTGAACGTAACGGTATTTCAAGTTACCTTGTGATTGAAGAGAGCCATCTCTTTTTAACACTGGTCGTCGAGACTTTCCTTCAAGAATCTTTGCCACGTTAGACTTGTACTCATTCAGCCTCGCTTTCTTCGAAGCTTTGCCAATATAGCGAAACTCCTTTTGTTCAGCTGAGATCTTAATGAAATACAGATATGGCTGAGTGAGATCGATTTGCTTAGGATTTGTCCAATCAAACATTAAATCCGTCCTTGATAGTTGATTATCACTGATACCAAGATTAACAGACAAGGTCATCTAAAGTTTAAGACTTTTTCCAAAGCACATAACGCCGCGTTAAGTAGTGAGCGACGCTGGCCACCGAACTTAAACCATTGTGCCGTAAACACTAAAGTTCAAAGCAAACCAAAAATGTCGAGCGTTGCGAATCTGTCTTAAACGCTTTGTTATACGATTTTGAACAACGTCTCATACAATTCTTCTATTGTGTTCAAAACTGCGAACTTTGACTTTGACACAACCCTTATTGATGGCCTTTCATTTTTAATACCTTCTGCATTTCCTTTTGTATGCTTCGCAATAGGAAATTCACTGATATCAGGCAACTTTTTGTTTGGCTCCCCACCAAAGTACAAGAATGGACCGAGTTCCATCGTTATCTCGTTAAAGTAAACCCAAACGACACAACCTGATGGTTTATTAGCTAAAGCGACATGGATTTTTTGACGTGCTGTGCTCGAACCAATATGAGAGGTTTTGAGCTGTACATGACGAAAAGCGCCAAGGTCTTCCATGATTAGATCATAGCCTTGACTGTCTACCTCTGGTTTGGAAATTTCGATGGAACAACTGCCATTTTTCCATGACATTTTAAGCAATTCGCTAATCAATGAGTGCTCGATTAGCTTCTCTCGAAAGGAAGAATTTAAGTAATGTTGTTCCATATTTTCCTCTTAATCGTATAACGCCGCATTAAGGGGTGAACAACGCAAGCCACTCAACTTAAACCATTGTGCCATAAACACAAAAGCTAAACTTTGAACCGAAACTGCCAAGCGTTGAGAATCCCTCTTAAATGCTTTGTTATGTGTATGCCTGAGGAGTCTCATACTCTGCAATTATTACACATTTCCCAATGTCTGTTCCATAAGACCCCTTAGTAAGCACAGCTTTAACTATTGTTTTGCTGGTTATAAGCGACTACCTACTAAAACACACACAAAATAAGCAAGCATTTGATTTCGGAACTAAACTATTTGTTGTTACAACTGATCCCCTAGGAGCTTTGGCATGCCGAATATCATTTTCGTTTTTGTGTTATGGTGCGTTGGGAACTTAGCTTACTACTATTTTAACATTGCAGATCCAAAACAATGGGCAGAGATAGAAGAATGTTCAGTATTTTTTGATACGAACTCTATCGAGTGGATCAAGGTATGCGTAGATCCAAATGAGCTATATAACAGAGCTGAGAACTACAATAACGCTTTATGGGAGTCTGCCAAAGAGAGAATTGGTATTGCCGTAGCGTGCGTTGGCTTATTAGCCGCAATTATCGCAATAGCCAAAGGATAGTAAGTTTGCATTAAGGTACTCATGGGTAAAGCTCACTATCACATAACAATTTATTAGAAGGCTCTGCGCCTGTTTAGTCCGTTTCTAGGCTGCCGTTTAGTTCCAGAACGACTGACGTTCAATCCATGACAAATCAATGTGACAGGGCAGGGATACTTCGCTCAACTGCATATATTCCGGATTTTTGCCCGATAGTCTTCCCAAAACTGACTATACCGTTAACCTGTATATACTCAGTATTTTAATCTGGTCACGATAACGATTTCATCATTGCCAATGTTAACCTTGGTCCCAATTCCGATGAATGTACCGCATCACAATATTGTTTGATTATGTGATGAAATACTCATCAATCTAATGCGCATTATGTGCATCTGAGTAATGAAAGAGCGGCGTCTCACTTAAGCAGATAGTGGCGTGTAGGTGAATTGCGGAAACCCAGAGTCTAAAAATAACAAAACGGTATGAAATTAGAGCACTTATAATGAGGTTTTTAATCAATTCTGAGAATTGCAAGTGTGATGAATGTTGTTCTGACAATTGCATACAATAAAGTACAAAGTCCAGATTGCTAACTCGTATGACGACGACTAGCCTAGCACCAAATTTGAACACTGTATCATTGGTGCAATCTATGAACTTGTGGACGGCAGCCCAAGACACCTATGCCAAGCGTGTCGTAGTTAAAAATATAAAGAATGCAACCTGGCAGAAAAAGTCGGCGTATATCGGCAAATATATTGTGCGTGGTATGCTGGCTTACCGTCAGTTACAAAGCCTGTATGACCAGTTTTCATTTGGCGAAAGGCAAATGTTGCTGGAGAAGCAGCCTGAATTCATCTTAAAGTGTATGCGACCATACTTGCGTGACGGTCTGTCAAAACAGCAGACAGTTGATGTGATTTTGCAGCATTATGGCTGGTTTGAATCCACATTTTCACACTCAGTGCGTCGTGCCGTGTATCAGGACGGTTTTGTCCTCAAATCCATTCCACTGGAAGCGTCCACTCTTCAGCTTCGGTTAATTCACGACAGCAAATTTCATCGCGAAGGGGAACTGACACTTGTTCTTTGTGATGAACAAGGCACCAAATATTACATGGTGACGTTTATTGTTGTCGGAAACAAAGCCTATATTGGTGGGCTTCAGGGTGGTAGAGACATGCAGGATTTCAGTCGCATGTTTACCAAAGGGTTATACGGCCAGAGACCGAAGTCGTTTGTGGTTGAAGCCCTGCGCATCGTATTAGAGCTGTTAGGGATTAAGCAGTTGTTTGCGGTAAAGAATGACGCTCATGCTTATTCGTCTAAGCGTTATCGCAAGAAGCCGGTTATGATGGACTACGATGCATTATGGGCAGAGCTGGGCGGTACAGAACATAACCGATGGTACTATGAACTGCCGGTAGTGGCTGAGCGTCGTCAGCTGGAAGAGATTAAACGACCGAAGCGTAAAATGTATCGTGAGCGCTATGAATGGCTCGACCAATGCCGAGATGACCTTGCTTCACAGCTTCTGCAGGCGGCTCGCTGAACCTGTTATCACTCATCAGATAGCACTTCTTCGTTAGCAAGGACGCTAACGGCAGAGTGTCCATTTTTTTGATTGTTTGTTCTCATTCCTTTTTATTTTTCTCACTCTTTCTACCTTTCTACCTTTCTACCTTTCTACCTTTCTACCTTTCTTTCTTGCTACCTTTCATCTTTCACTCTTTCTAGTGTTCTTTCATCTCGATGTTCAGCTTAAGACATTTTATCAATGTCAGTATTGGCGAGCGCTATAGCCACCATAATCATTTACTACTCGCTACCCACTCCCAGCAATAAAAAATAAACCCAACCAGAGAGGATGATTTTAAGCCAGTTCCGTTTTAATCCGGAGTAGGAATTTTGCGTGATAACCGGTCAATACCGCCAATGGTGGTAAAGAACAGTTCCAATTCCATCATGATGCCGGGATTGAGTTTGTAATCAAACTCATCCTGAAAATTTAATTCCGGTGTTACTGCCAGATAGAGCCAGTCTTTATACAGCCGATGTTTCCAGGACATGGAAACCCAGGAGTTGGTGATAGAGTAGTTGGGACGAGAGTCTGCACTGACGCCAAGCGAATATTGCATCAGGTTACTTTCGTTGATTCGGTCGAAGATCTCTGCCTGATTAACAAACTCCCAATTGTCATCGTCATCCAGAAACTGGGCGCTGGTGCTCAGTTTCAAAATAGTGGTGGGATCTGTGGGACTGGCGAAATAGAAATTCAAGGACGTTAATGATCCCGGCCCTTTTGAATGGTAGTAAAAGAGTTCCTGCTTGATTCGGGTCGTCCAGTTATCACTAACCTGATCAACGCGCCAAATCTCTGCCCGGGTAAAGGGATCAAGGGGAAGTTTAATCTTCAGACCTAAATCAAGATTTGTTTTCCAGTTTCCCAAATTACGACCTTGTGCACGAAAGCCGCCAATCGCCCCATTGCTGCTGTCGCCATTACTGATACCGCGTTGTTTGTCTTCAAGGCGGTCAAAATCATCCGGGTCTGTGTCAAAAATCAGTTTCCAGTTTTTTTCTGTGTGGGGGAGATCCAGCTTCAGTCGAACACTGGCATCACCATCAAAGTACTCGCGGTGGCTGTAACGGGGCTTGAAGCGAATTTTCAGATAGCTACGGTTTTCCATCGGCTCTTCACCGTCCTTTTTCGAAAGGTAATGGTCGAATGCAGTGCTGTAGTCATGGATACTATCTGATATGGAGTCCTGAGTTTCGTTTAACCAGTCTTCCAAATCCGAATCGTCCTCCGCGTCTTCATCCGTTTCAGCAACAGCAGTAAGGCTGGCCTGATTGACGGAGGTTGTATATGGGTTCGCGGAGGTTGTATAAGGATTTAGGTGGGTGTCGGTTTTCGCCTTGTTTAACGCTTTATTGCCAGTCTCAGTATAAAGACTTTCAGCCGCGTTAGAAGGCAGTGAAAAGGTTAACGTAACGGCTGGAATCACACACCGCCAACAATTAAACGAGAACAAAAATAAGGGTTGGAACCGTTTGTTCATTTTCCCTCCTGTTATTATTCTCACGTTAACCAAACAATCTGTTTAATTATAGTTTTTGTGCCACACCTGATAGTTAATCAAATCTGGAGTTATAAAATGAGATCTTATTCCAACTTTTAAAAAGAGACTTATGCAACATTCCAGCGTATCACTCAGGATTATTGGATAAATATAGCCTAAACAAGAGTTTAATTCCGTCATATTTCATTACACTCTGACAGGCCAATTTACTGGGCGTTACTGGCTCTTCGACTATCCTTTACTTGTATGCAAAATGTGACATGCAAGTATGGCTAATTGGAGTACGCCTATGGACACTGTAGATTTTGACGGAATCAAGCGTGATATTTCTGATAAAGTTTCCTCGATTTTTGAAAACTTCGAAGAAAGCAACAGCCGTTTACCTACCATGGAAGAATTCAGGGCTTTATTTGATAGTCAGGCAGAACAGTATATCGGGCCATTAGATAAACTGACCGTAGAGCAGGGAGGAGCGAAATATGAACGATTCCTCGAAAGAGAACAGAAGCTTTGGCGTGCAGTAAATGAACTGGAGGCTGAACAAAGGTGCTTGCGCTCTGACAGCTGATAACGAGTGCCGATACGCTTTGTGAAGACCACGTGTTTTTCTGGTACACACTCACAGACAAAAACGAAGGAAATCGTGAGATTCCCTTCGTTTATTTTTGTTCCGGTATAGTTAGCTGATTCGTAAAGACAAACTATAAAATTATTACATACACTGATTACGCTCCTGAGCACTGCGAAGCGCCAGTGACACATTGGAACGTGGTGCAATCCCCAGCGACTGACAGATCATCCATCCGGCTTCGGCCAACTTGCTGAGGTCGATACCTGTATCGATTCCCATCTGCTGGCACAGATAAACAACATCTTCTGTGGCGACGTTGCCGCTGGCACCCGGAGCATACGGACAGCCACCTAATCCAGCTGTACTGCTGTCAATGGTGCTGATGCCCATTTGCAGAGCCTGGTAGATATTGGGAAGTGCCTGACCCCAGGTATTGTGGAAATGAACAGCCAGCAGGGAGGGGGGCACAAGCCTGCTCACGGCTTCCAGCATACGCGCTACCCGCAAAGGGGTGCCTGTGCCTACGGTATCTCCCAGCGAAATTTCATGGCAGCCCATTTCCAGCAGCGTTTGAGCAATCAGGGCGACTTTGTTGGGATCGGTTTCACCGTCATATGGACAGTCAATCACACACGATAGATAGCCCCGAACCGGTATCTCATGAAGTTTGGCGAGCGCCATGACAGATTCAAAGCGTTGCAGGCTTTCACTGATTGAGCAGTTGATGTTGTGCTGACTGAAGCCTTCTGAAGCCGAACCAAAGATGGCAACTTCACTGGCTTCAGCGGCAAGCGCCATTTCAAAGCCCTGAATGTTCGGGGTCAGGGCGGAGTAGGTTACCCCCGAGTGACGTTCAATGCCTTGCATGACCGACATGGAATCGGCCATTTGAGGAACACGTTTAGCTGAAACAAACGACCCCGCTTCAATATGGCGAACACCGCAGGCAGAAAGTGAATTGATAAACGCAATTTTGGCTTCTGTACTGACCTGTTTTTCATTTTGAAGGCCATCACGGGCACCCACCTCGACAATTTTCACTTGCTTCGGTAGATCCTTTGCCAGGGCGTCAGCGGTCATCATGAAATTACTCATGTGGCATGCTCCATACTGGCCGTCGCTTCTCGAAGAAGGCGTGCAGACCTTCCTGACCTTCAGACGAGGTGCGTATCTCTGCAATCAGCTGACTGGTATGTTGTCTCAGCTCGTCATCAAGTGGCATCAGTTCGCAGGTTTTACACAGGGCTTTTGCAGCCTGTAGTGCAGCCGGGCCGTTTGCCAGAATCTGCCCGGTTAATTGCGCCAGCAACTCGTCACGTTCTTCTGCTGTGACCACCAACTGATGAACCAGTCCCATGGTTTGGGCCTGATAGCCGGAGAATCGCTCTGCGGTCAGCATAAAACGCCGGGCCTGACGTTGCCCCAGAGTCCGGCAGACATACGGACCAATGGTGGCAGGGATCAGCCCCAGCTTGACTTCGCTCAGGCAGAACGAGCTCTCCTTCATTGCAATAACGATATCGCAGCAACATACCAGACCCACTGCGCCGCCGAATGCGCTGCCCTGTACCAGTGCCAGCGTTGGCGTCGGGAAGGTATCAAGTTGATGAAGTAATTCAGCCAGTTTGGCGGCATCCTGTTCGTTTTCCTCCTGGCTGAGGTTAACCATCGACTGCATCCAGTTCAGATCCGCCCCGGCGCTGAAATGTTGCCCGTTTGCAGTGAGGATCAACATGCGAACGTCACCTGACTCGCGTAACTGAGTCAGGTAGCGAATCAGATCTGCAATACAGCGATCGTCAAAGGCATTGTGTTTGTGAGGACGATTCAACGTAAGGGTGGCGACTCCATTGGTCGCCAGGGTACAAAGAATAGGATCGTCATCTTGATGGTGGAAAATCTGTTCAGCGCTCGGCGCCGGATGTGTTTCGACTGTCATTTGACTCTCCTTTACATCCTGAAAATACCGAAGGTGCTTTCTTCTATCGGGGCGCGTAAACTGGCCAGCAGCGCCTGACCCACCACTTCCCGGGTCTTGCGCGGATCCAGAATGCCGTCGTCCCACAGTCGGGCACTGGCATAGTAGGGTGACCCCTGATTGTCGTAGAGCTCACGGATGGGTTGCTTGAAGGCTTCTTCTTCGTACTTCGTCCAGGTTTCACCGTTACGACGCTTATTATCACGGTTCACCTGTGCCAGAACCCCCGCCGCCTGCTCGCCGCCCATGACCGAAATACGGGCATTCGGCCACATCCACATCATCGTCGGGCTGTAGGCGCGACCACACATGCCATAGTTACCGGCGCCGTAAGACCCCCCGATGATGACGGTAAATTTCGGCACATCGGCACAGGCCACAGCCATCACCATTTTGGCACCGTGTTTGGCAATACCTTCTGACTCGTATTTTTTGCCGACCATAAATCCGGTGATGTTCTGCAAAAACAGAAGCGGGATCTTACGTTTGCAGCATAGCTCAATAAAATGCGCCCCTTTCTGAGCAGATTCAGAAAACAATATGCCGTTATTGGCGACAATACCTATGGTTTGTCCGTACAACCGGGCAAAGCCACAGACCAGTGAGGCACCGTACATTGCTTTGAATTCATCAAATTCCGAATCGTCGACGAGGCGGGCGATCACTTCCCGAATCTTAATAGGCTTGCGCAGATCGGTACCGACTATGCCGAGCAGATCATCGATTGGGTACAGCGGTTCTTTGTACTCAAGCGGCTGAAAATCAAAGTGCGAGTAATCCGGCGTTTTGTAGTCAGCATCGTGCAACCCCGATGGACTGTTCGCCATGGATGTTCTCTTCGGCGGGATCGTCGGAATCGGCGACATGCCGCAGTTACTCACAGCCTGACGAGCCAGGCTGATCGCGTGCTTTTCGTCTTCAGCAAAATAGTCAGCGACTCCGGACGTTTTACAGTGGACATACGCCCCGCCCAGCTCTTCTGCTGTAACAATCTCACCTGTCGCGGCTTTCACCAAAGGGGGGCCGGCGAGGAAAATGGTGCCTTGTTCTTTGATAATGATTGATACATCGGCCATCGCCGGTACATAAGCCCCGCCAGCAGTACAGGAGCCCATCACGACCGCGATTTGCGGAATGCCCTTGGCTGACATACGAGCTTGATTAAAGAAAATACGGCCGAAGTGATCCCTGTCTGGAAAAACGTCTGCCTGATGGGGCAGGTTCGCCCCGCCGGAGTCCACCAGATAAATACACGGCAGGTGACAGCGCTCAGCAATTTCCTGCGCTCTAAGGTGTTTCTTCACCGTCAGGGGGTAATAGGTTCCGCCTTTTACCGACGGGTCGTTGGCGACGATCATGCAATCTATGCCATGTACGCGCCCGATACCGGCAACCACACCGGCACAGGGAATGTTGTCATCGTACACTTTCCAGGCCGCAAACTGGCCGATCTCGAGGAAACGAGAATCCTGGTCGATCAGCATCTCGATACGGGTTCGGACCGGAAGCTTTCCTTTTTTACGTTGTTTCTCAATCAGTGCAGGGCCACCACCTTGTTTAATAGTGGCAATATGGGTGTCAAGCTGATCGATCAACGCCGCCATATCCCGATAGTTATCGGTAAAGTATTTGTCATCGCGATTGATGGCAGTTTGAATAGTCGCCATGGTCTGTCCTTACTTAGATTCTTCAAACAACTCACGGCCAATCAGCATCCGTCTGATTTCCGATGTTCCTGCACCAATTTCATACAGCTTGGCATCACGCAATAAGCGGCCGGCAGGGAATTCGTTGATGTAGCCGTTACCGCCCAGCAATTGGATGGCATCGAGTGCCAGTTGGGTAGCAAGTTCAGCCGCATACAGAATGACCCCGGCAGCATCTTTACGGGTGGTTTCACCGCGATCACAGGCTGCCGCTACCGCATACACGTACGCCCGTGCTGCATTGGTGCGGGTGTACATGTCGGCCACTTTGGCCTGTACCAGCTGGAATTCACCGATGGATTTCCCAAATTGATGGCGATCGTGAATATACGGCAGAACCAAATCCATACAGGCACGCATGATGCCCAAAGGCCCACCGGCCAGCACGACGCGTTCATAGTCCAGACCACTCATCAGCACCTTGACGCCTTCATTCTGCGGGCCAAGCACGTTTTCAACCGGTACTTCGCAGTGCTCGAACACCAGTTCACAGGTGTTTGACCCACGCATGCCAAGCTTGTCGAGTTTCTGGGCGGTGCTGAACCCCTTAAAGCCTTTCTCTATGATAAACGCGGTGATTCCGCGGGAACCGGCGCTGGGCTCCGTCTTGGCGTACACCACTAGGGTGTCGGCATCAGGCCCGTTGGTGATCCACATTTTGTTGCCGTTCAGAATGTAGTGATCACCGCGTCGTTCTGCTCGAAGCTGCATGCTGACGACATCGGATCCTGCATTGGGTTCACTCATGGCCAACGCACCAATATGCTCGCCGCTGACCAGTTTTGGCAGATAGCGTGCTTTCTGGGCATCTGTACCATGACGGTGAATCTGATTAACACACAGATTGGAATGCGCACCGTAACTCAGGGCAACCGACGCGGAGGCACGGCTGATCTCTTCCATGGCAATCACATGGGCCAGATAACCCATATCGGCACCACCGTATTCTTCGCTGACGGTGACACCAAGCAGACCCATTTCACCCAGTATTGGCCACAGGTGATTCGGAAACTGATTGTCGCGGTCAATTTGTTCAGCCAGTGGGGCAATCGTCTGTTCGGCAAAGCCGTTTATTTGCTCCCGCAGCATGTCAATTGTTTCGCCTAAGCCAAAATTCAGCGGTGTAAACCTGTCTTTCATAGCCACTCCCGATTAGGTATTGCGGCAACAACAAACTTCTGCCGATAGATAACTGTTTGGTTAATTACACGATGCGTTTCAAGGTGTTGGTCTTAATTCTTTGTTTTGTTTAATCTCTTGTAATGAATCCACTACAGCGCCTTGCGCTCACGATGCTCGTTTAAGGCCTGAACACAGCGCTCACGTGCGGTTTGCAGTTCATTCATAACGACACTGATGTCTTCAAGCTGGCGTTTCAGAACGGCTTCCTTGTCATCAATGATACTCAGCATCTTGTTCAGCTGGGTCTGACTCTGTTTGGTGTCATACAACTCAAACAACTCTTTGATTTCGGCTAGGGAAAAACCCAGGCGTTTTCCCCGAAGAATCAGCTTGAGGCGAGTTTTGTCTCTTCGTTGGTAAACCCGAATACTGCCTTGCCGCTGTGGTTGAAGCAGCCCGACATCCTCATAGAACCGAATGCTGCGGGTCGTGATATCAAACTCTTTGGCAAGTTCACTTATTTTGAACGTCTCCACTGGCTTACCTCCCTGCGTCAGATTTCGACGAACAGCCTGAATATCAAAGCCTTAGAGTTGCTATGGCGAGCCGTGACATCGTGCTGATTCGATAGTTGGAACATCAAAGTCAGAGGAAAGAAATCAGTACAGCTTTGACAAAACCCAATGCACGTATCTAATTTGTTTCTTAACGTTTACGTAAATGTTAGTGCTATGCTTACGTAAACGTCAAGAAAACAGCTGCTGATTCAGTAGCAAACCAACCGCTATAGGATTTGAGGGCAAAACTGATGGATAGAGAAGTCTGGGTGATTGCTGCAACTCGAACACCCATAGGCAGTTTTCAGGGTGTACTGTCGGGAAAAACAGCAACTCAACTAGGTAGCGATGCCATTGCCGGCGCGCTGAACAAGGCCGAAATGACGGCTGATGGTGTCAATGAAGTGATCATGGGAAATGTGCTGACGGCTGGGTGTGGTCAGGCGCCAGCAAGGCAGGCCTCACTGGGCGCCGGTATTCCTCAGTCCGTAGGTTGTACCACGATTAACAAAGTCTGCGGTTCGGGCATGAAGGCCGTCATGCTGGGGGCAGACTCTATCTTGTTGGGCCGTAATCAGACGGTCGTCGCAGGTGGCATGGAGAGCATGTCGAATGCACCTTATCTTCAGACTAAGGCCCGCACCGGACTTCGCCTTGGTCATGCGACGTTACACGACCACATGTTTCTGGATGGTTTGCAGGATGCTTATGAAGGCAAGCTGATGGGTGTCTATGCCCAGCGTGTTGCCGACGAACTGCATTACAGTCGCGCCAGTATGGATAAGTGGGCGCTGAAATCGGTGGAGCGCGCGTTGGTCGCGCAGGAAATGGGCTGGTTCGACGAAGAAATTGTGCCGGTAACCATTGAGACGCGTCAGGGCAGTCATCAGGTCAGTACGGACGAGCACCCTAATGAAATCAATGTCGAAAAAATTTCTCAGCTTAAGCCAGCGTTTGATCCGCAAGGTACAGTGACGGCGGCTAATTCCAGCTCTATTTCTGACGGCGCTGCAGCACTGATTCTGATGGACAGCGAAGCTGCTAAGCAACAGGGTTTCCGGCCGCTGGCGGTTATTAAAGGCCACAGTACCTCGGCGCGTTCACCTGCGGAATTTACCATTGCACCGGTTGATGCGGTGAAGCAGCTTCTGACTGATTTGAAATGGTCTGCTGGTGAAGTCGACAGCTGGGAAATCAATGAAGCGTTTGCGGTCGTCACTCAGATTGCCGTGAATGAACTGTCACTGGCACCTGAGCGGGTTAATCCGGATGGCGGTGCCTGTGCGCTGGGGCATCCGATTGGTGCCAGTGGTGCACGTATTCTGGTTACTCTGATCCATCGTCTTCTGCGGCAGAGCAAAAACGATGGCAGAACGGTAAAAGGGATTGCCACCTGTTGTATCGGCGGCGGTGAAGCGACAGCCATTGCTGTGGAAGTGTCACCTCAGCCCGCTGACTGAGTGAAGCGCACAGAACATATACATGAAATCGGGCGGCACGGACCGTGATAAGTAGTTTGGATGTGCACGGAAAAGCCGCAACAAATCAGGGTAGGATCCCAGGGAGCAAGCAATGATTGATTCAATGCCACACGTACCACTGTATATCGACGGTGAATGGACAAAATCGACGTCTGAACAGTGGATTGATGTAACGAATCCGGCTACCAACCAGCCAATCGCCCGCGTGCCAATGGCGACAGATGATGAAATGGCCGCGGCAATTGCCAGTGCCGCCGACACTTTCCAGCGCTGGAAAGAGGTAGCGGTGCCGGAGCGTGCGCGTCTGATGCTGGAATACCAGCACCTGCTAAAAGCGCATCATGATGAACTGGCAGAGTTGCTGTCGAGTGAAACCGGTAAAAACTTTGCGGATGCCAAAGGCGACGTTTGGCGCGGTATCGAAGTGGTTGAGCAGGCTGCCAACATTTCCAGCATGATGATGGGCGAAATTGTTGAGAACGTCGCCACGGACATTGACTGTTACTCCATGACGCAACCGCTCGGCGTGTGTTGCGGTATCACACCATTTAACTTCCCGGCCATGATTCCACTGTGGATGTTCCCGATGGCGATTGCGGCGGGTAACACGTTTGTTCTAAAGCCTTCTGAGCAAGTGCCGTTGACAGCGATCCGCTTGGTGGAACTGTTTGAGCAAGCTGGTGCGCCCAAAGGCGTGCTGCAAGTAGTGCATGGCGGTAAGCCACAGGTTGATTTCCTGTTGCATCATCCGGAAATCCGCGCGATTTCGTTTGTCGGCTCTGTGCCAGTTGCCCGCTACATCTACCAGACCGGTACCCACAACCTGAAACGTGTTCAGGCGTTTGCCGGCGCGAAAAACCACATGGTGGTGATGCCTGACGCCAATAAAGATCAGGTCGTCAATAATCTGGTCGGGGCATCAGTGGGGGCTGCCGGTCAGCGTTGTATGGCTATTTCGGTGGCGGTGCTGGTGGGCTCGGCGAAAGAGATCCTGCCTGAACTGAAAGAAGCCATGAGCAAAGTGAAGCCGGGCATCTGGAATGACAGCAATGCAGGCTATGGCCCATTGATCAGCCCGCAGGCCAAAGCCCGTGTTCTTTCGCTGATTCAGGAAGGGAAAGACGAAGGTGCCCGCTGTGAACTGGATGGTTCCGAGTGCACCGTTGACGGATATCCGGAAGGGAACTGGGTCGGTCCGACGCTGTTTAGCGGCGTAACGACTGAGATGTCGATTTATCAGCAGGAAATTTTTGGTCCGGTATTGATCTGTCTGGAAGTGGATACGCTGGATGAAGCGATCGAACTGATCAATAACAACCCGTACGGTAACGGTACGTCTATTTTCACGGCCTGCGGTGCGGCGGCTCGCAAATTCCAGCATCACATTCAGGTGGGTCAGGTAGGTATTAACGTACCGATTCCTGTGCCTCTGCCATTCTTCTCTTTCACCGGCTGGCGTGGCAGCTTCTATGGCGATCTGCATGCTTACGGGAAACAAGCCATTCGTTTCTATACCGAAACGAAGACAGTCACTTCGCGTTGGTTCTACGACGATATCCCTGATGGCCCGAACATGACTATTCACCTGCGCTAAAACGTAGTTGAAATAGAACGTGGTAAGTGGGCAATAACGAAAGACGAAAGACGAAAGACGAAAGACGAAAGCGGTCTGCGAGTCATGGTTACGTAGGCGGCTTTTGTCATCAGGGATGCGGAACAATTGAAGGAGTAATGAATGGATTTTTCACTGAATGAAGATCAGCGGGCGTTTGCAGATGCCGCTCGCCAGTTTGCCGAAGAGCGTCTGGCACCCAATGCCGCCGAATGGGATGAAAAACATATTTTCCCGAAAGACGTGCTGAAAGAAGCCGGAGAAATGGGGTTTCTCAGCTTGTATGTACCGGAAGAGCAGGGTGGTTTGGGTTTACCACGTCTGGATGCGTCAATTGTGTTCGAGCAGCTGTCAATGGGATGTACCTCAACCACAGCCTTTATGACGATTCACAATATGGTGAGCTGGATGATTGCCTCATTCGGTACAGATGACGTGAAGCAGGCTTTTTGTCCGTCATTGGTGACGGGTGAGATGCTGGGGTCTTACTGCCTGACAGAGCCCAATGCGGGGTCTGATGCGGCATCATTGACGACGTCGGCTGTGCTGCAAGGCGATCACTATGTCATCAATGGGGCGAAAGCCTTTATTTCCGGTGCCGGTGATACAGATGTGCTGGTGGTGATGGCCCGAACATCTGCCACGGCTAATAAGGCACAGGGTGTTAGCGCTTTCGTGGTATCGGCCAATGCGCCCGGCGTCAGTTATGGTCGTCGCGAACCCAAAATGGGCTGGAACAGTCAGCCGACCCGTTCCGTCACCTTTGATGATGTCAGGGTTCCGGTCAATTACCGGCTGGGTGAGGAAGGTGAAGGATTCAAATTTGCCATGAAAGGGCTTGATGGCGGACGTCTGAATATTGCGTCCTGTTCACTGGGAACGGCCCAGCAGGCGATCAACAATGCCAAACAATATGTCGCCGAGCGTCGTCAGTTCGGGCAATCACTGTCTCAGTTTCAGTCCGTGCAGTTTAAGTTGGCAGATATGGTGACAGAGCTGGTGGCTGCGCGTCAGTTAGTGCGTTATGCCGCGTTTAAACTGGATAACGGCGATCCGGATGCAACGGCGTATTGTGCCATGGCTAAACGCTTTGCGACCGATGTGGGCTTCAAAGTGTGTGATGAAGCACTGCAACTGTATGGCGGCTACGGCTACATCAAAGAATACCCCATGGAACGTCATTTCCGTGACGTACGCGTGCACCAGATCCTGGAAGGCACCAACGAGATCATGCGTCTGATCATCTCTCGCCGCGTTCTGGCTGAAGGGGCTGAATTGCTGTGATCACCTCTGTGATCTCTGCAGCATCAACATCACTACAGCCAAGCAGTAAGGCTGGACTAATCAAACAACGAAGCAATCACGAAACACAAGGCTTCGAAAAACGCTGTCGGAATGTGAGTGAAACTTACCGGCAGCAGAGGGAGAGATTCCATGTCGAATGAAAGTGCGATTTTGCTCACGATTGAAGGTCATATTGCCGTACTGACCATGAATAACCCGCCAGCCAACACCTGGACTGCGGAAAGTCTTCACCAGTTGAAAGAAACGGTGGAAGCGCTGAACAAAAATCCTTCTATCTATGCGTTGGTGCTGACCGGACAGGGTGAGAAATTTTTCTCAGCCGGCGCTGATCTTAATCTGTTTGCCAGCGGTGACAAAGGCGTGGCGGTCAGCATGGCGCAGGCATTTGGCGAAGCGTTCGAAACTTTATCTGCCTTTCGTGGGGTGTCGATTGCGGCAATTAATGGGTACGCCATGGGTGGCGGCCTTGAAGTTGCACTGGCATGTGATATCCGAATTGCTGAAGCGCATGCCGAACTGGCACTGCCCGAAGCAAAAGTAGGCCTACTGCCTTGTGCGGGGGGTACCCAGAACCTGACCTGGTTGGTGGGCGAAGGCTGGGCGAAGCGGATGATCCTGTGCGGTGAGCGCGTGACCGCGTCACGTGCATTGGAAATTGGATTGGTTGAAGAGGTGGTGGCGACCGGACAAAGCCTGGAAGCGGCAATGTCAATAGCGCAGTCCGTGGCTAACCAATCTCCGTCATCAGTAGCAGCGTGCAAGATCCTGATTCAAAACTGCCGTTCAGAGCCGCACAACCATGGTTTGATGCGTGAGCGTGAGCTGTTTGTCAAACTGTTCGATACCGCTGATCAGACGGAAGGGGTCACGGCGTTTCTTGAGAAACGACGTCCGGAATGGAAAAACCAGTAAGCCGCGCAGCAAGCAGAATAAGGAGCGAACCGCATGGCGGGACAAGTAAATATTCAAGAGTTGCCTTGTAAGAACGGCCGTAAAATTGGCATCGCGGAGCTGGATAATCCATCGTCACTGAATGCGCTGAGCTATGACATGCTGGTTCAGCTGCATGAGGCACTGCTGCATTGGCAGGATGATGACGATGTGGTTTGCGTATTTCTTCATGGCGTGGGTGAAAAAGCGTTTTGCGCTGGTGGCGATGTCCGATCCATGTATCAGGTGATGGATGAAGCTCGACATCAGAGTGACGGTGTCACAGATGGCGGTAAAGCAAAATCTGGCCAGAATGGTGCGAGCAGCCAATTCTTAGGTGATGTTGCAACTCGTCACTCTATGCACAGCGACAAACCGCATCCAGGCTGTCGAACCACAGGTTTTTTAACCGATTACTTCGCACTGGAATACACCACGGATTACATGATTCATACCTATCCCAAGCCAGTGGTTGTGTGGGGGCAAGGGATTGTAATGGGAGGCGGTATCGGCCTCTACATTGGTGCCAGCCATCGTATTTCGACACCATCAACCCGTCTTGCAATGCCGGAAATCACCATCGGCCTGTATCCGGATGTCGGAGGGACCTGGTTCCTCAATCGGTTGCCGCAAGGCGTGGGATTGTTCCTTGGGCTGACTGGCGCACAGGTGAATGCAACCGATGCTTTGGCACTGTCAATGACTGAGCATGTGTTGCTGCCAGAGCAGAAGTCTCAGCTACTGAGCGGTTTGCAACACTATGACTGGGATGAGTCGGAAGTCTATGCCGGCGTGACAGAAGTACTGGATACTTTGGGGAGTGCGGCCACATCCTCCCACCCGGACAGTCAGCTGATACCTCACTTACCTGCGATTCAGGCAGCTTGTCAGTATGGCTCTCTAAGTGAAATCTGCCGCAATATTCAGGCAATGCCTGAGATTGTCAGCAATCATGCCGAACCGGATAAATGGTTGCAGCAGGCGAAATCCTCGCTCGCTGCCGGGAGTCCGATTACGGCGCACATTTGTTATCGCCAGATCACGCAGTTCCATGAGGAGTCTCTGGCGGACTGTTTCCGTATGGAGCTGACCCTTTCGGTACGTTGCGGGTTGCTTGGCGAGTTTTATGAAGGGGTGAAAGCGCGCCTGATTGAGAAAACCGGACAACCAAACTGGCGATTTAAAGACGTTGACAGTGTTGATATTGCAGTCATCGAGCAATTGTTCACCCCGCTTTGGGCGGATAACGAGCATCCTTTGCAGCAACTGGGACTCATCAGCAAGGGGCAACCAGCCTCAGCCCATTACAACTAAAGGAGAAAGTCATGAAAATTGCATTTATCGGTTTAGGAAATATGGGCTCACCCATGGCTGCCAATTTGCTGAAAGCAGGCTGTGAAGTCACGGTGTTTGATATCGACCCGACACATACCAAAGCGCTGGAATCGCAGGGGGCGACCGCGGCACGTTCGTTAGAAGAAGCGGTTTCCGGTGTGGATACCGTTGTGACTATGTTGCCGGCCGGTCAGCATGTTCGCGCTGTGTATCTGGGGGATCATCAGGGAGGCAGTGGTTTGCTAAAAATGATTGCGCCGGGCACCTTCCTGATTGATTCATCCACAATTGATCCTGATTCTGCACGAATCGTGGCGGCAGAAGCAGAAAAACTAGGATTCGAATTTGTGGATGCGCCGGTATCGGGTGGGGTTGCCGGTGCGCAGGCCGGTACACTGACATTCATTGTCGGCGGTTCAGACAGCGCATTCGAGAAAGCCCGGAGTGTGCTTCAGCACATGGGGAAAAATATTTTCCATGCAGGTAAAGCCGGTGATGGCCAGATGGCTAAAATCTGTAACAACCTGATGCTGGGGATTTTAATGTCTGGTACTTGTGAGGCTCTGAGCCTCGGCATCGATAATGGCCTGGATCCGAAAGTACTGTCAGACATCATGATGCAGAGTTCCGGTCGCAACTGGGCGTTGGAATTGTATAACCCATGCCCGGGTATCATGGCGTCTGTGCCGTCATCCAATGACTACAAACCTGGCTTCATGACTAAGCTGATGCTCAAAGACCTTGGACTGGGGCTGGAAGCGGCAACCCGGAGCCAGTCTGCGATACCCATGGGGATGCTCGCCCGTAACCTTTACGCTTTCCATAACGCTGCTGGTCATGACCAACAGGACTTTTCAAGCTTGTTCCAGTTCTACCGCAAAAAGAACCAGTAATTCGTTATGACTCAGTGCAAAGGAGATAACAAATGGATTTAACAAACGCGACAATTGCGATTACCGGTGCCGGGCAAGGTCTGGGTCAGATGATGGCAGTCACTTTGGCCAAAGCCGGTGCAGAGTTAGCCTTGATTGACCTGAATGTGGATGCTCTTAAAGAGACCCAGCGCCAGTGCCATATGCTCAGTGCAAAAGCACAAATTTATGCGGCTGATGTGACCAATGAAGCTCAGGTTGAAGAGACATTCTCAGCCATTGTGGCTGATTTTGGAAAACTGAATGGGCTGGTGAACAATGCCGGAATTATCCGTGACGGGCTGTTGGTCAAGCCGGGCTCGGAAGGGATGAGCAAAATGTCACTGGAACAATTCAGCTCTGTCATGACGGTAAATGCGACCGGCACGTTTTTGTGTGGCCGAGAGGCCGCCGCGAGCATGATCCAAACCGGAAGCAAAGGCGTCATCATCAATATTTCCAGCGTTGCGCGAGCCGGCAATATGGGGCAAACCAACTATGCGGCCTCGAAGGCAGCAGTTGCGACCATGGCGGTATGCTGGGCTAAAGAACTGTCACGTTACGGTATTCGGGCTGCGGCTGTGGCACCTGGCGTGGTGGAAACGGCTATGGCCAGCCAAATTAAGCCGGAAGCCATTGAGCGGCTGAAAACCATGATTCCGGTTGGCCGTATTGCAGAACCTGCAGAAATTGCCCACGCGGTAAAATACATTTTTGAAAATGAGTACTTTACCGGTCGTGTACTGGAAGTGGACGGGGGGATGCGAATGTAACCCGGCGATGGCCAATAACCTGAGAGTTATTGGCCATATACCATGGCATACAGAGCCAATCCGCCACCGATAACAAACATCAGCATGGCAACGAAAGCGGCAATTTTATTGAGAATGGTAAACAAGGTATCCATAGTTAATATCTGAGTTACTCTTGGAATCAATAATAATGAGGGCCTGAAAGGGCTGCAAAGACAGCATCTTGCCCGTATTAACGGTGATGTTATTTCGGGGCACGATGTTCACATCGCCATTTCAGTCATCGAGCGGAACGATGCCACAGTTTTAGTCAAAAGGCGAACCCGATGCCCGCCTATTTCACGTTTACTTACAACTCTGGTTTCATTTGCTCAAGAAACTCTCTGCGCTAACCGGTTGTCGCAGATTAGAGACGTGAGGAGCAGACATAACTTGATGAGCAGTACGTAAAACAAAGTTACAAGAGATCTTTCGCCTGAATTTTCAGAAATGAAGCCAGTGTTTTGGCATCTTTAATTTCGTCGTTGGCAACTTTTGTCAGGAATTCGGATTGTGTCATTGTTACAACATCAATGATTTCATCGTCATCCAGCTCCCCGGAACAAGACGTTAGGTCTTTTGCCAAAAACAGATGCTGGATCTCATCGCAAAAACCCGGCACCGGAAACAATTCACCTAAGCTCTGCCAATGGTCGGCGGACAACTGTACCTCCTCAGCCAATTCGCGCTTTGCGCATTCCAGAATGTTTTCCTTATCTTCAAGTGTTCCGGCAGGAAACTCAAAGATCCAGTCTCCAATGGCAGGGCGATACTGGCGGATCATGACCAGTTCACCGTGCTGATTAACCGGAACAATAATAACAGCGCCGGGGTGGCGTACTGTGGTGAATTCGATTTCACGCCCATCCGGTAATGTATGCGGAGACTGCTCAACTGAGAAGCACTTCCATTGGCAGAGTGTTTTGGTGTTCATAAGTGGTTCACCCGTTGTGCGTTAAGTGATTTTACATATGCCCGCAATCAGAGCCTGTTATCCAAGAAAACTCTTGAGTAAGCGAACGACAGTCTGTGGTTGCTCATTAGTGACACCGTGACCGGTATTAGGAAGAACAACCAGGGTCGTCGACAGGTAGTGGCTGAGGGCAATCCCATTACGTAGCGGGAAGATCTGATCGCTGTCGCCCCATATCAACAGGCTTGGTGGTAGGTTATCCGTCGGCAAATTTGCAATACGCGTCCTGTCATGCACCAGCGAGCGAATCAAGTCTGCTTTTTCCTGTCGATATGGCGAAAAATAGCTGTTGTAAATGTCTGTGGCAACGAAATCCGGCATGGATTTCGGCTCAAAGAAAACATGATCAAACAAGCGTCTGACCTCATTCCCGTTTTGCGGAACAAACAGTTGCTCGGGATGTTCCACTCCTGCGCGCAGGCAAAGCGCCTGAAGATCTGCATCACTGAACAGGGGCCCGGGGCTGGCGATGATAATGCTTTTATCAATGCGTTCGGGGTTAAGCATCATGTTGTAAGTAATAAAACCACCGTAGGAAATACCGGCAACAGCGACTTTCTCAATTTTCATGGCGTCCAGAATTTGCCAGACAGCGTTTGTCTGCGTGGTGAGGTTTGGAGTGCCTTCACTGAACGAATCCCCAAACCACGCTAAGTCCGGAGCAATGACCTGATAATCCTGATTCAGTGCCAGCATCTCACGTTTCCATGTGGAGATGGCGGTGCCCCCGAAACCGTGCAGTAGTAGAAGCGGCTTACCTTTACCGCCAACCCAGTATTTGATTCGTCCGCCTTCCTGCAGTGTCAGGTAATATTCTTCAAAACCGGCATCCGTTAAAGTGTCGTGATCCTGACGTGCTTTCCAGTCAACCAGCTCGCAACCGGTAAGACTCAACAACAGAAAAATAGCGATAAGGACAAAGTGAAAAGGTCGCGTGGTAGTCATAATAGCTCCTCCGATGAGTTAACTATTATACGGCGTTCGATTTTATCCTGCAGCTTTTTACTTTTAATACGACGTTGTGGTTTGAAATTAGACAGATGTTCAAACTAGGCCTGTATTTTGCTTTGTCATGTGATAGGTTTACGTTTTCTCAAACCCACTTATACACTTGTTTGAGTAATGAAAAGATGACAGGGAGAGACACATGCGTGTTTTGGTAACGGGTGGTATGGGCTACATTGGCAGCCACACTTGTGTACAAATGATTGAAGCGGGCCTGACTCCTATTATTGTTGATAATCTCTACAACAGTAAGAAGTCAGTACTGGCTCGTATCGAAAAGCTGACAGGCGTATCACCGGCCTTTTTTGAAGGCGATATCCGGGACCGTGCTTTTCTTGATAGCGTCTTTGCTGAAAACCAAATTGAAGCGGTGATTCATTTTGCCGGTCTGAAAGCGGTTGGCGAATCGGTGGAAAAACCACTGGAATATTACGACAACAACGTTCACGGTACACTGGTATTGGTTGAAGCAATGCGAGCGGCAGGCGTGAACAGTCTGATCTTCAGTTCTTCTGCCACGGTTTACGGTGATCCGGCGTCCGTACCTATCATGGAAAACTTTCCGACCAGCGCAACCAATCCTTACGGCCGCAGTAAGCTGATGGTGGAAGAGTGCCTGACTGATATTCAGACAGCCCACCCGGAAATGAGCATTACGCTGCTGCGTTATTTCAACCCGGTGGGTTCTCATCAGTCGGGTGAAATGGGCGAAGATCCGCAGGGTATTCCTAATAATCTGATGCCATTTATTTCGCAGGTTGCTGTTGGTCGTCGTGAGTTTCTGTCTGTCTTCGGTGATGATTACCCAACGGTGGACGGTACAGGTGTGCGTGATTATATTCATGTACTGGATCTGGCCGATGGCCACTTAGCCGCACTGAAATACAAAGGCCGTGAACCTGGGCTGCATGTGTATAACCTGGGAACTGGTAACGGTTACAGTGTGTTGCAGATGGTCGAAGCTTTCTCGAAAGCATCTGGCGTTGATGTCGCCTATAAAATTGCACCACGTCGCCCGGGCGACATTGCAGAATGCTGGGCTGACCCAACCAAAGCCAAAGCAGAGTTGCACTGGGAAGCGACCCGTACGATTGATGATATGACAGCGGATACCTGGCGCTGGCAGTCAGCGAACCCGACCGGCTATCCGGATTTGTAACCCCGTTTCTTCTGCTCTGAAATGGGTTGATACAGCTAAATGTATCAGTGTTTACATTGAAAAAGCCCGCGCAGTTTTGCGCGGGCTTTTTTGCTTCATTTTGCTCTCAGATTTTATAAACCAGCGTGGCCTGAATTAATGCATCTTTATAACGATGCTCTTCTTTCCGATAAGCGAAAGGAGAGGCACTGAGCTCACTTCTGGTAAGGCTTGATAAGTGCAAAAGCGATCAGGCTGGTAAGGGCGCCTAATGTATCAGCCAGCATATCTTGCTGAGCATCCCAGATATCGCCCTGACTGCCAAGAAATTCAATCCCTGCGTCACCACCGGCCAGAATGGCGTACCACCATTCGATGATTTCATATCCTGCAGCAACAGCCATAATGGCAGTCAGGCCAAACAAACCGGCCAGCCAGGGTTTGCAATGTCCTTTACGGGTCAGAAATTCAGCAATAGGAAATGCATAAAAACCAATAGAAAAGTGGGCTATACGGTCGAAATGATTGCGCTCGGAACCAACCAGGTTGTTAAACCAGTCGAATGGCACGTTAGCAAACGTGTAGTGGGCTCCAATGGTATGCATAATGAGCCAGACCGACATAAAACAATACGCAGTATGCGAAAAAGAAAAAAGGCGGTAGGTCAGTACCAGTGGAATAAAAATGAGTAAGACCGGAATAATTTCCGCGATCCATACTTGCGGAAAGACTGGATTGATGCCAGACCAAATAATGGTTGAGGTAATCAGCAATGCCAGAAGCAAAGGGAATCCGATACTTTCAGAGGTCATTGTTTTTGTTGTCATATAAGACATCCTGTTCTTCGTAAGATGAATAAATAATACAGTGTTTTATTTGTTATTCAACCCTCAATCTGATTCTACTATAAGCGCTTTCAGGGTTTTTAAATGTATCTCAATATGAGGTTGAAGGCATATATACTGGCATTGCTTTGTCAGAAAATGATGGTCAGAAACTGATTCCAAAGAAAAATTTGACAGAATCGGATGCAGAGGGCAGGGCTGGTCAAGGAAATCAGACCCAATCAAAACGAAAGTGGATATCTCCGGACAGCCCTCTGTTACTGACTCTGGGTATAAAATAGCCCTTGTCAGGTTATGTTCATGAAATCCCGCTAGATATGGACGTTTTTCGTGTCTCACATCAGAATTATGGTATAATTCCCTGCTTAATAAATTTACTCTGGCGTGATTGTTATCACGTCTTGCATCACTGTATTGTTTTTGTTCATCTGAGAGCATCTTAACCGGAGCACCATTTTGCAATTTAACGATCTTGGATTAGACCAGCGCCTGATTTCAAAACTGAACCACCTGGCGTTCTATAAACCAACTGAAATTCAACAAGCTGCGATTCCTGTCGGTATCCTCGGCAAGGACGTGCTGGCTTCGTCTAAAACGGGCTCCGGTAAAACCCTGGCATTCTTGTTGCCAGCGATGCAGCGTATGTACCGCTGTAAGCCATTCACTCGTCGTGATCCTCGAGTGCTGGTTCTGACGCCAACCCGTGAACTGGCGAAGCAGGTTTTTGCTCAGCTGAAAACGCTAAACGCTGGTACACCGTATGACGGTGCTTTGATTGTTGGGGGGGAAAACTTCAATGATCAGGTTAAAGCCCTGCGTAAAGACCCGATGTTTGTTATTGCCACCCCGGGCCGTCTGGCTGACCACCTTGAGCACCGCAGCACACATCTGGATGGCTTGGAAATGCTGATTCTGGATGAAGCGGACCGTATGCTTGATCTGGGTTTTGAAGCGCAGTTGCGTCGTATTCACGAAGCTGCAAATCACCGTCGCCGTCAGACACTGATGTTCTCCGCGACACTGGATCATGCCGATGTGGTCAGCATCGCGAGTGACATGCTGAATGCACCAAAACGCATTTCTGTCGGCCACTCTGCCGAAGCGCATACCGACATTGCTCAGCGTTTCATGCTGTGTGATCACCTTGATCACAAGCAAGCGCTGTTAGATAAGTTGCTGGAAACAGAAGATTACGATCAGATGATCATCTTCACGGCGACACGAGCAGATACTGATCGTCTGACAACACTGCTGAACGAGCGCAAACTTAAAGCGGTAGCGTTGAGTGGTGAGATGAACCAGACTCAGCGTAACAACATCATGAGCCAGTTTGAACGTGACTGTCATAAAATTCTGGTGACGACGGATGTTGCATCACGTGGCTTGGACATCAGCAAGGTTTCACACGTTATCAACTTTGACATGCCTAAACATGCTGAAGAGTATGTTCACCGAATTGGTCGTACGGGCCGCGCCGGTAATAAAGGTGATGCGATTTCTCTGGTTGGTCCGAAAGACTGGAAGAGCTTCAAAAATGTAGAAGCTTTCCTGCAGCAATCGATTGAATTCACAACACTGGAAGGTCTGGAAGGCAAGTTCAAGGGCTTGAAACCGGCACCGAAGAAGAAGTTTGTGAAGAAGAAGCCGGGGCCAAAAGTTCAGGCACCTAAGAGCGACAAACCAGCTGCTGACAAACCGAAGAAGAAGATGGATAAGCGCTTCTACGACAACATGGCTGTGGGTGATAACGTGTTTGTGCCTAAAAAGCGCAGGCCTGAAACACCGTCTGCTGACGAAGAGTAATTCAGCGTCAATCAAAGACCACTCAATGAAAAATGCCAGTCAAGTGACTGGCATTTTTTTGTGTTTTGCTTGACTGTCTCGGTTAAGCGTGTGGTTGCTCAAGGTGTTTAGCCAGTGCCCTCATAAAGCGCGCTGCTTCACCGCCGGTACAGGCTCGGTGATCGAAGGTCATCGACAGCGGCAAGACTTTCACCATGACCGGTTTGCCGTTTTTCAATGCGACGCGTTCAATAATGCGTCCGGCACCAACAATGGCGACCTGAGGTGGCGTCACAACCGGTGTGGCATAAATACCGGCGATAGCGCCAAAATTCGACAGGGTGATTGTCGCATGTTGAAGTTGATCACGGCCAATCTTGCGCTCACGAATACCTTTGACGGTTTCGTCCACCCACTGACGAATAGCGTTAGCCTTGTACTCATCCGCATTTCTCAGCACGGGTACATACAAGCCGTGTTTGCTGTCAACGGCTACACCAATGTTGACGGTCTGATGTACACAACGGGTCATGGTTTCAGCATCGAACCAGGCATTGAGTGCCGGCTCTTGCTGACAGGCATCAACAATGGCTAATACCAGACGAGCTGTAATGTCTTCTCCCGGCTTCCATTGATCCAGCGTGGCATCTTCAGTAATGGTTACCGCTGCAATCTGCTTGTGCGATTCCGCCATGGCGCCCACCATCGTGCGACGGGCACCTTTGAGGACTTCAGTACCAGGCAATTGTTTGTCGCAGGCGTTATATACGTCAGCATCAATAATCACACCCGAAGGGCCTGTTCCTTTAATGGCATTCAGATCCACGCCCAGCTTTTGTGCCAGTAAACGTGCGGAAGGCATAGCTGTAAGCTGGTGAACAGCAGCCGTTTCACGCTCATTGCCAACCCAGAACTCATCGACATTCACCGCGTGTGCATGACTGGCGACACTGCCGACAACGGTAGCGGCATCCGCTTTTTTCGCAGTTGCGTGTGTTGCAGCCTGGCTGGCTTTCTGTTTCACAGTTGCGGAAGCTGCTGTTGCATCATCAATTTCCAGCAACAGACTGCCGATATTGATCACATCACCTTCTTCCCCGTGACGGCTGACGATTTTGCCGCTGTATGGGGCAGGGACATCAACGGTGGCTTTAGCGGTTTCAACGGTTAGCACGATTTGATCAACTTCGACGATATCACCGACTTTGACGTGCCATTCAACAATTTCAGACTCTGCCAGACCTTCCCCTAAGTCAGGGAGCATAAATGTTTTCATTTCCAACCCTCCACCAGCTCGCGCGCCGCTGCAACAATATCTTCTTCCTGAATCATGAAATAATCTTCGTTTCGGTAATAAGGCATGATGGTATCCGGCCCGGTCACCCGCTTAGGTGGGGCTTTCAGCAGGCACATGTCATGTTCTGCAATACGGGCGAGGATCTCAGCGCCGACACCGCATGTCTGGCAGGCTTCATGCACAACCAGCAAGCGGCCTGTCCGCGCCAGTGACGCCGTAATGGTTGCCATATCGAGAGGTTTAATTGTGGCTACATCAATCACTTCAGCTTCAATGCCTACTTTGGACAAGGCACTGGCAGCTTTCAGTGATTCCACTACGCAGGCCCCCCAGGTCACCAGTGTCAAATCGCGGCCTTTACGCAGCGTAAAACAGGTATTGAGTGGTAAAGCCTGACCGTTATCGATCACTTCGGATTTCACCGTGCGATAGATACGTTTTGGCTCAAAGAACATGATTGGATCGTTACTGCGAATTGCCGCCAGCAATAACCCGTAAGCACGCTGAGGTGAAGAGGGGATAACCACACTCATGCCGGGAGTATGAGCAAATATAGTTTCCACGCTCTCAGAGTGATGCTCCGGTGCATGAATGCCCCCACCATAAGGGGCACGAAAAACTGCCGGGCAAGTCAGACGACCACGGGTACGGTTACGCATTCGCGCCGCATGGCAAATCAGATGTTCCATTGCCGGAAAAACAAAGCCCTGGAACTGAAACTCAGCGACCGGGCGTAGCCCTTGTGTGGCCATACCGACAGCTACGCCGCCAATAAGGGCTTCGGCTAACGGTGTATCAATGACGCGTTTCACGCCAAACCTATCTTTCAGGCCAACGGTAGCTCGGAATACCCCACCGTTATCGCCCACGTCTTCCCCAAGCACAACAACATTCGGGTCGTGTGTCATTTCATGATGGAGCGCGAGGTTGACCGCTTCCAGTAGAGTAATTTCAGCCATGCTGGCCTCCCTGCATGCGCATTGCTTTATTGATGATGAGATCCCGTTGTTTGAGAAGTTCTGAGTCTAACGATTCGTAAAGGAAATCAAAGGCAGACTCAGGCGGCTGAGGGATAATCGCCAGGTATTTTTCGACAACATTTTCGATGACATCCTTGCAATGCTGTTGCCATTGTTTGTCTTCTTCATCTGACCACGCTGATTGAGAAACCAGGTACTTTCTCAGACGTGAGATAGGTTCGTACTGCCAGGCTTGCTGGAGTTCATCTTCACTGCGATAACGGGTGGCATCATCAGCTGTGGTGTGATCACTGAGGCGGTAACTGACCGCTTCTACCAGAGTGGCTCCTTTTCCTTTCCGAGCTTTGTCCAGTTTTTTCAGCAACACGTCATACATGGCAACAATGTCGTTACCATCGACGGTGATCCCTTCAATACCTGCACCTTTGGCTTTATCAGACAGGAATTCAGCACCGCACTGAATAGTACGGGGAACGGAAATGGCCCATTGGTTGTTGTTAATGACAAATACCAGAGGGATGTTCCATGCGCCCGCACAGTTTAACGATTCCAGAAAATCCCCTTTGGACGTTGCGCCGTCACCACAGGTAACAAGTGCAGCATGATGCTGCCCCTGAATTTTCAGGGCAGCGGCAACGCCGACAGCATGTGTACATTGGGTTGCAATTGGAACGCAGTAAGGCAGATCCCGGCAATGTTGATCGTTGGGAGAGAAGTCGCTGCCGCGTTCATCGCCGCCCCAATATTGAAGGTTTTTTTCCATACCAATGCCGCGTGCCCACATAGCAGGCAAGTCACGATAGTAAGGAATGAAAACGTCGGTGGATTTCAGTGCGCGACCTACCGCAATACCGATCGCCTCCGCACCCAGACCTGATGGGTAAGTCCCCAATTTCCCGGTGCGTTGCAAAGCAACAGCTTTGTTGTCATAGGTGCGCGCCAGCACCATATCACAATAGAATCCTTTCAATGTGGCAATATCAGCCCACGCTGGCAGGGGGTTTACCAGTTGACCCTCATGGTCAATAAAGCGATGCATAGGCATAGCCTGGACATTCATTGTTAGCTCCTTCTGTAGCTGCCTCAAAGAGGCGGACAGCAATGCAAAGAGCGCGCCGGGGTAGACAATAATTAGTTTGGGCACTGCATGGCGCACTCGATAGTAGTAATTGTAATCAAAATGTTAACGTCTGCTTTCGGTTGTTAAATTAAAATGAGTAAATAATTCTGTACACTTTGCTTTTTGGCAGCAGAATTGAATAAGCCATGCGACAGTTGTCTGACTCTTGAGACTTAGCGTTGTTACCCGGCGGTATCCGTCCGGATGGCGCATAATTACTGGCAGTCTAGGTGAAATGTGGGCACATTTCGGACAGGGTAAGACAGGATGTTGAAAGTCGATAAAAAAGGGTGACAGGTGTGCCTTGATTACCTGAAATCAGTCGTTTAGGTGTGCTATGAAAGGGTTCAGTTGTTTTGGGTTGTTATTCCTGGTTGCAGCCTGTACTTCTCAGGATAATATAGGTGATGTTGCAAATCAGAAAGCACAATATGTTGACGGAGAGTGTTACCATACCGGTGCGATGCAATCATTAACCGCATCCTTTGATCAGTATATGGATGAGCGAAATAGTGAGCTGAAATCGCTTCAGCCTGAATTAAGCGCAGAAAATTATGAACAGCTGGATTATGCGCTGAAACATTTTGTTAACTATTGGCATCAGTTGGAGCAGGAGCGTAATCAGGCTTGCGAGCTGCATGCCACCTGCCAGTTTGTCTGGCTAAAAAGTCCGGATTTACAGCGTGACAATGATTTTTGTGATGGGACAGATTTTGAATACAGTGTCAGCAGAGCGAAGCTGATTAATTTCTTTAATGACATCGAAAGGCTGCAACTTGAAAAAGCCGTGCCGTAAATTACCGTTATCTGGTCACGCTCTCGGGTAAATCGGTCTCTGGATTTGGCTCTAACGACGTGCTTTCTGGTCCGATTGGTCTCGGCAAAGCCGGGTTACAGCAATGCTGGGTTACAGTAAAGCCGGGCTACGAAATGCACTATATAGAATTACGGCATACATAATTACGGCATTCAGAAAATCTCTTACAGAAAGCCGCGTAACAAAGCGTTGGGATGACGTTAGACGGGCGCAAAAACGCAAAGCGAAAATTGTGGGTGTTCAGTCAGGGCTTAGGACAGGCCGTCGAGACGGTGAAGGCAAAACATAGCCAACAACCTTAGGCAGTGTTGCTTTATTGGTATTTCTGGTACAATCAGGCGTCTTTGGTCAGTTTCATCTTTTATGTCTTCATTCTCGGTAACCTGTCCGCATTGCGGGCGCTCTGCGGCATTAATGCCGAACTCTTTGTCAAACACACCTGATTGTCAGGGCTGTCAGAAACCACTTCTTGATGGTAAACCCGTTGAGGCTGATGCAAACCAGTTAACGCGTTTAATCCAATCGCCCAAACCGGTTGTGGTTGTTTTCTGGGGGAATCAATGCACCCCGTGTCAGACATTTAAACCCATTGTTGATCAGGTCGCGGCTCAACATCGTAATCATTACCGCTTTGTTCGTGTTAATTTAAATAAAAACAAAGTGTTGGCACAAAAGTACCGAATTCGTGGTGTACCGACTATTCTGATATTTAAGAAAGGTAAACAGCAGGCCGCATTACACACCGCGTTGCGAAAAAATGAATTTATTCGCTGGCTGAAGGATGCGATCCCTGCTTGATGGTATGTAAGCCATTGTGCTAATAGTATTAATGTAACAATCCTTTCGGATACTTACATCAAAGAGATTCAATGAATTATTCATCATTAACCCAGGGCTTATCCGGCCCAATCAAGATAAATGAGGAGGAGATTATGGCTACTAGCCGTAAATTTAGTAAGGAGCGTCTGGCGCTGAAAATGTCCCTGGCTGGTACTGTTGTTTTAGCCAGTCTCGGGGTGGGGTATGGATTGTATGTCGGATCCAATGCCATTCTTCTCGACGGCATGTTTTCACTTATGAGTATGGGGATGACAGGCCTTAGCCTGTATACCGCCTATCTCGTTGCAAAGCCTGACGATCATCACTTTCAGTTTGGTTATGCTCATATTGAACCGCTTATTAACGTCGTCAATGGCTTGCTCATCTTAGTGACCTGTTTGTTCGCGTTTATTAATGGTGTGCAAACCATTGTCAGCGGAGGACATGATATTGTCCTCGAACATGCGTTGATTTATGCGGTTATGTCGACTTTCTGTTGTTTTGGTATCTACTTTGCTGAAACGCATATTGCCAAAAAAGTGCAATCTGAGTTGGTGCGAGTAGACTCACAGGAATGGCTGATTGACGGTATTCTCAGTGCGGCAATTTTAGTCGGCTTCTTACTTGTAATGGCCCTGGATTCGTTGGGATATTCTCAATGGAACCGCTATGTGGACCCCATTCTGGTATCTGCGCTGTCTCTGGCGGCTGCAGTACTGCCAATTACTGTTTTACGTCGTAATCTGAAAGAAGTGCTTCTGGTTGCCCCGCAAGACGGTGTCCAGAAGAAAGTTGACCGTGTGATCGAAAAACTGGCGGAAGACTACCATTTCGAAGATTACACGCATCACTTTGCCAAGACAGGTCGTCAGTACGATCTGGAAGTGAATATCTTGGTTAAAGATGAAAAATATTGGACAACCACAAGACAGGATCAGGTTCGTCAAGTGCTTTGGGATGCTCTGCATGATCAACTCGGAGACACCTGGTTATCTGTGACCTTTACGGGACAGGCTCGTTGGCTCTAAAACTAACTTGTCTCATATAGTCAGTGATTGGTAGTGATAAAAAGGGCGGAAACGCCCTTTTTTAATGCGCTTGCATTATGTGCGTTATGTCGATTTAACGGTACGTGTTAAGTGGACAATACATCTTAATGAAGCAAACACCTGCTAATGAAAGGATGGTTGAAACCCAATGCTTAATCAGCGTCGTTGGCAAGATGTACATCCCCGACATGCCTGCCGTGTATGTTTGTCCAACCGAGATCGCTGAATTTTGCAGTAGGCATTTTTCAGGGCACGACGCGCAGCAAACCAGTCTTTAGGTTTTTCCAGTATCAGATAGCCATTAAATGACTTCACCAATTGGATTCGGTACTCATTGATAAACTTGCTATCGTAGCCAATGTCAAAGTAATCGAGGGCTTGCTCGATAGACGTAAAATTAGCAACGACGCTTTGAATGTCAGTTTTACTCATATTTGGCGCATAGAGTCAGTTCAGGCAGAGAAACTATCATAGGGGGAATGAATCGGCTTTGATTTAGTTCCTGTATATTGTGTATTTTCTTGGGTATGTATTCAGCGGCTAAAGCGTCTCTCGAACACGGTGAGAGAATTTTCTCTTGATTGCTTACTGTCCGTTGCTGTTGCCGGTCGGAAACGGTGGCTGAAATGACGGAAATTTTCGTACGATTAGATTATCTAATTTGAGACAGTAAGAATAATCACTCATTCTTATCTGGTTATTTTTTCTCAATCAGAACAGAATATATAGGTAAGTTATCTGCCTGACAGTTACCCATTTTTACATGCTGTTTTGTGCCTTGTGACACGTTATTTTGGTACGCATACCAAGTGCTTTTATCGCTATTCTGGAAATTGTGCAATAACGTAAAATTATTGTTCATTGTGTCACAGTGCGATAACAATTCAGTAGATCTTTTGTTCGGTTCAGGTATCTTATTTCACGTCTAAAAATTGGCTTTGATGTGTGGGAGAGGCAATTTTTAGACCTTTGGTTTGATGTGTTGGCAGCTCTATTAAGAGCATAATCTCAAAGGTTTAAGGTATTCTCATGGAAACCCTGTTAGTTGTAGCATTCATCGTCGGTGCAGTATTCATCATTTTGAAAGAAAAACGTTGCACCAAAGATTTGGATTACTCTCGGGACTCCCTGTAATCGAACACGCTCGACATTGCAGTTAACCGTTAAAGCGCCTGAGGGCGCTTTTTGTTTTTATATTGCTTTGTAACGAGCATGTGTGGTTTACGTCTTTGCCGTACATAGCTGAAAGCTGTTAGACACGATAGATGATTTTGTATTAGCCATTGTGGTGAAGCAGGCAAAATCATCTGGCGTTAAAAAATCTGGGCAGCAAGAAAAGTTTTAAGTTTACACCTTTTCTATCAATCGGTTATCACTCACGGTTGTGACCTATATCTCGACAAATTGTTAAATGCACTCTTGTTAATATGCTCTTTAATGAATATTGTTATTTGCCTGCTTCGTAAATGTCACCGGGTTGTTCAATGCTGATGTAATCCGATGAAAAAACAGATACCGAGCGAATCGATTAGTTGATGATTCTGACCCTGTCGTCAGGATTGTTTGGTTTGAGTTTGCGGTAAATATGCAATTGAAAGATTTCTGCCATCTTGATGACGGTATCAGTCGTCGATTTGGAACGTGGATGACGCAATACTATTACGTTTCCCTTATTTTTGTTCTGAGTATCGCGTTTGCCTGTTCCTTGTTTAATGGTTATGCCTCAAGGCAATATGTTCGATATTTAGTTGCTTCTGATGTGGAACAGACCTTAAGTTATTATTCCAGCCAGATTACTCACTATCCTGAAAAGCTCAGTCAATTAGCCTCCGTCTTTGAATTTAATTGCCTTGAGCAGGATCGTCGCCAACTTCAGCAATTAACCTATCACGATTATTTGATTCGCCGGATGCGTTTACAGTTGCCGGATGGCCGTCATTGCAACAGCATGGAAAGTATTGAGCCGGAAAGACAACTACTTCCTTTGGTGTCTTCGCTCAGAGAGGGCGTTGGGCTGTGGGTGGCGAACGAAGCCCACAGTAACGAACAGTTGCTGGTCGTAGAGAAGCACGTTGAGAAAGGCAAGTTGTTGGTGTACCTGGAACCGCTGATCTCAGATTCACTCCGAGATAAGTACTGTACCAGTTGTTTGCTGGTGGCGGTGTCTGCTGAATTGAATCCGACTGTGGTGCTGATGCGGGGCGATATCAGCCTGTTACAGAACCCGCCACTGATGAGTTTCCCGTTGATCGATAGACTGACTGTAAAAGTCTATGTTCAGTCCGCTTTAATGGATAGCTATCGCCAGGCTTTCTGGTTGCCGCTGTTTTTAATGGGTGTTTTTCTGGGGGGAGCGATTCTTGCTGGTCACCGACTCATTCAAAGTCGTAAGCTCTCGCTACATGCACTGGTGGATGAAGGTCTGGCGAAGCAGGAATTTATTCCTTTTTACCAGCCTATTGTCGATGTGGCATCAAACACCCTGTACGGCTGTGAAATGTTGGCGCGTTGGCAACGCCCTGATAATGAAATGATTTCTCCGATGGAATTTATCCCTTACGTCGAGAAAAGTGGTCAGATATTCCCTATTACCGATCAGCTCATTACCAAAGCGGTGAACGAAATCAGTAAACTGAACTGGCAGCAAACACAGCAGGTACTCAGCATTAATGTGATTCCAGACCATCTGGAAAGCCATGAAATCATGGAAAAGTCACTGGCGCTTTTGTACCGTTCTCAGATATCACCACGGCAAATCGCATTTGAAGTTACAGAGCGAAAGCAGTTTACGGATTTGGCAATGGCGTCAGATGTGATTGATTTGCTCAGAAGTAAAGGGGTAGACGTCAAGCTGGATGACGTGGGGACAGGGTATGGAGGGTTTAGTTACATTCAGCAACTGAACATCCGGAGTCTGAAAATCGACAAGATGTTCGTTGAGACCATTGGGACCAGTGATATCAAACTGTCACTCCTTGATTCCATCATTGCTTTTGGCCGGGAGGCTGGAATGGAAATGATTGCAGAAGGCGTTGAAACGCTGGAGCAGTCAATGTATCTGGCTCAGCGGGGAGTCAACTTACAGCAAGGTTTCTACTTTGGTAAGCCAATGAATTTTCAGGATTTCGCGTATTTCTGTAAGTCGATGGCGGCAAATCGACGGACTGGGGATGATCCGGTGGAAATGGGTTAAGCCAATAGACTAATAACAGTCGTCTACATTATAGGTTTTGATTAAAGATTTTTTTGTTAGTGAATGGCCGCATTATGCGGCCATTCAAATGGTTGAAGCGCTCGGTGTCTTGTAATAAAACCCTACTAAGCCCTTCGAAATGGTCAGCACCCAGAGCGCCGCTCATCACAGATTGATCAGGCGTTTTTTTCGCGCCATTCTTCTGTTAAGCGAGAAATACGTTGTTGCGTTTCCTGCCACATGCGCGATGCGGTGAGTTCGCTGTATTCTCCGGTCGATTTTTTACACAGTGTCTCTAGGCTCGGTACCTGCGTTTGCGGCAGCCCATCCAGAGCCTGGATGGCGCCTTCGCGGTTATTGCAAAGCATGACCATATCGCAGCCTGCTTGCTGTGCCGCGATGGCCCGGTCACCATAACTACCCAGTACGTCTGCACCCTTCATGTTCAGGTCATCAGAAAAAATGACACCATTGAACTTCAGGTCATGACGCAGTACTTGTTTAAGCCAGTATTCAGAACCGCTGGCTGGCGCGCTATCGAAGTGGTCGAAAACGACATGTGCTGGCATCATTGCATCCAGCAGATTTTGTTCAATCAGCGCTTTAAAAACCGTCATATCGTGAGATTTGATTGAATCGCGAGAATCAACAGGCGTTTCCAGATGAGAATCGGCGATTACACCGCCATGGCCCGGGAAGTGTTTGCCGGTGGCTGCCATGCCTGCCTGTTTCATTCCTTTGATAAATTGGCTGGCATAGCGAATCACTTGCTGAGGCTGATCCGAGAATGCGCGATCACCAATTGCTTTACAGTCAAAACCAAGATCCAGTACCGGAGCCAGACTCAGATCAATATCCATAGCCAGTAGTTCGGCTGCCATCAGCCAGCCACCGTCCTGTGCCAATTCCAACCCCTGTGCGTGAGACGCAAATGCTTTGGCAGGAGGAAGCAAGGTAAATTCATCACGGAAGCGTTGTACTCGGCCACCTTCCTGATCGACAGCAATCAGAAAAGGTCGATTTGCTGTTTTGCGGATCTCTTTGGTCAGCGCTCTGAGTTGCTGACGGTTGTGGTAGTTGCGTGCAAAGAAAATGATCCCGCCGACAGTCGGGTGCTGGATAATTTCACGATCTTCTGCATCAAGTTCATAGCCTGAAATATCAAGCATTAAAGGACCCATAAGGTCTCCTCAGGTAAGGCCATTAATGGTTCCCATTATGCCTTAAATGGAACGTGGTAAACATAGTGGCGATGATAAAGGCGATGGCTGCTTTGATTAACTTTAAGTGATGGTGATCACTTTTTATTGAAAACCAATGATAACAATTAAGCGAAAATGTGATCTGTATTGATGTTTGGAGCGGGTGATTTCATTACACTGCACCCTTAGCAAACATTGAGAGAGTGGGATATGTCTGTACTAGTGGCGATTGCAATTACAACCGGAATCTTATCTGGTGTGTGGGGCTGGGTTGCTGTTTCTTTAGGGCTTCTGAGCTGGGCGGGCTTTTTGGGCTGCACAACGTATTTCGCGTCCCCTAAAGACGGAATCAAAGGGCTTGGCCTGAGCATTGCTACCAATATGAGCGGCGTATTCTGGGCTATGATGATCATCTATCTGTCACAGCTGGCAAGCCTTGAAATTATTGGTTACATTGTCACTGCTGTTGTCGCGTTTTTGATGTGTGTGCAGGCAAAGAAATCGTGGTTGAGCTTTATTCCGGGGACGTTTATTGGTTCTTGCGCCACATTTGCCGCCTCTGGTGACTGGAAGCTGGTAGTACCTTCACTGATCTTGGGGGCCGTATTCGGCTATACCATGAAAACCTCTGGTCTATGGTTGCAGCAGCGGTTGGCACCCAAAACGAACCTGGCTACGGCAGAGCAAAACTGACTCTCTCAAAGAAATAAAAAATATAGAAATAAAGAAATAGAGTTAAAACGATTTAAAAATGCCGCCCCGAAATGGGCGGCATTTTGATTTCAGGATAATCACTATTCGGATAAGTGTTAGCCGGAATGTCAGAGGCAAGGAATATGCTGTGCGACAGTGAGTGTCTTAAGCGGCCTGAATACTTTTTCAGCGTCCACCTTATTTGCCAGAACACAAACCCTGAACCCGTCGCTGAGATGTTTTTCGACTTGATTAAACAGGCTTTGTTCGTCATAAGGGGCGCGGTCGGCATCACGGCGACATAAATCAACAAAGATATCTTCTGCTTCTCCGGGAAATAGGACAAATTCCGATTGCTGCATCAGACGTAGGGCCTTGAGAGTCAGAAGTTCGGGATCATCCCCGGTTTCAATAAGATACAACGCGCCGCCAGAAGGTGCGGTTGCACATAGCAGGGTTGTAAATACCTCGTCGAGTTCATGTTCACAGTTGGCCAGCTCAACGTGGGGGTGACGAAAAAAGATCTCCCAAAATTTCCGCCGTTCATCTACCGTCTTGAAGTGTTCCTTTATTCTGTCACGCTGTTTACCCGCATAGTCAGCCAATAGACTGAGATTCTGTGGCAGTTGTGTTTCCAGCTTTTCCCTCAAAAACCGAACCAGAACCGGGGATGCACCGCCGCTGGATACCGCAACTTGGATCGGGCTTCGGTCAATGATCGATGGGGTAATAAAGTGGCAGTACTGGCGGTCATCAACCACATTGGCCCAGATCCCCCGGGCTTCCGCATCGGTATAAATGGATTGGTTGAGAGCACGGTTGTTGGTGGTTACCCAAACCTGATCGGCGTGGTCGAGTACTGAAGGTTGGTATACGTCATTATTCCAGTGAATTTTTCCAGCTTGTTCCAGTCGTTCCAGATGCGGGTGCAGTTCGGGGGACGTCACCGTGATATCGGCGTCAGCCTTGAGCAATAAGTCGACTTTCCGGCATGCCACTTCGCCACCACCAATAACACTGATTTTTCTTCCTTTAAGTGAGAGAAAAATGGGAAAGTAGTCCATTAAGTTGATTCCTCGTTGAATGGTGGATGTTATTAATTTGCTGATTATTAAGGAGGCTTTTTCTGTTAGCCAGTATAAATGGGTGAAAATATGGCTTACGGAAACATTTGGAAACAAATTAAAACTTAAACCTGTCTCTGAGCTGAAGACATTCAGCTTCTATTAAACCCTCAATTGTTAGTGTTTCCGCACGATTTTTATTCTCCCCTGAATATGGGCATTTTCGCCTGAGTAGTGCAAAGCCTCGGTCACTTCTCTGGATTTATGTTTATTTTATCAATTATATATGGTCGGCAATATGAATAAAAAATTAGTGATTGCAACACTAATCAGCTCAGCCTTGCTTGTTGGTTGTGGTGAGCAATCTACAGGTCAATCACCAGCAGCTAGCCCACTGGTTGTGGCACAGCCGGTGACGGTGATTGACTATCAACAGGGTAAACAGTTTGTGGGCAGAACGGAAGCCATTGAAGATGTGGCCATCTCTGCGCAGGTATCCGGCTATTTGAAGTCACGCTCTTTTAAAGAAGGGGAGATCGTACACAAAGGTCAGGTACTGTTTGAAATTGAACCGGCAGCCTATGAAGCTAAACTGGCCAGTGCCAAGGCAGCCATCGCTCAGGCGGAAGCCTCATTGAAACGCGCAAATCTCGATTGGCAGCGAGCAGAGAACTTGTTGCCCAAAGGAAGTATCAGCAAAGCGGAGTATGATCGTCTGACGGCAGAAAAGCTGCATGCAGAAGCGCAATTGAAAGCGGCCAATGCACAGGTAAAAGCGGCGGAGGTGGACTTGTCTTATACCCGAATTTCTGCGCCTTTTACCGGCCGAATCAGTGACAGCAAAGTGAGTATCGGCGATCTGGTTTCACCGGGCTCCGGTATTTTAACTACGTTGGTCAGCCTGGATCCGATACAGGCATCATTTAATGTCAGTGAGCGTCAGCGTCTGGAGTTGGGGATTGACAGCCTTGATGGGGCGGGTCGGGGACAGAACGATGTGGAAGTGGTACTGACTCTGACAAATGGCGAAACATACAGTGAACTGGGTGTGGTGGACTTTATCGGAAACCGTATTGACCTTAAAACAGGCACCATTGCAATGCGCGCCAATTTTGCCAACCCGGATCAGGAATTGTTACCCGGTCAGCATGTTCAGGTATTTTTGCGTGAAAAAGAGCCGGTTAAGCGCATGGTCATCCCTCGCCGAGCGGTGCAAAGCGATCTGGAAGGGGATTTCGTCATGGTACTGGCAGAAGGGAATATCGCTGAACGCCGGAATGTTGTGCTGGGACCTCAAACTGAACATGGTGTGATCATTACCGACGGCCTTGCGGACAGTGATGTGGTTCTGACTAAAGGTTTGCAGCGTGTCAGAAACGGCATGACAGTTCGACTGGAAAACGATGAGGCGCAGGAATAATCATGCTAAGTCGATTTTTTATTCAACGACCTAAGTTTGCGTTGGTCATCTCCATCATTCTGACTCTGGCCGGCCTGATTTCACTGCTGAATCTGCCAGTGGCGGAATACCCGAAAATCAGCCCGCCATCGGTGTCTGTTACGGCGTACTATTCTGGTGCCAGTGCAGAGGTTGTTGAAGAAGCGATTGCCGACCCGATTGAAGCGTCTGTGAACGGCGTAGAGAACATGATCTACATGTCCTCAAAAAGTGCCAATGATGGCTCGTACAACCTGAACGTGACATTTGATATCGGTACCGATCCCGATATGGCGCAGGTGAACGTGCAAAACCGGGTTTCTCAGATTGAATCCAAGCTTCCGGCTGAAGTGCGAATGGTCGGGGTTACCGTAAAAAAACGGTCACCGGATTTGTTGATGGTGCTGAACTTTTATTCGCCTGATGGAAAATACGATGACCAGTTCCTGATTAACTACATCAACCTGAATGTGAAAGATCAGCTGGCTCGTGTTAAAGGAATCAGTGAAGTTAACGTCATCGGTGGTGGCGAATACTCAATGCGGGTCTGGCTGAATCCGGAAAAAATGGCCAACCTGGGCATCACGACTGCGGATGTGAATGCTGCGCTGGCCGAGCAGAACGTACAGGTTGCTGCCGGTAAAGTGGGCGCGCCGCCATACAATAATGCCCAGGAAGTGCAGTTCAACCTGGTGACGAAAGGACGACTGGAAAGCGTTGCTGAATTTGAGGACGTCGTTCTGCGCGCCAACAATGATGGTTCAATGGTGTATCTCAAAGATATCGCACGTATTGAACTGGGTAAGAAGTTCTACGACGGCAATGGTAAATTCCGTAATCAACCGGCGTCTATTGTTGCGCTGAATCTGCAATCCGATGCCAACGCACTGGACAGTGGCAAAGCGGTGATGGAACTGTTGGATCGGATGAGCGCAGATTTTCCGGAAGGAATGGATTATGAGACCAGCTACGATACCACTTTGTTTGTATCTGAATCGATCAAAGGGGTTGTCAAAACCCTGATTGAAGCGATTCTGCTGGTTATTGCGGTTACCTACCTGTTTCTGGGGAGCATGCGTTCAACGCTGATTCCTGTCGTGGCCATTCCGGTTTCGCTTATTGGTACTTTTGCCATCATGCTGGCGACAGGCTTTACCATCAATACTGTCACGTTGTTTGGTCTGATTCTGGCGATTGGTATCGTTGTGGATGATGCCATTCTGGTGATCGAGAACGTCGATACCAATATGAAGCGTGATCCAAGCCTGACACCACGCAAAGCAACGCTGATTGCGATGAAAGAAGTGACCGGGCCGATCATTACGTCCACGTTGGTGTTGTTAGCCGTGTTCCTGCCGGTCGCAATGTTACCGGGGATCACCGGTATCATGTATCGCCAGTTTGCGCTGACAATCTGTATTTCGGTTGTTATTTCCTCCATCAATGCCCTGACTCTGTCACCGGCTTTGTGTGCGTTGGTCCTTAAGCAAGGGGGAGAAAATAATGCTCGCTGGTTTACGGTGTTTAACCGTGGGCTGGATCGTATCACACATAAATACGGTGTTATTGCCGGATTCCTTGTCAGGAAAACGGCGGTATTGGTGGCGTTCTTTGTGTTGGCGGTTGGCGCAGTGACTTACTTGTCCAACACCACCTCAACAGCGTTTGTACCAACGGAAGATAAAGGCATTCTGCTGGTCAACGTACAGCTGCCGGATGCCGCTTCGCTATCGCGTACCGAAGAGGTGACCGAAAAGCTTCAGGCTATTTTGGATCAGGAACCGGGTATTGAAGGGATCACCGTGGCCAATGGCTATGCGTTCCTCACCGGTGCTGCTGCATCAAATGGCGCTTCACTGTTTATTAAACTGAAAAGCTGGGAAGAGCGCTTGGCGATGAGCGGTGATCACTCATCATTTGCGATTTCAAATCGGATCAACGGCCGCGCAGTATCAGATGTTCCTGAAGCGGTGGTGTTTGCTATGGGAGCGCCAGCGGTGCCGGGAATGGGCGCTGCATCGGGATTCGAGTTTGTTCTGGAAGACACATTGGGTCGCAGTCGTACTGATCTGGCAAAAGTAATGGGAGAGCTGATTCAGCAGGCCAATGCACAACCCGAAATTCAGTACACCTTCAGTACGTTCCGGGCCAATGTACCGCATTTCTACATTGACATAGACCGGGTGAAAGCTAAACAGCTGGGCATTCCATTGACGGATATTTTCCAAACATTACAGGGTAACCTTGGTTCAATGTATGTGAACGATTTTACCCTGTACGGGAAGAATTTCCGGGTGACGGTACAGGCTGACAGCGATTACCGTGACAGTCTGGATACCTTGGAACGTTTTCATGTCCGTTCATCATCCGGCGAGATGATTCCACTCAGTACCCTTACGTCGGTTGAACAGGTATTTGAGCCTGATGTGGCGTGGCGCTACAACATGTACCGCGCAGCGGTCATTCAGGGTAGTCCGGCACCGGGTTACTCAAGTGGCGATGCGATTGCGGCAATGGAACGGGTAGCGGCTGAGGTACTGCCTCAGGGCTATCAGTATGAGTGGACGGGGATGGCCTATCAGGAAGTACAGGCTGGTAATCAGGCGATTTACGCGTTTGCTCTGGCACTGATATTTATTTACCTGTTTATGGTCGCGCAGTATGAAAGCTGGAGTATTCCGCTGGCAATTATTCTGGTTGTGCCTGTGGCAACGTTAGGCTCTTTCCTGGCGTTGGCATTAACCGGCACACCGCTCAATCTGTATGCTCAAATTGGTCTGGTACTGCTGATCGCTCTGGCGGCGAAAAACGCCATCTTGATCGTAGAATTTGCCAAGATTGAGCGGGAAGAGAAAGAACTGGATATTGAGCAAGCATCGGTTCGCGGCGGTAAATTGCGTTTCCGTGCGGTAAACATGACTTCCTGGTCATTTATTCTGGGGATTTTACCGCTGATTTTTGCTTCCGGAGCCGGACATATCAGTCAGAACTCACTGGGGATCTCATTGACTGGCGGGTTGCTGTGTGTGCTGCTGGCGGGTACGTTCCTGATCCCGGGTTTCTTCGCGCTGGTTCAGCGTCGCCGTGAAAAATTCCACGGTGGGTCAACGCGCATTGCTCCGCTGGAGGATGAGTGATTGAACAATCGGTGAAAAAAGCTTGAGACGAAAAGGGTCAGGTAAGGTTTGAGATACACGCCGAATACGGAGGCGATAAATCCTGAGCTATGAATTATAGCCTGACAAGTCCCTGATATTTATCTTGTGAAATATACTGAAAAGGCCAATCAGAATACCTGATTGGCCTTTTGTTTAAGGGAGAAATGTTATCTGGGATGGATGATAAACGGAATAGCGTTGAGCGGTATCTATTAGTGTTGTAAATCATATTTTTATTAATAATCAGCGGGTTGATCTTTGTCGGAAATATCATGCGGGCTTCACAATAAAGCAGTAATTTACTTGGTAATATCTTTTGCCAGTTATTTACCGCAGAAATTAAATACTGTTAAAGAAGATGACCCATTATGGATAATATAAAAACAACACTTCTACCTATTGTGCTTGCTGTTGCCTCAGCAGTCTCTTTTCAAGCCCAAGCTGATACCGCGTCTGTAGAAGCTAAAATTTTGAATGGTCAACCTGCCAGCCAACTGGCTGAAGGATTATTGCTTCCTTGGCAGGCCGCAATGATTACGGTGCCTTTATATTCTGAGGATGGTAGCTCATCGCAGGTATTATCAGGCTGTGGTGCAGTGGTGATCAGTGATCGCTTATTAGTGACTGCAGCTCACTGTATTGATCCTATGATGAGTACAACAGTGGTTGCTGGTACTGAACAACTTCCCAACTCTGTAGGTGCTGCTGATCAGATTGATTCAAAATATAAGTTCACTGTGATTGGTGGTTGGGTTCATCCTTCTTATGACCCAAGTATTAATTACGATCACGACGTGGCGGTATTACAGGTTGATCGTTCAATGGCATCCGTCGCCAAGCCGATAAAAATCGCGACGCCTGCCGAGCAGGCCGTTGCAAATGCGCAATTTGCTAACACCTGGAATGCGACCGGTTGGTCTGAAGCGAACTTGATTGCCTCTGGTTGGGGACGGACAGAACCCGATTACAACCAGCCTGATGAGCTGATGGTTGTGACTTTAGGCGGAATTCCGGCTGAACAGTGTGATACCTCTTATCCGTTTAGCTCGGACTCACACTTTGTCTGTGCCGACAGCAATGATCCTGCGGTGAAAAAAGATGTCTGTGCCGGTGACTCCGGTGGCCCGTTGATCTGGCAAAACCCAGAACGTGCCGGTGACAGTGATTTCGGGTTGCGTGTTGTGGGTGTCACCAGTAATGGTGCCTATTGCGATTTGAAAAACTCTGGTCATCCTGATGCCCAATTGAATGGCTTGTACACTGAGTTGGCCTCATATTATGCGGATATTGAAGCCGTGACCGGCGTTGATTTTGATCTGGATCCGACACCTGAATTTGCCGTGAACCCATTTGAAAAAATCAGTGCAGGGCAATCAAAACTGACACCGAAAAGTTCGGGTTCAAGTGGTGGTAGTATGCCACTTTCAGTGCTGGCTGGTTTAGGTCTGCTGGGCTTTTTACGCCGTCAGCGTCGCTAACTTCTGCGCTTATCACTGAAGTAAAATTGTTATACGTAAACGGGTTTATCACTGCCTTTGTGATAGTCCTTAACCATAACGGTCTACAATAGCTCGGTATTCATAGCTATTGTGCCAATGATAATAATCTGCCCCTGAAGTCTTGGTTTCGGGGGCTTTTTTATGCGTGATTGCAGACTCTTTACAGTGGATAACAGTCTATAGTGGGTAACAGTTCATAGTGGGTAACAGTCTGTAGTGGATAAGAGTCCGTCATCCAGACAATGCAAGTACGGATTATACTGGCTAGATTTGTGTCTTTTCTGATCCTCTGATACAACACTTAAAAAGCAGCAGTGAAGTGAAACTGAAAGCTGCTATTCATTTCAAGTAATTATCGATTAAGATTTATTACTCATCTGAGCAATCGCCTCTCATTGATTATCATAAGGAAAATGACATGTCAGCACCTCTTTTGACTTCTCCTGTCGTCCCCGCATCATGGCTGGCAGAACATTTGGACCACCCCGATGTTGTAGTGTTGGACGCCAGCTGGTTTCTGCCGGGAACAGAGCGAAATGCGATGGCTGAATGGCAGCAGAAACGGATTCCGGGGGCACGTTTTTTTGATTTTGATAAACAAATTGCTGATCCGGATTCTCACTTACCGCATATGCTGCCTTCACCTGCATTATTTGCTGAAGAGGTCGGTAAACTGGGTATTACGCCAGACAGCATTGTGGTTGTTTACGATACTCACGGCATTTTTTCCTCGCCAAGAGTGTGGTGGATGTTCCGCGCTATGGGGCATCAGTCAGTGGCGGTGCTTGACGGTGGTTTACCGGTCTGGGAACAAGCTGGGTATGCGTTGCATACTTGTCCACCGGAGTATGCTGAACCCGCTGAATACCTGGCTGTATTTCAGCCTCAATGGGTGATTGATGCCGACAGTTTGCATGCCCGTTTGAGTGATACCAGCACACAGGTTTTCGATGCCAGACCCGCAGCCCGTTTTTATGCGCTACAGCCTGAACCACGGGCAGGGATCAGAAGTGGCCACATGCCAAATGCTAAAAGTCTTCCGTTTTCGCAGCTCCTTGAAAATGGGCAGTTTTTGCCAAAAGAGCACTTAATGAAGCGGTTTGATGCGCTTTGTGAGCCAGAGCAGCATCTGATTTTCAGCTGTGGCTCAGGGGTGACAGCATGTATTTTGGCGCTTGGAGCGGAGTTGAGTGGCCGGAAAAAGCTGACGGTCTATGACGGCTCCTGGAGCGAATGGGGGAGTAACAATAAGTATCCTGTTGAGGTCTGAAGCGCTTCTTCATCAAAAAAGAAGGCACTCCGTTGAGTGCCTTTATTGTCTCTGTGCCGTTTTTTTCAGTGACTATACAGTGACTGCGTTTGGTATGAGAACCAATACGGCAAGGAAATCAGTTCACAGCTGACGTGTGAGTAACCGGTACGTAACCACGTTGCTCAAGAATCGTTTGTCCCGGTGCTGAAACCAGGTAATCAACAAACGCCTTAGCTGATTTTTTCACTTTTGCTGGTTTGTACAGCATAAGAAACGGGCGAGAGATTTTATATTGCCCGTTTTCCAGATTAGCGAGTGTTGGTGGTACACCTTCAAATGAAAGTGCTTTCACTGAGTCGTCAACAGAGCCCAGTGAAACATAACCAATGGCATGTTTGTTTCGTGATACCAGGCTTTTCACGGTACCGTTGGTGTTAACCACCAGCACCTGAGGATTAATATCAGACACGGTTTGACCACCGATCTCCTGAGTCAGCCCCATAAAATCTTCAAAGGAAAAACGAGAACCCGAGGCATTTTCACGGCTGACAACCGCCATTTTCAGGTCGGGACCACCCACATCTTTCCAATTGGTAATTTCACCGTGATAAATTTTTTCGATTTGCGTTTTGGTCAGATTGTTCACCGGATTGTCTTTATTCACTACCAGCGCAATGCCGTCATGGGCAATAGTGACGGTTTCAATATCCGGATTGATTTCTTCTGTTTGCAGGTAACGCGAACTCATCCCCAGATCTGCCGCATTTTTCTTTACTGCGTTGATACCGGCTGATGAGCCGATGCCCTGAACAGCAATCAAGGTATCTGTATGCTCAGAAGAATACGTTTCAGCCAGCACTTCAATGACATGACTGACAGATGTTGAGCCGGTAACGGTGATAGTCTCTTTGGCTTGTGCACCAAATGCTAAGGCGGCGAAGAGCGCACAAAGGGTAGTTCTGGTTAACATTTCTGATCTCCACATTTACACCAGAAGAATATGGCCGCCAATGCTATTACGAAAATATGACAATTATGTGAAAAACGTTGATGGTCAGCGAAAAAGACAAAAAAACAAGCCGATTACATAATCGGCTTGTTTTTGATTTCAAAAGTATTTTTTGTGTTCCTTTTCCTGATACATGGCCCTGTCAGCCTTCGCCAGAATGGCGTCAGGATCGGAAAGGTTGCCCGGATAATACGGCGATAAACCAACACTTAATCCAATGTTAAATGTTACGCGTGTTGCCTGAGTGTGGTCATAAAGGTGATTCAGCCAGTCTTGCGGACTGTCCTTAGAATCTTCAGGGAGTAAAACCACAAACTCATCACCACCAATCCGGTAAATTTTGCTGCCGGCGGGCGCAGTTTGTATCAGTGCCCGAGAAATGGTGCACAGCAATTCATCCCCTGGCTTGTGGCCAAGGCGGTCATTGACCTGCTTGAAATTATCAATATCAATATAAGCCAGAACACCGCGTCTGTTTTCAATCGCCATTCTGTCGAAGCAGCGGAACAGGGCACGTCGGTTCATCAGGCCGGTCAGATCATCTTCTAAGGCCAGTTGGCTGAGTTCGCCTTCCAGCTGTCGGGCAATCTGAATTTGCTTATTCAGCTTGATAATCAGTTCCTTCCTCTGATTGATCAGTTTGATGAAGCAGAAACAGATCAGAAACGTCCCAATATGCATAAACACATTGTCAGTGGAGACAATAAACCAGTGACTTTTCAGTTCCGGTATTTCATCCAGCAGATCAGACACTACACCTGTCGCATAGGTACCCAGCGCCAGCATCATCCACGGACGCATTTCACTGCCGAAATCTTCCCGCAGCAGCAAAATAATGAGTACCAGTGTCAAAATGGAAATCACAATTTCCAGCTGTGCATTTGCCAGAATCAGTGCCGAACTCAGTATTCCGACACAGACATACATGGTTAAGCGGGTTGGCAGTTGAGAGAGTGTACTCATGCGTTTAAAACATCTCTTTGATGGACCGGGGTATAGTTACAAAGCCATTCGGAAGATACAAGCCATTCACATACTTATCCTACGAAATCTCAATGCAACTGGATGAATGAGCTTCATTTAATCATTGTTTTGAGTGGTTATTGACCCATTAAACGCTATTTTTGAGGAGAAAATCTCATTTTTCAATACTGTGCATTTTGCGTATTTTTGAGACCTTTAGCAGCTTTTTGGTTGCTAATCACTATTTACTCATTAATTTTTTCACAAATGTGTTATCAAAATCTCATTAATGCAATCATAGATTGTGGTCTGGAGCTGAGAGGATCTCTTTGATATATAAGGCTTGTAACAAAATATTTCAGTTAACAATATTGTAACATCGGGGTGTTTGTGTCTATTCTAACAGTGAGTGTGAAAGCACATGGACAGTCGGATGTAGAGGTCGAAATATGCTGACAATGGCAAGAAGTGCTCAACCAAATAAAGCGCTGGTTTCTGAAAGGATTCAGAAGCTAATCAAGGCGCTGTCTAATGGGGTCTATGAGCGTGAAGAAACGATCAAACTCTGCCTTCTTGCTGCCTTAGCCGGCGAGAGTGTCTTTTTGCTGGGTCCTCCTGGTATTGCGAAAAGCTTGATTGCAAAGCGTCTGATCCAGGCTTTCGATAACAGCAAGTTTTTCGACTATCTGATGACGCGTTTCTCAACGCCGGAAGAAGTATTTGGCCCGTTGTCGATTCAGGAACTGAAAGATAATGGCAAGTATGTTCGCTTGATTGACGGTTACCTGCCTACCGCGCAAGTGGTGTTTCTGGATGAAATCTGGAAAGCCGGTCCGGCCATTCTGAATACTTTGCTGACAGTTGTGAATGAGCGGACCTTTAAGAACGGCCAGGATATTCTTCCTGTCCCCATGCGTTTGTTGATTACCGCGTCCAATGAGCTGCCGGAAGAGGACAGCGGTCTGGAAGCGTTATATGACCGAATGCTGGTTCGTGTGTTTGTTAACCGCATTCAGGAAAAGCAAAATTTCAAAGCCATGCTGATGGGAGAAGGTCCGTCGATTCAGGAACTGGAACCAGGTCTGGCTATCACTGATCAGGAATACGAAGACTGGCAGCAGCATATCGACGATATCAAGCTGTCAGATGAAATCTTTGAAAAGATTTACCAGCTGAAATCCATGATTGAACAGCGCTCTGAAGAGAGTGCCGGTGAAGCGGCTGACAGCGAACTGTATATTTCGGATCGTCGCTGGAAAAAATCAGTGCGCTTATTGAAAGCCAGTGCTTTCTTTAATGGTCGTGATGCCATTAATCCGCTTGATTTGCTGCTGTTGCAAGATTGCATGTGGCACAGTCCGGAATCCCGTCATGTGATCCGTGAGGTGATTCGTCACTTTGCGACTCAGAAAGCTTTCAATCAGGAAGCGGCCCAAACCAATGCCACAGAAGCGCAGAATCTGATTAATGACGTCCACAATGAGATTGCGCGTGAGCTGTGTGTCACGTTCAGTCGTGAGACCATGATGCGTAAAGAGTGGTTTAAATACGATTTTAGCGGTGCTCGTCGGTACAATGTGAATAACAACCCGCGCATGATCAAACTGGTGATGCTGCAACAAAACCCTTCAGTGTCTGAGCAGGAAAACGGTGACAGCCGCTGGGTATATGTTGACGGGGATGAATTCGAGAAAAAGATCAAAACCGGTCAGTGTGACATCTACGGGTTTGTGAACAAAAATACCCATCTTTGCCGCCTGCAGTTTGAGGTAGATGCGCAGCAGCGACTGGTCATCAAAGACATCGCCAACCGCGCAGTGATGGTCGGCATTGCCGGTGAGAAGGGGATTTCTTCGCAGCAACAGCAGTTGTGGCTGAGCAAAGCTGAGCTGGCATCTGCCAAGGCGATTGATGCCGAGCACAGCCTGAAAATTTCCCGGAGCAGTTTCCATGGTGCGCTGCCGCACAGTTTTATTGACCCGCAGCTACCTGCACAGATTGAACAAAGTCTGTCTCAGGCGACAGAATCGGTTCATGAACTCAAACTGGTCATTGAGAAAAGCGCGTTTCGGGTGACACACCTGTCTGAGTATTTCGCGTAAGGTAAGGAGTGCCCATGCCGGTAACCGAAGGATTAAATCTTGCGATGATGCTGACAGAGTCCGGCATCATTGATAATGCAGTTAATGAATTGATGATGCGCCCTCAGCTGATCATGGCTGCGGAATCGAATCCGGGCATCAAAGCTGCCATGAAAAGTCAGATCATGAAGTGGCGGGGGCAGGTGCATCAACGAATCACCAAAGTCAGTGTGGAAGAGCGTTTCCATCAGGAAATCGAGCTGTATCAGACGGCCAGTAAATGGGATGCCGAGTACTTCACTGAACACGTTAAAGACGTAGTAAAGAAGCTTGAAGGACATTCGGCTTTCTATTTCAAAGCGAAAACACTGCTGGAACGTGAGTATCAGAAACACAACCCGATGTTTCAAAGCTATTTCTGTAACCAGTGGTATCAGCATTTGACTCAGGCACTGACAGAGGCGCAATTGGCTGAACTTGAGCAGCACAAAGAGCAGTTGCTGGCGGATCTGTATCAACGCATTGAAACCATGCGTCACATGGAAGAAGTGACGGGTGAAGGTGACGAGAAGAAAGCGGGGCGTTTGTGGGATATGGCTAAAGCCAAACTCACTAAAACGGATGTCTCGACCCTGAAAGCAATGGCTGCGTTTCTGAAAAAGAACAGCGGGCTGCGTGAAATCGCTGAAAAGCTGGGGCGTATGGCAAGTGAAGTGGACGACCCGAACAAAGAGCGGGTACGTTCAGAAGACCTGAAAATGGTCGAAGAGAGAAGTGACAATGTCACTGATGACATTGTCGGTATTCACGAAAGTGATGATCTTTCGAAATTGCTGCCCAACGAAGCCATGTTCCTGGCTTATCCGGAACTGGAAGTTGTTTTCTATAAGCATCTGGTCGATAAACGTCTGATGAATTACCGAGTGCAAGGGGCGCAACGTAAGCTTCGTCGGGTGAAGGCTTACAAGCGTCAGACCAAACAAGTTGAGCAGGAAAAAGGGCCTTTCATTGTCTGTATTGATGCGTCCGGCTCGATGAACGGTTTCCCGGAACAGTGCGCAAAAGCGCTGGCGTATGGCCTAATGCAGATTGCACTGGCAGAGGATCGAGACTGTTATGTCATTATGTTTTCGACTCAGCAAATCACTTATGAACTGACCCGTCAGGACGGGCTAAGTGAAGTGCTTAACTTTTTATCTTACTCGTTCCACGGCGGCACAGATTTAGGGCCGGTACTGGATCAGTCAATCGAGCTTATGCTGTCTGAAAAATACCAGAATGCGGACTTGATTGTACTGTCTGACTTTATTGCCCCTTCGCAACCTGAAGCGATGATGAAGCGAATCCAGAAACTGAAAGATAACCGAAACCGATTCCATGCCGTGAATTTTTCGAAATACGGCAACCCGGAATTAATGACGATTTTTGACCATTGCTGGTCTTACCATCCGTCGAAACTTGGGCGCCTTCTGAAGTGGCGATAAGCCAGTTGGGTAAATCAGTACTCAATACAGGCATGTATTAAGGCACCCACATGTAACCATGTTCCACCGTCACCTTCTCAGGATTCATGCCCGATTAGGTGGCATCACCAACACTCTCCTTAGTTGTTTACTAGTTGTCTTGGCTTTGGCGACCATTTGGTCGCCATTTTTTTGCCTGTTATATGGGGTATCCTTGGGTTCTTTTACATCCTCCGGGCGCTTTACTGCTCAGCAAAGTAGGTATTCAACGCCTGTCGCCATTCCTGACTTTTACGAATTTTGAGCAGTGCTCGGTTGAGTTGTTCTCTGTAAGGGCTGTTGTTTTCAATAACCAGTCCGTAGTTTTGCTTTTCAAACTGATAGGGTAAAACGGTTAGCTCTTCGTATTTGCCTTCTTCTTTATGTTTTTTAATCAGATACTTTAAGACGGCGGCATCAGCCACGATGGCATTGACCTCGTTGTTGTTCAGTGCCATCAGCATACTTTCAATATCGGGGTAAGCGCGGTGAACAATGCTTTGGTTGGTCAGGTAAAACGATGAGGTGGATGCCTGTTTGGCTCCGACTTTCAGATTGGCCAAGTCGTTAGGGCCATTGATATCGCTGCTCAGCAATCCGAGGGTAAATGTACTGGCAAGCATGGCGGTAATACTGGCAATAAAGAATGTGGTGAAAATGGCCAGAAAAACAGTCAGGACACGCCCGGGTAAGGTTCTAAACTCGAAATAATTGAACGGGCCTTTTGTAATAAACAACAGGCCAAGGATAAAACCTTCGATGAGTTTAGCCCGTTTGGTATTCATTGAATAAAGCTTGTCGTTGACTCTGTTTTCCAGCAGATAATAGATGCCGCCGACAATGCAGGCGGCGACAAACAAGAAACCCAGAACGATTAACAATTTGGTATTCGTTAACAAGTTTTTCATGGTCGCGGCGTAGCCTTGTTTTTTGACCGCGATGGCGAGGTGGGTTTCATAAAAGGAATGCGAAAAATCGATCAGCTCTTCGCGTTCAGGCGTAATTGAAATGCAGGAAACGCCTACATTCAGTTCACCTCTGGCGACACTTTTTAATATATCGGGCAGGTTATGACGAGTTATTTCGTAGTCAATTTTCAGTTCTTCCGCAATCTTCTCCCATAGCAGTATGCTCAGCCCGCTAAACGTCCTGTCTTTATTGATGATCACAAATGGCGGACAGTCATAGCTTCCCACTTTCACTTTTTTCAATACGATCTGACTAAAATCACCAGGTTGTTCTAAAGCTTGTTGATCTAGATTTCCTTGGCCTAAAGCCTCTTGCTCTAAAACACCTTGATTCGATGCAGCCAGAGTGACTGGTGAGCTTCCCAGACACAATAATGTCAATAGTGCATTCAAAATCAGTCGGTTGAGCCATGAGTGTTGGGGCTTATTCATATTCTATCCCTTCTCATTTTTTCACTTTCTTATCTTCTCACTGATGGCGATGTACACCTCACATACCATCAGTATAAGCATCATTGAAAATTCACTCATTCGTCATCTTTTTGTGAATTGCGGCTTTTTGGTGCGGGGTATCGCAGCTGACACTGAGTGCTGGTTACCAATGGACTATGCTTATAGCCAATTGGTAACTATCTGAAATCTGACTGTGATAAGTACCGGTACCCTGTAACTTGCCTGAGGTTCAGTTCTCTCGCTCCATAAGCGGGACTAGTCTGGGTACGAATCCGGTTTGGGAGGGTGTATGAGAGTCATCGCTTTCTGCGCCGCGTTGTGTCTTTGGCTGATGAGCCATGCAGCAACGGCACAAAATGTCTGGATCATCGAGATCTCAGGCGGTATAGGGCCTGCGACCAGTGATTATGTCACCCGGGAAATTGAGCATGCCCGAGAAGAGCAGGCCGCCTTCATCATTCTGAAGATGGATACTCCCGGCGGGCTGGATACGTCAATGCGCGACATTATCCGCGCCATAACCACTTCTCCGGTTCCTATTGCCACCTGGGTTGGCCCGGCAGGGGCCCGTGCGGCCAGTGCCGGTACATATATTCTGTTAGCAAGCCATATTGCCGCGATGGCACCCGGAACTAACCTTGGGGCGGCGACCCCGGTGTCACTGACTGGCCCCGGTGGCGGTGACGATTCTGATAACAATCCATTCTCGCCGAAAAAAGAAGATAAAAAGCCGGAAGACGGAAAAGATGAATCGGCGGCTGAACCCCAGGAAGACAACAAGGTTTCAGCTAAAACCGCAATGGAGAAGAAAGTGATCAATGATGCCAGAGCCTATATTCGTGGTTTGGCAAAATTGCACGGCAGAAACGAAGAGTGGGCGGAAAAAGCCGTTTCGGAGGCGGCCAGCCTGGATGCTGAAAGCGCTCTGGAGCAAAACGTGATTGACTTTCTTGCCGCTGATCTTGATAGCCTGATCAAACAGGCCAATGGGCGTACCGTTACCGTTAACGGATTGCCCGCCAAACTTGAACTCGAAAATGTGGCCTATGTTGAGCGGCACCCGGATTGGCGCTTTGAGCTGCTCTCGGTCATCACCAATCCGAATGTGGCTTACATTCTGATGCTGATTGGTATCTATGGCCTGTTGCTGGAATTCTACAACCCCGGAGTCGGGTTGCCAGGTGTACTGGGTGGGATCTGCCTGTTGCTCGCGATGTATTCGCTGCAAATGTTGCCGGTCAGCTATGCAGGTCTCGGGCTTCTGTTGCTCGGTATCGCCTTAATGGTGGCTGAAGCGTTCAGCCCCAGTTTCGGTATTTTGGGATTGGGCGGGATTGTCGCGTTTGCGCTCGGCTCTGTGATGCTGATGGATACTGAAACGCCCGGGTACCAGATTGCGGTTCCGCTGATTGTCGGGTTGACTGTTGTGTCTGCCTTGATGACCTTTGTGGTCCTGACGCTGTTACTCCGAACCCGACGAAAACCGGTGACAACCGGCGTGGAGTGCATGATAGGTGAGCAAGGTGTGGTGGTCAGTGGCTTTCCCGGTGCCGGCAGGGTGCTGGTGGACGGAGAAATCTGGCAGGCAAACTGTGATGAGCATTTAGAGAAAGGTCAGAAAGTGACAGTAAAACGTATTGATGGGCTGTACCTTGAGGTGACTCGACTGCCACCGGAACAACATCTTGAGAAGGAATAAACGGCTATGATTACTTACTCGTTTGCAACCGTTATAGTGCTGATTCTGGTTCTGATTATCAGCATGTTCAAAGTCTTGCGGGAATATGAGCGTGCCGTCGTGTTTCTGTTGGGGCGCTTTTATCAGGTGAAGGGACCAGGGCTTATCATCATCATTCCAATCATTCAGCAAATGGTACGTGTTGATTTACGTACGATTGTGTTGGATGTGCCGACACAGGATTTGATTACCCGCGATAACGTGTCAGTTAAAGTGAATGCCGTCGTTTATTTTCGCGTCGTCGAGCCGAAAATGGCGATCAACAATGTTGAAAATTACCTCGAAGCGACCAGCCAGCTGTCGCAGACCACACTGCGTTCTGTGCTGGGGCAGCATGAGCTGGATGAGCTGTTATCTGCACGTGATGAGCTGAACAAGGATCTTCAGTCAATTTTGGATCAGCATACTGACAATTGGGGCATTAAAGTGGCCAATGTGGAAATTAAACATGTGGATCTGGATGAAAGTATGGTCAGAGCATTAGCGCGTCAGGCAGAAGCAGAACGTTCGCGTCGTGCCAAAGTGATTCATGCGACCGGTGAGTTGGAAGCATCTGCCAAGCTGAAAGAAGCGGCAGAAGTGCTTAATCAGGCCCCCAATGCCGTACAGCTTCGCTATATGCAGACGTTAACGGAAATATCCAATGATCGCACCACGACTATTGTTTTCCCGATGCCGATTGATTTACTGGATAAAGCCGCGAGGATGATGAAAAAGTCACCTGAATGCCATAGTGGTGGTGGGGATACTAAGACCGACTTAGATAGCAGCAATCGAATGGATTAATGCTCATTAGGTGACGGTGTCACTGTTTTGGGCGTGATGTCAGAAATGGGGCTACCGGTGTCATGTTCTTAGCGATTATTTTCTTTATGATGTTTGATTGCCCAAACCGATAATGCAATGAGCAAGTTTCCCGCAATGTCTTTTTACTGTTCAGAAATCATGAAATAAAAACGACTAATTTGCAGGAGCATGAATACTGGTGGCTGATTTAAGGTAGAATATCTGGTTTTTCGGGGCGCTCTTTTAAGAGCGACCTGATGATAGTGGACAATGTCCTTTGCCTTGGGACAGTTACCGGCATTTAGCCCGAATATTGATAGTAATATGACGAAAAATTTCTACAGTCAGGCGGATAAGCCTGGACAGACAACTCAGCGCAAAACGTTTAAACAACCACGTCGCCCCAAGGCGCATCAGGGCAAACCATCTTCATCGACTGATTCAGAATCACCTGTGGATAAGTTACCACGTCACAATGGGTCGGGATCTCGATCGGCAAATAGCCGTAACAATACTCGCCATGAACGCGATGAACGCCATACATACGATGACGTCGGCTCATCGTCGAAACGTCGAGCATCACGTCACTCTTCGGTTAGCAAACCTAAAACTTCAGCGGTAAAGTCGGGCGACACGCAACTCGGCAAAACGGCAGAGCGACGCAAAAACAGTGTAAAACCGGCTTCAAAAAGTCAGGGTAAACCACTGTCTGGTCATCGTAAGTTCGCCAAGGCTGCCTCAGGTTCGTCGCCGGAAAGCAAAGGGAGTAAAGGGAAAAATGGCCACGCAGGGGAAAAAGGTAAGGCTGTCAAAAAAGGTCTTCATCCTCGAAACCCACATCGTGAGCGCTATGATTTTCCGGCGCTGATGCAAGTCTGTCCGGCACTTACTCCCTTCGTATCGGAAAATCCGTTTGGTGATCTCTCGATTGATTTTTCTCATCCGGAAGCCGTAAAGGTGCTGAATAAAGCACTGTTGAAGCACTTTTATCAAGTCGAGCATTGGGATATCCCTCAGGGGTATCTGTGTCCACCCATTCCGGGACGAGCCGATTATCTCCACTACATTGCAGATTTGCTGGCTGCATATAACGATGGAACAATCCCGAAAGGCAAACAGGTTCGTGGTTTGGATATTGGAACCGGTGCGAACTGTGTCTATCCCATGGTCGGGCATCGCGTTTACGGCTGGCATTTCGTGGCCGCTGACATTGACCCACTTTCAGTGAAATCGGCTCGTTTCATCGTGGAATCTAACCGTTCTCTGGCGGGGGGCATTCAGTGTCGTCTGCAAAAGAACCCGGATAATATCTTTACCGGTATGATCAATGAGAAAGACGGGTTTGATTTCACTATGTGTAACCCGCCGTTCCATGCGTCACAAGAAGAAGCGACGGCAGGCAGTGCGCGAAAAGTTAAAAACTTGTCAGCAAATGCCCGTAAAAAAGGGACGCCACCTAAAGCAGCTGCGATGCAGTCTGCGTCCGGTCAGCAACCTGTGCTGAACTTTGGGGGACAGAAGGCAGAGTTGTGGTGTCCGGGGGGAGAAGCAGCATTCATTCGTAGAATGATCACTCAGAGCGTAGATGTTGCATCTCAATGCTTTTGGTTTACCACGCTGGTTTCGAAAAAAGACAATTTACCGAGCATTTATCAGCAGTTGAAAAAAGTCGGGGCCGTTGAAGTGAAAACCATCGACATGTCTCAGGGACAAAAAGTGACTCGTGTGGTGGCATGGACGTTTCTAACGCCTGAGCAGCAAGCCAGTTGGCGTCAGACCCGTTGGTCAAAATAAAGGGGATAGCTCAATTTCGGTGAGATTGAGTAAGCAACTTATTTATGGCGTAAATACTTTTATGATGTAAACACTTTTATGGTGTAAACACTATGAGGCCGGATTTGAATCCGGCCTTTGTCTTATATTACGGAGCGAGTTGGTGTAAATCCAAGAGGTAAACAGCACCTGTATATGCAGTTTTACAGGCCTGTTTACATGTTCGGGTAACTCGGGCCGCCTCCGCCTTCTGGTGTGGTCCAGGTGATGTTTTGCGACGGATCTTTAATGTCACAAGTTTTGCAGTGCACACAGTTTGCAGCATTAATCTGGAATGCCGGTTTTCCTTCCAATTCAATAACCTCGTAAACACCTGCCGGACAGTATCGCTGGCTGGGCTCGCCAAACGTTTCCAGATGAACGTTGATCGGAATGTCACTGTCAGCCAGCTTGAGGTGACATGGCTGATTTTCCTCGTGCTGTGTGCCTGATAAATACACGGAAGAGGGCTTGTCAAAACTCAGAATGCCGTCGGGTTTCGGATAGGGGATCGGGGTGTGTTTAGCCAGAGGTTCCAGGCATTCATGATCGGCTCTTTTATCTTTCAGGGTCCATTTGAACAGTTTTTTCAGCCACTTTTGTTCGATAGTTGCCAGTGCGCCACCAACCAGCGTACCAAACTTGTGGACTTCAGCGCCAAAGTTGCGTGATTCATGCAGCTCCTGGTAGAGCCAGGAATCCAGAAACAGGCGATCATAGCCAGGTGTTGTGTGGGATAACCCTTGTTTCAGTTCTTCAAATACCGCCTCGGCGGCCAGCATGCCGGATTTCATGGCGGTGTGGCTGCCTTTTATCTTGGCCATGTTCAGCGTTCCGGCATCACAGCCCAGTAACACACCGCCGGGGAATTGCTGACGAGGTAGCGATGAAAGGCCGCCTTTGGCAATTGCACGGGCACCGTAAGCGATCCGGTTTCCGCCCACAAGATACCGGCTGAATACCGGATGATGTTTCATTCGCTGAAACTCATCGTATGGGCTGAGGTAGGGATTTTTATAATTCAAATCTGTAATCAGACCGACGACAACCTGATTGTTTTCCATGTGATACAGAAAGCTACCGCCATGGGAATGACTTTCACTGAGTGGCCAGCCGACGCCATGAATGACCAGCCCGGGCTGATGATTTTCGGCAGGGATTTCCCATAACTCTTTAATCCCCAAAGCGTAGTGCTGTGGCTGTTTCCCGTGATCAAGATGAAATTGCTTTATTAGCTCTTTTCCCAGATGACCACGCGCGCCCTCAGCGAACAGCGTGTATTTGGCGTGCAGCTCGATGCCTGGCTCAAACGTGGCTTTGGGCTCACCGTTTTTGTCACGTCCCATGTCCTGAGTGGCCACACCACAAACCATGCCTTGCTCGTTGTATAAGATTTCACTAGCGGGAAAGCCGGGATAAATCTCCACGCCCAGTTGCTCGGCCTGCTGTCCCAGCCAGCGACAGAAATTACCAAGGCTGATCACAAAATTGCCAATATTCTTCATGCTATCCGGCATGAATGATTCGTCCATTGTTAAATGGTTGAATTTATTGGTTAGATAACAGAGTTTATCGTCTGTTACTGCGGTATGTAAGGGGGCATCCATTCGTTCCCAATCCGGAAACAGTTCGTCTAGCGCTTTGTGCTCAAAGACGGCACCGGACAATATATGGGAGCCGACCTCTGCCCCTTTCTCTACGACACAGACGGAAAGAGCCTGCTCATTCTCATTCGCCAGTTGCATCAGCCGACAGGCTGCGGCCAGTCCTGCCGGGCCTGCACCAACGATGACAACATCAAATTCCATTTTTTCACGAGTATTCTCTGAACTCATAAACGACATCCTTTGCGTATCCGGTGTATTTGAGTCTTAGTGGTATGAATAAAATATAGTCCAGTTGACGTAAACGTAAACTAAGCTAGTCTCAAAGAGTAATAACTTTTTGGTGTAACTCTGGTGACAGCGGAGTCGGGTCAGCGAAATAGATAGCCGACAACAGGCAACCCGTTTTCTTGTGTAAGTAGTTGTAGAAGAAGCTCCGTATCGTTTTACCACTTTGAAAAAGGAAGAACGTGTGAAAGTACTTGTTGCGATAAAACGCGTGATTGACCCTTACGTAAAGGTAAGGCTGAAATCTGATGGATCAGGGGTTGAAACTGCGAATGTCAAAATGGCGATGAATCCTTTCTGTGAAATTGCCGTTGAGGAAGCGATCAGACTTCGTGAGGCAGGCCATGTGAGCGAGGTGGTAGTGGTATCTGCCGGTGAGGCAGTATGTCAGGAGCAGCTTCGGACTGCATTGGCGCTCGGGGCTGACAGAGCAGTCCATATTGAAGCAACGGCCAATCTGGAACCGCTATGCGTGGCGAAATTACTCAATGCCGTTATCGCAAAAGAGCAACCACAGCTTGTATTGCTAGGTAAACAATCCATTGATACTGATAACAATCAGGTCGCGCAAATGCTGTCGGCGCTGACCCATTACCCGCAGGGGACATTCGCTTCAAAAGTTGTTGTTGACGGTGACGCTGTAACAGTTACCCGAGAGGTGGATGGTGGTCTTGAAACGCTCAATCTGTCTCTGCCTGCCATTATCAGCACTGACTTACGTCTTAATGAACCTCGCTACGCCTCTCTGCCTAATATCATGAAAGCGAAGAAGAAGCCGCTTGAAGTCGTGAAACCGGATGAGTTGGGTGTGGCTGTTACACAGCACCATGAAGTGTTGGATGTCTTTGCGCCGCCTCAGCGTTCGGGGGGCGAGAAAGTCCAATCAGTAACAGAACTGGTCGATAAACTGAAAAACAGCGCGAAGGTGATCTAATGGCAGTGTTATTAATTGCAGAGCATGATAATCAGGTCCTGGGGCATGACACACTGAAAGCGATGGGGGCTGCAGGCAGTCTTTCTGGTGGTATTGATGTGCTGGTTGCCGGTGTCCATTGTCAGAAAGTGGCAGAGCAAGCTTCCCGTATTGCGGGGGTGCAGCGTGTGCTAGTGGCGGACAGCACTGTTTACGAACATCAGTTGGCTGAAAACCTGTCGGCGCTGGTGGCTGAAATTGGCGGGAAATACACCCACATCGTGGCGGCTGCTACGACCTTCGGTAAAAATCTGTTGCCACGTGTCGCAGCGTTGCTGGATGTCGGCATGTTGTCAGATGTCATTGCCATTGAATCTGATGACACCGTTGTGCGCCCGATTTATGCCGGTAATGCGCTGGCTCGAGTGAAATCTAACGATGCCGTCAAGATACTTACGGTGCGTGGTTCCGCATTTGATACGGCTTCTGAACGAACAGAAGGCACGGCGGAAATCGCCAGTCTGGATATTGAAATTGCCAATGATGTGTCCCGTTTTGTCGGCCGTGAGTCTGCCGACAGTGCACGTCCGGAATTGTCTGCAGCCCGTATTGTGGTGTCGGGAGGCCGCGGCTTGGGGAATAAAGAGAATTTTGCGTTGATCGAGAAACTGGCGGATAAGCTGGGCGCGGCGATCGGTGCCTCCCGTGCGGCGGTGGATGCCGGTTTTGTATCGAATGATCTTCAGGTTGGACAGACCGGTAAAATTGTTGCGCCGGATCTGTATATTGCAGTTGGGATCTCTGGCGCTATTCAGCATCTGGCCGGGATGAAAGACTCAAAAGTCATTGTGGCCATCAACAGTGATCCTGAAGCGCCAATTTTCGACATTGCTGACTATGGATTGGTCGGCGATTTGTTTGAGATTTTGCCGCAATTGATTGATGCAGTCTGATCCCCAAACGACTGCGGATAACTGAAGCGGACACCTGGGAAGGCTAATCCGTTAAAACTTGCCAACCGTACTGTTCTGCCATAGAAAACAGTACGGTTTTTTCTTTTTCCTGCTCACTCACCAGCCAGTTTATGAAGTTTGTGACCGCGTCACTTTCTGCGCTGGTCTGCATTGCATGGGTCTGGTAGTAATATTCCCAGTCGCTATTGGCGACAATCACGGCAGACTGCGGAAGCTTCAGAAAGCCTTGCTGCAGTTCGTTGACCACCAGCATTAAATCCGTGATAGCCACACCTTGTCCGGCCAGACATGATGTCAGTGCCATATCAAGGGTGTTGAATGTTATGCCGGCATGGTTCACGGCGTTTTTCAGATGATTTCTTGCCAGCCAAATTTTCCAGTCACTCTGATCGGAGGTCGGGTGGAGGCGGGGATAGCGCAGCATTTCTTTAACGGTTAATGGGGTATCTGAGTGTGTCAGCAGCCCGGAATAAACCGGAGCCAGATACTCTTTGCGGATAAAATGATAAGAATGTTGGCTGTTCGGCGTTTTTTGCACGTTAAAGATAGCGATATCGTAATCATCTTCATCCAGATTCATCTCTTCACTGCTATGTGCCAGGCTGGATGAAAGGACAATATCTAAATCCGGATAGCGTGCTTTAAAGGAATGCAAACGTGGTATCAGCCAACGCACGGCGAAACTCATTGCAACTTTCACCCGAAGTGTGCTGCTTTCCTTCATTTTCAGTTGCTTCAGTACGCGATTCAGTTCGCTGTACTGACGGGTCAGAACCTGAGCGATTTCCTTGCCTTCTTTTGTCAGTTCCAATGCCCGGTGATGACGAATAAAGAGTGAAAAACCAATGTGTTCTTCGAGCTGTCTGATCTGACGGCTGACCGCGCTCTGGGTAACATTCAGCTCTTCTGCTGCCAGCGTAAAACTCAGATGCCGCGCTGCTGATTCAAAAACTTTCAGGCCATTCAGCGAAGGAGGTAACAGTGTGTGTCGGCGCTTCATCGTCAATCTCTTGTTATTGGGTTGCATCTCGGGTGCCAATGTCGGCTTGCATGAGTTTTTAGAATGCTAACGTACTATAAATGTCGTTTGAAACACAATTCATAACACTCTACATTAGCGACTAATTATCACTTTTGAGGCTTTGTCAGCCTGTTTTCCCCTTTGTAGGTATAGAATGAAGAAATTAATCAGCCTGGCGATACCGCTCATTATCTCGCAGCTGGTAGCGCAATTGCTGGTTTTTACCGATGTCTGGATGATGGCACAGTTGAGCATCATGGCGATTGCCGGTGGTGGCTTGGGTGCAGCGGTGTATTCCATTGTTTTTACTGTGGCGGGCAGTACTGTCGGGTGTGTCGCGAACCTGATTGCCATTGCCTATGGTAAAAAGCTTAAATCGTCGGAGAAAGGCGAAAGAGACATCCGGGTCGCACTTAAAAGCGGAATTTTACTTTCACTGCTTCTGACACTTGCGCTTCAGCCGCTCTTTTTCCTGATGCACGATTTGTTGCTTGCTGCCAAGCAGGACCCTGATGCTGTTGTGCTGGCTGTCGATTATCTTGATGCGTTGAAATGGTCAATGTTGCCAACCCTGATGCTGCTGGTACTGCGTAGCTTGGTGAGTGCATTTGGTGATACCCGTTCAGTGATGGTGATGTCGTTGGCGACCGTCATCCTGAATGTGCCAATCAGTTACCTGTTTGCCTTCTCGCTGGATATGGGACTGGCTGGTTTAGGTTACGGCACGGCGCTGGCGGCATTTCTGGTCATGCTGGGTTACGGCTATTGGGTATTTACGCGTAACAAATATCGCCACTACAACCCGTTTACTTTGCTGGAAGAATACAAGCCTGGGATCATGGTGCCGCTGCTAGCAATCGGTATTCCTATTATGATCGCTACCATGCTGGAGCACGCGCTGTTTTCCGGTGCGGCGTTGCTGGCCGGTACACTCGGGGCGGTATCGTTGGCGATTCACCAGATTGCACTACAATGTCTGAACCTGTCGTGGAACATTGCCTTCGGTCTTTCGCAGGCGGCGTCTATTTTGGTCAGTCAGCATGTCGGGCGTCAGGAGCCAGCAATGGTGAAATACTACGCCAAGCAGGGGATGATTCTGGTGACATTGACCAGTGCCGTCATTGGCCTGTTGGTGAGCGTGAAGCCGGAATTTCTGACGCTGATTTTCAGCATCGAAGGGGATTCAATGGCATCTGAACTGGTTGCGGCACTACCGGGAGTGATGATCATGGTTGCCATGTGCTTTGTGGTCGACGCATGGCAACTGGCAGCAATCAGTATCCTGCGTGGAATGGCAGTCGTGAAGGCACCCACCGTCTCATCGGCGATCGGATACTGGTTCATTGGTCTGCCTTCTGCATGGTTACTAATGAATTTCATGGGACTTCGCGGAATTTGGGCCGGTCTTGGGATTGGACTGGCGGCCACTGGCTTGATGCTGATGGTTATTCTGTTACGTGAGCTACGTAAGCTGACTTCAAAGCATTCGGCTTACCTTTCTCATTCAGATGTGGCTCATGTTGAGCTCTCTCTCGTAGAAAATGCGCTGGAGTCGGATTTGCCTGAATCAGCCGAAAAGAAAAAAGCGTCGGTACTGCTGGGCTAAAGGTCTGTTTTTTGACACTGCGTGGCCAAATGGTTGTACGGACATATTCTGTACAGATTGCGATGATGGTTGATCCCCTTTATACTTATTCTGTACGGAGAGCTTCCGTACGCATGATAGCGGAGGTAACCATGGCAACAGCGCGTTTAGACCTGCGGTTAGACGAAGAGATTAAAGCCAAAGCAGAAAAAGCATCCGCTTTGCTGGGGTTGAAGAGTCTGACCGAATATGTTGTCCGGCTGATGGATGAAGATGCAACGCAGGTTATTGCTCAACATGAAAGCATGACGGTACAAAATGATGTATTTGATCGCTTTATGGACGCCTGTGATAAAGCAGAAGCGCCTAATCAGGCTCTGCGCGATGCCGCGGCATTCACGGAAGAGAATGGATTCAAGTGAGCTGGTCAAAAACATTTGTTGAACTGGACAAGCATGTTCACGATCGAGCTTCATTTGACTGCGGTGAAGCTGAGTTAAACACATTCATTCAGACTCAGGCATCAAAACATATGCAGGCAGGTATCAGCCGTACCATGGTGTTACCTGCCAGCCTGCCGTTGCTCAATCAAAAATGGCCAATTTGCGCCTTCTATAGTGTCGCCCCGAGTTCTATTCGGCGTGAGACCTTGCCAGTATCATTGGCTAAAAAGCTACCTAATTATCCCATTCCGGTTTTCCTGCTTGCGCAATTGGCGGTTCACCGGGAATATCACGGCCATGGTTTGGGTAAAGTTAGCCTGATTCGGGCGTTGAAATACCTGTGGGAAGTGAATGCCCATATGCGGGCTTATGCGATAGTGGTGGATTGCCTGACGCCTGCGGCGGAAGCGTTTTACACTAAGTACGGTTTTCAGGTGTTGTGTGATCACAATGGCCGAACCCGAATGTTTATTCCGATGAAAACCGTTGGTCAGCTTTTTAGCTGAGTGCTGATATCAAACATAAAAAAGCCGGTACACGAGGTACCGGCTTTTTATGGCCATCGGTCTTCTGACTGTGGAATTATTCAGAACGTGCTGTTAACGCAGACGAAACACATCGGTTTGCTTGTCTCTTTGTACATCAGCAAAACTGCGAATGAACGGGCCATGCTGTCGAACTTCTGCCGGTAAACGGGCAATCATCTCTTTTGCTTCTTCTTTCGTGGTAAAGTCACCATAAATCACGGCATACCAGCGGTATCCCTGGCTGTGTTTCCAGTTAACCCAAACCGGCTGCTGACCTGGGATATGGCGGATATATTTTTTCACATCGCCCTGACGTTCTTCTGTTAACGCGAGAACCTGGATCGTAAACCGGTTCGGGTTGAGGTGACCATAGGCTTCCTGAGTGGTCATTGCGCCAATGCACTGGCTCTGCGTATGAGTGGTTTCAAAAGTGGAACAGCCTGACAGCACTAAAACCGCCAAAAGCGCAAAAAACTTTCGCATTACAAACTTCTCCTGAAAAGTCTCTGTGTTGTTATTGTTCTGTCTTCATACCTGAAAGGTGTCATCGTTGATGACATGATCTGACATTATTAGGCGTCAATTTTTACCGGTCTGATAAACCGTGTTGTGATATCTCGTGACTTACCGAACAATTAACCAGCATAAAATACCTTGTTTTGATTAAGGTTTATACGTTGTTCTTGTCATAACGCATTTCACAGGTGACGAGTCTATCCCATTCTGATTATACTGTATATAAATACAGTATCTTTTGAGAGTGTAAATGATGGGTGCAGTGCCTCTGTTTATCGAATCGGTGAAATGCGGCTTTCCTTCTCCGGCGGATGGACACCAGGAGGAGTTGGACTTAGACAGCTATCTGATTCGCCATCCAAATGCGACATTTCTGCTGCGGGCGTCAGGCGATTCCATGATGGGGGCCGGTATTTATGACGGCGATTTGCTGATTGTTGATCGGGCTGAAACTATCGTACCGGGACGGATCGTGGTGGCGCGAATTTATGATGAGTTTACCTGTAAGCGATTGATCAGGCATGACGACGCCTGGTGGCTTGTGGCAGAAAATCCGTCATACCGACCGTTTCCGTTACCAGAAGATGCAGAGATTTTTGGTGTCGTGACGCGCAGTATTCATAACCTGATGGGGTGACGGTGATGGCGGAATTGGACGGCTATCGGGATCAGGTATGGGCGTTGGTTGATGCCAAAAGCTTTTATTGTTCCTGTGAAAAGCTCTTCGACCCCAAGCTGGCAAATAAACCCGTGGTGGTGCTTTCCAATAATGACGGTTGCTGCGTGGCAATCTCTGAGGAAGCCAAAGCCCTAGGGATTCAGCGTGGTGCGCCCTGGTTCAAAATCGAGTGTGAGGCCAGACGCAAAGGCGTTGAAGTGCGAAGTTCGAATTACACACTGTATGCCGATATGAGTCGGCGGTTTATTGAAGAACTACACCGTTTTTCACCCCACGTGGAGCAGTATTCCATTGATGAAGCGTTTGTCCGGCTGGATGGGTTCAGGCTGGACGGTTTAACCCGCTACGGTCATGACATCCGGAAAACAATTGAACGGCACATTGGGCTACCTGTCAGAGTCGGTATTGGCGCGACCCCGACTTTAGCCAAACTGGGTAATCAGGCTGTTAAGCGGTATGAGAAGCGGGTAAATGGGGTGATCCAAATTGATACTGATCATCGTCGACGCTGGTTACTGGAGCGCACTGATATTCAGGATATCTGGGGCATAGGAGCCAGAACGGCGGCCCGGCTGCGTACCACCGGGATTCAGAATGCGCTGGAATTATCGGAAAAAAGTGCTGCGGATATGCGTCGACTCTGGAATGTGGGGCTCGCGAGAACCGTGTTGGAGCTGCAGGGGGTCTCATGCATTGCGCCGGGTGATATTGATGAGAAACGTAAGCAGATCTTGTCAAGTCGTAGCTTTGGTGTCGGTATCAGCGATCTGGAATCGTTGCGTTCTGCGCTGGCTTTCCACTGTCAGCGAGCCGGTGAAAAGTTGCGTCGGCAAGGGAGTCAGGCTGCAATAGTCGGGGTATTCTTACGCACGAATCGCTATAAAGACTTACCCCAGCACAACAGAAGCAGTGCAAGACCGCTGCTTTGTCCGAGTCAGGATAACGGCCAGTTTCTCAGCAGTGCACTTGAGCAACTTGAACAGATATACCGTCCCGGTTACGAATATCAAAAAATTGGCGTGATCCTGGATGAATTAACAGATGCCAACAATGATCAGTTTCAGCTGGATATGTTTGATTCCAGTGCTCTGGCGGAAATGAAGCGCCGGGATCTGATGGCATTGACGGATCAGATGAATGCCCGGTTTAAAAATGGCATCAAGCCAGCGTCGGTGATCAGTACCAGTAACTGGCACATGCGACAGGCATTTCGATCAAATCGGTGGACGACAAGGCTTGACGAGCTTCAAGTTGCGAAATGCTGACGTTGCTTTTTCTATCAGAAAGATGTTGCACTCACTCCAGAATATGTCTGAATGCGGGTGAGTTATGCCATAAACTGGCATATGGTTCGCGCCATCTACTCAGGAAACTCATACGACAGGGAAATAAGTCATGCGCGTGATTGCCACCTGCTTTAAATGGCTGTTGTTGCCGGTGGTCGCATTCACCAGCGGTTGTACCTCTTCTTTAGAGCGCGATGATGTGTTGGCCTACAAGGTCAGCCATCCGCTCAATCTCCAGCAATATTATCAGTCCGACTGGTACCGACCAGATAAGCATGAAATCGAAGAAATTCGGGTTATTCAGCCAGACGGTTATCTCAGCCGCGGTGTTCGTTTGTCCGTAAAAGACAGTGATAATACCGTGTTCTATCTGGGGGGAGCCCCGTATCGCGATCAGCAGGATGATGCTGATATTCTGGGACAGTTGGCGTTTCTTGGCCTGAATGTGGTGACGTTTCGTCAGCGTGGTATCGATGAACATGGTTACTGGCCAACATTGGCTCAGTTAAAAACTGATACCGATATGTTGTACCAGAGCATTAAACAGAGATATGAGCATGAATATTTGATCCTGCATGGCGCTGCAATGAGCACATTCTGGGTGGCAGAGATTGCCGCACAGCAAAATAGAGAAGCGGGTGTTCAGCAGGCATTGGTGGTGGAAGCGCCGGTGACGACGGTTAATGAGCTGGCGACGGACGGCGATAAATGGACATGGTTGAGAGAAAAGCAGGTTGCTGAAGATCTGGCGCCTTTGGATAACTATCAGACACTGGCCGAATTTGACGGCCCTTTATTGGTGCTGATTGCTGGAGAGGATACGCAGGTACCGGCTGAGTTGTCTGCACGATTTTTTGCCGCGCAGCGTTCCTGGAAAAAATCAGTCGCCGTGATTGAAAATACTGATGAGCACTCGTTGCTGCACTCGGATGACGCATTAGCGGCTTACACCCAGTTTGTGAGAAAGCATGGCTGGGAAAATACACCGGATACTGTGAATTGATCGTTTGCGCTGTTTTGTATGTGAACCGTTCTGTTTGCCACGTGTGGATTGGGTTTCTTCTCGCCTCTCTTGGCATTAAGTGTGCTTTAAGAGTCGGCATGATGATAAAGGGATACCATAGGCCAAGGAAAGACGATAGGACAGGGATCCACAAGGACATGATTAAAGCGAGAGTCGGCAAGGATACTTGTATGGCAAGGATGCTTATATAAAAATGTATGTCTTTCTTTTTCTCATATAACTAAAACCTCTTTGATAGAGTGAAAGCGAATTTCTCAATGCGTTGTCTTTGCACATAATTTCCATCAGAGATAACGCAGAGAAAGGCGCACAATATCGTGATACACGTTTGGTTAAGTATTGTTTTCGGATTATTGGCTATGTCGGTGGCGACGACAGGTGTGATCAGTGCGGTTTGTGTCATGCTGGCTTTCTTCATCGTGATATTGATCGCAGCGCTCGGAGACAGGGCAAGATCATCAGGAAAATAGTCTGAAAAATAACTGGCAAGTGAATCTTTTTCTTAATATGTAAAGCGGCTGATGGCTAATGTAAGAAAGTGAAAAACGCGAGGAAAAACGCGAGAGGACGAAGAAGATTGCCTTCAAAAAAACGGGCTACTGAAGATCAAAAATAGCCCGTTTTATCAGAGGATAAGTATCAGAAGACAAATGGCCCGCTAAAGATATAGTCCTTGAAGGTAAGCCTCAAAGGTAAGTCTCAAATGCTATGTTTCAAAATTATGTCTCAATATCTATGCTTCAAAAGCCACGCCTAAGAAGATAAGCCCACCCATTTATCAGAAACTACACGGCGAACTGGATGTAGCAGAGGGAGCCGACACCAATACCCACCCAAAGCAATACACCTAAAAGAAGCGGTTTTAATCCTGCCGCGCGCAATTTCTGAATAGTGATACCAGAGCCAATCAGGAACAAGCAAACCACAAGCAGTCTTTTTGACGCTGAGAATATCCCGTCATAAATTGGTTGCAGACTCGGCACAAAATGCGCGAACACAATCGCGGCACAGTAAAACAGAATGAAATAAGGCACGCCAATTTTCTTGCGGTTACCTTTGAACAGCATCGCACTGAGCAGGGCTACTGGAATGATCCACAAGGCTCGGGCTAGCTTCAGTGTCGTCGCGGTCTTTAGCGCTTCATCACCATAGGCGCCAGCTGCTCCAACCACGGATGAGGTATCATGAATGGCAATGGCGGCCCAGGTGCCGAAAGCCTGCTGACTCATATCCAACGCATGGCCGATAACCGGGAACAAAAACAGGGCGATCGCATTAAGAACAAAGACCGTAGCCAGCGCCAGCGAGGTTTGATCATCTTTAGCATTGATGGCCGGCGCGACAGCGGCTATAGCGCTGCCGCCGCAAATGGCTGTTCCTGACGCAATCAAGTGGCCGGTTTTAGCTTCCAGGCGCATAGTACGGGTCAGAAGATAACCGAGTAATAAGGTGGCAAAAATCGAAGTAACGATCAGGCCCAAACCATTCTGACTGGCTTCGATGGCCTGATTTAGGTGAATCCCGAACCCCAGCCCGATAATGGAGTAAGAAAGCAGTTTTTTGGTAAAAGCAGCAACATTAAACCGGTGAGGCACTAATCCAAATGTTGCCAGTGTAAACCCGAGTACCAGGGCAATGGGGGAACTGATGATGGGCAGCAGACAGAGTAAGGCAACAATATAGAAAATGGCGTCAGATTTGTTCGACTGCGAGAGAAAAGTGCGAACTGTTATCATAGCGTAGTCAATGCGTAGGGTAATAAAGCGCACAGTATAAGGAGATTTTGTGTTAAGAAGAATTATAAAAATCTGATGCCAGGGTTAAGAGAATCTGAACATTGGCTTTTGATTGCTTTTTACTTAAAGTTATTGCCTGGAGCAAAAGTTTATTTTTTGACCCACATTCCTGAAGGGTCCTGATAGTAATGTCCCGGTTCTGTTTTTTCCATCGCTTTTTTATGCGCCAAATGGCCGACCTCACGCACCGTGAGCCCGTGAGTGACGGCGATCTTCTGGTATTGTTCCTGTCGAACACGGTTAACCGCATTGACCAGATCCCTGATGGCGGGTGACGGTCGTGATGTAACAGGCGCGACAAAACCTGTATTGGCCTCACCAATGAGTCCCTGATCTTTTGCCTGTTGCAGGTCAAGCGCGTAGGCACTCAGCGCGAAAAACATCGAAATGATAAAAATCAGTATGTTTCTCATGGCCAAATCCCTGCCCACTCAGAAAACCTTATCATCTTTGAATAACTCATCAATTTCCTTATCGACTTTAATACGGATTTCGTGTTCGATTTTAACATTCAAATTCACTTCGATAGGTTTATCTGACGCGGCAACCTGAACGGTTGGGGTACAGCCGGGAAGGCTGATAAGCAGGATGAGTCCGAAAACGACCACAAACAAAGGTATGTAAGAAAGCTTCAATTGGATGTCCATTGGCTACAACCTTCAATCGGGCGATACAACTTCCTCAATTCAGTGAAAGAGTTAAGTGATAGCGCAGCCCAAATTTGAATACAAAAACAGCGCAACATAAAACGCTAGTTATCCACACCAATCTGCTTTAAAAACAAACTTTCCAGCTTAGAAGAATTAATGACACTGAGTGTCTTGAGTAGTGCCGGAATGTTTTCCTGAATGTTGAGGTTCAAATTAACGGGTTGGCCGGACAGCACGTCCGGATTATGCCCTTTGAACATCGCACTTACATCCAGATTTCCTTCTTTAGAATAGTCTAGAAGAATGGTGAGATTGTGGTAGTTATAATTTTTGAGAATCTTACTCACGACCAAGAGACTATTTTCGCCTGCGTTTTCTACATTCCTGTCTATATTTGAGCCTTCCTTGTATTTCAGTACCCCCCCCGGATATCGTGCATGCAACTTGCCATGCTCGATAACGGGTTTGCCATTTGAAAAACTGAGGGGCAAAGTGCCGTCGAGAATGCCTGTCATGACAATATCTTTTCCATCCACGGCATCTATCAGCTGATTCAGCCTGATACCATGAATCAGGATAGGGATAGCGGGAATGGTTTTCAGGCTGTTACTGGTAATCTGGTGGGTGCTGACAGAGCCGCCGAGTGTATTGGCATTGGCTCTGTCTAGTCGGTAGAAAGACTTTTCAGTGTCCAGCTCAAAAACGGCATAGAGGTTTTCCAGCAATACTCCCATGTTGAGGTAACTGGCGTGCAGGCTAATAGGTTGCAAAGAGCGGAATCCGTTCGGCGTAAGCTCCGCGAGCAGGGACACGCTCAGATCGGCAAAATGAGTATTACCGACGTAACCGCCGAGTTCACTGGCATAAAGACCAAATCGTCCTTGCCACTGATGTGCCTGTGCGCGTTTGGGCGGTCGGCTTCTGTTGTTCAGGTGTGCATGATTCGAAAAATGGGCATCAAAACTCAGCGTACCGGTATGCAGGTCATAATCGATTGGCAGACCGGGCAGGTAATGTTTTTTCAGAGTCAGCTTAGGGCTGAAATGGATTGAGTGACGCTGTAACGTGATGTCTGTGTTTTGCGTCGGAAAGTCATGCTGGATGAGAAATCGCGCCAGCTCAGCATGCCTGCCATTGAGGAGATTGGCTGAGATATTCACTGTATCGGGAACAAACGATACCTTTCCTTCACTGCGAATCATGGGAAGACGCTGGCCGTTTTGGCTCAGCGTGATTCCGGCTTTGTACTGGGATGTCAAACTGACTGGTTTTTGATCGTCAGCCCGGAGAGTCGATTTCGCATTGGATCCGCGGGGCTGTCCTTTTGGCTTTGACGGGTGTGTGCCTTTGGGTCGGTAGGCAAGCTGTACTGCATTGAACTCGGCATTAAACTCACCGTCGTACTTCTGGACCGGTAGCTGGCTTTTGTCATCAGGTTTACGTCGTTGCTGACGTTGAGAAGGCTTGGTGAAAATTGTGGAAGTCGTGGCGTTGGTCAGATTATCGGATGTACCGCTTCCGGAAACTTCGGAAGCATTACTGGCCGTGTCCTCGGCAATGATTTGCTGACCGATCCAGCGGGCAGATACTGTCAGCGGAGAAGTCTCTGCGGAAGAAAGTGTGAGTTGCTGGGTTTCATCATCACGAAAACGCTGACTTAGTGTAAGGGCGTCTGCCTGTGCCACCACATTGTCCAGCTGATTTTCCAGCCAGACTTGCTTACGCGGCAACAGTATGTGTTTAGCCTGCAAAGTCGGCTGTTTCAGCACCATTGTCAGGGCGTTGTCACTCCATCGGCTTTCGAGTGTCGACTTGAAGGTCACGTTTTCTACCGTAACATCTTCTGTCGGATATAAGGCCTTTATTTCAGCCGCTAGCTGGCTGATTGAGTGACATTGTAACGTGCCAGGTTGACTGAGTTGGCTTGGCTGATGTGGTTGTTTTTGCTGAGTTGGCGAAATGGGTGTCTCCCGGATAGCTGATGAAACCAAAGAGGTTGTCGTATGAAGTGGCTTAGACGATTCGCCTTGTGTGCGGAGAGTGACCGCGCAGATTAGCTGATCAAAGACAAGATCGAGTTTATGGCCAAACTCTGTGTTGCTGAAGGACAGAGATTCATTTTGCGGAGCCAGGCTCAGAGAGAGCGTATCGCTTTGATAGTTGACATCAAACAGTAGTCGGCCATCAGTATTGAGTAACAGTGACTGTAGCGGTTTTTGTCTGACTTTCGTCAGGAGAGAATGCTTAAGCGCCAGCGCGCCCAGATTCACGCGAATGGCTTTCGGTAGTGTCAGAGAGAGTCGATAACTGGCCTTTTCGACTTCTCGGAACAGTTGAATGCCGGATCTGTTCGATTGAATAGGATCTGAAGGGTTCTCATCTGGTGTGTTGTCCGGATCCTGGTCAGATGCTGGGGGGATCTTTTTGCGTAGCTGAAGATCCGTCTGGACGGCAGATAGGGTGATGGGTTGATCCAATGTGGCGTCAGGAAGATCAAACAGCTTGAGCTTCTTGGTCAACGCCGCGGTCTGTTTGACATTGGCTTCGCAGAACAGCGACTTCGGTAGTGGGCTGATAAATGAAATATCTCCCTGACACGAAAGCCGATGGCCCTCTGGCGACGTCATTTCGCCTGTCAGATGGGCATCATTGGGGCCGGTATGCTTGATCTGAATACCGAGATCATATGGATCGGGCGCCAGCGCTTTACCGTTTAACTGGAATGTGGCTTTATGCGCGGGTTCATTCATCAGATAACGCGGTGTTTCAAGGTCCAGCCGGGCATCGAGAATCAATGAGCCGTAGGTAAGCTGGTTCACTTTCAGTGTCTGCAGAGGCAATTGAGACAAACCTGAAATCAGTTGTCCCAGATGCAACCCTTCATGAACCTGTTCGGGAGGTTTAATAAATTCCGGTAATTGTTTTGGGGGTGCCAGCATGAGCTTATCGGCCAGTATCTGAATACTGGTGGTGGGCTGCTGCAGGTTCATCATTACCGAAATATCACTGCCGGATTGTAAGACGTCGGCATCAACGGTTTCCCAGCCAGGCAGGACTTTCGCCAGATGCACCGTCAGTGGTGTTTTAAATGGTTGCCAATTGAGCGAAAAATGTCCCTGTTGTAACACCAGCGGATAAGGATAGTGTCGGATATCCTGTGGGTGAATCAGCGTTAGATTTGCCTGGTTTACCATGCCTGTCAGAGCAACATAGGGAGAGGTTGTGAGAACCAGGCTCACGCCCTCCAGATGCTGAGGCACTTCATTGTCCCCATTGATAGTCAGCAACATATCGGCGGTTTCGGCCTGAGCACTGAACACATACGGCTGGGTGAGGTCGGTCAGAACAAATGCCGTATCCTTCAGCGTTATTGGACCAAAAGACAGATTTTGTTGCGCCAGTGCCGTCTGGATCTCGGGTGCAAGTCGAATGGTGAGGTTGGGTGAGAACAGGCGCCATGACGAATCGGCGATTGGGCTCTCATCATCGACAAAATGCTCCAGCGTCAGCTTTTCTATTGTCAGCAATGTTTTGTTGATGGACAGACTCAGTTTCTTAATAACGATGGTCTTGCCCAGTGAGATACCGGATATGGCGTTTATTTCGACCCCGCGGGATGCCAGCCAGGGAGGGATAAGAATGGCTGGTATCACTATGATACAGAGCATTAAAAAAATCCCATACGCAAACAGGCGTACCTTGCGATAGCGCCCATTACGTCGCCTTCCAGGCTTAGGCATCGCTTTCTTTGGGATCTTTTCCATTAACCAATTCGCGCAGCTTCCAGACTTTAACTATCTTTACTAAGCATAATCCGTGCTCAGCAAGTTGGAAATTTATCGCTTGAATCAAACACTTTGCTGAAATCGATATTGCACAATTTTCTCCTGATCACAAAAGGCTTTAATTGGTAGAGTAAAATTTTGTGATGTCTCGAAGTTTATGAAATAGCATGATTTTTTTATTGTTTTTTTCTACTGGTTTTCTGCAGATCTGGATAGTTGCAGAGGTTGGAAACAGAACATTCCTCCTTGATGTGTGAGGTGGTTGGTTGAATCAACTAAACATGCTGTCAGGCCATATTGATTATTGGTCGTAAAACTGAGAGAAAGGTGAATAAACAACCACAGTAAACACAACAAACATAAAAATCATCAGGAAGTGATTATGTCAGATAGCGTGCCAGTACAGCCAGTGGCTGAAAACAGCAGAAAATCCTATACACAACTTATCAAATCTTTAGGACCGGGTATCATGATGGCGACGGCAGCTGTGGGGGGATCCCATCTGGTTGCCTCAACCAAAGCCGGCGCCATTTATGGCTGGCAGCTCGCCGGACTTATCCTGCTGGTAAACTTATTAAAATATCCATTTTTCCGTGCAGGTGTTCAGTACACAATGGGAACGGGCAACAGTCTGATTCAGGGTTATGACACCATGGGGCGGGGATATCTTTGGGTGTTTACCGGTCTGAGTGTTATCTCCGGTATCGTCAACACCGCAGCCCTGTTACTTTTCAGCTCCAGTCTGCTGGGGTACTTTCTTCCGGTGACGCTGTCACTTCCTGTGTTATCAGGTATCGTGGTGACTTCGTGCCTGATCATTCTGGCCGCCGGGCACTATAAGGCGTTGGATGGGCTTTCGAAAATTATCATGAGTGTGCTGGTCATTGCCACCTTGTCTGCGGTTGTTATCGCAGCGGGTAAAGGCAGTGCCGCACCAGCAGATTTTCAGGCGCCATCTGCATGGAGCATCGCTTCTATCGGCTTTATTGTGGTGATGATGGGCTGGATGCCAGCACCGATTGAGATTTCCTGTCTGACCTCATTGTGGCTGAAAAGTCAGTGCAAAGAGCAGCAGGTGACAGCGCAGTCTGCTTTGTTCGATTTTAATGTTGGCTATATCGGAACGGCGATTCTGGCTGTTGTCTTCTTGTCACTTGGTGCACTGGTATTGCATGGCACAGGGACGGAACTGAAAACCTCAGGGATTGGCTTTTCCCATCAGCTGGTGAGTATGTATGCTTCGACAATTGGTGAGTGGTCTCGTTACCTGATTGCACTGGTCGCTTTCTTCTGTATTTACGGCAGTACTATTACCGTTATTGATGGTTATGCGCGCTCTGTTGCCGAAGCTCAGTTATTGTTGCAGGGGAAACCGGTTGGACAGCGTAAATATCACAATGCCTGGATGGTCATTATGGCTGTGGCGGCAATGGGGATTATTCTGTTCTTCAGTTCTGCATTGATGCCGCTTTTGGACTTCGCCATGATTCTGGCCTTTATGACCACACCGATTTTTGCCCTGCTGAACTACCGGTTAGTGTCTAAAACGGATTTGCCAAAAATACTGCAATGGAGTCGTAGTATGAAGGTACTGTCTTGGATTGGCCTGACTTACTTGTTTGGCTTCCTGGCGGTATTCATCTGGTGGAAATGGCTGATGTAAGCTTGCGATAGTTATTTATTGATGACATTTATTTAAGAAACAATTTGATTAAGTAGCAACAGAAAAAGGCCGGATACCAACAAGATGACTGATGAAATCTGTCTGTGTATCCGGCAAATCACCGTTAATGTGAAACTGCGTACTTGAAATCGTATGGGTTACCCGAACAAAGTCGGGCTGCTGAGTTCAGATTTTTTATCCTCTGCCTATAAAGGGCGTTTATTTGGCATTGGGCGTGCTGCCTGATGGTTCACTACATGAATCGCCGAAGCCAGAGATTGCAGTGCACTTCAGATATCCCCAATTAACATTGCTTGCAGTACCTTGCCTAGTAATTTCTCTAACGCCTGCTACTGACTGAACCGGTTTACTGACGTGATCCACAGCAATCGTATAAAAAGATATCCGTTCCTGTATCCAGTCAATAGCCGCATCCGCTGACTGGATGACCTACTCTGGCTGGTGGCCAAGGGGACGGACTATGTTTCAGATACCGTAAGCTGTCAGTCAGCGATTAAAAACATCAACCTGAATCAGACATTAAACTCAGACATGAATAAGCTTGGCTGAATGTGAAGCAATGTAGTGTATTGTTTGGACTGTGTTATTAGCTCAGATCAATTTTTGGCGTTTAATTTGGATGACATTCAAATGCTTAGTCATAATTTTGATTAATGCATCACTTAGGTATGAAATTTTTCGGGGATATAACATATGATTTTGAATACATATTCTTTTGACTGAATGGTTAATAATGATGTTATGTTTAAGTGGTTGCCAGCCTTGAACGGTCAGATAGAAGAATCAGCCGGATATTAGAAACAGACAGACACAAGGAACAGCTAGCTTTCATCGCCAGCAACGGTTTAATATCAAGGGAAGAATATCAAGCATTTACTGGGAGAATGCGTGAACAAACTATTATCATTTGAAGCTTTGATGGTGCTGGACGCGATTGATCGACGTGGTAGCTTTGCAGCAGCATCGGAAGAGCTGGGTAGAGCGCCTTCATCACTCAGTTATCAGGTTCAGAAACTGGAACAGGATCTGGATTTGGTTATCTTTGACCGTTCCGGCCACAAAGCGGTGTTTACCAAAGCCGGTAAGTTATTGCTTGAAAGAGGGCGTTTACTTCTGACGGCAGCGGACGAGATGATTTCTGATGCCAGCGCACTGGCCCATGGCTGGGAGCTGGAACTGACTATCGCATATGATGGTGTGATTAAAGTCGATACCTTGTTTCCCATTGTCGAAGCGCTGGCTGAACGAAGTAAAACAAAGATCCGTTTTCGTGAAGAAATTCTGGCCGGTGCATGGGAGGCATTGGCGCAGGATCGTGCAGATCTGTTGATCTCACCTAACCCGAGTGTGGCACCGCATGATGTGAAAATTCAGCCATTGGGGAAAATGGACGCCGTGTGGGTTGCGCACCCGGATCATCCAATCCATAAACATGATAATCCTTTGGATCCTGCTGTTCGCAAACAATATCGCGGGATTGCCGTTGCAGATACGGCCCGTCACTTGCCGCCGTTGACCCACAATATTTTGGATGATCAGCCGCTGCTTACAGTTACTTCGATGCATGACAAACTTCAGGCACTCAAAGCGGGCCTGGGTATTGCCACCATGACATATAGTTACGCGCAAGAAGCCATAGATAAAGGCGAGCTAATGGTGATAGGTGATAACCCGGTGTTTGAGCTGGATATTGTACTGGCCTGGAACCGTAGCCGGATGGGTAAAGCTAAGAGTTGGTGTATCCAGTACATTGAATCAATGTGGAAAAAGCAACAACACTAGTTTCTGTCGGGGTGATAACTCCGGTTTGCCTCATATCCAGTGCTCCGCTGGCTCGGATCGGCAGGGAAAACCATGCCGATCCTGGATGAGCAATGCAGTATCGAGTTTCTGCGTTTCTGTACGATCTTGATGTATCGACAGGTAGGTCAAATGATCAAAAGAAGCTTAAATCACCAATAGGAGAGCATGATTTACTCCAGCGGTAACAGCATCTCAACAATGCCGTCTTCCATTTGCACGTCGATCTCAAAACCCACTTTCTGTGCCAGCATGATCATTCCCCGGTTTGAAGGCATAGTAATGCCGGTCATTCGCTTCAAGCCTCGCTCACGGCTGTAACGAATGATCTTATTCATCAAAATGCTTCCCAATCCGATCCCCTTCAGATCTGAACGAACCAGAATGGCAAACTCGGCTTCAATGTTGTCAGGGTCGGATAATGCACGAGTCACACCGATGATCGACGGCACGGCTTCACCGTTTTTATTGATCTCTTCGCGAACCGCGACAAAAGCCATTTCCCGGTCGTAATCAATCTGGGTGAAATTGGCCAGCGCTTCGTGATTGAACTCACCGACGTCAGAGAAAAAGCGCTTGTATAAATCGTCCATAGAGACCCGCGAAATGAACTCGGCATGCATTGGTTCATCTTCAGGCAGAATCGGGCGCAGAAGGATCATGCTGCCATCTTTGAGGGCAACTTGTTCCTCGTATTCTTTTGGATACGGCCTAATGGCGAGTCGACGCTGGCGATCCCCTTCAAATTCACGCAGGGTCATGGATGCGTCGATAACCGTCATTTCTTCTCCAGCAGCCAGCAGTGGGTGAATATCCAGATCCTGAATTTCCGGACAGTCGATAATCAACTGTGAAATTTTCACCAGTAGTTTGCACAACGCTGGTATATCTATACGTTCCGGCAGGTTACGTTGACGAATCTTGCCGGTTTTAATGGCATTTATCACCATATAGCGCGCCAGCGCCATGTTGAGTGGCGGAATCCCAACAGCGGCATCCTTGTGGATGTCCCATTCAGCGGCATCTTCACCCAGTAAAATGACAGGCCCGAAGATCGGGTCATCGTAGACAGAGATTCGCAGTTCCTGTGCGCCCGCACGGCGAGCCATACGTTGCACCAGCAGGCCATCAATACGTGCGTTAGGGTATTCGAGAGAGACGCGATCCAGTATGGCCTGCGCACCGTTAGCCACTTCAGCGGCGGTACGCAAATGCAGCAATACGCCATGTACCTCGGATTTATGACGAATGTCCGGGGAGCGAAGTTTTACCGCGACCGGATAACCAATTTGCTCCGCGATGTAAGCAGCTTCAGCCGGGTCATCGGCAATCCACGTCGGGAGTGTCTGGAAGCCGTAACTTTCCAGCACCGGTCGTATTTCATGTGTTTCCAGCTGGTGGATACCCTGCGCCAGCAGGTGGTTAACAACATCACGTACATGTTTCGGGTTGGCTTGGATTTCACCGAAGGAAACCGGGGTTTCCATCAGTTGTTTCTGGTTTCGACGGTATTCCACCAAGTGCATGAAGGCTGAAACGGCACTTTCCGGTGTCCGATAAGCAGGAAAACCGGCGTCGGTAAAAATCCGGCGAGATTCTATCGCTTCGTCTTCACCAGACCAGTTAGTCAGAATATTAAATTTCCGTTTTCTTGGGTGCTGATTAATCACCTCAACCAGTCTTTTGGCGGTATTGTTTCCGCGGGCAATGGCGGATGGTGAGTGCATGATCAGCAGGGCATCGAAGTCATCGCTGTCCAGCAGGATGTTAATGGCTTTCTCGTAGCGCTGAATGTCTGCGTCACCAATAATGTCTATTGGGTTGGCCTTTGACCAGGTTGAGGGCAGGACTTCAGATAATTTCGCGATGGTTTGTTCGCTCAGCTGCGCCAGTTTACCGCCGCGGTCGGCCAGCGCATCAACAGCAAGGATGGCAGGGCCACCACCATTGGTCAGAATGGCCAGACGCTCACCACGTAATGGCACGGAGTGGGCAAGGGTTTCGACCGCAGCAAACAGCTCATGGGTGTTGTTTACCCGGAGCATACCGGAGCGTCGGATTGCAGCATCGTAAACGGCATCTAATCCCGCTGGCCCGCCGGTATGTAATTGTGCCGCTGCGCTGCCAGCTCGGGTACGACCGCTTTTTACGACCAGAATACGGCGGTTACGGGCGGCGGCTCGCGCTGCAGACATAAAACGGCGGGCATCTTTAACCGAGTCGATATACAGCAGAATGGCTTCTGTTTTGCTGTCGCGACACAAGTAATCCAGCAATTCAGCGAAATTCACATCGCAAGCGTCGCCTAGAGAGAGGAAAGTCGAAAAGCCGATATTTTTGTTTTTAGCCCAATCGAGAATGGTGGTACAAACCGCCGCCGATTGTGAAATAAACGCAATATTACCCTTATGGGCAGAGATCGGAGAGAAAGACGCATTCAGATTCAGCCAGGGTAAAATAAGCCCCATGCTGTTCGGGCCGACAAGGCGCATGTTGTATTGTCTAGCAACCGCGTACATACGTTTTTCATCGGTTTCACCATCATGGAGGATTTGATTCATTCCTGCGGCCAGCACGATGGCAGCTTTTACGCCTTTTTCTCCGAGCTGTCTGATGATTTCTACGTTACGATGAGCATTGGTACAAACAATGGCAAGGTCTGGCACCCGAGGCAGGCTGTCTATGGTCGGGTAGGCCAAAACACCAGCAACCGCTTCGTACTTTGGAGTGACGGGCATGATGGGGCCATGAAATGAGCCTGATAATAAGTTTCGGATGACGACATTACCGGCGCGATTGGGATTATCAGAAGCGCCGATAACGGTGACTGATTTCGGTTTGAGAAGCTTATCGATTCCTTCCATGGCACCACTCTCCAGACAATTTCAGAAGAGTGTAACGAATGCCGTCAGGAGTGTCTGACTAAAGTGCAGGAGCTGTGATCAACGGCAAGATATCTGGGCACTGTCAGCCTCTCATATCTATGAATATGCACAATAAAACAGGGTCAAACTGCTAATGTATATTTGGTCGCCAAGCTGAAAATTGACTCGCTTCTCTGGAGAACACCTATCAATAATATCTGTCAATAAAACCTCTCGATAAAACGTCTTAGGTACGCAAGAGAGCAGGATTACACTTCATAGCGGGATTTGTCCCCAATGTCGTAGTGCAGGGGCATACGCCATTTCGAAAAAGCCGCGACAGCCAGTAAGATAGCTCCAGCCATGCTGCAGGCAATCATCAATTGGGGAATGCTTAGTACTAAGCCGGCCCAGAATCCGGCCAGAACCAATGGGGTGATCAGCAGCACTTTCAGCTTGAAGCAGTAATACTCTTTGACCGCTAAGGCGCTGAAGGCAAACAAGGCCGCACCTAGGCCCAGCGGAGCCCACAAGCCAGATAATTGCCACAAGGTGGCAAACAAGGCACTGCCGAGGATAAGCCAGCGGAAACGTTTGTCATAAATATGGACGGTGGTGGTTGCTATCAAAGCCGCCATAATCAGGCCGGTTGCTGCAAAATCGTTTTCCCAGGCGGCAACTGACATTAATCCGCTACCGGCTGTCAGCGCCGAACGATATAAAATAACGGTAAGCTTATCAATCGCATCCAGTTGGCACTGAATTTGTGGGTCAGCCATGGTAAAAGCTCCTAGAAAAGTGGTCCTGATACGTATCAGGTGCAGTCAAAAGTCCGTATGCTGCAGTGGAATTTAACGTTACTTATTGATCTATCTTAAAGTTAGGGTTGAATGGGGCAAAATACAGCGGCAGAATAGTGAAATTCCACAGACTCTGGCCATATAACATGAAAAAAATCGCCGTATTCGCTGCAGCCGTTGTTCTTACCGGTTGTGCATCTGAGAATCAATCCACCCAGATTGTTGTATCGTCGGTTATCGAAGATACCCGTTATGATTTACCTGCCGAAACACAGCAAACCACTCCGATTAGAAAAGAGGATCTTGTTGTTCATCGTGCGGTTCAATTAAGCAAAGCGGCGGGTGTCATTGAGCAGGCGGCAGAACAGGAACGTACTAGCAGCACTGCCTTATCAGGATATACCATTCAAATATTGGCACTAAGGAAGGACGATGGACTACCTGATTACGCCAGTAAATTGCCATCTGGGCAGCCTGTTTGGTTAAATCAAAAGCAGCTCGATGGTGCTCCTTGGTTTACGTTGCTTTACGGCCGTTACGCAAGTAAAGAAGCTGCGCATAAAGCGTTATCTTCTTTGCCTGATTCACTTCAGACTTTTGGCCCCTTCATTCGCCAGCTTGATAGCATTGAAGATTCCGCTGCTTCATCAACGATGACACGCCTGAATTAAATTATTTTTTAAAGCCGCTTTAGCGGCTTTTTTGTTGTTTCAGCGGCCTGGTAGCCTATAAGCACCTCCACTAGACTGTCTCGCAACAAATCAGATTTATAAGCCCTCATTCATTAAAACAATTATTTATAAAAGTCTGCTTCCGTCACCTAAGCGATGGTGTATACTCATGACTATTGTTTCAATAGTTCTTGTAATGTTGAAGTTATGAATACTGAACAAGCAACAACCCTTTTTGATTCTCTGTCATCAGGCGTACGCCTTGATGCCTGGCGTTTACTGGTTAAAGCTGGTTTTGAAGGCAAAGTGGCGGGAGAGATGGCCCGTGAAATGGACATCGCTCCGAATGCATTGTCGTTTCACCTTAAAGCGATGTTACATGCTGGGCTGGTATCCGTTGAACAGCAGGGGCGATTTCAGCGATATCGTGCCAATATTCCGGTGATGATGGATCTTATTGCGTATCTGACGGAAAACTGTTGTGCCGGAAAAACTGACACGGAATGTCATCCTGACAAGCTATCAGCCTGCTGCCCTGACAATCGTTCAAAACGTAACTGAGGCGCACTGACTTGGGAACAAGATCTTAGGTCTTTGGAATAGAAAGACGTTTGTTACAACGTGGGTTCAAGTGAAGCCAATGCCTAAGGGCAACTAACAACCGAATGAAAAAGATATAACGAGAGGATGACAATGGGCATTTTTGAACGCTTTCTGAGCGTGTGGGTTGGCTTGGGTATGCTGGCGGGGCTGGCAGGGGGCATGCTGTTTCCTGACGTATTTTCGCTGCTGGGTGATATGCAGTATGCGCAAATTAACCTGGTTATTGCGGTACTGATCTGGCTAATGATTTACCCCATGATGATGCAGGTCGATTTCTCTGCGGTTAAAAAGGTGCATCAGCGTCCCAAGGGGTTGATTATCACTCTGACAGTGAACTGGTTGATTAAACCGTTCACTATGGCGCTATTGGCCGTGTTTTTTATCAGACATGTTTTTGGGGACTGGATTTCGCCCGAGGTCGGTGAAGATTACATTGCCGGTATGATTCTGTTGGGAGTCGCGCCATGTACGGCAATGGTGTTTGTCTGGAGTCAGCTGACTAAAGGCGATGCCAATTACACCTTGGTTCAGGTGGCAATTAATGACTTGATTATGGTGGTTGCCTTTGCTCCGCTTGCCGCGCTTTTGCTGGGTGTGACAGATATAACAGTGCCGTGGGACACGTTGATTCTATCCGTTTCACTGTTTGTGGTCGTCCCGCTGTTAGCTGGCGCGTTGACACGTCGTGTTGTACGTCAGCAGGAAACATTAAATCGTCTGTCTGCCGGGTTGAAACCGTTTTCAATTGCGGGATTGGTCGGTACTGTGATTCTGCTCTTTGGGTTTCAAGCTAAAACCATTCTGGCGAACCCGGTTGATATTGTTTTAATTGCGATTCCTTTGCTGCTGCAGACGTATCTGATATTTGCAATCGCCTATATCTGGATGAGAAAGTGGAAACAACCGCATGACGTAGCAGCACCGGGGGCGATGATCGGTGCATCAAATTTCTTTGAACTGGCTGTTGCCGTCGCTATCAGTTTATTTGGGGTACATTCAGGGGCAGCACTGGCCACGATTGTTGGGGTTCTTGTTGAAGTGCCGGTGATGCTATCTCTGGTTGCTTATGCAAACAAGACCCGAGGCCAGTTTGCTGCAGTGTAAAGCTGGCTAACACCCAGACCCAGCAGACCCACCAATCCGTTGAACAGCGAGAAGCATCGCATCTATATGCTACTGAAGAGCATATAGGGCGATGCTTTTTTATGAGGTTTTGGACTTTGGGTTCTGGGCATTGCTCGATTTAAGCAGGGGAATTATAGCGTTGAACTTCCCATGAGTGGTTAAACCGAGCATGATTGCTGGTAAATTGAGCTGATGAATGTCATTTCCGTGAAAGATATGGCGCTAGTTACCGATAGAAGGTGCAATAGCCGCCTTTTTTTTATTACTATTAGAACTAATTGAAAAAATGCACCACTCAGCGACTGAGTGAGAAGTGCTATTTGTGATTTAAAACTGGCACCTGTGGCCAGCGATAACAACAAGGGATGATAATGAGTTCAATCCACGTATTACTCCTGTGCGGTGGCGGAAGCTCCGAACATGAAGTCTCTCTCGTATCTGCTAACTTCATTGAGCAGCAACTCCAGCAGATTGACGCCATTACCTACACCCGTGTCGAAATGAAAAATGATGGCTGGTACAACGCTGAAGGCGCATTGTGCCGTTTGAATCTTGATCAGACATTGGTTGAGGGTGAAGTCAGCCGTAAAGTGGATTATGTCATTCCTTGTATTCATGGCTTCCCAGGGGAAACGGGTGATATCCAGTCTTTTCTGGAAATGGCAAAATTGCCATACCTGGGCTGTGGTCCGGAAGCGAGCACGAATTGCTTCAATAAAATTACCACCAAACTGTGGTTTGACACGTTGGGTATCCCGAACACGCCGTATATTTTTCTCAGTGAGAATAACGATGATGCTTACCATCAGGCTGAGCAGGCGTTGGATAAGTGGGGCAAACTGTTTGTCAAAGCCGCGAGTCAGGGGTCATCAGTTGGCTGTTACCGTGTAACGAATCGCGATGAATTGGGGCTGGCGATCAATAATGCTTTCACCTTCTCTAAACAAGTACTGATTGAAAAAGCAATTAAGCCTCGTGAATTGGAAGTTGCTGCGTACCAATACGGCGACGAACTGATTATTACAAAGCCGGGTGAAGTCACTTGTCCGGAAGATCAGTTCTATAGCTACGAAGAAAAGTACAGCGCAGACAGTCATTCCAGTACGACAGTAGAAGCCGCTAATCTGAAGGATGAACAGCTGGATCAGATTCGTGAGTATGCTCGTAAAGCGTTCATCCACATGAAGCTGAAAGATTTGTCACGTATTGATTTTTTCCTGAGTGAAGATAACGAGATTTTGCTTAACGAAATCAACACATTCCCAGGGATGACGCCTATCTCAATGTTCCCCAAAATGCTTCAGCATTATGGACATGACTTTAAGGCATTTCTGGAACAGGCAATTAAGAACGCGGTGCAATAATCAGTCATAGCCGGGAAATTCCCGGCTTTTTCTCATTTTTAATCGTGAGAATTGTGAGCGAAACGGGCAACAGCTGCATCAGCTCCGGATTGCATTGGTTATAATCAGTTAAACTGGTTAGCAACCTGAGTGGTACATGGATGCTATCGGATTATAAAGCCATGCTAACAGAAGAAGAAAAAAAGGCGCATTTTAAGCGTTTACAAAACAAGAATTACCGGGCCAGTTTGCGCTTAGAAGGGATTCATCAGGAAGGGGAAACCCATGACCCCGAATGCGTATCAAAGAGTGAATCGGAACAGATTGCAGACTTGACGTTACGGTATGCGAGATAAATATGATGTTGATCATGACCCTGATTGCTATCCTGGCTCCAGCGTCTTAATCAACCTGTTATCCATTAAAGATGAAGATGAACTTGAAGCCGCTGAACGTGACTTCACACGAGTTCGGGCGGAACACTTTGAGCCTGAATTCAATAACTTCACTCTCGATTACCTCCAAAAAATCCACCGAATTCTGTTTCAGGATTTGTACCGCTGGGCAGGACAACCCCGCCAGGTCGACATTACCAAAGGTGAAACGCGTTTCTGTCACTGGCAAAACATTATAAGAGAAACCAACAAGTTGTTGCTGTCTTTGGCTGAAGAAGGTTATCTCTGCGGACTACCTCTAGATAAGTTTATTGAACGCATTGCCCATTATTACTGTGAACTCAACGTTATACATCCTTTCCGGGAAGGGAATGGGCGAGTGCAGCGGATATTTTTCGAGATATTATCGATCAATGCCGGCTATGAATTATGTTGGGAAGGAATCAACTTGTCGGAATGGGTTGATGCTAACCAAGCCGGTTATTTTGGTAACCTTACTCAGTTGAAAGGCCTTTTTGCACGAATTACTGTGCCTATTGATCGACAAGTTGGTTACCAAGAACACTGGACGGATGCACCGAAGGAAGAGTAACTGGAAAAACATTGCGAACCATGTTTAGTTACTATATCTAATGCACTATAACTTTTTATCTGTTTATGAATCTAATATATCCCCACATTGTAAAAAGCCAGCTAATAACAACTAGCGTTCCCAGGGCTTGGGCTTAATATACTTCGCGATTTCTTTGTCATGCCTGTCTTTGTTACCGACATACTGAGCCGGCATTGCCGGGCTTTTCCAGCGGCCTTGTTCTTGAATATCTTTTATTGAGCATCCGGATTCAGCGAGATCTTGTGAGGCTCCAACTCGAGGAGACTGGCCGGAAAACAGAGAAGACTCTGGTTGTCCTAATTCGTCACTGGCTCGACGAAAAACACGATAAACCGAGGAGTGATCCAAAGGGGAATCTCCAATGTTTCCATGACGGTCTATCCGGCGAAAAACAAAACCATTGTCTATCATGCCGGTCACTAACCACCGTTGCAGAGCTTTTGACGCGACAGAACTCAGCGCAATCACGTCATTTTTGATGCACAAATCAATCATCCCGTTTGGATGAATTGACAAATTTTCAACGGAGAGATTCGCCAGTTCGCTACGCTTTAACATAGCCTCAAACATCACAGCCCAAATTGCCAAATCTCGAATATCTTTAGGCTTGGTCGATAGTTCAAAGCGTAACAACAGAGACTGCAAATGCTCATCTCGAAATGCCGATGCGTTTTGATAATCATCGTGTTTCTCTAACTGCTGCTTTTTCATTTCAAGCCGAATTTCAGTTTGTGCACAAGGGTCGGGTAGTGTGTGACAACGGTGCACTAATGAAAGTGTGACAAGGTAACGTTTGAGACTGGCGAGTTTACGCGTCTTCGCCATTTGCTCGATGTAGCGATGGACTGTATCTGCTTTTGCTGGCAAAGCTGGAACCTTATGCTCAATACAGAAAGCAAGAAAGCTGTTCCAGTCATTTTTAAACGATACTAGGGTATTTTTTGCATATTGGCCTCGTGTCAGTTTGTTCAAAGGTTCAACACTTTCGAGAGGCTGGCGAAATATAGCCTGACTGTGTTGTGAGGCGAGTTCGTCAGAAATTGGGGTTATCTGTTTTGCCATTTTTCACCTTAGCTAGCGCACCATAATTTTAAGAGTATATCATTCGGATTTATGTCTCGCGTTATCTACTATATAATTAATTCCAGATAACAATTATTCGTCTATCAATGACACACCACGTAGTTTGTTGGTGTTTTCATTCTGGTTGAATATGAGTGCAGTAACTCGCTGTGATGCCGGAATGTTTGTTAGGCTCCGAGTGATGAGGCAATAATGAAAAAAAGAGTATTCCATCGCGGCCACACTATTGAAAATGCGTCTGGCCATCCGGATGATTGGAAATGCATCATTGGGGGGCAGTCAGTTTCTTCGAAGCTGACATTAATAAAGAAGAGTATCGATTGGTGGTGTGAAACAAAGACCTTTATGCCACCTAACAAACTGGTAGCAGGGCAGAATAATCCGGCCCGACTCACTCAGACCAAAGTTGAAGAGTACAAGGGCTTCAAGCTAATGAACGATTCCGGAGAGAATAATCAATGGTACGTCATTATTGGTAGCCGGTTGTTAAAAGGCACCCCGGCTGCAATAAAACAGCACTTGGATATCGTGATACAGAAACGCCAGCAACTGCAAGCTCAGAACAAATGACTGTTAACAAAAAACGCCCTGGACGGGGCGTTTTTTGCAAACGGTCTGCGTGTACAGTAAAGGTCAATCATCGCTATCTGATTTATCGACATCTACCAAGTAATCGCCACTTAACCAGTTTCTACCAATCAACAATTTATATTCCAGCTTACTGCGATCTCGCAGGTTAACCGCAACCTCTTTGTGTTGGCCGTTCCAGCCCAAATCCATTTTTACCGCGTATCGACGTTCCACACCCTGAGCATTTCTGATTTTGCTGACTTTAACAATTTTTCCACGGTACTTTGCTTCTTCACCTTTTTCGTTTATTGAGGTGAATTCAACCGTGTGGCCTAGGTGATCACGCATTCTGTCGCTCTCACTCTCTTCACCAATCACTTTAATGTCTTTAGCGTGAATGGAAGTGGTTGCAGCACCAGTATCGATACGAGCAAGATAATCTAAGTCCAATCCGTGCACTTTAATCGTTTCTACTTGCCCCACAACAGATTTGTCTTTGACACTTTTGGCTTCTACAACAGACAGGCTGCTGCCCACACCAACCAGCGACGCTAACAAAACAACAGGGATAAACAGTTTCTTCACGAAAACTCCTAAGCGCTTGGTTCAAAACAAGTATTCTTACAAAACAAGAATGAACGTTATATGAATAACGGCCAACTATCTAGGAATCTTAGTTAATTTTCAGCAAATTTCGAATTTCAGCGCAGCTCTCTGATGGATTTTTAAACTGATAGACCTGAAAACCTAATTGACTAGCGGACGTTAAATTTGCAGGGTGATCATCGATAAACAATGATTCGGAGGGTTCAAGATTAAAACGTTGGACAAGCAACTCGAAAATCTCAGGTTCGGGCTTGATTAAAAGCTCTTTACCGGATACGAGACCACCATCAAATAGAGCATACAGGCCATGTTTTTCATTCAATTTTTCAAAAAACGCACTGCACATATTGGTAAGAAAATAGGCGTTAAAACCCATAGTAATCACTTGCTGGACCAACTGATAAGACTCATCAATCAAGGTCAGGCTGGTCTGTATATGTTCAATGAAGTCTTCAATTCTTGACTCATCCAATCCGGAACGTGAAGCAAACTTATGTTGAGCTTCGGCCATGAGCATAGTGCCACGGTCTAACGCTAACCAGTCAGGGTGATGGATAACATGGTTTAACAGACGTTCTTGTTCGTCCGTATCGTCCGTAAAAGTGGCCACAATTTTGCGCGGATTCCACTCAAACAATACGGCACCAAAGTCGAAAATAACGTTTCTGATCATAACTGTTTCCGTTACAGTGCCTAATACTGATAATATTCGCGAACGGGTAATGCGCAAATGGGATCATTGAAGATATTACCTGGTTCACAGATCCAACAAATGACGAGATTTTCCCCATGAATGACAACAGCCGCTTGGTGTTTTCGACAGAAACCGGCCGCATCAAAGAAGAAAAGCAAGCTCCAGAACGTCCTAAAGGTGACGGCATTGTTCGTATCCAACGTCAAACAAAAGGACGTAAAGGCAAAGGCGTGTGTATTGTCACAGGTTTGGATATGGAAGACGCCCAACTCAAGCTTCTGGCTGCGGAACTAAAAAAAGTATGTGGTTGCGGAGGTTCAGTAAAAGATGGCACCATCGAAATCCAAGGTGATAAGCGTGATGTCATCAAAGCAACGCTAGAGAAAAAAGGCCACACGGTCAAATTGGCTGGCGGTTAAATCTAGTTCAGCATATCAGCACAAACGAACAAGCATCTGAGAACCCCAAGTTTAGTTTGGGGTTCTTTTTTAAGATAATTTGTTCAATGGAGCGAACCGTAAACGAAGTGATTAGCCGAGTTCGCTTAATTGCAAATTATATACTTTATGGTAAATCAGCCAATACTGTTAAATCCCAGCCCCATACCAATTACTCATCGTCAACGAATGAGATAGGTGAGGCGAACTGAGAAGGACATTGCTGCCACATAGCGCGTGATACTAATCCTTGGAATTGTATTTAACATAAGGTACATAATGCGCACTGGCGTAACGTATTTTAACATTTGATGAGTCAGTAAGGAAACGTCCCACGAAATCACAAAAATAAGCTTTGGAAACAGTTAGTTAATTCAAATCATCACGGTTTTCTTAGCGCCCGATTCTCAGTAGATTCCAGCGCTCGATAACAACGATGTTTTGGTCATGATGTCAGATTTTGCTGTTTTGCGCTTTTTGATAGCTATCGACGATTGAACCCCGCGTTATCAATCGGAATAAACAAACAATCAAGATTAGAAATTGTGAGGTTCATCATGCTGCATGAATCGTTCGTGAAGCTGTTTTGGCGCCACTTCGACTCAATTAACCAGGCTGCGGCGTGGTTTCATGTTCGGCCTATCACCATCAAACGTTGGCTGGATGGTGAAATCGACGTAAACCCAATGGCCGAAAAACTGCTGATTATCCGTGCCCGTGGCTACCTGCCGGACGACACCCGCTGGATGGGATTTCGGGTTGATGAGGAGCGCTGCATTATCATCACCCCCGAAGGTCGTGTGTTCAGCCCAAAGGAGCTGGATTCGTGGGCGCTACGTTTTGATGAGTACCACGCGTTAAAGCGGCTATATCAACTGGATTATGTGCCGCGTGGTCACGCCATTACCGTTTCGTGGCGGCCGCCGTGTCACCGAGCCTCAACAGCAGACCGTGACCAAAGATAAGAAGAAGATGATCCGCAAGGCGCAGGAAAAACGGGCGAACCGGAAACATGCGCCCTAGAATTTAGATATAAAAAAGCCCGCTATTGCGGGCTTATTTTTGCTCTTCAGTATCCATCGCTTTCTGAATTATGTCCGCATACTCAGATAAGCTATCAAGATGACTTTGTAGTGTAGCTGTAGAATTTCCTACTCTAGCAGTTGCAGCTTGCACATCAGCCCGAATAAGCTCTAACGCTGCTGTAACTGCGACTTGACGCTTAATCTGCTTATCTAAGCGGCTATAAGTGGTGTACCAACCAGAAGTTGCGCTATGGGGAGCCGTCCCTAAGACTTCAGCTAACTTAACACCATTAATTTCTAAAGTTGTTCCATTTGCCATTTTATCACCAATCATTATGTACAACAGATATCATACTGACTCATCTTTTTATAATATCAAGTTGGACTTATCGTTTTTTTGATAGAGTCTCCAATTCATTAATACGAATATTGTGAATATCAAGTATCTTCTTAATCCAAGAAATGTCAGTTTTCATGGCAATACCCGTCCCGAAGGCTGAGAAAAAGCCGGTCGCCGCAGCGACCAGCACAGTCTGGTAAACATCCATAATAAGCCCCCTAGCCTTGCTCTTTGCGAACCGTGTCGAACAGGCCAATCAGTGCCGCCGCGATGGTCGGAATCAGGCCGCCGATTTGCGCGCCGTTCTCACCGATAGTGACCTGGACTAACTCGCTGTTGCCGGTAATAAGACCGGCGGCCACGCTACCCAGCAGTAGCAAGCCGGTTTTGGTGCTGGTTTCTTTCAGATTAATCATAGTAATCCCTGTTTACGCAAAAACTTGATGGTGTATGCGCCTGCGACCATGCCCGCAACGCTGATGCCAATTTGAATGGCGATACTTTTCTTGGTCATGCCAGTGCTACTCCTTCCATGACTTCGTGATAGCTGTACTTTTTACCGACTTCCATCCGTGCCATCGCTTTGATGATCTCCGTGGCCGTGTGGTCGTCGTTCATGTCCAGCCGGTCATTTTTGCCATAGCCCGTCCACTTGGCGACCATGTTGGCGTAATGGTTGCTGTTGTTTTCGTGGCTCGGTGCGAACGTGTGGACGATGCTGTGAATCGTGTTGATGCCGCGCTTTTGGTAGCTGCGCAGAATACGGGCGGCGGCTCGGAATCCCCATTTATCATGCTCGAAAATGGAAAAACGCCCGTCGCTGCCGATCTGGCCGCGCCATTTGTTGCGGGTGCTGTACTCGATGTTCAGCGGGTTTTTGTTGCGGATACCGCGTGGCTGACTGGTATCAATCACGTCTGTTGCTCCTTCAATAATGCCTGTCCATGACATGCCCGAATCTGGGTCGGTGTTGATGGCGCCCGAATCGGTTGTGCCCTGGTTGGGAATGTTGGTAACGGCGGGCGGTTGGGAAAGCCCGCGGTAAATCAGCCATGCCGCAGCGCCCAGCGTGGCTGTTGCTCCTGCAAACACGGCGATTTTCATGTGTACAGTCCCCGCCGCATCGGCGTCTGGGTGTAACGCAAGTAAACCTGCATCCCGCCGCAGTTGCGCACCAGGTCTGCATTGGCCTGTGATAGCTCAATTGTGACGGCGTCACCGTTGAAATCTGTCACGGTCACACCCTCATCCAGTTTGCCGGTTGAGTCTACATCCCCACTGGTCACGCCATTGACGCCGCCCCAGAAATACAAATTGGTGTATGTCGCGTGCTGATGGATACCCAGCGGGCAATGCAATGGCGAACCGGGCTTTTTCGGTTTGAAGGTAAAGCGGTTTCCGGCCACGGCGGTGTCACTACAGACAAATTCAATCAGTTCGTTAAAACGCAGATGGCCGTAACCGTCCGAGTCCATATTGATGATCCCGTTTTCGACCGGCTTGCCGTCCTTGTCCACTTCAATCACCTGCATTCCCAGCAGCATCAGGCTGTTCATTTCGCCAGGGTTGGACATGATTTCAAGGCACACAAACGTATCGCGCTGGTCAGAGCCGTGATGCCTGAAAACCTCGGACTCCAACACTTTCACGTTGTAGCCGGTGCTTGGTGCCGGTCCATACATGCCGCCCGTTGTGACCTGGCTGGTATCACTGCGCATACCGCCCATGGTGGACGTATCGGCACTGCGAAAACCGAGCGTCACCGTCATGCCGTCCACTGCGGCAAAAATGGCGTGCGCCTTGTAATAGCTGTCTGTTTTCGGCAGGTTCAACTGCTGGTAAATGGTGCCCTTGCAGTTTTTGGCCGCCACCCAGATGTCATGGGCTTTGAACGGCACCGACGCTAAAAACGGCGCGAAATGCAGGTTGCGGTGAACCCCGAACGCGGTGTTTATCGCCTGGTCTAACGGCGTGCCGCTCTGCTCGAAGTGCCAGCCGTCAGCAAAGGTGCCCGCATTCTGGTTCGGGCTGCCGACGCGTGAGCCTGGCAGGTAAACGCCGGTGAACTTGGTTTCCTGTGCCTTGTTGCTGGCACTGTCGAGAAACGCCGGATTTTTCACGTAGTTGGTCATGCGGGCTTTGCCCAGCAGGCCGAGCAGTTCAAGGCCGTGTTGCAGTTCATCGGCCAGAAACTCAATCTTGTTGCGGGGGCTGCCTGCGGGCAGCAACTCGCGCAGTGTCTTTCCTGTCATCGAAGTACCTCGATAATCTGAATGGTGTCACCGTCGGCACCGGCAAACGCCAGCGCGGCGGTGGTTTCAAGTTTCAGTTGCTCACCGGCGGCCAGCTCCCAGCCGTCAGCCAGTGTGACCGGCTGGGTATTAGCCGGACTGGCTTTGACCATAACGTGACAACGTAATGGATTCGCCGCCTGCTGCGCCGTACCGGTGGCAATGGTCAGCAGGCTGCCCGCCAGTGAGGCCGCGACAACCGGCGCGGTTTCCAATGGCTTGTCACTGGAAACCCGCACTGCCTGCCCCGGTGCCAGGGTGATTTCTGGCAGGCTGGACACCGCCAGCTTTTGTCCGGCGGCCAACTCGATGGCCGGTAGCTTCGCCACTGTCACCGCCTGGTCTGCGTCCAGTTGTACCTTCGGCAGCTTGCTGATAACGACAGGTTGGCCGTCAACCAGTGCCACCTTCGGCAACAGACCGATATTGACCTGCTGGTTAGGTGACAGGGTCACGGTCGGCATTTGCGTGACGGCGACCTGCTGGCCGTCAGACGGCGGGATATAGCGCCCATAGCCGCACACGATAATGACGGTGCCCGCCTCGCCCATGTTCTCCACCGTGACACGACCGGTCAGGCGCGGATCGATAATCTGTGCGCCCTGCTTTAAGCGGTAATCGCCGCGCTCGGTGGAAATCTGCACCGCATCGGGACAGGCTTCGATATACAGGAACTCACCGACCGCCTGAAACTGCTGGCGTTGGCGGGGCTGCATGATTTGATGAAACATTATTTGCCCTTCTTGAAGATGGTCACCATGGCAAGGAAGAAGAACACCAGGCCGACCATGATGGTCATCTGCTTGGTGGTCGCCACCTGCCCGCCGTCGCTGTTCATGGCTGCCAGGTCTTTCAGTGCCGCCAGATTTTCACTGTTCTGTGATGCCTGGTTTCCGGCCAGCCCCGCGATCATTTGCAGGTTTTCATGGTGCGCATTGCTCACATCATTGATGGCCTGCATCGACACCTGGCTGTTGTAATCCAGTGCCGATTCGCCGAAGGCAAACGCCTGGTCCATCGCATCGTTACCGAAGCTCAACGCCTCCGAACCGAAATCCAGCGCCCGGTCAACGGTTTCGCTCCCCATCCGCAGCGCCGCCTTCGACACATCGGTGTTACTGTCGAGCGCATCCCGCGCCATCTGGGTGTTAGCGGTGATCGCCAGCTCGCCCATTTCCGACGCCCGCGCAATCGCGCCGTGGTCGGTCATGTTGACGTTGATGTTGGAGCCGTTAACACCGGAAATGGCGACGCCAAGGTTGTCGCCGTCAATCCCATTGGTGCCCGATACATTGGTGGTATTCGAACTCTTTTTGGATTTTGAACGTCCCATTTACACCTCCAACTCATGCCAGGTGCAGAGCCGCCCGTTTTCCTGCCACTCGTTCTGGGTTTCGCGAACCTCCCCAAAGAAACGGCTCAACCGGCGCATGCCGGATTTGGCCGTGGCGTAGGTGATGGATTTCAGCCCGGCCAGCTTGATGCGTTTAAGCAGTTCGGCCACACCAGGACGAAAGCCTTTACCGGCAATCGCCCACACGTAGTAGCTGTGCCCGTCTATCTCACCGACAATCGACAAATCCGCCCCGTCACCGGTAGCGTGATACAGGCTCAATGTGCCCGCCGATAACTGGCGGCACATGTCCTGATAATCGTCCTTTGGCGTATCAATGGCCGAGAACGCCGCGGCAAGCCGCCGGATATGGTGGGCGTAGTCGGGATGCTGCGGACTGATTACGAGAAATTGCATAGCCCTATTTTCCTTTCAGTAAGAGCCAGACCAGCCCGGCGGCCATCAGCATCAGAAACCAGCTCGGCATACCCGCCCCGAAAGACACGTTGCCACCGCGAAAATTGACTTCTTCATTGCCACCGACCGAGCTGGGTCCCGCTCCGGCATTGATAGGCATCGAGCCGCTGTTGGTTAAGCCTGGAATACTAATCACTTGTTTTTCCCCCAGACGATATCGAACAGCCACAGCCCCATGACCACAGCGATAAGAATGCGGAGCGTTTGCCCCACCTTCTCACCGGTAAACAGCCCGCTGACATAGCCAACGGTTCCGGCCAGCAACGGCCAAAACAATAACGGCATGTTTCCCCCTTATCGCTTGCTGATGCGCGGCACGAAATCCGCTGCGCCAGTCTGTCGAATTTCCCCCAGGCCTTCGCGGCGGTTGTCGCGAAAAGCCGGTTGGCGTTTCAGCTGTTTGGTCTGTTGTTGCAGCCGGTAATGCTGGACGCGCAACGGGTCAGAGCGCACTTCCTTCGGCATATGGGAAAAGGCAGGCAGTGACCGAATGCCGCGTCGTGAACGTCGTCCCATCCTTATTTCCCTCGCAACATCAGAAACATAAACAGCATCAGAACCAGCACCCCGCCGCCCGCGACCATCAACGTCTGGTTGTTGGTCATGCCCGGCCAGATTGGCTGGCCGTTAGGCTGTTGGGCGGGTTGCTGACGGTCAGGCACCCGGTTTTCCTCCGGCGCGGCAGACGAGACCTTATCGGCCTCGTTGTTAAACCAGGCATTCACCCAGCTGTTGCCACCTTCCACGGCTGAATCCCAGATACCCCCGAGGGATTCCCCCAGGTTGTCCAGTAAATCATTCATGCCGTCCCCTTATGCCTTGGTTGGTAGCGGGTTCACCTGCTCCACGGCTTCAACAATGACCGGCACGCTGCCGACCTGTGATTTATCCAGCTCGAACGCCAGCTGGCTGCGGGCGGCGGTATTGAGCATGCCGTCGGCACCGAAGCCGTAACGGATGAAGTCGAGGCTGAACCAGCCCTGGTTTTGCTCTTTCTTCGATTGCGCCAGGTCGAACGCGTTATCCGCTTTGGTGATGTTCATTTCTTCGAAGGTGTCGCGCAAAACACGGACACGCTCCACCGAGTCATCAAGGAAATGAATGCGCTTGAGGTTCAGCGCCGGACTGCGCTCGGCAAAGTCGAACGGCGTGCGGCCTGTTGCCGAGGCAAACCAGGTCAGCTCGTAAATGCGCGGCATGTAGTAGCGCGTTGATTGGGCTGGCAACACATGCGCACGGGCACGGATGGACGGCGTGGCTGTGCCCGCCGGTTTGGCTTTCAGGGTGATGTAGACGAACCAGATTTCACCCTGCAACGTGACAAGGTCAGTCTGGCGCACGCCGACTTTGGTGCGCAGTGTTGGATCACCAAACGAAATCACATAGCGCCCAGGCTGGGCGTAGTTTTTGCGGTGGGCTTGCAGCTTCACCAGCGTTTCAGCGGTCACGTTCACTTTTGGCGAACCGTTCAGCGACACCTCAACACGTTCAATGTCTTTCGGGTCGGTAATGTCTGTGACCAGCTCAATGCTGTGATAAGTAGGACCGGAAATCAGGCGCAGTGAGGCACGGTTGCCCCAGCCCACGCCCTCGACAGGGTCTAGCTCTTTCGGACGCGGTGCGAACGGAGTGGCGAGTAATTCCATGCTCTCGCCCCCTTAGCCGATTGCGTCTTCAACGGCGTCAACGTTGTTTGACGCCCAGACCACGCCAGCGGCGACCAGTAACGCAATCACACCGGTGATCACATAGCCTTTGGTTTTTGCACTCATATCGTTTGCTCTCTGTTGGTAATGAATCATCTGATTCGTTGAAATGCCCCAACAGAAAAGCAAGCGATTTGGTTTTTAGGCAAACGAAAAAAAGCCCGCTAAACCTATAGGTTTGCGGGCTTTAAATTTTGTGACCTTAATCAAATTATGATACTTCACCAACATCTAGTTCAAGTTCTTTAATGATTGATGATATTTTCATACCAAATAACTTATCTACTTTATCATCTGGAATTTTTGCAACCGATTTAACCCCAAGATATAACTCTAACGATTTTCTTTTTTCAGCAATGCTAAATTTATCAAAGTTACAAATGTATTTATATTTGTTCTTCTCTTTAATTTTGCTCTCATGATAAGTTTTAATAAATTTCTTTGGGGTGATTTTACCATCAAGATTAAACCTTTTAAGTAACTTATTAACGGTAAAATCAAGCTCTCTAAATACAATTAAGTCATTGATTTGAGAAAAATAAAATACCCATCCTCTTTTCGTGTTATTATAAATGCAACCAGTAATTCTTAAATCCAACCTCCACTTAAGTATTTTTAGATTTTTTTCTGTTTCTATTTCTCGTTTGACTTTTGATTTAATTAAGTCGGCTTTTTTTTGTCTATACTTGAATGTGGTTAGAATTTTAGCAATAGATGATTCAATTTTTGTAACGCTTGCTTTTCTCACTGAGACATCATTTGATTTAAATGTATATCCAAGATATGTGAATCCTTTATCAAGTTTTCCATACTCACATTTATCATCCACTCCAAAATCATGAGTATTTAAACCAAGTAAGCTCAGAGATTGTTTTACTTTGTTGTAAATTTCTTCAATCTCGCCCTCTTTACACAAAATTAAAATATCATCAACATATCGGCAAAAGAAAAAATCATCAGAAAATGATTCCCTGTCAAAATCAGCCAAATAAATCTCAGCAAGAAAGTTAGATATTGATAGACCTTGAGGCACACCAGTTTCATTTTCTAGAGCATTTTTATTTGGACTTGGCAAGGTCTGAGTTTTAATGGCTTTTTCAATTAAATATATGAATTCAGCCTTCCTAACTCTTTTGTTTAATTTTCTTTTTAAAATGTCATGATTAATTGAAGGGTAAAATGATTTAATATCAACCTTGACGAAAGAATCGTATCTATTTCTAGATAATTCAGCCTTTACTTTCTCTATTTTGACTTGTGGTATTTCTTGATTAATAACATCATCGAATACTGACTGTAAAAAATTTGAGATGTATTTTAAAGTGATTCTATCTCTAATTGATGGAATTGAAATTTGTCTAGGGTTTTTATTTGCCCCTTTTAAAACCAACTTTTCCTTATATTGTGTGAACGAATAGGTTTTATTGATGGTTTTTCTTATTATCACATCAACTTCGGAATCTATTTTATTTTCAAAAATATCATGATTAATTCCATCATGACCAATTGCTCCAGAGTTTTTAATGTTCTCCTCATATATATTTTTCAAATGTCCTTTATTAAAGGTTCTTCTAAATATTAAATAGGGCTTTAAATCCATAAATAGTACCAATTACAAACGGTAACCATGAAAAAATAACTCTTAGTAACGATAAATTGTCCATCACATCAAGTTGCTGTTTTTCATTTTCCTTGAGAGGTCTTGTTGTTTTCTGCTTAGATCTTGCTCTTAAGTCATCAGCAGTAGAATGATTTTCTGTTTGATGTAGTAACTTTATATACTCATCCCTAAGCTCTTTTAGCCTCTTTGGATCTTCATTTTCTTTGTTTTCACTTTCCAAATCTTTAACCAAAAAATAAATGTTTTGAAGTTCAATATAGTTTTCTTTTAACTGAACCCCACGCCCCTTATAATCACTGTTTGTGATGAACAGCGATAGAACAAGAATAACTGTACTAAACAAACATAGGACTACATTATCAAATTGGGATGAATCTTTTACAAGGAAGATTATTGAAAGGCATACACTCAATAATGAATAAGATATCAGAAGTATTTGGCATTGTCGCTCTAATGAAAGTAACCTTTTTGATGCTTCGATACGAGCAATGCGGGTGAACCAAATATTGTCGGAAAGCATTTTTACTCCTAGATGAATGCTTGGCCGATGAACTCATTCTATACGTTTCACACTATTAAAAAATAGTCAGGGTTTACTTACCGTTTCGAAGCTTTCAACCAATGACAAAATGTCATTATTTATTACCAACGCCTAAAATTAGGCCTAGACATCAGCCAAGCCATACAATGATGACCAAAAAAAAAGGCATTGTAAACTAGGTTATTGACAATACTCTGACTTTTTATTGGTGGACTACCACACAATTTTCCCTAACTTCCACGCTTTCCCATCCTGCAACACATACTCCAGTATCTCCAATTCCGTGATCACTTCCGCTGGAATCCCTGTCTTGCGTTGCAGGTAATACGCACTATCTTCCGCTTTCTGCATCATTACGCAGGCGAACTGGCAGTTGTCGATAATGGTTTTCGAGACTTCCTGCCCGCGTTGGAACATGTTGATGGAGTGCAGACCGAATTTGCGCCCTAGCCTCAGAATCTTGCCGTGGTAGCCGGTTGCCTTGCCTGCGGTGTTGGAATGCTCAGCCACTTCTTCGCAAATCACCTTGAGCGGTTTTTTGTGCTTGCCGTCACCCATGCCCCAAACCACCATGCAGAACTTGTCGAAATCCGCCTCCGTGGTTTCGTGTTTAGGGGCATAGGCAATTTTGAATCCCTGCGTGGTTTTGCGGCCAGCAATGAGCGCCGCAGCAAAGGCTTTCAGGCTGCTGTAACTGCGCACCTTACGCCCGGCAATTTCGCCTTCGTAGTCGTTGAGCGGGTCAAAAATGGCGACCTGGTCTGTCGGCTTGATAAACAGCTTTTTGGCTGCGGACGTTTTGCCGCAGCCTGACATCCCGACCGCATACGCATGATGGTTGTTCAGTGCGTTGTTTTGGTTTACGGGTTGGAGTTTCACGCCACCTCCTGACTGTAATCATCGTTGGCGGCTTCTGCTGCCCGCTTGGCCTGCTCGCGGCGGGCAGCGGCCAGGTCTTCTGCCTTGAGCTGGCGAACCTGCATGTAACTGGACAGACTCAGCATGCCGATGGCTGCCACGGCCATGATTTCGTCCATGTATTTCGCCATCCACGGTGGCGGGTTGCCGCCGTATTTGACGATCAGCGGTGCCACTTTGTAGGCCACTTTTTCGGACTGCTCAGGGTCAAAAGTGAAACGCGGGTGCACCATGCCTTTCATGGTTTGCTCCAGCGTCATCAGGCCAACAAACACAATCCCCGCCGCGGCATCGACTTCCATGGCTTTGGTGTTGGTCTGCTCGGTCGCCGTGGTTGGGTCGAAATCTTCATCTAGGCTGTTGATGAAGGCTTTTTCTTCCTGCTCGGTGTGGCCTTGTACGGTTTCCAGTTCGGTATCGTTTACCGGTGTGTTTTCGGTTTCCATCGGGTTTCCTTGTGGTTAGATACGGGTAATCAGGCCGCCGGTCAGACCGCCCAAGATGATGCCTGCCAGAATGGCTTTCCATGCGCCTGGTTTCGGCTCGGTGTCGGTTTCCGATTTGCGTGGTTGTGGCTCCGGCACGGAGACTGATTCGGTTTGAATCGGTTCCGGTTTTGGCTCGGGTTGTGGCTCTGGTTCGGGTTCCGTGACCGCGTCACAAACCACAGCCTGACTGGCTTGTTCGGCTTGGTGCAGGTCTGCCAGCGTGGCGTAATGGACGTTGAATTTTTCCTGCCAGTATTGGCCGGTCTGCTGGTTGGTGCCGCAGCTATCGCAAATCGAATACAGGAATTTCGCCCGCTTGCCGCGGGCGCGATGAATGGTGCGGACGCTGCCGCACTCACAACGGTTAATGCCTTCGACTGGGTTGGTCGAGGTGCGCACCGGCATCACATCAGCCATGTTTGCCCCCTTGCTCCAACTCGCTCAGTTTTTCGTTAACGCCGTTCATCCAGACCAGTACCAGGCGCAGCGGTGTCATCACTTTGCTGGCGAACGGGTTGCGCGCCGCCTTATCGACTTCGCCCTGTAGTTGTTCAGTAATTTGGTTCAGTTTGTCCATTGCCTTTCCTTTTACGCTGCTAATTGCCATTGTTCGTAGTGCTCGCGGGCTGCCATTGCGCTGGCAATCTCGCGGTCAGTCGGTTCCCTTGGTGGAGCAAGTGGGTCTCTAAACACGCTTTGCCAGTACGCCCTTCGGTCTAAGTGGCGCAGGTATTGGCCTGCGTATTCCGATTGGGCGACGGCTCTGGCTTCGGTGACGCTGTCGGCCAGCGCGGTTTCGTCGTCAACCAGGGTCATGCCCCAGCCCCGCGCACCGGCAGCCCACAGCAGAAAATCAAAGGCTTTTTGCTCGGCCTGCTCGCCGTCAAATGCCATGCAAAACACGTTTTTGGTACTGGCGTGCACCTCGCGGCTTTTTATCGCCTTGCGAGTCGCCCGCATTTGGTTCTCAAGCCGGATAATGCGGGCGGTCAGCTTGTTGATGGCCTGTTCGTCCTGTTTGGCTTGTTTCGCTATGGCTTTCGCCTTAATGGTTTGGTCTAGCTGTTTTTCCAGTCGCTTGAGGCGGCGGTTAATGGGCTTGCGCCATTGCTCTAACCGGTAGCCGCACTCTTTGATGATCGCGGCCATGTTGTCGGCCTGAAAACTGGCGATACATTCCCACGCCGGAGCGCGGCTGCAGCGGGCAATGTTGTAGCGGTTGCCACGAATCAGCCCCTGGTCGGCGTTATCCCCTTTGGCGGCATAGCCCACGGCTTTGATGATGTAACTGCCGGCAGCCATCGGTTTCTTGATGCGCTCCAGGTGCGCGAATCCTTTACCCCACAGATTTTCGAGGCGCAGCGCCCAGGCTGGAAACAGGTTTTGTGGTACCGCCCAATTCAGCAAAACGTGAACATGCGGGTTCGGTTCGCCATCGTCATTGGCCGGACATTCCGCCACCCAGATGTAGTGGAAATCGGCGGCTTCACGAGTGGGACCGAACTCACTCGGCTTGCTGTGGCCAGGTATGCGCTTTTCGGTCAGCTTGGAATATTTGGCTCCGGATTCGGCGTCGATTTCCTGTGTGTGGTTGGCTACCCAGCCGCGCTGGTACATCTTTTTCGCGCCATCAAGGAAACGGGACACCTCTTTGCCGATGGTGGTTTCGGCGGTTTTGGTGATGGTGAACAGCTTTTCCGGTTTCAGAAACGTCGGCGTGTAGGCTCCGGCGATAACGCCGTCGGCATTCATCACTTTGACCGTGCCATCTTCCAGAATATCGACGGTGGCCGCTGGGTCGTCAGCGGTGGTGTCGATGTAGCAATAGGCACCGGAAATGTGCGGGACACACTCGGCCATGTTGCGAGTAATCAGAACCGGTGTGTGGTCGCCGTTCACGTCGTCGGCTTCGACCATGCTGGAGAAAATGCGGGCGCGCTCGGCCTGGCTGAATGTTAGGGTCAGGAAGGTGCAGAACCCGCCGTGACAGGTCGCCACGTAGGCACCCGCCTCAAAGATTTTGCTAACGGCGCGTTTCGTCAGTTTTTCGGTGAAACGCTCGCCTTGCTGCGCATCCGGCGCGGCACTGCTTGGCGTCTGGGTGTAATACTGGATTTTGCGCTGCCCTGACCAGTCGCGTTTCATCAGGCGAACCACGTTTGGCGTGATAGTCGGCTCGGCCACCTTGGATTTGCCTTTTGGCGGCAGCACGCGGGCACGGTTTCCGGCTTCTGTCAGCCCGTACAGCGTGTCATGGTTGTAGTAAGCCTCGGAGCTTCCCAATTCGTCATCACGCGTTTCTAGCCTACGCTGCTGCGCCATCAGGCGGTTTAAACTGGCCTGTTGTGGGTGTGTCGGACTTTTGCGCCCTTGGACAAGCCTATTGATTTCGGCACTGCGTGCCGCCGCTTCGCGGAGGTGTTCGGCGGAAACATACGGCAAAGATTCGGCATGCTCTTTTTGCTTGCGAGCATAAAAAGCGGTGTCACGGTTAACCCGATTCAAGTACCAAAGTGTCTCCGGCGTGATGGGTTCAGGCCGTGGACCACAAAAATCGAATCCTAAAAAACCAGCATCATAGCTGGCTAGGTGGTCATGGGTGATGTTTGCGGGTTGAACGGCACCCGCCACGAATAAGAGATCGTTAGTGGTGAGCATCGACATTACCTTGCAAAAAGCAAATGCTGCCAGGAAGCATGATGAGGTGCGCCCCATGATTTGTAACTAAGTCATGTGCTTGTTGCTGAGTGATAAGCTCAAACCCCTCAATATTTTCAATATCTGCTCTTTGAGGGGCAACGAATACTTGAAGGATATTCCCAGGCCATACGACCTTACCGAATGCGGCGCAGGGTGCTGATGTGACGATCATTGCGTTACCTCTAACAGTTCTCGACGGCTTTCCGCTGCATCATTAAGAAATTGAGCCGCCAGGCGACGTTCTCCGGCCAGACGGTAACTGCGCGCCAGTTGGATGCTGGCGCGAATATCATTTTTCAGAAGTTGGTAAAGGTTCATGTTCATTACAGGCCACCCATCACAGTGACAGCCTGACGAAACGCGGCAAAGATACGGCGAAACTCGGCAGCATCCGATAGAAAGAACGCCGCCCCTTCATGATCACCTTTGCGGCGCATGTCCTTGGCAATGCTCAGTGAACGGAAAAACTCCTGGCGGGCGTGATTTGCCATGTATTCAGCGGTGACAGATTTATCCAGCGGAATAGAAACCTCATGCAGCGGCATGAAAGAAACCGCCGCCCCCGAAGGGGCTTTGGTCACTCGCTTGGGGAACGGGTTCATACAGCACCCCCTTTCACCAGTGCGGCGCGGCGGGCTTGAATCTGGAAAGTACGGCTGTAACGGAAGTCAGCGCAGCCTTTTGGCAACTGCTTGTTTTTGTTCTTTGGCTGAACGGTCGTAACGCGCAGTTGTTTGAATTGCTCTTTCAGTTTGGCGAGGTGTTGCAGTCTGTCCATGTCTGTATCCCCATACAAGCAAGTGTGTGTTTTCGGGGATAATTATTAGCAACCTAAAAATTGGTAGCAACCCTACCATTGGTATAGGAATGAACATTTTGTTAGCCTATTATTTAACAAATGAAGCACTTACGATGGTGTATTAATGAGCTACACAATTGAATTACTGAATGAGCTGAAAGGCAGGTACGAATTGACCTCAGACTACCAACTAGCGAAAAAGCTAGGGGTTAGCTCTGCGCGAGTAAGTAATTGGATGAAAGGTAAGAATAACCTTGATTGGGACACCGCGTTCCAAGTAGCTGATTTACTTGAAATAAGTGATCAAATTGTAGTTCACGGACTACTTAAAGATAAATACGAAAACCCTCGTGTTATCAATGCATTAGATGAAATAAGCCCCGCCTAACGGGGCTTATTTCTTTCTTACCCTATGGTACATAATGCGCACTTAGCCAGTAAGATTAAGTTAGATGTTCTAGCTTCAAAACACGCTTTCTTTGCTGTATTTGGAGCTCGTCGACTTAATCTGAGTCCACGACAATTTTTTCGGTCGAGTTAGGTTTCTTTAACACGTGGCCAGCCTGGCAGTCATCGTCATGATGAGACGTTAAAATTACAAACTTTGACTTTTATCCACCGGCCCGATTGTCTCAGTAAACTGGTTCTGATTCCCACCATGACTAACTCGAAGGCTAAGATCCTAGTAGTGTATGCTGATGCTGGTTTACATCGGTGATTCCACTGTCCACCAAATGAACGTGCGACCGAATCGACATTCGATTACCGATGGCACACGTGATCACATTGAATAGCATACTTATACATTCACACTTTTTGAGACATTGAGTTGGAGTTTGGTAAAACGATACCCATCCAGCTATTAACAATGTTGTATATAACACTTCTGGAACCTATGCTTATCAAGCAACTTACTTTTGGAGTACACGCTATGCAGTCGAACCCTACATTCGATGCGTCGCCATGTTGTACAACATGCTGTCCTTGTTGTGGCGAGTACTACAGTTTTTTTCTATTCTCTGAAATGACAGTTATGTTCTGTGATGACGTTCAGCAGTCATTACTGGATGAAGTGGCTGATTTACCAGACGAAAGAAAAATTTTTTCGACCATTTTCCTGGATTGTAATGTAAACAAGCTGGTCAATGCTCGAATAGAACGACGTTAAAAATATAAATAGCCTTTTAATGTAATGGTTCCTCAGGGAACCATTACATTATTACCATTTTCATGTCATGAAACCGTCTTTATGTCAGAGATTAGACCTATTTGGAACGCAGTATCGCCTTTCTAAAGTGAATTCATCAGAAGAGCTATGTTCAAGGTTTGGGTGAGCTAAAGATAATGAAAGTCATTACTCTGCTATCGATATGGTGCAGCTTTAAAGATGAAATTTGGTGCGCTTACAACATGCCTGTAAAGTTGTACAAAATGGTTTGTGTAACTATGCTTACATGAGATGCACTGTTTTAGGGCTATCCAATGCGTTCATCCCCTTCTATTTCTGATGCATTATCAAACACATCTACATGTTGTCCTTGTTGTGGAGAGTATTACAACTATTTCTTTCTGCCAAAAATCACTATTGTTTTTTGTGACCGAGCCTCACACTATTTACTTGATGAAATAACTGTGTATTCATCAGTGATTCCAACGATATCAAAAGTTTATATTGATTGTGATATATCAACGTTGTCTGATGCAAAGTTTGAGGGTGAGCACCACCAATAAAAGCATGCATTGAATTTAATAATGTTAATTAACAAACATTTATTTTTAAATGGTCTGGTGGTCTACTTTCAACAAAATTAAGCCAAATGTGATCATATAATTTCTTTTGATTAGGAAATGGTACCAAGGCTTTGGCCTCTTCTAAATCACACCATTTATAATCTGTATGCTCCTCGTTCAGATGAACTATCTGTTCGGGTTCACAATATATAGCAAAACAGGTAATTAGCATGATTTGATTGTGAGATGGATCATAGAACTGTTGCTGATATTCACCGTTATAAAGGTCTTTTGCTTCAATATTTGTCTCTTCTCGGAGCTCTCTGACCATAGCTTCCCAGGCCAATTCTCCATTCTCTATTTTTCCTGCGACATGACACCAGTAACCCTCTCCTGTCCTCTTTAGTAATAACATTCTGTATTTATTACTAAACATTGAGAGAACAACACCAGATACCACTGAGGTATTGATAGGAATCATATTTTTATTCTCATTTAGAAATATGTATCAGTTAGTAACACTATACGCCAAAATCAGTTCAGTACTGTTAATTGACAATATTAGGGATAGATCTGCTTTAAATATGTTAAATGTTAATACAAAAAAATATAAGTTAGACAATGAATCAAATTTTCCTGCCTAGTCAATAATCAGTTTCAGTAGATAGTTGCTTTTATTCAAATTTTAACCATTCCTTCATGGTATAAGAAAAATGAACATGTTAGTGTGAACTTGTTACTACAAAGAGAAAGCAGTAGCAACCTCTCAACTTTTTATTCGGGGGTAAGATATGGATATCAAATCACAAGATATGAATGGCTTTGATGCTGACGTAATCCATCTGTATCTTCAAGAAATTGCGCACAAACCGCTCCTTTCCAAGACCGAAGAAATCCTGTACAGCCGAAAAAGCCTGGTTGGTGATCTGGCGGCCAAAGCAACAATGATTGAAAGTAATTTGCGCCTGGTGGTCAGTATCGCGAAGAAGTACCGTAACAGCGGTATGTTATTGAGTGATCTGATTGATGAAGGAAACATTGGCCTGATCACTGCTGTTGAAAAGTTTGACCCAGAGCGTGGATTCCGCTTTTCTACGTATGCGACTTGGTGGATCAAACAAACTATTGAGCGTGCTATACACAATCAAGCGCGTACTATTCGCCTGCCTGTGCATGTCTCAAAAGAAATCAACACCATTCTTCGTACATACAGACAATTGATGAAGCAGACCAATCAGGAGCCAACCCACGAAGAAGTTGCGGCAAAACTGCAGCGTTCTGTTGACGAAATTTCAAGTGTACTGGCTTACGACGCCCCTGTTGTGTCAATTGACCAACAAATCTCAGAGGACAGTAACTCACAGACTATATCTGCATTCATTGCAGATCATGACGGTGGTAAACCCGACAGCGAGATGGATCAGGATGACATTACACGTTTGGCGACAACCATGTTAGATAGCCTGAATGCTCGTGATCGGGAAATACTGTGCCGCCGGTTTGGTTTACTGGGATACGAAGCTCAAACACTTCAAGAGGTTGCCGATGAAGTCGGATTAACCCGCGAGCGGATTCGTCAGCTTCAGGTAAGTTCATTGAAAAAACTCAAAAATGCACTTTGTCGTGAGAACTATGACCTAGAAGTGTTGTTCGCAGAAACAGCGTAATAAACGTTAGGGTGTGCTAACGAGTCTGATCTGAAGAGAAAGTACCATTCTGGTACTTTCTCTATTTCATTCTATCGTAACCATTTTTCATGAAACGTGCTTAGGCGCGACGTTCAAAAGCGTTAAATCACTCGAAGCTCTGCTCTCAAACTCTCCCATCAGAGTTTCAGGAAATTATGATGTGCAATATCTCTATTACTTGTCGAGGTATTGCTATGTCTGGTTCAAAACGTTCTCTTGCTATGGCTCTCTGTTGTTTGTGTCTATTGATGTCTGGTAATGCATATGCAGAGAAAAGTAAAAAAGAAAAGCAATGTCAGAAAACCCGAGCGTCCATCGAGAAGATTCAGAAAAAGATGCGTGCCGGTTATGATCTGAAAAAGAGCGAGAAGTATCACCGCCAACTCAACGAGTTGTACAAAAAAGAATTCAAGCATTGTATGTAAAACATGCAATCAATACGTCTCGAACATAACATGACATTTGCCTGAAATTATTCTGATACTATGGCGAACCCTTTCAGCTAGAGATTGTTGTTGTGAAGTTTTTATCTTTTATCTTTCCAGTAATGGCGATGGTTTTACTGTCCTCCTGTGCAAGTTACAGTGTCACTGAGCAGGAAGTTCAGCAGTACCTCGATAAAAAAACAGGGTTTGAGCGCTCTGTAGGTGTAAAAGGACTGGCTCACGCTAAAGTAAAATTTGAAGATGTTAAAGTCGGCATCGGCCGGATTTCTGATGACAGAGTGAACTTAGAAGCTAAATCATTTGCCAAAGTTTCTATCTATGGTCAGGCTCCGCAAGAGATCGAACTCAATGTCAATTTCAGCGCTATCCCTTTCTATGACAAAAGCGAAGGTGCGATATTCCTGAAAGATCTTGAGGTCGAAAAATTGGATATTGAGCCTAATACGCTCAACTTGCCCAGCAAGCAACTGTTGTCCCCGATTGTTGAAATCGTTGGCCAATTCTTCTTGTCTCAACCTGTTTACCGCTTAGATGAAAAAGACTTTAAACAGTCTGTTCTCAAAACAGCAAGACCTGAGCTGCTTATCAAGAACCATAGTCTGGTCATCCAAATCTAAAAAAGACCGCGCAATGCGCGGTCTTTTTCTATGTGCAAGTTAGTAAAGGGTTATTTTTGATGTCCCTGGGCTTGATCTAAGAAATTCGTTCCGGCTGCCTCGTCAATGATGTGAACGGCTCTTTCGGCTTCAAAAGCTTTTCGCATCGCTTCTGCGGCATAGTCCCTCACAACACCGCCTTGAATCGTGAAAAAAGCGTAGATAAAGAGGACTATACAAAGCACTCCGGTAAAAATAGCCATTATGGTTTTACGAAAAATACGTCTTTCTGACTCTCGGATTTCATGCTGGACCATTTCAATCACATCGTAGTTGGTCAGGTTTGGTCGAACTTTTCTTTTTATTGTCATGGCGTTGCGCAGAATGATAGATGGGTGACCCTACTGTACGGTTTGGATGCTTAATTTCAGCTTAATCAGGCTATATTCACGTGTTACATAGCTTACTGTTTGTATCAATTGTGGATATATTTTTAGAGACACAATTAAAGTTATAGTGCGCTAGGTGTGTTATTTATAGCCATCCTGATATGACTCAAGATGGCTATAAACGTATCACGGCTTTCACTTCCTACATCAATATGTAATTCATCACCCATTGATAGGCAAAAAGCAGAATAATTAGTCCCCATACAGGTACATGACGCCACTTAAGCAAATAAAGCCCGAAAACAACAGCAAATACATCTAAAACCGTAATCACTGAACTCGAGATAACCGGTGAGATGAATGCACTCGCGAGCAAGCCCACCACAGCCGCATTAACAAAACTGATAGATTCTTTAAGCTTGGGATGGCTAACAAGTGCATTCCAGGCAGGAAGAAATGCAAACAGCAACAGTGATCCAGGCAGAAAAATAGCGATCGTAGCAATCAAACTTCCAGCTATTGGAGATGTGTCCATGACCGACGCACCCAAATAACTAGCCATTGTAAACATAGGGCCAGGAACGAGCTGGGCTGATGCATACGCGCTAAGAAAAGTGTCTGCTGTCACCATCCCTTGCAGCATTGGTTCAAGTAGCGGCAAAACAACATGTCCGCCACCGAAAACAAAGCTCCCAGCCTGATAAAACACATTGAACAAATTCAGCCAAGCGGAAGACGCTGCCAGTACAGGTAGTAGTAATAAACCTGCCGCAAAAACAGCGGCTATCCCCCAATGAGGACGAATATTCTGTGTGTCAGTGTATATAGATTCAGGAGCATGGCTGAGCGACGTAGATGCCTGCCGTTTTACCGATACGATGTAACCCAAAATGGCCGCTAAAATAATCGGCATCACCTGTCCTAACAATCCTGTTGTCAGCATAACGGCAAAACCTGACAGTATCGCTATCATTCCCGTTAACCGAGTGGTCAGATTCTTTTTTACCATTCCCCACAAAGCATCTGCTACCACTATCACGGCTAAGAGCTTGGCGGCCTGAATAACAGTTTCAACAACAGGTACATTCTGGTAATGCTGATTTCCAATCGCCAGAAATGTCAGTAGTAAGAAGGACGGAGTGGTAAATCCCACAAATGCAGCGATTGCCCCCAGATACCCAGACCGTCGATAGCCAATATACATCCCTAACTGGCTGCTAGCTGGTCCTGGCAGAAACTGACATAAAGCCACAGCTTGAGTGAAATCCTGTTCAGTCAACCATTTTTTATTTTGTACAAATTCACGATGAAAATACCCAATATGTGCAGCAGGACCACCAAAGCTGTAGAGACCTAGCAGAAAGAATTGCCACAAAACGTATACCATAGTTCCTCCTTCATGGAGGCTAAATAATATAGAGCACGTACCCAGCGATAAAATCGTTTGTTTTAATGATACTTATCAATGCCTTTAATACCGTTTCAAATCCCCCCAACCTGTTCAGATCTCACACGAATGGGTTTGGAAATATCACATAACCAAAGCGTGACACCGTCACCCTTTGGCATTATGCATAGGGTTAATCTCTTCCCGCATTATCATTCAGTGGTATAATTCTTTCATTAACATGAAGTTGGTTGAAGCTATGCTTGAAAATCTGCAACAGATGGTGATTCTAGCCACCGTTGGCCATGAACAAAACTTTACCCGTGCCGCAGAGCGACTTGGGATTTCAAAGTCTCAAGTCAGTAAACAAATCCGCTATCTGGAAGAGCGGCTTGGTTGCCAATTAGTTCAGCGGAGCACCAGAACGGTCGCGCTGACAGATATTGGTTTGCAATATTCAGAGTATGGCCAACAACTTCTCGATACAGTCAACGAAGCCGAAGCGATGGTTGCCGGTTACCGGAATGAAATCAAAGGAGTACTTCGTATCGGAATTGCGCAGTCGTTTGGCAATATGCACATCACCTCGCTGCTGGCTGAATTTCAAAAGCTACATGCAGAACTCGAATTGGAAGTCAGCTTGTTTGATCATCGCCCCAACCTGCTTGAAGAAGGTTTTGACTGCTGGGTGGCAATTCATGAGCACCCACCGGAAGGCATGGTTGCCCGACGCCTTGCCGACTGCCATTTCATGGTTGTGGCTTCACCGGCCTATCTCGAAGCACATGGCACGCCCAAAGTACCGGGTGACTTGCGCCAGCACAATTGCATCACTTACCAGAGCCGGGAGCGTAAATACGTCAACTGGGAGTTTACTCGCGATGGCGTGCATCAATCAGTACGAGCGCGCGGAAATTACCGTATTGACAATGCCCCTGCAGTGCTTGATGCGGCCAAATCCGGTTTAGGCATTGCCTACCTGGCCACCTATCTTCTGACTAACGAACTGGAAAACGGGGAACTGATTCATCTTTTGCCAGAGTGGAAAGCCGATCTTGAGCTGCCAATCTATGCTGTTTATCCTCGTCGGAAATATCTTGCACCTAAGGTCAGGGCATTTATTGATTTTATGGCAGACCGTATGTCTACCTCTCCTTACAGAACGCCCAATCCTGTACTGACGGACAACCAATAAGCGACTTCAGGAAAACCAATTTACATGCAATCAATCAGCTGACCTGAAGCCGAGTCAGGCCAGCTGTTCTCAATCCTGCAGTTGTGATCTGTCGCGAATCAACTAAACCTAAATACTAAGATACCGATGTTATGTTTACTGAGCGATGTTTGCTGAATAGCTAAGCGGGATCATCTTATGTATTGTTATTCACGCTTTATTTGGGTGCTGCTGATTGCTGCGAGCAGTCTACTCGGAATTACCTCCTGTGGCACCGATCCTGAAAAAGCGATTGCCCCGCCAAAAGATGCGGCTCCGACCGTGGCTGATGAACGGCCAGTCGTCCCCGATGCACAAGTGTTATTGACTGAACTGCCTGAACTCAGGCAAACCCTGTATTTTGAGCCGCAGGTTTTTGATTTGTCCGTACAACAACAACTTCAAATCGACCCAATTGCTGTTCGCTTACGTCAGCACCCTGACAGTTACGTCATTGTGGTCGGACACGGCAATGAATTCAGCGATGAAGATCAGAACGTTGCCATTTCATATGAACGAGCATTCAGCGTGGCAATCTATATAGCGTCAGTTTTTGGGATTGAGGAAGAAAGAATTCAAGTTGTCGCCGCTGGCAGTACTGAAGCGACGATGGACAGCCGACCTACCAGAGTCGAAATTGTCTCACCAAAATCGATCGTCAGAACCCTGAGCCCAAACACTGAGCCGCAATTTTAAAGCCCGCTTTTGTGCCCCTTTGTATGGCAACTACTTTGTAAATATACGGCATTGTTTAACAAAGCCTTTACTTAGTAGACTCATCAATGAGTCCTTGTAGCCGAGCTAATTAACATAAAAAAACAGCAGCTAAGGCTGCTGTTTTTTACTATCTTCTTAATGAAAAACACGGTATAGGCCAGTAACAGTGATTACGTCGATTACGCCATATGGTGTTTTTTCTTCGCCGGAAGCGCGTACATCTGCTTCAGAATGTCGACGACACCTTCAGGCAAATCTGCAAATTTAGCTTCAAAGCGCGCTTTTTCAGCCTCGGTTGCTGATTTATCTTCAATGCCAGCAGCAATGAAGTTAGCAGGGAACAATCGGTAGTTTGCGGTGATTTGACGGTCAATTTCTTCCGCCAGACTGTCTGGTGTGTCCACGCCACCTTGAATGACGTCACCAAAGCTAACATGAATACGGCGCTTCTCACCCACAATGCCCTGAATAATGCTTTCGATATCCTCGAACTCACCTTTTTCGTAGCTGCCTTCTGTCTGCTTTTGGTACAGCTCTTTCGCTTTAGCGATATCACACGGATCATTCTCATAAGAAATAGCCACCGGCACAATCTTCAGCTGAGACATGAACTCACCAAATTCCATTTTCCGTTTGCGGCCTTCCATGTAGAACATTTTCAGAATCGCTGGATCAGTCTTATCGTTACCGTCTTTGGCTCGCCCTTCTTTTTGCGCAATCCAGATTGAATGACCCGTTTCGAGAGAATGTGATATGTAGCCCGACAACAGTCCCAATGCTTTCATCATTTCACGCGGCGCTTTGGCCGACCGTTTCACAATAAAGCTTTTGTTCAAGCGCATCATTTCCGTTGCACAGGGCTTTTTCAGCAGATTGTCACCGATAGCAATGCGCACGGTGTCAAAACCGTTGTTATACAAACACCAGTTAACCATCGCTGGATCCATCGCAATGTCCCGGTGATTTGAAACAAACAGGTATGACTGATTTGGATCCAGTTTATCCAGCCCTGAATGGCTAACACCATCACAGGAATGATCAATGGTTGCTCTCATGTATTTCGCAACCTGACGCTGAACATCATCGACAGTTTTTACATTCGACCACTTACGGATCAGGAAAAATTTGATTAACGGCGTCAGCAGCCACCCGAATGCGCCGGATAGCTGTGGAAAACGGTAATTCAGGATAGCGGAGATAAATTCTTTATCGTTAACCAGGCGTTTAATCGCCCCGCTCACTTCATCGTCATTGTAAGGACGAATTTCTTTATAAATATCGTTATTGGTCTGCACAATACTGCTTCGTCTATCGAAAAAAACTGCGACATTTTACGCACATTCAGGCGTTTTCCCAATGACATCCCTCCACTCCTTCAATGGTTGGAGGTCTTACCAGATTTTTTCTGTTTTAATTTCAGCCACTTTACTGACTATTGACTAATTTTTCTATCGTATAGCTGGCATTTCTTTGCAAAAAATCGCCATTTAAACGCACATCAGCGCTGTTCGGTTGACGCTGACGCCAAAACAACACAATATGTGCCTGCTTTTTTGCCAGAGAACCACTATGAAACAAGCCATCGATTTTAGCCTTCATCACGACCACTTTCTGACAGTCGGCTCACGCCGCAAAAGCCATCATTCGTTTATGCTGATGGTCACCCAGGGCTGTGCCTTTGTGCGCTTAGGTAAAGAGGAATATGCCGTGAAAGCCGGAGCTGGGTTTTACGTCCCTTTTGACTGTCTGCATGCAATAACAGTTCTACCGGAAACACAATATCGCATGATGGCCTATTCAGCCCGTCTGACGACCCCGTTATGCCGAGAAGCAGGTTATTTTAGGGTTAATGCCTTGATCAAAGCCGTCTGCGATGAACTCACGGTCATAGCGAAATTGGATAAGCCATTAAAACTTGAAGGCGAAAGCGGGAATTTATTGCGGGTGATGGCCGATCAAGCCGCTAAACTGAGTGTTCAGAGCAAGACAACAGCTCCAGGTTTAGATAAGCATTCAACGCTTGCACTGTCACAAATTCTGAATGGGCAAAGTGTTACGGATTTGGCATCAGCTACATCAATTCAGGAGTTTACTGGTTATTCAGTCAAAGAGATTGAATCATGCATTTTAATGCGCGAAGCATTCAAATTATCGCGTTCAGGCCGGAAGCTGGAACAAATTGCAAAGGCATTAAAACAGCCAGCTGAAATTATCGCTGCAATGGCACAGCCGATTTTGGGTCAGTCACTTTAATAGTGTCTTTTAAGCCAAGGGACACTGTACATAGCCCCCTCGCTCGAATGTCATATTAGCCGCCGGTATCATGCCCAGTTAAGCAACTCAAGCCTGTCTGTCATTACTCTGCTTAACAGGCTTGCTTACTGAAATGGGATTTCAACCTGAAAGTAGACATCATCCCATTTGTTGTCATCGTGCCATCGATAATCAAAGCGAAATCTGGGTGCTGTGCTGTTTTCCCCTCCAACGCCAAAGCTCATCTGGACGCCGTGATTCTTCACCCAATCGGCAAAATCTTCCGATTCTTCTTCGTAGATCGCTGGCATCCAAAAACCAAGACCGTAAAAGTTGGTATTTGAACTGGACGATAACACTGGTGAAGCCGTTTCACCTGACCAGTTATCCCAGAAAGTGATATCGCCACTGTCTGCCGTCCACAGTAACGTCTGGTTCGGTCGTCCCGATTCCGGGCGACCACTGGCGCTAGAGGTCAGCGTAGAGGAGCGATTTGCAATCAACACGTCGCAATTAGCAAGGTAAGCTTTTCTTTCATCAGCAGCCAGTTGCTGTAACTGATGATCATCAAGTTCAAAACAGGTTTTAACCTCAACCGGCAAAACCGTAAGCGTAATTCCAGCAATCAGTGACATAGCCAACATAGAAAACAATGACCGTATAACAGAATAATCAGGCACTTTGGCTGATGAGCGTACGATTTTTGTCACACCATCGACTAACCCGAACGGTACCAGCCTTTATTAACAATCATCTTAGCGACTTTTTCCGTTGTCATATGTGAGAAATTGCGACTATTGATAAGATGCTCACGAATTTTAGTGCTGCGTACCGGTACGGTTTCAGGGCAAGCAAGTATCTGCCACCGATGAAGAATTTCATCTGACTTGTAAAACTTACCAAAGTTGAGAAAATTATCAGGCCCAACAACAAAGGTCAGGTTGGCATCGGGATGCCGCAGCTCCAGTGCCTCCAACACCGCAAAGGTTGTAACCGGCGTACTCTCAGAGGCAATCTCTTCCTCTAAACGAGAGAGCCGCAAATTGGGTAACCCGAGATCCTCGATAAATGCCTCTACCATTTCGCATCGTGCATCATAGTCAAGCATTTGCTTTCCCCAAGCGTGATGATAACTGGGAAGCAACAGCACTTGATCAAAATGAGCCAACCGTTCGAGAACCGATTTATGCCCCAGTGACGGTGGATTGAATGCGCTACCGAAGACGGCAATTGATGCAGTCATGATGAGAGTGCCCCTTTTTTATTCCGTTCGGAGTGTAAATACATTTAATTGATACATGAGGATTGATCCTGACACAGAGTTATCGCATAGTTTTGTCAAAGGTTTAATGCATTTTACCTATATTTGGCATGAACCATCGCTATATGGTTACAAAACGGGCAACGCCCTGAGGATTCAATCACTATGGAACAGCTAATTCGCGACGAAATGCGCGTATTGCCAAGCATTGATGTTGATTTTGAAATTAACCGACGCATCGCGTTTATTCAAAAGAAACTCAAGCAATCAGGATGCAAGTCACTGGTTCTGGGAATCAGTGGCGGCGTCGATTCGACAACCTGTGGGCGCTTGGCTCAGCTAGCCGTTGAAAGACTCAACGCCGAAGAACAAACCGGTGATTATCAGTTTATCGCTGTACGTCTGCCATATGGCGAACAACAGGATGAAGATGAAGCGCAGCTCGCACTTTCATTCATTAAGCCAACTCACTCTGTCAGCGTCAACATTAAAGACGGTGTTGATGGCACCCATGCCAGCACTCTGAACGCGCTCGAAGGAACAGGCCTGATTCCAGAATGTCACGGTACGGTTGACTTCGTGAAGGGGAATGTAAAAGCGCGTACCCGTATGATTGCACAATACGAAATTGCCGGCTTGGTACGTGGTCTGGTACTGGGTACCGATCACTCAGCAGAGAATGTTACCGGTTTCTACACCAAATTCGGTGATGGAGCCTGTGACCTTGCCCCGCTCTTTGGCCTCAATAAGCGTCAGGTCCGTCAGCTTGCGGATCATCTTGGTGCACCTGAACTGCTGGTCCACAAAGTCCCAACCGCTGACCTTGAAGAACTCGCGCCACAAAAGGCTGACGAGGAAGCACTTCAACTGACGTATGAAAATATTGATGATTTTCTGGAAGGCAAAACGGTGTCAGAGCAAGTCATCGAGCGTATTGTAGGCATTTACAAAGCGACCCAACACAAGCGCCGACCTATTCCAACCATCTACGATGAAGAATAAATCTGACTGGCTTAAATAAACAAAAGGGCTCGCTGAGCCCTTTTGTATTTGAACAAGATCATTATTGGTAGTGCTGATGAACGAAGACAAAACCCTAATTTCAGCCAGACTTTGAAGAGTTATAAAGCAAATTATCCAGTTCCCACCATATCGCTTCGCATAAACCCTCCCGATAGACCGCTCGTTTAAAATCGGTATGCTCTTGCTGATACTGATGAAAATAATGTTCACGGTTATGGCGACTGGCCCTGACATTAGCAAGCCTGTCACAGGCTTTAACGATCAACGCAATTCTCGCCGACTCTTCCGTTGTGTCTAATGCCTCAAGACGCCGGTGTAATTCCGCTTTGCGCTTTTGCCTGCTGGTTACATCACCGTCTGTAATATAACCTACCGCATCAGCGACAGTGAATCCGAAGTCAGCGGCTAACTCATCTAAGCTGGTTTCAGTGTCTTCAATAACATCATGGAGTTGCGCCACGATCATGGCATCAGTACCGAAAGGACTTGCTAAGCGCGAAACCGCTTCAAGGTGGATATAATAAGGAACGTCACCGTATTTTTGTCCTTCGTGTTTGGCCCTAGCCAGAGTGCGAGCTTTTAGGTAACGATTATTCATCCTTCTCTCTCACAGTTAGAATGAACGAACAGTATCCCCCGAGGAATATTAGGGATCTGTAAATTCTATTTCAGACTCTGCCGTTTTACGAAGACCGGATATTCTAAATGAGAGTTGTTGCACGGTTTGAGTAAAAAAAACAGGCACCGAAGTGCCTGTCAGATAAAGATGAGTGTCGGTAAGACATCATTCAACGTCTGATTCCGATTGTTCCTGCGCTTTTTTTGCCGCGGCTTCGCGAATTTCATTAGCAACACGCATGATTGCCTCACCACTGCTGACACCTTGTGCCATTAGTGCATGGATTTTTTCTGCCGCAGCTTGCTGCTCGGCATGAGACAATGTAGGAATGTCGTTAAACATAGAGCATTTACCTTATTAAACCGGACCGCTAGTGTAGGGATTTTATCCCTGCTTGTCATCCGAAGAATTAACCAGGGCGACCATCCACTCTTGGGCTGGTTAGTACCGGGAAATAGACCCAGCAGAAAATACTGAATGCCAGTGCCCAAAGTAACCCTGAAAGCCAGTATGCATTTACAGCCAGTTCAGGCATCAGCAACAGAAAAACAGTTCGAGTCAGCGTTGCTATGACCAGAGTCACAAACGCCACTTTCATCATTGCGCCTATTTTGAGTTCCCGTCCGGTATGCCCCAAGGAAACACGTGCAATCATTGCCAGAATCATGCAGCCAATACCGCCAACCGTCAGGCAGTGCAGCGCAATACTGTAAGCCCCCCAACCTGTCAATTGAACGACCGCAAGGAGAGTTAAACCAAGAATCAAAAAAAGGTAGGCAAAGTGCAGTAACCATAACAATGGCACCCTAAGCGTACTTAGCGTTCGCCAGCGTAAAAAACGCAGCAGATGCATTGTGGCAGTCATCAGCAAGAGTAACGAAAAACTGTAGCTTGCAACAGCTTCCGGGATTGGCAGTAAACTGTGTAAGACCAATAACCAAGTCGGAATTAAAGCTCCCCGTTCGAGCCAGGTAATACGTGTGATCGGCTCGCTTTGTGTTCCCCGCCAGGTGAAAAACGGTATAACTCGACCTCCGACTACGAGCACAATCAGGCTGATGACCAGTATGGCAACAAATGACACTGAGCGCAGTGGCAGAACCAGCCAATTCAGACTGATGGCATGGAATGCCGCATTTAACGCTGTCAGCAACAATATCAAAGGAACAAAAAACAGGTTATTCCATTGACGGCGAAGAAGTATAGGAACGGCCAAAAAATAGCCGGCTAAAGGCATCCAGAGCAAGTCTGCTACCATCCAGACCAGATTAGGTGACCCGAACAAAATTCCTACCCTGGCAATTAGCCACAGACCAAAAATCACCGCAAGCTTTCTGCCCCGGATTCCCGGGTTCCCCGTCCAATTCTGAACTGCGGTGAGTAGAAAGCCGATAATGATTGCGCCAGTAAACCCGAATAGCATTTCATGGCTGTGCCACCATATCGGATCATGGTACATCCAGTTTGCGACATTGGAATATCCCGCCCAAAAAGCGGCCCAAAGCAACATTGCAATCACAGAGAACAGGCTGGCACCCAGGAAAAAAGGACGAAAGGCAAGCCTGAAAATTGGCAAAATTCTCTGTTCTTTTTCATTATCAAGTATTTGCATCATGATGTGGTTATCCCCACTTTAAACATGCATAAATAATACACCTTTAAAGATGCAATTTAAATACATCTATTAAAGCAAATGTTATGAGTCTAACAGAGGAAAAGACGAGCAAACTAGATGAGCACTAGAAAGAAAAACAGCCGACACAAAGTCGACTGTTTTCGAATAGTCTATATGCCGGGGTAATCGACCGGACGGGTTATTCTCTGAATATCGAGAACGGAGATATCCCCTTGCCAGCGGCTTTCGATGATACCGACACTTAACCAGTAGCGTCCTTCCGGTAAATCAATTTTCGGCAAGGTGGTTGGGAGTTTTCCATCAACATTTTCGGTCCATAGCGGCGTCCAGGACGTGTCGTTGAGGTCGTACACATTCATCGACAAAATAGGTGCGGGACACACCCTATCAGGTATGCCATTGCGTTCAATACGCCAGGTTTTACTGTTAATCCAACCGATGCGCTGCTTGCTTTGTGGCTGTGTCAGAATGACCCAGGTCTTGAACCCTTCCGGATGCCCTTCCACCTGAATATTCAGCTGATAAAGCCCCTCACTGGTCGCATTCTCAAGCCGTTTTGCATCAATCGAAAAGGCATTCCCTTCGTCCATTTTGGGTATACCAGCAATGACAGCCTGATCTGGCCAGCGGGTAAATTCGATTTTCGTGACGTTCTTTTTGGCTATGCCGTTGATAGAAAGGCGCGGAAGAACCTGTGTCTGGTTCTGTACCATCTCACGCTGAATTACCAGCTTGGTTATCCACTCTGGCAGGTTTGTTGCGTTCAAACTATGTCCGCAGTCTTCAGTGATCGCGAGCTGGAGTAATTCGTTGAGGTTAGTTTGTTCGTCGCGGTTTGGCGACTGCTGCCAGGCTTGCACCATGGCATCAAAACTTTCCCGAGTATTGCCTTCAAGGAGTTTCTGATGAGCGACAGTATAAATATCTTTGCTCAGAAACCATTTTGCGTAGGCATTCGGCGCCCAGAGCGCCGAATGTAACAAAAGCAGAGAACAGGTAAGAGTGAGTTTGGACATGCCTTAACTTACGCTGATTTCATCCGGTAGCCAACGCCACGCAGAGTTTCAATTTCAATACCCGGCAATTTCTGACGTAACTGCAGAATGTGGGTATCAACGGTACGAGTGGTGGGATAATGGTTGTAGCCCCAAACTTGATCCAACAGTTCGTCACGCGTGAATACACGGCCCGCATGTTTAGCAAGAAAAACCAGCAATTCGAACTCAGTACGGGTCAAAGTGACACTGTCACCACTGTACTGTACATCACGACTATCCAAATCAATGCTGATATCACCGACTTTCACGATGTTGGATGACACCTGTTCAGGTGCACCATCACGCAAATGCAAGCGGATACGCGCCAGTAGTTCTTCTTCCGCAAAGGGTTTCGTCAAATAGTCTTTCGCGCCCGATTCCAGGCCAATCACTTTATCCGATACCGATACCATTGCAGTCAGCAGAATCACAGGTACATGTTTAATTTTCAGCCACTTGGACAAATAGTTCAGGGAATCCCCTTCAGGTAGCTGACGGTCAAGAACAACTAAATCGGCATCGGCCCATTTATCGGCAACATTTGATGCACAATCAGCATACAGGCATTTATAGCCCGCTTCTTTTAAACTTTCGAGTAAACCATCAGCAAGGTTGCGGTCATCTTCAACCAGAAGCAGAGTTTGATTCACACGGTATCTCCAATATAAACGTTGTAGGTGGACCAACGAGTTTCATTCGTCCTCCCATTCTTCGTATCATCGATTCAACAATTGTAAGCCCAAGCCCTAACCCTCTTTCACTGACGAAGGGCTTTCTTAATCGCGCCCAGTCTTTCGAGCCAAGCTGTCCATTGTCTGAAACACTTACAATCAACTTTCCGTTATTGAACGATGACGTTAATGTCACTGGCTTCACACCGTACTTATGGGCATTAGATAATAAATTATCAATACACGTCCCCAACCAGTAGATGTTGACATCAACAGGTCTGTCTTCAGCTAACTCCAATGTCACCTCGTAAGGTTCACTCAAGTATTCAATCCACTCATTAAAGGAGTCAATATGCTGAACGCTGAGTTCCTGTTGATTAGCCTGCAAGTAATCTTTGCTTGCTTCTGCAAGCTGTTTAAGACGTCTGGAGTCTTCGGTCAGACGTCTGAATTCATCATATAGGGTTTCCGGCAACGCATCAAAATGGCGTCGAAAACCCTCTACAGTCATCCCCAGACTGGCAATCGGTGTTCTCAGTTCATGGGTCAGAATCTGCAGTACCAGCATACGCTCCTGCATCGCCCGACGTCGAATTCTCAACCGGTAGGCACCCCAACCGATCAGCAAGCCAACGTTGAGCACCAGCAAACCAACCAACAAGTAGTAAGTCAGGTGCGACTGGTCTTCTTCTTCCCAGCAGATGTTTCCGCTTTTGAGTATGCAAAAGCTACTTTGGTTCAATCTGGTGAAATGAACATCAAACTTGTTCATCGCCACAGACCACGTCGGCTGGTCGTAGATATAATACTCATTGCCATTGCGAATCCAAAGCTCTCCGTTGGAAACAAACGATTCGGCACCGGCAATGTATACCATGATTTCATCATTACTCATCCGCTGCAATCGCCCAAGCGCAGTATTCGTCGGATCCAGATCCCGCTCCTGAATGTGCTGAAACTTGTTAAGTTTCTCTTTCATATCAGGATGGGCCTGCAAATAACGGGCAGCGTAACTGCCCCCGCCCGGATGAATATATCCGGCGCGGGCAAACCAGCCGACCGGAAGAACCGTGTTATTACACAATGCACGCGTAAACACCAGTGGCTGAGTCAGTAACGGCGTCACTGGCCACGGGCCCTTACAGCTTTGTGCACTCTGGTATAGTCGCTGTAACGATTTCAAAGGATAAAGGGAAGACTGGGGTAACAGCGATGATGGCACAAGCAGCTGTGTCGGAAACTGACTTTGCAGTTGCCGAAAATCATAAGTCGCCACCGGTTCACTGGCCAATAGCTCAGATCGAACGGCACTTAAGCGCTCAGGCAAATTTTCTGCCGCGGCCATATTAGGCACGCCGGATATCAGCAGTGAAAGTAGTAGGACATATTTTTTCATGTCGCAGAGTTTATCATTCCATTAACGTACTATGTCAGGAAATTGTCATTCGTCTGACGCGAATATCATCGCATAGTCAAGAAGATACGCACATACGTAAGTTTTGCAATCAGAACTGTCACAATGGTCGAGCACAAAAAAAGGGAGCCGATTGGCTCCCTTCTGTTTATCACGCGCGACTAAGCATTAATTTCAGTCTTGGACTTAATCCAGATGCTCAAGAATCTTCAGACAGCTGTCTTTCGCATCGCCAAACAGCATTTGCGAGTTGTCTTTGAAGAACAGCGGGTTTTGAACGCCAGCATAACCTGTGTTCATTGAACGCTTAAATACGATAACGTGTTTTGCATTCCACACTTCCAGAACAGGCATACCGGCAATTGGACTACTTGGGTCTTCAGTTGCAGCCGGGTTGACCGTATCATTCGCACCGATAACCAGTACAACATCCGTTTCTGGGAAATCTTCGTTGATTTCATCCATTTCAAGCACGATGTCGTAAGGTACTTTCGCTTCAGCCAGCAGTACGTTCATGTGACCCGGCAGACGGCCAGCAACAGGGTGAATACCGAAACGGACTTCCACACCTTGCTTACGCAGTTTGTCAGTAATTTCGTGAACTGGGTACTGTGCCTGCGCGACAGCCATACCGTATCCTGGAGTGATAATCACAGAACGGGCGTCTTTCAGCATTTCAGCCACTTCTTCTGCAGACGCTTCATGGTACTCACCCATTTCTTCTTCTGTAGTAGAAACTGAACCGTCAGTACCAAAGCCACCGGCAATAACACTGATGAAAGAGCGGTTCATTGCTTTACACATAATGTAAGACAGAATAGCACCCGATGAACCTACCAGCGCACCGGTTACGATCAACAGATCGTTCGCCAGCATGAAACCTGCCGCTGCCGCTGCCCAGCCTGAGTATGAGTTAAGCATTGAAACCACAACCGGCATGTCAGCACCACCGATTGAAGCCACCAGGTGGTAACCAAACGCCAACGCGATGATAGTCACCAAAATCAGCGCAAACATTGACCCTTCTGCGTTCACGAAAGAGAACAACAGCAGAACGGAAACCACAACGGCAGCCAGATTCAGTTTATGACGGTGAGGCAGCATCAGTGGCTTTGACGAAATCAGGCCACGCAGTTTACCGAACGCCACGATTGAACCGGTGAATGTTACTGCACCAATGAACACGCCAAGGAAGATTTCTACCAGGTGAATGTTCAGCATTACACCTGTCAGATCGCCATGGTCAATGAAGGTGTTGAAACCAACCAGTACCGCTGCCATACCCACGAAGCTGTGAAGAATAGCAACCAATTCTGGCATCTCAGTCATTTCAACTTTCTTGGCAAAGTAGATACCGATTGCACCACCAATGATCATCGCAAGGATAATCCATCCCGTGCCCTGAGAATCCGGGCCCAGAATAGTTGCAATCAGTGCGATAGCCATACCGGCAATGCCGTAATAGTTACCTGCACGGGCCGTTTCTTGCTTGGAAAGCCCTGCCAGAGACATGATAAATAAAATTGCAGCAACAATGTATGCCGCTTGTACGATTCCTGCAGACATTTGTTACTCCTTATCTATCTTTACGGAACATCTCAAGCATGCGCTTGGTCACGGTGAAACCACCGAAAATATTGATACTGGCGATTAAAACCGCAATAAAGGACAGGAAGGTTACAACACCGATTCCTTGGCCTATTTGCAGTAATGCACCAACAATGATGATCCCCGAGATAGCATTGGTTACAGACATCAGTGGTGTATGCAGCGCATGAGTAACGTTCCACACAACGTAGTAACCAACCACACAGGCAAGAACAAAAACAGTAAAGTGAGACAGGAATTCGGCAGGCGCAGAGTTTGCCACCCAGCCAAATAGCACGATACCAGCAGCCATCAGACCGTATTTTTTAGCCGGCGAGGTAGGTTGTTCGACCTTCTCAATTGGCTTTTTAACTTCTGTTGGTTTTTGAGCTGGTGCCGCGGACACTTTGATTGGTGGCGCTGGCCAGGTTACTTCCCCTTCTTTGATCACAGTCAGACCACGAATAACTTCATCATCGAAATCAATATCAATGATGCCGTCTTTTTCTTTGCAAAGAAGTTTCAGCAGGTTAACCAGGTTTGTACCGTATAGCTGAGAAGACTGGTTTGGCAGACGACCAACCATATCGGTATAACCGATCACTTTTACGCCGTTATCCGTAACGATGACTTTATCCGCTTGGGTATAAGCACAGTTACCGCCGTTGGCCGCAGCCAGGTCAACAATCACACTGCCCGGCTTCATAGAATCAACCATTTCTTGGGTAATCAGCTTAGGAGCTGGACGCCCAGGAATCAGTGCAGTCGTAATGATTATGTCAACGTCTTTGGCTTGCTCTGCGTACAGACGTTCAGCCGCTTTGTTGAAATCGTCTGACATTTCTTTGGCATAGCCATCACCCGGGCCGTTATCTTCCTGTTTGAAGTCAACTTCCAGGAATTCAGCCCCCATACTCTCGACCTGCTCTTTTACTTCAGGACGAACGTCGAATGCGCGAACAATCGCACCCAGGCTACCAGCCGCACCAATTGCAGCCAGACCAGCAACACCCGCACCGGCAACCAGTACTTTGGCAGGTGGTACTTTACCGGCCGCCGTGATCTGGCCGGTGAAGAACCGACCAAACTCGTGCGCAGCTTCAACCACAGCACGGTAACCGGCGATGTTGGCCATTGAGCTCAGCGCGTCAAGCGACTGTGCTCTTGAGATACGTGGCACTGAATCCATCGCCATAACGTTGATTTTTTTGCTCGATAGTTTCTCAAGCAACTCAGGATTTTGCGCTGGCCAAATAAAGCTAACCAGGCTTGCTCCTTCTTTGATCAACGCAATTTCATCGATTCCATTGGCTTCATCAACCAGGGGAGCGTTGACTTTCAGGATCAGATCTGAGTCCCACACCTCATCGGTTGAAACAACAGTCGCGCCTGCTTCTTCAAAGGCCGCATCATCAAAACTAGCGTGAATACCAGCATCGTGTTCGACCACTACACTGAAACCCAGCTTTAGCAGCTGCTCTACCGTTTTGGGTGTCGCAGCAACTCGCGTTTCTCCCGCGAGCGTTTCTCTTGGCACACCAATTTGCATCATTATTCCCTAAAATTTGGCAAATAAGTAACAATTTTGTATCTAACCACTGATGCAAGATCAAGCATTTTGTAGGAAAAATACAAACAAACATAGCTATGCTTTGTTTTAACAACAAATGTTACCGCCAGAACGAAAGAAAATAACTTCCCCAACGCCTGGACAGAGGTCAAACCACCAATAAAATTAGCTATCTATTCACTGAAACATGAAGAAATAACCACAACCAGCCAAATGACCTTATAAACATCTAAAATAATATCTCATTTCAGATGGATTCTTGTTTAAAACATCAAAGAAAAAGAATTTTGAAACTAAAGAAGGGACAGTTTCATCATTCCTTGATGAATTACGACACAGGCAACAGCTTACCTACGCCTCCAGCCTCTCCGTTCTCAATAAAAGAGAAGGATTAACCGAAACTCAGACCAGTAAGGCAAGGCTACTGCCTTACCAGAGCTCAAACCGAATCAGATCAGCGGAACATACTGTCTCCTGTCTGATCGATAAACATCTTGGCTTTGTTGACCATAAAGGTTTCAGCATCCTGTTTTGAGGCCAGCAAATCGGAACGAATAAAGGCATGTGTTTTCAGCTCATCATCGAATTGTTTGCAGATTCGACCTGCAATCCGGAATTGTCCGCCTTCGGACTTCGGCTCCGGGTAAATGAGATAGCCTTTGTACTCAATTGGCTCAACATCAGCTTTTACAGGCGTTGATTTCTCTAGCCCAAACAATTTTGAGAAGAAGCCCACTAAATTATCTCCCGCGCATATATCGTTACAGTGACATCATGCCATATTCTCATAAAAAAAAGTTAAGCTCTGATTAAATTATTTAAAAACATGATATTACCCTAAGTCATATGCAAGATTTTTGCACTGTTTCTCACTCACGAAATAAAACATCGTTCGGATTAATAAAATCAGGGCATAAAAAAACGCCGGACTAAGCCGACGTTTTTGTGTTCCACGCTATCCTGCGCTTAACGGTACATACCGATATCTTTCTGAAGGTGTACCGGCAGGTCAGAAACTGAGTACTGCTTAGGTGCCTTTTTACCACCAAAAAGAATATCCAATGCGTGTGCAATCAGTCCTTTGACATTTAACGCATAGGCTTTCTTATCCATTGCAGTAGACGTAGCGATGGTGTCGAAATTCATTGCCTGTGCCATGATTGCCTCTCATTGTCATTGTTTTTTAACTGCCAGTATTTTATCCATCCACTCTGACACAAGAAAATGACAATATTTCGCCATAAAGATTAGATTTCCTAATCTGTTAATGAATGGTTTCAGCCAAAACAAAACCAATGAAAAACCATGCAGCCAAAGCGATTAAATCCCTAACCATTCTTATAAAGTATGCAGAACTTTAATTACCCTTGCATCACCGATTACTTTTGTATAACAATAGCGCAACACACAAAAATAAGATGTTCATTATGCTTTCGCTGCTTGCCAAACATTCATCCATCTTTTTAATCATTGCTGCTGTTGCCGGATTTATTTTCCCTCAGGCATCAGCTGCTCTATTTCCCTACCTGCCGTATGTTCTTTTTTGCCTTATGCTCTTTACTCTGCTGGGCATGCAGCAAAAAGTACTGGTCGGGCTATTAGCTAAGGCATGGGTATGGGGATATGCTTTTCTGCATGCGGCAGTGTTAACCCTGATCAGCTGTACCATTGCCAGCCTGCTTGATGCCAGCAGCAGTATGCTTCTGGCCATTTCTGCTGTAACAGCAACCGGCTCTCTGTTTGCGACGCCGGCCATTGTTCGCTCAGTTGGGCTGGCTCCGCTAGAGGCGATGGCGATGACGATTGCCACAACGTTGCTTATGCCCGTCGTGCTTTATATTAACCTGATGCTTTTCCAGGAAAATGCCTTCAGCCTGGATCTGGTCAGCTATCTTCAAAGATTGCTTATTTTTATTGTGGGCCCGATGATGTTTTCAGCATTGGTCTACAATCTGGTGCCTCACGATACTCTGCACCGTATTCACAGCAAGCTATCTCAGGTCACCATCATTCTGGTGTTCTCTTTCCCGTTCGGACTCATCGGACCGTTCCGATCCATTTTCGATGACTCCCTCCTGTCCGCCATGAACTATTTTCTGATCGGCCTGGCTTTATGCGCACTGTTTTTTGTTGCCGGTTTCCTCGTTTACTGGCGTACAGACAAAAACATGGCTCTGATTGCCGCCATCACTTCAGCTAACCGGAATGTCCTTCTGACCTATACAGTAGCAGGAAGCTATTTGGGGCCGGATTTTCTGATTATTATGGGCGCACTGCAGTTGCCGACTTACACCCTGCCCTTATTTGTTCGTTGGTTGAATGGAAAGCTTTGCGAGCCACAAACGGAAGAATCGTCGGCTTAAAATTCAAAGTCTGAGTCTAAGCCTCAATCAAAACTGTCAGCAGGCGAACAATCCAAAGATGTTGCTAACCATACCGCCGACAGCGTTTCCAAAGCCGTTGATGCCCATCAAGGCGGCAGCAATAAAGACAATGCAGCCTAGCTGCTAGTGACCGAACCTTTAATCCATATCTTAAATGCGCGGGGTGGTACTCACCCCGCAAACGAGTCTGCCCCAACCCACTGTAGAGTCATCCCCGGAAGTTGAGCATTTAAACGTCATATCCGTAGCCACCTCAAACATTTATCAATAAAACTGTTGATTATCTTGCACTGAATATGACATTTGCCTATATTGCTGGGGAATTCTCAGGGCGGGGTGAAATTCCCCACCGGCGGTAGTCCTCAAAAGGGAGAGCCCGCGAGCGCTTGCATAGCACACTTCATCGCCATGCAAGGTCAGCAGATCTGGTGCAGTGTATTGAGACATACATGATTCCAGAGCCGACGGTTAAAGTCCGGATGGAAGAGGATTTCAGCGGAGCATTTAGCTCTGAATAGTTCTAAACTGCACCGTACATGATTTTTGTTATGTCGGTCGATTTGCTATAGCTATACATTCTTGTTGCTAAGCAACGTTGTTTTATGCTGTTCGCTGACTTTCCAAGCCCTGATTCTGGTAATTGTTTATATTTGGAGTTTCTTACCATGAATCAGTCTCTACTTACCCCTTACGGCACCCCTTTTAAGCGCGTTGAAGCAGGCCTGACGGCTATTCGTCAAGGACGAGGCGTGCTGGTTGTTGACGATGAAGATCGTGAAAACGAAGGTGATATCATTTTTGCAGCCGAAACGCTGACTGCAGAACAGATGGCACTGATGATCCGTGAATGTTCGGGTATCGTTTGTCTTTGTCTGACTGAAGAACGTTGCGATCAATTGGCTCTGCCAATGATGGTCGACAACAACACCAGTGCCAACCAAACTGGCTTTACTGTAACGATTGAAGCCGCCAAGGGTGTCACAACCGGTGTATCTGCTGCTGACCGTGTTACCACGATTAAAACCGCTATTGCTGATGGTGCAAAACCTTCTGACTTGAGCCGTCCAGGCCATGTTTTCCCACTGAAAGCAAACTCGGAAGGCGTGCTGGCTCGCCGTGGTCACACAGAAGCCACTATCGACCTAATGCGCCTGGCGGGTCTGAAACCTTACGGTGTATTGTGTGAACTGACCAATCCCGACGGCACTATGGCTCGTCTGCCGGAGGTCATTGAGTTTGGTAAAGTGCACAACATGCCGGTTCTGACCATTGAAGATCTGGCAGCCTACCGTTTGGCTAAAGAAGTGGCCAACTCTGAAGAAACTGAAGCGCTGACGGCCTGATAAGTCATCTGATTCAGATTCAAAAAAGCCGGGTTGATCCCGGCTTTTTAGTTTCGGACTGCTGATTTACCCAAATAAAGGCGGCAAAAAATATACCAGAGCAATCCACACTGAAGCCCAGATTGCTGTTGCTGCCGTCACGGCATCAAACCATCCATTTCTCATCATACATCCCTGAATTTATCTTCACCTTCAACTGAGTCTTAACCCGAACGTCTGCTCAATGGTGTTTGAGCCTGTCAGGTTTTCGACTTGCCCGCTTTTCAGCCAGTCTTTTTAAACAGACCACACTGTATATTTACCGACAGGTTGGAAGGAAAAATTAAAAAGCCTGTTGTCATTTTTAACAATCGAATGATCGGCATGTAAAATAACGACAGGCTTAAAGAGATGCAGTACGGATGAAAAATATCAGTAACAGGTATCAACCAGACGTAATAACCAGTATCAGGCAGCGCCTTCAGCTGAATCATCCTGGCATTCACAAGGAATGAACAAGGAGATATCCTCCGGTGGCGCTGTCAGGCTTTGTCTTACACGAGCGTATGCTTCGAAGGCTTCTGCCATCGTGATGTTCAGTGGCTGTGGCTCAGAGGTTTCGTCCACCAGCGCGTTATAGCCTTCTTTACCTGTCGCAGTGTAACCAGACGACACTGATAAGTATCGCTGTTCGTCATTAACATCCACCCACTGCCCTTCAAAGTAAACCTGTAGCGCTTCAATACGCTTACCTTTCGGAGCACAGCAACGATACAGATACTTCAAGTGTGAGGTATAAGGGTAACTGCCCGAACCTGTACCTTCTACGCCATTATCAATAGCGTTATCAATGGCACCTTCCAACGCCGCCCTAACCTGGGCTCCGGTGACCGGATACACCATCAGTCCAATCGCAAAAGGCAACAGACGGCCTGCAATATCGGCCGAGGTGATCGGGCCTTCATGGAATGAGGTTCTCACGCCACCCGCGTTATGAATTCCAAAGTGAACCTCAAACCCCATCTGACGGGACTGCCAGACAAAGCTGTCAACCACCAGCGGTGCAATCTGGCTGGCACCACGTTGATCCGGGATGCGGGTATGACGAAGCGGCTCGGCAACAACGGCTATCTGCTCTGTCTGAAGTAGTCTAACCGCCGGACGGAACTCTTCATTGAGTAAATTTTCAATCAGCGGATCTTTGGCACAAAAACGAACATTGGGCTGTGCGTACAGATACGCTTTTACCGCTTCGTGAGTTGATTCATCCAGGTGCTGACTACGGCTTGCGTCTAAAGTGAACTGACGCCCGAGCAGCAGCTGGTTTACCCCGCCAGCCTTCGCCACCGTACCATCAGCATTAAAATCAAGTTCCAGTTGCCCCAATGCCATCGCATTACAACCAGCCTGAACAACGCAGGTGCCATTGACCATTCTGGCGTATTCATCAGTGACACCGTAACCAACATTTTGGAAATTGCCTTGCATCGTATGGGTGTGACCACCAATGATCGCCCCGATACCTTCAACCTGAGCAGCCAATTCAAGATCACGTTCATACCCCAGATGACTCAGCAAAATAATTTTGTTGATCCCCTGGCGACGAATCGCTGCAACGGTGTTCTTAGCGACGTCGGTAACATTCAGGAAAAACGTATCGGGATCCGGATTGGCTATCGCGGCCATGTTCTCAATCGACAAGCCAAAAATCGCCACCGGCTCACTATCCACCTCTTTCACCAGAAAGTGGGCGTGTTGATTAAGATGGTCATAAGCCAGAACCTGAGGCTTAGGTGCCAGCGGATTCGGTTTGTCCGGATTTTCCTGTGATAGATCCCAGTTTCCCGCCAGCAGCGGAAAATCGACCATATCCATAAAATCCGCCACGATCCCATTGCCCATGTCCAGTTCATGGTTACCTAATGCCATCGCTTCGATACCGATAGCATTCAAAAGGCGAGCGTTAGCCACCCCTTTGTACAAAGAGAAATACAATGTGCCCTGAAAGCAATCTCCGGCATGAACAAACATAAATTCACGCTCATTCAGGTAGGCATGCCGCTTAACATCCTTAACGGCTGAAGAAACCCTGGAAAAACCACCACAGCTCGCAAATACCGACATTTCATTATTCAGTACGTCGTAAGGCAGCTTTAGCGAGATCGACGACGGCTCGAAATGTGAATGCGTGTCGTTGATGTGGGCAATGGTCATTTTCACTGGGCGATGATCTGACATATCCGTAACAAACTCTCCATGAATCTCTACTAAACCATCATCATATAACAGATTACGTTGAATCTCAGGTTTTTGATGATTTTTTCTATTGCAGTTTCACTCCATGAGTGACAATGCTCATACTCTTATTGGCATTATCCGCAATAACATGACGCTGAGATGAATTGCTCAAAGGCACCGAGCTAGCTGGTGACATAACATACGATCATCAGCAATAAATTAGATTGGGTTTACTGGTAACTTGCCGCTCAACACAGCAGCCAGAAACAACAAACCACGCGAAATGCGTGGCTTGAAAATACGACTAATCAGCTTTCACATTTAGCTGAGCTACCACAACCAGATCAGCGAACTCAACGATGGTAACTATCTCAACGTTGAAACCGTTGCTCTAGTGTTCCGCTCCTAGTATTCGGGCGTTCAGCTAATCGTGGTCTTCTGATAACAGGCTTGTGTGTTAGCTAGCGTTTTGAAAGTCTGGCGTTCTGAAAAAATTGCCTGATAGCGACAATTACTGGTAGCGGCCATGACGCTGAAGGAATTCAATTTTGTAACCATCAGGATCCAGTACAAAGAAGAATTTCGCCAGAAGTTGTCCATCACGGTGGAATTCTTTAATGTCCGCTGGCGCATAGCCCAGTTCAGTCAACTTCGCATGATCCGCTTCCAGTTCCTCGACTGCCACCGCGATATGACCATAACCTGAACCATGCGTGTACTCTTCCGTACCTTCATTCCAGGTCAGTTCGATTTCCATGTCGTTTTCATCATTGCGCAGGTAAACCAGGCTGAAGCCCTCAAAGTCAAGACGCTCGGCGATATCCAGGTCCAGTGCTTCTTTATAAAATTTCAGTGATTTATCAAGGTTACCGACACGAACCATTGAGTGAATAATTTTAGCCATCTGACATCTCCACTATGCTTATTCTAACCGGTTTGATTTTCAACCAGTTAGCGGGTGTTTTTATGCAACGGGACTATATCAAGTCCTTCTGACAGCAACAACCTAATATTCCGATGCTCTCAGGGCGATTTGTTTTCAATAATGTGACCAACGCACAGCCGCATCTTTTTATAGTCCTGTAGGCTTAAAACTACCAGTAAGTCTTCAAACTTAGCCTTAGTCATTGAAAGGCTTGCGCATTTTGTACTGGTTCAGAGGAATCTATGCAGTTACAACGAATTGAAATTTCAGGCTTCAGAGGTATCAACCGATTATCACTGTCATTTAATGAGCTGACAGTGCTGATTGGTGAAAATGCCTGGGGTAAGTCTTCGTTACTCGATGCGCTGGAAATTGCGCTCGCGCCGGATGCTGAGTTTCACACGTTTCACTTTGATGATTTTCATGTGGATTACAGCGCTGGCCACGCCAAAGCGACGCACCTGAATATTATCCTGCATTGGGGCGAAGATTACCCGGGCGAATACAAATCGCGGCGCTATCGCGGGTTTCATCCTGTCTGGGTTTCTCTGGACAATCAGGAGCGTAAGCACCTGTATTATCAGATCACCAGCAGTATTGACGAAGATAAAGTCACGACTCACCGTCAATTCCTTGATCCAACTGGCGTCCCTATCGCCTGTAAAGAAACTGACCGAATTGCCAAGCAACTAATGGTGCTTCACCCGATTGTCCGAATCCGGGATGCCCGTCGTTTAAGGGAAGCTGAACCACTGCATTCCGGTCACCATAACGGTAACGGGCACAAGACAACCGGCGTTCCTGATAAAAAAGCCATTGAAAATGAACGTATCCAGCGTCGGTTAGACAATACCTGCCGCCGATTACTCACTCGTCCCGGTCATGTCAGCCCGGCCGAAATCAAAAGCAGCATCAATGCACTTCGGGCCTTGGTTGACCGCTACTTCGCGTTTACGCCGCACAGCCGATCTATGGGCTTTGACCGTTCGCATTTTCCTGAGCGGGCACAGTACGCGGTCAATCCCCTTGAACAGTTAACCGAACCAAATGTCAGCAAGCAGAGTCGATTAGTGCTGATGGGTTTGCTAAACGCGTTTATTCGTGCCCGTGGCCCTGTGGAATTAAAACGGATCAGCCGTCCGATTATGATCCTTGAAGATCCGGAAGGTCGATTGCATCCGACATTTTTGCATCAGGCATGGAGCTTTATCGTTAAGATGCCGATGCAGAAGATCTTAACCACTAACAGCCCGGATCTGTGTTCTGTCGTACCGCTGAGCAGCCTCAATAAGTTGATCCGTAAGCCAAATAAGACTCAAGTTTTCACTATTAACCACCATCGCCTGAGCAGGGATGAAGAACGGCGTGTCACTTTTCACTTACGCGTCCATCGCCCAAGCGCCCTCTTTGCCCGAGCCTGGCTGTTAGTTGAAGGTGAAACCGAGGTATGGCTGTTTAACGAACTGGCGCGTATCTGTGGCTACAACCTTGCCGCCGAAGGTGTGCAGATTATCGAGTTTGCCCAGAGTGGCTTGCGGCCATTAATAAAAATTGCGCGAAGTCTGGGCATTGAATGGCATGTGATTACCGACGGTGATATGGCGGGGAAAAAATATGCTGATACCGTTCGGGGGATGTTGGGCTCAGACGCAGAGCGCCATCGCCTGACTATGCTGCCCAATCTGGATATTGAACATTTCCTGTTTCATCACGGATTCGAGCCACTCTTTCGTAAATTGGCTCATGCGCCAATCGATTCTCCGCAGACGCCGAAGAAAATTATCCAACGAGCCCTTAAACGTCATGCTAAACCTGATGTGGCACTGGCGATGGTTAATTACATTGATGAAGATAACGTCGACAATATTCCCCTGTTGTTACGCTGGGTGCTTAAACGAATGGTGGCGATGTCTCGCGGGCAAGTCTGACAGACTCCGTAATTGATACTGTATGTTCATAACAACCTCACAGATGGATAAGCGCTTTCATGAAAAAGCGCTTATCCTGCTAAGAATCGCAAGAACAATTCGCTTTCTCACATCAATCACCAATCGCGTTCGCATTTTTCATTTTGAACTTTGCATTCCATAATCACCTTGTTGCACATATAATCGAGCAACTCATTTAGCCATCTAACGTTGCTATGGCCAATGTCGTTATGGGTAAAGCGGTTATGAGTTATCGGTAATGGGTAATGGGTTCGAATCTACAAGGTTTAGAAAAAAGCACATCTATTTAATCAACGTTATCAACCAATAAGTGAATGACAGACAGGCAGACAGGGAGGCGCAGTCATTGAAGGACATCACTCAGATTTTAGATTTCATGGTTGAAATAGAAAAATTGAAAGGCGTTTTGCGCAAATCGAGACCTGTGGGTTTATCTCGGTATGAAAACGCAGGCGAGCATAGTTGGCATGTTTGCCTGAGTGCTTTACTTCTTCACAAATACGCTGAAGCAGACGTTGATATAAACCGTGTCATCAGAATGCTCCTGATTCACGATTTAGGTGAAATCGACGCAGGCGATAAAATTATCTACGCCAGTGAAACCGTAGAACAAAAAGGAAAGGAATGGCATGGCGTCAAACGCATCTTTAATCTGCTTCCTGATAACCTTGGCGCCCAGTATGTAGTGCTGTGGGAAGAGTTTGAAGCCGGTGTCACTGCCGATGCTAAATTCGCCAAAGCGATTGACCGAATTCCCCCTCTGCTGCACAACCTCAATGATGACGGTCATGGTTGGAAAATACACAACATACCTAAAGAAAAAGTACTAGCCCTCAATGGTAAAAGAATCTCTGCGGCAAGTCCTGAGATATGGGCTGCGGTAGAAGCAAAGCTTCAGCAAGGCATCTCTGAAGGAATCTTGAAATAATGCATTTGCCTCTGACTTGTTCCCTGGTTCCCTAACTTCCTTATAAGTCTATTTTTTGTGAGTCAGCCTTTTTCTTATTTGTAGGTAATTCTTATGTACATTCTTGTTGTAAGCTCAGGACTTGACCCCAACAGCCGTAGCCGAGAATTAGCCAAGAGCTGTTTAAACGCGTTGCGTGCGTTAGGCTGTGAAACCAAATACGTCGACTTGGCAGAACTGGATGTGCCAAATTTTGACAACGATACCATTTATGGCACGACTCAGTACAAACAACTTCATCAGTTGACTGACGAAGCTTCCGGGCTCGTCTTATGCAGTCCTACCTATAACTGGGGGTGCTGCTCCGAATTGAAAAAATACATAGAATACGTGGGCTCAACGCCACCTGATGGAAGCCTGACGGGAGCACTTTTCGATAAAGTCGTCACATTGGTAAACTCAGCCGGTTTACCTCATAGCTATATGGCGCATTCAGCGCTATCAACGTCCCTGTCCCTTGATTTCAAATGTATCATTAATCCCTATAACCTTTATGTGCATAACCGTCATTGGGTTGATGGCAAACTTTCACGAGAACGTATGCCCCGACTGGAAAAATCAATGAAAGTCATGGCAGAGCTTTGTCATTTACTCAGCGCCAGAACCTACAAATCTGGCTGGGAACTTTAGCTGGCCAATTACAACCAATTATCTCCATTTGTCTCCGTCAGACATATTTTGTATTACTTCAAGGAATGAAATGAATATTGAACAACAGCAGTACCTGGATAACTACCTGAACACATTAACCGCAGAAGAGCGCTCTCAAATTCCTCAAATCACCGCTGAATATTATTGTGCCGATGAATACAATGCCAATGAATGTGCGCGCTTGATAAATGCAGGCATTAAAACAGCTTCATGCAGTTTAAAAGCGGGCTACGACATTGAAAATGAACCCTTTCCAGAGATAGGCCGATTGACCGTCGTTTTAAATTGGGCCGAAGAGCCAGTATGCATCGTAAAGTTGAATCACGTTTCATTCTGCCCTTTCAATGAAGTGACTGAAGATTTTGCGAAATCAGAAGGTGAAGGTGACGGTACTTACGAATGGTGGCACAAAGCCCATATCAACTTTTTTACTGAGTATGCCAAAACCATAGGGGCTGAATTCACCGAAACGTCAGAATTAGTACTTGAACGGTTCGATAAAGTCTATCCGCTTTAACATTCCCATACGAGAGTAGGTCGAGCCACACTGGCTGAACGCCGTGTGAATACCTTTTCAAGGGGTGTTCTCTGTACGTTCAGAACGAAGTGGTTTAGCCCGCACAAGTTGGATTAAAATCATGCGGCATTAAAGACATGCGTTAGAGCAATCTCTAACGCATTTTTGTTATGCTTCATTGGACGTTAGCTTTGTCAGAATCCAGCTTTTTAAAAAACAGCGTCACTTGCCCGACTTTCCATCCCCACTTGCTCATTTCTGCCACATTAAACATGTGCTGTTCGTCCTGAAGGTACATCCAGTCGTCAAACTGAATATCGTAGGTGGAATCGCCAACCGGAACACGTAACACATATCGCCAGTTCAGTGCGTTCCCTGCCACCTGCCCTTTAGCGGTCCCAACCACGTCATCGGCAGTACCCGTATAACTACCATCTTGATGGCGAGTGATTCGCCAAATTCTCTGCTGCTTTTCCCCATCATTAAACACAAAGTTTTCGTTCAGGGTCAGTTGATGACCTTGGACGGTGCCGGTAATCATCACTTCGAACCGACGGATTTGTTTACCACTTCTGTCCTGCACCATTCCCCAAGCCTGCACCTGACCATCAAAATAGCGAAATAAGTCGAAAGTTGGTTTAGTTCCCAGATAGTCACCTACCGACGCAGAACAGCCAGACAACAGCGCACAAAAGCCGATAAGCAACAGCCGAAAGGCAATATGGCCTTGGATGAACCATCCCGGAGCACTTTTCCGGGTTGATACCCGGCACCGCCTGAAAGGTTGAAAAAGGGAATAAAAGGGAGATAGACCATAGTGTCTCTGACAACCTTTCATTGTGTACCCTCCGTTGTTATCGTCTGGTATAAGCTAACGACTCACTAAATAAATGAAGATGCCGGAATAGAATGGTGCGTGGGCGTAACCCCATACTCAGGACTGACCAATTAACTGCCGTCGAATATCAGGATACGCCGTTTGAGGGGATAACCAGATGTTAATAAAAGAACGCGCCATTTCTGGGTCGCTGATAATACCGATTTGTCGGTTATCCTGATAAAAAACACCCTGGCGATCCTGAAGGACAAAGATCAGGCGATCCCCTTGTTTTACATCCGGCCAAATCTGGGCCAGCATCCTCAGCCATTTGGCCCTTTTTCCAGCCTGAATCCCCAAATGCTGCCACTGCTCGTCAGTAGCCGTCAGCAAATCCTCATTTTCAATATTACGCTGATATTTAATGACCAGTGCTAACTGACTGTCCTGATGATGATAGCGCCCATTCGGGGTTCGAAGTTCCGAATCATAAATAACCCAAGGCCCCCAGCGTAGAGTGGCATCTCCCACTACTGGCCATCGTTGCCAAGGGAGCGTTGAACGTGTCGGCGAGATTGGCACAGAATTGTTGGGTGAATATAGGGTGGCATTATCAAACGAAGATGCGTTTACCGGCCGAAGTATCGCCGCCGCGACTATCGCCCAAACAGACCATTTAACGGTGAACAGGTTGTTCATAGCTCCTCCTGCAATAAGCAGCAAAAAGATTCAACAGCGCTATAACGATCCCGCTAAAAACCAACCAGCAAATCAGTAATCCCAATAAGGTAGTCGGGATACCAAACGGCCAGTGAACCGCTCCAAGCCGATATCCGGCAAAATAGCTCACCACTCCCCCAACACTGCCGAGCAGAAGCATGAAGGTAACCTGCGATGTCATGATGTACTGCCGACAAACCCACACAAAACAACCAAAAGCGATCCACAAAAGCATCAGCCACGTCGGTAATCCATGCAGAAAGATAGGGTCGTCAAACACCAGGATTCCAGCAAAAGCAAGCGCTGAATCCATCAGAATACCCAATCCCCCCATCAACATTGAAAACCGCCAGGCGCCCAAATAGTACCACCAGCTAACCGCAAGAAGCAGAATCAGTAACGGCATCCATGGGTATTGGCCGACAACTGCTACCAGCCAGAAGACATTAAATCCGGTGCCAGCAATGAACAGATCTTTTGGGGTCAGTTTGTTCGCCGATTGGTTATCTGGTTTCTGAGTACCCATGATTCCTACTCATCTTGCTACGATCCGCTAACGCCAGTCTCGTCGAGTCGCAACCAGCTGAATGGTACTGATAGTTCTTTCAAGAAATCCGCCTTCGCAGTAACACAGGTAATAACGCCACATACGAATGAATCGTTCATCAAACCCCTGCTGTTTCAACGTCGTTACCTGTTGATTGAACATGTGATGCCAGTCAGCCAGTGTTTTGGCATAATCAAGACCAATATCCCGGATGTCCCGCACCACAAAATCGGTATGTCTGGTTAATTCATTGGCAACCGCGGTTATCGACGGCAAAAAACCACCCGGGAAAATGTGCTTCTGGATAAAGTCGACCCCCTGACTGTATTTGTCATAGCGTTGATCCGCGATGGTAATCGCCTGAATCGCCATCATGCCGTTCGGTTTCAACAGTGACTGGCATTTTTGCAGGTAGGTGGTCAGATATTCCTGCCCGACGGCTTCAATCATCTCTACCGATACAATCTTGTCGTACTGACCTGTCAGATCCCGGTAATCATCCCGCAATAAAGTGATTCTGTGTTCCAGCCCCTCAGCCTGTATACGCTCTTTTGCCCACTGATATTGAGCCTCTGAAATTGTTGTAGTCGTGACCCGACAACCATATTCTCTGGCTGCATAGATAGCCAAGGCTCCCCAGCCTGTCCCAATCTCTAACAAGTGATCTTGTTGAGTGAGGTGTAATTTACGACACAGCCGATCCATTTTGGCGATCTGTGCCTGAGCCAGAGTAGTCTTTTCATCGTCATAAATCGCGGCGGAATACAACATATTGGGGTCAAGAAAGGTACGGTAGAACTCGTTACCGAGATCATAATGCGCGAGGATATTTTCCCGTGCGGCTTGTCTGGAGTTACGACGTTTGCGATGTAACCACAAATCCTTCAGACGAGTTATCCATCCGACTTTATCTTCAATACGATCCAGCAGTGCCATATTCCGGGCAAGAGCACGAACAACCTGAGTGATATCCGGTGAATCCCACCAGCCGTCAATATAGGCCTCCCCGGCGGCAATGCTGCCCCCGGACAACAGTCGCCGATACACGGCCGGATGATGAATAATCAACTGAGCCTGACAGTCCGCCGTTTTGTCACCGAACTGGTAGGTCTCGCCGTTACATTCAGAAACAGTCAGTGCCGCATTCTGTAATTGTTCAAATACCTTAAAGACCAACGTTCTGGCGATATTATCTGAACCGGTTATCCTTCGTTCTGTGTTACTGACTTCACTTTTGAACATGGTTAACCCCACAATTTTTTGTTGTTAAGTCCTTTTCATGTGCTGTGACTTTCATCCGTTCCTCATTGCTGTCACTCTGGTTCCATAAAGGTTGATGCTCAGGGACACTGGATGCCTCGTTACTTACCGAAACTGTCGAGTCTCCCGATTCCGGATGACCATAAAACGGCACTTTCTTCAGCCACAGCCGCCACGCCTGCCAGTAAATACCGATAACCACTTTTACGGTCTGCACCGGCGTTTTCATCAGCAAGCGCCACAGCACTTTCGAGGTAAATGGCTGTCGCTTGAGGGCCATGGTTGCATCCATGATCTTGTGATTATCAGTACGATCATGAATATCAAGATGGATCATCAGCTGTCGTTCTGGTGCGCTTAACCGCCAGCGATATTGCTGAGACATCGGATTAAACGGCGAAACATGAAATCCCTTCTGATGGCACCATTTCGCATCCTGCCAAGTGTCAGGGGCCGGTACAGCATAGTAATGACGCTCGTTCCAGGGCGTATTGCTGACTTCAGCCAGCACCCATCTCCACTCTCCTTGCGTGTCATACAGGTAATACAGGTTAATCGGGCTAAAGTAGATACCGGCATATCGCAGCTGACAAAGCATCAGCACACGGCCGTTGACTGTTTCTCCGGTCAGCTCTGCCAGCTTAGTGATAACAGCCTGTTTGAGATCCTGATCGCCCCGATCACGCAGATAATCTCGGCTGCGCCAGCGGGCAAAATGTAGCAGTGCGGTGCCAAACCCCGTCACGGAATTTTCCAGCTGTTCAATCTCATCCAAATCAATCAGCGGCATAAACATTGGGTAGGTAAACGCGTGAGACGTCGGAGTTAAGCGCCGGTGACGAACATGCCCGACGTACAGCCCGCTGTTCAGTGCATCCATCATGATCGCCTCAAGACTCCCGGGAAATGAATGATTGTGGCTGATGCGCCTCACCGATAGCATTACCGACAATATTGTCGTTACCGCTCACTTCAGTAGCGGCTAGTTGAGACTTGATGCCTTCCACCACATCCAGCGCACTTCTCACCCCATCTTCGTGGAAGCCGTTGTACCAATAAGCGCCGCAGAACCAGGTTTCACGGTGCCCGTTGATCTGCGATCTTTGTTTCTGCGCCGCAATGCTCTCGGTCGTAAATACAGGGTGTGCGTATTCAAACCGCCGAAGCACTAAATCCGGCTTAATCAAATCACTCTGATTCAACGTCACACAGAATGTTTCCGGTGCCTGTACGCCCTGGAGAATGTTCATGTTGTAAGTCACACTGGCCAACCGTTTATCGCGCTGACCATCTTCGTTTGACGGCAAATGGTAATTCCATGACGCCCAGGCCGCTTTGGCTTTGGGCAGAACAGTGTGGTCGGTATGCAGCACCACATCATTAATCTGATATTCCATCGCTCCCAGAACGTCCTGTTCTTCTGGGGACGGATCGGCCAGCAAACGCAATGCCTGATCGCTGTGACAAGTGAAGATAACGTGGTCATAAATCTCGGTAATGCCCTGACTGGTGATAGCCACCTTCCGATGAGTACGCCGTACCTCATCTACTGGGGTATTGAGACGAATATGATCACAAAACGGTGCGGTCAGTTTTTTTACGTATTCTCGCGAGCCACCGGGAATGACATACCATTGCGGGCGATTGGTTACCTCAAGCAGACCATGATTGCGAAAGAAGCGAATAAAAAATGCCAGCGGAAAGTCACGCATATCAGACAAGCTAGATGACCAGATGGCAGCCCCCATCGGCAGGATATAATTCTCGCAAAAATAATCGCTGAAACCGTGATGCTGTAAAAACGCCCCTAGACTGAAATGCGCCGGACTTTGTGAATCTACAGTGTGTTGTTTAGCACTAGTTGCATCGCGGTGTGTACCAGCGTTTATTTCAGTATCTGGCAGATTAAGTGCAATCGCCAGACGGTTAAATCGCAATATTTCGTTGATAAACAGATAAAAGCGCGGGTTTACCAAGTTTCGCTTTTGTGCAAACAATGACCAGAGATTATGGCCGTTAAATTCCAGTCCGTTTTCGGCATTATGTACGCTGAAACTCATTTCGGTTGGCTGCCCGACAACACCAATGTCTGACATCAACGAAATGAAGTGGGGATACGTACGATCGTTATAGACGATAAAGCCGGTATCAATGGCATAGCGACCGCTGTCTACCTCAACATCCATGGTGGCTGTATGTCCACCGATATAATCATTGGCTTCGTAGATGGTCAGGTCATGATCTTCATGTAAATAGTGCGCGCATGTAAGCCCGGAAATACCTGTACCGATAATCGCTATTTTCATGCTGTTTTCCCCGTCATTCTTTTTATTGCTGCCAACTGTATATTCAGCGGTAACAACGCCAACATTTTCATAAACAAGCTGAATCGCCTTGGAAAATGAATCTCACGTTTTTTCTTCCCGATACCCTGACGAATTTTCTCAGATGCATATTCAGGTGACACCAACAGTGGCATCGCAAAATCATTCTTATCCGTTAGAGGGGTTTTGACGAAACCGGGGCTAATCAATGACACCGTCACCCCACGATTTGCCAGATCTATCGCCAGCGTGTGAGCAATGTAAGCACATGCCGCTTTTGAGGCACCATAGGCTTCGGCTCTGGGCAATGGCACATAACAAGCGGTTGACCCCATCAGTGCCAGATGGGTGTTCGCCGTAAACCGCGATTGCATCGCTTCAATACAGTTCAGCATACCGAACACATTGACGTCGAAGACCCGCCGAAACAAAGCGGCATCGACCCACCCGTTTTCGATATATTCACAGGTGCCGGCATTGAGAATAATCAGCTCAGGTAACCAAGTGAGTGTGCCCAGCACCGTCTGCACTTCGTCAGCATTAGTGACATCAAAGACCAGGGGCTCGATAAGACCTTGTCGCCTGTCGGTTGTTTCAGCCTCGATGAGTTGGTTGAGTTTTTCTTCATTTTGACCACAGGCGAACACATGCCAGCCTTCTTTGGCATAGTCGATGGCCAGCTGTTTCCCAATGCCAGAGCTTGCCCCGGTAATGAGCACCGACTGTGCATTCACGATGCTGGTAGATGGAATTTCATTAACGTCGCTTTTGTTACTAATGTCGCTTTGTTTATGAATGTCCCTTTTGTTATTAACATCGCTTGTTGTATGCACGTTAGTCTGTACATTGGCTGTGTTGTGATGCGCACTCTTTTGACTGTCGCTAGCAATGCAGTCATGACGGGGATCACTGGTGGTCATACTTATAACCTCGCCTTCAGATGGCTGATCAGCCTGCCGAGAACCGGAATACCTTCGTAAATCATTTCGCCCATGTCGAAGTAATCTCGGTGATACCGGACTTTACCCTGTTCAAACTGTAGCCGAGAGCAGCCTTTGACGGTGCGCGGCTTTCCGCCAGAGAGTCGAGGATGGCGAAACTGCATCGTCCACTGCACGTATGCAATATCGCCCTGCGCCACCGATTCATGAATCTCAAACCTGCAATCAGGAACAGACGCAAACAATCGCGAAAAATACTCACTCAGCGCTGGCCAGCCTTCCACTCGGTGCGCCGGGTCTTCGAAAATCACTTCCGGGTGATATATCTCCGCCAGAGAAACAACGTTCTGCGTCGTCAGCTTTTCGTAAACCTGTATAAAAGTATCCAGCGAATGTGCCGCATCTTGTGTCATGACAGCTGCTCCTGATTCGTGCTAAGCGTTAAATGTCACCTTTTGCCAATTTAAACCTGTCGATAGCACGCAGGCGGGCTGCTTTGTGATCAACAATCGGCTTAGGGTATTTCAACGTCACGGCACCCGGCCATTTGTGCGGCTCATGGATGTATTTGTCCGGTACGTCTTTTAGCTCATGCACCCACTTACGGATAAACTCCCCTTTTGGATCAAAGCGTTCGCTCTGTGTGGTCGGATTGAATACGCGAAAGTATGGCTGCGCATCCGTTCCTGTCGATGCCGCCCACTGCCACCCACCGTTGTTGGCAGCCAGATCGCCATCAATCAGATGAGAGAAAAACCATTGTTCTCCGGCTTGCCAGTGAATCAGTAAGTCCTTGGTCAGAAAACTGGCTGTGATCATTCTCAGCCGGTTATGCATCCAGCCCGTGGTTTTCAACTGACGCATTGCGGCATCGACTATCGGAAAACCGGTCAAGCCTTGCTGCCATGCTTTCAGTGCTTTATCTGATTCCTGCCACTGAACATTTCTGGTCCAGGCGATAAAGGGCTGATTACGACTCAATTGCGGAAACGCAACCATCAGATGGCGGTAGAACTCACGCCAAACCAGCTCGTTCAGCCAGCAGAACGCACCGGATTCAGGCTCATCGAGACAGTTCGGTGCTTCATGAAGTAATACAGCCAGACACTGGCGCGGTGATACCAAACCGAGCGCCAGATAGGGTGACAAGCAACTGGTTCCGTCAAAGGCCGGGAAATCACGGTATTTATGATAATCTTCCGCCTTTTCTTCACAGAACGTCAGCAAACGTTGCCGGATGGCTTCTTCATCAACCGGCCAAGCCATGCTGTCTGTCTGGGGGTACGTAAAAGGTTCATCTACTTTGCCAGCAATACCGGACGCCCCAACAGAAGACCCATTTGGCAGATTGAGAACATGTGAAGCTTCCACCGCCGCGGGAACAGGTTGTACCGCTGCCCCTTGCATTCTAAACTGTTTGAGCCATTCCCGGCGAAACGGGGTATACACCTTAAACGGATCGCCTTTCTGGGTAAGCACCTCACCGGGTGGAATCACGCAACTGTCATCGAACGCACTGAATTTGATCTGATGCTGACTGAGCAGGTGCCCGGTTTGATGATCCCGTTGCAGTTCATTCCACTCGTACTGCTTGTTACAAAAGACATGGCCGACTTGGTGTTCGTCAACCAGACTAAGCACTGCCGCAGGGACTTCAGAGAAATCGGCAACTTCCATCACCTGAAGGGGGATATTCAACGCACGCAACTGCTCGCGTAATACCTGTAACCGACGGTGGATAAAATCAATCTGGATCGGGGCCACATGGTGTTCATGCCACTGCATCGGCGTTGCCAGATACAAAGCAACCAGCGAGTCGCAGGTTTCCCGGGCGGCCAGCAAAGCCGTGTTGTCTACGGTTCGTAAGTCTGCACGGAACCACACTAACCCGCTCTTGTTATGACTCATGGCACAACTCCGTTAATTCCGGATGGATAGCGCTGATGCTGCCCGCCAGCTTTAACTCACTGTTCGTCTCTGTGACCAGTTGACCTAACTGTTTAGCGACATCACGGTCTAATTTGTACTCCCCAGCGACAACAATCAGCCGTTCTTGCCAGGATTTCAGTAGCGCAGACAGTGCGCTGAGTTTGCCATCAACGGAGGTCAATAAGGTGACGTTGTAACCCTGTTCAGACAGCGCCAGCAATGTCAGCCATACGCCGTATTCCGGCACTGAGTCAAATCCCAGAAGCAGACACGGTTTTCGGTTACGCTTTCGTAAACCAGCCACCAGTGACAGACACCGCTCTCGAATGACACTGCGCCACAAAGCACTCTGCACCCCGGCCAGAGGATTTTCACTGCGATGAATGTTTGCCTGCACCACAGTAGCAATGTGTTCGCTGAAACGATCCAGAGGGTACTCTTTCATCAACTGAGAAACCTGCCGATCAAGTGCTTGAGCATCCAGTGCCACCAGCGATTGAAGCAATTGATCAACGGCAGCTTGTGATGACGCATCCGAATCAGGGTTGTCTGCCAGCTCAGTGTTCCCTTCCAGTAATGGGCGTACTTTGCTGATCGCGACACCTTTATCGAGCCAGCCAAGGATCTGGCGGATCGTATCGATATCGACGTCTGAATAAAGGCGATGACCCTGTTCAGTCCGCTGCGGATTAAGCAAGCCATAACGTCGTTGCCAAGCCCGCAGCGTGACCGAGTTTACTCCTGTCATTTCAGACACTTCTTTAATAGCGTATAGGGCGATTTCAGAGTCCATAACGTAATTTCAATTCCTCTGGGTACGGATCAATAAACATCTGAATTTGCAAATAAGGATCCGGATATTCCCGTAAATAGTGTTTAATCAGCGCAAGCGGAGCCAGCAATGGCTGGTTACCTTCTCGGTAGCTGTGGATCAATGTCGCCAGCTCATGTTTCTGGTCTTTGGTTAAGCTACGTTTGAAATACCCCTGCAAATGCATCAACACATTGGTTTTGTTTTTCCGGCTTGCGCGTTCTTTCAGGGCATCCATAAACTGCTGACGGTATTCGAACCAAAAATCGTCAATGTCCCATTCTTTAATATTTGCAACCATCTGCCCCAGGGTTTTATAAGCCGCCGGGCTATGCGCCATCAAAATCAGCTTGTAGCGAGAGTGAAACTTTACAAAGGCATTTACCGACAGGTTATTGCGTACGCTCTGATAAAAGTCGTGCAAGGCAAATACCCGAAACACGAAATTTTCCCGTAGAACCGGATCACACAAGCGCCCATCTTCTTCTATCGGCAACCATGGCATTTTTTCCATCAACTCACGGGTGTAGATCCCTGTTGTTCCGCCGGGCACCGTGTTGTTGTTCGGAATATGCAGTTTCACTCGTTCCATACCGCATGTCGGTGATTTGGCACACACGATATATCCGCACATATTGTCTGACTGGCGAATCTGTTTATCTGCGAAGGCTTTCATTTTGTCGGTGTAATCAATGGACTGATTTTTACTTTCCACTAACCGTTCATCCCCTTCGGCTACCTGCAGAAGGCGAATAACCGGGCGTGGTACCGTCATCCCGATACCGACTTCCGGACATACTGGTTTGAAGGTGAAATGCTTCGACAGCTCATCCACCACAAAGCGGTTTTGCTTGTGGCCACCATCAAAACGGACACGTTCACCAAACACGCACGCACTGATACCAACCTGAATAGTCATGGTTCATCCCACCTTGTACAAAACATAACTCTTGTACAATCAATGTAGCGCAAGCGATCACCTTGTACAAATTTTTTTTTTGTACAATCTATACTGGTACCGATCACTGCCTTCTGAAAAATGACATAAGCCAATGAAATAAATGAATTTAACCATCCATGAATGATGATGAATTGATGAAAGATTTAAAATGATCAGACTTTACGCCGTGAAATCCCTCCGTAGAGAGAACGCGTAATAAAAGCCAAAAGGAAGAAAGATGGAGAAAAGAAAGGAGCAAGAAAAAGAATGTGTAATAAAAACACGACTCGTCAGAACTCAACCTGTCCGTATTCAAATAACGATGTAATCAGATCCTACAGGCTGTTCTAACGCGCTTTTGCCCCATTCCGTGTTTCGACCGAATGAACACACAACTACACCTAAGTATCATTTGACTTACTTTTCATAATGTCAGTATTTTATCTAAATGAACGAAACTAATAAATTGAGGTGGGTATTCAAAACAACGATGTGTCGTGTGAAACAATTGCTCATGAGGAGAGTAAGTCCAAAAGGTTTTAACGCACAAGTCGGCGAAACTTTAGCGATACGCTGAACAATATGATTGAGCTTGATATGCCTAAAACTTGACGTATTGATTGATGCGCACCTAATATAAAACAACTTGGCTTAAAAACTAAATTACGCAACAAAGCATACTATATTTTTAAACAGTAGCTAAGGCTCTGTGAAGATATCCAAAAACTCATAAAGCGAGGGCCAACACTGTGAATTTTTGAGTTATACCCAGTGGTATTATCTGCCTTTTTCCTAAGTACTTTAACATAAGAAGATGCTAGCTCATTGAGTGCTGTAATTTGGATCTCTTGGATTTGGTGATGCACAATATTATCTAGCAATTCCCATTGCCCCTGTACTGTTGTTTTGTATTGCAAAACCTCTCCGTTGGGAACTTTCAATAGTAGTGTGAATATATCACTTTGAAAGGATTCTTGACTATAGGTAGTCTTCTCAATAGTAGTTGCAGCTGGTCCGTCGTTGATGCACTTCCAGCTGCCTAAAATGGAGGGATCGTTAGCATAAGAATAACTAGAGATGCCAAGTATTAAAATTAGTAATAATCTCATTGATTCATCCAAGAAGAGTTAATGTGTTTGAGAGTGAACATAGTTTGATCCGAATAAGAAAGACCAAACTTCCTAAGTCTAATCGCATAGGAGATCGCACTGGGGTTTGCTTCACTGTCTAGTTTACACAATTGATAAGCACATCCAATCATCACTTCTAACAAAAGTTATGGTCCAGTTAAAATAAGAGTTACTTCTTCATCAACTCCTTTTTTAATTCCATCATAACGATAGTACTGGAGCCTACGGTAATAATCGTCGTCATTCGCCCTAGTGTCAGATAAAGAAGAGTATCGAGTTTGACTGTCAATCCAAAGTGTCACAGATGAAGTATTTTTTCCAGATATTTAAATAATCTAAGCTATTTAGGTTGAGCTTGCCAAGCCAGATAAAATGGCAATAATTAGGTACCTCATGCATGTCGAAGCTAGAAAGATCTATGGTACTTATGTTTTCTTTGCAGATAGTCTCATTGATTAGATCATAATTCTCTTCATCTATAAATTTATCGAATATGCAGACCGCCCTTTTAAATAAGTCGACCAATTATTTATCCTCGTACTTTCTCTAACAATTTCTGCTTAGCCTGAGTAAAAGCAGCCCATTGCCTGAGCACCTCACTATTGTTTGCTTCGTTTTGCACTCCACATGGCTGACCACCAATACTAATGTCAGGGTTCGAATACAAACCAATCACGAAACCATTTTTAAGGTTCTCGTTCATCACTGTACGATAAGGCCCGCAATGATAGGCATGCGCTTGGGATTGTGCTGCCTGAAACCATTCGAGTCCGCCTCTCTGATGGCCAGCCATTGCAAGGTGCCCTAGTTCATGTTCAAGAACATAAGGGTTGCCATTTAGCGTAATCGCAGCCATTCGAGCAACCACTTCTGGATAAGTATAGCCTTTATATTCTGATGGTAGAGTCTTGACAACAACAACTATAAAGTCAGTTAACGACTCTAGATGTTCTTGTTTTTCTTGGTTAGACAAATTGCTTATCAGACGATCGTATAGAAGTGAAAACTCTTTCGCACTGTGCGGAGTGAATGCGTTATCAACAAAAGTAACACTAGTTAAGAGACGTTCAATGGATATACATGAACGTTGTAAAACTTGATTGGAGGTCAACACCAATTCGGAAATCCGGCTTACAATATCTTCTTCGCTCATATCAATTGAGCGATCGACGAAAAACCTTAAAGTGGTGGTTAATGTATCATTTTTACTGCATTTATGTACTACTAACTCGTTATCTCTAGAAGTATTTGCGTTATACAACAATAACAATGATAAGACTAACAATAAAGCAAAAAATCCGAAGAGGAAGAGTGATTTTTTTTTCATATTAAAATTCATTTAAATTTGTCACTTTGACGCAGCTAAATCTCATTAGCTATTCGTTAACTAATAATTAATCCGTATAATCAACAAACTACTCTTTAGTTTCAATACTGATCGATTAAAGAGCAATAAAGCTTAAACCTTCAGAGAATAAGCCTTTAATTTTATAAAATTCTAAAAACAGCGTCTATCTAATAAGCCAAACTTGATTTATGTTTTTTAGCGAAACGAAACATATTAACGTAAAGCCCCAAATTCGACTAAAGAATGAACATAAAATAATCTTAGTTGGTCAAAAATATTGAAATTTATGGTGCTGTTACATTTAAGTCTGGCAGTTAGTGTTTATGTTTCTAGGATGCTTTAGCAGCAAAAACGCGTACTACATTTAGACCAGCGCCGCTACCCGAGCTGCTACCTGAACTTCGACCTCTGCCACTAGCTCGGGTATTACAGCCTCCGGTTTGAATTGGAGTGCCTTGATTCATATTGTTACCTTTCTTAATGTCTCCGGCATTCGTACCAGAACCACCATACCGACCACCACCTAATGCGCTACCGAAAATTCGATTTATTTCATTTGTATAGTCATTTTGATTTCTGGGATCAAAGCCACCTACAACTTGATTTAAATCTGATTCACTTAAAGTTTGAACTTTAGAGCAAGTCACTTTCTTCATTATTTATATCCTTATCAACTTAATTTATATTAGAACAACCTTAAACAGTCAGTGTCAGGTCACTTGGTACTAGAACTAGTTGCGCAGCTTCTAGTTTAAACTCGGGGCTAAATCTTCTTCTGCTACGTTTTGTCATGTTGTCACCTGTTGGCTTCTGAGGCGATGATATCACCTCTAATCAGGTGGCCAAACTTAGTGTGCCACTACACAATACGTGAAGTTATCCGTACTTTACTAATTTAGAAAAGTCATTGACTCACTTTTGTCCAGAAATGAGATACGTGGTATTAAATGCAAATTGTACGATTAAGCCACACTACAGTAACCAATGGCTGGCCTACTGCCAGCCCTAATAACTCACGCTACTTTTAAGCTTGTACATACCGTACATACTCAATTAGGCAGAACGGCATTCAGCCTGTATCCATGCCAGATAATCAGCATATCCCGCGGTAATCGGCAGCCGTATTATCTCTGGCGTATCGTAATCGTGATTAGCCAGAATATCCGCTTCCACTTGTGGATACAGTGCCTCGGTCGTTTTAATCATCACCAACTTTTCTTTGTCTTTGTTCACTTTCCCCTGCCAGTGATAGTAACTTTCAATCGACTGCACCTGCACACAGGCGGCAAGGCGCTTTTCAATCAACGAGTGAATGATGGACTCACCCACTTCTTCATCAGCAAAGGTCGTCATGACAACACAGTATGGGGAGGAATCACTCATAACATTCTCCATCTAAATTTTGAACAAGAACGAGCTGAAAAGCGCATTAGAGCGTTAGGGATCCGATTGCACTTTTGAGTCCCTTCCAGATAATCACTATTAGCAGTAAAAAACAAACTGGGGCATGTATATGCCCACGGCAAACCAATGAACTAAGGAGGACACCAGGCCCTCCTATTTTATCAATGTGTTAGCTGTGATTTAAATAACGTTTCACTTAGTGTCGATCATTTGATGTCACAGGGCATTTCGATACCATGACCGTTTCAGGTTCACCGGTTACCGAAAATTTCAGACTCCAGACATATTTTCCGCTTTCCGGCAGCGTAACAGCAGTATCTTTACCGTAACCGCCCCGCTTCAGCGTGCCTTCCTCGCCAGCCTTTAATGTCAGTCCATCAGCCGTGAACTGTGGTGTCCAGTCTTTTGCAGCATACTGCATACGATAGGCTCCGGCCTGCTCTTCAATCACTGCCTGATAAACACCGTTACCCTTGTAAGCATACTGGCGATGATCTTTATGCTTCCAGCCAGAATCAGTAAAGTCTCCTACCACATACAAGGTTTCCGATATAGGTCCGGCATCACTGACTGTCGGGTTATCGCATTGCGCCATAAATCCTTGCCCGGACAGGGACGTTTCAGCCTGCGTTGTCACTTTCACACCAGATGCAGCAGGCTTTTCAATGAGAAGAAAACGCGCTTCAAACCCTTTCAGTGGAATGTGGTAGTAACCCTCTTTGGGTTGAAACTGCTTTCCGCTCATCAGATCTGTCAGTACCCCTTCTGAACCGGAGCCAACAACCGGCAGATCAACGGTAGAAGCCGCATCCGTGGTGCTAACGGCGTACAACACAGCTTCATTTATACCTTTATCATTATTGGCCTGTTTATGGTCGATGTATGCTGTTGCCGTCGCTATCAGGTTTGTGCGTTTACCCTGTGACAACGCCGGATGTTTAGCCCGTACAGACATCAGGGCTGACACATACGCTTTCAGATCCTGCTGGCGTTGTTCCAACGTTGCTGTCAGGCCGTCAATCTTCGCGCTGCTGCGCGCGACATGGTCATCGCACAATCCCTGCACGGCACAGTCCTGATAAACCTTCGCGGCATAGTCGGCCACTTCATCCCCAATCTCCTCACCGTAATACAAGGTGATCGGTCCGGTGTAAGCGGCCAGAAATGACAGCGCCGCTTTGTGGCGGGCCCAGTACTGCTCATCGGCTGGTGTCGCTAGATAGCCTCTTTCCAAAAGATCACCGAACCGGACGAGATCATGGTTGCCCAACATCAGATTCGGCTTGGCATGCTCAGGGTATAAACGGTGCAGCGCCATCCCTTCGTTAAGCCACTCTCCGCCTTTGCCGCCATTTCCGTTTTCATTGACGGCAAAAGTCTCGACCAACCGATATCGCACGGGGAAGTCAAACGCAGAACACAGTGCCGGTTGCATATTCGTTCCGTACCCATGTTGAGTAATATAGTTCTCGTTATTCCAGATTTCTGCAACCATATAGCCCAGCGGATGCACTTGCTTACCTTCATGGTTTTGATAGGTCACGGATTGTGAAGCGTCATCGACACTTTTACGAATTTCTCGCCAGGCTTCGGGCGTCACCTGATACGCCTGATCCAGACGCCAGCCATCAATTTTTAATGTTTTAATCCAGTACATAGCCACTTCCTGATAAAACGGCAGGCTTTCCGGATAGCTTACGGGGTTTGATTCGCCAACCGGCAACTTGCCGATTGGTGATGGCACCACATTGCCTTTGTGATGACCAAACACGCCATCAAAAAACACATACATTCCTTTGGCATGGGCTTGATCCACTAAGGTTTTCGCTTGCTCCAGCGTTCCAAATCGGGGAGCAATCGCGAAATAGTTACTGGCAAAATAACCGGTTGCATCCAGACGATCTGCCCAGTGATCTTGCCCCTCCATTGGGATGGACTCAAACACGGGCGTCAGCCAGATCGCATTCATTCCTAAAGACTGTATATAGTCCAGCGAATTGATAATGCCCTGAAGATCACCATGATGGTGGCTGGTACCGTAACCGGTTCCATGACCAACCGCTTTGTCACCATCAACAAAGCTCTCAACCATGATTTGGTAAATGCGAAGATCATCTGCACGGGTCATCATGTCCGGCTGACAGGCGTAAGCCGACGACACCGTTTGTGTCTGTTGAGTAGATGAATCAGGCAACGGTGCCGTTTCAGCCACGCTACAGGTACTCAACGTCGCAGCAATTGTCATTGCGAGCAATGTCGGCGCTTTTGTTCTATTTACAATGTTTTGTTTCACAACCGTGTTCTCCATTATCGCTCATCGCTCAACCGGGTTATCCCTGACTATCCCTCAGCCACTCTTTAACAAGCGCTCGAATATGAGTGTTGAACAGTTTTTGTTATCTCCTAATTTATGCATACCTTTAGCGTGCTGTGACCCTCCTTACCGCCCAGCCTGAAGCGGTTTCTGGGGCATAGAAAGGGGGCGGAGACAAAGGGCGTAGTGGAAACGACACTCAGATGTTCGAAAGCAATGTGCTTTTTTGCCTTTTTCTACGGATTAAGCCAAACAGGGAGGGCTACGAAGCGTGACATGACCAGTTTTTTGGCACCCGTTTAGCAAATTCCCTCATCTCATACTGAGAACCTGCACAAACTGTACCTTCCTCAATTTATCAGTCACTAACATTGTGAAAACACGCACGAATCTGACATTTTCCGTCGTTGGTTGAATCGGTTATCGGCTTCTGGCTAATCTCGGGAACCGTGACTGAGCAACAATTCGTCAGTTGCAGTGATTACTAGGCCGCTTCTGGAAGAAAATAGCTGTGTCACCCATCGTCACTGCTACAATAGCGCCATTACCCCTGAGGACGACTGAGGAAAGAAACATGCAACACGATCAATTCGTGACGTTGGTTAAATCGGCTTGCGAAGCAAACACACTGCCTGAAGCCCTGGATATTCTGAAGAACTGTGAGCACGAAGACGTGGCTGAAGCGGCACAATCCCTGACCGGTCAGTTCAAACTGGCTGAAATTGAGGGCGAGCAACGTATTTACCATGTGTCAATGCAGGAAAACGATGAAGGTCAGGAAGAAGAATACGTTGAGTGGATCATGAACGTTGGTGACGACGTGATCAAATTTGTTGCCTGGTTCTTCTTTGACATGTTCGACATGAAGCAGAAGGATGTTTACCAGGCTGCCGGCCGCACTTATCAGCAGCCAAAACGTCAGTAATGTGACTCCGCGAGCCATTCCAATATCCGGAATGGTCGCAGGTTTCCAAAACAAAATCTGATGCTCTGCGGAGCAGGCAGTTGTCTCAATCGAGAAACGCTATGGCCGGTGTAAATACATATCAGGCCATAGCGTTTTTTCTGGCGCCTCAGTGTTAATCAAGCACGGAAATGAGGAGTTCCATCTCTATGATTCAATATCCAAGTTGGCTGTCCCGATAGTTATCCCTTATCCCTTATCCCCTATTAGCTATCCCCAATTAGGTCTCCCCCATTGCATACTCATCTACTTCACGAGATAGCCGTAAAAAAACTCACTCAGAGCTTGATAATGCTCTTGTGATTCCGGCGTGCTATGAGCGATAGCGTAATCTGCATGTGACTGTCCTTCATACACGTTGAGTTCTGCGACTGAACCGGCCCGTTTAAGCGCTCGATGGAGTCGAACGGTATCGCTCAATAACAAATCCCGAGTACCCGTGATCAGGTAAACGGGCGGGAAATTGTCAAAGCTGCCGTTGATTGGCGACACAACAGGATCGCTATGATGTAACTCACCTACATAGACATCGACCATCGCCGTAGATAAACCACGCCAACTTCCCAAAATATGGTCTAGACCTTCATTGATGAATCGGCTATCTCCTGTCATCGTCATATCGATGCCTGGAGTCCCAATATACAATGCCGCGGGTGTTGGAATTTTCTGCTTATTTAATGCTTGAGTCACCACCAGGCTCAATGAACCGCCCGCTGAAGATCCACCCATGACCATATTTTCAGCTGAGCGCGTTTTCAGCAATTCATTCCACACCTTGATGATATCGTTGCGCGCAGCAGGAGCTGGAAAATCAGGTGCTTTACTATAGTCAATTGCGATTGCAGGGATCTGCATGTGTGTTGCGATCATTGACGCTTCTATTGTTGAAGCCAAGCCACTATTTAACAAGTAAGCACCTCCCTGAATGGCAACCAGCAGTTTATCTTTTAGCTCTGGGGCAACTGTTTTTGGGGTTACCCAATACACATCCACGCCCGCAATCGAGTCTTTCTCTATTGTGACGCCTAACTGCTGAGCAAGCGACTCGGCTCTTTTTATGGCTGTTTTATCCCGAGACTTAATGAATGCGCGCCACTCCTCAGAATTAGATGGAATATTCTCCTGCAGTGCTGTTACATCTGGGGCCGGGACACGGCTGGAAAATGCGTAGAACTCATCACTTACCGCCGACGAAAGAGGAACCGGATACGTAGATAGAGACAAATTATTTTTGTCCACCTTTGCCAATGCACCAGTGCTGACAATACTTGCCGTGATAAGAGAAATAACGATGTGACGTGTTTTCATAGCTTCACCTCTACAGTTTGCAGTTAAAGCACACCTTGCTGGGATAGCCGTAATGTACGCATCACAAATCACCAGGCATATGAATTAGAGAAATTCATATTTGACTGAAGCCTGCGACTTGAAATCGAGAAACCCAGTCACATCGCGGGTTATTTGCTAGGATAAAAAGATGCCACCTATGAGGCTTTATAGATTTAGAACAGTGGCTTACACCCAGTTTTTGTAACTACAGTTTTTTGTAGCTACAGGTTTTTGCAACAAACGTTTTTTTACACCTAAAGCTATTACGAACGCTGGCTAAAAAGCAGAACATATAAGTTCCCAATTTATCAACAACCTCTATTAATGCTCACTTTTTACCCGATCTTAATGCCTCAGAAGGACTCAGAAGCAAACTTATGAAAAATACACTCCAAGACCTCGATTTAAACCTGTTGAAACTACTCAAAGCCGTGGTCGACACCCGCAACACTCATGCGGCAGCAAATCAGTTAGGCATATCTCAAACCAGCGTGAGTCGCGGCCTGGCAAAATTGAAGGATGTTTTCGGCGAACAACTTTTCATTCGCAAGGCTCACGGAGTTGAACCGTCAGAACTTGCTGTAAAATTAGCGGAAGCAAGCGAGCAGATGTTAAACCCTCTGATTAAAGTCATTGAGTCTTACCAGAATTTTGAACCGGCTCAATTTAGTGGTGAGATAAAAATCGCGATGAATATTTTCTTTCTGGAAGTCTACGGAGATGGCATTTTTAACGTGCTACGTCGCGAATTTCCCAATGCCAATTTTAAGCTGGTCTATTGGCAAGAACGATCATTAGCAGAAGTCCTCAATGGTGATATCGACTACCTGATTCATTTTGAAGGCTACCCGCTTCCTCAGGAGATCTATTGTCATACATTGGAAGATGTTGAACTTTGCCTTATTGCAAGAAAGAACCACCCCATTCTCAGCCAGACTTCGGCGTGGGACGCCATCCACCAGCTACCATTAACCCGAGTAATTATCGATGGGATTAACTCTAAGCGCTCACCCGTTGAGGAAGTGTTTTTAGCAAAAGGGTATCAGCCGCGAGTGACGTTGGCCACACACAGTATTCGCGTGCTAATAAATAAACTCTGCCAATCCGATGCGATTATGTTTGGTAGTCACTTTGTGAGTTCAATGGATTCACGCCTTTCTAGCTATCCATTACCCGAGCTACCAAAACAGATGAGACATATACGAATCTGCGGCGGCTTTCTGCAGACTAAACGGGGCTATCCACTCAACCAGAAGCTCCATCAAATTATCCAGTCTTACTTTGATCGTGTCACGCAGCCCAAGGGTTAACTCAGATATAGCAATAATGCATTTCTCTAATTCATCGTTGAGGCACCTCATCCACGATAAACTTCTCAGTAACTTAAGGATCCGGCGCTTTATAATTGCTATAACCTATTGATGAGAAAAACTGATGAACAAGAATCTGACTTGCCTATTTACCCTTCTCTCTCTTTCTACGGCAACAGCACAAGCCGTCGACTTATCGCGCTTTAGAGGTGAGGTTTCTCTCCATACCGGTTATACAAGCACTAATTCCAACCTCGATACAAATGGCCCTAACACACTATCTCGCTTGGATAAAGGCTCGCAAACAAACGATACCTTTATTGCGCCTTTAGGCACCCTCTACTACGCACTGAATGAACAAAACAACCAACGCGTCTATTTAGGTACATCTCGTGATGACTTGGCAGTGGGTACACTCGCCTTTGAAATCGGCTATCAGTATGATTTCAGCAATGGGACAAAATTGGATATTGGCTATTTGCCGACCGTATTATCCGATGAAGTTTGGTCAAACCCTTACCTGATCGGCGAACAGCGTGAGACAACAGATCGTAGTGGGAATGTCTACCGACTAAAATTATCCAACCTAGCGAACAGCGGTATCTCATTTGATATGGCGTATGCAACCTCAGAAATTGATAATGAGATGATTTCAGATTCTTCGCTGCTACGTAAGAGTGATACCTATTACCTCAAAGGCCAGTACCGCTCAATGCTAACGCCTAACTCAGGTTACATCTCAGCGATAAGCCATACAGATCACAATGCTGAAGGAAAAGCGGCCTCATTTAACGAGTATAAAGCTGACCTCAGTTACTTTTATTTGGCTCAAAATTACTCATTGTCATTAACCGGCAGTTACGGTCTGCGTGATTATAATGCAATAAACCCCATTTTTTCTAAACGACGAAGTGATGATATATACCGGGTATTTCTTGCATATGAATATAAAAACCTTCCTGGATGGGATAACTGGAGCGTAACTTCTTTCGCTGGAAGTACTATCACCTCATCCAATATTGATTTTTATAGCAGCGATAGTTACATCGTAACACTTGGTATGAACTACAAATTCTGAGTTTGGTAACGCAAGCTATTGCCGATGATGAGTCAAATAGATCGTTAAGCGGTAACAGAAAACAGAAAACAGAAAAATGAAACGCTGAAAACAACGCGTGCTCTCCCCAAAAAGCAGCGTTATTCGTTAATAAGACTGGCAACATCATATGTGCCAGTCTATTAAATAAAACGCTTATTGTTCGTTGGTCAATTGTCGTCTAGTGGGTTCAGATTGGTGTAGGTAACGAGTGAAAGTGTCTCCCGGGCGTTCAAGGTCGTTTTCAGCGAGTACACGTGATGCCATCCCACGGTGGTTACTCCCGTGCGTCAACAAATGTAATAAGATTTCTTCTACGGTCAGTTGACCAAAACCACCGTCAATAAAGCGAAACGTAATCAGACGGTTTAACTCTTCCTGCGTTACTGACTCCGTAAACTGAACCAGCCAAGCGTCGTTTTCTTCGATAACCTGGCGCAATTCAGCCAGCGTAGGTGTTTCCACGGTATTATCCGATTGATACTTTTCAGGCTCACCTGAAATACGGCTAATGAATAAACTATCGACAACAGTGGTATGATTCAAAATTCGAAGAAAGAAAGTGGCATCCTTTTCAGGTAACTGGGAAAACTGACGCTCGCCAAACATTAATAACTCATCATTGGCCCATTTTTTATATTGGAACGCTTTCGAAAATTGCACCTTTACTTCTCCATTTTTATTATTTCAAGACGATGTGTGAAATAAACACCAGATAATCCCCTATCTCATCGTCCCTAGTGGTAAATCTTCATTTTACAGACTCATTTTATAGATACTTATCGGATACTGACGAGCCTGAATGCCAGCACACGACAATCAGTCACACGACAATCAATCACAAGGCAACTCGGATAAGCAGATACTCAGCAAAAAACAAAGTAACGCATGAATCATTTCTACTCATCAAAAATGGCAACATCATACGCTGACAGTCCTCATGGGCCGTTTGTTATACCAGAACTTCTCGTTGCATCAACCGGGCATCAGCACCATAGCTTTCGCAGACACTAATATCGACAGGTGTAAAGCCATGCTTCTGCCAAAATAAGCGAGAATTCTGAACCGCAACTAACCGTATTTTTTTATAGCCTGAAAGCGCTGAGACTTTGACCAAATGGTTTATTAGTTTTGAGCCAATACCTTTTCCAAGTGCAGCATCAGCAACAGCCAAGTCATGAAGAAACATAATATTGCATTTCGTTGCCTCGGGCAGTTTCTGAAATAATTTAGGTGGCTGATCCTTATTCCAGGCATGCGCTAACAAATACCCCATTAATTGCTCACCATCTCGATAAATAAAACAGCTTGACGGGGACCTTGACCATTTATCTTTCAGCACATCCAGACTTTCAGGTTCAACAAGGAGATACGCTTTTTCTTGCAGGCTGAGGATTTCTGGCCATGTTGTTTCCACTATGGGTTGTATTGGCATGATCATGTACTCATAGTCTGCATTGAGCCAAATAGAAATATCACCTTTAATCAGCATTCGTCTAGCCAATCACTCAGTATTCATCACACTGTTCCTACTGCAAAATCGCCTTTAACAATCCATTCCCTCTAACTTCCATCTGATGTGATGACGTTTACGAACATTAGGTAACAGCTTGGCTCTTATGTATTTGATGTATTGGCTTTGCCATCATGGTTTCCGAGATCGACTCGCCGTCAATTCGGTACTGATCGGTCACCTCACCGATAACGACAAATCCATTTTTAAGATACAAATTCAGTGCAGGAAGATTGTCTGACAATACGCAGAGGTCAATCCAGTCAATCGTCTGGCTTGTAGTGCAAAATTGGCTGACGACTTCAATCAGCTTTGACCCGACGCCCTGCTTACGACAACTGTGGTGAACGCCCATCCCCAGCAGGACCCGATGCAAACAGCTATCGTCTCCATGCCGACGTAAATCGATATGGCCTTTAATGCGCCCGCTCTCATCTTTTGCCAGCCAGAGTTTGCGCCATGCGGCATCACTCTGATCAACTTCATTACCCTGTAGGAATCGCAGCTTTAAATCCTGAGATACATCACACTGTCCCTTTGGGAGCGGCTGGAACAGTGGTACATCACCGACACCATTTTCTGATAGTTGATCCTTCAGATAACTGAAAAACAGTTCAAAATCAGTATGCTGAGCTTCAACAATTTCCATATTTTCTTTCCTTGTAGACTCTGATTTTTGTTTCGATGTTTTCTTTATCTTTGTCTTTGTCTTCGTGATTCACAGTACTTGTTGCTGTTTGTGTCTCAATAACCTATTGCGATTTAAGAGTCGAAGCAGGTCAACTCCGTTAGCCGATGATATTACGGCTGGAAAATACGTTTTCGATATTCTCGCGGCGAGCATCCGTGATACTGCCGAAAGCGGTGTGTGAAATTAAACGGGTCCTGATAGCCAAGACGCTGAGAAATCACACCAATCGGCCACTCTTTATAACGCAGTAAAGCTAACGCTTTTTCCATCCTCAGGGCGATAAGGCGCTGTTGAGTTGAGCAGCCGTATAGCTGTTTGGTGACGCGGTTCAATTGTTCGGTACTGAGGTAACAACGCTCCGCAATCCCTTTCACCGTCCAGTTCAGATGAAGCTGAGACTCAATCTCATTGAAAACACTTTGCACCCGCAGCACAGTACTGGTCGGGGCAAGCGTAGCCGTCCCCAATAACAAGCGTGACAATTCACTGGCGTATAATGTTCGGTAGCCTGCCCGTCCGCCAATTTCGCTATGAAGCAATTGCATCAGCGACCAAATCTGTTCGCACCGTCCGCTCTGCTCCACTCGCTGGCCATGAGCGGTTAACGGTAACCATTTATCCTTGATGTCGAGCAGAATCCACGCCATTTTCCAGTGGTTGACCTGCTCATCGAGCTCAAACCGAAATGGCAATCCAGCCGGTAAAATGGTGACAGTATGCGGCCCCAGCACGTACTCAAAATCAGTCGTGGTGAGTTTTCCTTTCCCTTCCAGTGTACATAACAACGTATGGCAGGTTTTGACCGATCGTTCGACATGATAGCCCTCTGCCAGTTCCGCCAGCCCGGCCATGAAAAAACCATTAATGCCCAGCTCAGGTATTTCTGCCTGTGTTAGAAAACGCTCTTTACAGGCTTCTGCAAGAAAGACATCTTCTACCCACTCATGTTTTGGTTCTACCAGACGTTTTCCCTGCGTGACAGATTCACACAGCTTTTCAGGCATTTCTAACATGTCGCTTATACCCCTGATTCGCTATAGTTGCCTCCACTTACAGCCGTAATGTCCCTGCTGTTTGACCGGAGAAAAACAATGACAACAACAGACTCAAAACAGTCCGTACTGCCGCCGGGTTTGTTTGGCAAAATCACCCGGCTGGCTTTCCCTGTCGCCATTCAAAGTGCCCTTGTTGCTATTCTGGCACTGGCCGACGTCCTGATGGTGAGTGATTTAGGCCAATCCGCTACGGCGGCGGTCGGCATCGCCTCGAAATGGCATTTTGTGGCCATAATGATCATGGCTGGGCTCGCTGGCGCGAACGGCGTACTGGTTTCCCAATACTGGGGCCAGAATGACAAAGTGCATGCGAAAACAGTGACCTTGCAGGCCATGAAATTTGGCTGCGCGATCATGGTACCGGTTACGATCATAATCACCGTGTTCGCGCTTCAGATCATGCAGCTTCAAACCAATGATTCTGATGTCATTTTTCAGGGTGCGCAATACCTTTGGTACAGCTTTCCAGTATTAATTCTGACGCATATCATTATTACGGCTGAATCGAGTATGCGTGCCAGCGGTGATGCCTTTATGCCACTGCTACTGGCTACAGTGACGATTGCTCTGAATATTTGCCTGAACTTTCTGTTTATTAAGGGTGGCTGGGGAATCCCTGCCATGGGCGTTGCCGGTGCTGCATTAGCAACGACCATTTCAAGATTTGCACAGGTTTTGATGATTTGGGGAGTCTTGGCCTACCGCCGTCACTGGCTATTGGTCAGCCGGGCTATTCCTCGCCATCAGACCCTCTGGTACACCTACCGCAAACTGGCAATTCCTCAGGCTCTGGGCAGCCTGTTATGGGCTGTGGGAACCCTGACGTATCAGATCGTTTTTGGTCATATGGGTACCACAGAATTGGCGGTATTCAGCATGCTGGGGCCATTTGAAGGACTGTTGTTCTCCATCTTCATGGGAATATCCGTCGCTTGCTCCGTATTGATCGGGCACTCCCTTGGCCGCAATGAATTTGATCAGGCACAGGCGATGACAAAATTCTTTATCAAGTTCGTATTAATCCTCGGTATGGGTATCGGTTTTTGCCTGTTTATCAACCGGGAATTTGTGCTTCACTGGCTTAACCTGGACAACGACGAACTGCTGGCCTATTCGTCCCCAGCGATGATTGTGATTAGTCTTGGTATCAGCCTCAAAATGATGAACATGGTCATTATCAACGCCATTTTGCGAGCTGGTGGTGAAAATATGTTTTGTCTGCGGATGGATTTTATCGCCATGTGGATGGTCGGTATTCCGGTGACCACCTACGGCGCGTTTATCGGGCAATGGGACTTTGGCTGGGTGTATCTGGCCATGCTATCCGAAGAAGTCGTTAAGCTCTGGCTCTGTTTTAACCGTTATCTGAAAAAGCGCTGGATGAACAACCTGACAGTTCAGCCTCAGCCCGCTTCGGTGTAACGAGGAAAACCTGACTACTGAGCCCGACATGTGCCTGAAGCTCTGTCTTGCAATGCCTCAGGCGGTTTTACAACAAAACAAACGAGTTGATACTTCGCTCTGCCCAGGTTCTCGTTCTGGTCATCATTGTGGTTATCGTTGCGGTTATGTTATCTGCAACCGTGACCACAACGAACATAGAGCGCCAGTCGAAAGCGGGGGCAGAATATCGCATCGCATAATGTCGGATTCTGGCTCGCTTTACTGCGTTTATTCTCCGTTTACCTCTCATCCGTCATTGCATCGTAACAACGGCTAACATGGCAGAGTGTCAGATCTTCATCGATCTTTTACTGGCCAGTAAAAACCGACATCTGCGACCTGCGTTTCCAGATCATAACTGTGGTAAAGCTCGAAGCATGGCCTGTCATCAGAAAGAAAGCCAGCCTCTTTTACCTGTTTACCCAGTCGGTGCCACTCTATCGGGTATTCGTCTTTGTGCTTGATGATTTTTCTGACCAGGCAATATCGCCCTTCCGGCAGAGTTTGGATACCAATTTCAGCGGTTCCTTCCGTCCCCACAGGGACTGTCAGGCACAAATCGGTCCGACACTCAGCGGCCGGGATCTTGTCCGGATCGTCGTGATACAAAAACAGACACTGTCCATTTTGCAAGCCATGCTCGCCTGCCCACTGAAAAAGCTGATCCAGTGGTTGATCATAATTTTCGCCGTAAGGGCCTGTTACCCGTATAAAGGCCAGCGTTTTCCGGGATATCGTTTCCGTTTTCATCTCACCACCTGTCAATCGTTCAACTACACTCATCAAGTAATGTCATTGATTACTGTGGCCCTGCCACTAAGGTTAGCCCATGTTTGATTGGCTAAAGAACCTCATCCATCCAAAACCTTCCGATTCAGATACTCTTCGCGACGAACAGTCAGACACACCTGATGAGCTTCGTGAACGTGGAGAGAAGTATGCGAAAGGCAGTCCTGCCGATGCTGATTCCGACGGTGGGGATGAATAGTCCCTCTTGCGAATCGTTTTTAAACTCCTTAAAGACAGTGTTGCCGCTGAGTAGCAAAAGGCTGATGATGCAGAAGTTGATTTACATCAATCGACCCTGAGTTTTAAAGTCACAGCCTTCATTCAGGCTCTACACTTTTATTGGCCGACCTTAGTGGTCATTCAACAAGTAAATACCGCGTCATGGTTCAAACAGAGGGAGGCGTCTATGAGCTTAGTCCCACGTGATTCTTGGTTCGACTTTTCTCAAATGTTTGATCATGCCTTTCCGACTCTGAGGCATAGGTTTGACAATGATGTCTGCTCACCAAGAATCAATCTCATTGAAAAAGAGGATGGATTCGAGATTACGGCGGATCTGCCCGGCGTGAAAAAAGACGATATTAATGTTCAGCTCGCGAATGGTTCATTAATGATTGAGGCCACCAGCAAGCGAAACGAAGAACAAGAAAAAAATGGCAAAGTGATCCGTCAGGAGAGATACGAAGGGAAATTCATGCGGAGTTTCTATCTGGGGCAGAACGTTAAGGAAGATGATGTTCACGCCAGCTTTACCGATGGCGTATTGACCATTCAGGTACCCAAAGTGGAAGCTTCACTGCCTGATTCAAAGCGGATAGACATTAAATAGTCGTCAAACAGTTAGTGTCGAATTGAGAGGGAAAAATCTGACACGGAATGTTTTAGCGAGAAAATCAGATAGCCAGGCGTCATTAGAGCCAGATTATCTGTTTTGTTCAGCTGCTACTCTTTCTGTCAGTCGTCGCGAGAATAACTGCGACACACAGCCTGCCATCATCAGCAGGCTGTTTTTCTGTCCGTAACCAAATTCAGGCACCAAGATCTTGGTGTTAAATGTCTCAGTGAAAAGATCCTTGCGCCAATATCATTCCGAAACACGGTGAATTTGTTCGTTTACAAATCCAATTTTTTACGCAGCCAGGCGGCAATGTCCTTTATCTGTTCATAACAAACCTGATGTTCCATTGGATAGACTCGCCATTCTGGACTTAAGCCGAGTTTTTTCAATGCTTTGACTGCATCGTATCCCATCATAGGATAAACCACAGGGTCAAATTCCCCGTGCATCACTTCTACTGGCAAAGCCTGATTTGCCGGGTTAAGAGCAATGTCATCGGCGGTCGGGAAATAGGTGGATAACGTCAGTAACCCACCCAACGTTTTAGGATAAGTCAACGCTGTATGGTACGCCACTGCCCCGCCCTGAGAGAAGCCGGCTAAGATGATCCGCTCACTGGCAATACCACACGCAATTTCATGATCAACCATACGAGCGATATCCTGAGCAGAACGAACCAACTGCTCGCGATTCAGCTTTCTGCCTGCTCCCATTTCCAGGATGTCGTACCATGCAGGCATCACCATTCCGGCATTGATAGTCACCGGAATCGACGGCGAATGCGGGAAAATAAATCGAACGGGGGCTGATTCCGGTAAGCCCAACTCTGGCAACAGCGCTTCAAAGTCATGTCCGTTAGAGCCAAGTCCGTGTAACCAAATCACAGAAGCGGTTGCAGCCACTTTGGGCTCAACGACCACAGAGGATAATCGCGTCATAAGTCCTTCTTTCTTAGTACCTTTGGCTAAACATAACGAATTAAAAAGGCCGTTACCATCAGTAACGGCCAAATTTCTGATTTAAATCTGTCAAATTGCAGAGCCTGTGATTCGCACTCAATGATACGGCCGGGCTAAAACATCCCTGCTCAGCATGGACGAATGCCACTTGTTACTGGCGGCCAAAATCCAACAAAGTTGTCAGAAGAAAGAAATCCAAGCCCGTTAATCTGAGCAAAGTAACTCAAAGCAAAGCAACTCAAAGCAAAGTTGCCTAAAACAAAGTAGCCCAAGCAAATACTACATGTACAAAGACTCAGGCATGGGCAGGCATCACATAGGCACGACCCGCGCATTCCGGCCATCAATGTTCACACGCACTTTTTGACCAACCCGAAACATCATGTTCGGGTTTGCTTCCTGAACGATAGCAATGGTCTCACCGTTGTCGTCCATTTTAATGGTCAGGTTAACACCGTTACGACGACTGACCCCTTCAGCGGCTTTAGAGCCGGCATAACCACCCAGTACACCCCCACCAATGGCCGCGATATCAGAGCCAGAGCCCCCACCTATCTTGGACCCCAGAATACCACCCACTGCTGCACCTGCCAGGGCACCGACCAGTTGGCCTTCACCTTCGATCGAAACCGGTTCTGTCTTCACAATTGTGCCATATCGTACCTGCTGAATGGTACGGGTATCTGCCACGCCGTATGAGTCCCCGTAAGGGTTACTTGAACAACCGATCACCCCCACTAAGGCTATACAAATGCAAAGCAAAATGTGTCGCATCATAGTGCCTCTCATATCATTAACTTTTGTGATGGTTTAATTATAGGTGCAGAAATCAGGTAGACGGCGCAACGCAGGTAAAGCTGAGTCAACTTATGCAAAACCAGGTAAAGCGGAGGTGATACTGCCTTCTTCGCATCCAGCATGAGGTTCCTACATAAGAATCCAGCATGGAACCCTAATGTACACACTGGCAAGTTTCAGCTCATGTCCGAAACCGTCCAGACTTCTACTCATTAGTATTGGTCAGTCTGTGACCAGTTCTTTCAGAAAAGTGTGATTTTGTCGGTTTTATGATTGCAATTTTATGTTGAGTCGTTACTTTACGTCGTCGATATCATCAAGCTGAACGCAGGTTCAGTTTCAACAATAACACTTTCATCAGCCGGAACAGGGATCTGACCGCAAACCATGAACAGACTATTTTCAAAACAACAATGGCTTTCAATGCTGTTTTGTCTGTCACTGGTTTCTCTGTCAGCCTATATCAGTCACCTTGCACTGCCCGGTTATGATTTTGTCGGCCATCACCCGACCATTGATTCAGAGCTGACTGAACTTCGCCGACAGGAAGAGTCACGCCGTCAACAAGATACTTCTGCGCTTTCTGAACAGCACGCAGACTTTGGCTGGCTTTCTCAGCCAATTACTCCACCGTCTCAGCCTGTCTTCAGTGATTTTCGTGCCCCCTCTTTCTCTGATTCGGAAAGCGCACCACTGCTGGAGTGTCGACGCACTCGTACGATGCAATGGCGCCTGGCGGCAAGCAAAGTGGTCCTGATCCCTGAAATCCTGCATCCGCATTTGATAGATAACCATCACCTGGGCGGCTGGAAGAGCTCTAACCTCCAGTTCCGACACCGGGACTGGCGTTTCACCACAACATAACGATTCATTTTTCTCAACCAATACGGTTAACACTGCGCTGACTTCATTGACAGAGCAGCACTATTTCTCTTTTTTATTGAAAATCATTATGTTGCGATATAAACCAAGAATTGACTATCCGCTTTTTTTTGCTGTTTCACTGGTGATGCTGCTCGGCAGCCTGACGGTCTGGAGTGCCAGCGGCTTCAGTGAACCCATGATGGAGCGTCATTTAATGCGCGCCCTCACCGCTATCATTTGCATGGTCGTGATGTCATCAATCCCGCCACGTAAATACCAGCATGCGGCACCCTATCTGTATGGCGTTGCCGTTGTACTCTTGCTGGGGGTTATTGTCATGGGTGACAGTACTAACGGCTCGCAACGCTGGCTGGCTCTAGGCCCTATCCGGTTTCAGCCCTCCGAGTTAGTGAAAGTTGCGATCCCGATGATGGTTGCCTGGATGCTGGTGGTCGATGCCGGTCGCCCGGACAGCCGTAAAATCCTCACTTGCCTACTCATTGCGGGTATTCCAGCCGGGCTGATTTTCATTCAACCGGATCTGGACGGGGCTATTTTCACCATGATTTACGCCCTGTTTGTCCTCTATTTCGCAGGCATGAGCTGGAAAATCATCGGTGGTTTTCTGGGGGCTATCGCCACGACTGTCCCGCTGCTGTGGTTTTTTGTTATGGAAGCCTACCAGAAAAAACGGGTCACCCAGTTTCTGGACCCGGAATCTGACCCACTCGGTGCCGGTTACCAGATTATCCAGTCCCTGATAGCCATTGGCTCGGGTGGTGTTCGCGGTAAAGGGTGGACACATGCCACTCAAGGCCACCTTGGTTTTATTCCGGAGAGCCATACCGACTTTATCTTCTCAACATACGCAGAAGAATGGGGATTCTTCGGGAGCGTATTGCTGTTAGGTCTGTATCTGTTTATCACGGGGCGGGTCATCTGGCTGGCGAGTCAGTGTGAGTTTCCGTTCAATCGCCTGGTAAGTGGTGCACTGGCGCTAAGCTTTTTCCTGTATGCCTTTATCAACATGGGCATGGTCAGCGGCGTATTACCTGTCATGGGGAGCCCACTGCCATTTTTCAGTTATGGGGGCACCGCGATGATCACTCAGGGGGTCTGTTTCGGTATCGTCATGTCACTGTGCCTGTATCGTCCTTACAAGGAACAAAAATAAGACGGATTCATTGGACTCCAGATTCCTCCAGTTATAGGAATAACAGATACAGGATTCATCAATACTGCAGTCCTAAAAAAAGCGCGGCAATGAAGCCGCGCTTTTTGTTACCCAAGAAGCTTTTTGTTATCCAAGAAGCTTTTTGTCACCCAAGAAATTGAAACGTTTTTGCATTCCGTAGAGACAGCCTGTTAAGGCTGGACAAAAAACATATCCTTCGCGTAGATGTTGCCTTTCGGGTTATTGACAGGAAAGCCTTTCAGGTTCGCTTTTACCAAGCGCGTATGGTTGTAGTGATACAGCGGAATAATCGGAGCATCTTCGCCCAGCAATGCTTCTGCCTGATGGTAAAGCTGATAACGTTCAGCCTGATCACCGGCTTTGGCTGCCTTAGTCAGTAGATCATCAAACTTCTGGTTACAATAACCGGTTTCATTACTGACATGGCCACAGGTGAAACTGCTGAGTACCGCAGAAGGTTCGGCAAAATCACCAAACGCAAACGAGCGCGCTACGGTAAAGTCACCGGCACTTTTCGCCGCCAGATACGCGTTCCATTCCATGTTATTCAACTCAACCTTCACACCCAGTTGTTTCCACATCGAGGCAATGGCTAAAGCAATTTTCTTGTGATTTTCACTGGTGTTGTAAGTCAGCGTCAGGGTCAATGGCTTGTCTTTACCAAAACCTGCCTTTGCCAGCAAAGCTTGCGCCTGTGTCAGCCGCTCTTTTCTGTCCAATTCAGTGAAGGATGGCAACGCAGCGGCATAGCCGGCAATGATGTCTGGCACAACAGAATAAGCGGCAGGCTCACCCTGACCGGTCACTTTATCCACCAGCAGATCACGGTCAATTACCATGCTCAGTGCACGCCGGACATCGGCGTTATCGAATGGTACCGTGCGCGTGTTAAACGCATAAACGTAGGAACCCAACAAACGCAGTGCCTGAATCTGCTCCGGGCTTTCCTTGATCAACTTTTGATAGTATTCAAGCTGCACACGGTTAGTCATGTGAATTTCGCCCGCCTGATAACGGGTCAGTTCAGCGTTTTGTGATGACAGCGCCAGGTAGGTCACACCATCAATGACCGTTTTATCATTGTCGCGATAGTGACGGTTACGTTCAACTTCCACTTTCTCATTCGGCACCCACTGCTTAAGTACATAGGCGCCGTTCGAGACAAAATGCGCTGCCCGCGTCCAGCTGTCACCATATTTTTCAACAGTGGTACGTGGCACCGGGAAGAACGTTTTGATGCTCATCATGCTGATGAAATAAGGGGTCGGCTGTGACAGCGTCACGATGAGCGTGCGATCATCTGGGGCCTGAATACCCAGCGTATCTGGTGCTTTTTCACCGGCAAGGATAGCGTCAGCGTTCAGCACGTTGGCCGTTTTAATGTTGATGCCGGTGGCATTACCGGTTTTATTGTCGACAGCACGTTGCCAGGCATAAACAAAATCGTGCGCTGTCAGTGGTGTGCCGTCAGACCAGAGCAGATTGTCACGAAGGGTAAATGAAACGGTTCTTCCATCATCCGAGATATGCCAGGACTCCGCCTGTCCCGGAATGGTTTCGCCCTGCAAATTTTCGATTACCAGACCTTCAAACAGATCATTGACGATCACATCCCCTGGCCCGCCTGATTCCACAAAACCGGGATCAACCGTTTTAGGTTCAGCACCGTTTGCACGGACCAGATGTTGTGATTTAGCGAGTACAGTGCCTGATGGCACTTCTGCGGCGGTAACTGTTGTGGCGGGAAGAGTAACGGCAAGCGCTATCGCCGTCGAAAGCAGCAATTTTTTCACAGCAAATTCCTTTTCGTCACGTCACCACTTACCTACACGAACGTGTAGCAAAGTGAATCTATGAACTTCTGCTTTATTTTGAAAGTACCCGAGTTCATCGAATGAAAATGAAGCTTCAGGCACCGATTTTTATTGTGTGCGGAGATCAGAAACGTTTTATCAAACCGCCAGACCATCGTATGTCATGCACTTAGACTTGTTCAACCGGTAATACAGATGAAAATCTCTCAAAATGTGACAGAAAGGTGTGCAACATATTACGTATACAGGGTACCAGCGAACTAACCCCTGTTTGTCCCTGCATTTTGAATCCTGATACTCGGACTGGTGTACATACTGGCGTCTACCAGCCACTTTTTCATACCCCACAGAAATACTGAATCAACTTATTCGTTAATCAATGTGTGCTTGTTTTCTCTCTTTCTGTACGTATTTACACAGTTTTTTCTGTCGTAATTTCAAATGAACCCAACGGTTTCAGAAGAAAAGAATGATTTTCAAAACCCGTTTATAGGTGCCTGCATTCATAGTACTCTGTGGTAACTGTCTGGGTAAATATTGACACTTCAACGGCTTCTTCTGGATCGATTACCGGAAAGTCTGCCCCGCTACTTATCCAGGCAAACTTGATTTCATGGAAGACCCAAGGACAAGACAATGAAAGACGAAACCCTATCGATTCACTTTGGTTATGAAACTGACCCAACCACAAAAGCGGTTGCGACACCTATCTACCAAACCGTCGCTTACGAGTTCGACAATGCCCAGCACGGTGCTGATCTGTTCAATTTGGAAGTCCCGGGAAATATCTATACCCGAATCATGAACCCAACCAATGATGTGCTGGAAAAGCGCATGGCGGCTCTGGAGGGTGGCATCGCCGCGCTGGCAGTCAGTGCCGGTAGCGCAGCCATCAATTATGCGATTCTGACTCTGGCTGAAGCAGGCGATAATATCGTTTCCACGCCACAGCTGTACGGTGGCACCTATACCCTGTTTGCGCACATGCTGCCGAAGCAAGGTATTGAAGTTCGCTTTGCTAAAGATGACAAACCAGAAAGTCTGGCGGAATTGATTGACGACAAAACCAAGGCCGTTTACTGCGAAAGTATCGGAAACCCGGCAGGGAACATTGTCGATATTGCCCGCATTGCAGAACTGGCCCACCAGCAAGGTGTACCGGTAATTGTCGATAATACCGTGGCTACCCCGGCACTTTGTAAACCCATTCAGTTCGGTGCGGACATTGTGGTCCACTCACTGACTAAGTATGTTGGCGGTCATGGGACGTCCTTAGGCGGCATTATTGTCGATGGCGGTACTTTCCCTTGGCAAAAATACAAAGACCGCTTCCCGGTAATGAACCAGCCTGAGCCGTCATATCACGGGGTGGTTTACACCGAAGCATTTGGTGATGCCGCTTTTATTGGCCGTGCTCGTACCGTTCCGCTACGCAACACCGGGTCAGCATTGTCTCCGATGAACGCCTTTATGCTGCTGCAGGGGCTGGAAACGCTGCCGTTAAGAATGGAACGCCACACCGAAAACGCCCTCAAGGTGGCGGAGTACCTGAAATCACACAATAAAGTCAGTTGGGTGAGTTATGCTGGCTTGCCGGACTCTCCATATTACCCTCTGGCTGAAAAATACATGGCAGGTAAGCCGTCAGCCATTTTGTCGTTTGGGTTGAAAGACGGCTACGAAGCCGGTGTCAGATTCTATGACGCACTGAAAATTTTTAAACGTCTGGTAAATATTGGCGATGCTAAATCACTTGCCTGCCACCCTGCCTCAACGACACACCGTCAGCTGAGTGAAACAGAGCAACGTCAGGCCGGAGTCAGCCCGGAAATGATCCGCCTGTCTGTGGGGATTGAGCATATTGATGACGTTATTGCTGATCTGGAACAAGCGTTGAACGCCTGAGTATCACTCAGCGCTGAACTGTGTCAGTTAGCAGTTAGCAGTTAGCAGTTAGCAGTTAGCAGTTAGCAGTTCAATCTACTGTGCGCTTGACAGTTTATGACAGCCTCTTACAGGATCTTCTGTGTAAGAGGCTGTATTCTTTCAGATGACCCACGTTTCAGATTGCCAACTACCCATCGTAACGACATCAATAGTTACGACAGCAATAATTACGGCACCAATACCAGGAAAAGCGAACCCAAACAAAAACGTTGTTATGTCTAGAGAAACCGAAAATAAACCCACCACATTCAAGATCACCACGTTTAATCTGTGCAATTATGTGGCACCGCCTAATGCCTGTTACCAATTCGACAACATTTACACCGATGAACAATGGCAGAAGAAGCAACGCTGGATTCGTAACTATTTACACACTCATCAGCCAGATGTCATTGGGTTTCAGGAAGTATTCACACCGGACGCACTGGCCACATTAACCCGTGAATTGGGTTATATCTATTTTTGTACCGTGGAGGCGCCCAACTGCACTGAGGAATATATTTATGACAAGCCAGTGGTCGCTTTAGCCTCACGATATCCCATTATTGAATGGTCTGCGGTGCCAACAAACTCACAAACGTCACTGCATCTTGGCCTCAAGCGTGATTTTGCCTTCACCCGTCTTCCGTTGAGAGCCACAGTCGTTCATCCCGTACTGGGTGCCTGTGATATCTATGTCGTTCACCTCAAATCCAAACGCCCTACCATTTTTTCAGGTCTGGAAAATGAACCGGAAATAGAAGACGAATCGATGCTTTTCCAGACAGGTGATGTACTGCCAGAATGGCAACAACAACTTACCGGACAATGGACCTCATCCCTTCAACGCACAGCAGAAGCTGCACAACTGCAGCAGGCCGTATTAGCAAGGAAAAAAGAGACGAGCAATCCTGCCGTGATTATGGGTGATTTCAACGATACCCTTACCGACAGTGCCCTTGGGCAACTGGTGAGTAACGAAGTAAGATTGCCAGCGACGCCTCAACTCAGAGAAAAGCAACTCAAAGAAAAACCAGCCAGAGAAAAACTGGCGCCTTATTTCTTTTACAATAGCTGGTCATTATTTCAGGCATCACGAGATGTATCCGAACAGTTAGCAGCAACAGAACAGTTAGCGGCAACAGAGCAAAGAGTAGCCTCTGAACCGATGGGAACGTCCAAACAAAAAGGCTCAGATGAGGTAGCCAATTCGCGTCAGCCATTTACTTTCTATTACGGTCTGAAAGGCATGGTGCTCGACTATATTTTGTGCTCCGCCGAATTTAACCCGAGCTACACAGAGAGTCTGGCTGAAGTAACCAATTTTAAGGTTTTTGATCGGCACCTGCTCAACCCTTCGTTTGACACCGACGGGCAAAGCACTGACCATGCCGTTGTCATGATCACCATACAGATTCGCGAGTAACATTTCTGTTTACGCGCTTTCAAGTCTTCGCTAATTTGCCCTTAGCACGAGATGGGGTTGTTCTTCACTCCGCTTGAGAATGCTTACGTCGACCGCAATCACTTGATCCTAGCCAGTTTGTATTCTTATCCTTGTGGCCTCATCAACTTTGTAACCTTAATATCTTTGTAACCTCAATATCCTTGTAGCTTTAATTTGCCTGCGCCATTGCCCCATCGTTATCCCATCACGGCGCGATGACTTACCAATGGTGAGTTAAATCCCACAAAGATAAGAATGAAAGCTATTTATTACATATAACAGTGACATACATCTCGAAAATTTTTTACCGGGAAGCGTACTATGCGCACACCCTTTCTATGCAAAACCATGAACAATGAAAAAATCACTTTTAGCCTCCACCATCCTCTTTGCGCTCTGCCAGCCTGCTTTTGCCGCCGACGGTGATCGTGTTGATGTCACCATACTGGGCACCTCTGATATTCACGGTCATTTTATGCCTTGGGATTACGCCTCGGATAAGCTGAACATGCGCGGCAGCCTGAGCCAGATCGCCACCAAGGTAAAATCAATCAGAAATGAACAAGGTAACGTCATTCTGGTTGATGCCGGCGATACCATTCAGGGTAACTTTGTGGAAACCTTCAAAGACGAGAAGGTTGATCCTATGATGCTCGGCTTCAATGAAATGAATTACGATGTCTGGGTGCTGGGAAACCACGAGTTTGATTTTGGTCTGCCGGTACTCAACCGTGCCCTGACCCAGTTTGAAGGCCGATCACTGGCGGGTAATATCAAGCGCCCTGACGGCAACCCTTTCCTTCCTGCTTACACCATCATCGAGAAACAAGGGGTGAAAATAGGCGTGATTGGTATGGATACACCTATGACGCAGGTCTTTGCAGAGGGCACCAACCGTTTGGAAGGCGTAACCTTCACGAACCCTTCGCTGGAAGTTCAGAAAGTTATCCAGAAAATTGATGATAAAGTCGATGCCATTGTTCTGGTTGCACACATGGGGCTGGATAACGAAAACAACCTGGCCGATACCGGCGTAACAGACATTGCTAAGCTCAATCCGGAGCTGGATGCGATTGTGGCCGGTCATATGCACACTCGAATCGACAAAGCCGTAGTGAATGGCGTAATTGTCACCGAGCCAGACAAATATGGTCGAGCGCTGTCACGGATTGATCTTCAGTTTGAAGAGAAAAACGGCAAATTTAGCCTGGTCAACAAAGACAGTTTTACCTATCAAATCGATGGCGTGCATTCAGATGAAAAAATGGAATCGCTGTACGCACCTTATCACAAGCGCCTGCGTGAAAATGCCAATCGGGTAATTGCCAACCTGACCGGAACGGATCTGGTTCCTGAGAATACGATCCGCGGGATCCCGCAGGTACACATTCAGGATACGGGTATCAGCGCATTGTTCCAGGAAGCCAGCATGTACTACGCGCCAAAAGCGAACGTCATTGCTCTGCAGATTGATAACGATCAGGCTGAACTGGATGTTGGTCAGATCAAGGCAAAAGATATCGCTTACAACTACCAGTATGCAGGTGGTGAAATCACGGTTTATCAAATGACGGGCAAAGAGCTGAAAACCTACATGGAATGGTCTGCCGGTTATTTCAACAGTGTAAAAGCGGGGGATGTCACGTACAGCTTTAACCCTGAGCGCCGCGCGTCCAAATACTCCACCAATGATTTCTTTGCCGGCGTCACATACACCATTGATTTGACCGAACCAGCAGGAAAACGCATCAAAAACCTGCAGTTTGCAGACGGAACTGTGATTACTGAAAACACCCCTGTGCGCATTGGTATGAACAGCTACCGTATGGGACACCTGACCAAAGCCGGTGGTGTACTTGAAGGCCGACAATTCCCGGTTCTGTTTGATACAGAGGCAGAATATGGTGAAGAAGACGGAACGATTCGTAACCTGACCATCCGATATCTGACCGAGGTGAAAAAAGGCCAGTATGAAGGAAAGCCAATGCATCGCTGGACACTGAGCGGCCTGCAGGGCTATGACAATGAACGTAAAATTGTTGCACAGCTCATCAATGAAGGAAAAATTGATGTGCCAGCCAGTACGGATGGTCGTTACTCCAATATCGCGTCTATCAATGTTAAAGCGCTGAAATTTGAATCCCCGCAGCAAGCGCAGGCTTATGTCAAAGCACAACAAGCTGAACTGCAACAGGCTGAGCAGGCAAAAGTTCGGGATAAACAAAAGGTGCAGACCATTAAACGCAATATCATCATTGCTGAGGCCATTAATCAGGCCTGAACTAACACCTGATAAAACTAACACCTGATAAAACTAACACCGCATAAAACTAACACCTGATAAATGAGTACGCAGTCCGCGGCTGCCCTGTCCCCTTTCATTTGTTAGCTTCCCTGTAAAAAGGGACCACAAAAAGCCCGCCTGTTGTCTGGCGGGCTTTTTTCTTTGCTGGCCAGTAACCGGGACATTGAAGTAGCAGCGCTGATTTGACTCGTATTCCGAAAAGTCAAAACTCGTATCCCATTTACTTTGACGAATCTACTGTGGCGAAACGGCTGTGGCCAATCAGCTGTGACAGCGTCACCCAACTGCCACTCAACCTGGTTTCTCATTCCTAAACCGCTTTGTCTGACTGGGTATGACAAGCCGCTTCTATCAGGTCTATGCTTATTTTTAAACCCGTATAAGGAGTTAGCGTTTCATGTCAGAGACCCATCAGCAAGACAGGCCACCAAGGTTTACCCTTGCTATCTTGCTGTACAACCAGTTTGATTTGTTACAGGTTTCATCCGTATTGAGCGTGTTCTCTCTCTATCCGGACAACTTCACTATTCAATTGATCTCTGAACATGGTCAGGCTGTGACCAGCCAGCAAGGCTATACCCTGAGCGTAGATCAAAGTTGCTATACGCTGTCAGAATTGTCTGTTCTGTACATTCCGGGCGGAAATGGTGTAGAGCAGCAAGCCATGAACCCACGCCTTTGCGAATGGATAGAAAAACAACACCAACCTGAGCATTATCTGTGCGCATCCTGCACGGGCACGGCCTTACTGGCGAATGCGGGGGTACTGACGAGTAAATCGGCCACCACCAACAAGCGGCTTTACCGTTGGGTGACCGGCTTCGGAGATGAAGTAGACTGGTTTCCTGTTGCCCGCTGGGTGCAGGACGGCAATATATTCACCGCCTCCGGGGGAATCGCCTGCCTGGATATGTCCCTCGCTTTGCTAGCAGAACTGCTTAACGAAGAAACCGCTCGGAAAACGGCGATCAGGCTGGAACACATCTGGCTCAGTGATCCCAGCGATGATCCGTTCGCACCGTTACATATCGTTCAGTAGCCGTTCTTCGTTAAGTCGCTGTTATTCATTAAGTCAAAGCTATTTAGTCAATATGGTTATTCACAAAGAGCCGATATTCAGCCTTCCTGCCACATAACATAACAATTTTCGCGCGCGGCAATCTCAAGCATTTCAATCAACGGGGTCGCCCGTGTATGCAAGCTGACCACAGGTTCGTAGTCCAGTGATCCTACATCATCCACTTCCGTCTCAGGTTGTTGTTTGTCTCCCTGATTTTTCATCGCTTGTTCATCTTGATGAATTTTCTGTGCCGCCGCTTTCAAATTGGCCAGCGCATCCGGTACTTCTTCCGCTTCAAGCGCTCCGGGAATGTTTTCACAGTGTCCCATCATACTCAGCATCTGCCTGGCGACATCGCCAAACATCAGTACATTGCCACAGGCTTTACATTTAAAGGTTACCAGCATTTATCGCTCCTTAAATCGTTTATCACGTTTGGCATACCAGAGACCTGCCAATGCACCGGAAAGCCCGCCAAACAAATGGCTTTCATAGCTTATCCATTCATGCACCGGCACAAATCCCCAAATCATCGAGCCATACAGGAAGATAACAACCACAGCGATCAACAATGCTTTAACGCTGCGATACATAACAGCATAAACCAACAAGTAAGCCCACAGACCATAAATGATCCCACTCAGCCCAATGTGATAATGCATTCGCCCGAAAATCCAGACGCCTAATCCACTCCCCGCCCAGCTGATCATAAAAACGCTGATCAGCCTGGCCAGACCAAACCGTGAAACCAGTAAAGCCAGTACCGAGAAGGAAAGCATATTACTGAGCAGGTGTTGCCAGGAGCCATGCAGGAAGGGATATGCCGCCATACCTGTAAAATGGGTATAGTGACGTGGTAACAAACCGAAGCCAGACAGATAGCCGCCCGTCATGACATTTACAATGTGTGCCACGACACAAATGACGACTATCAACGCAATGAATTTGAACGCGTCCTTATCTTTCTGCTGCATGCAGGCCTCCGGTATCATCCTGAATCATTTCTGTTTTCAGCATACACCGAAACGTCCCTGCCTGATATCACTTACCAGAATGACTGACGTTTTTGATACTCCAGTTCGGGCTGGCTGCGCTGCCGTTTTCCGGCGATAGAGAAATTGCGCCCCAGCAACAACCTAAGCTGGCTGAAGGTTTCATGTGCCAACAAAAAGCGCTCAGAACGGCTCCAGCAGCGATTGGTGGTCAGTTTGATGGCAGCCAGTGCATCCGGAGACTGGGCCTGTAGTGTCTGACACAACAATTGAGCCGCAAGATATGGGTCGTCACTGACTTCTGTAACCAGATTCAGTGATTTTGCCGTCTGGCCATCAATGATTTCGCCCGTCATTGTCAGTTTCAACGCCACATCCTTGGCGACAACCTCACGCAGCGACATTAACCCGGCCATGTCAGGCACCAACCCCCAGCGTACTTCCATGATTGAAAGCTCACTGTCTGGCGTCACGAATCGAAAATCCGCACCCAGTACAATTTGCATTCCGCCACCAAAACACTTGCCTTCAATAACGGCAATAACCGGAAACGGTAACTGCCGCCAGTTTCGAGACACTCGCTGCGCCAGGTTGGCATTGCCGGGCAGCCATTTTGTCAGCAATGACAGGGCTTTCTTTTTTGAGGTTGCGACACTTTTAATGTCCAGCCCGCTGCTGAAATTACCGTCTGCGCCTTGCAGAATCACAGCCCTGACATCACTGCGTTTCTTTAATTGTCGGCTGACGGTATCCAGCTCCTGAAACATTTCCATATCTAGTGCGTTCAGTTTATCCGGGCGATTCAGCGTAACGGTGACAATGCCCTGTGATTCTTCAACCCTTAACCGTGTCCATGCCATCGGGAAAATCCTTTTTATTTCAGTATCCGTTGAGGTTGCATCTGTAAAAGACCATCTGGTCTGTCCAGCATCCTTATAACATTAACACAACATATAACGGTTACCGCAGGGAAAAGACTGATTTAAGACGGTTTCTTGAACCCCATCATCTCGGCAAACAACCGCCATTCAAAAGCAGAGGGAGAAGATATCGGCTCAAGAGTATGTATAACAGCTGCAGGGTCACCGCCGGTACATTGAGCGCCACTGTATTCCATCGTTGCACTAAACAATGGCAACCCGCTTCTGACACCGACACACCACTCACCCTGCATTGCACCGCTGCGAAGTTCGCAGACTTTCTCAATTAAGGACAAATAATCGTCAACAGAACCCACTGATTTATCGAGGCACCACAATCGCTCATAATCGATATAGCCATCTTTGGGGTGAATGACCTTAGACGGAATCACCGCTGTAAAGTCCCACATCCCCGCCCGAGTGGCTTTGACGTATTGTTCTGACAGTGTGGCGACATCCTCACTGGTACTCGGTGTGGGTTTGGAATAGAGATTCCCCATACAGGCTGCAGACAGACTGACTGCCAGCAAAATTATCCAACGTGAAATCTTCATGGGCCACCATTCGAGACGCTGAACAACACCTGTGGCAACGAAATCAGGCTCAATGAGAAAAATTTCATTACGATTCAAGCTCGTTGCCAGAGACATGCATTCATTTCGTTATTCTTTTCATCATAGCGGGGGAATAACAAGAGGGGAAATGACAGGTGAGGAAATGACTAATGAGTGGTGACACGTACTCATTATGCGTCTTAATCAGACCAGCAATTGACTCCGCAATGTCTCTCAGACTTGCAACCCAATAAACTGAAGATCAGCTACGCTTTTATTGATGAACTCAATAGTTGTAAGAGCAGGTTATGTATTTAGATACACATAGTCGATTGCTGATTGCCGATACGGCAGAGATTCTACAGGCGTTTATTGAGAACGGACTCCACCATGAGTACCAGATCTATTGCCAGTTTCCCCACTGTATCCAAATGGATGTAATAATAGGCAGACACCTCCCACTATCGATTGAGTTCAATGACGGAACCGTTATCTCAGAACCTTCGAAATAGCGAACAGTCTGGGATAATGATGCTCAATTGACTCACAGGTAATTCTTATGCGTATTACCCTGACCGTATTAGCGCTTTCATCATTGCTTGCCGCCTGTAGCGCCGATGTTTCAAGAGACTACAATACTGCCGCCAATTACAGTCGTTACCAAACTTATACCTTTTCTAAAGAGCCGCAGAACGATGCCATTTCTCTTGATGCAGCACGAGTACAGGATGCGATCTCTACCCAGTTATACAGCAAAGGGATGAAGCAAGTGGACAGCAACGCTGATTTAACTGTCCGACATGCGATTGTCGAGCAAACTGACTACCGCTCTTACGGTACCAGCCTCGGTTTCGGGTATGGGTACGGTTTAAGCCACAGCCATTTAGGTGTAGCCTACACTACCCCCACACAGATTCGTGAATATCGGTATGGCAAGCTGGTGGTTGAGCTGATTGACAATAAGAGCAACCAGGTTGTGTGGCGCGCGACTTCACAACGAAAACTGACCGAAACCATGACACCGAGTTCTCGGCGCAGCTTCATCGATGGCCAGATTAATGAGATGTTCAAAGGCTACCCGCCCAATTAACACTGAAAATGTCGTTAAAGAAATAGTTTAAAGCCGTGAAAGTCACGGTTTGAATAATGCCTGGGTTTTAAGCTGAGTTTCCAGTCTGAGCAAAAGAAACTGAGTTCAGAGGATCGGGTTAAAGGAGTTCGCTGTAATAGATCGTATTTAAAACATTGCCGTGTTCATCAATCACGCATCGCCCTCCTTTGCCTTTCAGTGACACCTGATGCTCACTTCTTCTATTGCTATTGCTATTGCTACTGCTACTGCTACTGCTACTGCTACTGCTACTGCTACTGCTACTGCTACTGCTACTGCTACTGCTACTGCTACTGCTACTGCTACTGCTACACAAGCATTGCGCATACAGACACTCAGAACAACGATTCTGATCATACCTACACCAAGCCCACTACATTGACAAAGAATGATAGGCAAAAAGCATGGGCAAAGCCCTGACATCTAACACTGGGTTATTGATGCCGAATGGCGAGAGAACAACGCACGATGTTATCGCCAGAAGCTAACGTTTGTGGCTAACGTCATAAGCGAGCATCCGACGCTGTCACTTTATAGCTGTCACTTTATAGCTGTCATTCAAAGCTATCATCAACAAGGCCTCGTCAGCAAAATCGCTTTCTAAAGACCACACCGCGATGCCTTTTATTTAAGGCACGCATGTACAACAAAGCAACCAACCTATTAAAACATCATTAATATTATATTTATCACTAATGTTAATAATAACAATTCTCAAATGTTAAATTTAAAAACCGCCCTGCCGTAGGCAAAAAACATCCGTATTAATTTGTCAAGAATCAGCCATGAGGATATCCATAAAGTCTCAACATCGGACACTTTTTCAAAAAAATTTTCAACCATAAAAGTCATGTTTATTCATAATGTTATCACTAGAGAGAAAGTGTCTGACTTTAAAAACATTCCGAATTGACATTTTTCAGCTTGAGGTTTTATGACATCTGTCTAAATTTAAATTGTCTTTTGACACAAATGCTTTACACAAAATACTTTCATTCGAGGAGTGGTCTAATGAAATCGGTTAAAGAACTTTTTATCGAATTTTGTCGTGATGAAGAAGGATTAACCACAGTAGAATATGCAGTAGCGGGTTCACTGGTCGCTGCGGCAGTTGTAACCGCTTTTGATGATTTAGGAACAGCTGTTGGTGGTGTAATTGATGGGCTAACAGACACATTAAATGGAACACCTGAAGAATAATAGAAGTATTATCTCCCCCAAAAAAAATAAAGTAAAAACTATAATATTTTAAGCAGTGGATAAATTATGAACCTCTTTATCATTGGTCTTGTCACCTATGCTGCATTTTTTGATTTGATGTATTGTAAAATACCAAACAAATCAATTATTGCTATCCTCATCCTTGGGTTAACACAAGCCACACTGAATATAACAGAGACTCATAACCTTATTCCGGTGCCACTCTTTCAAACCCTGCTCGGTTTTGCTGTTGGTTTGTTTATCTGCATACCGTTTTACGCGTTAGGTATGTTTGGTGCCGGGGATGCTAAACTTTTAGCATCTCTCGGTATCATCATCGGTTATCCGAACATTATTCATTTAATCGCAATCACTCTGGTTTTCTCTGGCCTCATTTGCTTGCTACGTCTCGCCTGCTCTGGTGAATTATTACCCTTTATCAAACGCTGGATTCAATCATTTCAGCATGGGGTGTATATTCGACCTAGTCAGCTATCAGTAGCAGCCAGTGGTATGCCTATGGGTGGTGCAATATTATTAGCAACAACCTATTACTATCTTTATATATAACGCTTTCATTTAATATACAGGGGTACGTATTATGGACACGTTTGCGTCCTGTCTCTCTGAAAATAAAGCATCAGATAATCAGGCACAACTCACCAACAAACCTATTTCAATTAAAGAAAGTGGCATACCCAGTAAAGTAATTGAAAGCTTGTTGCTTAAGTATCTCATGCAATCAACGGATGAAGATACCATTACACTTTCACATAAATTAGGTTTAACCGGTAATATTGTTGATCCTGTTTTACAAAAACTGAAATCAGAAGCATTAATAGAAATATGCTCAGACGGAAAATATAGCCGTTCTTTGCGCTATAGCCTGACAGTACGTGGGCGACAAATTGCACAGCACGAATTACAACGGGATGGATATATTGGCCCTGCCCCGATATCATTAACACACTACCAGTCCCTGGTATTGAATCAATCTACCAGCAAGGAACGAGTAACACCTGAATTACTCCGTTCAGGGTTAAATCAACTTGTTCTTCCTGAAAATATTATTTTTAAAGTCGGGCCTGCGCTAAACTCGGGCAGAGCCATATTTATATATGGCCTGCCCGGCACCGGGAAAACTTACGTTTCAAGACGGCTGGTGTCTTTATTCAACAACGACATTTTTATTCCTTACTCCGTTTGCGTCGGAAATCAAATCATTCAGGTATATGACCCGATTTTGCACAAGGCGGTTCATACATCGACCGCGGCAACAATGCGCCTTGATGAAGGCCATGATGAACGTTTGATCCGGTGCAAACGGCCTGAGGTCGTTGTAGGCGGTGAACTCACGGCAGAAATGCTGGAAATTACGTTTGATGCTACTCACCGTATAAACCGTGCGCCGTTACAAATGAAAGCTAACAACGGTATTTTGCTGATTGACGACTTAGGACGCCAGAAAGTGGCAGTAGATGCCATTCTTAACCGTTGGATCATTCCACTGGAAGAGCGGATTGATTATCTGGCAACAGCATCCGGGGAACATTTTGATATTCCGTTTGAACAGATACTTGTCTTTTCATCCAATATTCATCCTGCCAAATTGGCTGACGATGCCTTTTTACGCCGTATCGGTTACAAAATCGAATTTGGCCCCATCAGCCGGGAAGATTATTGCCAACTCTGGCAGCAACACTGTCAGCAATTCGGCTTATCGACCAGCACTGAAACGCTGAACTTCGTGATTAATACGTTACATCAGCGTCAACATATCCCTTTGTTGCCCTGCTATCCACGGGATTTGGTGTCAATGTGCCATAACCAAATTCAATTTACTGAACAATCGCCCGTTATTGACCAGTCGCTGATCGAGCTGGTCTGGCATTGTTATTTTGTCGACGATCAGTCAACCGGAGTTAACCATGACGAAAGGTAAAATCCTCATCATGCTTGTGATCTCCCTTTCCATGGGGGTTGGTGCACTGATTATGGCCAACAAATGGATCAGGCAACAGCAAGCCACGTTACCCGCGCAAACCAGTCAGCCCACGGTGCAGGTTGAAGTGATTAAGCCCGAACCTAAAGTCTCCAGGGTCGTCGCCCAGCAAGATATTCCACTGGGGACGCAACTGGAAGCAAAGCACCTGAAATTGGCCTATTACCCAGAAGAACTGGTTCAAGGTACCGGATTTGAAACCACGGAACAGGTTATCGGACTGATTGCCCGCAATGAAATTTTTGCCGGTGACATCCTGCGCCAGGAACGCATTGTGACTCCCGGTGAAGGCACCACCCTGGCTGCCCTGATTTCACCCAATATGCGGGCTGTGACAATCCGGGTCAACGACGTTATCGGTGTCGCAGGCTTCCTGCTGCCGGGTGACTTTGTTGATGTCATTTACGCCCAAGAAAAAATCGGGCAGGCACGCACTGTACTGAAGAAAATCAAGATTCTGGCCGTTGACCAGACGGCAAGAACCGATGACTCCAAACCTATCATCGTACGCGCGGTCACACTGGAGCTTACCCCGAAACAAGCGGAATCGCTGATCACAGCGAAATCCAAAGGTGAGCTGCAATTGTCACTGCGAAATCCGAATGATCCGATGGAAAAACCGTCCCGCATCTACCCGCGCACCAACCAGAGTGTGACTGTCATTAAAGGGACAGACACCAGCCGGGTTAATGTCCGCATATAGCAAAAGGAGCTGATGGTATGAAAACGCCCATTGCTAGTTTATCCCTTTCCATCGTCAGCTGTGTCGTGCTGTTGTTTGGAATCTGTTTCAGTACACAGACGTTTGCCGCGCGCACTCAGTCAATTACTGTGCCACAGAATAAGTCACGTCTGGTGACCATTCCCGGCAGCGCACGGCGAATTTCGGTGGGTAATCCTGACGTCGCCGATATTCTCATCATGCGATCGAACAGCATTTACGTACTGGGTAAACAGAAAGGCACAACCAATGTCATCATCTGGGACAACCAGGGCAAGCTGATCACGGTATTGGATGTGGAAGTGACCCACGATTTAAACGCCCTAAAAGCCAAACTCTACGAGTTTTTGCCTGAAGAGCGCATTTCGGTGTACACCAGTCAGGACAGACTGGTGCTCAGCGGAGATGTATCCAGCGCAGAACGCATCGCGATGGCTGAGGAAATTGCCAGCACCTATACCGGCAAAAACGCAGGCGTTATCAATATGATGAAAGTCGGCGGATCACACCAGATCATGCTAGAAGTAACGGTTGCAGAAGTACAGCGCTCGCTGGTCAGAGAGTTTGATTCGAAATTCATCTTTGCCCGGAACGGCAGTAACTGGACCTGGGGTGGCGTTAACGGCGGCGCCAGTTTCCCGGACGCCATTTCCGACAGCGGCACGCGCTTTCCGGTTTTTGATAGCAGTAACGGAGGCGTCATTGGCCCGGTCATTGATGAAATTGCGCCAAATCCGTTGAATATTGATGACAACGGTCTGTTTGCCAGCTTTATGAGTGGTAATACCCTCTTTACGGCGGCCTTCAATATTGCCAAAACAAACGGTCTGGCCAAGGTACTGGCAGAGCCTACCCTGACAGCTCTGAGCGGTGAAAAAGCAGAGTTCCTTTCCGGTGGCGAATTTCCGGTACCTGTACCTAACAATGAAAATGTGACCATTGAATTCAAGGAATTCGGGGTAGGTCTGCAGTTCATCCCTACCGTTTCTTCGGCTGACAACATTAACCTGGCTCTGAATATCGAGGTCAGTGAAATTGCCAATCAAAATGCCGTTACCGTCACTCCATCAGGTTCCGGCACCCAGTTTTTTGTCCCTTCTCTGACGAAACGCAGCGCCAAAACCACCGTTTCTCTGGGCAATGGTCAAACAATCGGCATTGCAGGCCTGCTGAATGAAAGTGTTACCGATGTGGTCGACCGCTTACCCGGCCTCGGGGACATCCCTATCATCGGCCAGCTTTTCCGCAGCCAGGCGTTTCGCAAGGGCGAAACCGAGCTCGTCATTCTGGTGACCCCTCGCCTTGCTAAACCCGTACGCCGTCAGGATGTCTCCCTGCCCACTGATAACTTTGTTGAACCGAACGACTGGGAATACTACCTGCTGGGGCGTATGAGTGAACTCAAAGCCAAAGCACCAAACAGCTACAGTACCTACTCGACTCAGGCATCGGCACCGATTCCTTCTGTCGTTGCTGGTACCGAAGGCAAATTTGGCCACAGCCTCTGATAACCCATGTTTGTAATGGCCGAAAAATGTAATGGGAGGAAACATGAAGTATCTGATTATCACCGCCCTGACGGTAGGTATGACCGGCACGGTACTGGCGGAAGATATCCCGCTGGGCCAGAGTCGAAATCGCCTGATACAGCTACAAACCATCGATCCGGCAGCAGAAAACCGTATTCCACTGAGTTCGCCCGGTTTTAGCGGCAAAAAAGCCGTCAAATCAATGAAATCTGAAGAAAGCGGTAAACAGCAGGAAAGCGTTAAGCGGCAAGATTTAATTGCCAAAAACTAAACGCTGCCTGGCTCTTGTTGTTGATTCTGATAGCTGGCTCTGATGGCCGGCACTGAGAGGTTCAGGATGAAAGCGCTTCATACTCAACCCGTTTTTCCCGGACGGCAAAGAGGTATCGTCGCGATATTTGCAACCATTGCGATGGCCGTGCTTATCGGGGCCGGCGCGCTGGCACTGGATGTCGGCAATATGCTGTTATCCAAAGGTAAACTGCAAAATCTGGCTGATTCTGCGGCACTCAGTGCCGCAAAAACACTGGATCTCGGCGGCACACAGGCAGAAGCCATTGCCGCTGGCACTCAGGCGATTACCGATAATCTGGCCAGCGATAACTACCGGTCAGTTTCTATCGAAGATACCGACATCATCTTTGAATTCTCAGAACAACTGCCTTTTGACCCAACAACCACCTCTGAAGATGCCACTTATGTCAGAGTGCGCATTGAAGGGGTGGATATCCCCGACTTTTTAGTCACCATTTTCAACATCGATATGATCGCCAGAGCCTCAGCGGTTGCCGGTCCGAGCACAACCCTGTCCCGAACCTGCAATATTGTACCCCTGAGTATCTGCGAGGGCGATTCTGATCCCAGCACCATCTCCGGCTACAGTCAGCATTCGCTGCATGTCCTGAAAGCCTCCACCAGCAGCAATAGCGAAGTAGGTTCAGGCAATTTTATGGCAATTACCCTAACAGATGCCGATGGCAACTCACAAACAGGGGCTAATGCCTACCGGGATGCGCTGGCGGGTAAATACGACAGCTGCCTCAACGCCACTGAAGGCGAAATGATCACCACCGAAACCGGTAACATGGTTGGCCCGACGCTCGCCGTTGATACCCGCTTCGGCATCTATTCCGGGGGACTCCGCGCTTCTGAGTATGTCAGTGACATCAACCCCTATTATGACAGCAACTATGCGGCTGTTGAGGAAACCACGGTTGCTGGCGCTGACGGCCAGACCAGTACCCACTACTCCACCAACAAAACCTACGACCAGATATACAACTACGACAAATACATGGCGTCGTATGAAAACGGCGATTACGAAAGCTGCATGAATTCTTCCACCTGTCAGAGCGGCGGCTTTTTCCGCCGAATTGTCACCGTGCCGATTCTCGACTGCGACAAAGCCACCAAAACCGGCGGACGCATGGATATTCCCCTCAAAGGTCTGGGGTGCTTCTATCTGGTACAACCCGTCAGCGTTACCACAACCGTCGATGACAAATCCGGAAGCGGTCAGGGTTCCTGGATTATTGGTGAATTCATTTCTCAATGTCGAAATGACAGCGGTAACGCGAGTAACCAGCCGGGTGAAAATGGTCCATACAAAATCGTGTTGTTTGACGATCCTGACAGCGAGGATTCATGATGACGCCTTCTGACCTGACACCTCATCCAACAGCGGAATGTGCCCGTACCGGGCTTCATCATTGCGGGCACATCCCGTCGGAACTTATCCATTATGAAGATAATCGGGTAAAACATGGCATCTCCTCGTTCAGCGGGCATGCAGAACGTCGCTCATTATTTGTCATGCAGCAACGGCAGCAGGGTATTGCCATCGTGGAATTCACCATTGTTTTGCCGTTTCTGCTGTTCCTGTTTCTCTCACTGTGCGAAATCGGGCGGGCTATTTATACCTACACCGAAATCGAAAAAGTCAGCCGCGATAGTGCTCGTTACCTGTCTGGTGAGATCATTAAAGGCACCAGCGGAAATTATGCCCTGACAACCGAGAACATTGTCTATGCAAAAAACCTGGCGGTATACGGGTCAATCAATGGTGGCAGCAACCCGGTAATTGACAACCTGCAGGCCAGCCATGTGAATATTTCCCTGGTGGATAACTACATCAAAGTTGAAATCGCCTACCCCTACCAGCCCGTTATTGGCGACATCCCCGCACTGGTAGGTGGCGATGCCATTAACATGCACTTCAAGCTGGTCTCCAGCTATTCGATGAGGGTGTTATGATGATTAAATCCCATTGCCATCACCGCTCCCCTTATGCAGGGCAATCCACTCAACGCGCTTTAAAAATAAATTCTTTAAAAACAGGTGCTTTAAAAACAGGCGCGTTAAACATTGGTGCCTTAAACATTGGTGCCTTAAACATTGGTGCCTTAAATAAAAACCGCATAAAAAAAACCGCCCCGCAAACACAAGCTGGCAACACCCTGGTTGAATTTACGATCATCAGCGCGCTGTTTTTTATTCTGCTGTTCGGCATCATCGAATTCGGGCGTCTGCTGTTTACCTGGCACCTGCTCAACGAAACCAGTCGCCGAGCGGCTCGCATTGCGGTGGTTTGCCAAGTTTCAACCACCGAACAGCAGGATGCCAAAATTGCCAGCCTGATCGGTTCCGTGCCTTTACCCAATTTCTCTGTCGACAATCTCGATGTGCGCTATCTGGATAAAACCGGCACGCCGATTACTGCAGATCTCATGGCCAGCGCCACATTTAACCAAATCGAATTCATTGAAGCCCGGATCATCAACTACCAGCTCCAACTCATGATCCCGCTATCCCCACTCGGCCTCACTTTTACGGCTCCCGCATTCTCAACGCTTATGCCACGAGAAAGCCTCGGGGTCACCCGAACCGGATTTACTGATTGTTAAGGTGCGTTATGACTATCAATACATATTGCCAGTCAGATCAGGTGGATGCGTCTACACAGAAGAAGCCCCCCTTATTGACCACAGTAGACGGCTGGATTGTCAGTAATCAAAGCGACTTCATCCAGCCGCTCAGCGACTATCTAGCGCTCTGGCCAAATACCTCTTTTCACCCAATGGGCGAATTTGAGTTACGTTCCGGGTTAAACAACCTGAAGCAGACAGGCCAGCCGGATGTCATTTTCATTGACGGGGAATGCGACTGGAACGTCGCGATGACATTGATTCAGGACGCCATGAAGCCGCTCTGCCCGATCATTCTGGTGACAGGAAACTCTGACACCAACCTGCTGCGTCAGGCACTGCGAAAAGGGGTGAAAGACGTACTGACCATCCCATTTGACGAGCAAGAACTTGATCAGATCCTGTTTGAATGTGCTGAGTCCAAAAAAGCGAATCAAAAACAAGGACAAGTCAGCATTTTCATGAACGCCAAAGGCGGTATGGGATCATCCGTTTTGTCGACCACTGTGGCACACCTGCTCACACTGGAAAAATATTCGACAGTGCTGATTGATACCGATGCTCAATTTGGTTGTGTCTCCGGGCTGCTCTCTACCCCGCCGAAATTCCTGCTGAACGATGCGCTGAAGCAGGTGAAAACCATGGATGAATATGCACTCAATGGTGTTCTGACAAAACACTCTTCCGGGCTCCGTTTCATCACCAGCCGGTCGGACGCTTTGTTTAACAGTGTGCCGGAATTCAGTGCCAATGCTTTTCACCACTTTCTGGAGCAATCCAGAAGCACTCACAGCCACATTATCATCGATATGTCCCGAGGGCTGGAAAACTGGAGTTCCCCAGCGCTGACCATGGCTGACCATGTCTTCATTGTCGTCCAGCAAAGTATCCCGGCCATTCGGGAAGCCGCTGTTTTAATCAAACAGCTCAGACACTTATTCGGCTACCAGCATCAGCAGATCAAAGTGATCGTCAACCGGTACTCCAAAAGCATCAACATCAAACCTGAGGAAATTAAGGCCACCCTGCATACTGACCAGCTGCTTCTGGTACCCAATGATTATACGACCGTCAGTGCATCCAGTAATTTAGGGGAACTCTTAGCGACCCATTTTGAAAAAACGCAACTGGTGAAAGCACTGAGAGATGTCACTCATATCATTGCCGGTCAAAGCGTGGAGGAATCCAAAGGCCTGCGCCGCTTCTTTACGTTTCTGAGGAGCTGAATATGTTTCTGAAAAAACGCACTCAACAGCCCGATTCGCAGCGTCATCTCAACGAGCCCCCTATTGCTGAGCAAGATCAGACGGTGTTGTCAGACATTGATATGCCAGATGCGATGCAGTCTGCTCAGCAATTTTCAGCACCGGATGACGGCCATTCCAGCTCTTATCGCGCGCCGAATCCTCAGGAGCAGGCCATCAAAAATGATCTGCTGGACGCTATGTTTACCACGCTGGATCTGGCAGTACTGGAAAGTATGCCGGTTGATCAAGCCCGGTCACAAATTGCTGACATGGCCGCCATGTTGCTGCTGGATAAAGAAGTTCCCCTGAATGCGGAAAGTCGCCAACGGGTGATTGAAGAAGTTGGTGATGAAATTCTGGGACTCGGCCCACTGGAGCCTTTGCTAAAAGACAAAACCATTTCTGACATTCTGGTGAACTCAAGCAGCCAGATCTATGTCGAGCGCAAAGGCAAACTGGAACCTACCTACGCGACATTTCGTGATGATCGCCATCTGTTGAATGTGATTGATCGCATTGTGTCGCAGGTTGGTCGGCGAATTGATGAAAGCTCACCGATGGTTGATGCCCGCCTCAAAGACGGGTCACGGATCAATGCCGTGATCCCGCCCCTCGCCATTGATGGCCCTTCGTTATCCATTCGTCGTTTTGCCGTTGAAAAGCTGGATATCGAGCAGCTGCTCAAATATGACACCCTCAACCAGAATATGGCGCATTTCCTGCAGGCAATTGTGCGCGGGCGCTTGAATATCCTGATTTCAGGAGGAACAGGTTCAGGGAAGACCACGACGTTGAATATCTGCTCCTGTTTCATTCCGGCCAACGAGCGAATCATTACGATTGAGGACTCCGCGGAGCTGCAACTGCAGCAACCTCACGTCGTGCGACTGGAAACTCGTCCGCCCAACATCGAAGGTCGGGGCGCAATTACCCAGCGTGAACTGGTGATTAACTCACTCCGGATGCGGCCTGACCGTATTGTCGTAGGGGAAGTTCGTGGCGCTGAAGCGGTTGATATGCTGGCTGCTATGAATACCGGCCATGATGGTTCAATGACCACCATCCATGCCAACAACCCACGCGATGCTCTGGGTCGAATCGAGAATATGTTTGCAATGGCAGGCTGGAATATGCCGATTAAAAATGTGAGATCGCAAATTGCTTCTGCCCTGAATGTTGTCGTCCAGCTCAGACGTATGGAAGACGGTAAACGGCGAATTACCAGTATTGTCGAAGTCAATACCATGGAGGGGGACGTCATTACCCTGACCGAGCTGTTTTGCTTTAAACGCGCTGGCATTGATGAAAACGGCAATGTACTGGGCGCCTATCAGGCAACAGGAAATGTGCCTTCGTTCATCGATACGTTCAAACATATGGGTATTGATTTACCGTACTCCTATTTTTCCAATCAGCATGAGGGGGCGTAATGGATCAGAATCTGCAACTCTATCTGCTCATCCTGTTTGTGGCAGTCGTGGTGATCTCTCAAACCCTGCTGATATCCGTTACAGGGACCCGGGCAAGCCGCTCCCGATTGTTGAAAAAGCAACTGGACGCGATTGCGGAAAGCGGCAAAAACAATCAACAGTCGTTACTACGAAAAAATTATCTGGATCAGCTTTCCCCTACCGAACGTTGGCTTGAAAACAATGCCTTTGGTGAATTTCTGGGGGAGCGGCTGTCACTGGCCGGGCTCAACTGGAAAGCCTACCAAGTTGCACTCTGGTTTTTCGCAGGCACCGTTTTTGCCATGACCGGGGTCTACCTGCTCACCCTCAGCCTGAAAATCATGCTGGCCGTTCCTTTCGTGTTATTACTGGCTATGGTCATGTATTTACGGCTGAAAATGGAAAAACGCCTCCAGTTGTTTGAAGAGCAATTTGTCGAAGCTCTGGATGTCATGAAACGTGCCCTGTTGGTTGGCTATCCGTTCACCGACGTGATGAAAACCGTCAGTGAAGAAATGCCCCAGCCTATTGCCGGAGAATTTGGCAAGGTGTTTATAGAGCTGAACTTCGGGGTCGACCTGAAAGTCGCTCTGGCTAATCTTGCCCATCGTAACCCGTCGATCAGCGTACTGGCCTTTAACAGTGCCGTTATTATTCAAAAAGAAACCGGCGGCAACCTGGCCGAAACCCTAGAGAAACTGTCTGACGTGATTCGCGGACGCTTCCGCTTAATGCGCAAAGTCCGCACTTTATCCGCCGAAGGCCGAATGTCAGCCTGGGTGCTGATGATGGTGCCCTTTGTCCTGTTTTTATTGTTGTATCTCAGCAATCCGGGCTACATCAACCCACTGCTTGAGTCTGAGCGTGGCCATTCGGTTCTGACCGGAACCGGGGTCGCCATGTTCCTGGGCTTACTGTGGATCCGTAAAATCCTGCGCATCGAGGTGTGAAATGGATTATCTGATGACACTGTTTAATTCCGTTGTAGACAATGAGCAGCATGCCTACTGGCTGTTTCTGGGGTTTGCTTTTATCAGCACTGTGGCATTGACCGTCAGTGTCTGGATTCTGGTTGTCAACGCCCGTAATCCCCTGAAAAAGCAGTTAGAGTTTATTTCTCATCAAACACATGGCGGCAGCCATGGCATGCCGCAGTCTCACCAGCAGCTCAACAAGACCTTGGAATCGCTGGAAAAGTATGTCACCCCCAAATCCAAAACGGAGCAATTTAACGTTAAGCAAATGTTGATGCACGCCGGGTTTGAAAACCATAAAGCAGTAGCTTCTTTTTACGCTATTAAAATCATTCTTGCGCTGCTGCTGGCACTGGGCACTCTGGTAGTAACCCGATTTTTGCCCGAAGTGACAACACAACAAACGCTGATTTACACCCTGATGTCCATTGCCATTGCCACGTTCCTCCCCAATTTTGTCCTCAAACGAATGGCCAACCGCCGGATCAAAGCCTTGCGTAACGCATTTCCTGATGCCCTTGATCTGCTGGTTGTTGCCTCTGAAGCCGGACTAGGCTTTCAGGCCGCACTCAACCGGGTAGCGACTGAAATCGGCGCGTCATCACCAGCGCTCAGCCATGAATTACAGCTTGTTTGTCAGAAAATCCGGGTCGGCGCCTCTATTCCGATGGCGCTGAATCAGTTTGTTGCCCGATCCGGCCTGCAAGAGCTACAGGGACTGATCAGTATCATTAATCAGTCCATCAAATTAGGCGCCAGTATGGGAGATACCTTGCGGGAGTATGCTGAAGAGTTTCGCGACAGACGTCAGCAGAAAGCGGAAGAAGAAGCCGCCAAAATCGGCACTAAAATGATCTTCCCTCTCGTTACCTGTATCTGGCCCGGATTTTTCGCGGTGGCAGTCGGCCCGGCTGTCGTCAAGGTACTGGATATGTTCGCGGGCAGATAAACGACAAGAAGGAATTTATATATGTCACATTCATACTCGCTCTATGTAATGGCCGCAATGGCCTGCACGATGGCATTCATGACAATGGGTTGCAGTAACTCAGATGATGTTACCAACAAAAAAGGCGTTTCATTTGAACACGAGTTATATGACGGCAAACCCACATTAGGCTTATCCAATGATTTTCCACCGGAATCACCGGAAGAAGCCATTCAACGAGGTGACAAAGCTTATCTGGCCCACGAACCGGATCTCGCTCTGTTTGAATACATTCGCGCCCTGAGTTTCCCGTCTCAAAAGCATGCTGACCAGGCGTACTACAAAATTGGCTACATCCATCAACAACGACGTAATCACGATTTGGCCAAACTGGCCTATTCTCGAGCTTCGCTGATCGAACCGGAGAATATTCAATATGCCGCATCACTCGGTATTATCGAGCTTAAAATGGGTGAATCGGATACCGCCAGAAAACACCTGATCCACACTGTACAGATGGATCAAAAGCGTCAGGGAAATACCAGTTGGGAACCGCAACATGATCTGTTCGCCAGCTCATTAAAACTGGACACCTCTTCCCCGTTAAATGCTTATGTCGGACTGGGCATCTTGGCGGATCTTGATGCACGCCATAACGAAGCGCAGCGGATTTATCGTTCAGTGCTTCAGGTTGATAACCGCTCGCACAAAGCCATGACCAACTTAGGCTACTCCTACTATCTTGCCGGCAACCTGAATGAGGCAGAAGCGGTTAACCGCCGTGCAGCTACACTGTATCCAAACGACAAGCGCGCATGGTCTAATCTGGGGCTGACTTACATTAAATCTCGTCGGTACGAAGATGCGCTCGACTCCCTGTCACGGGCAATGCCTCGTCAGGAAGCGCTCAATGACATCGGGTATTTTTCTATGCTGGAAGGTGACTACGAAGCTGCCGTCGATTATCTGGAACGTGCCGTCAATGAAAGCCCGATGTTTTACGCGAAAGCCCAGGAAAACCTGAAACGGGCAAGAAAACTGCAGATTCAGGCACCGCCAGTAAAACTGTCCGGCAACTACCCCTATAAATCGCAGGCAACGGTTTACAATATTGCCGATACCAGTCATTAACAGATGAGAAGTCAGTTTGATTCTGATGCTGGCTGAATTCACCATTTGCCGCTGACCTATTCAGGAACGAAGGCAACAAAAAGCCTGGCGATTGCCAGGCTTTCATATTCAGAGACAAGCTGTTTTAATCGCGAACCTGACGACGTTGCTTCACGCTAGCGGCCAGCTGACGCAGCACAGTCTCGGTATCAGCCCAGCCGATACATGCATCAGTGATGCTTTGACCGTAAGTTGGCTCCTGACCATCAACGATATCCTGACGGCCTTCGACCAAATGGCTCTCAATCATTACACCAAAAATTGCACTGTTACCATTCGCAATTTGCTGCCCAACATCTTCTGATACCAGCAACTGACGTTTGAACTGCTTCAGGCTGTTTGCATGGCTGAAATCTATCATCACTTTCTGGCGCAGACCCGCTGAGTCCAGTTTGGACGTAATGTCGTTAACCTGCTCTGCACTGTAATTCGGTTCTTTACCTCCACGCAGAATAATGTGGCAGTCTTCATTTCCAGCTGTTGAAACAATGGCCGAGTGACCATATTTGGTCACAGACAGGAAATGGTGCGGTGCGCTGGCAGACCCAATGGCATCCGTCGCGATCTTGATATTGCCGTCGGTACCATTTTTAAAACCAACCGGACAAGACAGGCCCGAAGCCAGCTCACGGTGTACTTGTGATTCTGTTGTACGGGCACCAATCGCACCCCAACTGATCAGATCCCCCATGTACTGCGGAGTAATCATATCCAAAAACTCACCGGCAGTCGGTACACCCATGTCGGTCAGGTCAAGCAATAACTTACGCCCCAGACGCAGGCCATCATTCAGCTGGAAACTGTTATCCATGTACGGGTCATTAATCAGCCCTTTCCAGCCCACAGTGGTACGCGGTTTTTCAAAATAAACACGCATCACCACTTCCAGATCGTCTTTGAGTTCTTCACGCAAAGCTTTTAAGCGCTGGCCATACTCCAGCGCAGCATTCGTATCGTGGATTGAGCATGGACCTACGATAACCAGCAGTCGATCATCTTCATCATTCAGGATGTTGTGAATGGCCTGACGAGCCTGGTAAACCGTTTCGGACGCCTGCTCAGTTGCCGGGAAACGCTCCAGTACGGCAACAGGTGGGAGAAGTTCTTTAATTTCGCGAATTCGGACATCATCGGTTTTATGCATTGCTACTTCCTGAGGTTACCCTGCCAACCGCAACGAAAAGTTTACAGATTTGGTTGACGGTATTTTTCACTTCTATTTGACTTTAACTTATCCTTCTTTATCTGGTAGTGCAAACGCTATTTACGATCAAATGCGATTTTTTTTCTGCCGTTTAATAATTATCCGCCAAACGTTTGGCGTGCAGTGAAAGACATCACAATGATGATATTTTGAACAAGACTTTGAATTCTGACTACGCAACGAATAACATAACTTCAATCACTTATCGAATGAACAAGGTCGTTGCGATGACGCAGGATGCGGTTATTACCTTCCGTGAACTCGAAAAATGGTATGGTGACTTCCATGCCCTGAAGCACATAAATCTGACCATTTCCCGCGGCGAGCGAGTAGTGATTTGCGGCCCGTCAGGTTCAGGAAAATCAACCCTGATCCGCTGCATCAACGGGTTGGAGTCATTTGACCAAGGTCAGCTTGAAGTTTCAGGGCATCCTTTAAACCGTCGCCATTTAAAAGCAATTCGCGGCAAAGTCGGTATGGTTTTTCAGCATTTCAATTTATTCCCTCACCTTACAGTACTGGACAATTTAACGCTGGCCCCCCGCCGGACGCTGAATATGTCCCGCCCCGATGCGGAAATCTTAGCCATGAGCCTGCTGGAACGGGTTCATATTGCCCATCAGGCAAACAAATATCCCGGACAGCTTTCCGGTGGACAACAACAACGGGTGGCGATTGCCCGCTCACTCTGCATGAAGCCGGATATCATGCTGTTTGATGAGCCGACCTCCGCGTTGGATCCTGAAATGATCCGTGAGGTACTGGATGTTATGAAAGAACTGGCTGAAGGCGGAATGACCATGGTTTGTGTCACACACGAAATGGGCTTTGCTCGCCAGGTTGCCGATCGGGTGGTGTTTATGGATGAAGGGGAAATTGTTGAGGTCGCTGAACCCGCCACATTGTTTGACAGGCCGCAACACCCTCGTACCCGACAGTTTCTCGACCAGATATTAAGTTACTGATATTAAAACTACCCTACAAATAATGCAGGTTGGCAGTATCGGATAGCTGCACCTAATCAATAGATACACAGACTCGGCGTCAATCAACTCATTCGCGATAAAAAAGTAGCCAGACAAAAACAGTGAAAATTTTCCGTACAGCACGAACAGCAAATACTAACCCGTTGTTACCACAGGCAGGATGGCGGTCAACCACCGGCAAGGTAATCAGCCCTGTACTCAGCGGACTGATGCAGATTGCTCTGGTCAGTGTGTTTCTGCTCTGGTTGCTTGAGCAAGGTGCCGAAGCTATGAACTATCGGTGGCAATGGTACCGCATTCCGCAATACCTCTGGTTTACGGAAGATGGGGAATGGTTTGCCGCAGAGTTACTGCAAGGACTGAAAGTTACACTGGAGATTTCGGCGGTCAGCCTGCTGTGTACCCTGGTTATCGGGCTGGTTACTGCCCTGCTCCGCCGCTCAGATTCAGTGGTGGGCCGTGGCATCGCTCGTGCTTACATCGAACTCATTCGCAACACGCCATTACTGGTACAAATTTACCTACTTTATTTTGTGTTTGGTCCGGTATTGGGTCTGGAGCGATTTACCACTGCTGTATTAGCCCTGTCACTGTTTCAGGGCGCTTACACCGCAGAGATTTTCCGTGCCGGATTGCTGAGTATTGATAAAGGCCAATTTGAAGCAGCCGACAGTCTTGGTTTGAGCCAAACCGACAGTTACAGGTTTATCATTCTGCCGCAAGTGATTCGCCGCATCTTACCCCCTTTGACCAATGAAGCTGTGTCGCTGGTAAAAAATTCGTCGATTGTCAGTGTAATGGCCATTTTTGACCTGACCACCGAAGGACGCAATATTGTGGCTGATACCGCCATGCCGTTTGAGATCTGGTTTACCGTCGCGGCCATCTATTTGTGCGTGACACTTTTACTTTCAACACTGGCCGCATGGTTAGAACATAGGCTTAAAGCAGGCCAAAACGGTAGCAGTCACTAACAGCCATTGGTAATCTCACTTTTTGCTATTCATTTATTCCGATGATTTTATAGATGAGAACAATTCGTAAAACGACGCATTCCTCTCGTCGATTTGCGAGACAAGCCATCGTAAGTTACCCCGTAACATATCATTAAACTCAGGCAAACAGGAGGCGTAGTAACTCAAAACTGGACAGAAGCGAGTTAGTTTCTTAGTAGAATATGGTCCCAATAATCAGCGGCTGCCAGAAGAGTATGAAAAGCGATATGAGATTAAGTTAAATCGTGTCTACTGATTGGTGGCTATTCGCAACACATGTCTGATCGACTCGTTTAAGCTAGAGAAGTGAATGCTATAAGAACCCTTACTGTTTAGCATGTCTGAATCAGATTTTTAAAGACCAGTTAAAATATACCTTTACTTTACTATGTAATGGGGTATTATCTTACCTGCTCTGATGTTCAGACTTATTAATGAAACTCCAAGTAAAAGTAAACCCTAAGAATTTCTTCGTTAATGTTGTTATCCTCTGTGTTTCCCTTAGCTTTATCGTCACATTAAATAATTCAATCTTCAGAGAATCGAAGTAACATTATTAATTTCAAAATAAAAGGGACACTATATGTCTAAGTCAACTGGTATCGTAAAGTGGTTTAACGAAGAGAAAGGTTTTGGTTTCATTACTCAAGACAACGGCGGTGCTGACGTATTCGTTCACTTCCGTTCAATTGCTTCAGAAGGTTTCAAAACTCTTTCTGAAGGCCAAAAAGTATCTTTCGATGTAGAGCAAGGTCAAAAAGGCCCTCAAGCAGCTAACGTTGTTGCTCTATAATTGAGATTTTGGCGTAAGTGGATAATCCACTTACGCCAACTAACAATCAGCAACGCTGCACTAAGAAAGTTATTAGCCTTAAGAGTTGCTTCTAGCAAGTTTGTTTATGACAAACCGAGTCTTACAATGCCATGCGCAGAATTGGAAAAGGTTACCCATATCATCAACTGGTGAACGGGAAGTTACTTTAAAACCCATCTGTTCGTAAAAGCCCACAGCCAATAAATTTTGTTCATTCACGTCAACTTTGGTCGCTCCTAGCTGATCAATAGCATATCTCAGCAACACCTTCCCAACGCCTTTACCTCTGGCTTCGTTTAAGATGAAAAGCATTTCAACCTTTGAATCATAGGTACCTATAAAGCCTAAAATTGAACCACTTTACTCTTTACGCATTTCAATATGACAGTAGGAAAAGCCTGTTCGATGATTATCGGCTTAAAAAACTCAATATCTTCTTCTGATATGAAGTGATGAGTTGCTCGGACTGAGTCTTCTCAAACATCAAGCATTTCTGCGTAATACTCAGGAAGCACATTTTCTACAATCATAATATTTTCTCTAGAGTTGACTGAAATTCATGTGCAGCTGCGAGTGGACATATTATTGCCAAACCATTACGCAGTCTAATCCTATGTGGTAGGTTCTGACTCACTTTGGGGCCGTAAAAATTCAGCTTAGTAAGGCAGCGCGTAACTCTTTCTGTTGGATCTCAATCTCTGCTCTGGAAGATCACTACTCAATCTATTTCAGTATACCCCTGGAATCAACCGATAGCGCACGCGTCGGGCGTAGCTTCGATAACCCGGCAACTCTTCCTGTAAAGTCTGGTCTTCGAGTAAGGTTCTAATCACCGTGATGATTGATGCAACCGCCGCAGGAATCAGTGTCCATACCGAGCTCAAAGCAAGAACAATACCGAACGATGCACATATAACTCCGGCATAACCTGGATGTCGAACAAACCGATATGGGCCACTGTCACACACCACATGGCCTCGATCCGTCTGAATGCGCACAACGCTTGAGAAAAAGCGGTTCTCAGCCAATGCCCATGAAGCGAAAGCGTATCCGAGCAAGATCAAAATAAAGCCAATTACGATGAGCCATTGAGAAAATTCGGGGGACCAGTTATAGCGGTGGTCCAGCCCCGCCACGATGACCATAGGAAACCCGACACTCACCGCCATCAGTGGAGCAAGCACTCGGTCCCAGGCTTTTGCGTTTTTGATATTTTCAATGTTATGTCTTTCAGCTGTTAATCCGGGATGTCGTTGTTCCGCCCACATGAGTCCACCGATACCGGCGGCCAAGATCAGAATAGAAAATAGCCACGCCTGCCACCAGCCAAGGTCCCCACCGCATATCAGTAAAATTAGAGGGATTAAGATATATACCACAACTAATCCGAACCACTGACGGGGGGATACTGTTTGAGCTGCTTCTTCATTAGCCTTTGCTGACATATCATCCCCAAAATAAAGTGGATTTGAGTGTATCTCTAAAGCTCCGTTCAGGTGCCACATCTCACACGTCACAACGAGGTTAACCTGCACCCAATTTTCGAACCCACCGATGGGTTAGAGCTTTAACCAACTAAATACATACAGAATCATTAGATAATTTAGGCCAATTAACAGACAAGTCCATTGTAGGTATCGATTATTCTTAATTGATTGGGGCAAAACAAATCAGGTAACTAATTTCTCCCCTCTTCAAACTGATTCGCATATAAGAAAGAAAATTTCTCCCCTTCGTTTTAAGCTGTCGCCGCAACCATGTTGAAAAACATATCTAAGGCGTAGATCATCGGCTTAACATCCTTAAGAAATGATTTGCTTATCTTGTTGGTGTTATTTACCTTGTTGGTTATATTGGTCTTGTCGGCACTCGATACCTTGTTAGTTGGGCAACTGGCGCTACGTCAGCTCTTACTGATGACACCCATTCTCCAGCAACGCCATGATTTTAAATGAATTTACCTTACCTAACCCTAGAATTCGTCTACTGTTTATGTAATGGCCATTTTGACCTAACCACTATAAGACACTGCGCAGTTAGGCGCTGCACAGTTAGGCGCAGTACTGTTACCTAAACCACGATGCCGTTTGAAGTCTTATATAGCGCCAAGCCAAACACAACAAAGCAAAACAACAAACAACAAACAACAAACAACAAACAACAAACAACAAACAACAAAGCCATAACTCGACCAACGAAAAGGATACTGAGGAAAAAGGAAGTATGAAAAAATTTCTGTTAATGATGGTGGCCATCACCTCACTGCTTGCACCCACTTTGGCTTCGGCCGCAAACTCTCCCTCTGAAAAGAGCACGCTGACTGAAATAAAAGAACGCGGTACATTACGGGTCGGATTATCGACTTTTGTTCCCTGGGCTATGCGAGACAAACAGGGAGAATTGATTGGATTTGAAGTCGATGTTGCACGACGCCTTGCCAAAGATGCCGGGCTGAAAGTGGAATTCATCCCAACGGCCTGGGATGGAATTATTCCGGCCTTACTGGCGGGCAAATTTGACGTGATCATTGGTGGTATGTCTATTACCCCTGAGCGAAATATGAGCGTACTCTTCACCACACCCTACGCGCACTCTGGGGTACAATTGGCCGCCAACCGGGATATAGCCGGAGGTAAAACCACATTAGATGACTTCAACAAACGCAGTGTAACATTGGCGGTACGACGTGGGGCTTTTACCGTTCAGACTGCTAAGAAGTACTTCCCAAAAGCACAGTTACGTCAGTTTGATGATGATGCACAAGCCTTTCAGGAAGTGCTGAACGGAAATGCGCAGGCCGTACTCGCCTCTTCACCGAAACCTGAACAGATGACAATTCAGTACGGCAATAAATTATACCTGCCTTTCACTGAGCGCCTGAGCCGTGGTTCAGAAGCGTTTGCTATTCGTCATGGTGAATTTGACCTGCTCAATTTCTTCAATAACTGGATTCTGCTTCGCAATGAAGATGGTTGGCTCAAAGAACGCCATGACTTCTGGTTCACAACGCTGGATTGGCAGGATCAAGTTGCCGAAGGGCAATAACTCGCCATGCCAGTGAATCACAAAAAGATTTCTCCTGACCAACAGTCAGTCGTCCATCAGACTTCCCAGGGCTCAGAGGAAAAGAGCCGAAGACGTTCACGCCGGATTCCTCTGAACCGTTTGGATTGGTTGCTGCTGGCGTTTCTGGCGGCTATCTTGGGTTGGCTTTGGTATCGTTCGGCCATTGGTATCCATTACCACTGGCAATGGGACAAAGCCTTTAACCTGATTCTGACCAACGGGAAAAATGGTGAACTACCCTACTTTTTTCAGGGGTTAATTGCCACTCTGCGTTTAAGTTTATGGGGAATGCTGCTTGCTGCCTCATTAGGCTTGCTGCTGGGACTGGCGAGACGCTCTTCGTTCTGGCTGTTTCGCTTGCCAGCACAAGCTTATATCCAACTGGTGCGAAACATTCCGCCGTTGGTGTTTGTCTTTATCTTCTATTTTTTCATTTCCAGCCAATTGGTTCCGCTATTGGGACTTGAGTCGATACTCAGACAGTCTCCTTCATCCGTTAACCTTGTACAGAACGGGTTGTTTGGCCCGCCCGCTCTGTGGGAAAACCTTTTTTCCGGCGTGTTATGTGTCGGCCTGATTTCTGCGGCCTATATCGCCGAAATTGTCCGGGCGGGAATAGACGCTATTGATAAAGGACAATGGGAAGCGGCAGACTCTCTGGGGCTGTCACGCTGGTCACAGTTCAGAGATGTCATTTTCCCTCAGGCATTAAGCGGGATCGTACCACCTCTGGCCGGCCAATTTATCTCGCTGGTTAAGGATTCGTCGATAATCTCGTTGATATCCATTCAGGAACTGACGTTTGTTGGTAGTGAAATCGCGAACTCGTCCGGGCTAATTTTCGAAATATGGCTGCTGGTAGGCGCGGGCTATTTTCTGCTGTGCTTCAGTCTTTCATTGTTATTCAGCAAGTTAGAGCATCATAGCCGACGCCATTTACTACAATGACGCTAAAGCGTTAAGTTGACGGTGAAGCGTTAACATGCGGAAAAACACAAGCTAAACAAAAAGGGAGTCCTACGACTCCCGCTGTATTTGAAAAACGCACAGTTTCCGGTTGTTGTGCTCCTGATCGCCGATATGCACCATGCCGATCTTTTTCATCACCTGCCGCGCAGACATATTCCGGCTGGTCGTAAAGCCCACAATTCGTTTGAATCCACCCTCACGGAAAGCGTATTCCAGAATCGCCCGGCCAATTTCAGTTGCATATCCTTGGTGCCAGTGTTCCTCACTGATTGTCCACTCAATTTGAGCAACCTGCTCACTTTCGTCGTAAGGATTCAGCCCGACTTTACCAATCAGGGTATCGCAGTCCACCAATACAAGAGGGCAGTTAAAATAGCCGCCTTTCCATTTCCAGCCCATTTTATTTGCCTGATACCATTCAAGCTCAGTGCGCGCTTTCTCTTCTGTCCAGGGGGCATCCCCCGTATAAGTGTGGACAGACTGGTTTGACATTATCCTGTGAAGGCTAGGTAAATCACCCTCGTGCCAAGGCCGAACATACAATCGTGGTGTTCTGATACTCGGTGATATATCTAGAATCATACTCGTCCCTCTCTGTCTGAGCTGGCTAGCCTTCCCTGGACATGTTAGCCCGGTGTCACATTTCTTTGTATTTACGCGCCCTTAACGTTGAAATCTGTCTGCCCATTGTGGCCACAACCTGGCAAGATCCATATGCGCTTCCAACATGTCCGCAACACGATCAATACCCTGTTCCCGAAGCAGGTCAAAGTCCGGAGTTTGCGTCGCGGTTAATCCGGCCCAGTTCAGAATGGCATCACAGGCTGACTGTTGCTCAAAAATACCATGCAGATAAGTACCAAACACCTGACCATCAAGCCCAAACTGACCATCCGGCCCATCAGCCAGACGAACTGGCGCGTCTGCCTTCACACCCTCCGTTACTCCGGCATGAATTTCATAACCGCGCACTGCCACCGGATGTTGTCCGGGCATGGTCAGCGTACCGCTTACCTGTTTCAGTTGTTTTTCTGGTGCTAACACGGTGGAAGTTTGAAGATAGCCTAATCCGGCACTGATGCCTGACTCACCTTCGATACCGTTCGGGTCTGAGATGGATTCTCCGAGCATCTGATAGCCGCCACAAATGCCCATAACTTTTCCTCCCAAGCGAAGGTGGCGGGCAATTTGCGTGTCCCATCCCTGAGATTTCAAAAACGCAAGATCACTGCGAACACTTTTAGTCCCTGGAATAATGATAAGATCAGATGGCGGAATTTGCTGCCCTTTGCCTACAAATCGTAGATTTACCTGAGGGTGCATGCGTAAAGGATCAAAATCAGTATGATTGCTAACCCGGGTCAAAACAGGGACAGCAACCTGCAATTGATGTTCAGCTGGTGCTGATTGCTGCACATCAATGGCATCTTCAGATTCCAGCATCAAACCGTGCAGATAAGGCAATACCCCCAGCACAGGTTTACCGGTTTTCTGCTCCAGCCAATCGAGCCCGGACTCCAGCAGTTTTATATCCCCGCGGAAACGGTTGATAACAAAACCAATAACCCGATCCTGCTCGCTTTGCGAGAGCAGCGCCAGCGTGCCATACAGATGTGCAAACACACCGCCGCGGTCGATATCTGCGACAATAATGACCGGCACATCGGCATTCTCTGCAAAACCCATATTGGCAACATCGTTTTCGCGCAGGTTAATTTCTGCAGGGCTACCAGCGCCTTCAATGATGACCGTTTCAAACTCTTGTTGCAGCAGACCAAATGACTCCATGATGGGTCCCATCACGACCTTCTTATAGCCGTGATACCCTATCGCGTCCATGTCGGCCAGTGCTTTGCCCTGCACGATAACCTGAGCACCAATATCGGTATTGGGTTTGAGCAGTACCGGATTCATATGCACGGTTGGCTCAATACCACATGCCTGTGCCTGTACTGCCTGTGCCCGGCCGATTTCACCGCCATCACGGGTCACCGCACTGTTCAGCGCCATATTTTGCGACTTGAAAGGCGCGACATGAATACCCTTTCGGGCAAGTACACGGCAAAGCCCGGCGGCCAGTACACTTTTTCCGGCGTCAGACGTGGTTCCCTGCACCATGAGGGCTCGAGTAGTCGGTTGCATCTGTTTCTCACTCAAAATTGTTGTTCTTTGGGCCATTGAAGTTGTGGCCACTCCTGCCCGTTGGCATCCGTAAAGTTTGTGACCCGGTAACGAGCCGCATACGGTAATTCAATCCGCTGCAGATAACCGGCGTTTTCTGGCATCTCTAGCAAAATGCGCATTAACTGTTTCATCACTCCGGCATGGGTCACCAGTAAAATCCGCTTTCCGGCATGATCAGCCAATAGCTGCTTCCAGGCGCCCGCGATCCGGCCGTCAAATTCACGCAGTGATTCACCACCATGCGGTGTAGACTGCCACGGGTTCTCCCAATAATCTGTCAGGTGTTGTCCGTGCGACTGCCAGAGTGTGTCATGGGGTTGCCCGTCCCAGTTTCCGAAATTCATTTCCATCCATAATTCGCTTTCCTGACACGGCAGCGTAAAACGGCGAGCGTAAGTTTGTGCAAAATGGCTGCAGCGTTGCAGCGGTGAGCAGACAACCTGCTCAATATCTTCCAGCCCTGCGACGGCCAGAGTCATTTGCTCAAGCCCGGTGGCGGTGATCGCAAAATCCGTATGTCCCCGGAGACAACGATGCCCTTCCGGCAACCCGTGGCGCAAAATATCGACCCGCGTCGTTATGCCTTTATCCATACCAGCTCCAGTCTTTGTAACTATTTTTCACAGCCGGCCCAAAATTTTTCACAGCCTGCCTAAAATAGAGGTATGCCATGCAGTTCCATGCGATGCCATACGGCTAAGCCTCGCCTTTCAATATTTGAGGGATACCTGCTGTCACAAATGTCACTCTGTCCACCTGTCGGGCTATAGTCTGGTGCAGCCAGCCACTTTCATCAACGAATCGACGCGACATCGCCCCCATAGGCACAATTCCCTGTCCGACTTCATTACTCACCAGAATCACTCTTCCCGGCGCCTCAGCCAGCGCAGCAAGCAACGCCGCTTTCTGGCCCGGCCAATCGAGCGCTAACTCATCGTTAAACAGACAATTCGTCAACCACAGCGTCAGGCAATCAATCAGCAGGCAATTATCCGGCAAACTGTGCCGCCTTATCGCTCCCGCCAGATCGACCGCCTCTTCCACCAACGCCCAATGGTTGGGTCTTGTTTGTTGATGATGAGCGATACGGGCAGCCATTTCCTCATCGCCCGCGGTAGCCGTCGCAATGTAAATGACATCGAGGCCGGAAGTCTGCGCCAGATATTCAGCATGACTGCTTTTCCCGCTCCGGGCTCCGCCCAGCACTAACTCAGTGTTTACTTTAAACAAAACTGTTGTCTTTCCCGCTTGCAGAATAACTAAGACGAATGTTAAGGAGTTTACCTTACAGCTTCATTTTTTCATCAAAATCCTGCCATGATTGTTGAGTCTTAAGTGATTAACTGATGTATATTCCTGCAGCCTGAACAAAACAGCGCAATATAACAAAAACAAACCTTTAAATAAGCTCGCGTATCGGAACACATCTATTTATGTTTTATGCTCACGAACTATGGCCATATGGCCTGATCTGGCTCTTCCTGGCCACTGCCATCATGTCGGCTTTTATCCAGCCTCAACCCACCGAATTACAGCCCAAGACCAGCAAGATACTACTCGTGCTGAGCTGGCCTTTTCTGCTCACTGTAACAGGCATACTTGCAGTGGTATTAGGCAAGATCTCATTGTTTGCGCTGCTGTTCAGTCTCACCGGAATCGGACTGGCTGCGTGTAGCCACCAAGTGTTCAGACGACCTGTTCCGGCAGGCATCCGTATTGCCATTCATATTGCTGTGATTCTCTGGGGACTGTCGCTGGCCTTGCATCTGGTTCCCGGCTTCATGAACCTGAGAGTCGTGGAAAAAGCGATAACGGGGCCAGCCAGCGTTCCGTTCAACATGCACCTGAATCTGGATAAGCCGCTATTATTTTTTGCGCTTCTATTACTGGTGCCGGGAATGCTTGGACAACGTATCGTGCCATCAACGTCTCAGCGCTGGATACTTGTCTGCCTGTTTGCCGCATTGCCTGCACTGGCGTGGGGACTAGGACTGGTTGCCCCCGAGTTTTCATTACCTGAATGGCTGTGGCTGTTTGTTCTGAACAATCTCTTTCTGACCTGTGTCGCAGAAGAAGCCCTGTTCAGGGGGTATATCCAGCGCCTGTTAATTCAACGTTTCAGCGCCCCTGTCGGTATTGTGGTCGCCAGCCTGTTGTTTGGGTTCACCCATTTTTCCGGCGGTCCACTGTTTATCCTGCTGGCTACACTGGCTGGGGTGTTATACGGCCTCTGTTATTACTGGAGCGGTCGGTTGCTCTGGGCCGTACTTATTCATTTTGCCTTTAATCTGGTTCATCTGGTGTTTTTTACCTATCCACTGGCAATAAAAAGCGTTGCTTAGGCACGCTCTCATAACCGTACCGTCTAACGGTGCTGTCAAAAAAGATGCTGTCATAGCTACACAGTAGAAACCACATGCAACAGAAGCGACTTTATTACATGTCGCCTCTGTGGCGTTTTTCACGTTCAATGACTCACTATGAATAACGATGTTGATGATAACTCATGGAAAAATGAACGGAAGCTGAACAACCGGATCATCATGGATTCAGCCCGCATGGTGTGTAATACAGTCATACACCAAACGGAGAACTAACAATGAAAAAAACAGTATTGATGATGACAACTGCCGCCCTGCTTTCTTCTGCCGCTGTATGGGCGGACAACAACGCTCACAACACGCAGGTACAGTACACCGGACCGATAGAAAAAGTGACTGTCGCGTCTTTGCTGGAATCATCCAATATGTTTACGGAACACAATGCAGTGGTCGAAGGCCATCTCATTAAGCAGATTAGCGCAGAGAAGTTCCTTTTCAGCGACGGGACACAACAGATTCAGGTTGATCTGGACGACGACATCCATCTGCCACAGAAAATCGATGCGAACACCAAAGTCCGATTGTTTGGTGAATATGAAGGTGGTAAAACGCCGGAAATTGAAGTCGATAAAATCGAAATTTTGTAAGCGACAAGCAAGCCCGGTGCACCACACCGGGCTTGCTTGTTTTTTGTTTCTTGTTTCTTGTTTCCCGTTTCTTGCAACAACAGACATACGTTCGCGCTACAGATGCTGCTTATTTTCGCCCCAGCACGCTAACAAACCCAAGTTATTCTTGATGTCCCCTCACATTTTGACAGAAGCAAAAAACGACCTGACACCAGCAATCCAGAAAGCGTGATAGACTCCCTCTGCCTGTTGTATGCAGTTCGACAACAGACTTATTGAAGGAAAATGATGTCAAGTACCCTACTGTTTCACAAAACTTACCGTCATCCAACCAGCCAGGAGTGGGTGGTTTTTGTTCATGGTGCCGGAGGCAGCTCGGCTATTTGGTTTAAGCAGCTCAAAGCCTACCGCCAGCATTTCAATCTGTTGCTTCTCGATTTGCGCGGTCACGGTCGTTCTAACAATCTGTTCCAGGACGTTGTCAGAAATCCCTATACCTTCAAAACGGTCACGACAGACATTGTGCATGTCCTCAACCACCTGAAAATTCAGTCGGCCCATTTCGTCGGGATATCACTTGGCACCATCATCATCCGTAAGTTAGCCGAATTGTCACCAGACCGAGTGAAAACCATGGTCTTAGGTGGCGCTGTCACCCGGCTGGATATTCGATCACAGTGTTTAGTGAAGGCGGGGAATCTTTGCAAACACATCATTCCGTATATGTGGCTCTACCGCTTGTTCGCGTACATTGTGATGCCACAGAAAGCGCAGAAAGAATCACGGCATCTGTTTATTAACGAAGCCAGAAAGCTGTGCCAAAAAGAATTTAAGCGCTGGTTTAAACTGGCAACGGATGTGAATCCGTTGATGAAGTATTTTCGTGAGCGGGCAATCCCGATTCCGACTCTGTATCTGATGGGTAGTCACGACTATATGTTTATTAAACCGGTCAAAGAGTTAGTCAAAACACATGAGCAGTGCTATTTGACTGAGCTAAAAGATTGCGGACACGTCTGTAATGTTGAACGTCCGGACGAATTTAACCAGCACTCGATTGACTTTATTCTTCGACATCAGTCTTGACCTGCGTCGCTTAAGGCTCCAGAACATAAAACACGTTTCCCAGTACCACATCTGGAAATAAAAAAGCAGCCAAATGGCTGCTTTTTTCATTGTCCATATAACTTATTGCCTCTCGGGCTGACAAGCACTCAGCGCGCGTGACGGGCAAAGAAGTCCGACAGTTTTTCGGTAACTAACTCTGGCTGCTCAAGGTTACTGATATGACCAGCGTTTGGAATCAGAAAAAATTCACTGCCTGTGATGCCGTCATGCATCAGCTGAGATTCGAGAACCGGGCGTACCTTGTCTTGCGCACCAACCATAATCAGAGATGGAATAACGAACATCTCTGCGTCTTCAAACATATCACGGCGTCCAAAAATCATTCTCCCCGCATGAGCCAGTGCCGCAGCTTGCTCTTCAGAAGCACCTGCCAACGCCTGACGGAAGCTATCTTTGAGCGATTCTGACGGAGAATCACCAAACTGAATCGCAGTGAAATAGTCTATCACAGCATCTGGGAACCCTTTGGCTTCATCAACCTGGCTCAGCAAATCAAAATAACGCATATTCGCGACTTCAGGCTCCAGACCGACAAAAGTATCCATCAATACCAGAGAGGTCACTCTGGCCGGCGCCTCAATCACGACTTCAGTTGCCCACATTGCGCCAGACGACAAGCCAACCAATGAAAATTCGTCAATGCCGAGTGTATCAAGCAGCGCCAGCACGTCTTTAGCGTAATCTTTGAGGCTTCGGGTTGCGGCTGGCGCAGGGGATGACTGCCCATGTCCCCAAAACTCCGGAACTATGCATCGGTAAGACTGACTCAAAACATCAACCTGAGGCGCCCACATGCTGCTGTCCCACAGATAACTATGACCAAAAACCAGCACCGGACCCTGGCCGACATCCAGGTAATGCATTGTTTGCGTATCGACATTAAACGTGTTCATTCACTCAGGTTCCTTTTTAAAACGTACTCACTGTGAGCATTACGATGCTGATGCATATTTCAGCTCAATGGTTTTGATACCGCGTTGATAGAAAAGCCATGCCATGAGACCAGCAAGGATATTCCCTGCCGTTGCTCCGATGAACAGTCCAGGAATACCCCCCAATTGCGAACCCAGCCACAAAACCGGCAGAAAACAGACAAACAGACGCAATGCTGAAATCCACAGCGCACGCATCGGCATCGCCAGTGCATTACAGACTGACACCATCAACATGCAAATACCCAACGGCCCCAGGCTGATAGGTACCCAGGCAAGATGAATCAACAGAACGCCCTGAACTGAAGCCTCACTCGCCAGTAATGTAGACAGCACAGGCGCAGTAACGAACAAAATAACAGCAACAGCCAGCTGCCATCCCAGTACAAACTTCACAGCCAGACGAATCAGCTGCTTAATTTTATCGGTATCCCCACTGCCGAGCATTTTTCCCACCATCGGTGGCATCGACATCGTCAGAGCCAGCACAATGACGATTGAAAAAAACTCCAAACGTGATCCGAGCGCCCATGCCCCCACAGTCGCTGCACCAAATCCGGCCACCAGCTTGGTTGCCAGCATCGACGACAACGGCGGTAACAGCTGACTCATCATGGCTGGTGCCATGATGTGAACCAGTTCTTTGATGGATGCAGAAATATCCAGACCTTCCCAATTGAAGCTCATCCAGTGACGTTGTAACACCTTAGGGAACACCACCAACATACCAATCGTAAAGGAAATGACCGTGGCCCACGCGGCACCAACCAATCCCATATCCAGGGTAAAGATAAACAGTGGATCAAGCACAATATTCAGCAGACTGGTGATCACCATCATGATCCCCGGCAACATGGTATTACCATTCGCCCGGCACAGGCTGTAGGCGAAATAAACCATTGCACCAGTCCAGGCACTCAATAGCCAAACCGGCCAATACTGATCAACCACAGGATAAACATCATCAGGTGCGCTTAGCAGAGACAGAATGGCGCCGCGACTGACCCAGATCAGCAGGCACACGCCCAGTACACTGATAGCGCCGGTAATGACCACCAGCCCGCCCAACTGTTTAGCGCGTTGTTCATCGCCTTGCCCGAGAATCCGGGAAATAAGTGATGTCGTGGCGATACCCAGCCCGACCTGAAGACCGATAATCACCATTTGCATAGGGAGCGTAAATCCCTGAGCAGCAAGAGGTAAAACGCCAAGCTGACCGATAAACGCACTATCAACCAACTGAAAACTCATCAGAGATAAGACGCCGAACAACATGGGCCAGGTCATTTGATAAAGCTGACGGCCAAGTCCGGGATGTGACTGCCTCGTACGGCAGGATGTTTGAGAGACCATAACTGACTTTTGCTACCGTTTAGAATTCTTTTAATGGGTGCATAGTCTACGGACTTTTCTCTCGGAGCTAAAGTAACAAGAAAATAACTTTCAGACTTGAAATGAGACTTTGGTGGGATATTGCCCGAGGTGGTCAATCCTCGGGCACATTCAATGCGCTTCGGCAGTGAATGGTATTACTGGGTCACTAGCTGAACCAGATTGGCTGGACGATAGTAGATAGATTTCAATACTTTACCTTGGCGGATCAGTTTTCCATCCAGATCAACGTCTTTTGCACATTTAGCGATAATGTACTCGCCTTTCTGACTACCAACAATCTCAACACCCTGTGCAGCATAGTGGGCTTTCGTCTCTTCAAACTCTTGCTCGGTGCGACACACTTTGCTCATGTTGCTTGAGTGAACTTCATCCCAGCATGACACGAAATCAAAGCCCAGGCGCTGAGCAATTTGCAGCAGCAGATCAATCAGATAGCTGATACCGATATTGGCTTCAACCTTGTTATCACCCAGGTGTACCAGGCGCCCCATCAGGACATAAACAGAATCCACAATTGCATCGGCTTGCTCAACCAGTGAATCAGCTTCCGCCAGTTCAGTCATCTCTTCCACAGCCAAAGACGTATGCAGTGCATCTGCCTGCTCATTCAAGGTCGAAGCCGACTCAATGTCTAAATCAAAAGTGCTGCGAAATTCGCGGATATCACGGTACAGGTGGTCAAACAACGCTTGATCTAATACAGACAGCTTCATGAAGGTTTCCTTTTATAGAGACTGACCTTCCGGAGACCATACAACACAAGACTGACAGACCGTATAACAAACCTTTTGGCTCAACCATACGACAGCAACAACCGTTAGTATCCGGAAAGCATGACGAAATCACGCAGTATACCGTATTGCTTCACTTGATGGGATCAAGAAATCCATCTTCAATCATCAAAGCCATTTTGTTACCAGCAGTTCACATTTTTGCAAGCAAGTAAATTTGTCTAGCGTACATCATATTTATGCCATTGAATTGCAATTGTTCGCATACTAAAGTGTATTAGATCACAGGCATTGTTGATTACGTAACACTACCTGTATCAACAATCCGAATATTTAAGCCGTAATGAATGCCGCAACAAGGAGGTCAGCATGTGTAAATATTGCGGAGTGAAAAGTCACGATATACGAATAAAACGCCAGTTCTGGGAGAAATCCATCTCTCATCGTAACCAGCAAAAGTTTCGCTGCACTCACTGTCAGCGTACGTACTTTGTGCCAATCGGCGGCCAGACCGACGATGACATGACAGATGTTCAGGACACCCCTAGGGCTCAAGAAACTTCGAATATCCAAAAAACAGCAAATGTTCAAGAAACAACAAATATTCAACAAGCAAAGAATATCAAGGAAACGGAACAGGCATCGGTTGACTAACAGTTGAAGACGGACAAGATTCAGTCGCGTCCTCCCCTACATACCGGGACGCTATTCTGATTCGATAAAGGGACAAGAGCTGCCAGCAATGCACTGTGCGCCATCCCCCTTTCTGTTCCTGATTTAACTGCTGCTTCCGACCCGACTAATACACCTACTTGACCGCTTGCCAGTTCTGCACTGGCATGCCTCCTTGTCTGGCAACCCCATCACGCTTTTACCTTCTTACCAATATATAATCACTTCAGCAGGCAGAATGTCATATTTCCTTTATGTGACTGGACGTATAATACTTATCATATCCAACCGATATGTATGATATATGAAGACTTTGGGGTTCCCCCTGCTTGGCATATCGGCACGGCGCTTATCCGTACTTATTCAAAGGCAGTTGTAAAATACTATGATGATTTCAGGTCACCGCGGCGCGGCAGCGCTTGCTCCCGAAAATACCCTCGCCAGTGTCAGAAAAGCCGCTGAATCCGGCGTTTCCTGGATTGAAGTGGACACTCAGTTAAGCCTTGATGGTGTTCCTATTGTCTTCCACGATGAAACACTGAACCGTTGTAGTAACGGCAAAGGAAAAGTAGCTGACCACACAATGGCACAACTGAAGACGCTGGATGCCGGACAATGGTTCAGCCCGGCATTTAAGGGCGAAACTATCCCGACTTTGGAAGAGTTGCTAGATACTTGCCTAGCACTGGACCTGAGTCTGAATCTTGAACTGAAAATCCACCATCGCCATCAAATTGAACCCTTGGTGAAAGCGGTAGTTACACTTATTCAGCAGAAAGCTTTTCCTGTCGACAAACTGATTTTTTCAAGTTTTGAGAAAGAAGCGCTTGAGCACTGTCAGGCATTATGGCCTGAAGTTCGCCGAGGCTTTATTTGTGAAGTGTGGAACGGCTACAGCCTCGATTCATTAAAATCGCTGGACCTGTACAGTATTCACATCGACCATCACATACTGACTCCAGCCATTGCAGACAGCATCAAAGCCGCAGGACTGATCCTAAAAATCTGGACATTAAACACCCCATCGAAAGCCGACCGCTTTTTCAAAATGGGAGTCGACAATATCATTACGGACAAGCCGGATCAGTTTCAGGTTTGCTAATCCGTTTTAACGGCCGCTTGAGAGATTTATCCCAGAGAACAAGAGATTGTTCATCGTGGTCAGGCTGACTTGGGTACTGCCTAGCGCTTTAGCCAGCACAAATTATGGGGACATAAGCGATAAACGGACACTTTTTAGCTGTTTATCTAAAAATAGTCCCCACACTCTCCTATTATTCCTCTATAATCACCGACCGAATTTTTGTCAGGCTACGTCTGCTTTAGGAAATAAGAATGTCATTTGCATCACAAAACTTTTCTCAGGAAATTGTGCGCGCACTTACCGAATGCGGCTACGAGAAATTAACCCCAATCCAAAAACAAGCGATTCCACACGCTCGTCGCGGAAACGATATTCTTGCCAATGCGCAAACCGGTACCGGTAAAACGGCTGCGTTTTCTCTGCCGATCATTCAGCAGATCCTGGACAATTCAAAGCAACGTAGCCGCTTTAATGTACGCGCGCTGATTCTGGCTCCGACTCGTGAGCTGGTTGCGCAAATTGCGAAGAACATCGAAGACTACACCAAGTACACAGACATCAGCGTTGAAGCCATTTACGGCGGTACTAAAATGTCTTCTCAAGAGAAGAAACTGGAGAAAGGCGTCGATATTCTGGTCGCTACCCCAGGCCGTCTTATTGAGCACATGGAACTGAAAAACGTTTCTCTCGCTAATCTGGAATTTCTGGTCTTTGACGAAGCGGACCGTATGCTGGACATGGGCTTTATCGGTGATATTCGCGTGATCATGGGTGATATTCGCACCAAACCGCAAACCATGTTGTTCTCTGCAACGTTCTCCAGCCAGATGAACAAACTGGCCGGTGACATCCTGCAAAAACCAAAACGCATTTCGGTCAGCCCGGAAAATGCTACCGCAGAAACCGTTGCCCACGTTGTTTACCCTGTTGATCAGGAACGTAAACGTGAGCTGCTGTCAGAATTGATCGGCAAGAAAAACTGGCAACAAGTGCTGGTTTTTGTGAACTACAAAGAAACCGCAAATGAACTGGTCAAAGAGCTGAAACTGGATGGCATCAAAGCTGTTCTTTGCCACGGTGATAAAGCGCAAAGTGCACGCCGCCGTGCGCTGGACGAATTCAAAGAAGGTAAAGCACGTGTAATGGTTGCAACCGAAGTTGCCGCTCGTGGTCTGGATATAAAAGGACTACCACACGTTGTTAACTTCGATATGCCATTCCTGGCCGAAGACTACGTGCACCGTATCGGACGTACTGGCCGTGCCGGTGAACAAGGACATGCCGTGTCGTTTGTCAGCCGCGAAGAAGAGCTGACGCTGGTTCAGGTTGAAAACCTAATCAAGCAACGTATTCGCCGTATTCAGCTGGTTGGTTACGAGCCGAAAAACCGTGACGCCCTGCTGGAAAAAATGCACAGCAAACCCGCTTACCGTGACCGTCGCGGCCGTACAAACAACCCGAGCGATCAGTCTGATGCAGAGCGTCGTGCACGCCTGCGTCGCGCTGTCCTGAACAAAAGCCGTGCTGGCGTCAGCCAACTGAAAAAATAATCACGCTGCTGCTTATTACTCTGAAATCCAAAGAGTTTACAGCACACGTTCAAAAAAGCCGCTGCCAGTCAGCGGCTTTTTCTTTTCAGTTTCCAAATCCGTTTCTTAAGTGTTTTCCTTCCTACTGTTCAGTCGTCTTTTCCCGCCTGTGTGCACTTGACTCTGAGTGCGCCTGACTCTGCATTCTGAAATCATAATGGTAATAAAAATACGTGATATTTATCACAAACCATTTACTTAGCCTGCTAACTAAATTATATTACTTAGCAGGCTAAGTAATTACCGCATCACAATCACACTCATTTCAGGCATTACCATGGTTAACAATCTCAAAATTCTTCAGGATTTATCACTGGCAGAGCAGCTGGCACGCGTGTCACGTCTCTGGCGTATGGTCGCCGATCGTGAATTGGCGCCTCTGGGTCTGACGCACCCTCGCTGGACAGCGTTATGGAAGCTGCAACGCCTTGGTGACAACATCAGCCAAAAAACCCTGGCCGAAGCGCTGGAAATCGAGTTGGCCTCACTGATGCGGACATTGAAACAGCTAGAAGAGCAAGGGCTGATCGTCCGCCACTGTTGTGACCATGACAAACGCGCCCGGATTGTCAGCCTGACAGAGGAAGGGCGCACGCTCATCGCTCAGATGGAAACCCGGATTCTGCAGGTTCGCCGTAACCTGCTCACCGATATTTCCGATCAGGAGCTGATGCGGTTTAGCGAGGTGCTGGAAACTATCGCTCACAATGCGCTTACCGCCATGAATGAACCGATTCCAGCAGACACTTTGCTTCCCCCCATCCTCAAACAGTGAGTAACGGGAAAGAGTAATGCGAGTGAAAGCAGGCAGACAAAAAATATCACCGGCAATCCCCTGACCGGCCATTCTGCACACCGCACCAATCACACATGTACCACGATAAAAAATAGAAGAGAAGAAACAGCCTTATGACTCCCGATCAAAAATTTGCACGTTGGGTTAAACACTCCATTGTCGTGTTTGTCCTCGTTTTTGCCTATTTTCTGGTTGCTGATCTGACCATCCCGCTTACGCCTCAGGCGATGGCGACTCGGACAGTAACTAAAGTCGCCCCACGCATCAGCGGACAAATCACCGCAATTTATGTCCGTAATAACCAGCTGGTGAGAAAAGGTGACGTACTGTTTGAAATCGATCCGCGCCCTTTTCAACTGGCCGTTGATCAAGCTCGTCTGAATCTGGCACAAGCCACAAAAAATAATGCCCAACTGGATGCCTCAATTGCTGCTGCTCAGGCTCGTGTAGCGGCTTCACAGATTATTGCTGAGCAGAAAACCCGTGAAGCGAACCGGTTTAATACGCTGTTTAAGAAAAATGGTGTATCCGGCCAGCAGCGTGATGACGCAACCAGCGATGCCACTGCGGCAAGAGCCAACCTGGCAGCAGCCAAAGCCAGTTTGCAGGAGCTGAGAGTCAATCGCGGCGCGACAGACGATTCAAATCTGGCCGTTCAGATTGCCAAAAATCAGCTGGAACAAGCGTTACTGAACCTTTCTTATACCCAGGTAACGGCTGAACATGACGGGGCAATTACCAACCTGCAGCTTGAATCCGGAACATATGCTGCCGCCGGAATGCCACTGGTTGCTCTGGTCGACACGGAAGTGGATATTATTGCCGATTTCAGAGAGAAGAGTTTGCGCCGCATCGATGATCACAGTTACGCGCTGATCGCCTTCGATAGCCAACCGGGCAAAGTGTACCGTGCTGAAATCAGCAGCCTGGATGCCGGTGTCAGCAGTGGTCAGTTTAATGCTGACGGCAGCCTCGCTACACCCACAGTGTCGAATCGATGGGTTCGGGACGCGCAGCGTATGCGTCTTCATTTGACCGTCTCAGGCAATCTGCCGAACCCACTCCCGGCAGGTGCACGCGCAACTGTCCAGTTAGTACCGGATGGCCACCTGATGGGCTGGTTTGCCCGCCTGCAAATTAAACTGCTGAGTACCCTGCATTACATTTATTAATCCGGAGGCATGATGAGACTTTGGGATCACCCCATGACAGACAATGACTTACGACAATGTCTGCGTATCGCCACCGGGGCAACGCTGGGTTTTACAATCAGTAAAGTCTTTGGCTGGAACTACGGTGTCTTTTTCACCGTCTTCCCGATGCTGTTGCTGGGTATGGTACCGGTTATGAATGCCCATGCCGCACGCCAACTGCTTGCGTCTGGCGTTATCTGCGGCCTGGAGGTGGGGATTCTTGGCGGGTTGTTCGGCGGTCATCCCGTTATCATGACTTTGCTAGCCTTTGGTCTGTTTCTTTACAAGTTTGCCTGTATGTCGAAAGGCAGCCTCTTTTTATTCGGTGCCAACAGTGTCCTTAGCCTCAGTATCATGCTGCATTTTGCTAGTTACCCGACGGTCGATCTGAATGAACTGATTTTTGGGAATCTGCTCGCCAGCGTATTATCAATCGTCATCGCCTATCTGGTCACGTTCTTAATGCCTGATGTCTCGCCAAGGCAACCGCCTACGGCTCCGGCTTCGCCCAAAGGGTCGCACAGGATGCGCCATGAGGCGTTATTGGGCGCGTCGTTAGCCACCCTGTCGTTTGTCGTGTTCCAGATACTGGATTTGAACGATTCCATGTCTGCCCAAGCGACCACCATTCTGCTGCTGTTCCCGATGAACTGGAACGGGGCGCTGGGTTATGCGCGAAAACGGGCCATGGGCACAATTTTGGGTGTCGCATTTGGTATTCTGGGACAACTGGTGTTGTACGACTGGTCAGATTTATTGCTGTTTGTTATTCCGCTGTTATGGATAGGAACCATGCTGTTCAGCTATGTGCATGTGAAAGAATCCAGCGGTTCCGGTGTCGGGTTTGGCGCGTTAACAACGCTGGGAATTTTGTTCGGGCAGTACCTGACCCCGACCAATGACCTGATCTACAGTGCGATGTACCGGGTCGGCTGCATCGTCTTTGCGATTGTCGCCACGTTATTGATGACCTATCTGGTACACCGGCTGCTGAACAGCTTTGAAAGCACTCACTACGGGTACTAGCGTTTTCACACGCAACATCGCAGGTTCTGTATCAGAATAAAAAATCCGGCACCTCAGATGCCGGATTTTTTTGCCCAGAATCGGGTAACATACAACAGACCCAAAACGATACAACGCTTATCGGCATGGTTTAGGCGTGCAGGTATGCCTTTAAGGCTTCACCAGGAATTGAGCTTTGTGTACTGACGGCAAATGATGCCCATTTCGCACCTTCACGCATCGCTTCCACAATGGATTGCCCGCTGACCAAAGCATGAATCAGACCTGAAGCAAACGCATCGCCTGCACCAGTGGTATCCACTACTTCCGCCGCGACAGCAGGAACCGAAACCACATCTTCCGCGGTAAAGACCGTGGCACCACGCGGGCCATCAGTGACGACCATGTAACGCAGTGAACGACCGGCGATCGACAACCCGTATTCCCAAGGGGTCAACGCTGTTCGGCCCTGCCAGTCAGAACGTGACGTAATCAGCACATGGCAAGGTCTGCTGCGATCATCTTTTGCCAGCTGTGCTATCACCAGTGTATGAGGCAACGCAGCCTGTGCCCAGCGTTCGCAGCCCTGTGCCGATGAATTAATGTACAGCGCATCCCAAGAGGAAAAGTCAGGCGGCGAATCCAGAGTAAACGGTGGTCGTTGCGGGCGCACGATCGTTCGCTCGCCATCGGGTGTCATCATCAATAACAGCTCCGGGGTTGGTACGTCATTGCGGTGCAACAAACTGCAGTTAAGCCCCAACAAGCTGGCTTCAGCCAACAGCCAATCCGCCGTCTCATCTTTTCCTACCTGGCTGACTAATGCCACCTGATGACCCGCCCAGATCAGCCCCAGCCCGGTATTAGCGCCACCGCCACCCAGCCGACGTCCTTTATCCTGATAGTGATGGCGTCCACCGGTTACCAGCGGTTCTTCCAATTGCAACACCCGATCGCAATTCAGGTTTGCGATCAACATGATCTTCGCCAACTGCTTCTCTCCGTTAGAATTATTATTCCAAGTTATTCAATCTGAGTGTGACAGAAAATAATGACAAAAAAGCCGTACGCGATCACGTACGGCTTGTTAAATTCAGACCTCTGTCTTTTTACCGCTTAGCTGTAGTCAGCGTAAGGGTTTGACTGAATTAATGGAATCGCTTTAGCAAACGCAGAAAGCTTCACTTCATCTTGACACAGGGTCACCGAATTTTCGTCCATTACCGCTTCACCGAAATGATAACGGATGGTCTCCTGTCCGATGCATGCCGCTTGGTCATTTTCGGTCGCTGCCTGACGAACCGTATCGTTTTTGTCAGCATAACGTGCCATTGCCTGCGCACCGTACTTTTTGCCCAGCATTGTCATGGTCTGTTGCGGCGACAAAACCAGCCCTGAAGCATTGTTACCGCCAAAACCTTTTGCGTTGATAATCACCGCTTTATAGTCTTCCCCTTTTTCACCGGCAAACTTATGATCGGTGAGAATATTCAGGTTCGAGTGGTGAACATCATCGGCGATGCTTTCGATGGTTTTGATACCGGGAATCCAGCCGTATTGCCACACGCCCAGTGAAGCCACCAGCTGATCCGCCGGAGCCGTGCCCATGGAATGACCTACATACGATTTGATTGCCGCTACAGGCCAGGCATCAATCTCAAATGTTTTGGCGACTTCGTTCAGAATATGGCTTTCAGTCACGCGGTTTTGCGGTGTACCGGTACCATGAGCCTGAACAAACGTCTGCTTCACGCCGTCTTTACCCAGAATGGCCTGAGCCAGTGCCGCAGCTTTAGCGACTGTCACGTAGTTGCCCACACCCGGCGCTGAAATCGATTTTTTATTGGCATCAGCATGTACGAACACATCCGCTACAGCCCCGTGAATCGTAGCCCCAAGCTCCAGTGCCAGCTCATCATCCATCAGAACCACAAACTGTCCGGACTCAGCCATGGTAAAACCGGCATTATCCGAAAACGGACGGCAGGCACGACGGTTGTCAACTTCATCGCTGTTATCCAGCGCTTTTAGCTGAGCATCTTCCGCCAGTGCGCCCATTACTCGGAAGCCTTCCATCACTTCAGCAACGACCGGCGCTTCTGCATTGCCGACGATCGCGACACGTGCAGTGCCCTGCTGAATATCCTGCATGCCCTGGCGCAGGTTATACAGGAAAGAAGCACATGCGCCCATATTGGTTCCGGTCGCGCCAACGCTGTTAATGACATAGCCGTTAATGAAGTCTGCCGGCATTTCGGCAAAGGATAACGCCATCATTTTGGAACTGACACGACCGCCGGTCAGTGGTGCAGCCAACATACCCGCCAGGGAATGATCATCAATCTGAGACAAGGCGCTGCCGGCATACACCGACACCTGATCCGGCTCAATATGGCCAAGGACAGTTTCCCAGTCCATACCCAGCGAGTTGAGGGCATCTGACGCACCGTAGACAGTCAGCTGCAAACCACGGGGATGGAAACGCGAGTTATAAAGCTTGCCCGGCTCAAAACCCGACGGAATATTGCCACCGCTGGTCACCGGAAAACTAACACGGTCTTCAAGCAGCGCATTCAGTTCACCGGTAACAGTAATGTTGACTTTGCTGCCCTGATCTTCCACCTGCCAGTTAGCCGGAATATCGGCAGGCAGTTTGGATTTACGCATGCTAAAACGGATCGCTTCACTGCTGTTCAGCGTGGTTTTGTATTGGTATAGAAGGTTATCAGGGTCAAAAGATTCGATTCGGCGCACCAGAGTACCAGCTTTGATGGCCTCAATGATTTCAGCATCAGGTTCAGTGCCATCAGACAGCCCCATGCGGTGTGCCAGATCCTGCCAGGTTGACTGCATATCAGCATCGGATAAAACATCCGCGACCATGCGCTTGTAGCTGTGAAAGCCAGAGCTACGACCTGCAGCGTTGATTCCGCCGAATCCGACAATTACGGGTAATTTTGACATCCTAAACCTACTTGTTCATGTGGAGTGGCACTAGATTATCACTTTACACTGTTCATTCACCTGACATCTATGCCATTATCACTGAAATTTACGCCAACATTGGCCGTATTATTGGAGTCAGCATGAACGTTGGTTTTTTACTTTTTCCTCAGGCGCTCATTACAGGAGTATCACTGGCCGCAGAAATGCTCAGCAGTGCTGCCAGCCTTCGCGCCCGAAATGAACAACGTCGTTCCCCCTTTTCAATCCGGTTGATTGCGCCAACCCTGGCACCGACAGAAGCCACGGCCGGATTACGGTTGCAGCCGGATATGACCTATCAGGATGAAGCGACGTTTGACATTTTGATTGTGCCACCCATGTGGGGAAACCCCCTGCGCTCCCTTCACCATAACCCGGAAATTGTGCCCTGGCTGCGCACCCACTACCGAAAAGGAGCCAAATTGATGGCCACGGGGACCGGTGTCACCTGGCTGGCTGAAACAGGTCTGCTCGACGGACAAGTTGCTACCACACACTGGTATTATTATGACAAGTTCGCGGCACGTTACCCGAAAATCACGTTACACCGAAAAGCCTCAATTACCGCAGCCAATGGCATTTACTGCACCACCAGTATTAACTCCCAAACCGAAATGGTGCTGTATCTGATTGCGGAAAAGTACGGCCAGAAAATCGCCAAAACTATTGAAACCCATTATGGGCATGAAATTTCAAAGTCGACTCAGCAGCCTTTCTACCAAATCGGTGGCCAATTACAGTTTGATGAGTCAATTGCGCTGGCGCAGGATTGGATGAAACGAAATCTCGATAAACCCATTACAGCCCAGAGTGTCGCCGATCATTGTCAGTTACCGCTGAGAAGTTTTAACCGGAAGTTCAAGGATCAGGTCGGCGAAACGCCGCACCAGTACCTGCAGCGTATCCGTATGGAAACCGCCCAACAGTTATTACGCGATGTCGGAATGTCAGTACAGGATGTTGCCGAGCAAGTGGGATATAAAGATGCCTATCATTTTTCAACCCGCTTCCATCAGCAGTTTTTACTGACGCCAAGCCAGTATCGTCGAATGGTAAAAGCCAAAACATACAACCCGTGAGTCATTGCTCATAACTGGTAACTGGTAACTGGTAACTGGTAACTGGTAACTGGTAACTGGTAACAATCTTCCAGTAGTAAACGATACCAAATCAACATGATGGCACGATCAAGGCCAAACGGACCAGAAACGTTAAACTCTCCGCTAGGATGTTTCGCCATTGATACACATGCACTTTGTCGAATATCACTATGCTAGGTAAGAGTGCAGACAAGCGGGATGCTCTTCACCTGTTTGGTGGCTCGCATAGGTTACGCGGCAGAGGTTGATGTATGTGTCGTTTTTTTCTGGTACTGGTGTGGGGGCTGAACTTTTGCTTTTTCCAGGTTCAGGCAGAGGTTTTACCGACCAGTACAACACAGCTTTCTGAAAATCAGTGCAGACTGGATTTATATCATCTGGAAAAAAACCGGCAAAAACAATTTGTCAGTACCTTTCAGGTGGCACTGATCACCGATAATCAGTTTCGTCAGCGTTTTGTGGCGTTGAAAGCCGACATTGACCATCCTGCCGGTTTTGAAAATATCCGCTATTTCCGTACCGGTTCACCGGTCGAGGTCTTTACCGCGAACTGGCGAAAAAACGGTAATCTTCACACTGTTGCAAGGCTGGTGTTGTTGGGAGGAACCAGTGATAAGCAGGGATTTGACGTACTGACCAAACTGATTGTCGAAGATAAAGGGCATTTTGAACTACTCAGTGATGCCGATTCCTACCGCTTTAACATTCAGCCCAACGACCTGAAAGCGTTTCTGACTTGCGTCAATACTTACTATCACTAGTCAATCATGAGCTTTCGCCCGAACCACTGTCCTGCATGGCAGTATTGCGCGATGGCTGTACGTGCGCCCCATAATAAAAACGCCAGCAATGGCTGGCGTTGAGAAATTCATTTCGAATGGCTTATTGGGCAGAAGCCGGTTTATGAGTAATATCTTCAAACTCACCATCAATCGTTTTGCCATCAGTGTAAACGCGGGTAAACCCTTGAAACGTTGCCTGCTGTTGAACCGCGTCTTCGTACGCGGCTTGCATTTTACGTTGTAAAAACGGTTTGGCAATTAAGGCTGCCACACCGATAAACAGCCCCATTACCGCTGCAAACATCAGGGTAAAGAAACCTATCACCAGGGCAAAAACACTTGCAATCGCATTTTTCATAGCTCAAACCTTCTATCATTTGTGTACAGCAAGCAGTCTATCGCAACTAAAATGAACCAATCATGAACAGACGTGATTCTTTTCCCTGCCAATCCCGTCTTGATAGACCTGAATCAACAGTTTTCATTAAACACACGGCTGATCGAAAAAGCCCTCGAATGAGGGCTTTGTGTTTTATTTAACAGTCTATCAACCAAAAAATGGACTGTTATTTGGCAGCGACCGGTATACCGAGACCACGTACGTCATTGACACGGGGAATCTCAAATACCGCCGGAGTCCAGGCTGGCACCGACAATTGCCCGTCCGCAAATGCGGCAGCACTCGCTAACGCTGAAGTGTGAAGCGGACTCAGAGTGAGATCCGTTGACCAGTCCAGAATTTGTGTGTCACCGGTTGCGTTAATGACGATCACCAAACCATCCACACCCGTGTCCAGATCTGCACCGCTTGAGGTGCCGTTATCAATCGACATCACAATCAAACCTGCCTGCTGTTCTTTACCTGTGTTATGAAAATCCACCCGCTTCACAACTTCTGCGCCGGTACCCAGTGTAATCAACGGATAATGTTTACGCAGACTGGCCAGCTCTTTATAAAAAGTGACCATTTGCGTCATATCGGCACTGTCAGGCTGAGTATTGGTGCCAGCGGTGGTCAGCACTTTGTTAATGAGCGCATAGTTATCACCGTCCTTATCCTGACGCGGCAGCCCCTTATTCCAGTTGTTATCTTCCAGCGTAAAGTCAACGCGGTTGAACCAGTCACCGGAGTCGTAAGAGTCACGCTGCATGGATTTCGAGCGCAGCAGTTCAACCCCCATATGGGTAAACGGCACACCCTGCCCCAACATGGCTGTAGCCAGCGATACGGCCTGCATTCTTACGCGGGTTTTCGTATCTACATCAAAGCCGATTTTGTACAGGTGGTTATCCCACAATGTCTGGTTATCGTGCTTGGAAACATAGTTCTGGATCTCGGTCGGATCAACAGCATAACCGGCCGGAGCACCGTTGTAATCCAGCTCTTCACCGGAAATTATCTTCCCGGTCGCGTCCTGAAACCGGAACTGTTTCAGGTTGCCGGCCATACCCAAGCGAGTCAGATCTGACAGGTGCAGGGCGGTATCACGAGACACCGTATTGTACTCATTGGGTAAAACCGCTGCGCCGTTACCAAAGCCCTGGTTCTGGCGTATTCCTTCACCACCGTCAAAAGGACCACCGCCACGAACGGCATCACGAAGACGATCTGAGAAACTGCCGATTCCTGTGCCCCCCAGATGAGGCTGCGTAGCCTGGATAAACTGAGCGTCGTTGGCCACTTCACCGAAGTTCCAGCCTTCGCCATAGAAGTATGTATTCGGATCAACTGCCTGTACCGCTTTCAGCGAACGCTGCATCTGCGCCAGCGGGTGGTGCCCCATCAGGTCAAATCGGAATGAATCAATTTTGTAATCCCGTGCCCAGACAACCAAAGAGTCGGTAATCAGTTTTTCAAACATCGCCCGCTCAGGTGCCGTATTCGAGCAACACGTTGAGTTCTCAACACCGCCCGTTACCGGATTCAGGCGCTGATAATACCAAGGCACAATTTTATCCAATACGGAAGTCTTGGACTCCGGACCCGCAGCATTGGTGTGGTTATACACCACGTCCATCACTACATTCATACCGATTTGCGATTTAATGGCTTTAATGGCCTGACGCAGCTCAAGAATACGCGCCGTACCCTCGGCATTAGTGGCGTAAGAACCTTCCGGCACTGTGTAGTGGTAAGGATCATAGCCCCAGTTGAACCCGTCAGTTTCAGAGATAAAACGGTTCAGTTGCTGCACAACCGGATTATCAGGCGTGTCTTCCTGCTGAAGATCGCTCAGCACCTCTGAAATCAGCTTTCCACTGGTACAATAGCGGCCAAATGACGACGATGTCACCGCAGGATTGACCGTACACAGCTTACTGAATGGCGCATCGATATTCGCCGTTGCCGCCGGGTCTTCATTTATCGTCGCGATATCAAAGATTGGCAGCAAGTGGAGGTGTGTGGTTCCGCTTTCACTCAACGACTTCAGGTGTTTAACCGGAACGGAGTCAGATTCCGTAAACGCGAGGAACTTCCCTTTGTGGGTCGTGGATGCATCCAGTGCAGAAAAATCACGTACTTGAGATTCATAGATCACAAAGCGGCTTGGATTGGTCTGCGCAACCGGGCGTTTCAACTCATCCCAACCGTCTGGTTTTAACGCCGGATCATTCAGATCCACGACCTGACTGAATTCGGAGTTGAGAGACAGACTTAACGAGTATGGATCCGTCACTTCGTATTCCATGATCCCTTTGCTGACCGGGTGATACACTTTCACTTTATAGCGATAAAAATCGCCTGCGGCAAAGTCCCCGGATGTCAGCTCCCATGCACCGCTTTCTCGATTAAAGAGCATCGGATAACTGGCCTGAGCGGTTTTATCCTGCCCATATTTCACCAAAGAAACTGACTGAGCTGTTGGGGCCCATAGCGCAAACTGGACGTCGCCACTGTTAATCACGGCACCGAAAGTGTGTTTCGCTGCGGTTGAAGCATACAAAGCATCCAGCGCTCCGGCAGGCTGAACCTGCGTAATGACCAGAGGCTTATCCTGACTGTCATAAGCTACCGCAATCAACTGTCCTTTCAGCAGATCTTTAGCTGACAATCCCACGTCCGTAAAATCGAGCTGCCAGCTTTCCAGCTCACTGAGGTGAGGAAACTCCGTTGCCCAGCTGTTGCTCCCTGCTCTATGCGCAGAAATCACACGGTCGACCTGATTGAATGTCTGGCGGTTCGCATCATAGGCGATTCCAGCGTTTTCAGCATAGAGCAGCTCGACACGGCTGGCTCCCGCTTCCATTGCCAGTATGTCGCCTGTTAACCAGTGAGCGGATGCACCGGAAAGCTCGGCAGCGGGCAAGGTTGCCATCGGACGATAGTACACAGTGGCGTTTCCGTTGAAGGTAAATGCGACATACCCAATTTTGGCAGCCGCTTCGAGATCCAAGCGGGAATCACTAACCAATGGTTTTTCATCGCCACGGTGCGGTATCACATTCACACATTGCTGGCTGCCCGCTTTAAGTGGAATATCCCAGTAGCCGCCATATGTCTTACTGGAGCCAGTCAGCGGTAAACCGCTGTCCCAAGCCGTATCGTCGCCGCCAAAGCTGTCGCAGTTTGCATCATTCCAGGCATGGAGTGTCATACCGCCAATGTCTTCCTCTCCCATATTGAGGTACAGACGAAGCGTATTGGCCGGAAATGCCGGGATATACTCAGGGAACACCGCCGCAATACCAGACTTGGTAAACACGTAGTTACCGTCGGCATGCACCTGCGAAAGCGCCAGTTTGGCATTGAAATCACCCAATGGCTTATCGTTGTTGGCGTCACGTGGGATAAAATTCACACACTGTGAAGCATTATCGTTGATATCAATAACCCAGTAAGCTCCCAGCTCTTCATCAACACCACTGACTGGTAGTCCTTTCTCCCAGCTGGTTGCTGTACCTGCGTAATTGCTGCAACTTTCATCATTCCACACATATAGGGTATATCCGCTGTATTCCTGCGTAACGGATGACTTGGCGGTGTCATTATTCTTAAAGTAAATCGCTGCCTGATTCTCGCCGATAGCAACTAATTTACCGGATTCAACACTCCCCGGATTATTTTCTGATGATGAGTTGTTGCAGCCAGCCAGCAAAAAAACAGAGCACAGCGGCATGATGGCTTTCGCCACAGCAGACATTTTAAAATTCACGTAAATTCCTTGGTCGTCATTACCTAATTGGGGGGAAGTAATGCTGATTGGATTGTTATTATGGCGGAAACCATACTCAAAAGCGTGATATGCAAACCGTGATCAACAGCAACCAAATATAGTTTAATAACAACAAGTTAAAATGTTTTGGCTCTAAATCACTGTTTGTGTGGACGAGAGGTTTTTTGCTTTGTTGCACAGATGTTTATAACAGTCACAAAAATGCCGGTATCTGATCAGGATACCGGCATCAAAGAGGTATTCAGCATCGTCTGAATAAATTCGTGCTCATGACAAACATGGCTAATCCAGTCCAATACTTACCCCTACCGAAAAAGTGTATGCAGATAAATCATCATGCCAGAGTAAGCTGCTGGCTTCAGCATACCCATACCAATCGCGGTTAAACGCCCCTGATAACCCAAGATGCATCCGGCCATAAACCTTGTCATTACTGTCGACGACGATAGGTAGAATCGTGCCCGAATAATTGGATTTGAGTTGCGAGATCACCCGCTGATTACCACTGGCCATATCATAGTGAAGATAACCTTTGGCATAGGGTTGAAATACGCCAAACGGTGTCCGAAAAGGATGCGATACACTCAACCCGGAAATCAGCATGGTCGATTCAAGCGCATCAACGTTTTCAACTTTCGTGATCAAATAATTAGAACTGGTTGTTGAGACCCTCTCAGAATAACGATCCGTATCCGATAAGGTGTATTGCAAACTGCTTTCCAGCGCGATATTCAGGTAGTTATAGCTAAATAGGTATCCGCTGCCCAGTGAAAAAACCCAGATATCCGAATCCGCTTCGTTGGCGTTATTAACCACCGTATCGGTATACATGGTGACCTGGCGTTCAATGTCGGTATCCATCACGGCATAGCTGGCGGTAAAATCCAGATACCAGTTATCCCGAAAGTAACTGAAATAACCGGATGCAATCAATCCATCGATTTCCGTATCCTTCATTTCGTTACCTGACTGATAAAACGGCAGCCCAAGGGTCAACCCGAACAGATAGTTTTCCCGAAATAGGTAATCGCCCCCCAGTGTCAGCGAATAGCCGCTGTGTTCCTGCTCTTTGGACGTATTCAGGCCACGTGGTTTACCCATTGACTTGTTATCTACTCGCACATAGCCGCCGATGGCTGACGACGAGTCTCCGTCCAATGCCGTATCGTTATAGACGGCTAATTCAGAATTGACCGGCAAAGAATACAAAGAAAACGGGTCATAACGTAATGTCGCACGATTTGACGACGCACGGTCAGACAGGCCATTAAAACGAATACCCGAAGACGATGCAGAATCCAACTGCGATCGTACTTTCTTATCAACCTTGTCTACCCTGACATTGCTCGCCATTACCATCAGATCTGATACGGCACCGGACATTTCTGCAGAGATCCGACTACTCAGTGATGCTTCGGCATCCTGCTCTTGCGCCAGTCCCCACATTGGTGCACACATCAGGCATGAGGCTGAGGTAAAGCAAATCCATCCCCTCAACGACATCATCATAGCGTCCCCCAATGACAGTCACGACTCCGTTTTTGGTTTTATCGCACCACCCTGACTGGCTGTATTCGAGAAACTGTCGTGTTCATAGCGCGACTCGAAAGCTGTCTGTGATTTACCGGAGCGTGATTTACTTCACATTGAACGAACTGAGTATAGAAAACAGCCATGAAGTTTTTGTCGCAAAAAAAATACAACCTTTGCGCCACTTTGCCAGCACAATATTGCCCACAACCATGAATGCCATTACATATCAGGTAGATAGGAAAAATTCTAATGGGTGAGTATTGAAACAGACTTATGCGGATACAAAAGAAAAATAGTGAATATTCTTATACTTAATTTTCTATAGACAGATTTATACCAGTCCGTAAATACTTATGACATTTTACTCTATAAGAGAAAAAATTTGCCTTGTGTGACGCTACTACCAAATGTATCAACAGCTGAATGACTATACTTATAAAAATCCCAGATTGCGGCTGATTATGAACCCATCTACAGCATTTGTTTCCTGCTCATTACTTGTCGCCAGTACCGTCTCTTTCGCCGAAGAACCACACATCATCGCCAAGGATATTTGTGAATGTCTTAAAGCGCCGTATCAACAAGCTGAAAGCGTCATGAGCATGTTGTCAGATGCTGAGCAAAGTGGAGATTTAACCCGAGTTGTCCAGTCTCAGGATGAGATGATGGCTATTATCAATACCGCAAAATTTTGCATGGAAAATGTTAAACACAATTACCCTGCACTGGAGCATGATGATGAACTACAAAAAGCCGTTTTGCAGGAAACAGAATTGCTCTGCCCCAGCCCGATTATTCAGCGTAAATAGCCGATTCTTGATGCACACGCTCTATCTTTTCAACCAGTGACCTTCAGGCTTACATCTATGACAAAATAAACGAATGAGTAGGCTACACGTGGGATAACACAATACAGACTGGGCTTCATAATACAAAATAGCTATTGTTATCACCTTGTTTTGAGAGACTTTACTATCTGGTCTGCTTGTTCTTGTAACCACCAGAACCCTGGACTCGCTCACCGTAATCCACTGGTTTGCTGTTATTCACTGTTTTGCTGTTATTCATAGGTTTGCCTTCATCCGTACTCAGGTTTTCAGCAGACATAAAAAAACCAGCGCCTAAGCGCTGGTTGAGAGTTTTGTCAGCCAACGGATGTGAGTGACAAAATAGTTTATGGCTAGTTTGGCCGTGTTAGCCGTCGGTCTTTTCAGGCACTTCGTGGTATTCATTCAGTGCATTAGAGACTTCAATCGGCAGCTTCTGGCGAACATAGTCACCCGGAGCTTCACCACGTACCGGATAGTTTGCACTTCCGGCGATACGCGGTGCGACCGGTTCACCCTCTTCAAACCCAGCCAGCCATTCATTCCAGTGTCCCCACCAGGAACCGTCATGGCGTTTAGCGCCGTCCAGCCAAGCTTCCGGATCATTCACAACCTTACCGCTGGTCCAGTAACCGTACTTGCCTTTAGCAGGATGGTTAACAATGCCAGCAATATGGCCGGATTCACCGAGAACAAACGTCATCTTGCCGCCTAGGTTACGTGCCCCACGGTAAGTTCCCTGCCAGAGCGCTATGTGGTCTTCCTGTGTCGAAATAAAGTAAGTCGGGATCTTGATCTTCGACAGATCAATATACACACCACGTACTTTAAATCCTTTAGGGTCGACCAGTTTGTTCTCCAGATAGAACTGACGCAACAATGTGCTGTGACATGCTACGGCGATATTGGTACTGTCACCGTTCCAGTACAGCAAATCAAAATCGATTGGGCTGTTGCCTTTCAGGTAGTTATTGACGTAGTAGTTCCAGTAAAGGCTGTTTTCACGCAGCAGACTGAACGTTACGCTCAATGAACGACCATCCATGTAACCTTTCGCTTCGTTCTGTGCCTCAATGGCCGAAATGATCGGGTCATTGATGTACGCACCGATTTCTCCCGGTTGAGAGAAATCCAGCAACGTTGTGAAGAACGTCGCGGATTTGATGCGGCTACGCATGCGCTTACCAGCGTAGTACGCCAATGCAGTTGCCAGCAATGTACCACCAATGCAGTAACCTGCGGCGTTCATTTCGCTGACACCAGTAATATCTTCAACAACATCGACCGCTTTAACGACACCGTCAACGACATAATCGTCAAAGTCGACATCAAACATGCTGGCATCCGGGTTACGCCACGACATCATAAATACCGTGTGTCCCTGCTCTACCAGCCAACGCGCCATCGAGTTTTTCTCACGCAGGTCGAGAATGTAGTACTTGTTGATGAAAGGCGGTACTACCAGTAATGGCGTGGCATTCACTTTTTCTGTCAGCGGCTTGTACTGAATCAGCTCAAACAGGTGGTTTTTATAAACCACTTCACCCGGTGTATTTGCAACGTCTTTACCCAGCTCGAACGCAGAATCATCAGTCATACGGATTTTAAGCACATCCGCACTGGATTGAATATCCTGTTGCAGCAGCTCCATGCCTTTCACCAGGTTCGCACCATTTGTTTCAACGGTCAGCTTTACCAATTCCGGGTTGGTGGTAATGAAATTCGTTGGTGACAGGGCATTAATGGCCTGGCGCGAGAAGAAACCCAGGCGCTCTTTTGCTTTTTCATCCAGCCCGTCGATCGAATCGATCGTCTCTTTCATCTTGTTGCTGAACAACAAATATGACTGCTTGATGAAATTATAAAACGCCTCATTTTCCCACGCAGGGTCAACAAAACGTTTGTCATCTTTTTCCGGCTGGACAATATCCGGCTCATTGTCACTTTTCATCGTGACGTTTTGCCAGATCTGCATCTGATTTTCCCACCACTCCATTTGAAGCTGTGCGAGCACTGCCGGTTGCGCAGCGGCCTTTTCCATAAACTTGGCCGTGTCATCGAGGCTGACTTCATTGAGGGCTTTATTTAAAGGCGTATTCATGGCTGCCTTGCCTGAATCCATCTCCTTCCACCATGCCTGGTTGAGTTCCTGGAGCTTGGCAAAGTAGTCCGTAAAGAAGTTCTGGTTCATTACAATGACCTCTATATCGGGACTAATAAAGCCGCTCCCGAACGGGAGCGGCTGAGTGGTCATTTGAATTACGCTGGGTTGACTTGCTTTACATTTTCAGCAACTAGCTCATCAACTTCTGTCTTGAAAGACTGAGCGATAGAAGCAAACTTGTTGCTGTCGTCGATCAGCTGTTGAGACAGCTTAGTCAGCGTTTCCAGCTGCTGGCTGTTGAAAGCAGCGAAAGACTGAACATCTTTCACTTCGCTCACAGCTTTAAGCTGAGACAGGCCCAGATCGCTATAAGCACGAACGGCTGCCAGTTGAAGTTCAGTCAGTTCTTCAACGTTCTTCGTGAACACTTTGTTGAACTTAACGTATGGTGCAAGAGTTTTCTCAGTCTGCTCAGAGAAAGATTTGAACATTTCCGTATACATAGCTTGTTTCCTTCATGCCAAGTAATGAATGTTGTGCCCGGGCCATGATTCAAACCGAGCACTAGTTTGAATGCCTATCTAATTAAACGTTTTTGAGTACGATTGCCGTACCCATGCCGCCACCAACACAGAGGGTGGCAAGGCCATGCTCTGTACCACGACGGCGCATTTCATGAAGAAGGCTGACAATAATACGGTTGCCGGATGCGCCCAGAGGGTGACCCAGTGCAATCGCACCACCATTTACGTTTGAACGTTCCGCCAGATCTTCCACTTGAACGTCCAGATCATCAGCCAGCTGATGCAGGACACCCAGCGCCTGACCGGCAAACGCTTCGTTGAATTCGAACAGACCGATGTCATTAATAGACAACTCTGCTTTCACCAGGGCTTTTTGTACCGCCGGCACAGGGCCAAGACCCATGATTTCCGGGGCAATACCTGCTTGTGCGTAGCTTTCAATTTCAGCCAGCGGGGTCAGACCGTATTTAGCAACGGCAGCTTCAGAAGCGACGATAATCGCACTTGCGCCGTCATTGATGCCTGATGCGTTACCCGCTGTGACAGAACCGCCTTCAGCCTTAAATGCAGGACGTAGTTTGGCCAGCCCTTCGATGCTTGCATCCGCTTTTGGATACTCATCCGTATCGACAACAGTGGTCTGGCGACGTACTGTCACTTCAACCGGAACGATTTCCTGAACAAATTTACCTTGCTCAATGGCCGCTACGGCTTTCTGCTGGCTGGCCAGTGCGAAGTTATCCTGCTGCTCACGCGTCAGGCCAACTTTCTCCACCACGTTTTCAGCCGTTACGCCCATGTGGTAGTTGTTAAATACATCTGTCAGACCATCAGCAATCAGCAGGTCAGACAATTGCAGGTTACCCATCTTCTGACCATCACGGATGGAAGAGCCCGGCACACAGAAAGGAATCTGAGACATGTTCTCGGCACCCGCCGCAACAACCAGATCCGCATCGCCAGCTTTGATATGCGCCGCTGCATCCATGACTGCTTTCATCCCGGAGCCACAAACCATATTCAAAGTATAAGCAGGGACCTCATTTGGCACGCCTGCATACAGGGCTGCCTGACGACCAGGACCCATGCCCTGACCTGCACCAACTACGTTACCCAGAATCACTTCATCCAGGTGCTCTGGTGCAACTTTCGCTTCTTCCAGAGCGGCTTTGATTGCTGTAGCAGCCAGTTGTGCCGCTGAAACAGATTTCAGCGCGCCGTTAAAACTGCCAATAGGCGTACGTTTAGCTGCAACAATATAAACTTTTGACATAGTGCTTAGCGTCCTTACTCAATCGAATGTGTCAATTAGTGCATGTACAGACCGCCGTTTACCGACAGTGTCTCGCCGGTAATGTAGGCAGCGGCATCACTTGCCAGGAATGCAACCGCTGCGGCAACTTCTGCCGGTGCAGCCAGACGTTTCATCGGAATTTCTGCTTTGATGCTGTCCAGCACTTCAGGCTTGATGGCTTCAACCATTGGAGTGCCTGTGTACCCAGGAGCAATTGCGTTGACGGTAACACCAAAGCGCGCGCCTTCTGCTGCCAGTGCCTTAGTAAAACCAATCATGCCTGCTTTTGCCGCAGAATAGTTTGTCTGGCCAAACTGGCCTTTAAGACCGTTCACCGAAGAGATATTGATAATGCGAGCATTACCATGATCACACATTGAAGCGAACAGAGGATGTGTGACGTTGTAGAGACTGTTCAGGTTAGTGGTGATCACTTCGTCCCATTGCTCTTTGGTCATACGCTTAAATGTGGTGTCGCGAGTGATTCCGGCGTTGTTAACAAGTACATCAATCTTGCCTTCCTCTTGCAACAAAGTTGTTAAAGCTTCTTTACAATACGCCGTATCCGTCACATCCAGAGGGAATAAACGAACCTGTTCCTCTGAATAATTATTTTCCTTAAACCACTCTTTGGCTTTTGCTTCACCATTAGGGAAATAAGTTGCAATAACACGATAGCCCGCTTCGACCAATCCTTGAGTGATAGAAGAACCAATACCGCCTTTAGCGCCAGTTACTAATGCTGTTTTACTCATTACAGAAGACTCCATTTCCATCATGATGATGATAAAAAACCCTTAACTACAATTGCTTGCCTATCATTGCCATTAAGGGCCACTAACCAACGTGAACCGAATGTCAGTTCAGTTTCTAATCTTTGTTGCATCCTAGCGAGCTAAAAAGACACTTGGGTGACTTTTCTATTGCATAAATATTATAAGAACACAGGCACATAGATATATCAACCAGGGGAATTAATGGTCGTACCAAATATTCCTGCATAGAATCACACTTATAAAATGCAACGACCTTAACCATCAAATGTGTCAGTATTGTTATATTTTGATGAGCATATTAAATGCCAACTTTAGAACACCCTGAATAATTATTTAAATTCAGCGTTTATAGTGGTGGGAGACTGAATAAAGATTAAATTTATCCAGCCTTTTCAACGAAACTTGCACAAAAATAATGCATTAAGCTCACTAAAAATGCGCAACCAGTAAGTGGTTTAAAAAGAAAAAAAGCAGATAGGAATAATTCGTATCTGCTTTCTGTTTATATTAATGCGCTTTATTTCATAAGAAAATTAACTAAGCATTCCCCTAGTAATAATAAAATCAATTATCTCTGGTAGACCTTCCCCTTGTTTCAAATTTGTAAAAACATAAGGTTTATTTGGCCGCATTCTCGCGGTGTCCTGATCCATCACGGTCAAAGATGCACCAACATAGGGCGCGAGGTCGATTTTATTAATCACCAACAGATCTGATCGGGTAATACCCGGCCCGCCTTTACGCGGAATTTTCTCTCCTTCCGCGACATCGATCACGTAAATCATCAAATCCGCCAGCTCAGGGCTAAAAGTCGCACTGAGGTTATCACCGCCGCTTTCGATAAAGACGATATCTAGGTTTTCATGCCGGGCACACAGTTCCTCAACAGCAGCCAGGTTCATGGATGCATCTTCACGAATTGCGGTATGCGGACACCCTCCGGTTTCCACCCCGATAATTCTGTCTGCGGCCAGCGCTTGCGCCCGGGTCAGAATTTTTGCATCTTCCTGGGTATAAATATCGTTGGTCACGACAGCAATGTTGTACCGGTCCCTGATTGCCTTGCACAACACTTCAAGCAAAGCCGTTTTTCCGGAGCCAACAGGCCCCCCAACACCGATTCGTAACGGTGAATGTGATTGATTCATGATTGCTTCCTTAAGATCGATAGAGTCGGGTGTACTGGGTTTCGTGACGAGCGCTGGCAATGGCCTGAGCCGGTGTAAAACTCCCTATCTCATGGTCAGCCACATACTGTGATGCGGTCACAGCATCCGATAAATGCTCGGATACCGTCATCAGAATCTGCTGTCCCGCGGTCTGCCCAAGCGGGATCAGCTTCACTCCCGCCATCGTGGCATTTTCCAGCCAACTCCAGAGATAGCCGGCACATAACGCTTCTGTGCTGATGCCCCACCGGGTAGCAACCAGTGCAAATCCAGCCAGTTGAGAATCTCTTACGAGCTGAATCTGTTCCTGAGTTAATGCGGGATCCAGTTGCTCCAGTAAGCGGGCGGTTGCCCGCCCTCGCTGTAACTCTTCCTGCCGAAGTTCCATCGTTTCCCTGCTGGCTAATAACCATTCATTCCATCGCCTGGCTTGCTCGTCATCCTGAACAGTAACAGCCTGATATAACCGCCTGAGAATTGGCAGCTCAAGGGTCACCAGGCTGTGATGCAAAACATCCAACAGCCAGCCTTCTAAAGTGACATTGTCACTTACCCATCCAGCTTCGATTGCCCACTCTAACCCTTGCGAATAAGTAAACGCACCAATAGGTAGTGACGGACTAATCAGCTGATACAAGCGAAAATTTGAAAGTGTTTGCGTGCACTCTGTCATCGCGTGAATCCGTCAATTAACCGGCCAGGACAAGCACCACGCCACTGACTGCTACCATTGCACTCTGCCATTTCGGGCTCACTTTACGGCCAAGCAGATAGCCGGTGCTGATTAGTAACGAGGCACTGCCGATCATGCCTGTGGCAAATCCTGCCAGCGCATTACCACTGGCTTCAAGGCCATGAGCCCAGCCATGAAACAGCACCAGTGATACCGCCAGTGTAGATAGCAAGGTAGATGCAACTCCCTGGCGGCGATACAACGCCACGGCTGCAACGCCGACAGACGCAAGGATCATCGCTTCTATGCCTGTCGCAAACCCGCTCAAGGCTCCCATCGCCATGCCAGCAAGCAACAGAACAATGGCTGACACCATCACCCGAACGGCATGTGAGCGCTGTGCCATCTGAGATGCGATAAAGCCAACCCCGATCAGCATGACCAGATGATCAAATCCGGTCAGCGGGTGCAGCAATCCCGCCATCAGGCTGCTGTTTTCCAATAATTCATCATGTCCGGGATGCGCCCAGACGGATCCAGAGCTCAGTAATGCCAACCCAGTCAGAAGAGGGATCGTGAGTGCGTGAGACAGTTGCTTGAGATGTGTCATCATTATTTCCTTATTTTTTTGTTAGTCAGGCTTCCCGCCAATAAAGGATGAAGTCATCCACTTTTGTCGTTCTTTACCAATTTAGTGATGGTGGCTGTTCTGGCAGCTTTCGTGGACACTTTCGCGGTTAGTTCCGTGATTGCTATTGTCGCTATTTTCTTGATGACGCTGGTGGTTACGGCTACTACCATGGTGACCGCCAAGAGCCCCGCCATACGCCCCGTCTTCCGGTTCAAAAGGGGCACACTCAGCAGTCACCTTTGCACCAAGACCTTCCACCATGGCATCAAGCACATGATCGGTCTGATAGCGCACCCACTCCGGACTGATTTGCAGCGGAACGTGGCGGTTTCCCAGGTGATAGGCCACTCGGGCCAGCAAATGCAGATCCTGACAGTAAACCGTCGATACAGGCTCTGCAGCCGCTTCTACTCTCACCCGCTCGCCAAACTCGCTTTCAAGCACGTCACCGTGTCGCAGAATCCGGCCTCTTGGCAGAAACAAGCGCACTTCCGTTCCGTTTGCCAGCTGCGTCAGGAATCGGCTTTTAACCCGATCATCAATAGAGAGACTTAATGGGTGCAGAGACTCTACGTCCGCCACCTCTGAGGCATCAGCTGCCTGAATATGTTTCGTTAAAACCAACATGGCATCCCCTTAAAATAAAAAATACCGCTGAGCCATTGGCAATACCGCCGCAGGCTCGCAAACCAGTAGTTCACCATTGGCGCGAACCTGGTAAGTTTGTGAGTCCACTTCAATCTGTGGCTGCCAACTGTTGTGCACCATATCGGCCTTGCGGACCGTCCGACAATTTTTCGCGGTACCAATCAGACTCTGCAGACCGAGTTCCGCGGGTATGCCGTCATCCACAGCCTGACGGGACAAAAAGAGCATGGAGGTATTCGCCGCTGCACGGCCAAAACTGCCGAACATCGGCCGATAATGTACGGGCTGTGGCGTCGGAATAGACGCGTTGGGATCCCCCATTGGTGCAGCTGCAATCATGCCGCCTTTCAGAATGACACTGGGTTTAACGCCGAAAAAAGCCGGTTTCCACAGCACCATATCGGCCAGTTTTCCCACTTCCACAGAGCCGACCTCATGGCCGATCCCATGTGTAATGGCAGGGTTGATCGTGTACTTGGCGATGTAGCGTTTAAGGCGGAAGTTATCACTGTAGGCAGAATCTTCCGGCAAGCTCCCACGCTGAACTTTCATCTTATGCGCCGTCTGCCAGGTACGGGTGATCACTTCCCCCACTCGCCCCATTGCCTGAGAATCCGATGCGATCATCGAAAATGCACCAAGATCATGCAAAATATCTTCTGCGGCAATGGTTTCACGGCGTATACGGGATTCCGCAAAGGCGACATCTTCCGCAATTGACGGAGAAAGATGGTGGCATACCATTAGCATATCCAGATGCTCATCCACGGTGTTGACCGTATAAGGGCGGGTCGGATTAGTCGATGACGGCAGCACATTGGATTCGCCACAGGCGCGGATAATATCCGGCGCATGCCCACCACCGGCTCCTTCGGTATGGTAGGTATGAATGACCCGGTCGCCGATAGCCGCCAGTGTTGATTCAACAAAACCCGATTCATTCAGAGTGTCCGTATGAATGGCAACCTGAATGTCCGTTTCCTCGGCGACACTCATGCAGTTATCAATCGACGCGGGTGTGGTTCCCCAATCTTCATGCAGTTTCAGGCCAATCGCTCCGGCGGCTACCTGCTCTCTGAGCGGTTCCGGTAAACTGGCGTTGCCTTTGCCCAACAGCCCGAAATTCATCGGAAAACCGTCAAGCGCTTCAAGCATCCGGTGGATATTCCAGGGGCCGGGGGTACAAGTCGTGGCATTCGTGCCTGTGGCTGGCCCCGTCCCACCGCCGATCATGGTGGTGACCCCTGAGCACAGCGCTTCTTCAATTTGCTGCGGGCATATGTAGTGGATGTGTGAGTCAATACCACCGGCGGTCAGAATAGAGCCCTCACCGGCCAGAATCTCCGTCCCCGGCCCGATCACTATGTCTACCCCTCGCTGCACATCAGGATTCCCGGCCTTTCCGATTCCCGCGATACGGCCATTTTTCACCGCAACATCGGCTTTCACGATGCCCCAATGATCAAGGATGACGGCATTGGTGATCACCAGATCCGGCACCTCTGCACACAGGGCCTGACTTTGTCCCATCCCATCACGGATCACTTTTCCGCCGCCAAACTTCACTTCATCGCCGTAGCTGGTGAAGTCTTTTTCGACTTCTAGCCAAAGCTCGGTGTCAGCAAGCCGTAATCGATCGCCGACCGTCGGGCCAAACATTTCCCCATAAGCTTGCCTTGATATTTTTGCCATTCAGCACTCCGATTGCATTGTTCTTTTCCGCTGTTCCTCAGCAGCATGGCGTGTACAAAAACACGGCGCCCATGCAGTGTTCTTCTTTAATTTTCAAATCAATAGTTGCTTTATGTTTAGTTCAGCGTTCTAACACGACCGTTTTGCAGAAACCGGTCCCATCACCTTGCCCTGAAAGCCATAAACTACCCGCTTCCCCGAATAGCTGACCAGTTCAACGGTGCGGGTTTGTCCCGGTTCAAAACGCATTGCTGTTCCGGCAGCGATGTTCAGCCTGAAGCCCAGGGTAGGTTCCCGTTCAAACCTCAATGCGTCATTAACTTCATAAAAGTGATAGTGAGAACCGATCTGAATGGGTCTGTCGCCGACATTGGCAACGGCAATCGTCAAAGTGGGCAATCCAATATTCAGCTCAATGTCACCTTGAGCCACTTGCAGTTCGCCAGGGATCAAAGCACCAGATAGGATCCCAGCTTTATCTTCGGGCAGAGTAGACATAGCAGCCCCCTACACAATCGGATCGTGCACGGTCACCAGCTTGGTTCCGTCTGGAAACGTTGCTTCAACCTGAACGTCATGGATCATTGAAGGCACCCCTTCCATGACATCCTCGACAGTCAGGATCGTGCGTCCGTGATCCATCAGTTCCGCGACACTTTTTCCTTCGCGTGCACCTTCAAGGATCGCCGCACTGATCAACGCGACAGACTCCGGGTAATTGAGCTTTAAGCCTTTTTCTTTGCGCCTTTCGGCCAACAGTGCTGCTGTAAAAAGCAGCAACTTATCCTTTTCTCTTGGGGTCAGTTCCATCTATAGCCCTATGATTTATATAGTCAGTTTGTCACGTATTGTTGATAGCTCAGGTCGCCCAGATTCTGGGGATCGCCGGTGACTCCCCGAGCCAATGGGTTCTGACCTGTAGCCAGATACGGGTGAACAGTCGTGTCATTGACTCGCTGCTCTGCCCCATGGCCCTAACCACCAGCACGGATTGGTCATCAGATCTGGAGCTTCGGATATCACCAGACAAGGCGGTTACTGCTGCCACCATGTTGTTTTTATTCAAATAATCCGAATGTTCATTAAGCAAGGTCTGTACCACTTTGAGTAGTTGCTCATCAGCATGCACCACAAACAGGCTTCCCATCATGGCATAACCCCGCAACCCCGCATGATGCTGGTGCATGTCGCCGCCCTGAACGTTAATTTGTTCCGCTAACACCAGACGCTGATTCACTGTTAAACGGGTACAGCCCACGACATTGCCAGAATCGAAGCCCTCTTTTAGTGCAGGCCGTCCAAAGCAGTGCAATTCCCAACCCACAAAACGTCCGCCTTCAGCGATCGTGATCTCGGTATCCAGTCGAACTTTTGCCTGAGGGAAATAAATGTTCTCCTGCGGGAACCACTCGAGAATCCCACCCGTTTCAACCCTGAGTTCCTGACGCTGATACGCATACGCACCAGCCGAGCGGTAAAATTTGGTCGCCCCGGGTGTGGTAACCAGCGCGTGCGCTCTACTGTCTGACTGCGCCTGAATCCGAAGCTGATCGCCGCCGACCACACCACCCGGCGGGTGCAGCAGATAGACATGACAAGGTGATCCTTCAGGGTATAGCGGCCGTTGGATTGCCAGTGGGCCAGACTGTCGGCGATGATGCACGACCGTTTTGGGCGTCTCAGCAGCCATGGTACGAGCCGGAGAGAAGCCCAGCTGGATCTCCGCTTTCCAGCCTGACTGTTCAGCAAGACTATCCGGCGTGGGTTTAGTTGAAATAGCAGGAAAACGCTGAGTTAAACGGATCTGACTCGCGTCAGGGTTCCCGTCCAAAGGCGTTTCCTGGTTGACTTTATCCGCAATGATACGGGCTGTTAAATTGAGATTGGACAGTGCCTGTTGCGTACTCATACTGTCAGATACTCCTGGATCAGTGCCTCACTTAAGTCAGGCATTCGTCCGTCAGCCACCATCCTGCCTCGATCCATCAGGCAGAAATGGTCACCGACTTTTCGGGCAAACGGCAGTTTCTGCTCCACCAGCAGTACCGTCAGCCCCAGTTCCTGATTCAGCCGTCGAATGATGTCGCCGATTTCCTGCACAATGTTGGGCTGAATCCCTTCCGTCGGTTCATCCAGTATCAGCAGTGACGGATTCACGACCAGCGCACGGCCAATCGCCAACTGCTGCTGTTGGCCGCCCGAAAGGTCGCCGCCTCGACGATGGCGCATGTCTTTCAGCACCGGAAACAGCGCGTAAATGAGATCTGGAATCCGCCTGTCACCCCGCGGTCTGACGGGCAGGCCGATCTGCAGGTTCTCTTCCACTGTTAAAAGCGGAAATATCTGACGCCCCTGAGGGACATAACCAATACCGTGACGGGGGCGACTTTCTGCCGACAAACAACTCATCTCTTTATCTCCGATCCGCAACGAGCCACTTTTCACAGGCTCAAGCCCCATGATGCATTGCAGTAAGGTGCTTTTTCCGACTCCGTTACGCCCCATCAAAACCGTGCATTTCCCCGCAGTCAGCGTCAGGTCAATATCCCAGAGGGTGTGGCTTTCGCCGTAAAAGTGATTCAGTCCATTGATTGCGAGCATGTTCATTCTCCGAGATACACTTCTTTGACTTTCGGGTTAGCCTGAATATCGGCCATGTTACCTTCTGCAAGGACATGCCCCTGATGAAGCACGGTCACCGTTGTTGCAATCGAACGGACAAAGTCCATATCATGCTCGACCACCACGACGGCGTGTTCTCCTGCCAGCGAGCGCAGCAATTCTGCTGTTTTATCCATTTCCTGATGGGTCATTCCCGCAACTGGTTCATCAACCAACAGTAATTTCGGTTTTTGCATCAGCAACATGCCGATTTCCAGCCACTGCTTCTGGCCATGGGACAAACTGCCAGCTAACTTACCGGCTTGTTCTGCCAGCCCGATCAATTCCAGCACTTGTGCAATCCGATCCCGCTGTTCACCGCTCAGACGCGCCCGAAGAACAGCAAAGACTCCTCTGGCACCGGCCATCGCCAGTTCCAGGTTGTAAAATACGGACAGGCACTCAAACACGGTGGGTTTCTGAAACTTACGGCCAATACCGGCATTGGCAATTTGTGCTTCATCCATCTGCAGCAGATTAATATTGCTGCCCAGCCACACCGCACCGCTGTCCGGCCGGGTTTTACCGGTGATGATGTCCATCATGGTGGTTTTTCCTGCACCATTCGGTCCGATAATGCAGCGCAATTCCCCTTCACGAATGTAAAGATTGAGATCCCGGATAGCCTGAAATCCGTCAAAGGATTTCGACACCCCTTCGAGATACAGAAGCATGTTATGGCGGGTATCAATAAGCGGATGTTGATTAGGCATCAGAAATTCAAACACCTGATCACGACGCACCAGATCCCGCATTTTTCCGCTCCACCCAGTGCGGTTTTCAGTCATGCCTCCCTGACGCTCAGGGCTGCCCCCGAGAGAAGTGGTTTCATGACCGATTTCAGTTACTGCATCAGTCAGTCCGAGGGGATCCGAATAGGATGCGACTTGGTGTGATACCTTTGGCGTGTTCCCGGTAACAGATAAATGTACAGTCATAGCAACGCCTCCTTTTCTTCTTGCTGGCCAGTCAGCGGCCTCTTTGCAAGCTCAGTCTGGCGGCTACTGGGAAACGTTTTTTCCATCACCCGGCAGCGAATAGACTGAAGCCAGGCGAAACATGACGTCAGCAAACCGGTCATGCCTTTGGGCAGAAACAGGGTTGCCAGAACGAACATGCCCCCCAGTACAAACAGCCAGATTTCAGGAAACTCAATGGTGAACCAGCTTTTGAGGTAATTAATCAGCACCGCCCCGATCACCGCACCGTACAGAGTCGCCCTTCCGCCCAGAGCAACCCACACCACCACTTCAATAGAGTTCAGGGGGGCAAATTCGCCAGGATTGATGATACCGACCTGAGGAACATACAAAGCGCCCGCCACACCGGCGATGACCGCCGACAGCACAAACAGACATAACTTATAGTGGTCAACCTGATAGCCGATGAAACGGGCCCGCGATTCAGCATCCCTGACAGCAATGGCCACCTTCCCGACACGGCTGGCAATCACGGCTCTGCAAACCAAATAACCTGAAATCAAGGCTAAAATCGTCGCAATAAATAGTGCCAGGCGAGTTTCTGTCGCCTGCAGGCTGAAACCAAGAATGTCTTTGAAATCTGTCAGACCATTGTTACCGCCAAACCCCATTTCGTTACGGAAAAACGCCAGCATCAGGGCGAAAGTCAGTGCCTGTGTCATGATCGACAGATAGACACCTGAAACCCGGGACCTAAATGCCAGATAACCAAATCCCCACGCCAGAAGACCAGGCACCAGCACGACCATCAGACAGGCAAACCAGAACATATCAACCCCCTGCCAGAACCACGGCAGCGCGTCCCAGTTAAGAAACACCATGAAATCAGGTAATTCCGGATGGCCATACACGCCTCGGTCGCCAATCTGACGCATCAGGTACATCCCCATGGCATAACCGCCAAGAGCAAAAAATGCGCCATGCCCCAGACTCAGAATACCGAGATACCCCCATACCAGATCCACCGCCAGCGCCAGTAAGGCGTAACTCAGGTATTTGCCCATCAGGGTGATCGTGTACGTATCAACATGCAGCGGATGATCCGGTGCCAGTAGCAGGTTGAGTGCTGGAACCACAACAGCCAGCGCCACCAGCACGCCAAGCAGTACCTGCCCGCCTCGATCAGATTTAAGTATTGAAACCAGCATACGGTTAGCCCTCCACCGCACGACCACGTTGCGGGAACAACCCGCGAGGCCGCTTCTGGATAAACAGAATAATAAAAATCAGCACCAGAATTTTCGCCAGAACAGCGCCAGCCCAAGGCTCCAGTACTTTATTGAAAATCCCCAGGCTTAACCCGGCAACCAGTGTTCCCCACAAGTTCCCGACACCGCCAAACACCACCACCATAAAAGAGTCAATGATGTAGCTCTGCCCCATATTCGGGCCAACATTACTGAGCTGAGAAAGTGCAACCCCTGCTATCCCGGCGACGCCTGACCCTAAGCCAAAGGTCATGGCATCGACCCATTCCGAACGTACCCCCATCGCTCTTGCCATGGCACGGTTTTGCGAAACAGCACGGACCTGCAAACCCAGCGGGGTCTTTTTCAAAAGAACAACCAGTGCCCCAAACACCATCAGGCAGAACAGGATGATGTACAGTCGGTTGTACGTCAGGGCAAGTAACGGGTTAATTTCCAACATTCCGCTCATCCAGTCCGGTGTACTGACAGAGCGGTTCAGAGGAGAAAACACACTGCGGACAGCCTGTTGCAACACGAGGCTGATACCAAAGGTGGCCAGCAGGGTTTCAAGCGGGCGTCCATATAAAAAACGGATCACACCACGCTCAATTGCAATCCCCACTGCACCAGAGACCACAAACGCAGCCGGGATCGCCAGCCATAATGACAACCCGATATGATCAGGCAGCAATTGCTGGATCACGTACGTGGTATAGGCACCAATCATGATCAGTTCGCCATGCGCCATATTGATCACCCCCATCACCCCGAAAGTGATAGCAAGGCCAATACCGGCCAACACCAGCACAGATCCCAGGCTGAGGCCAAAAAAAAGGGTTTCAGCCATTTCATACACACGCTGGCTTTGCTGATAGGCATCAATTGCCCGATTCAAGGTCGGCAACGCGGTCTGATCCTCAACGGCTTTTTGCAGTTCCGTCTCTCTGGCCTTCAGCAAGGCCTGATATGCCGCCGGTTCAAGTGAGTCCGACAACACGGTTATGGCTGATTGTCGGAGATTCGCCTCCCCGGATTGGATATTCGCGATTGCCAGAACCAACGCAAGGATATCTTTGACCGGCTCTGAGGTTTCTGTCTGATAGGCCTGCTCCACCAGCATCAGCACCGTCGGTGATGTTTCTCCCAGCAAGCTCTTTGCCGCCGCCAGCCGACGCGTTTCCGATGTCGATGTAAGATCCAACTGGGCTATACCCTGGCGGATCGTTACCCTAAGCGCATTGTTGACCCGAACTTTTCGAAAATCGCGGGTCTGAACAATCTCCGTCGGAGTCAGGGAAGGGAATTCCATTGCCGTCGCACCGCGACTGAGTGACTCAATCAGATAGAGCTGCCGCGTTGATGGCTGATAATACAGACGCCCATCCATCAGACCGGACAGAATGTCCCTTGCGAATGGGTGCTGATTTGAAACCAGCCAGTTTACCGCTTCCTGCTTAGGCGCAAACTGACGTTGGCTGAACCGCTCAGCGGCGTCTTCAAACGTATTCACTTGGGCATTCGCGACGGTACTGCCGATAAACAAGGCGAACATCATCAACAGAAAGGTCACAGAAGTGGCCAGAAAGCGTTTCGGAGCATGGCTGGATGGCCATCCCCACCAATATATTTTCATAATCTTCTTCCATGAAGGTGGTACAAGACCTGAGCGAAGCACTGAAGAATGTCACCGTTCGGTCTGAAACGGTGCCTGCCTCTGGGCAGACAGACACCGCTCCTTTTATCCAAGCGCTAGTCCATGCGCAGCCAAGCGCTACTCAGAACCTCAGCATGACTCGGTAACTCAGGCATAAGGTGACACTGCCACCTTATGCCATCACTTAGCACCATCACTTAACACCGGCACATTTCCCGGTCACCACATTGAAACTGCCGCACGAGAAAGGCTTTTGCCAACTGGCGTAGAGGTCTTTAGAGCCCGGCAGGTAGTTAGACCACGCATCCCCCGCCACCACGCCGGTTGTTTCCCACACCACTTCAAATTGGCCATCCTCCTGGATTTCCCCAAGTAACACTGGCTTAGTGATATGGTGGTTCGGCATCATAGTGGCGTATCCCCCCGTCAGGTTCGGCACGGTAATCCCGATAATGGCGTCCTGAATGGCATCCGGTTCCGTTGTTCCGGCTTTTTGTACCGCCTGAGCCCACATATTGAAGCCGATGTAACTGGCTTCCATCGGGTCATTCGCCACCCGCTTATCGTCTTTGATAAACTTCTGCCATTTTTCAATGAAATCAGCGTTGGCATCAGTATCCACACTCATGAAGTAATTCCATGCCGCCAGGTGACCAACCAACGGTGAGGTATCCATGCCGGACAGCTCTTCTTCGCCGACTGAAAACGCAACGACAGGAATCTCTTCAGCGGAAACCCCTTGCGCTCCCAATTCCTTATAGAAAGGCACATTGGCATCCCCATTCACCGTAGAGATCACCGCGGTTTTCTTGCCGGTGCTGCCGAATTTTTTGATATCTGACACAATAGATTGCCAGTCAGAATGGCCAAACGGGGTATAGCTGACCATGATGTCGGCTTTATCTACCCCTTTGGCACTCAGATAGGCTTCAAGAATCTTGTTCGTTGTGCGTGGATAGACATAGTCAGTCCCCGCCAATACCCAGCGTTTGACTCCCAACTCGTTCATCATGTAGTCCACGGCAGGAATCGCCTGTTGGTTTGGCGCGGCGCCGGTGTAAAAGACATTCTTTGAGGATTCTTCGCCTTCATACTGCACCGGATAAAACAATAAGCCGTTCAGTTCTTCAAAAACCGGCAACATTGATTTTCGGGATACCGACGTCCAGCCACCGAACACCACATCCACTTTTTCTTTTTCCAACAGTTCCCGGGCTTTTTCTGCGAACAGCGGCCAGTTTGATGCCGGATCCACCACCACGGCTTCCAGCTTTTTCCCCAGCAAACCGCCTTTGGCGTTCTGCTCGTTCACCAGCATTAAAATCGTATCTTTGAGGGTCGTTTCACTGATGGCCATCGTGCCGGACAGGGAATGCAGAACGCCGACTTTGATAGTCTCTTCAGCGGCCAATAGTTGGCTGGAGAAAAACAGGGATGCCACTGCGCCAATCAGTGCGGGATGGGTAGTCTTCGCTGACATATTTATACTCCTTGTGAATAACTTATCTTCACAAAGCAGCCATCATGCCAATGTTGTTATCTTTATCAGCTAAATTTTATTTTCAATAAAAATCATCAAGTTATTAAAGCTTCCTTTTTAACCACGCCAGAAACCATTCAATTACATTCGATAAATCCGGGCATTCCTGACTTGCTAGCACTTTTTTAGTGCATAAAAGCAGGCACATATGCACTAATTTATGTCAGATTATTCATACTCTGCACCTTGGCGTTGCACCAGCCTATAATGACATGCCATAAAAAGGCTCGGATGCTATTGCGCCAGTGGCCCGCAGCTGAAAAGATGATTTCAGTCAGATGAGCGGTGTCACCCATTTCCCTCAATATTTTGCTGTTCACTATAGTTAGTAGTAAGTGGCGTGCCACAGCAAACTTATCTCATCCAGATTGTCCCTGTTCAGCAACATAATTTTGATGAACTTTCCTCTTTAAATTGAGTCTGAAAGTCCATATGTCTTTGTCGACTGAAGTATTAATAGGACACAAACCCACTATGTTGACTTCTACTTTCCAGCGCCTTCAAACTTACCTGAACAGCCAGGTGATTGGTCAGCCTGACCTCGTTAAACAACTGATGATTGCCCTGCTGGCAGATGGTCATATACTGGTTGAAGGCCCTCCGGGACTGGCCAAAACCCGCGCCGTCAAAGTGCTTTCAGACTGCATTGAAGGCAGTTTCCACCGCATTCAGTTTACCCCCGATTTGCTGCCGGCTGATTTGACGGGAACCGATATTTACCGCCCTGAAACCGGGGAGTTTACGTTCCAGCCCGGCCCTATTTTCAATGCCTTACTGCTGGCAGATGAGATTAACCGTGCACCTGCGAAAGTACAGGCGGCGATGCTTGAAGCCATGGCTGAAAAACAAATCACTGCCGGACGTAAAACCTATCCGCTGCCGGAACTGTTTCTGGTTATGGCAACGCAAAACCCGATTGAGCAGGAAGGTACCTACCCGCTGCCTGAAGCGCAGCTTGACCGTTTTCTGCTGCAGCTAAATGTGAACTACCCGGATGACAGCAGCGAGCTGGCGATTCTGAGGCTGAACCGCGGTGAGGCACTTGGCATTGAAGCGTCAGAACCGGTACATCTGACCCAGGAAGAAATCTTTGCGGCACGCAAAGCTGTGCTCAATATCCATATGGCCGAAGATGTCGAGCAATACATCATTCGCCTGGTAATGGCAACACGTCAGCCGCACCGTTACAGCGACCAGCTTGCCGCTTGGCTGCAGATGGGCGTCAGCCCGCGTGCCACCCTGGCATTAGATCGCTGCGCCCGTGCTCATGCTTGGCTGAGCGGGCGTGACTTTGTTACGCCAGAAGACGTTCAGCAAATGGCCTATCCGGTTCTGCGCCACCGCCTGTTACTAAGCTATGAAGCGCAAGCCGAAGCGATTTCACCAGACACCATCGTGGAACAGTTGATCACTCAGGTAGCTTGCGCATGACAGATTCCGTGACCCCAGCACTGCCCCCACACAGTGACGGCGTCAATTTGTGTCTGGCTGAGTTGCTGCATTACAAAAACCAAACTGTGCGCTGGCTGCCACCTTCGCAAAGCGTCTGGTCACAACTCAACGGTCACCATCAAAGTCGCCGTAAAGGCCGGGGGATGAATTTTTCTGAAGTCCGTCCGTATCAGCCCGGTGATGACATCCGGGCAATTGACTGGCGGGTAACCGCTCGTACCGGCAAAACGCACACTAAGCTGTTTACCGAAGAACGTGAGCAACCGGTCATGCTGTTAGTGGATATGAGCGCCAGTATGCAATTTGGCTCGCAGCTGATGCTCAAATCCGTGCAGGCAGCCCATTTTGCCAGCCTGCTCAGCTGGCTGGCCGTCAGTGAACAAGATCGCATCGGTGCCATGATTTACACCGGTTCGACTCTAATTGAGTGCAAACCTACTGCCCGTCAACAGGGGCCATTGCGTGTCATCAACGCCTTGATCGATGCACATCGGCAACACCTGATGCTCAGCCATTCAGCGACTCAGCCGCAAACGCGCCTGCCCTTTGCTGATGCACTCAAACATTTACATCATCTTTGCCCTAAAGGCAGTGAAATCGTCATTCTCAGCGATTTTTATCAGCTGGAAATAACAGACAAACGCCGCCTGAGCCAACTAAGGCAACACAATCGGATTCAGTTCGTGCAACTGTTTGATCCGCTGGAATCCGGACAAACGGCCTTCTCCGGTACCGCCTATGTCGCCGATCAGGAAAAGACCGCGTGGCTGGATTTTTCTTCCCAGAAGACCCGGCAAGGACTGAATGAGCAGTATCAGCAACTCCAGGCATTTTTACACAGCTTGTGTAAAAGCCTAGCGATTCCTCTTCATCCATTGTCAGCTGCCATCCCACTGATGATGCAGCTTGGCATGGCACAAAACGGACGCAACGCCGAATCTGGATTTAACGGGAGTGCATCATGAGACTCAGAGGCAATTCCCTGTTCAATACGTTTCTGACAAACATGCAACGGCTTCATAAATCCCCAAGCCAACATACACTTCGTGCTATTTCCAGTGCGAAAGTCTGGCGAAGTGCGATGCCAATGACAGTATTGGCAACGACATTTTTTACAAACACGGCTTTAGCACAGGTGCCATTAACTGCAGCGCCTGCCGCAACATTACCGGATGTATCGGCACCTGCCACATCTGGGAGTACACCAGCGATTTCTCTGGCAGGTCTCCATCTTCCTGCTGAGCCAGGTTACTGGCCGCTGGCATGGGGATGGTGGATGCTATTAGCACTGTTTGGCCTTGTGGCTGCCTGGCTGCTGATTACCCTGCGACGATATAAAAGGGCCAATCAGGCGCGTCAGGAAGCCTTACATCAGCTAAGGTCACTCCGATCTGCTGAGCACTTCAACCAACTGAATCTCTTGTTGCGCCAGATGGCCATGAGCTACCTGCCCCGCGCAGACGTCGCGGGCCTGACCGGAAGCGCATGGCTGACATTTCTTGATAGCTGCCTGCCGGAGAAACACCGCGGGTTTACTGAACTTGCATCGGTCTGGCAGCAGGGTTTGTTCTCGCCAGAGCCACTGGATGATCAAACATTCAAAAAATGTTATCAGCAGGCCAGGCGGTGGATTCAGAAAGCGGAGTTCACTTCAGGCACGATGACGCAACACACCGTCCCGTCTGCATATACATCTGCAGACAGCGCGCACATAGACAACGCATTGCCAACTCCTCTGCCGTCAAAAACTGTCCCGTCAGAGAAACTGCAGGCAACGAGCAAGGAGTCCGGCCATGTTTGAGTTTCTCTGGCTATGGGCGCTGATCCTTCTGCCTCTGCCTTATCTGGTTTATCGGCTGATGCCATCCACTCCGCCTCCTTCAGCGATCCCGCTGCCAAAGTTGCCAGACGGATTAGGCCAGAAGCAACAACGCAGCCGCTGGCTGGCGGTGCTAATGTCGATTGGCTGGATTTTCCTGCTTCTCGCCATGGCAAGGCCAGTCTGGTATGGCGATCCGATTGAAATCAATCCGGATCACCGGGATATGCTGCTGGCTGTCGACCTTTCTGGTTCCATGTCAATGGAAGACATGATCACACCGCAAGGTGAGGCAATTGATCGACTGACCGCAGTAAAATCGGTACTGCATGATTTCATTGGTAAACGTAAAGGCGATCGCCTTGGTCTGGTGCTGTTTGCCAATCATGCTTACCTGCAAACACCGCTCACCTTTGACCGCCATACCGTTCAGCAACAGCTCGATCGTACCGTTCTGGGTTTGATTGGCCAGAGCACCGCGATCGGCGAAGGGCTGGGCGTTGCAACCCGTACCTTCATTGACGGTGATGCGCCGCAGCGGGTCATTATTCTGTTAAGTGATGGTGCCAACACTGCCGGTGTGATAGATCCGATCGAAGCCGCAGAGCTGGCAGCCCGGAGTAATGTCACGATTTACACCGTCGGCGTAGGTGCTGAGGAGATGGAACAGCGTTCATTCTTCATCAGCCGTACGGTCAATCCTTCACAGGATCTGGACGAAAAAACCTTAACACAAATCGCTGAAATGACAGGCGGACAATACTTCCGCGCGCGTAATCCGCAGGAGCTGGAAAACATTTATCAGATGATCGACCAGCTTGAGCCGGTCAATCAGGCACAGCAAACCTGGCGTCCACGTCAGGAACTGTTTCGTTTCCCGCTGGCCGCTGCGCTGTTGTTGTCTGTTGTGATTGTGGTTATGAGAAAACGAAATGGCTAGTCTGACTTTTCTTTATCCGATGTGGTTTCTGGCATTGATTCCACTGGGCGTTATCTTGCCCTGGCTAATCCGCCAAAAAACTCAGCAGGGGCTGATTGCCCCTCACCTTGCTGCCCGACTCGGGCTGAATGAGCGTCAACCTGTACAAGGGCTGCTTACCTGGTTGCCGTTCTTCTGGCTGTTGAGTGTGACAGCACTGGCAGGCCCAAGCTGGCAAAAAACCACCCTACCCGCTTACAGCCTGTCGGGAGCCCGCGTGCTGGTGATGGACATGTCCCGATCTATGTACGCCACAGACATTACCCCGAATCGTCTGACTCAGGCACGCTTTAAAGCGTTAGATCTGCTACCCGGCTGGAAAGAAGGCAGTACAGGACTGGTGACTTACGCTGCCGACGGCTACACCGTCAGCCCGTTAACCAAAGACAGTCAGACCCTGTCTACCCTGATTCCTCATCTGTCGCCTGAGATCCTGCCTATACAGGGCAGTAATGCGGCCGCCGGGATCCAGGAAGCTATCACTTTGCTCAAACAGGCAGGCCATATTCAGGGGGACATTATCCTGATCACTGACGGCCTGAGTGACAAAGAGTCTGACGACAGCCTGGCATTACTTGCCAACACTGAATATCGGGTTTCGGTTCTGGCTATGGGTACCACACAAGGAGCCCCGATTGCCTTACCGGATGGTCGTCTGCAAACTGATAATTCAGGTCGCACGGTCATATCACGCGTTGATCTCAGTACCCTACTCCCACTGACAAAAGAAACTGGGGGCGTACTGCAGTTAGCAAAGCCAACGAATAGTGATGTCAACGCGTTAATCGCAGCGACAGCTAAGCCACCTCAAAGTACGGTTCAGGACAAAGACAAACAGGAACTGGAAGAACGCTTGAATAATGGCTTCTGGCTGCTGATTCCGGTCATTGTCATTGCTTTGCTGGGTTTTCGCCGGGGTGTGTTGCTGGCAGCCTGTCTGATTTTCATTCCTGTGGATCAAAGTTATGCCGCAGATACAGGTTTCGCTTTCAAAAACCGTGACCAACGTGCTTATCAGCTGTTTGAGGACGAACAGTACGCTGAATCGGCCAAAGTATTCTCGTCTGCAGCGTGGAAAGGTGCAGCCTATTACAAAGCCGGCGAATACGACAAAGCGATTGAAACACTGAAGCCACTTGAGAATGACGCCTCGCAATACAATCTCGGCAATGCTTATGTGCAAATCGGCCAGTATGACGACGCCATTTCAATCTATGAGCGACTGCTTGAACATAATCCGGATAATCAGGACGCCAGACACAACCTCGAGATTGCCAGACAACTGAAAGCAAATCAGCCTGAATCACCACAAGATCAGGCAAATAGCACGAATAAACAACCTTCCGATCAGCAACAAGATAAGAGTGGAAATCAGCGCAAACAGCAAGACAATCCAGCTAATTCCAATGACCCGCAGTCTGAGCAGCAAAACGCAGACTCCTCACAAGAGCAGTCGTCGCAACAATCATCAGAACAAGATCCGGGGCAAAATGCGGGACAGGATGGACAGTCGGGGCAACACCCTGATCAACAGTCAGGGGAACAATCCGGACAGCAGCCAGGCCAGCCAAATCAGGCTCAGCCGCAACAAAGTGATGATCGGCAATCAGAATCACAGAGTGATGCTGAAAATCAACAAAGTGATGCTGGCAATGCGGGTCAGAATACAAACGCTACTTCCGGAAGTACGGCTGATGCTAAACCGGATGACTCTCGCTCGGCTTCGCATGCGGGATCTGAACAAGAGGCAGATCAACAGAGTGATTTGCAAACTGCCCAACAAACCGTCCAGCAATCAGAGCAGCAACCAACGGAGACACAGCCTGACAGCCAACAAGCCGTTTCAGCCGATGAGCAATCCGCTGACAATGGCAAGGAACAAGATTCAGATGCACCACCATCCGTTGCCACCTCCGCTGCGGAAACAGGCAGTAACAGCTCTATTTCAGCCAGCGATCCCGTACTGAAAAAACTTGAACAGGTTCAGGATGACACCAGTGGTTTGATCCGTGCCCAATTAATTCTGCAAGCCAGACAAAAGCAAGCACCTAATGCGTCAGAAAATTCATGGTAACCCAAAGATGAACAGGTTTAATATGCTGCGACCAGGACTAAACAGCAACGCTTCGCGCACCCCCTTCAAGGTGATGCTCGGACTCGCTTTCAGTCTGTTGGCGATGTTTTCTTCTTTTTCCTATGCCGCCCTAGCGACTGCAACCGTGTCGAAAAATGTTGTCGGGGTCAATGAGGTATTTCAGCTGCAGATCAGCATTGATGACAACGTGAACACCAATGCACTCGATCTGTCGGTGCTGGACGATGATTTCAATTACGGCACGCCGTCCATCAGTAGCGGAACCAGCTTCGTCAATGGCGTAGTAACCCGCCAGACAGAATGGAAAGTGGCCATTGCAACCAAAGCAGTCGGAACGTTTACCATTCCGAGCTTCAAAATCGGTTCCAGCCGAACGGAGCCAATAACAATCACCTCGATGAAGTCGGCCAGTGACGGCAACGCGGCTTCTGCACAACCAGATATTCACATCAGTGCGAATGTCGATAAAGAGGCCCTCTATCTTGGCGAAACCATTCGCTACACCGTACGGATTCGTATCGGGGAGCAAATGAGTCAGGCTAGCTTGATTGCGCCCTCGGGGGATGGCTTGGATGTACGCCAAATCGGTGATGACCACCAGGTAGAAACCGTGCTGAATGGGCGCCGCTACCTGATTATCACCCGTAATTACCAAATCACGGCGAATAAGCCCGGCAATATCCTGCTGCGCGGTGCCGCATTCAAAGGCAGCATTATTAAAGGCAGTCGTGGATTTGGCTCTACCTTGCGTGTGCCGGTCGAGAAACAAGGGGAAGATTTTTCTATTGCGGTAAAAGATAAGCCTTCAGATTATCAGGGGCTATGGCTACCGACGGAAGACCTGCAACTTGAGCAAAACTGGCAGCCGGAGTCAGCGACCGTAAAAGTCGGCGAGCCTCTGACTCGCACGATTACCCTTCGGATCAAAAATGCCGAACAAAGTCGACTGCCGAACCTGAACCTTCAGTATCCTGGCTCAGTTCGGGTGTATGACGAAAAACCGGTTTATGGCACCGATGCAAACTACACCACCATGACGCTGAAGCAAGTCATCATTCCTCGGGAGTCTGGTGAGCTCACACTGCCATCACTCGCCATTAACTGGTGGAACACTGTTGAAGGTAAGCAGCAAACCAGCCGTATCGATGGTCTGACACTACACGTAGTGCCAGGTGAAGGTTCCAGCCCGGTTAACCTGTCCGGCGCAATGAGCCAGACGGTTACGCAAACAGGCACTCAAACAAGCGGCCAACCAACTAACCCAGCAGACACCTCGATGGTTACTTCTCCGTCTGACGCATCTGCAAATACCACCGCGGAATTCGGTTCCACAACCCAATCGGATTGGTGGCCTTGGGTAGCTCTGGGATTCGCCACATTGTGGCTGTGCACGGTTAAATTGTGGCTAAATGCCCAACGTCAACTGCGTACACTGATGAAGCAGCCGGAGATGCGCGCAGGTTTAACCACTTATGCGGACTCCGTGGATGGGATGATGGCGGCAGTCAAACGTAATGATGCCATCCAGTTGCAAACCTTTTTCCAGCAATGGACAAAATACAACCCGACGCACCCGCAACGAGAGGAACTTTCTGCCTTGGTTGCGAACATCATGGCACAACGTTTTGCCCGTGAATCCCCTGAAAGCTCACAGGTGAACACAGAAAAATTACTAACAATACTGAATAATTTACGGGCAACCCCGAGTGAAGAAGAGGCAAAAAGTCGCTCTCACCTTGCACCAATTGTGCCGTAATCGTCGGATGTGTTAATGACAATCGTATCGAAAAGCCCACGTAATGTGGGCTTTTTTAACATTATCGCCCCTTAAAACCCCAAATTGTTAAGAAAACCACCATCGCCGCCCCTGATACGGCAGCACTTTGCCAATAAAGGGGAAACAAATGTTAATATTGAGTAAAGTAAAAGTTTCTTTGATTGGCTATAGAAATATGCCACAATTCCTGTTACAAAATGCGGCGGAAGCAATATTAAATGCTTCCACATATAAGTAAAAAATAAGCAGGATGTAATATGAATCAATCACAACCCTTTCTGGCACGGGTCGCCAATGGCAGCCTCGTGGTACAAATACTCTTCGGTATTATCGCCGGTATTGTTATTGCTCTATTCTCTCCGGAATCTGCTCTCAAGGTTGGTTTCCTTGGCGGTCTGTTTGTCAGCGCGCTAAAAGCAGTTGCTCCGATTCTGGTCTTTATTCTGGTCGCATCATCCATTGCCAACCAGAAGAAAGGCGCTCACACCAACATGAAACCAATTGTTGTGCTGTATCTGTTCGGTACATTCATGGCAGCGGTGACAGCAGTAGCCATGAGTTTCCTTTTCCCAACCACTCTGACTCTGGTTACCAGTGCAACAGGTGCTAACCCGCCTGAAGGGATCACTGAGGTGATTAATACCCTGCTATTCAAGATCGTTGATAATCCAGTTAACGCTCTGATGACAGGTAACTTTATCGGCATCCTTGCATGGGCGATTGCACTAGGCTTTGCACTGCATCAGGCAAGCGATGCGACTAAGCAGGTTTTCCACGATGTCTCCAACGGTATTACGCTAATCGTTCGTTTCGTGATCCGTCTGGCACCAATCGGTATCTTCGGCCTGGTTGCGAGTACCTTTGCTGAAACCGGTTTTGACGCACTATTTGGTTACGCACACCTGTTGGGTGTACTACTGGGTTCTATGGCTGTAATTGCCTTTATCGTTAACCCTGCCATCGTGTACTTCAAAACGAAAGAAAACCCATACCCGCTGGTACTGCGTTGTATCCGCGAAAGTGGTATTACCGCATTCTTCACACGTAGTTCAGCAGCTAACATCCCTGTGAACATGCAGCTGTGTAAAGACCTGGATCTGCACGAAGATACTTACTCAGTCTCTATCCCACTGGGTGCAACCATCAACATGGGTGGTGCCGCAATCACTATCACAGTGCTGACACTGGCGGCGGTACACACAATGGGTATCAATGTTGATATTGCGACAGCGATTCTACTGAGTATTGTTGCGGCGGTTTCTGCATGTGGTGCATCTGGTGTTGCGGGCGGTTCTCTGCTGCTTATTCCTCTGGCATGTAGCCTGTTTGGCATTCCAAACGAAGTGGCAATGCAGGTTGTAGCGGTTGGCTTCATTATCGGTGTGATTCAGGATTCAGCAGAGACAGCGCTGAACAGCTCAACCGACGTGATCTTTACCGCTGCAGCATGTAAGGCTGCCGAGGCAAAGTCACAAGCGGCTGATGCTGAAGCCGCATAAATTTTTACAGGCTTTATTGGATACGCTGTGTTTCTGAGTTGTTTCTACAACGTAGTTGTTACCGGACAACAGACTAAGACAGACAGTCATCGAGACACAGCAACCAACAAGCAGAACCAAGCCCAAAATAAAAATCCAGCCCATGTGGGCTGGATTTTTTATTTGCTCTGCGTGTATCGAAAAAATCAATTACAGCAGAATCGTACCTAAACAAACAGTTGCGGTAGATATAGCTGACTTCAGATCTCGCTTACTTCGTCATTTCGAAGCCAGGAACATAGACTTCTACACGACGGTTTTGTGCACGGCCTTCATCAGTATCGTTTGATGCAACTGGCTCAAGTTCACCGCTGCCTTTCACAACAACACGGCTAGGAGAGATACCAAAGTGCTGACCAACATAACCGGCTACTTCTTTCGCACGCTCTTCAGACAGTTTCTGGTTGTATTCCAGTGAACCACGGCTGTCTGTGTGGCCTACGACGTAAAGTTTGGTATCAGGGTAATCGACCAGTTGCTGAGCCACTGGCTGAAGTTTCTGAATGTCGTCAGGAGACAATGCTTTACTGTCAAACGCAAACGGCAGAGTTGCGCTCACTGCATCAACACGCACAACTTGCGGTACAGGTTCTGGCATTGGCTCTGGTTCAACAACAGGCGCAGGTGCTGGAGCACCCCAGTGATAAACCAGGCTCACACCGTAGAAATGCACATCACTTTCACCAGGAGATGGCTTATCGCCGATTTGGTTGTAGTACTGGTACTCAAGACGCGCAGACAGGTCATTGTTAAAGAAGTATTCCGCACCAACACCCGCTGTTCCGCTGACACCGGTATCACTTTCGTTCACAACACCATTGTCAGCATCAAACCAGTAACCACCCGCTTTCAGGTAAAGATCAAACGACTTAGAAACTTCGTAAGTGAATTTACCCACGAAATCCATACCCTGAACTTCAAAGCCGTCATTCAGATAATCAGCCTGACCCAGGTAGGTATAACCTACTTCAACGCCAAACCATTTGTTGAAGTTATAACCAAGGAATGCACCGCCACCCCAGTCATTCTTATCAAGATCCTGACCACTGAGGACACCATCCTGATTATCGAAGGTTGTCCCACCAACTCGAGCACCGACATACCAAGGGTTATCTGTCGCTGCGCTCACCGTACCTGAAATCAAAATAGCCAACGGTAGCAATTTTAAGATTTTTGCCATACGTTTTGTTCCTTTTTTTGTTTATGCCACTGCCTAAAGTTATGTGTAGAACACTCTGGATGTTTGTACAAATTTCCTTACCAAAAAAATCACCAGTTTTAGAGGTCGCTGTTTTTTGGTGAGTTTACGGCTTAGCTTACAGCCATCCTATGTGCACCCTATCACCCAAAAGCAAATACATGCTAACTGTGAACGTAAACCTCATCAATAACATAGGATAAATTTGACACAATATTGAACTTTTTTAATCAATAACACTCCTTGTCTTTAATTTCTGACAGTGTCATGAGACAGAATTCGAATGTCCCTAAAGTTTTTCGGTTTTCAATAACTCCCCTGCACAGTAGAATCGACCCAGTTTCAACAGATTATTTTTGAAAACGGCTTACTCATTTATGAAAGATCAAGGCTTCGCTGCAGATCCTCAACACAGCCCGCTGTCGGTAGGTATCATCGGTGGTGGTATTGCAGGTTCAACCATCGCACTACGTCTGGCCGAATTAGGTATTGAGGTAGAACTGTTTGAAGAAGGGAGCAGCCTGGTCAATGGGCCGCCAATCTGCCACTTGCACGCAGGGGGGAACCTCTATCGGGAGATTTCTGACGAGCAGTGCCTTACCCTGCTAAAACAGTCCATCGAGACACTTAAAGTATTTCCGCACACCACCAATATTCGCCCGACAGTGGTCGCTATACCGCAGCATGATGCCGGTCAGCCAGACGCCCTGCTGCCACGTCTGACTCAGCTTCAGGCTGCTTACCGCCAGTTGGTTAATGAAGATGTCGGAAATCGTGTCCTGGGTAATCCCGAACATTACTTCAAGCTGTACGATCGTGCGGCTATGGAGCAACTACGCTGCCAGCCTAACCCTGTTACGCCAACACGTCTTGATGACTGGATGATTCCTGTTGCCAAACATCTGGAACTGGATAAGTTTAAATACCCGATGGTACTGGTACAGGAATATGGATGGAGTGTGTTCCGTCTGGCCGCCACAGCCAATCTGGCTTTGGATCGGTTACCAAGCTGCCAGGTACACACGCGTAGCCGCGTGGTAAAAGTGAATCAGGAAGCCAATTTACGTTGGAGCATCGAGTTTGAACAGTACGATTCTGCTTCGCAGCAGTCTCAACGTCTCAGCACGCAAGTGGATTATCTGGTCAATGCCTGCGGTTTCCAGACCGGTGTTATTGATGATTTGGCCAAACTGAAACGTCAGCGATTGGTGGAATTCAAAGCCGCCTATGTTACCCGTTGGCTGGAATGTGAAGGCGTTTGGCCGGAGGTCATTTTCCATGGTGAACGCGGCACTCCGGATGGCATGGCGCAGCTCACTCCTTATCCTGATGGATTTTTCCAGTTACATGGAATGACAGAAGACATCACCTTGTTCCGTGAAGGGCTGGTTGCCAGCACGCCGGACAGTGCCCAACCAAAGCTGGCTGAACGCTTCATCCGTAAGCTGACTACCGGGTGGCAAACTGAAGATATTCACCTGCGCTCGCAGCGAGCTATCAGTCATATCGCCCGTTTTGTTCCGGCGTACGAGTCCGCGACGATTGGCGGTAAACCACTGTTCGGTGCTCAGCAAATTCCCGGTGATGATGCCACTCTGCGGGCTGCCGATATTTCTTTTGACGGGCACCGTTACGCTAGAACAGAAATTGTAAAAGCGTCTTCTGCACTATCCGCCGCTGACAGTATTTTGGAAAAGTTACAACGTGATGGTTTAATCACGCTGAAGTCCGGTTCAGAGAGTCAGAAAAACGCCTTCCCGGTGACATCGTCACTTTCTCATCATGAAGTGGAATCGAAGGCGATTGAGCTGGCTATAGAACGCGAATACCCGGAAGCACTGGCAAAAACATTGTCTTATCCGTTAGCTTGAGATTGTCTTCGCTCCTGAAAGATCTCAACTGTTGGCTTAAGTACAACAGTTAAAACACGCAGTGTCACTTCTCAGTGTGTGCATTAATCATGGTAAAAAATGGCAAGCCAGATGGTCTCTTCATCTGGCTTGGTCCATGAAACCTGATGGCGGACATGAGCGGGAATATTAACGTAATCCCCTTCATTCAGACTGATTTCCTTCATCCCTTCTTGAAACAGCAATCGGGCCTGTCCTTTAACCACCATAACCCATTCATGCTCATCCTGATCGTACCATTGATCTGTCGGTGTCGTATGGCCACGCGAAACAATCCGCTCAATCCTAACTTGGGACGTCGAAACCAAATCCTCCATCAATTCTTCGGGTAATGCGCCGGGAATGGCATGAAATACGTTCGGCATTTTTCGGGTTCCTTTGTTTAAAACCGATGAGTAATTTTTTCATTTCTGGTTTCTGGTTTCGGTATTGGCTTTTGAATTGGGGTTCAGGATTCCATTTCCGTGCTGCCTTTCATCAGTGCTTCTGGCTCTGGTACAAATAGACTTCATGACCAGGTCGACATACATGTCACTTGTTACTCGTAAAAACTATTCTGCTGCCACCTTAGGTTTAACAAAAAAAGACGAGGGATTTCCTCGTCTTTTTGGCGTTCTTCATTAACTGGCTCGCAGCCTGCGCGTTGTGAGCAGAGGTTAAAGGCAATTAAGGTTTTGGGATCTCAATATCAATCTTCTGATTAAGCTCTGCCAATTCCTGCTCTAACGCAGTTTGCTGCGCCTGCGCATCATCGACAGCTTTTAAACGGGCTTCATATTTGTCACAATCGGCCTGAGATACCCAGTTCCAACTAGTACCGGACTTAAATTCATCACAAGCCTTCTTGAACTCTTTCGCTTTACGCTTTGCCGTACTGACATCCACTTCCGCCTGAGCAACCTGCTTTTGCAATAAAAGCTGTTGCTGATAAAGCGCTTTAGAGTTATCCAAAACCTTTTTCTGTTTTTCAGCCGTTGATGCCAGTTCAACAACCTGATTTTCCAGTTTCTTCTTGGTTACCACCACCGTTTTTTTGATGGTTTGCTGTTGCTGCTTCAGCTGGGCGATTTCCTGCTCATATTTGCTTTTCTGCGCATCAAGCGCTTCTTCTTTTTGTCGCAGCAAGGTATTAATCGCTTCAAGTTCGAGTGCTTTATCCGTTTCGAACTGCTCAAATCGCGCCGTCATCGACTCTTGTTCACTTACCAACTGGGCATTTTTCTGCAACAGTTCATCATAAGCTTCCTGACTCGGACCCGGTTCACGCTGTAAAGCGGCAGTGGCTAAGATTCCGCCTAACACTAAACCAGCCACTAAAGATACTTTCCAAGATGTCATACTTTTATCCATGCTCTGTCGGTAACCAAGACCACCAGATAATAATTTTCTCTATGTTACCAGTATAGGTGAGCACGAATGTCAAAGTAATATCAAACATCCTGAAAAAACAGGGGAATAGTTCAATTGCTTACTTAGTGCCCGAAACATCCAGCGCCAGATCCCCCGGTTTAATCCACCCTTTCTTGCGCATCAGTTCTGAGAAACACAACGTCAGCACGGCAGGTAACACCAAATGCAGCAAGATAATGCTCAGGTAAATATCACTGCTTTGCCAGCCAGCGGCCTCAAGAGCAATATATGACTGAATCTGTCCGACCAAACCGGATGTCCCCATCCCCGCCCCGAGCGGTGTGTTTTCCATTGAGAACACCAGGGTCGAAATGGGTCCAAGGATAGCGGAGGTCAAAATAGTCGGATACCAGATTTTAGGGTTACGGATGATATTGGGCATTTGCAGCATCGAAGTCCCCAGTCCCTGCGCGACCAAACCCGACCAACGGTTTTCGCGAAAACTCATCACCGCAAAACCAATCATCTGCGCACAGCAACCAACGGTTGCCGCCCCTGCAGCCAGTCCGTTAAGGCTTAACATAATCGCAATCGCCGCACTGCTGATTGGCAGTGTTAATGCCATCCCCATCAATACCGCAACCACCATGCCCATCAATAGCGGCTGCAACTGAGTGGCTGACATAACCAAATCGCCTAACGAAGTCATGAGCGCACCGATGTAAGGGCCTATCCAGGCACCAACGGCCACACCACAAATCACTGTCACGGCCGGTGTGACCAGGATATCCACTTTGGTTTCACCTGCCACCAGCTTACCGGTTTCCGTCGCAACCAAAGCGGCAACAAACGCACCGACCGGCCCGCCAACTGCAGCACCTGCGGCTCCAACTGTCGTGACAGAGAACAGAACCAACGGCGGTGCTTTCAGGGCATAAGCCACAGCAACGGCAATGGCCGGCCCTGTCATTTGTTTTGCCAGCGGCCATAGAGTGTCCGTAAACAACGGAATACCGAACTTGATGCCAATAGTATTAAGAATCGAGCCAATCAGCAGAGACGAAAACAAACCCAACGCCATAAAGCTCATGGCATGAATCAAATAAGTATGCGCTGATAGTGAGATGTTTTTTCGTGCCAGAAAAGCACTTAAACGGGATGAGAATAGCTGCTGTTGTTGCATATTTTTATAATGTTGTATGAAAAATGTGGTGATTGAACATAAAGATGGCGGATTTTATCTCACTCAAGGCTGGGTGCCAATGACGTCTGCCATCTTTATGTTGCTGCTTTTCTTATAAAATATGCACTCAATATCATTTCTGGGTCATTATCAGGCATTTGTCATTCGCAAAGCACCTGCAAATAGCTCATTGCACCTGTCGCCTAGCATCTGGCATCTGGCATCTGGCATCTTCATATTTCGTACGTCCCTGGATCACAGCACACGCTCCACTTTCACAGAACACTCAGGTTGCAGAGTTTATGGGAGTGCTGTAGCCAATCGGGTAAGACCTGGCGATACCAGTCGAGATATTTTCCGATAGCAGGGTGCTTCCTTTGCTTTAGGATGGTGACGACTTCAACAATGAGCCAGGCTTTTGCCAGTGCAATATGACGAATCAATTCAGCCCGTGATGGGACGGTGCCCGAGGAACAATGACGATGGGCTAAGTACATGTCTGCCATTGCTTCGTAGTTATCACGGCTTCCCATGCCGGGAATCATTGGTGCCAAATCTATGGCTGGATGCCCCACTGTAAATCGCTCCCAGTCGAACTGGCAGAGTTGCCCTGCCTTATTTCTCCCCCAATTGCCTTCATTGCTGTCACCGGACAAAAAGTGCAGCGGTTCAAACAAATAATCCGACTGACTTTGTAATTCCACCATAACCCGTGCCGTGTGATGATCAAGTCTGAGAGCATCAAGTGCCTGTTCAGTGGCGAACAACGTCCAGGTGCAGGTAAACATGGGTGGACGACTCATAATCCCTTTCACCTCATGTAACGCCGCAAGGTGAGCCAATGCCTGCATGAGTGATGCATCAGTTAATTGCACTTTAGTGGGTAGATATTCAATTACTAACCGGCGGGTACTGACATCACATGCCAGTAAGTTCGGTGTTTGCACGCCGAGAGGCTGCAACTCAGGTGCAACATCGCGGTAAAAGATCATTTCCAGCAGTGAGGCGTCTGTCTTTTGAATCGCCCAATTCCCCTGCCAATAAATTTTCTTAACACTTGATGCCCCCATTTGTGCCAATTCTTCAGCCATGGACTCAACTCTCCCTGTTGCCGGACTTCAGTCGCCTGTAAATTGATTTAAGTAATCAGTTTATTAACTTAAGCGGCTCTGTACAGGCAACTTTCTCACCGCTTTTGAGCCGTCAGTCTACCCGCAATTTCAGTGTAAATGCTCCATCCATTGCATAACTGGTGATAGGTCTCCCGAAATTACGTGTATCAGGCGGCCAGAACCTGTCTTCATCACATACCACAGGTATTAGGGTAAAGATCCCGTTTCCATGAACGCAGGTAACATTATGAGCCAACCCGTGATTCAGCCTTCTCGCCTTGCCATGCTGGCCGCACTGATCGGCCTAAGTATCAGCCCTTTCGGGGTTTGTGCTTCATCCCAATCTTTGCAACTCAATCCAGATTCAGTTGCTCCAGAGCCTTTACAATCCCCATTCACTGTCATGCGATCAAGCCCTGTCAGCCTTGAAACACTGCATGCAATTATCACTGCCCAAAATGCAGTACCTCATCCTATCGCTAGAGATAGCTCTGGCACCGTTACCGAGGGATCCTTATCACTCAATGATTATTTTGTAAGTGAAAAGCTGGATGGCATTCGTGCGATTTGGGATGGCGTTCAGCTGAAAACGCGGCAGGGAAACCCTATTTATGCCCCTGACTGGTTCACCCGTTCGTTACCCCGACAGACCATCATTGAAGGTGAATTATGGATTGGTCGTGGCCAATTTCAGACACTGGCAACCATTATCAGGGATAAAGTTCCTAATGCTCAGCAATGGCAGGCTGTCAACTTTATGCTGTTTGATGCACCTTCTGTCGCAGGCCCCTTCAAAACACGTTTAGAGGCGCTTTCTAGTTTATCGCAGCACATTGATGAACCCTTTATTCGTGTCATTGAGCAACGCAGGCTTGAACGCTATGTGCAACTTGAAACGCTGTTAAAGCATATTGATACCGACGGCGGTGAAGGGGTCATGCTTCATCACAAAAACAACGCCTATCAGAATGGTATCAGTAACGGACTTATCAAGCTAAAGACGCACCAAGACAGCGAAGCCATTATTGTGGGATACGAGCCGGGTAAAGGAAAATACACGGGAAAGATGGGAGCAATCTGGGTACAAACCTCAGACAATATCCGATTCAAAATTGGAAGTGGATTCTCTGACCTTGAACGTGCTAACCCACCGCCCATAGGCAGTACTGTTCAATTCAGATTTAACGGCTATACCGACCGTGGCATCCCACGCTTTGCCCGTTTTATTCGTCTTCGTGAAAGTCCGGACATTTAACTCAGCCTGGCCGTTAATGCGCAGATTTTTAAACCACAATTTTTAAACCATATTTTTTTAACCACCGTTTTTTAACCACATCTAAAACCCTTATTAATAGTCTCTCATCTATGCGCAGGAGATACGCGGGGTTCAAGGTGATAAACACCGTTCAAACTGAAAAAAACGCGCCAAAAATAAAAACGCCCTGCATGAATGACTCCATACAGGGCGTTTGCTGATGTATTAAACAGATACTCGAATTACAGCTTGACTCGAACTACAGTTTGTAGCGTCTTACCTCAAGCTCAAGCTGGTCTGCCAGGGCTTTCAGGTTCTCAGCCTGTTTCGCGGCTTCCAGCGCTTCCTGAGCCATTTGGTTAGCCACTTCCTGCACGCCTTCTGTATTTCGGCTGATTTCAGCCGTCACACTTGACTGCTCTTCGGCAGCAGACGCAATTTGTGTCGCCATATCACTTATCAGGTTTATTTCACGCGTGATGCTGCTGATGCTGACACCTGCGGCATCCACATCCTGTACGCTGGTTTCTGCCAACTGATGGCTGTCACTCATAACAGTAACCGCCTGACGAGTGGTTGACTGCAAGGTCTCAATCATCGACTGGATTTCTTCCGTTGAGGTATGAGTACGCTGGGACAATACGCGCACTTCGTCAGCCACAACCGCAAAACCACGACCTTGCTCACCGGCACGAGCAGCTTCAATGGCCGCATTCAAAGCCAGTAGATTTGTTTGCTCAGCAATAGCACGGATAGTCGACAGAATCGTGCTGATCTTCTGGGCATGCTCATTCAGCACTTCAATAATGCCAACGGCGCTGTTTACTTCGCTGGCCAGATTACCAATAGAGGACTGACTTTGGCTGACCTGCTGATGGCCTTCTCCCGCCAGGGTCACTGCCTGTTCAGCCGTCTTTGCGGTGTGCTCAGCATTGCCGGCAATTTCCTGCGTTGCACTGGCCATTTCCGTCACCGCCGTCGCCACCATGGTGATTTCATCCTGCTGCTGACGGATATTTTCGCTGCGTTGTGTCGCCGCTGCGGCCGCTTCTGCCGCATTTCGGTTCAGCTCACTGGTAATATCGCGCAGCTGACAAGCCATCACATGCTGACGTGCCACAAACTGATTAAAGTTTGATGCCAGCTTGCCCACTTCATCCTCGCTGTTGACATCAATGCGTACCGTCAGATCCCCTTCACCGTTGGCAATATCTGCCAGTGCCATCGACACATTGTTCAGCTCGCGTAACTGACGGGTCAGCATCCAGCTGACAACACCACCTACACCCAGCATCACAATCAAACCAATGATAATTTCATCAATCAGCATTTGCTGCAGCGGCGCTTCCAGTACTGCTTTATCCATGACCAGAACCAGAGCCCAGCCAGAGGCCTCAACCGTGTTCACCGCAACGGCTCGCTCTCGGCCATCAAAGTTACTGAAGAAGAAACCACCTTCTCGCATCGCATTTTGAAGTATGCCTGCAGACAAACCCAGCTCAGACAACGGCTTTAGCTGCAACTGACCGTTCGGGTGTGCCACTACAATCTGATTATTCAGATCTAACAGCATGGCATAACCGTCGCCCGGTACTGGAATATTCAGAACATCCTGTGTCAGCTTACCCAATGCCAGGTTTGCCCCGACAACACCTTGCATCTGACCAAGCTTATTGACTGGCTCAGCCAGCGTCACGACCAGTGTCTGCATTGTGTGGCTGATATAAGGTGCAGTGATGATGGCTTTGCCCGCAGACTGCGCCTGCTTATACCAACCGCGCGTACGAGGGTCATAACCCGCCGTGTTCAGGCTCGGATCATGACGGAACATTTGCCCCTCACGACTGCCGTAGTAGCTTAGCCCGAATTCACCGGAGTCCAGCGACTGCTTCAAGTGGGCAACAACATCCGGATTGTCCTGTCGTTCCAGAACTTTAACCACAGCTGAAACTGCAGCTTGCTTCCCATAAAGCCAATCATCAATCCCCTTGGTCACCGCTATAGCCGTATGTTTACTTTCACTTTTGATCGACTGCCAGACCTGATCTTTTGCCGACAGGTACGAAAAGCTTCCAAGGGCGACAGCCGTAATAGAAATGGCGGCAAAGCTCGACAGCAAAAGCTTTGCTTTTAATGATAACTGCATCGCATCCCTTAATTGTTTGTAAATTGTTAATAAAAAAGAGGTTTTAAGTGTGAGCACTATATTATATGCGACTTGTGAATAGTACTTTTTTAATCAAAACCCACTAAATTTCATGATGATATTCATTCCAGATTCATCAAGGTTTCGTTACACTCAAACTCATGAATAGTAAACGCCTTTTATTACACTCACTGATTCTGGCTGCATCACTTTCTGTCATCAGTCCGGCCGCATTCTGTGTCGATGATGTCCCGCTGGAAGTTGATGAACGCCAAACGGATGTCATGCTTGCCGTTGAGCAGGGCTTAATTCGTCCTTATTCCGAGCTTCAGGCCAAAGTAAAACGTCAGCTCAATGGCAGAATCATCAAAGTAGAGCTGGAAGAAGACGACGGTGTCTGGGTTTATGAGCTCAAGCTACTCGATCCGAAAAATAATGTCGTTAAAGTCGAGTACGAAGCCAAAACTCTCACCCTAACCGAAATAAAAGGCCGTGGTTTAGAACACATTATCAAGGATTCCGAATGAAAGTACTGGTGGTAGAAGACGAACTAGCCCTTGGGGATCAAATTGTCGCCGGACTTGAACAAAGTGGCTGGGTTGCGGAATTATCCAGTGACGGGATTGACGCGTTATACCGTGCCACATCAGAGCCATGGGATGCCATAGTGCTCGATTTGGGGTTGCCAAAACTGGACGGTCTGACCGTGTTAAAAGGCATTCGTGAAGAACACGTCTCCTGTCCGGTGATTATTCTGAGTGCCCGTAACGAGTTGACCCAGCGAGTGGAAGGGCTAAATGCCGGGGCCGATGATTATCTGACCAAGCCCTTTCAAATGGTTGAACTTATCGCCCGTTTACGTGCTCAGCTCCGACGTTCAACCGGCAATGCCTCACCGGTGATTCAGGTGGGTGGTTTAAGCCTCGATACACGTAGTTCCAAAGTCACTCACAATGGTGAAGATATTTCACTGACTGCCCTCGAATTTAAAGTGTTGTCGTACATGATGCACAACGCTGACAAAGTGATTTCCCGTACCGAGCTGGTTGAACATATCTACAAACAGGATTTCGATCGAGACTCCAATACCATTGAGGTTTTTATCGGGCGTATCCGACGTAAGATTGGCGGCGATGTGATCAAAACCGTTCGTGGCCTCGGATACCGAATCAATGCAGATTAATCCTGCATCCAGCCCTCTGCCGAGTCTACGCAGCCGACTGCTGCTGGCAGCGGCGGTATGGCTGTTGGGCATTACTGCTGCGGCAAGTTATGTGGTGCCGACTTTCATCAAAAGCTATCTCGTCGACCAAGAGAAAGAGCAACTCTATCTCTATATGGATGAACTGACAGCGATGGTGGATGTCGACAGCACCCGTAATGTCATTCCGCCCAAGCGGCTTTCTAATCCTCGTTTTCAGCAGCCTTACAGTGGCCTTTACTGGAGCCTGAGCATCAACGGGCTCGAATTACGATCACGCTCGCTATGGGATACCCGTATTCAAGGAGACGAAGAAAATGGCTACACCGGCCCTAATCAGCAGTCTTTGCTGGTCGTAAAACGTCAGTTCTTCTTGCCGGAAAAAGAGGAGCCGGTCGATGTAGTCATTGCCGCGAACCAGGAACCGTTACTTCACACCCTGAAACAGCTGACTAACGGGCTGTGGATGATTCTGACGGTGATGGTCATCGGGATTCTGATCTTGATCTGGTTTCAGGTCAGCTGGTCGCTGCTACCGCTGCGTCGTCTGCAGCAGAAGCTCAAACAAGTTCGTGATGGTGAAGCTTCAGAGCTCAGCGGTCGCTACCCGGCGGAAATCCGCCCGGTTGTTGATGATTTAAATGCCCTGCTCTTCCACTATCAGGAAGTGCTGGAACGCGCCAGAAACCATGCCGGTAATTTGTCTCATGCCCTGAAAACCCCTATAGCCGTGCTTCACAATGAAGTCGGAAAGCTGCCGCCAGAAGAAAAAGCGCGTTTGCAGCCAACACTGGCCCAACTTCAGCAACACATTGATTACCATCTGGGCCGTGCCCGTATGGCTGGTGCAGCCAATATTCTCGCCGCCAAAACCGCTCCGTCTTTGCGAGTGGATGCCATTTCAATGGCGATGGATAAAGTGTATGTAGAAAGAGATCTTATCCTGGTTAATGAGCTGGACAGTGATTTAATGGTAGCGGTAGAGAAACGGGATTTGGATGAAATTCTGGGTAACCTGATCGAAAACAGCTACAAATGGGCAACCAGCCTGATTCGCGTTCACCAGTTGCCTCCGACCCCAGGCACAAAAACGACTGAGAGCGACAGAGACACGGTGACCATCGTTATTGACGATGATGGGCCCGGTATTGATGCGCAAGCCTGTCAGGACGCCATGAAGCGCGGAGTGAGGCTGGATGAAACCACACCGGGTACCGGACTGGGGCTCAGTATTGTTGCAGAACTGACCCATACTTATCGGGGTCGCCTCGGGCTGGATAAAAGCCCGCTAGGCGGATTACGGGCAACGGTTCAGTTGCCGAAACCACGTAACTAGTTGCACATAAGTGGCGACAAGTAACTCGCAACTCATCTAATGACCTGATAAAACTTACCTGATGTAACCAGGCGCAACAGTTCCGGTGGTTATCACCCTGAACGATGATCACCGGAAGCTAATGCGACAAGAACGGCAACAAGCCTGTTTCATCTCACTTGTACCGATGAAGCAGGCTTACATCGGCCACAGGGTCAAATTCAGAATCCGAATCACGATACCCAACATCAGTACGCCGATACCCAGGCGATACCATTTGTACTCACTGACCGTCATCCCAATGCGCTTATAAAACATTTTCACAATCCCGCCCCAGTCACTGGTACGGCGGCCATATTGCACAATGCCGGTCATTAACATGCCAATACCTGTCAGAACAAACAGGTATTCAGCTACACTCATCGCTACAGGTAACATGACCATACTCCTTTGATAATGTCTGTTTCATTAAATGACACCATCAAAAGGGCTTCAATTAGACGATGGTAGGACACCTGAGTGCCAGTTTTAAAGAATAAGCACTGAAAACCTAAAGATTATATGCGTCTCAAAAAGGTTTGGTGTAGAATCCTGCCCCCGGAATTTAAAACGAAGGTATCGAGTCGACATGCAATTACTCGAAGCAAAACTACATAAAATTGACCGTCACAATTACCGCAGCTACTCCAGCCTACGCGGAGAATACCATTTCGTTGACTTCGATTTCTTCATCGATATTACTCAGGCAGATCCCTATGCCCCGGCTTCACGAGTTCGCGCTCGCCGCAAATGGTCGCTGACCGATCTGGAATGGCTCAAAGAACAGTCTCCTGATTACCAACGGGCTGCCCGTGATTTCATTGCCCGTCAGTTTGCAGAACTGGCCCAACAGATCAACGAAATTCAGATTGATCGCCCGGGACAGTGCATTATTGACCGCACAGCCGTTGTCTTTGACGATGATGCACTTGAACTGCGTTTTCGCGTTGATCTGCCATCTGACGGTCGCACCATTATTGCAAAGAAAACCCTCAATCTGCTGACGTTTACACTACCGAAAATTATCCGTCGCGCCACCATTGCCCGAGAACTGCCAATGGAAGCGCTGAAACGTCATTGTGAAACCGTTGAAGATCAGGTTGCGCTGCGTAAACAGCTTTCTGATAAAGGGCTGATGGCTTTCGTTGCTGATGACAGCATTCTGCCGCGTCTGGCCGGTAACAGTGAACTGCCGATGCCTGATGCTATTCCGTTTGTCAGCCCGGAAAGTCTGGCGGTAGAGCTGGTTGCCCCTCACCGTGGTAAAATTCGGGGCATGGGTGTGCCAAAAGGCATTACCATGATTGTTGGTGGCGGTTTTCACGGTAAATCAACGCTGCTGAACGCGATTGAGAGCTCAGTGTACGACCATATTCCTGGTGATGGCCGCGAATATATTGTCACGGATGAATCGGCTACGAAGATCCGCGCAGAAGACGGCCGTTGTGTGCATCAGGTTGACCTAACCCCATACATCAGTAATCTGCCTATGGGTAAAGATACCAGCATGTTCTCGACCCAGAATGCTTCCGGCTCAACGTCTCAGGCGGCCTGGCTGCAGGAATCCATTGAATCGGGTGCCAATGCCCTGCTGATCGATGAAGATACTTCTGCGTCGAACTTCATGATTCGTGACGAGCGCATGCAAGCCCTGATTGCGAAAAATGATGAACCGATTACTCCACTGGTCGATCGCATTTCTCTGCTGCGTGATCAGCTAGGTATTTCTGTTCTGCTGGTTATGGGCGGTTCGGGCGACTACCTGGACGTTGCCGATACCGTGATTCAGATGCACAACTATCAAGCTCTGGATGTCACAGAAAAAGCCAAAGCCGTGATTGCCGAGCATCCTACCCGTCGTCAACTTGAAGGCAGCAGCGAGATCACACGCCCGCGTACCCGTCAGCTGAATCGTGTGGCGATGAAAGCCCTGCTTGAAGATGGTAAGTTCCGTATTCAGGTGAAAGACAAATCGTCCCTGCGCTTTGGCCGCGAGTACGTTGATTTGCAGGCACTTGAGCAAGTCGCAGATTCCAGCCAGTTGCATGCGGTTGGCTGGCTGTGGTTCCAGATTGCACAAAACAAAGGCTGGGAGAAAAACCCGAGCAAAGCGTTTGAAACCATGCTGGCAGACGACAACTGGTTCCGTACAATGCCTAACTACGGTGATATTGCTAAACCTCGCGTGATTGAGGTTATGGCAGTGCTTAACCGGATGCGTAAAGCGGAATTTAAGTAAGCCACATCTCCTGGTTAGGGAATTGATGATTCCTCAGCCAAACAAAAAGCCCGCAAATGCGGGCTTTTTGTTGTCTTATCGATAGCGCTTTGCAAAAATGCTCAATGTATTGGCTGAGCTCTGTCTCTATACCACTACATTTACATCACTGCTGTGTGTCCTGTTCCGCTTGAGCTTACTTCTCGGTTTTAAGGATTTGAGCGGTTTCCAGCTGTGTCATCTGACGAATTTGACGCCACATGTAGTAGAAAATACCCATCATCATCACCATCGAAGGAATCGCAATCATTGGGTAGCTGACCAACGTCAAACGCCCCAATTCTTCATTGAACGCCTGAGATCCTGACGGGCTGGTTACAATCACTTTCGCCAACACATAGTTCATCACTGATGAAAATACGAACGTGCCAGCAAACAGATAATTGGCAAAAACCAGGCTACGGTCAAAATCAGCTTTCTTATTGAATTCTTGTAACTTTTCGTTAATCAACGCCATATTCAGTACAGTGTCATTGATCAGCATTTTGCTAACCACCGGATACTTAGTGAACGTTGAGATAAAGACCCCAAGACCAATCAAACCAGGAATCAGTGCCTCTTTGACTGCCAGCCATTTAGCATCCAACTCCAGCAAGCCAATTCCGCCGGTCATTAGCACACTCACAAAACCGAGCAGAGAAATGAAATTGAATTTCTTGTATTTAATCAATTCGTAGCCACCGAACAACACCGGGAAGGCAAGCGCAACCAGCAGCGCACCAACTGATCCCAGGTATTCATCACCACTCAGTTTCATCAGTACCACTGAAGGCACAATAACATTGAAAATCAAATCATTAAGAGGACTTGCTTTTTTCTCAGCCATAATCTTTTACAGTATTTTTCCAAAAATAAACGGTCGCATTGTTTCGTGAAATGATGTTCCTGTAAAGCCTCAGGGCGTTACAAAGCATTAAAAAGCGGCGGTAAAACATGCAATCTCAGTGAAAAATATAGCAAAGCAGCCCTGCTCTGCCTGCGAATGCGACAGCAAACCTCGTTTTCCTCTTCCATACTTTACAGCTGTATAAATCTGAAATTGACGTGCTTTTCTGATTGCGTACCGGGAAGGAGATCCTTATGTCTAAGCCTGTGATTGCCAATAACCGTCCAGTGAAAGTACAGCTGGAAAAAGGGAAAGAATATCACTTCTGTGTTTGCGGACGTTCGGCAAACCAACCGTTTTGCGATGGTTCCCATAAGGGCACAGGTCTGACACCACTGGCTTTTAAGGCAGAGAAAGACGGCGAAGAGTACCTTTGTGCCTGTAAGCACACCGGTCACGCCCCATTCTGCGACGGCACCCATCAACGTTTTAATGCCGAAGACGTGGGTAAAGAGGGTCCGGGCAGAGAAAACCTCAGCACCTCGGCATCAGCAGGCGAAGACATGCCCGTTGCCCAGCCAACCAAAGAAGAACCCACCGTCGCCTTTATTCATCAACTGGCGAGAGAGGGACTGAGTAAAATGGGACACCACGGACCGATTACCGCGATGGGAGTCCCCCGTTATGACTTACCCGATTGGAATGATATTCAGATCATGACAGCACAACTTGCGACCAAACCTTTGCAGGAAGAAGCCAAGGTGGGGACTGAGCTTGTGATCGGCCCTAAAGCCAAAAAGCCGCTGGTACTGGATATTCCCATACTGGTGTCAGACATGAGCTTCGGCGCGTTGTCAGAAGAAGCCAAAATTTCCCTGGCAATGGGGGCTGAGCTGGCCGGTACCGGTATCTGCTCGGGGGAAGGCGGTATGCTGGCAGAAGAACAACAAGCCAACTCCCGTTATTTTTACGAATTAGCCAGCGCGAAATTCGGCTACCACGAAGGTTTACTGAAAAAGGTACAGGCATTTCATTTTAAAGGAGGCCAAGGGGCCAAAACCGGCACGGGAGGCCATCTGCCAGCAGCGAAGAATGTCGGCAAAATTGCGAAAACCCGTTGCCTCGAAGAAGGAACAGACGCCATTTCCCCACCGACATTTAGAGACTTGAGAACACCGCGGGACTTTGCAGCCTTTGCGGACAATGTCAGGGTGATTACCGGGGGCATCCCAATTGGCTTCAAACTCAGTGCGAACCATATTGAGCGTGACATCGGTTTTGCATTGGAGGCTGGCGCAGACTATATCATTCTGGATGGGCGCGGTGGCGGCACCGGCGCCGCGCCTCAGCTGTTCAGAGACCACATCAGCGTACCGACCATTCCGGCACTTGCCAGAGCACGTTATTTCCTCGACAAACAAGGAGCAAGTGACAGCGTCACCCTGATTATCACCGGCGGACTGAGAACCCCGGCGGATTTCATCAAAGCCCTGGCGCTGGGAGCTGATGGTATCGCCATCGCCAACAGTGCGATGCAATCCATCGGGTGCGTGGCTGCACGCATCTGCAACACTAACAATTGCCCGGCCGGTATTGCGACTCAGAAAGCGGATCTGCGGCAAAAGCTCAATCCAGACAAAGCCTCCCGCCAGCTTGCCAATTTTCTGACTGCCTCAGTGGAGCTGATGCAAGTCATGGCACGCGCCTGCGGCCACCATCACCTGAATCAATTCAATAAAGAAGACCTGGCGACCTGGCATCACGACATGGCAAGACTGGCTGGCATTGAATATGCCGGTTTCAAATTAAGGGATTAACACACTGATATAAAACATATTAAGTGCGCCTGATATCTCGAAGTATCGATTTTTGTATTATGATTATCAGTGACCAATAACGAAAACAGATGTTACTGAGACTCTTACTCTAATACTGAAAGGATACAACCATGCTTACTGTAAACGATACAGCTCTGGTCATTGTCGATGTCCAGGGGAAACTCGCGCAAATCATGGACAACAAGGATGCATTATTTCATAGCCTGGAAACCATGGTGAAAGGCGCCAAAATTCTGGAATTGCCGATCATCTGGGTTGAACAGCTGCCGGATAAACTGGGGCCGACCATTCCTCAGATTTCAGATCATCTGCACGAGCTGCAACCTATCGCGAAAAACAGCTTCAGTTGCTATCGTGACGAACAGTTTGTTAAAGCCCTTAAAGACACAGGCTGTAAAAATGTTCTGGTGATGGGTATTGAAGCGCACATTTGCGTTTATCAGACAGTGCGCCAGTTACTTGATGCCGGTTACCACGTTGAAATCGTGCGCGACGCAGTTTCGTCCCGGAACGGTGAAAACCGCGAGCTTGCCCTGACCAAATTACAGCAGGCTGGTGCTGTTCTCACCTGTACCGAAATGGTGCTCTTCGAGTTGCAGGAAGTCGCCCAGGGAGAGCGATTCAAACAGATTCTGAACATCATCAAGTAGTCCCTGAAAATATTGAGAATCTTAGAACGACAAAGCCGCGACTATCGCGGCTTTATTCTCTCTGAGATTTGTTATCTGTAAGCCAGGCTATTTGATGTGGCTTATAGAATGAGCATTGCCTAGATACCAGTCCCAACCAAATACGCCGCTACCGCATTGAGCCCCAACGCAAATGTCATGACTCCGGCAACCGGTTTACTGCGTGTCAGGGCAGGCATAAACCAGACGCCCAGAGCGCCAAGAAGTAATCCCACACTCAGTAATTGGGTGACAAATGGCATCACCTCACCCATCAACTCCAATTCCTCAGCAAGAATAGTGAGTTGCGGAAGTGCGGCGAGCAAACCAACCACCGCGATAGCCAGCCCGACATAAGGCAATATCCGGTTCAGAGGCTCGACTTTGTGCTCTGCTCTTATCAACATAGTGTGAGCCAGTAGCGTGCCACCACACAAGACCACGGCCAGAAAGTAACCCACCGCCAGTCGTGAATCATTCTGCATCACAAATCCGTGTCCCTGGAAGGCCAGAAGAAAAATCCCCGCCCCCACCAGCATGACCAGAACCAACAGGCTACGGCGCAATCCATCACTGCCCCAAAGTGCCTTTTCGGCAAACCAATAAATCAGGGCCAGCGCAAAAAACGTAAACACCAGAATAGCGGCAAGACTTGGCTGGTAAGCCGTTTCTGCCGCGGCAAGAATCAGTGTGGTTTCTCTGAAAAACATCGACAGAAAAATCATCAGCCACAATACCGGCATCGTACGGTGTAAGCGATCAGACTGACCAAAACACAGTTTGCCGGATAAGATAACAGCTCCATTTATCAAAAATGCGCCAATAGCCACACCGGCTAACACACTGGACAGAATCAATGGCCATTCAAACCAAGCCATGATGCACCTCTTTCACCTAATTCTCCTGCTGTATTCGTGAATCACGGGGCGTTATTCTGCCCCACTCCTAGCCGTAATGCTAATGAAATCCGGGCCTCTGCGGCTATCTGCTGGCCGTGAACCCAATACGTTTTTTTACCAGTAAAATGCTCTAAAACTTCATGCCATAGTTTCGGGTGTCATAATTCGGAATCATTGCTTCAAGGCTCTGTTTCAGAGCCTATCTTTCATCTTCCGAACGTCTAGCCCCGAGACGGCCCCTGAGAAGTTACCCAACACAACTATTCCGTGCCATCGTTGCCTTTCCCTGTATCACCAGCCGCTCCTGTTGCTTCAGTTTCTGCGGTGTCTTTTCTATCGGGTATGTGATTTCCGGCTGGCAGGTTTCCTTGCTCATGTCCGGACTCAAGCGTTTGATCATGAGTGACGTGTTCTGCCAGCGATTGCGCTTTCAGGCAAGCGATGGTGGCTAGCAGCGCAATGACGGAAACCACGGCCATTCCCGCATAAGTCAGGGTAAATCCTTCGCCCAGAACCTGAGGATCAAAATGTGACAACCCGTGTCCGGCGCCTTCACCGACAAGCACCGGTACTTTCATGTGGAACAACGCGCCGCAGAGTGCCACGCCAATCGCACCACCCAATTCTCGGCTGTAACCGAACATGGACAATCCAATACCACGATCTGATGCCGGCAGTACGTTCTGTACCACAACGCCCAATGCCGGTAAGGTCAACCCCAATCCCAAGCCACCCAGCGCCAGGGCAACCTTCGTCAGCATGCCGAAATACAGCAAGCCCAGCGCCACACTGGCCATGGCAAAACCAAGGACAACGAGTGATTTATACACCCCAGTTTTAGCAATACGTTTACCGCCAAAATACGCCCCAGCCGTGATGCTCATCATAAACACCACCATAATCAAACCGGCTGTTGAGGCCGTCATCCCTTGCTGCCACTGCATTTGCAGCGGTAAATACACCAGCACCGCAAACATCAGCAGCTGCGAGCACATAATAAGAGAGACACTGATCATATAACCCGGCAGACGGGTCAGCCTCGCAGGCAAAATTGGATCAGAAACCTTGCGTTCCACCAGCACCAGAGCAATCAGGTTGATTGTCAGCGCAAATGCCAGGAATACCTTACTGATAGCCGCTTCCGGAGACAGTAACAGCAATAGCAGAGTTGTTGCGATCATCAGCAGACCGGCGCCCAGCCAATCGAACTGACTTTCTCGCCCCTGATTCAGATGCTTCAGGTTGGTATTAATCATCCATAGCGCCAGTCCACCGAGTGGAATATTGATCCAGAACACCCAACGCCAGCTCAGGTGTTCAGCAAAGTAGCCGCCGAGCAATGGTCCAGCAATGCTGGACACCGCGTAAACCGCAGAGATATACCCCTGATATTTACCCACTTCGCGTGCAGGGATAGAGTCGGCAATCACCGTAAACGCCAGAGCGATCAGTCCACCGCCGCCAATTCCTTGCAGGACACGGGCGGCTATCAGGGTCGGCAGATCCTGTGCCAACGCACACGCAACCGAACCCAGCACAAACAAGACAATGCTGGCGTTGAGCATTTTCACCCGCCCAAAAATATCACTCAGCTTACCGTATACCGGTAAGACTGCCGTGGCAGCAAGCAGGTAAGCGGTGACAACCCAGGTCAAAGCCTGACCGGCTCCCAGCTCGTCACCAATAATGGGTAACGGAGTGGTCACGATACTTTTTTCTAAAGATCCTAACGCAATAACCAGCGCGACACTGGCAAAGATGGTTTTTGGCGACATACATTCTCCTTCAATGGCATGGCAAGGATAATTCATGAAGTGAATTTCGAAAACAGGATATAATGAAGGTCAAAATTCCATTTTTGGGATCACTGTATGAAACTTGATGATCTTGCTTTATTTCTCCGGGTAGTCAAAGCAGGAAGCTTTGCTGCCGCAGCCCGTCAAATCAACATTCCGACCAGTACGCTCAGTCGCCGTATTCAACAACTTGAAAGTGACAGTGGCCGCAAGCTGCTGGTTCGCCATGCCAAAGACATGCAGCTGACCAAAGACGGACTGCTGTTCGTGAAAGAGTTTGCCGCTCTCTTTGACGACCTGCAGGCACGCGTGGCAGAAATCGATGATGAAAAAGATCAGCTGTCTGGGCTGATTGTGATCAATGCACCGATTATTCCAACCCAACACCCTCTGGGTTTAATTGCACTGGAATTTGCCAAACACCACCCAAACATTCAGTTGCGTTTTCAATTGGGTAACCAAGCCGACTACTTTATGCGAGGAGATATCGACATTGCCCTGCGTTTTGGCCGGCAACCTCCGTCAGATTGGGTGTCCCGGAAAATTGCCCACAACCCGGCAATTCTCTGCGCCAGCATGGAATACCTGACGACTCATCCGGCGATCTCGCACCCAAATGAGTTGGCACGCCATCTCCTGCTAACCTCAAACCCTGATCAACGCTGGCATTTTCTTCACCCGAACGGAAATAGCGTCAGTCTTAAGCATAACGGACGGATTCAGTCTGACGAACTAGACTGTATTCATCATGCGGCTATCTCAGGGTTTGGCGTGGCAAAACTCCCCGAATGGTACGTCCGAGCATCGCTGGAGAATGGTGAATTAATACAGGTGTTACCCGAATGGCAGATTGAAGGGGCTGATGTCATGATGCTGTATCCCAGCCGCAAACACTTGCCGGAGCGAACACAGGCACTGATTGACTTCTTCCATGAAAACTGGACCGGCCTGAATTCACAGTAACCATAGAGTCCTCTTTCTCAGGCAATCATTAGAGTAAGCCCTTTACCAGAAGAACCTTCCCAGAAAAGCTTTTGAGAGAGCTTTTGCAAAATATACCTTGGTATTCTGCTGGGAGAAGGACACAGTTTTGGGCACAGCAGTTGACAAATCAGGATGATTGCAATAACTTATTTTTTATCAAAAAATAACAATCACTACGCAGACACACCACTGGACATAGAACTGGTCGGCTCATCAGCCCAAACAATCGCTCCATAAAAACGGTTAGGCCAGCGTAGGTGATAAACCGGAATTAATTGCTGTCGCATTGATAAATCAGTAGGAACGCCCATGTACGCTATCACAAATGTTAACGTCTTTAATGGCTCCACCATCTTGCCCAATCAGGCCATCATTGTAGATGGCGACATCATTCTCGATATTGTGCCAATGAATGAATCGGTTGTCCTGCCGAGCCAACAATACAACGGTGACGGGCTGACTGCGACGGCAGGATTTATCGATCTGCAACTCAACGGCTGCGGTGGCGTACTGTTTAATACACAAACCAGCGAAAAAACACTGGATGTGATGAACAGGACCAATCTGCTGTCCGGCACAACACAATTTTTACCGACTTTCATCACCAGCCAGCATGACAGCATGTGTCACGCCATTGATGTCGTCGCCGGCCTCGAGAATAAATCGGCACTGGGTGTGCTGGGATTGCATCTTGAGGGCCCCTTTATTAGCAAAGAAAAGAAAGGGGCGCACAACGAAAACCACATTCGCACTTTAGATGAACTGACAGCGCTCTATCTCGCCGATCACAAAGACCAGATATCTGTTGTGACCCTGGCTCCTGAACATACCCCGCAATCTGTTATCGATATCCTGCATCAGGCCGGAATCCGGGTTTCTCTCGGCCATACCAATGCCAGCTACCATGAGCTTAATACGAAAGATCACCTCGAATTAGCAACGCACTTGTACAACGCCATGAGCCCGTTGGGCTCCCGCGAACCGGGTGCTGTGGGCTATATTTTCGATCGCAAACCTTACACGGGTATCATTGTCGATGGCATACATTCTGATTTTGCTTCCGTTCGAATCGCACATGAGATCCTCAAGGATAAGCTTTTTATGGTAACCGATGCGGTAACACCCGCCGGAACCGATATGACGGAATACGATATGGCTGGCACCAAAGCGTACGTGACCGATGGGAAATGCCATTATGCAGATGGCACTATCGCAGGCGCTGCCATCACTATGATTGAAGGTGTAAAAAACCTGATTCAGCATGTAGGAATATCCCGCGAGGAAGCCTTACGGATGGCCAGTTTATATCCAGCGCGCGCCATTGGTCTCGATCACGAGTACGGCAAACTGGAGCCCGGCTACAAAGCCAATATCACGTTGTTGAACGCCAGTAATGACGTATGCAGCGTATATCAAATGGGAAATAAGCGCTTCTGACAGGCTTTCGGCTCGCAAAGGGTAGGAAGATAAAAGAGAGAAGAGACTAACTATCTAAACCTCCCCATTTCATCATAACCATCCAATTTGTCAGCTGGCAGAGTCGCAGCTAAAAAAGCCCTGTACTGATGTACAGGGCTTTAAAGGTACGGCTATCAGATACAAAAATTGGGGTTGGAATGAGCGATTAGAGATCCCTCATCAAGATCTCGAATTCTTCTTCAGCCAACTCAATTAGCTTAGCCAGCTCTCTAGCGTCATCACTGGTTAAGCATAAGTGCCAGCGAATATTCTCTGGCTTTAGCTGATCTTTGCACACTAATTCTGTTTTTTTACCAGCAGAATAGAAGTACAGCTCATCAAATTCACCTTTATAGTGATTATCTTCTTCTAATATATTGACTTCCAGCTCTCCGGTGGGGATTACGGTTACTTTTGCATGTAAACCACATCCCTCTGGCAATAGATATTGCCTATGCTCAGCCAACATACACCAGCCTCCTATCTGAACTCAGCCATAAGAATGATCCCGGTAAGTGTTCAAAGTTACCCAACAGGATCAATGGTAAGTTTAGTCAACCTGGTAGGGGTTAAATAAAGATTCATCAAATCAACACAAATATTCCGGAAGTTTTTTGCCCTTCGTCAAGCACGGAACAAATAACGTTTCATCACCTTGACAGCCTGCAGGCTTCTCAATCTTAACAACTTATAGCGCATGGAATTCGGTTACATTTTCAGTCGCTATGATATATTGGCAAAAAACACTGCAAGGATGATGCAATGATTGACTTCCGTTCCGACACCGTGACACAACCTACCCCAGCCATGCGCCAGGCAATGTCTACAGCCGCTGTTGGCGACGATGTTTACCAGGACGACCCAACCGTCAATGAGCTGGAACAATGGGCAGCCGAACGCCACGGATTCGAGAGTGCTTTGTTTTGCAGCTCTGGTACTCAGGCAAACCTTTTATCACTAATGGCTCATTGTGAACGTGGTGACGAATACCTATGCGGCCAGCAGGCGCACAACTACAAGTTTGAAGGGGGCGGAGCGGCCGTTCTTGGCTCAATTCAACCTCAGCCGATTGAGAATGAGAAAGACGGGACATTGTGTTTCACCAAGCTGGCAGCAGCCATTAAGCCGAATGATCCACACTTTGCCCGCACCCGGTTATTAAGTCTGGAAAATACCATCAATGGTAAAATTCTGCCGTTGAGCTATCTCGCTCAGGCACGGGCATTTGCTGATGAGCACCAACTCAAACTTCATCTGGATGGTGCGAGGGTGTACAACGCCGCTGTTGCATTGAACATCGATATTACTGACATCAGCCAGTACTTCGACTCCATGACCATTTGCCTGTCTAAAGGGCTGGGCGCACCAATTGGCTCACTGGTGCTGGGTGACAGCGCATTTATTCAGCGTACCCGCCGCTGGCGTAAAGTACTGGGTGGCGGGATGCGCCAGGCGGGTATTCTCGCCGCTGCCGCAAAGATCGCGTTAACAGATCATATTGAGCGTCTGGCTGATGATCATGCTAATGCCCGATATCTGGCAGAGCAACTAAATCAGGTGGCAGGATTTTCCGTCAATACCCAACATATACAGACCAATATGCTTTTTGCCAAAGTGGACCCCTCGCTGGATCAACATCAGCTTGTAGCAATACTCAAAGAACAAGGCATTCTGATCAGTGCGGGTCAACCAATGCGTCTGGTCACACATCTGGACATTTCGCGCGCAGATATTGATACGTTTATTTCGGCACTGAAAACGACAGTCAGCAATCTTGCACCGCATCTGCAAACCGACTAACACTGGTTTCACCTGCAAAGTCCGTTTACAAAGTTTTGCTCACAAAGATACGCCAGCGACAAATAAACCAAGTAACAAACTGAGCGAAGATTAACGACAAAAGGCACCTGAGGTGCCTTTTCGTTTTTGATCTTCGATGTCTTTGATCAAAGCGCCCTATGGACCGCTCTATGGTTTTGTATGACCGGAAAAATGTTTTCTTGTCAAAGCGGCAAGACTCAGAACAAACGACTATTGAGCAACAGGTGACACAAAATACTGGCCGCGTAGCCCAAGGCGATCGCCGGTGTCCATTTCAGGTGGCCAAAAAAGGTATACTTGCCGTGCGCCGCACCCATTAGTGCTACACCCGCCGCAGAACCGATGGACAACAGGCTTCCCCCCACCCCGGCAGTCAGCGTAACAAGCAACCAGTTCCCCAGCGATAAATCGGGCTGCATTGACAATACAGCGAACATCACCGGTATGTTATCGACGATCGCTGACAACAAGCCAACCATAATGTTTGCCCAGACCGGATTCCACTCGGTGTACATCACTTCAGAAACCAGTCCCAGATATCCGAGCAGGCTCAACCCACCCACACACATCACCACACCGTAGAAAAACAGCAGGGTATCCCATTCAGCATGAGAGATTCGCTTGAACACATCAAACGGCACTACAGAACCTAATCGTCTCAGGGCTTCTTCATCATGGTTGGCTATCGCAATGGCTTTTTTCCTTTCCAGAGAGCGGTGCAAGGTTTTACGCAGGTAGAAACCAAAGAACTGAAGGTATGCAAGCCCCATCATCATCCCCATTACTGGCGGGAAATGCACCCAGCCATGGAAGCCAACCGCTGTGGCTATGGTCAGAATGAAAAGCAATACGATACGACGTGCGCCGCGTTTCATCTCCACATATTCACTTGCAGTATTCGGCTGAGTTTGAGGGACGAAAAACGACATGAGTGTCGCGGGCACCAGATAATTAACCAACGCCGGCAGAAACAAATCCAGGAATCCCATGAAGTCGACCAACCCCGCCTGCCACACCATCAGCGTTGTAATATCACCGAATGGGCTAAACGCCCCTCCGGCGTTAGCCGCAACCACAATGTTGATACACGCTAGGTTAATGAAGCGGATGTTACTGCCACCTACCTTCATCACCACAGCACACATCAGCAACGCAGTAGTCAGGTTGTCAGCAATGGGAGAAATCACAAAAGCCAACATCCCGGTTAGCCAGAACAGGCTGCGGAAATTGAATCCTTTGCTAACCATCCATCCCTGCAGGGCATCAAATAAACGCCGCTCTTCCATGGCATTGATGTACGTCATGGCCACCAGCAGGAAGAGAAGAAGTTCTGCATATTCCAGCAGGTTGTGTTCAAGCGCTTCTTTAGCGACCTCCCCCATGCCATGTTCCTGATAGACGTACCCAATCATCAGCCACATCACCCCCGCAGCCAGTAGCACGGGTTTCGACTTACGGAGCTTGAGATATTCCTCCCCCATTACCAGCAAGTATGCCAGCGCAAAAATCAGTAATGATGCATACCCCACCGTTGAATGGGTGAGATTCATTGCGCCTTCCACCGCCAATGCCGGAGCCGCTGCACAGACAGCCAGTACAGACATTAAGACATGACTCACTCTCATCGTTCACTCACTCCCTGAGAAATAAATGGATATTAATCAGTGTACCTCTTTCATAATGGCATTTACGTGAAGCATTCCAATAACATAACAACCTACGCAACATTAAGTTAACAGTGTGAGCGTAATTACACTCCCTGATATTAGTTTGAGAAAATCTGAAACTGTTGTGAAAAAAGTGCTATTTGGCTCGATAATTTTCAGCCCCGCAGACCCTCTTCACTTTACACCCCACCAAAAATGATAATAGTTTTCATTTGCATTATTGATTTGGTTTTATGATTACTCAGAAGGGAACGACATGGAACAGGCTTATCACACTGATCCTCTAATTAAAGTCCGGGAGCTGGAGGTGACGTATATCACCAATGACGGCGACTTCCAGGCCGTCAAACGGGTTAGCTTTGATATTGGCAAAGGCGAGATTTTCGGGCTGGCCGGCGAGTCGGGTTGCGGTAAAAGTACCATCGCCTTTGCCATCAACCGCTTACATAAACCACCCGCGATGATCACTCATGGCCAGATAACATTTGACGGTCGTGATTTGCTCACACTGAGCGAGCCTCAAATGGCGGCAGTTCGCTGGAAAGACATTGCCATGGTGTTCCAGAGTGCCATGAATTCGCTCAATCCTGTGCTCCCCCTTCACGAGCAATTCGCCGATGTCATGCGTCACCATCTCGGTTACAGCAACGTGCAAGCCCGGGCGCGCGCTGAAAAGCTGATGGATCTCGTCAACATTCCCCGTGAGCGCCTGAATGAATATCCACACCAATTCAGTGGGGGCATGCGCCAGCGACTGGTGATCGCGATTGCACTCAGCCTGAACCCGAAACTCATCATCATGGACGAGCCCACAACCGCACTGGATGTGGTTGTGCAGCGTGAAATTCTGCAGCAAATTTTTCAGTTGCAAAAAGAGTTTGGATTTTCAGTGCTCTTTATCACGCACGATCTTGCTCTGATGAGCCAGCTTTGTGATCGCATTGCCGTCATGCGTCACGGCGAGATAGTGGAAGTGAACATAGCCCGGCAGATCCGAAATGCCCCGCAGCATCCATACACCCGTCAACTGTGGGACTCGTTCCCTAATATTCACCAGAGCACACGCCAGATTACAATCAGTGAGGAAATCCCGGCATGACTTTACGAACCCACCATATTGAAAACACAACGCGCACCGACATCAGCGCCGAACCTGTTATTGAGATGAAGAATGTCATTAAAGACTTTGCTGCCGGTGGTGGATTCAGTGCCACAGACACCTTTCGCGCACTCAATAATATCAGTCTGAAACTGTACCCGGGTCGGACACTGGCATTGGTGGGTGAATCAGGTTGCGGCAAGAGCACTTGCGCTCGTCTTATCACTAAAGTCCACAAGGTAACATCGGGCCAGATCCTCTTCCATGGCAAAAACATTAATGAGATTACCCGGCGGAATGACCTGCTGCACTATCGCAGCAAAGTACAAATGGTTTTTCAGGACCCATTCGGCTCCCTCAATCCTACCCACACCATCCGGCATCACCTCACCAGGCCCCTGAAAATTCATCAGCAGGTTACCGATACCAGCGCACTGCATGAGCGCTTAGAAACACTGATGACACAGGTCGAGTTGCCAACCAGTGATCTGGCCAAGTATCCGCATCAACTAAGCGGCGGCCAACGTCAACGAGTCAACTTAGCGCGAGCGCTTGCCGTCGGTGCCGAAATCATTCTTGCCGATGAGCCAACCTCTATGCTGGATGTGTCAATCCGTCTCGGGGTATTGAACCTGATGAAAGAGATGAAGGAAAAACTGAACATTGGGTTTCTGTATATCACACATGATCTGGCAACCGCTCACTACATCGCGGAAGAAACAGCCGTTATGTATCGCGGCCAAATTGTTGAATGGGGGGACACTCAGTCTATTTTGCGCCAGCCCACCCACCCTTACACCCGTTTGCTGATTTCAGCCGTGCCGGATCCGGATCTGCCTTTTGCCAATCTGGTGGAATCTGAACCAAACTATGCGTTAAGCGCTGACAAGATCCGTGAAATCAGCCGGGTAACCGCTAACGGTGTGTTAAAGGTCGGTGACAACCATTTTGTAAGTAACTGGAAAGGGGCAACAGCAGCATGACAGAGCTGATAAGCTGGTTGGAACAACTCAAAGCGTTCGATGAAGCAAACATCACCGACGCGGCTCCCTGTCTGGAGAAACTGATAAATCAGCCACCAGCCGAAATTTTTGGACCGGTTCTGACACCGGTCCATAGTGAAGCACTGGCTTACTGGTTTCACGTTTGCCAGCGTTTAAGTGGCATGTATCTGCATGCTGACAAGCCAGACAAAGCGTACAGCTACCTGCAATTCAGTTACAGTAAACTCCAGCAGTTAGCCTGTTTACCGCAGCAAGACCCGGCAATGAAACGCTGGTGCCTGATAAAAATGGACCGAATGATTGTCAGTATGCTGGAGTTCTGTCAGCACCAGCTGTTACCAGCCTGGCAGCAGGAAAGCAATCATCTGGTTGATTTACATGTCCGCTTCATGCAGGCCGATCACCCTCACGTCTAATCCGGGGTAACCCTGAAAGTCTAATCAGAGGTAACCCTGAAAGACGATACCGATGCTTCGTTGGCTGTTATCTTCAGGCCTTTCCATGCCGTGTAACTTCAACCTGTGCAGCGCAAAATTTTTTCATCCGGAACAGAAACGGCAATTTTTTACTAAGCTATTTTTACTAAGCTATTTTTATCGGGTCAAAACGACTTTGATCGGGTAAATCAGGTAATAGCTGCCTGAGTGTATTGCCACATGAGGTTGACCAGTGATGATGTTCAATACGTTCCGGAAACCGTTGCTGCTACTTTTATCGGCGTTTGCTGCTTCACTTCCCGTCTTATCGCAGGCGGAACCCCTACCTACTCCTCCGGAAATTGCAGCCAAAGCCTGGGTGCTGATGAGCTATGAATCCGGTCAGGTGATTGCCGGTGAAAACATCCATAAGCAACATGCCCCTGCCAGCCTGGTAAAAATCATGACCTCTTATGTGGTGGGACAGGAGCTGAAAGCGGGTCACATTGCCACCGATGATCTGGTGGTTATCAGTGAAAATGCCTGGGGACAAAAATTTCCGGGTTCGTCAAAAATGTTTCTGAATGTCGGGGATCAGGTCAGTGTGGATGATCTCAACCACGGCGTCATCATTTCTTCCGGTAACGATGCCACTGTAGCACTGGCAGAACATGTCGCTGGGCATCAGTCTGCCTTTATTGAAATGATGAATCGGCATGCGGAAAAACTCGGCATGAAAGACAGTTACTTTACTAACCCCCACGGCCTGGATTCTGACGATCAATTTATCACCGCTTACGACATGGCGGTGTTAACACGTGCCTTCATCCGTGATTTACCGAATGTCTACCCTATCTTCAAACAGAAATCTTTTACCTTCGGCAAAATCAAACAGGGGAACCGAAATGGACTGTTATGGGACACCACACTGAATGTGGACGGCGTGAAAACCGGTTACACCAAAGAAGCCGGTTACAGTCTGGTTTCATCGGCTGAGCAGAACGGACAACGCCTGATTGCTGTGGTGCTCGGCACTCAAAGTTCATCTTCGCGTCAGTCTGAAAGCAAGAAATTGCTGACCTGGGGATTTCGGTTCTATCAGGATATCCAACCCCAATTCAGCGGCAAAGAACTGGCTCCATTGCGGGTCTGGTATGGCTCTCCTTCCTCCATTCAACTTGAGGTTGAAGAAGGTGGCACCATTACCGTTCCTCGCCGTGAAAGAAAAAACATCACCTATACGATTACTTACGATCACAATCTGGAAGCACCGGTCGAAGTCGGCCAGACCGTGGGCAAAGTGGAGTGGTATCTCAATGATGAGGTGATTGCTGAACGCCCCCTACTGGCCAAGGAAGCATCGGAAAAAGCGCCGTGGTACAAATCCATGGTTGATGTGGTCTGGCGCCCTATCAACGAGTGGTTCAGCAGTCAGGACTGGGAACCCAAACCTGTGACTGAACAGTAGTGATGAATAGTAGTGATGAATAATTGCGTGCAGCCACCCGTTAATGAACGAGCCGTGAATATGGCATTGACAAGGTGGCTGCCTGTGGACCACAAAGCCTACTTACTCAAAACGGATGCCAATAAACACACTCTACACTGAATCAGACCTGGAGCTTCAGTCCAGGTCGTCGTCAAAGTCTTCCGTATCAAACAAGTCGCTGTTAAACCGATTTTCGCAATCACTGTCCTTTCGGTATTCATCCCAGGGTTCACCTTCAAGGGGCTCAATCTCACCGGGTTCAAGGTAATCAGGTAACATCCTACACCTCCTGTATGACTGTTGCAGCTAGCTCTTTCAAACTGTGCCAGATGCCATCGCATCTCTTGTCCCCTACCCTTTTTAAAAGCATGGCATGTCAATCAGGTGAATGCCGCATGGCGTTTCAATGAAGGAGCACTTTCTCTGCCTTTTGTTGGGTGCCCGTTTTGCGATGTTCTTCGAGCATCCCGCACACCAACTTAACCCGAATCTAAAAATCACCTATATAGCAATACCTTATTGAACTTCAGACGTTAGCCTTAGTGGGTATCCAGCTCAGGCTTCATCCACACAGATTTAAAGTCAAACCAACCCATTGAGTTAGACTGCATACCCTGTACGGCTCCGGTGTCATCAACCCCCAGCCAGTTGTGGAACAAAGGCAACACCTGACCAAACTCTACCAACTTCGCCCCCAATTGCTGGCACGGTGCAATAGTGTCACGAGACTGACGCCACAACGCGACTTCATTCTCCAATGCATCAAACTCAGTTTCCGGCATTGCCCGGGCAATATGGTCAAAGTTAAAGAACCAGGACAACAACGCATCATCACGGTGGTTCATCAAACTCATGCCCCCCAGCCAGATATCAATTTTCCCCGCATGTTTACCCAGTGCAATTTCCGTTGTGGTTAATTCCAACATTTTCAGTTTAATGCCGTCTTCTGCCAGTAATTCCTCGATAGCAGTAGCCACGTGCGGATACACAGGATGCTGGCACGCAAATGCAATGGTGACTGATTTAGGCTTCGGCGGTGCAGGAACAGGATGGCGGCTTAACGGAACATGTGCCCAGCCCGGTAATAAGCCATAAGCGTTAGTCAGGCGAAAATCGCCGATTTGCTCTTTATTGAGCCGCTGCAAAATATTCAATGCGTTCAGTTTGGCCAGAAAGTAAGTCAGCCATTCCGGATCACTCGCCAGTCCCTCGGTTCGGTTGAACAACAGGAAGTTGCATCCTTCATCAAGTTTCAGGCGAGTCGAGACACTCACATCCCCTACCTGAGAGATGTCTGAGGCCGGTTGAAGGTAACAAGAGGCCACTTCAGACAACATCCAGATATCCACCACGTCAATCAGTGCCCGGAAGCCAAAATACTGATCAAACGCTTCCAGTTTAAAACGCTTGGTATCATTCTGAATCACCTTGTAGGGGCCGGTACCAATCGGAAACAACTCGTTGGAATTATCCATGTCGGCTTCTGCCGGTTGAATCATCGCAATCAGGTTACTGAGCAGATCAGGAAAACGGTGATCGTCGTAATGCAGGTGAAAATCAATGGTATGGTTAAACGGAGCATCGATTCGTTCAATGTGGTTGAACAGTCTGTGCCTTTTGACTTTATCGAATGTCGCGATGATATCCTCACTTTCCAGCAGGCTGCCATCATGAAATCGCACTGACGGACGAATATAGAACCGCCAGTGTCGTGGAGTCAGCGCTTCCCAATGATGTGCAAGATCCCCTTCGACTTCCTCTTTTTCCTCGTTTATCCGGGTCAGACCATTAAAAATTTGCCGGACCAGATGCTGCTCAGAACGGCGCAACGGCTGGAGCGGGTTCAGGTTGGTAAACTCACGATAATAAGGTAACCGTACAATTTGCTGGCCGTGATCCGTTGTATGACCCAGCTGCTCTTGAATAATCTGTGCCAGTTTATCAGCATTATAATCGAGGGCTTCCAGCGCCGGTTCCAGTTTGCCTTCCGCCACCAATTTTCGGGCATGAAGTTGCTGTAGCTCACTGTCGGTACTATGAAATGTGAGACGGGACAACTTACCCCGCCCCACCGCCGGATCCCAGTCAATCCAGCCGTTTTCGGCCATTTTATTCATCACCATGCGCACATTACGCCGGGTGCAGAACAGGACTTCCGAAATCTCTTGCAGGGTCGTGTCACTGTCTTGCCCATTAAAGTGACTGAAGAGGCGCTGGAACTGAGATTTTAGCCGTTGACCGCTCATAAAAGAGGAACCTTATTTTCTTATTTTTTCTGTTTTAGGTTTCCTATTTTAACGTAAAAATAGCGATGTACCCAACGGGTATGGGCGGCATAGGCAGAAGTTATTCCTACCAGGTGAGCGATAGCTCTTACCTGACAGATTCCCCCGTCTTAACTCCTGAGTGAGACTATGCCGCTCTTGTTTCCGCCGTTGTGTGGGACTCAGTCACAATAAGCGCGATAACACATATCCATATGGACTCTGATACGCTATCTTTCGCCCGCATGCTGCATAAACCCGCGTAGTACAATGCCTAGCAGCATAAGGCTTATCGACATATGCTGACAGGAAAACAAGAAGGACCTTCAGTGATCAGATTGCATCCATCCTCAGTGACTGAGATTGCCCAGTTCTGCACCTTTGAAAGCCTCTCTGATGTCCGAAATTTTATTATTCCTTACTCCCCTGACAAACATCTGGCGGAAATGGCCAATCCTAAGCGGGTTTACCTATCAATTTATAAACAAACTCAACTTGTTGGATTCATTATTCTGGCATTGGATGGTGAGAAAAGCGTCGAGTGTCGCCGTGTTGTTGTAGCAGAGCAAGGTCACGGCATAGGTCAGGCCGCTATGCTTGCCATGGAGGCGTACTGTACACAGCAGTTAGACCGACACCGAATCTGGCTGGATGTATTTGCCTTCAATACACGTGGTCAACACATCTACCAAAAAATGGGTTACAACCCTTTTTCAAAAACGGAATTCGACGGAAAGCCGCTGCTCCTGATGGAAAAAGAGCTTTGAAAGGCATGAGGGGGGATTTCTATGAATTGCTTATAGCCGTGATTGTGATAGTGAGGAAGCTTTAAGCTGATTGCAGCGTGAACACCAGATAACAACAATCATAAAAACCAATTTATAACCACCATGAAAACAGTCATGATGAGCCATAATAGTATTTAATTATATTTATCACCCGAACTAGGGGCCGCCAACTTCTTACTGTCTTTCAGACGAACGTGCTTGTATCCACCACTACCGTAATATTCCCGGCAGGATTCCAGTACCCAGTCACGATAGTTATGTAACTGCTCGCCATTAAACTGATGCGTTGAGATGATCCCTTCGGCCCAGGAAAGCGCCATAAAGGAGACCAGTTCCCACTGCGAACCTGCCAGCAATTTTGCCTGCTTTTTAAAATGTTCTTCCAGCCCCAGCAAGTTCTTAAATTCGCTCTCAGTGTAGTCTTCTTTGTCCACCAAATTAGGCGGTAAAACAATGATATAACAACGAGACAATTCTTTTGCCTGGCCAAAGTCATTAGCAACAGCGATGTGGCTAAAGAACAGTAGCATGAGCAGGGCAAAAGTGGTCTTCATTGGCTATACCTTTGCAAGTAAGAATCATGGGACACATCCACTTTCTTGTGTTCCCGTTCATGATGGCGGCTTTACACACCTTCACTTCATGTAACGACTAATGCAAATACCACGCCTGAATTTGGCGGCACTTAGGCTAAGATTATTCAACAGCCACTTCGCAACGGCGTTCCTTATTATAAGAGCTTCCCAGAGTTTTATAAGCACTTCCACGCATAACAGCTGTGGCACGTCTGAATTTTCAGACTGCAAACACTAAAAATTCAGATGCAATTTGCAAATTGCATGGCCCGACACAAATCCCCTATATCGATCTATTGATCCAGGTAACGTCAAGCCGCTAATTTGTTTCGAAAATAGAAGGATCCACACGATCAAAAATGGCAGATATCAAAAAACGGGCCAAAGCCCGTTTTTTGTCAATACAATAGTGGATAAAGCGGCGCATTAAGCCGCTTTAGCTACAACCAGACGTGACATCTGGAACTCTCGCAGCTTGGCGTACAGATACGTCGCAACAATAGAGAAAAACAAGTACGACAAAGAGAATACAAATGGTGAGCTGATCAAATTCGCTTCAAGCCCCCACATTACGCCAGTTACTGTTACACCAATTTTGGCCGCTGCACCCATCATCAACATCAGCACCGCCAGTTGCGGGTAGCGTGTTGAACAGCGAAATGCCAGCCAGTAACCCGTACCGACAGCCAGAGCAGCAACGCCGAAACCAACCATGAATGAGTGAAAATGCTCACCAGAAAGCACACCCGCTAGCGCGGACAACAACAAAATTGACAGAAATTTCATATCTACCTCACGACAAAAACAGGATAAAGCGTCCTTTCTCTGTGATTTAACTGCACAACGCTATTTTCCCACTTTTTGTTCAAGAAGCATACAGGTCAGGAATCTTGTTGCTTTCACAAAAACCTCAACATTTCATAAGTTTACATTTTGTAACACTCTAACTCCCTATTACCTAATGAATTACAGATTAATCGTTAAAACTTTGTTAAAAACAGTGTGTTTTGTAAGAAATGTTATCAAATCAGAAGTTTCCAAATTTTTAATCTTTGTTTCCAAGTTTGGTATGAATTTACACGAAATTTAATCCATCGTTTTGATGCTTATTTAGCTTTAAATATGGAATTTAAGGTTGCTGAAATTAATTGTTCTATTTTGTGATCCAACAAAAAAACCGGTATCACAATACTGAGTTTCTGGCCATGTTGAGTGTCACCCACGGTCATAAAACAAGACTCAGCATCTGAGTGATACCGGTTGTACTGGTGTGCCTAATTCATATTTATAAGATCGAGATTTCAGAGTGGCTTTCGTTTTTCACAAAAGTAAAACTTATTTATAATCAGCTAGTTAAATGTCTATTTCGCTACTCAGTCTGTAAGGCTTTCAATAACGGCAAAGCCTGTGAAACATGCTCGCCCGTTACAACAAAACCTTTTATCTGCCCAGCGTCGTTCAACATTCTTGCCGTACAGCCTTGAGGATCGACGTCCATCTGCCAGCGCGCATTGTGAGGTAGCGTCCCGCTGGATGGTTGCGCAGTACTCCCTAACTGAACAGGAAAATGCGGTGTTTTCACTTTTATCATCATCGGCGGCAGAGCCAATCGGCCTGGCTGACCCAATAACGATTTTGCCAGCGCATTGGCACTCAGTAATGCAGGCTGTAAATAGGCCAGTACCTTCCCCTGTATTTCGGCACAATCTCCGAGGGCGTAAATATCCTGCGCCGAGGTTTGCAGGGTATCGTCCACGACAATGCCACGCCGAGTATCCAGCCCGGCTTGGCTGGCAAGTGATATATTGGGCACTAACCCAGCCGCCGAGATAACAACATCGGCCTGTAGACAGTTACCGGAGGCCAGCGTTACTGTCATGCCATGACTCCCATTGCACTCCAACTCAATCACGCTGTCTGAAAGATACATATCAACATTCAGGTGTCGCATCACGGCCTGCATTTTCAGGGCGAGGTATTCCGGAAGTAAATTACCCATCAGGGTCTGGCTTGGCTCGACAATAACAACACTTTTCCCTGCCCCAGCTAAATCCATCGCCAGTTCAGTGCCGATCAGCCCGCCTCCCATCACTAATACCCGCTTCGCTTGATGTAATTGCTGCTGAGCGGCTTCGTACTCCGACAGGCTGTTCAGCGTGACAATCCGGTCTGTAGCACTCCCTGTAACATCAGGCACGAATGTACGGGCACCCGTTGCCAACACCAGTTTGCTATACGTCAATGCGCATCCTTCAGCGAAAACCTGATGCGCGTCGGGATCGATAGCTTCGACGCGGCAGCGGCTATGCAGTTCTATCTGGTATTCCTTTGCAAAGTCTTCGCCTGTCATACGAATCAAATCACCGGCGGTCTGCAGCCTGGTGAAGACGTGGCTTAGATCCGGCTTGTTGTAGTCATGGCCATCGTCCGCGGTGAAAACATGAATGGGAATCTGCTGATCGGCACGACGAATCGCTTTGACTAATTGGTAAGCGGCAAAGCCGCTACCAATAATAACCACTGGATATGTCATAGTTATACGCCTCGTACTGGCTCAAAAACCTCTTTCCCCAAACCGCATTCCGGACATAAAAAAGTCGCAGAAATATCAGACCAACATGTGCCAACGGCAACGCCTTGATTAGGTTCTCCCACCGCAGGGTCATAAACCCAGTTACACACGGTGCACACCATCTTCTGAGAGACCGTGGAGCTCGGTATGACTGGTTTTACGCCACGTTCAGGTGTTTCACGGGCTGTCAAAGCCACGACAACTACCTCATCTGATCTATTACTCGCGTGTGGTACGGCATGGCTAGCAGTCTTCTCACTCATTACATCATCCTGGTGAGACGCCTGTGATATTCCAGGTGACGCTATCTCTGATATTGCTTTGGGAGACGCCCATTGTCTGGCTATCATCTGGCCATGCGCCCGACATTCACGCATCGCTTTTCCGTCCGGCTTCCATTTGGTTTTCATGCCGATGGTGGTTTCAAATCCGGCATCGGTGAGACGGGAGTGAATGCGATCAACAGCGCCACCATTCCAGCCGTAGCTACCAAACGCCCCGGCCTTTTTATTTTTGAATCGCAAGCCGGTGATCTCTTCCAGCATACCGGCCACTTTTGGCATCATGACATTATTCATGGTTGAAGAGCCGACCAGAATGCCTTTAGAGCGAAATACATTAGCGAGAATTTCGTTTTTATCCTGACGCGAAACATTAAAGACTTTCACCGCCACACCTGGGTCAACATCGTGGATGCCCTGAGCAATGGCGTCTGCCATCATGCGGGTGTTATTCGACATCGAGTCGTAAAAAATCGTAATGCGATCTTCCTGGTAATTGTTTGCCCATTCCAGGTACTGGTGAATAATCTGGGTTGGATTATCTCGCCACACAATACCGTGCGACGTCGCAATCATATCTACCGGCACATTAAAGCTGAGCACTTCGTGGATTTTGGCCGTAACCAGATTGCTGAATGGCGTCAGAATGTTGGAGTAATAACGCAGGCACTGCTCCATCAGCTCATTCTGATCCACCTCATCATTAAACAGGTGCTCATCACAATAGTGCTGACCAAACGCATCGTTACTGAACAGTACCGCATCGCCTGTCAGGTAAGTCATCATGCTGTCAGGCCAGTGGAGCATTGGGGCTTCAATGAAGATTAGCTGTTTGCCGTTACCGACATCCAGTGTGTCACCGGTTTTGACCACGTTGAAATTCCACTCAGGGTGGTGGTGATGGCCGACAATCGAATCCACCGCATTCTCAGTGCAATAAATAGGTGTGCCGGGAATGCGTGCCATCAATGCGGTTAATGCCCCGGAATGATCTTCCTCAGCATGATTGATAACAATGTAATCAATGTCAGCCAGATCGATTTCCATCTCAAGATTTTGAATAAACTGTGCGCTGAAACGGTGATCCACGGTGTCGACCAGTACCGTTTTCTCTTCACGAATCAAATAACTGTTGTAACTGGTACCTTTTGTCATTTTGTATTCAGTACCGTGAAAGTCCTGTACTTCCCAGTCGCGTTGACCTACCCAATGGATGTTGTTCTTAACGTGAATTGTCATTTCAATACCTTTAGTGATTCCCAGAGCGAACAGCTTGCTCTGTCTTTGCTTTAGGTAATGCACTTACCATACCAAGTTTTCATCTCATTGTTTTTAAATCATTTAATATGTTTATTGATAGATTCATTGTCATAATGACATCCAATTTAAGGTGTCATTATGACAATCCAAGTGTCATAATGACTGTCAATGTATATATGGTTGAGGCATTCATGAAAAACACGCCAAAAGAACTCGCGCAGCTAGCACTGGATCTGACTCAGGGGCTCTCAAATCAGGATCGTTTTGCACGGTTACTCAGCGTCATCAAAACCCTGTTCAGTTGTGATGCCTCGGCCCTGCTGGCCTTCAGGGACCAACACTTTTCACCTTTGGCCATTAATGGCTTATATGACGAGGTTATGGGGCGCCAGTTTTCAATTGCCGATCACCCCCGGCTGGAAGCTATCGCCCGAGCGGGTGACATTGTTCGTTTTCCTCACGACAGTGATCTGCCGGATCCGTATGACGGCCTGATTCCCAGCCATCAGGGAAATCTGCATGTCCATGCCTGTGTCGGCTTACCCTTGATCGCGAACGATACCCTTATCGGTGCGCTGACCATCGACGGATTCGATCCTCACCAGTTTGATCGTTTCAGCAACGAGGAGTTGCGAATCATTAGTGCGCTGGCAGCGGCCAGCCTGCAAACAGCCCTGCTAATGGAGCAACTTGAGCGCCAGGCGGTCGATGTCCCGCAAGCATCAGGGACATCTGCCCCCGGCAAAGGGGCAGTGAACATGATTGGTCATTCTGCGGCCATGCGTGAACTAAAAAATCAGATTCAGGCTGTGGCGGGTACAGACCTGACTGTGCTGGTATCCGGTGAAACCGGCGTAGGGAAAGAACTGATTGCCGCTTCCATTCACCAGTCGTCCCAGCGCAGTCAGCAACCGCTGGTGTACCTCAACTGCGCGGCGTTACCGGAGTCGGTCGCTGAAAGTGAGCTATTCGGACATGTCAAAGGTGCCTTTACCGGTGCCGTCAGCGATCGGAAAGGAAAGTTTGAGATGGCTGATGGCGGTACCCTGTTTTTAGATGAAGTGGGTGAACTCCCGCTTGCCTTGCAGGCAAAACTGCTGCGGGTTCTGCAATACGGTGATCTACAACGGGTGGGTGATGACAGACACCTGAAAGTGGATGTACGCATTATCGCCGCGACCAACCGACAATTGCATGCTGAAGTGAAAGCCGCAAAGTTCCGGGCAGATCTGTATCACCGTCTAAGCGTATTCCCGATTGTTGCCCCTCCTCTGCGAGACAGAGATAACGATGTGGTACTACTGGCTGGATTTTTTATTGAACGCTGCCAGACCAAATTAGGGGTAAAAACGATCCGCCTTTCTGCTGATGCTCGTCAAATGCTGAAAGCCTATCACTGGCCGGGAAACATCCGTGAACTTGAACACGCTATCAATCGCGCGGCTGTGATTGCACGTGCCAGATTTGCCGCTTCAGCACGATCCACCGAGTCGCCCGTTATTGAACTGGTTCCTGAAGATTTTGATTTAGTAGCCATGTACGCCGTCGCTGATTTAACAGGCACGCCACAGACGGAAAAAGCTGATTGCAAGTCAACGACCACTGGCGATCTGGTCAATCACCGGCTCAGTGATGCCGGTCTGAAAGATGCCACGGACTCATTCCAGAGTCAGCTCATTCTGGAAACCTATGAGCACTGTAATCAAAACTGGGCGGCGGCGGCTCGTGCCCTGAAGCTGGACACGGGGAATCTTCATCGTCTGGCCAAACGCTTAGGCGTTAAATGACGCCAGCGGTCACTTTCCTCGTCGTGCCAAGACGTTACGGTGTGACAACCTCAAAGCCGTAAACCTTTGCAAAAAAGCCCGGCGTACACATTCACTGGATATACATACGTACGTCGGGCTAATGCGTACATCGGACTTTGGTGTCACTTACCGTTTAACATGACAGATTAAATGCATCAGGCAAATGCTCAGGCACCACACTCGCACACTAACACGCCACGACGTCGGTTTGTGACAGTTTCTCGACCCTGACGGCAGCCACTTTAAATTCCGGGATCTTGGCATGGGGATCGGTTGCTAAAATGGTCAATTTATTTGCCGCAGACTCCGCAAAGTGGAACGGCGTAAACACCACACCGGGCTGCATCCGTTTCGTGACAAATGCTGGGGTTTCAATACTGCCACGACGGGTCACCAGGCGAATCATCTCGCCGTTCGTAATCCCTATCTTCTCAGCATCCACGACTGAAATCATCGCCCGCGGTCCGGCCAGATTATCCAAGCCTTTGGTTTTACGGGTCATTGTACCGGTATGGAATTGTTCCAGCAGACGACCTGTCGTCAGCACCAATGGGAAATCGGCATCCGGCATTTCTGCCGCGTAACGGAACGGCGTCGCCACCATTTCAGCCTTGCCCCGCACAAATGTGTCCTGATGAAGCACTCGGGTACCCGGATGATCTTCATGCGGACATGGCCATTGCAAGCCATCAGGGCCGACACGCTCCCAGGTAATTCCGGCATATTGCGGAGTCAGCTGGTTGATTTCACGAGTAATGTCCGCCACGGAGTGATATTGCCAGTCACTGCCCATGGCATTCGCAATAGACTGAATAATCTGCCAGTCTTCTCTCGCTTCTCCCGGCGCTTTTACAGCCGGTTGGAGCCGTTGAACACGACGTTCAGTGTTGGTGAAATGGCCTGATTTTTCCGCAAAAGCGAAAGAAGGCAGCACGACATCGGCTAACTGAGCGGTTTCAGTCAGGAAAATGTCCTGCACCACCAGAAAATCGAGCGCATGGAGCCCTTGCAGTACATGGTGCTGATCCGGATCACTGAGTACCGGGTTTTCCCCCATCACATACAGACCACGCACCTGCTTCTGGCAGGCTGCATCAATGATTTCCGTCAGTGTTAACCCCGGTTGATCCGGCAAGTCAGAGCAATTCCATGCCTGTGAAAATTTCTGATGAACTTCCGGATTCGTCACTTTCTGATAACCCGGGAAATTGTCCGGCAAAGCTCCCATATCGCAGGCACCCTGCACATTTGACTGCCCTCGCAGCGGGTTAATGCCTCCGCCTTCAACCCCAATATTGCCGCACAGCAGCTGCAGGTTGGCAATGGCCCGCACATTGTCGTGACCTGTTGTGTGCTGGGTAATACCCATGGCGTAATAAACTGCCGTGTGCTTTGCCTGTCCGATCATTTCGGCCAGCCGCATCAGGTCTGCCTGTTTCACACCAGTCACCAGTTCCACTCTCTCCGGCGAATAAGCGTCACGCATCACTTCAGCTTCAAACGCCTCAAAGCCCGTAACACGCTCATGGAGATAGTGTTCACTGTGCCAGCCATTCACAAGAATCTGCTGCATAATACCATTCAGCAGCATCACATCGGTTCCGGGACGCTGTGCCACATACAACTCAGCATGATCGGCAATGTCTACCCGTTTTGGATCGGCCACGACCAGACGCGCAGTGCCCTTGCGAATCGCCTGCTTGATATGTGATGCGATGATCGGGTGCGCCGCACTGGTATCCGATCCAATGATAAAGATCAGATCCGAATGGGCAATACTCGGAATATCATTGGTCATGGCCCCGCTGCCCAGCGATGCCTCCAGCCCAGTCACCGTACTGGCATGACACAGCCGGGCACAATGATCGACATTGTTAGTACCCAGCTCACGCCGGATAAACTTCTGGAACGCAAAGTTATCTTCGTTGGTGGTTTTGGCCGATGAGAATCCCGCCAGGGCATTGCCCCCAAACAAGGTTTTGATTCGGTTGAACTTACTCGCCACCAGCTCAATGGCCTCATCCCAACTGGCAGGCTGCAACTCACCGTTTTGACGAATTAAGGGTTGGGTCAGGCGCTCTTTGCTGTGAATAAAATCAAAACCGAACCGGCCTTTCACACAGAGCATCCCCTGATTAACCGGAGAGTCTTTAGCCCCTTGCACATACCGGATCTGATTTCGGCTTTCATCGACAAACAGAGTCACTTTGCAGCCGACGCCACAATAGGTACAGATGGTTTCTGTCGGCTTTAGCATCTCAATCCGCCCCTGCGATTTATCCCTCGCATCCACCAGCGCTCCGGTCGGACACACCTGCACGCAAGCCCCGCACTGTACGCAGGCCGAATCACCCATGCTGTATCCCTGTTCAAAACCGGGACGGCATTCCGGTCTGCTCGCACCAGAGCCATCCGGGTTGCGGGAAAAACTCAATACACCATGTACCGCCTGCTCGTTACAGGCAGCCACACATTGGCCACAGCTGATACAGCGGTTGGCATCGAACACGATAAACTCTGCGCTATTATCCACGGCGAATTTCTGGCAGTCAGCGGTATCCAGCTCCTCGCGCTGAACCCCGTATTCCGTCGCATAGTCCCGCAACTGGCAGTCGGCATTCGCCTGACACCCACACTCGAGGCAGCGTGCCGCTTCCGCCATTGCATCACTGGTAGAAAAGCCTGTCTCCACTTCGGCAAAGCTCCCCTGCCGCTCATTGGCAGACAACTCCGGCATTACTGCACGCACCGCTTTCTGAATGGCAGCATATTGCGTCAGATCGATGTCTTTTACCCGCGATGCTTTCTTAGCATCAAAAGGGGCGACAGCAGCCGTCACGGACTGCCCTTGCAGGAACCGGTTTATCGCTTCGGCGGCCAGTCGCCCATCAGCGACGGCTTCAATGGCGGTCGCCGGCCCGCGTCGTAAGTCACCGATACTGAAGACGTTCGCTACACCGGTATACAAAGAGCGTGAATCCGCGTCCACGGTTTGCCAACGCGTAACGGGTAATTCAATACCATCCTGTTCCAGAAAACTGAGATCAGGTTGCTGAGAAACAGCGGCGATTACGGTATCAAACGCTTCAGTAACATACTCACCGGTTGGCTCAGGTCGGCGGCGTCCCGATGCATCCGGCTCACCCAACGCCATTTTTTCCAGTTTTACGGCGTTGACCCGACCAGTCTCATCGGCCAGGTTCTCAACCGGGTTTGTCAGAAAGTGGAATTTCACCCCTTCATACTCCGCTTCGACAATCTCATAGTCTTCAGCCGGCATTTCATCCCGGGTACGGCGATAAATCAGCGTGGTGTCGGCACCGGCTCTTATCGCCGTGCGGGCACAGTCAATCGCGGTGTTTCCTCCTCCAATCACTGCCACTTTCTGTCCGGTGGTGTAAGTTTTGTCGGTGACAAAATCTTTAAGGTAATCAACCCCAAGATAGCAACCATCCAAATCACTGCCGGGATAGGTCATTGCCACCGCTTTCGACGCGCCGACCGCAAGACACACTGCGTCATATTGCTCAATCAGTGCTGTCAGCGGCATGTCTTTGCCCAGTGCCGTATTGGTTTGAATCGTCATCCCGTTGCGGCACATCAGTTCAATTTCTTTGTCGAGAATCGCTTTCGGTAAGCGGTATTCCGGAATCCCGTATCGCAGCCATCCGCCGGGCTGCGGCATCGACTCCAACACAGTGACGTTGTAACCTTCATTGCTCAGGTAATAGCCACAGCTCAACCCGCCAGGGCCACTACCAACAATTGCAATACGCTTCCCCTTATCCGCCTTACGTGGTGGAATATATTGCTCCTGCGCTTCCAGATCGCAGTCTGCCGCATGCCGTTTAAGCTGACGAATTGCCACCGGCTCATCAACAATACCCCGGCGGCATTCCGCTTCACAAAACGCCGGGCACACACGGCCAATAGAAAGAGGCATCGGTAGGGTGCGCTTGATAACTTCTACCGCTTTTTGATGATCGTTCTGGGAGATGTGATACAGGTAGGACTGAATATCGACGCCGGCCGGACAAGCCGTCTGACACGGGGCCAGGCAATCGGCATAATGATCAGACAAAATACGTTTCAGTGCCTGCTGGCGTTGTGTGCTCAATGCTTCGCTATGAGTCCGAATCGTCATACCCGGCTCCGGAACAACTTCACAGGCACGAACGGTAGTTATGGTGGACTGAAGAGAAGCCTGATGGTGTTCATGCTGGTACGCGACTTCGACCACGCACAGCCCGCAAGGCACTTTTTCACCGTTTTTGTTTAATCCGCACAGAGATGGAATCTCAATGCCGTTCGCCTGAGCGACCTCAAGAATCGTCTGTCGGTTGTCAGCTGACAGCACTTGTCCGTCTATAGTGACATGCATCTTCATTGCCTCATTCTGTTGGTGTCACCGGGCTTTATTTTGTCTGACGCCATTATTTTTTGGGGGCTCTGGCCGCCTTTATTTATCTGGGAGCTGCTTCTGAAGCGACTGCCCATGCCCGATGCACGGAGTGATAACCAGTCTCCTGTCATGAACACATTCAGCAGGGACACGGAAAATCCTCTTTTTTAGGTATTCGGCTAGATTATCAGCCGCAGAATTTAATTCCTTGATTTGGAACATTCTGAATATTTATTTAGGAAATGAAGGAAGTTGTTGCCTATCAGGCAGTGCACTATTTTGCCTTTAGCGCTAAATCAGCGTGACATTTCTGAAAATCAGCTTATATAATCCACTGATAAATTTAATAATTAGGAGTACCGGGCAGTATGGCAACACTTCTCGATTCTGTCGATCAACGTACCCAGCTTGTGGGGGAAAACCGCCTTGAGCTGTTGATTTTTCGGCTGCATACCGGTCAGCTTTTTGCCATCAATGTATTCAAGGTTAAAGAAGTCGTAAAACTGCCCAAACTGAACATGCTGCCAGGCTCGCACCCTAATATCAGTGGGGTCGCCAACATTCGTGGGGCTTCTATTCCGGTCATCGATTTACGCCGTGCTATCGGGATGTCCGGCGGCAGCGAGGCCAGTGAACGAAATATCATTATTACTGAATATAACCGTACCGTGCAGGCGTTCATGGTGGGGGAAGTCATGAACATCGTTAATTTGACATGGCGCGATATTCAGCCGCCACCCGAGCAGGTTGGCAAGAATAACTATCTGACCGCCATTACCAAAGTTCAGCGTGACGGCATGGATCGGCTGGTCAGCATCATCGACGTCGAGAAAGTACTGGCAGACATCATCAACTACAACGTGCGAATTTCCGATGGTGTACTGGATACTGCGATTCTGAATCATTTTGACGGGCGCAAAGTGCTGATTGTCGATGACTCGTCAACAGCTCGTGCACAGATGCGTGAAACCCTGACCCAGCTGGGGCTGACTGTCATTGAGGCCCATAATGGCCGCAAAGCGTTAGAGCTGCTGAAACGCTGGTGTGATGAAGGCAAAAATGTGACAGATGAGATTCTGATGATGTTCACCGACGCCGAGATGCCAGAAATGGACGGTTATAAACTCACCCATGAGATCCGCGGCGATAGCCGAATGCATACCCTGCATATTGCGCTTAACACATCCCTGAGCGGCAGCTTCAACGAGGCAATGGTGAAAAAAGTCGGTTGCGACCGTTTTATTTCGAAATTCCAGCCTGACCTGCTGGTCGAAGTGGTTCAGGATCGTTTGCGGGACGTTCTCGGCACTTCATAGCCAGCGCCTTCACCGGACTCTCCCCCTGCCAGTGCCACAATACCGCTGCGAAAACTCGCCTTCTGGCGAGTTTTCTCTGTCTGCAACATCACGCCTCCTGTCTTCATGATCTCAGGCCCCCAAAAATCCAGCTTAGAAAAACGCCTGTATTGACTCACGTTAACCCACCTTCGTCAGGCCACTGTGATTGCCAGACTAAACATTCGATACACGACTTGTTGATAATTCAACTGATGAATAACTCTACGAATCAACAATACACCAGACTCAAGTGCAACACGGAGAGTTTAAACAGTGCTTCAATCCAGCGTGATTCATCCCACGTCTGAGCCTTCCAGCACCATGAGTCAGCATCCACTTTTTCAACATATCGTCTCGCAGAGAGTCTTTTCTCAAAGAGCCTCTTCTTAAAGGGCCAGTTCTTAAAGAAGTCATTAGAAAACCTGTTGAAGGTGTCCCTCTGTTCTGAAATCCAGTTTCTGACCAGACGGTGCGTCAATTGCACATGTCCCGATAACCCGTTAGCGAATACCCTTGTCATCCGTTATCCCCGTATTAGCTGTTTGTCTATTCATCCTGCCTTAAAAGCGATAATTGGCTGTTTGCGCTTTCATTGGCGGAATGTGGCGGTCTACATTGTTAGGGTCAGATTCCCAGTCGGCTTCCCGGCTTTGCTCCCAGTCACTTTCCCAGGCATAGAGCACCTGACCATCCGCTAATGTGATACTTGGAGCACCTGACGATTCCGGTCGGGCTTCACCCCAGGTTTCATCCGCTTTGACATTCACCTGTACGGTCAACATCAGAGTGAGGCAAAATGCGAGCACCCAGCAAGGTGCCCCCTCACGGCGTTGTTGGTTTATATATTTTGACATTCTCGAACTCCTGCTTTGTACATCTCGGTCCCGACAGCAATCCTTGCCTTATGGATGCCCTGCGGTTTGTACTGATGCACTGCTGCTACGCAGGGTAACGCGGCGGTCGAAGAAATCGTCTTCAAAGTTCTGCTCTGTTTTCAATGGACTTTGATCACCATACGCGGCCACATCAAATTGCTCATGGTCGACACCACGCTCGATCAAATAATGTTGTACGGCTTCTACCCGGCTCTCTGACAGCGAAAAGTTGCGTTCGCTGCTACCACGGCGGTCGGCAAACCCTTCCAGTACCCATTTCACTTCCGGTGCCTGCTTCATGACTTCCGCCAGTTCATCCAATTGGGCTTTAAACAAAGGTTCAATCTCCGCGGACCCCGTTCGGAAATGGACATTCATCTCCAGTGCCAAATCAACATCCGTTGGTTGAACATTCATCAGTTCAAATTTTTCCTGCTCCAGACGGGCGATTTCAAGCTGTGCCTGATTGTATTTATGGCTGATTCGCTCCAATTCTGTATTGCGGGCCGCAATTTCAGTGATTTCCTCATCCTGAGCCTGAATATGCTGGTCTTGCCCGACGGCTGTGCCGACAATTCCACCGACCATTGCCCCCACAACTGCGCCAATCGGGCCACCGACAATCGCCCCCAGTGCCGCGCCGGAACCCAATCCGACCAATTGTTCCTGCTGACCGACGGTGTAGCTATCATCACCCAACTGAGTATCCGCCATTGCAGACGGCGTGCTGACAGATGCCAATAGTGATGCGGCGATAAGAGTGGTAATTAGCTGCTTTTTCATGATGTATTCCTCTGCTTATTTTTGTGCTTGGTTTTTGTACTTGTTTTCGATGATGGTTATTCGCAGCGACGTTTCCCGGTGCAAGCTTGTTGTTTTCAGCGCTATATCGTCGTATGCCGTATGTTCGCTGAACGGTGGGAATCGCCGTTTCGATGAGGTTATTAAACCAAGCAGTTCTGGCACTGGCAGGGACAAAAAAAGGCAATGTGATGGTCAATTGTGGCAAAAAAATGGCAATTGCCCGAATCCCCGAAAGTGGCCTTTCATCACTTGAGATTTCTTGTATAGTCACTGCATTAACAGTGTTCACAATCGTTTTTCTGCAATGAATCGCTTGGTGTTGTGACGCAGTATTGGATTGGCAGGAATACAACCTATGAAAAAAATTGTCATTGTCGAAGATGAAACCGCGATTCGCGAAAACTACATGGACGTGCTGAAAAAACATGGTTATGACGTCAGAGGCTACGAGAATCGTCCTGATGCACAGGCTGCATTTGAACAACAGCTGCCCGATTTAGCCATTATTGATATCGGCTTGCAGGATGAAATTGATGGCGGCTTTACCTTGTGTCAGTCACTTCGTGCTATGTCGCCGACCGTTCCGATTATTTTCCTGACCGCCAGAGACAGTGATTTTGATACCGTCTGCGGTTTACGTATGGGGGCCGATGATTATCTGACCAAAGACATCAGCCTGCCACACCTGATGGCGCGTATCGCAGCACTGTTTCGACGCAGCGAGCTGATGGCCACCCCGACCGTACAGGACACCTTGCTAGAGCGAGGGCCCCTCACCATCGACAAAAACAAGATGCAGGTTTTCTGGCAGCAACAGCTGATTGAACTGACAGTCACAGAGTTCTGGATGGTTTATGCGCTGGCAAAACGCCCGGGCCATGTCAAAAGCCGTCATGATCTGATGGACGAAGCTCGAGTAGTGGTCGACGACAGTACAATCACCTCTCACATCAAACGGATACGCAAGAAATTTATGCTGATCGATAACGATTTCGACTGTATTAACACCGTCTACGGTATGGGTTACCGTTGGGGAGCCTGATGTGAAAAAGTTTCGGTTGAATATGCCCTTCGTCAATGCAACGCCGCCACACGGTTCAGGGCTAAAAACCTCTCTGTTGAAACGCTTTCGGTTACTCATATCATCGTTAAAAGCGTGGCAGTTTAAGCCGGCATTTGGTCTGCGTACAAAAGTGATTCTTATCGCCAGTTTGCTGCTAGCTTTACCCTGGTTAGGCTACAACTATGTGCTGGAAATGGAAAAGCTGCTTCGTCAGGGGCAGGAGCAGACACTGATTGGTACGACCCGAGCTGTGGCGACCGCACTGAATGAGCGGCCTAACCTGTTTAACGAACAGACGAGCGCCTTGCAGTCGGTTCAAAAAGGCAGGGATCTCTACGCGTATGCGTTGACTTCTCCTGTTACGCTCGATGGCGTTCTGGACGATTGGACAGACGGCACCGATAAACTGCTGTCTTATGGCCGGGATGATGTACAGTTCAGCCGCGGTATTTATAACGCAAATAGCATCCGGTTCCGCCATGGAATTGGCCGGCATGGGGATTATCTTTATGCCGCGTTTGAAGTATCAGATCGACGCCCGGTTTTGCGCCGCCCGGATTCTGTTCGGATTGATCGCAATGATCACCTGATCGTCGCCATGACAACTCCGACGGGCGAACTACAACGTTTTGCGGTGACGGCTCTCACCGAAGGAAAAGCTGAAATCTGGTCGCTTCAGGGCGAAATCAGTAATGCCGAGGCGGTGATTCCAACAGAGGAAATCAGTGGTTACTGGCGTCAGACCGATAATGGCTACAACATCGAACTGCGCCTGCCTTTAGCCATGCTGGGCAACAAACTCGGCTTTGCCTTTTATGATGTGAACAATAGCCAGAACCGCGAAGTGGAAACCATTATCGGTACATCCAATACCAATCACCTAAACCGATTGGGGACCGTCCTCGTACCTTCACCGGATATCGAAAACATCCTGAAAGGTATGGGGCATACCAGTACCCGACTTTGGGTTATTGACCGCCACCAGCGGGTATTGGCCAAATCCGGCAATATTCAGGAATCCAACGGTGTATGGTCTACCTCGGTCAAATATGGCAACAACGACAACTCCTGGTGGTCAGCGTTTGAAGAAAAATGGCTGCACCCAATTTATTACCGTTACCTGCTCAATGAGCCGCAGGCGTTTGACGATCAGATTAAAGATTCGGCCCAGTTACAGGGAGTGCATATCTACCAGGCTCTGCAAGGACGCGGCTATTCACAATGGCGGCGTTCCGAAGACGGGAAAGCGATGATTCTTGCTGCGGCCTACCCTATCTGGCTCAGTGACAACGTCATGGGCGCGGTAGTGGCAGAAGAATCTACCGTCGGCATTCAGACCCTCAAAAACCGTGCACTGGAAAAACTGCTGAACGCAATGCTGGCCGTGATACTGATAGGTACCGTGACCTTGCTGTTATTTGCCTCTAAAATATCGGGCAGAATCCGTCGCCTTCGTGACGAAGCAGAACAAGCAATAGATAACCAGGGGCGGATCTGCCAGCCTATTACCCCTTCTGCAAACACCGATGAAATTGGTGACCTCAGCCGTAGTTTGGCGGCAATGGTCAACCGGTTAGGTCAATACAATCACTATCTGGAAAATTTATCATCGCGTTTATCGCATGAACTGAGAACACCGGTGGCAGTGGTTCGCTCGTCGATTGAAAACCTGTCGTTGCAAAATCAGGATGAAGACAGTCAACGTTATATTGCCCGTGCTCAGGAGGGTGTCCAGCGCCTGAGTACCATTCTTTCGAGCATGACAGAGGCAACCCGCATTGAACAAAGCCTGCAAGGTGCCGAGAAAGAAGTCTTCCCGTTCAATGAACTGGTGTCGGGATGTATGCAAGGCTATCAAATGGCGTATCCTGAACAGGCATTTTCAGTGCGTGTTGATGACGTTTTGATGATTGATGGCGCACCAGATTATCTGGCGCAATTGCTGGATAAGCTTATCGCTAATGCGGTTGATTTCAGCCAAAATGATCAGCCAATTAGGGTAACTTTGACCCGTCATGGCACGCAGGTCAGGCTGGTTGTCAGCAACAAAGGCCCGTTACTGCCCAAAGGCATGGAAACCCAGTTGTGTAATTCAATGGTGTCGATCCGGACACAGGATAAACAGGACAAACCCCATCTCGGACTGGGGCTGTTCATTGCAGGGCTGATCACCAATTTTCATGATGGCCAAATTGTACTGCAAAATAAGGTGTCGCTTAATGGCGTTGACGTTGTGGTCACCCTGCCGCTCTGTGATCACCACCGCTCAGACGTTGACTGACAAGCCCGTCAACACTTCCTCCCCGGCCACTGCTGCCTCAGTCACGTCGCCGGGAGAGATAACTCTCATCACAGCGCGAACAAACAGCCGTCTAGGCAACGCGAAATCATAAACAAAAAAGCACCGCTAGGTGCTTTATGAAGATGCAATGACGGCGGAAAATAACCCTACCGCAGCTGCGATCGCTACTAGTGCTAGCGCTATTTCAAATATTAACTCTCGCATATCATTTCGCTCTCGGTCCACACGCTTGTCACCTGAATTACTTTCGGTCAATACCGCTACCTGTTGTGCTTTAACCTCAATAAACAACGAAATGGTAGCAGCATAAAATGGAATAGATCTGACCGGGAAATTTCATCATACATTTCTCGGCTAGATATAACCTGAACAATTTCGGCTCCGCCAGTTATAAATCCGCGGCTTCGATCATGTCCACATAACCTGAATAATCCTATGAAATAAAAAGATTTAATTGATGAACAGATCGCATTATTTTTCACCACCAATTGTGCTCACGTTCTTTCCCTTATAAATGTTCAGAGTTTGGTACAGGTGCGATTCAGGAATAATGGCGATGAAATGGCTGACAAGATTAAATGCAATCTGCTGTTTATTTTTTTCCGTCTCATTAATGAGTCAACCTTTACCCATTAATCAATTTAATGCCCTGCAAGTGTTATCACACTTCAATGTCAGTACCATTGAACTCCCCGTTTATATTGAGCGTAATGAAGCAAACCTCTATGGACAGGATGCCAACCACAATTCACTGAGAGATGATTTCGAACAATATATCCTGGAGCATTATCAACAACCTGAACATGTAGCGATGGCCATACTGGCTGCCCAGACCTGGAAACGGTTACTGGAAGTAACAGCATCACAGCAAAGCGGAAGCTTCACCCGATTGAAATTAATTTCAGAAATTCAGGCCATTAAGCAATGTTTTCGTCAACTGGAAACCCATCAGCCGGAGTTTCATTCCGCGTCGTTTGCTTATTTCAATACCCCGCAACGCGCCGATGCCAGAAAACAAGCCGAGCAGCACCTGTCCAGCTGGCGCCAGCAATACCGGCAGGTGAAATTAATCGAAGATTCTCAACCACCCTGCCAGGTATTTAAACGGCTCATGAAGCAATTTTTGCCCGCAACGCAAGAAACTCTACACCTGGCCGTAGACAGTGTAATTGAGCCAACGCCTCACCTCACGCAATAAATTGTCAGCGATTGTCCGGCTGAGACATTTCATCATTCTGACTGCGGTTCTTTTCACTCAATGAAGTATTGCCGTCCGATGAAATACGCTTGTTTTGAGAAGCTTGGGAGGGTGACGGTGAAGACATCTGTGTAGATATACCCGTTACGGACTGAGAAACCTCAACATGCGCCATGAGATCCTGTTCTTTTTTCTCAATGGCTTGAAACTGCGCATCGCACACACTGCGTGTCACTTTGTCTTCGCCGTAAGTGCTCATACAGCGATCCATATATTCTTCATAGGTCATGAGCAGCGGTTCAGCGATCACCACACCAGTGCTAAGGCATAACGCAGAGCATAAAGCAGAGTATCGCCCGGTGTTCGGCCATCGGAAGGGCACATACGCGGTCAAAGAATGGAAATTCAGGTGCAGGCTCATACTCATCACCTCTCAAAACAGGGTTCGGCTTTGCACATGACGCCTGAGACGTCACGATATTGAAGCCTGTCTGTTAAGAAAAGCTGATTTCTCCCTCTTATGCCAACCTGAATCTGAGACAAAAAAGAGCCTGCTTAATGCAGGCTCTTTTACGGTCTCTGGCTAACAGAACGCTCATCTTGACGTAGAAATACGTGTTTGAGGAAGCGCTTGACGGTCATGCCCATCCCCATAGGTTACTGGCAGTCAGTGGCTGCAGACCCACGTTCCACAAGCAACTCGGCAGTCAGCCAGAATAAAGGCATTAACCACGGTGGTAGTTTTGTGGCACAAATGGCATTTTTTCTACAACCATCGCCAGCTTCTTACCACGAACTTCGGCAAACACTTCGGTACCTAGTGCAGCCAGATCAGACTGAACATAGCCCATTGCCACAGGTGCCCCTTTAGTTGGGCCGAATGTACCACTGGTAACAATACCGATTTCGTTATCATTGGCATCGAACAGTTTGCTGCCTTCACGAACAGGCGCTTTGCTCAGGCCAATAAGACCAACGCGTTTACGGGCAACATCTTTCGTCGCAATTTGCTCAAGAATAATATCCGCGCCAGGGAAACCACCGGCACGCTCACCGTCTGCACGGCGTGGTTTGCTGATACCCCACAGCAGGCTGGCTTCAACCGGCGTTGTAGTTGTATCGATGTCGTGACCGTACAGGCACAGACCACATTCCAGACGCAAAGAATCACGCGCGCCCAGACCAATCCATTCCACTTCTTCATAGCCCAGCAGTTCACGAGCCAGCGCTTCAGACTTATCAGCAGGCACGGAGATTTCGTAACCGTCTTCACCGGTGTAACCAGAACGGCTGATCAAACACTCCACGCCCATCAGATCAATCGTGATCGCATCCATAAAGATCATATCTTTAACGGCAGGGTTTAGACGAGCAAGAACTTCAGCAGCTTTCGGGCCTTGTAAAGCCAGTAACGCACGATCTTCGATCAGCTCTAGGGTCACATCTTCCGGCAGGTTCGCTTTCAGGTGCGCGATGTCCTGCTCTTTACAGGCCGCGTTAACCACAACAAACAGGTGATCGCCAAAGTTAGTGACCATCAGATCGTCAAGAATCCCGCCCTGCTCGTTCGTGAAAAAGGCATAACGCTGCTTACCAGTCGGCAGATCGATAATATCGACAGGTACCAGTGCTTCGAGAGCTTTGGCCGCATTTTCACCGTGTAAACGCAATTGGCCCATGTGAGAAACATCGAAAAGACCGGCAGATTCACGGCAGTGGATATGTTCTTTACGCACACCCAGCGCGTATTGCACTGGCATATCGTAACCTGCGAAAGGAACCATTTTCGCGCCCATTTCGATGTGTAGTGCGTGCAGAGGTGTTACCTGTAACTCTTGAGACATACTTTTATACTCCATACACCGCTGATATCGCGGCGATCTTCCTTATCAGATGTTTCAACTGTGTTAACTATAGTTTCTTATAGTAAACAAAGTTTCCAACCTTTCAAACCGTGCTTCATCACAGTTTGAGTGAATTCCATCAGCAGGGATTTTTACCCTGTCGTAACAAAAACACGTTCGTGACCGGTTTGCCTCAAATCACGTCATTCACGCAAACATTAACAAACCAACCATTTTATTAACCCAATTTGCACCCGTGATCCGCTCCTGGTCAGCGGACAATATACAAACGACACAATGTACGCATTCACATACATGACTTGAAAACAGGCTGCGGTTAACAGCTGTGCTAACAGTCAATCAATCGGAAAAATTAAGACGCCGTCACCCATAAAATATGGGCGTCCTCTTCACTGACCGAAACCAGCATATGACCCATATTGGCGTCGTAGTAAACCGAGTCCCCTTCTGCCAGATTGACCGGTTCATAAAATTCCGAAAAAAACGTAATCTCACCACCCAGCACCAGCAGGAACTCTTCACCGTCATGACGAATCCAACCAGAATAATCCTCAAATGCCCGAGCCCGTACCCGTGACTTAAAAGGCATCATCTTTTTATTCGTCAGCTGTGTAGCCAGGAGTTCATGTTCATAGGTCGTCGTCGGATGCGGCTTTCCTTGTTCGTTACGGGTAATGTCGCGACGCCCTGTTGCGGTAATTTGCTTAGGAGGAGCAAAAAGCTGAGGAATATCAATGTCTAAACCAGTTGCCAGCTTTTGCATCGCCTGGAAGGTCGGTGATATTTGTTCATTTTCAATCTTTGACAGCGTTGAGCGAGCTAGACCTGTACGCTTACTGGCCTCTTCCAGTGTCAAACCCAGTGTCATGCGAATTTCTTTTAATCGCTTGCCTAACTGTAACGGCTCAATATGTTCCGTTTTGTCTGATTCCTGCTCTTTGACTACTGTCATGGACGGGTATACATCCACCCGTTGTTCCTCGTTCATACCATCCTTCCTTGGTTACTGCAGTCATTTCATTCTGGCATAGCCAATCGGAAACTCAAAAGCCGTCGCAGGGTAAAAATATGACCTGTGCGGCATTATTGAGAATTTGTTTCCTAAAGGAAACCTGACCATTTTTTGTCGCATTTTCCTTGCCTGAAATAGCATACAACCGCAAAGCCACTCCCTGAGCAAACCACTTCCAAATTCGGACTACATTTGTATAAATCACTTGCTATGCAAGGGGTAAGCAACATTTGTAACGTTTTAAAAACACCCTGACCAGCACACAATATTGTGAAAAAGTTAGCGCTATTGTAGAAATTCAGGTGACAAAAGGCAAACGTTTGCGTAAGATTGCCGCCATTAAAGTACATCGTATTCCACTATTGGAAATTTTTGTTTAATCGGCTATCTATAATGAAGTATGTTACGCAGTTGTAAGATCTCGGGGCCACACTCAACCGATACGGTCTACCCGGTACAGGCAACCCGCGGCAAACATTATCCATAACGAACAACACGCTTTGGCTCGGAACAAGGAACCTCCCTTACAAGAGCGCGATTAGAGGATAACGTGAAATGAAAGCTTCATATCAAAACCACGATTTAGAGATGTTTTTCTCCACCAACCTGGCACAGGTTGATGGTGCCGTGAATGCCGGGATTGCCGCAGAGCTTGACCGTCAGAACCAGCAAATCGAGCTGATTGCTTCTGAGAACATCGTCTCTAAAGCGGTAATGCAAGCCCAGGGTAGCTGCCTGACTAACAAATATGCAGAAGGCTATGCCGGACGCCGTTACTACGGTGGTTGTGAGCACGTTGACGAAGTCGAGCGCATCGCGATTGCCCGCGCCAAACAACTTTTCCAATGCGAATACGTAAACGTACAGCCACACTCAGGCGCACAGGCAAACGGCGCAGTAATGCTGGCACTGCTGCAGCCGGGTGACACGATTCTGGGTATGTCACTGGATGCTGGTGGCCACCTGACTCACGGTGCACGCCCTGCACTTTCCGGTAAGTGGTTTAACGCTGTTCAGTACGGTGTGGATAAAGATACCTGCGAAATCAACTATGAACAGGTTCGAGAGCTGGCACTGGAAAGCCAGCCTAAGCTGATTATTGCCGGTGGTTCAGCCATTCCTCGTCAAATCGACTTTGCTAAGTTCCGTGCGATTGCAGATGAAGTCGGTGCTTACCTGATGGTCGACATGGCACACATTGCCGGTTTAATTGCAGCAGGTGAACACCCAAGTCCGATTCCCCATGCTCACGTCGTAACTACGACGACACACAAGACACTGCGTGGTCCGCGTGGCGGGATGATTCTGACGAATCACGAAGAAATTAATAAGAAAATCAACTCTGCGGTTTTCCCTGGCCTGCAAGGCGGTCCGTTGATGCATGTCATCGCGGGTAAGGCCGTTGCACTGGGTGAAGCGCTAGAGCCGGAATTCAAGCTTTATATCAAGAATGTGATCAGCAACGCGAAAGTCTTGGCCGAAGTGCTGCAAGCTCGCGGGTGCGATATCGTGACCGGCGGTACAGACACGCACCTGATGCTGGTAGACCTGCGTCCTAAAGGTCTAAAAGGCAATCAGGTTGAAGAAGCGCTGGAGCGCGCCGGTATCACTTGTAACAAGAACGGAATCCCGTTTGATCCTGAAAAACCGATGGTGACATCAGGTATCCGCTTGGGTACGCCTGCGGGTACAAGCCGTGGCTTTGGTCAGGATGAGTTCAAACAAATCGGTGAATGGATCGGTGATGTTCTGGACGGTCTGGCAGCAAACCCGGAAGACAACAGTGCGGTAGAGCAGCAAGTGAAGCAACAGGTACAGAAACTGTGCAGCCGCTTCCCGCTTTACCACTAAGTATAAAGAAACGGAATAACAACACCGGCTGGCTACCGGCCGGGAAAACTAACAATATCTGCGGAAAGATTGCGCAAGGAGTTATACATGGAAAATACACTGAAGTTCACTGAAAGCCACGAGTGGGTACGCGACAACGGTGACGGCACTATCACTATGGGTATCTCTGACCACGCTCAAGGTCTACTTGGTGATGTTGTATTTGTTGATCTGCCAGAAGTTGGTGACACAACGGAAGCCGGCGAATCTTTCTCACTGGTTGAGTCTGTAAAAGCGGCGTCTGACATCTATGCACCGGTTTCAGGTGAAATCGTTGAAATCAACGAAAACCTGGAAGACAGCCCAGAGCTGGTTAACGAAGAACCTTATGAAGGCGGCTGGATTGCTAAAATCAAGATCTCTGACGTTGCAGAGCTTGAAAAACTGATCGACGGTGAAAAATACCTAGCCACTATCGACGAAGATTAATTGAGTCACCGGCTTTTAGGCTTAGCCTGAAAGCCGGTCTTCCATCTACACAACTCAATTTTTCGATGACCCGTCTGATGCATGATGCTCACAAGCATCAGATAGTAACTGTTCAGGAAAGAACCATGACCGACATGACTCTTCTAAATGCACTGAGTGACGACAAGGAATTTGTAGCTCGTCACAATGGCCCGGATTCAGCACAACAAAAACACATGCTGGAAACCATTGGCGTCGCTAGTCTCGAGCAGCTGATTGCTGAAACTGTACCGGCTGCTATTCGTCTGCCAGAGCCAATGAAGCTAGACGCTCCACTGAGCGAAGCAGATTTGCTGTCATCGCTGAAAGCTATTGCCAGCAAAAATATCATCAATCGCAGTTATATCGGTCAGGGTTACTACAACACCTACACCCCTAACGTAATCCTGCGCAACGTGCTGGAAAATCCAGGCTGGTATACCGCTTACACACCATACCAACCTGAGATCTCACAAGGTCGTCTGGAATCACTGCTGAACTACCAGCAGATGGTGATGGATCTGACGGGCATGGAACTGGCCAACGCTTCCCTGCTTGATGAAGCAACCGCAGCGGCAGAAGCCATGACCCTGTGTCAGCGCGCCAGCAAGAACAAGTGCAAAGCGTTCTTCGTTTCTAACGATCTGCATCCGCAAACTGTTGATGTTGTTCGTACCCGTGCCGGTTACATCGGCATTGAAATCATTTCCGGCAGCATTGACGAGCTGGATAACCACGATGTCTTTGGTGCACTGGTTCAATACCCAGGCACAACAGGTAACATCGTTGACCTGACAGAAATCATCGAAAAAGCGCACGCGAAGAAAACACTGGTTGCTGTTGCTTCCGACCTGCTGGCACTGACCCTGCTGAAATCGCCGGGCGAAATGGGTGCAGACGTTGTCATCGGTTCTGCCCAGCGCTTTGGTGTACCAATGGGCTTTGGTGGTCCACACGCTGGTTTCATGGCAACTAAAGATGCTCACAAACGTACAATGCCAGGCCGCGTTATCGGTGTCTCTAAAGATGCGCGTGATAACCAGGCACTGCGTATGGCAATGCAGACGCGTGAACAGCACATCCGTCGCGAAAAAGCGACCTCTAACATTTGTACTGCGCAGGCACTGCTGGCCAACATGGCTGCTTTCTATGCGCTGTACCACGGTCCGGAAGGGCTGCGTAAGATCAGCCGCCGTGTCCACCACCTGACAGCAATTCTGGCTGCGGGTCTGCGTAATACCGGTATCGAACTGGCAAACGACACCTTCTTCGATACTCTGACTCTGAACACTGGCAAGAAAACAAACGAATTCTACAAGAAAGCGTTGGATGCGGGCATCAACCTGCGTAAGTACGATACGCAACTGGGTATCAGCCTGGATGAAACAACCAAAGTTGAGCACGTTGAGGAACTGCTGGCTCTGTTTGGTGGTGACAACCTGAAAGCATCCATGTTCACAGCTGATATCGCGAGCGATGAGTTTGCCGCGATTCCTGAAAGCTGTCGCCGCAGCAGCGCATACCTGACGCACACTGTGTTCAACAAGTACCACAGTGAAACGCGCATGATGCGTTACATGAAGAAGCTGGAAAACAAAGACTACTCACTGACCCACGGTATGATCCCACTGGGCAGCTGCACCATGAAACTGAACGCGGCCGCTGAGATGATTCCAATTACCTGGCCTGAGTTTGGTGCGCTTCACCCGTTTGCTCCTGCAGAGCAAACCAAAGGCTACGCAGAATTGACCGACAAGCTGTCTGAAATGCTGTGTTCAGTGACTGGCTACGATGCATTCTCACTGCAGCCTAACTCTGGTGCGCAGGGTGAATATGCCGGTCTGGTTGCGATTCAGCGCTACCACGAAGCGAACGGCGAAGGCCACCGCAACGTCTGTCTGATCCCAAGCTCAGCGCACGGTACTAACCCTGCTTCTGCTGCCATGGTATCAATGAAGGTCGTTGTTGTTGGTTGTGATGCAAACGGCAACATCGACGTTGAAGATCTGAAAGCGAAGATTGAGAAGCACCGTGATAACCTGTCGTGCATCATGATCACCTACCCTTCCACTCACGGTGTCTACGAAGAGACCGTACAGGAAGTCTGTGAACTGGTACACGCAGCTGGCGGTCAGGTTTACCTGGACGGCGCGAACATGAACGCACAGGTTGGTCTGACTAACCCAGGTTTCATCGGCTCTGACGTTTCTCACCTGAACCTGCACAAAACGTTCTGTATCCCACACGGTGGCGGCGGTCCGGGCATGGGTCCAATTGGTGTGAAATCTCACCTGGCACCATTCCTGCCTGGCCACGTTGAGAAATCAGAAAGCGACAAGCCTCAGTACGCGGTTTCTGCTGCAAACTTTGGTTCAGCGTCGATTCTGCCAATTTCTTATGCTTACATCGCGATGATGGGCGAAGAAGGTCTGTCGAAAGCAACAAGCCTGGCAATCCTGAACGCGAACTACGTGATGGAACGTCTGCGCCCACACTACCCAGTACTCTACCGCGGTACTCACGGTCGTATTGCGCACGAGTGTATTATTGACATCCGTCCAATCAAAGAAGCGTCAGGTATCTCTGAAGAAGATGTTGCCAAGCGCCTGATGGACTACGGTTTCCACGCGCCAACCATGTCATTCCCGGTTGCCGGCACCCTGATGATTGAGCCGACTGAATCGGAAGACCTGACTGAGCTGGATCGTTTCTGTGATGCCATGATCGCAATCCGTCACGAAATTGCCCGTGTTCAGGATGGTGAGTGGGATCTGAAAGATAACCCACTGGTTAATGCACCTCACACTCAGGCTGACATTATGGATCCAGAGTGGAACCGCAGCTACAGCCGCGAACTGGGTTGCTACCCATCAGCACACACGAAAGAGTCGAAGTACTGGCCAACCGTTAACCGTGTTGACAACGTGTACGGCGACCGTAATCTGGTGTGTTCTTGCCCAAGCATCGAGAACTACATCGAAGATTAATCGATACTTTTTCTGATATACCAGAAAAACATAAAGGCGAACCTCAGGGTTCGCCTTTTTACTTTCTTCGACAGCAAATTCTTAGACGGCCTGGCGTCAACATGCAGAATTCGGGTTCAAAAAAGCGAACCGTGAGATTCGCTTGATCAATGCCTTTACTACCCCAACGGGTTAACACGTGGTCACTATAAGGGTTGATACCAGCTTCTAATGCCTACATGTTGCCACTTATTGAAGGTTTAACGCTGTTGTCTACCGAGGTTCAGGCCTGAACACGGTACATGGCACAAAGCTTATTACCGTCCGGATCACGGAGGTAAGCCAGATAAATTGCGCCAAATGGGGTATCACGCACGCCTGGTGGCTCTTCAATAGACATGCCGCCATTCTCGACACCGGCAGCATGCCAGTTGTCTACAGCTTCCTGCGTCTTGGCATAGAAACCAATGGTGCTACCATTCGCTGACGTTGCTGGCTGGCCATCAATCGGGCGAGTAATGGCAAAGAAACCTTTGTCATTCGAATACACATAACGCTCATCGCCGACACTGACTCCTGAACGGTAGCCCAATGCGCCAAAAATAGCGTCGTAAAAGTGCTTTGATTTTTCCAGGTCATTGCTACCAACAAAAACGTGGCTGAACATGACGCTCTCCTGTTTCACTAGATTAATAATATTTTCACCTTATTACAGTTCTTACATGCTTAACACTTGCTTAATAAGGCTGTCTTTAAGACGGGTGAATAATAACGCTAAATCAGTGAAAAGTTTATGATCGTCTTATCAATATATCATTTTCAACACAGCTATCATTTCCGCGTTGTTCAGTGCTTAACCGTTCATTACGGAATAAATAATAAAAAGCCAGTATGAAATCATACTGGCTATGTGATGAAAATACGTATTTATAATTACTTTTTACGGCTTTTACGTTGTTTTTCGACAGTGTTTTCAGCGGCTTTCTCCTGTTTTGCTTTACGTTTCTCTTTTAAACTTAACTGCGGTTTTTTCAAATCTTTTTTACTCATTTTAACTCCTTACCAAAATGGTCTTGTTAAAAAGCTTATACAAGTTCTTAAATGGTTTTTTTCGGCATGACGGTAGTAACTTCAAACCGATGCACTCTGCCCCACACATAGATCTCAAACTGATCGCTTTGCGAAAGCCCGAGTAACATTCCTCCTAAGTACGAATACGCTGATATCAAACCATGTTCCGGTTCACTGTGTTGTGATGAAACCAGGATGACATGAGAGTATTCGTTAGTGACTAAGTTTAAAAAACTGATTCTGTCACCAACCGCGATTTTTCTCCGGCAAGGTGACAGCTTATTTTTTTCATGTTTTTCCAGAAGATTTTGTAAAAACAGAGGGGACTGATAAGTCACCACATCACTGGTTAAAATAAAACGTTGCAATAATGCAGCAACAAGCTGAATTATTTTAAGCACTATTTCCTCTTAATTATCCATAAACTACTATTTAGTACCTTACGAAAATATCAACTTTATTTTTATCTGCTATAAATCGTATTTAATGCTTTGACTCTATCAAATAAAAAATATAAATCAACCAGAGATAAACCTCATTAAGTAGCAAGGACTTTAAATAAACACAAAGCAGCATTAACAACCATTAAAATAAATAATTGTGAGATTAAAGTTCAATATCATTAACACATTTAGACGAAAAAACGATTGTAACTAATTGCTTCATAATATTCCAAATGTACTAAAATAGTATTCGCCCAATAGATTTTATATTCAAAATTCATCATAAAATCAGATAAACACTAGTAAAACATCAATTATAAAAATTAATATTAAGATATCGGTGAAATTAATGAATTTTATTTTCAACGGATGTTGGTTCACAAAAAAGCATCTCTGACAACTAAACATCATGCGTCAAAAACTGTGTAGTCATAGATAAAAAGAAAATTCGTCCCTTCTTAATCAACAAAGACTGCGGGGAAAAGAATGGCATAAAATGGCAAAAAGTAAGCGTGCATGAGATAAATGAGTGTAGAAATAGTTTAAAGAGTCAGAAAAACAGGAAGTGGTGGCACTCCCGGTTTATTTTGTCGCAGCCAACGGATACGAACCAAACAGATCAGCACTGACACTAAGCTCTTTTATACGCAAAAGTACCGGTGCGAGAAGATGGCTATCAGGTGTGAGGAGACTGAGGTAAAAATTTTTTGGTCATTCCCTCGCTTCGGGGAGCGGTCAACCGATACCCTAGTTTTTCATAGAATGAGGGTTCGTCAGCAATCATCGAAACATACGAGCCTTCCAGCACTGTGCGCTGTAAATAACGGTCGATATGATGCATTACTTGTTTGCCAAGCCCCTGCCCCTGATATGCAGGGTCAACCGCGACATCGACAATTTCAAAATTGCATGCGCCGCCCCCAACGACACGCCCCATTCCTACCAGTTTGGTGTTATCACGAATACACACCATGTACAGTGAGTTGGGTAGCCCAATTTTTGCCGCTTCCAGGGATTTGGCTGACAGCCCGGCTGTCACCCTAAGCGCCACGTATTCTTCCGCTGCCGAAAGTGTTTCTGTAATTTCAAGATTCATGTTTCCGCCGGATCAACCTTGGTTCAAACCAAAATTTCTGTTGTCACTTCCGTTTTCACGGAATTAGCAATAAAGCAGTTTTCGTGTGAAATATGATGGAGTTTTTCCAGTTGCTCAACCGTTGGCTGACGTTCCCCGGAAAATGTGATTTTGGGTCGTAAAGTCACTTTCGAGACAAAGGTCCGACCGTTTTCATCATCTTCCATGATACCAACAGCATTATCGACATAAGACTCGACCACATAATTCCGCTTGGCAGCAATTGATAAGAACACCAGCATATGGCAGCTTGATAATGCGGCCACCAGCGCTTCTTCGGGATCCACATTGGCTTCCACAGAGTAAGGTAGCGGTACAACATGGGGGGAGGATGACGCAGGCACAGTGACACCGCCATCAAACGACCAGGTATGGCCGCGACTGTATTTATTGTCGCTGAAGGCTTCATCCTTGCCGCGTGTCCATTTCACTTCCGCCGTATATTCTGCCATCCTGGCTCTCCGTTAATGCGTTGATTGTTCGTTTATCCTGAAATACCGAGCAGAGACACGAAATCACAGGTCTAAGGCCCGCTAACCCTATCATAATTTTCAGATTTTACTCAACAGAAACAAAAAAGGCACACCGTTGATGGCGTGCCTTTACATTTATTTAAACAAGCGCTTTAACTTTACGCGCCGAAGAATTTGCCGATGAAGTTACTGATGTTGGTCGCACTGGCAGCGCCCATGACCAATACAATCGCACTTCCCATCAGGGTCAGCCACATTGGGTGACGGTAATCGCCAACGATATCTTTACGTTTCGTTGCTACCAGTACTATCGCCAACACAATCGGCAGAATAAGACTGTTCACCAGACCCGCCAGCATTAACAGCAAAATCGGCATGTTCATAAACACCGTGCCTAGGCTGGTTACCAGAATAAAACCGACACACCAGGCTTTCTCATTGCGGGCAATGGCCGGAAACAGGGTTTTCACCAATGAGATAGCCATGTAAGAGTTACCCACCACAGAGGTGATAGAGGCAACAAAGAGCACCAGACCGAAAATGAAATAACCCACCTCGCCAGCTCCGTGACGGAATGCATCAGCAGCCGGATTTTTCGCGTCTAGAGTAACGCCGGTTACCAGCACACCAAGAATCGCCATGAACAGCAGAATACGGATGACCACTGCGATAGAAATGCCCGCCCATGCAGCACGTTTAATGTCTGCTACATTGGCTTCGCCTTTCAGGCCGATATCAACCAGACGTTGTGCCCCCGTGTAATAACCGCCCACAGCGCCACCAACAATGGTCAGTGTCGGCAGCAACAGGTTACCGTAATCAGAAGGGGCTACCGCAGCAATTGCTGTTGGCATCAGCGGCGGCAGACTGGTCATCGCAACATAGGCAATCAGCACAATCATGAATAACCCAAGGTAACGAGCCATTTGATCCATTCGTTTTGACGCATTATGGATAACAAACAGCAGGCTGCCGATAATACCGGTAAACAGCGCTCCCAATCCGGTATCCACTCCCGTCAGTACCTGAATACCCAGAGCCGAGCCGCTGACATTACCAAAGTTAAAGGCAACGGCACCCAAAGCCAACAGGATACCAATCGGGTAACCCAGCCCCGGCGCGACGCGGTTGGCGATGTCCTGAATCCGCAGGCCGGACACGCCGACAATGCGCCACAGGTTCATGACAATACCAAAAGTGATGAACATGGAAGCAAACACAGGAAATGCCATGTCAATCTGATACATGTTGGTAAACACGGCAGTTTGCGTCAGGAATCCCGGCCCCACAGAGGTGGTTGCCATGAGAAACGCTACGCTGAGAATGGCTTTGGTCTGCCAGCTGGTTGACTGATTGACTGACTGGGCTGAAGATTCAACCGATGGTGTGACTGATGACATGATTCTGATCCTTTTTGTGTCTCCCTCTTTTAGAAAAAAAGAAAGACAACTGACAGAATCAGTTGTGCAATAAAGGTGGTCCGCTGACCGACTTTGTTTTTCGGAGCCGGATGATATCGATTACGCAAACGGTTGTCCAGTCTTAATGATAAATTTATTCATTTTTGTCAGACAAAAATGTTCATGCGTATTGTCCCTGTATCCCGGCCTGACCAAAACGCAGATTGGAGAGCCCTGTTTGAGCTTTGGAGGTATAACTTTGGAGGTGTGGCTGAGGTATAGCTTCGAGAGATAGCTTTAAGGTATGGCTCTCTTAACCAAATCATTTAACGTCTTTCGCAAGCTCCAATCCATGCTGAGCTAAAGCAGCCAATAAGCTCTGAAATGCTTCTTCCTCAGTCCGATGGCTGGTGTCGATACGAATGACCTCTCCTGACCAGGGATGGTATTCCCGGTTCTGAATTTGCTCCCAATCCGGTAAGGAGAGATTATCGATCCAATGGATACGCTCACCAACCCGTTGTTCCACTCGGCGACGATGTTCGCCCTTGTCGGAACAGCAAATTTCGATATCGACAAAGGATATTCGGGCTTCGTCCTCATCCCCGTCAGCCATTCGTGCACCGAAAGCGACTTGCATATCGGTTTCCGTTTCGATTTCAGGCGATGTACTGTCTTTAGGAGCCGATGTTGCCCAAAAGGTCCGTTCTTCATCGGCATCAAGCGCTACCTGCTGCCACTCTTTTCGAGTCAACCAGATAGGATTGCAGGAATCGGCAACAACCGAATTCCCGAGCAACAGGTTGTCTCTGGCAATACGGTAACTGAGCCGATACCCTTCACCTTCGACCTGAAAATGACAAAGGTCGCGTAAGCCTTGCTCAATAGTATCTATCCGCAAATAGGTAGCCTGACAATGCTGAGCCAACATCTTAGCAAGCGTCGTTTTGCCTGTCGCAGGCAACCCCGAGAATATAAACAGAATGGGAGCACGCAAAGAATCTGTCCTATGTGGAGTGAATTACCGCTATTCCTTCGGGCTTTGCAAACCGGCACGCTCGACAATCTCAGTGTCAAATCCGTCGATACTCTGCTGATTTTTTTTAACCCAGTAATCCTTGATACCGGCTTCACCGGTTCGTTCAAACCAGTTGTTTAATTCCTGCCGATCGCCCTGATAGTCGTAATAAGGCACAGACATTCCGCAAGACGATTGTACTTTTTCAATGTCCAGCACATACACTTGCCGCGCCGCGACACTGGGCGGGAACAAATCCAACAAACTCGACCAGGCACCGTCGCTGGCATGGACTACCCGCGCCTGCCCGTAAGCCCTCAAAATCAAAGGCTCTCCTTCAAAAGCACAGAACATAATGGTCATGCGGGGGTTACGCAGCACATGCGCAGCCGATTCATTGCCACTTCCGGTATGGTTGAGCCAGGCGATAGTATTTTCATCAAGTACACGCAGCGAATCTCCGCCTTTGGGCGAAATATTTACAGTACCAGTTTCTGCCGCCGTCCCGACAAAAAATATTTTCTGCTGTTCAATGAAATCAATCTGTTTGTCTGTCAGTTCTGAATAAAGTTTTCCCATACAGTACTTCCTTAACGTCCTTTCGATTCGACTCGCATGCCAAGAGTGGATTTTATGCTTTTCACAGAGGGCAACCACATACGCTGGAAAACACTCACTCTCTCCCTTAAGTGATGTATTTAGTTTATCAACATGCTGCATGCCTTTCGTAAACATTCCATCAATCTCAGCAGCAAACACTCAAAATCAGAGTGATGTCTCATTCTTATGCGCCATATAAAATAAAAGCGAACCCTGGGGTTCGCTTTTGCAGACTCTGACAATTGTTTAGTCACGCCGACCAAGTCACCAATTACTTGGTCACCATTTTACTAATCTGTTTTGCTTTTTCTTCCGGATCAATATCTTCTGACGGCGGAGTGTTAATGCCTTTAATACACGCCGGACGCTCAGCCAATTCGTTCATCCAGCGTTGAAGGTGATCCAACCCTTCAATGTCAATCCCGCTCCAGTCATAGATTCGAACCCATGGCCAGGTCGCCATATCCGCAATGGTATAGTCCTCCCCGGCAAGATAGCGATGCTTAGCCAGCTGTCCGTTCATCACTTCAAACAAACGCCGGCCTTCCTTCTGGTATCGGTCGATAGCTGGCTGAATTTTTTCTGGAAAGTAGCGATAAAAGACATTCGCCTGACCCATCATAGGGCCTACACCTCCCATCTGAAACATCAGCCACTGAATAACCTGAGAGCGTGCTTTTTCGTCTTTAGGCAGAAACTTACCGGTTTTCTCGGCGAGGTACAGCAAAATAGCCCCAGACTCAAACACAACAAAATCGTCATTGCTTTTGTCGATAATCGCCGGAATACGACCATTGGGATTGATGGCAGTAAAGGCAGGCTCTTTTTGCACATTTGTCGACAAATCCAGAGCATGCACAGTATAGTCGAGCCCCATTTCTTCCAGTGCGATAGAAATTTTGTGCCCGTTCGGCGTTGCCGCTGTATAAAGTTCAATCATATCAGTACCTGTTACTGAAACGCGGGACGTGCTGCTACCGTTTCAAACCAGCGGGCAATATTTGGGTATTGCTCGAGCACGCTAAACGCCAGTCCGTTGATTGCGAAGTTCACAAAAATAAAGGCCGTAATATCAACAATTGTGAAGCGGTCAGAAACCACATAAGGACTTTCTGCCAATTGCTTATCCAGTAGCGGTAAAAACGCACCAACACGCTCTTTGGATTCCTGCCCCCACTCGGCAACACAGTTTTCCCGGTCACTGTAAATAGCAGTGATGTTCCTAAACGCCTGAAAAGCAGCGTAAAGCCCCTGAAACTCAACAACTCTGTGCCACATCTCTACTTTGGCTTTTTCCACAGCCGTACGACCAAAAAGCGCCAGGTCATTCTCCACCGCTTCATCAAAATACCGGCAGATTGCCACACTCTCACAAATTGTTGTTCCGTCATCCAATTCCAGCAACGGTACTTTGCCATTCACGCTTTTGGAGCTGAACGCAGGCTGCAGGTTATCCCCTTCTCTGACATTCAACGCGATTCGGTCCACCTCAACCCCAAGTTCTTTCAAAAAAATTGAGACACGCTTACAGCTCGGTGTCATGGCCGTTTCATAAATCTTCATTTGCTGGTCCTTATGCTTTTTCTAACCGATCGTTTAGGTTATACTTTAGACAGTTTCAGAACGTTCGGTCAAGAATAAATTACAAGCTGTTTCAGAGTAGGTGTGCGATGGCAAGAAAAGCGAATTTCGACAGGGATGAAAAGTTGATGGAAGCGATGGCGCTTTTCTGGCAGAAAGGTTATGCCAATACCGCGATTTCAGATTTGGTGGATGCACTGAATATCAATCGCTTCAGTCTTTACAATGCATTTGGCGATAAGCAGCAGTTGTACTACGAAGCATTGGATGCCTACCTCAATAAAATTTCTTTTCCTTCATTGTCTGAATTAACAAAGGAAACATCTTCAATGCCGGAGCTGGAATCTTTTCTGAAAAGGTTTGCGGCTATTCAACGGCAAAACACAAGCGGATGCTTTATGCAAAATGCGCTGGTTGAACATGCTGGTGAAGATCAGCACGTGCTGACAAAAGGCAACGCGTTGTTTGACCAGTTATTGCTTGTGATCACGCATGCAATACTAAATGCACAGCAAAGCAATGAAATAAAATCGTCTCTGCCTGCAGAGGATCTGGCTCGTCTGATTTTAAATCACATGCAGGGGATGCGAGTTCTGGGAAAAAGTAAACGTTATGACGACCTGGATACCGCACTGAATTGTCTGCTGACATTGCTTCGCAGTTAATCTCTTTATTGCGCGATAAATTGTGCAGCTCATCTGTTAACTGCGCAGATCTTTTGTTGACTGCACCGCCTCTCTACTGAGGGGGCAGCCCTTTCGATATCACGCCTCTGGCTATTTCCTGATTGACCAGCAAGCCAACAAACTGGCTTGCTGGTTTATCCAAACAATTAGCTCTTCTGCCTGGAAACACCATGCCAGTAAACCGGCCAGCGGTTTTCTTTGCCAAGATTATTAACAAAGGACGCGATTAGCACCAGCATCACACTACCCACCAGCACTGGTGTGATCAGAAAATCAAAACCGACGGCTTGCTGACCAGCAAGAATCACAGCTAATGGGTTTGCGCCCGCCGGCGGATGCACCACCCTGAAATATTGCATCAGCATAATGGCGACACCCACAGCAAGTGCCATTACCAGCATCGAATCCCCGAAAGCGTACAACGCAACCAACCCGACTGCCGCAGTAACAAAATGGCCACCAATCACATTTCTCGGCTGCGCCAGCGGGGAGTCAGGCACGGCAAACAATATGACGCAGGTTGCACCGAAAGGTGCCATCAGCCATACACTTCCCGTCGTTTGTGTGAGTAATCCCAAGGTTAATATGCCCAGAAACCCACCTATCAGGCCTTTTAGTAGCTGAACATTACTTGGTTTTGGCGGCAACGATCCGCCTCCTTTTAGCTTTTTCATCATCATCTCCTGAGAATTTATCGAGCCAAATTTTTGAAGCTCTTCTGGCAGCTTTAATCAAAGCTTGTATCGCGAAACATTTGTAAACGTATTTCGTGTCATCCACATGGCTTAAAGACGAACCGTACAGCGCTTTCCACCCCTGAGTAGTGTAACCTCACGGGTGTACAGATCTGTACACAACAAAAAGAATACAGATCTGTACACCTGAGCGCAAGAATCTTTTATGATAGGCGTTAAATTATTTCGGAACGCCTGAGGAGGATGAGCCGTGAGTAAGAAAGATCACATCCTGAATATCGCTGAAGCGCTGTATAACGAATTAGGATATACCGCCGTTGGCGTAGATTTGATTCGGGATAAAGCCGCCGTATCGAAGACATCGATGTACCGCCACTTCGGTTCGAAAAACAAACTCATTGAAGCCGTCTTAATTCGCCGCCATCAGCGCTTTGAGGAAGAACTGCAAGCGGTGACAGATGCACAGCCAGAACCGTTTAGTAAACTTGATGCCTTATTGGACTGGCATTTTTCGTGGTTTCACGCTTCCGACTTTAAAGGCTGTATGTTCATGCATGCCCTGGCGGAGTTCAAAGGCCATGATCAGGCAATTGCTGAGCACGCACTTGCCCATAAAGCGTGGTTGAAAACATTAATGCAATCTCTGGTGCTAGCGCTAAATGATCGTAATGATCAAGAAGATCTCACCCACTGGGTCCATGAGCATGCCGAAATATTGCTGACATTCCTTGAGGGAATGATAGTGCGAGCAGAATTTGGAGACAGTACTTCTTATGAATCGTCATACCGGAAAACGATGAACAGCCTGCTTCGTCAATCCGTGAAATGATTAAACGCGCTTTTTATTTACGCATGATTGAAAAAACCAAGTTAGCGCCAAGCCCCTAACTTGGTTAGATAAAACCAGTACTCTCAACTGGCGTTTTGTCGTTCTGATCCCCTAAGAGGCTAAGCTCCTAAGAGTATGAGTTCCTAAACTTATAAGCAGCGAAAAGAAAATTAAAACTTCTGTGAGACTGTCGCAACGGCTCGATTCCTGCCAGTAAACTGATACAAAATCGCCAGCAAAAAGACCAAAATACCGGAAAAGACAGCCAGCAGAAAACCGGAAGATATACCGTGCTGATCAATAAACCAGCCACCTAAAGCCGCTCCCGTCGCAACGCCAATACTCAAACCGGTAATCATCCAGGTTAACCCTTCGGTGAGCTTGGTTTGAGGCACCATTTTTTCGACTATCCCCATCACAATAATCATGGTTGGTGCGAAAAAGATTCCTGACAGGAAAAGTACGCCAGCCAGCATCCATAAATTACTGACATACATCAATGGTAAGGTTGTTAACGCTGTTGCCGTTGCCGCGATGGCCAACTGATGATTCAAAGTTCGCTGTGGCTTCATTGCACCAAAAGCCAGCCCCGCCAGGCATGAGCCAATGGCATAAACAGAAAGTACAAAACTTGCCGCGACTTGCTGTCCTTGCTGCTCCGCAAAGGCCACGCTGATGACATCAATAGAACCAACAATTGTCCCTAGAGCAATCAACACCAGAATAAGTGTGATAAATGCAAATGATGTTAATAGTGGCGGGCTGTCATCGATTGATTCAGGCGTAACTTTTGGTTCGGTTTTCTTCTGCATGACAAACGCCGTCACTCCAACGGCAAGAAGCAGGCTCGCAACCAAAGGACCCGCTTCCGGTGCGACGATTACACTTAATCCTACGGCCAGCGGCGGGCCAAGAATAAAACAGACCTCATCCAGTACTGATTCAAGCGAATACGCGGTATGCAAATCCGGTGTATCCCGTAAAATTTCCGTCCAGCGAGCTCTAACCATCGCAGGCATACTTGGCATTAATCCGGCTAAGGATGCCAGAACAAATAAAATCCAGTCCGGCACGTCCATCCTGACTGAAAGTAATAACAACCACATTGCCAGTACACTAACGACAGTGACATAAGGTAATACTGTAGATTGCCCCAAACGATCCACTGCCCGCGAAATTTGTGGAGCCGCAAATGCCATTGTGAGCGTAAAGGTCGCGGCTAACGCACCTGCTAACCAATAAGAATCGCGCAGTTGGGCCACCATTGTAATGATTCCAATGCCCACCATCGAAATTGGCATTCTTGCCACTAACCCTGCCAAAGTGAAAGCCACAGTCCCCGGCTTTTTAAACAATAATCGGTATGGATTGGCCATATTTTCTCCTTAAAAATCCATTTATCGAAATTTGCTGCATTCACATACGCAGCGTATATTAAAATATTTGACATACACAGCGTATGTCAAATATTTTAATACCCGACATTTGTTCAAAAAGGACTGCATGATGACACGCCGAACCCGTGCCGAAATGATGGAAGAAACACGGTTAAAACTGTTAAACACAGCTCGCCAGCACTTTGCGAATGCTGGCTTTTTTGAGACGGTGATGGATGATCTAACCGCACAGGCAGGACTGACACGCGGTGCTCTTTACCATCATTTTGGTGATAAGAAAGGGTTATTTTTTGCCGTATTACAACAAGTTGATGCGGAAATGGATGAGCGACTAGCGGCCATCGCCTCAGAGATTCAATCACCATGGAACGCCTTTCTGGCTCGTTGTCATGCTTATCTGGCCATGGCGACCGAACCTGAAATTCAGCGGATAGTGCTGCGCGATGCGTATTCTGTTTTAGATGCAGAACAATTACACAGCATCAGGCTCAATTGCATCAGCGCCATATCCGACAGACTGCGTACTTTAATGGATCTAGCCATTATTAAAGAAAGCGACCCGGAACTTCTGGCCCGATTTATAAACGGTGGATTGATGGAGTCTGCTCTCTGGATATCCAGACATGACCAGCCCGATGCAGCATTGCACCAAGCTATTGAGAGCACAAACCTATTTCTTGAAGGACTGCTTGCTTGAAGAGTTAATTGCTTAAAGATCTGCTTTCCCAGTGACAGAAATGAGCCTGATGCTGGCTGACTAACTCCGTGAACCGTTCTTCACGGAGTGTCAATCGCCTCTCGTACAACAATCAGTGTTATGCAGAGATAATTCTGGGACAATGCGGGAACTATGCTGGAACTACGCAGGAGCTATGCCGGCAATTTACAATAAATGAGGGTATTACCCAGTTCTCCGTTGGGTAACCGACGGGCATTGAGTAATGTCGCTTCATGGTTGTAACCGCAACGTTCTGCGATAGCGCGACTTTTTAGATTTTTATCTGCCATACAAATCTGAATACGGTTGGCATTTAACGTTTCAAATGCATAATGCTCCACCAGCTTAACCGCTTCTGTCATGTAACCTTTACCTACAGCTGAGTTTCGTAACCAGTATCCGATTTCAAACGAAGGCACGGTTTTATCCAGGATCGTTAACCCTAACCCCCCCAATACACGCTCGGTCTCTTTGCAAATTAGGGTGTAACGCAACTCACCTTCAAACTTTTCTCTGTTTGTGATCGCTTGCTGCATGTTCTCAGCAATATCATCTAAAGATGACACAACATGTGGCCACGGCATAAACCGCCCCAGTACTTCCCGACTCTCTTCGAACGCCTCATACATGGATTCAACATGACACATATTGGGTAATTCAAGTCTTATTCGATGATTTTCCACCACTCCGGCCTCCGTAACGTTTTGTTTCTTTCCTTCCTCGTTGATGCAAAATCAAAGCCTGCATCATTACACAAACATCAAAACAAACACCGAAATGCATTGATTTGAATATAAAAATCATCTTACCAGACAAATCCATAACCTCCAGCGCCTATTTAACACCTTACTTCTGTGAATTATCCCTTAACTATCTTTAACAAAAGATACTTGACCATAACAAACCAACCCGCTAGATTAAAAGTATCTCTAATGAGAGATACTTTTAATCATCATATTCACGTTAACCCAGTCAGGACATCGCGATTAACTGCCTAGCAGATCGCTGGCAACAATTTAACTGCTCGCACTCAGTTAACTGTTCGCACTCAACAAGTGCGTCATCAAGGAGAAGTCATGGCCAAGCACACATTACTCTTAAATTTGCTGATTACAGCACTTGCACCGATGGTTTGGGGCAGTACCTACATTGTAACGACGGAACTGTTGCCGCCGGATATGCCCCTACTGGCTTCAACACTGCGGGCTCTACCTGCCGGATTGATTCTGTTAGCCTTGTGCCGGACGGCTCCCCGCCGTGGATGGTGGGTACGAGTGGCCATACTCGGCATCCTGAATATTGGCGCTTTCTTCTATTTTCTCTTTGTCGCTGCGTATTATTTGCCGGGAGGAATTGCCGCTCTGGTCATGTCATGCCAGCCATTGATTGTGATGTTCTTCAGCGTCATGCTGCTTAAAACCAGACTCAGTTTTCACCATGCGCTGGCCGCGGTGTTTGGTATCACAGGCGTCGCTATGCTGGTTCTCAATGCCAGTGCAGGAATCAGTTGGCAAGGCATTCTGGCCGGAGTTGCAGGCTCAATCTGTATGGCTGGCGGTATTGTGCTGACCAAATACTGGGGGCGTCCGGATGGACTGTCACTGCTCAGTTTTACCGGCTGGCAGCTCACTTTCGGTGGTTTGTTCCTGCTGCCTCTGACGTTGTTACTGGAAGGGCTCCCATCAAGTCTGACAGTGAATAATGTCTTGGGTTACAGCTACCTGGCATTAATCGGCGCTGTATTCAGCTACATGATCTGGTTCCGAGGCATCGAAAAGCTGCCGACAGTCACCACATCTTTCATTGGTTTCCTTAGTCCTGTTTCTGCCTGTCTGTTGGGGTTCTTTATCCTGGGTGAAACATTGTCTCAATACCAGTTACTCGGCGCGTTCAGCATTGTCATTGCACTGTATTTCTCCCTGCCCCGACCTCAGGCAGCAACCACAACCACTTTAACGACTCAGCTATCAAAATAGGACAATACCATGAATGTATTAATTATCTCTGGCAGTCAGCGCGAAGCATCTCAGAGCCTGCATGTGGCAAATTACTTAAAAACTCAGAGCCTGAAGCAAGGCTTTACACGCGCAGATGTTCTGGATCTACATGATCTGGCACTGCCTTTCTGGAATGAAGGATTTTGGTCAGGCTCCGAGGAGTGGAACGGCTGGCAGCCAGTGGCTCAGACACTCCAAGCAGCCGATGCAGTAATTCTCATCACTCCTGAGTGGCATGGTATGGCGACACCCGTCGTGAAAAATTTCCTGTTACTTTGTACAGATAAAGAGCTGGGACACAAGCCGGTGTTATTGACCAGTGTGTCTGCCAGTATCAATGGCGTGTATCCCATCTCGGAATTGCGTATGACGGGTTCGAAAAACAATCACGCCTGCTTCATTCCTGATCACCTTATCTTCAGACAGTCGGAAGCGTTAATTACGCAGGATCTCCAATGCAGCGATCATCATTTTGCGGAACGCTGTAGCTACACCTTACACCAGTTGAATGCCTACGCTCAGGCCCTGAAAGATGTACGTCGCTCCCTTGATGGTTTATCAGAAAAATTCCCATACGGAATGTAACCAGCCATCATTAATTCAGCGATCGTTGCTACAATGATCGCTGCTACAGTGACCATCTGATACTAAACTGTCGGTATCTCTCTTTAACAAAAGTGCACGCTTTTATTCAAGTACTCTTTCTCGAATTGTGCCTTGTTTTTCTGCTGCTCTGAGCATCCGTGCGCAGCCCTCAAAGAATACAGGTGAAATAGCGTTACCACAGAGAGTTACTGAGGGACCAAAGTAAACCAGCACACCAGTCCGCCACTGGCGAGACATGCTGACCAAGCATAGAAATGATCAAACTGAGCACTATTAATGATGACTAAATAAGCAAGGCGCAGTACAAAAACCAGTTCCACCAGTAATTGCAATGGAAACAATGACATACCATAGACACTTATCAGCAGTGAAGCCGAGGAATCACTCACCTCAGCAACATTTTCTCCTTGGGTATGTAACCAGAGAAATTTGTATAAAACCAGAAACAACACAAAGAGCAGATGGTTAGCGGTCAATATCAGCAGTGTCTTTTTCATTGTCCGCGCTCCTTGTTCCTAATAGTAAAACAATGCATGCCTGCGCGTAGAAAGGCATATAAGTAGATAGATATATTGTTGATTTATTAAATCTATAGGCAGAAATGGAACAAAGATCCAACTCCACTTATCAGGTTTATGCAAATACAAAGAATGAGGTATCGGGAGGTTAGCACGCCCTCACCCTGCCCTGATTTTGACTTTCTCCTGCCGACTTAAAAAGTACATCTTGTCGCAACATAAGTGTCACACATCTTGCATAGGCTTGTTGCAAACTGAGCGGATGCCAGTAGAAACTGAATATTAGTACTCACAATAAAATAGGAACAGACGTTGATCTCCAGTATTCCTACAGCAAAAGCCAATCCTTACCTCGCTGTGTTTGACCTCGATGAAACCCTCATCGCCGCTGATTCCGCCAGCTTGTGGATTGCTTACCTGGTTGAGCAAGGTATCGCTCCCGCTTCACTGCTTGAGGAAGAGCAGGAAATGATGAAAGCCTACGCAAAAGGTGAAATGGATATGGATGCTTATATGGCAGCCACCTTAAAGCCAATCGCGGGCATGGACTACCAGGCTCTCAATGCCTTGGTTGACGACTTCATCGAGAAAAAAATCAAGCCGGCCTTATATGATGATGCCATTGAACGCATTCAATGGCACAAAAAGCGGGGAGATAAAGTGCTGATCATCTCAGCAACTGGCGAACACCTGGTCAAACCCATTGCTGCCATGATTGGCGCAGACGATGCCATTGCCATAAAACTTGAACATATCAACGGTATTTTAACCGGAAAGACCTCAGGGACTCTGACCTATCAACATGGAAAGGTGATAAGGATGAAAGCTTGGCTGGATGAGCAGGACACCCAATTTAAGGGCAGTTATGGCTACAGTGACTCCATTAATGATTTACCTATGCTGGATGCGGTAGACCGTCCTTTCGCGGTAAATCCGGATCCGGCACTGGCGCTCCATGCACAAATGAATGAGTGGACCATCATGGACTGGCGCCACGAAAATAACATTTTGCGTTAATGCGGATTGAGAAGAACATTCCGCGCAAAAAAAACGGTCTCCATGCAAAAAGTGCACCTTGAAACAGAGATTTCCGGGGCCACGCCAAAAACCATATCCAGAGCCGTAACTGCATTGCAGGTACGGCTCATTTTTTCTCACACCATTTTCAATGAGACTTCTATCTCATTCTGAAACAAATACTTTTCCGTCAAACCGATCAGAAAATTTGTCTTTTTTACCGTCATATCGCTAACTTAGGCATCAAATGGAAAAGGTTCATTCAAATTATTCGATGTTGTTGTTCAACTACGACACCTTATATTCTTTTTCAGACAATCTAAAATAGTAATCATTCATAGTGATGAGTGTGCCGGTCATGAAACAAAAACAAGTTTACGACCCATTAACGGTCATTATCCATTGGCTGACGGCAATCGTTGTCATTGGGCTCTTTGCAGTAGGCTTCTGGATGGTAGATCTGAATTACTACTCAAAATGGTATCAAACCGCACCGTTCTGGCATAAGTCAGTCGGTATCTGTCTGGCAATTGTCACGGTTTTTCGTTTGTTGTGGAAATTATTAGCAAAATCACCCGTAATCGAAGGTGCACGCTGGGAAATAGTGAGCGCTAAAATCGCCCATTTTCTGCTTTACCTGATGATGTTTGGCATTTTTATGTCTGGGTATCTGATTTCGACTGAAGACGGGCGAGCTATTGACGTTTTTAATTGGTTTTCTGTACCCGCGATGGGCGAACTGTTTCCAGATCAGTCTGACATTGCAGGCGAAATCCACGAATACCTGGCATATGGCCTGATAGGACTCGCAGTAATCCATGCTTTGGCTGCGTTAAAGCACCATTTCATCAACAAGGACAATACATTGAAAAAAATGTTGGGAGTTAAATAATATGAAGAAACATTTGATTGCTTTGGGCTTAATGGCGGCAGCCTCTGTACCAACTATTGCCAACGCCGCTGACTACGTGATTGATACTAAAGGCGCGCACGCTTCAATCAACCTGAAAGTTAGCCACCTGGGTTACAGCTTCATTAAAGCACGTTTTAATAAATTCGACGGCTCATTTAGCTATGACCCGCAAGACCTGGCTGCATCCAAAGTAACAGTCAATGTTGATACTTCAAGTTTTGACAGTAACCACGCTGAACGTGATAAGCACGTTCGCAGTGGTGATTTTCTTGACGTTAGCAAATACGGTACCGCGACTTTCACATCAACAAAAGTTGAGCCTAAAGCAGATGGTGAAATGACCATTTATGGTGATCTGACACTGCATGGCCAGACAAAACCTCTGGAAATTGATGCTAAATTTGTTGGTGCAGGTGAAGACCCGTGGGGCGGCTACCGTGCCGGTTTCACAGGCTCAACCCGTATTGAATTGAAAGATTTCGGTATTCAGGTAATGGGTACATCCAGCTATGCTGACCTTGAACTGCATGTTGAAGGTATTCGCCAGTAATACTGACGAAATCATGACTTGCAGTCACTTCTGTAAAGCTTTAAAAATCCGGCTAAGGCCGGATTTTTTATTCCATTTTCGGCTTTCGCCAGGTAGCCATTGAACTGTTTTGCCTCTTACCCAATAAGTCTGGCTGTGAGCTTTTGCAAATGCCAAACGCTAACGGAACAGTCCGCCCTGAACTTCTGGTTCACTCCTCCACCATACCGTTTAATTTTCACCCCATTATCACTCAGTTACGTATAGTTACAGATTTAAATAGGAACCCTCGGCTACGATGGTGGTCAGAAATCCAAATATTAACTAAAGTGCTACTTCAAGTGCAATCCGTACATATTTAGAGAAGGTAAACCATGACTCCACAAGAAAAAGAGCTCATCTTAAATGTTGCCAACAAACTGAAGCAAAGCCCGAAAAAGAACAAAGATGCTGATGCTGAAAGCCTGATCAGCAATGAAATTGCTTCACAGGAAGATGCCATTTACAAACTAACTCAGGCTGTACTGGTTCAGGAGATGGCGCTTAAAGAGCTCAAGCAAAAGAACGACTACCTGGAGCAGTGCGTTGAGCACCATAAAACGGAAGCTAATCGTGGTGCACTGAGTAAAATGATGGGGGGCAGCCGCCCTGAGCCGATGCCACCTCGCCCTGTTCATCAACCAAGTGCCTTCGGCAGCTTCATGCAGACTGCTGCCAGCGTAGCCGTTGGTATGGTTGCAGGACACATGATCAGCAATGCCCTGTTTGGCAATGATGACCCAGCAGCAGAAACTGCAGCTGCGGACACGGCATCGGCAGATGCTGCGGCAGCCGATACCGCAACAGCTGATTCTGTCACTGAAACAGCATCCACTGATGCCGCACAGGAAAACACTGGTGGTTTCCTGGATGACAGCTCAAGCTTCGCATCAGATTACACCGATGGCAGCACAGGTTTCGGAAACGCCGGATTTGAAGAAAGTGGTTTCGGCAGCGCCGGTTTCGACGACAGTTTTGCCAGCGCGGATCCAACCCGATTTGGTGGTGATAACTTTGGTGAAGGCGGCTTTGGCGAAGATAGCTTTCTAGGCGGAGACGATTTCGGCTTCGACGAAGACGTGTAAATAAGGCCACAGACTTAGATCTAGGCCGCCCTGCATACTAGGCATTAAAGATAAAAAGGCACCAGTGGGTGCCTTTTATCCTCGTTCATCTTTCGGCGTATCCATCACCACCATGGTCGTAATGGTGTTAACCTGTGGTATTTCACCGAGCTTTTCGGAATGAAAGCGCTTATAAGACGCCAGATCCGCAGTTTCAACCCGTATCAGGTACTCACTACTGCCTGTTATATTATGACATTCCACAACTTCCTCTGAATCCATAACCTGCAGTTCAAAATCACGCTGAGACTTGCGGCTGTGATCTGACAACCCAATTGACACATAGGCCACAAACCCTACTCCCAGCTTGTTTCTGTCGAGTACAGCTCGGTATCCGCTGATGACTCCTTTTTTTTCCAGTTCCTGTACCCGTCTTAATGTTGCCGATGGTGATAAACCCACCCGCTGGGCGAGGTCAACATTCGAGAGTCGACCATTGGCTTTTAGCTCACGCAATATTCTTTCGTCAAATCTATCCATAGCACAACTTAATTGTGAATTATTTCAGTTTCAAGCACATTCAGACAGATAATTTAATGAGATTTAAATTAATATTCAAGCATAGAAAAACACTTGAACGGGAAGATAATAACCATGGAATATCAACAGCTTGCAGCACTTGCCACTTTTGCCTTTGTTTCCTGCGCAACACCGGGACCGAATAACATCATGCTCATGACCTCTGGTGCCAACATCGGCTTCATGCGCACGATTCCACACATGTTAGGCATTATTTTCGGTTTTAGTTTCATGGTCATTCTAGTGGGGATCGGGCTGGTTGGCTTTTTTGAAGCCTATCCCGTGTTACAAGATATACTGAAAATCGCTTGCTCCGTTTATCTGGTATATCTTGCCTACGCCATTGCGAAAAGTAAGCCAAGCGCCTCGCAAGCATCAGATTACCAACCTATGACATTTTTGTCAGCAGCTGGTTTTCAATGGCTCAATCCCAAAGGATGGTCAATGGCATTATCTACAGTGAGTGTTTTCAATCTGTCACAAAACTGGCAAGGCATTGCAATCATTGCTGCAGCCTATGCCTTCGTTAACGTGCCCGCGGTCAGTATGTGGACCTATGCCGGACAGAAAATGCAATCAGTCCTTAATGAAGAAAACAAACTACGCTGGTTTAACTACGGAATGGCGGCCCTACTACTGGGCTCTCTGGTACAGGTGATTTGACCCGCACCAACGATGCACTAAATGACAGAATTGCTTAAATCAAAAAGCCTCCGACATGGAGGCTTTCGTTACTTTGTTGACGTTACTACTTTTCTTTGCATGTATACACTGCTTTAGATGTAATACTGAAAAGCCATCTGTTAAAAAGCTGTATTTTTGAAGATTTATATTAAAAGCTATCTAAACATTATATTTAGAAGATTATCTTCAGCAAAGACGAGTCAGCATGAAATAGTCACTTCTTGGATTTTGCTTCATCCAGAATTTCACGGATACGTTTGTTAGAGACGCGTTTAGCCATAATATTTACTCCTTGTTAATATTTACTTACCTCGGACTAAATCTATGCCCACAACGAATTATGGGTACTTCTCTGGAACAACTACAGGAAGGCTAACTTCCAAAACCACAGTGTTGTTGGGCTCCTGAACCAATATACGCAACTTCACAGTGATGTGAAGAGTACAGAGTAAAAGGAACACTAATCTCACTACTCTGTGAAATTAACAACATCCAAATAAAGACCTTTCATCCGAATATTTTCCTGCAACCATCAACGAATACCTGATTAAATTCATATTTAATGCCACTAGTCATCACAATATTCACATTCAATAATTGTGATGCATGTCAATCTTTAACACCCATGCAACAAAATTAATTTTGTAAGCAAAGCATTTTAATGACACCTGAACGGGATTTCGCAGACTAAAAAGCACTAAACCTGATTACTTTTTGAGTGAATGGTTGCGTTTTCTACATTATTGCTTTACTGCACATGCTAGTCTGGGTAATATTCGCGATCTACGGAGAGATGGCTGAGTGGTTGAAAGCACCGGTCTTGAAAACCGGCATACGTTAATAGCGTATCTAGGGTTCAAATCCCTATCTCTCCGCCACATTCAAAGCCCCAGCAATTATGCTGGGGCTTTTTCGTAATACGCATTCAAACCAGAAGAGCAGTATGATTCACTTGTTATTCAACGAATACAAGAGTGGGTTATTGTGCCTCAATGGATTTCTGAATGGCAGGACCGATTTGACGCTTGCGGGACGTCACGCCATCCATAACCAGAATGTCTCCTTTGATAGCAGTACCGAAAGCGTCCGCCAACACTTTTTTATCCTGACTGTCTACCCAAAGAATATTGGCGCGCTTGTTTTTCGTATCTGTGATTGAAAAGAACAGATAATCGAGCCCCTGTTCTTTTTTGAAAGATGTCATTGCTGTAAGAAATTCTGCTTTTCTGTCAATTAACTGCTGAGCTGTCAGCGTTTCTGCAACGCCAATGCCCACCTTCTTCCCGCCGAATTCGAAATTTTTGTAGTCCATCGTCAAAATACTTTCAGCAGAGAAATGACTGAGATCCGACTTCGCCACCAACATTTGTTGGCCAAATTCCTGAATATCCTTAATACCTGCAATTTTTGCCAATTTGTCGGCATAACGTTTGTCATAGTCCGTTGTGGTTGACGACTGAAAAACTACGGTATCAGAAAGAATGGCCCCAAGTCCCACACATGCTATTGCTTTCGGGATATCGACTTTTAACCTTTCTGCACTTTCAGTCAGGATCGTCGCGGTCGACCCCCACGCCCGAATATCCATACTCACAATTTGCGGTAAACGAATCGGGGAACTTCCCAATGCATGATGGTCAATAATCGCTGTGATTGATTCCGGCTGAATAGAGGCGGCTAATTGCGTTGACTGATTAAAGTCCAGCAAACCTATTTGGTATGAGGAAAAATCCGTTTTTACCTGTGGAGCATCAATTCCACAATAATTCAGTACAAACTGACTTTCCGGGTTAGGATTTTCAGTGATCGCAGGAACGCCACCATAGAGGTGTGCCGCCATAATTGCTGACGCAACACTGTCGGTATCAGGACTAAGATGTCCTACCCACACCAGGTTATCTGTATTGTTATTAGACAGGGTATGTAAATCCAATGCGCCTTCTGCAACGCAATTAAACGAAGCCAAAAGGGTCAAACCGAGTAGTGAGCGTTTCATTTTTGTCCTTACAATAAATCGAGATAATTTGCAGTACAGTTTGCTGCCTGCAAAACGCAATTTAGTGTCTCCTGAAAATGAATTCACCTTATCTTTGTAAGCGATTTTGCTTTTTTCGACAAACAACACAGTTAAGATGTTTTCCTTAAAAATCATGACGTTTAATGATTTACAAATGTGTCAATGTTCACCTTTTTGCGATTAGGTTGCAGCGTCAATGCAGCTGTTCTGACGAAGGTGTAATTGCATACGCCAATGTTCGCTTTAAAACACCACTTTCCCTTTTTCCGAATCCCAATAACAGCTAAAGCTCAAAGCAAGCAATTGAAAACAAACCCTCAGCTGCATACACTGTTGGTATTCAGAGCAAAATGACACTTGTCTATGCCATTGATCCCTGCTTTTCTTCGGTCGAAAACAACCCGGGACTTTTCCTTGGTGCCCTGCCGCAGACTACAATTAAACTTATTTTTAGCGACATCTTTGTTTATGTTTGGATGTAGCCATGCCCCAAGTAACGATAAGCATCCGAGCCAGGCGATGTCTGCTGACACCAACAGCAGGCTTGCAAAGGTTGCTCAACCTTATGTGGACAGCCATCCTGAGTTAACCGGTTTTTACCCTCTAGCTGATGGACAGGAAGCCTTTTTGGCAAGACTGGCACTCATCCACAGCGCCGATAACAGTATCGACCTTCAGTACTACATATACCGCGACGATGCCACCAGCTCTCTCCTCACTTATGCCTTATATAAAGCGGCAGAGCGTGGCGTGCGGGTGCGGGTGTTACTCGATGACATGCAATCTCGCGATGACGCTGTTATGGCCTCGCTATCCAGCCACCCGAATATTGAAGTACGGCTCTTTAATCCATTTCGTCAGCGTGTCAGTCGTGCTCTGGGGTTTATTGGTGACTTTGACCGTTTAAATCGTCGTATGCACAACAAAGCGCTTATTGTCGACGGGACTTTCGGTATCGCGGGCGGACGCAACATCGGGGATGAATATTTTTCGGCTAATGGGGAGGTCGATTTCGGGGATTTTGATCTCCTGATGCTCGGAAATATTATTCCTCAACTCTCCCTTGAATTTGATACTTACTGGAACAGTAAGCCAGCTTCACCAATCGAAGATTTGGTGGATAACTATGCGCCGGTTTCTCAGGCACAACAGGATAAATGGGAAGCCATGCTGCAACAGGCCATTGAAACTCAGTCGCCGTATGTCGCTCAGCTGTCGGAATTACCCCTTGCAAAGAAAATTCAAGATAAATCCCTGTCCTTTTACTGGGGTGAAGCCGAACTACATTACGATCCACCAGAGAAAATCTATCAGAGCGCAAACAGTGACTTACTGCTCCATGAACTGGATGCCATTTTGTCGCAAACGCAATCTGAACTGTTTTTGGTATCCCCTTACTTTGTGCCAACGCGAAAGGGAACCAATGCATTAACCCGAGCGGCTAATAAAGGCATTACGCTCACCATCATTACCAATTCGCTGGCATCTAACGATGTCTTTGCCGTACACGGCTGGTACGCAAAATACAGAAAATCGCTCTTGGAAGCCAACATCCGACTGTACGAAGTCAAAGCTGACCGCCTGCATAAGCGAGAACGATCATGGTTGGGGAGTTCCCGAAACAGTCTGCATGCCAAAACATTCATCATTGATAAACAGGATGTATTTGTCGGATCGTTTAACTTTGACCCGCGCTCTGCCTACCTCAACACCGAAATGGGTGTACTGGTGCAATCTCCTGCCTTTGCTGATGACGTGTACCAGGGTATAGAGCAACATATGCCGCAGTTTACCTATCGCCTTGAACTGAATGAAAGTGGCGAGATCGTCTGGTTTGATGATGCGACCGGCAAGCAATACTCAACCGAGCCTGATGCCAGCATGTGGCTACGGATCGCGGCATGGTTCTCCGGTATTCTGCCTATTGAGAATCTACTCTGATGCTCGCCCGTTAAGCCTGAACCACCGTTGAAAAGCAGCAAACTGTCATACTAAAAACAGCCGAGTTTAAGAGTTGCCAAAAAACGTAAGGCAAGAAAAAGCCCCTGTCTTGAAACAGGGGCTTTAGAAAACTATCGTTGAGCTGTGTGCGTTTGTAGTCGGAACCCAAAGACAAGTAAGCTTCTGAACATCCACCTTGGGCGACAACCCGAATTACGCGCTTTTACGTCCGGGCATTGAAGCCATCGCACCTTTGCCTACACCTTCATATGCCACAACGTCCAGTACACTACTTTCATTGACTTGCAGACTAACCTGCTCGGCAATGTATTGTGCCAGTAACTCAACCGTTGTATCAGTCGGAATCATTTCCGTTTCACAACGAGCAATGGCCAGTTGGAACTCACCCTGAGGTGCGGTGTAGCGAAAAGCAAAATGACTTTCTTCTTTCGCGGCTTTTGCTTCCGGACTCAGATCAAGTTCATTCAACGAACAGCAATCTTCCTGAGTACCCAGATAAATGTCATGCCAACGCTCAGCCCACTGCTGTTCCAATGATGCATCACGCTCACCATCAACCAACAACTCAATCGGAGAGCGGTGACCATGGGCAATGCGCTGACAGTTACCATCGTGCTTTTTCAAACCATGGCTGTAATGATAGAACGCCCCGGGAATCGCTTCATGTCGCAATGTCAGTTCGAGACCCTGTACATTTTCCGGTAATTGACCTTTGAGCACATCATAAATGTGCTGAGTAACCGACTCAATCGTGACTTCATTGGCATCAATAAAGCAGTACGCCTCATCAGGACAGTTCAGGTAAATACTCTTTTCGCCGCGTAACAGGTCAACCGTTGAATAGCCCAATTGGCTTTCAGCAATGCGAATCGCCGCACTTTGACGAGGCACAATCAGTCGATGGTCAACAAATTCATCAACAAGCTGCTTGATACGTTTTTTCACGCGGCTGAAATCAAGCACCATGCTCATTTCATTCAGTTCGCCCGACATGACCACATCAAGAATCCAGCTCTCTCCTACCATTCCGCGCTGCTCACACAGGTACGAGGCATCGATAACGGTTAGATCTCTTACAAATAGCTTCAAAGTGAAGTCCTTATTGGTTCTGGTTGCGGCAAGGCATTATACGCAGCTATTTTTCTGAGTAAACCAGCGGCTTAAAATCGGTAACTTGCGCCCAGATACGCCGAAGAAACCCCAGTGAGTTGCGTTTCGACGTTAACAGGTTGACCCTGGCTGTCTTCTGCTGACCAGTTGGTGCGATCTGACGGTAACACACTATGTCGCAGCCCCAGTTCAACAGCAACACTATCAGAAATTCTCCAGTCTACCCCTGCCTGAAAACCAAAAACGAATCCATCGTTTTCATATTTATCATTAAAGCGAGAATCCGATTTTGCAAACGCATAACCAAAATGAAGTCCCACAAACGGCTGGATACTTGAATCAGTCCGGAATATACGATCAGCACTCAGCATGTGTAGATGGGCATTAATGTCGTACGCATCATCCCCTTCAAACTCTGTCGTCGAGGTGTGGTATTCATAACTGTAATACATGCGAGTGTTCCACTTTTGGCTGTACACTCCAAAGTCCAGACCACCAAAGCCTGCATAACTACTGTCATCAGAAGTAAAAAGCCCGCCATTCACAAGGGTCGCTTTATCATCATTACCCATTTGACTGGCACCAGCACGCAAACCAACAAAATACCGCAGATCTGAAGCAGGCTGAATGTCTGTCAATCCCTGACTCGCATTTTCACACCATACCGTCGCCGGAAACAGCGAAAGGATGAATCCGGCAAGGGTTATTCTTTTTCTCATGTCCACCACACCTTCAACGCAAGGCAAACGGGTTTTTGCCTTATTATTTTTTGAGTGGTTATATTAAATCAATCTAATATTCAATACTATACACTCGGTTCCAAGACATTCAGTTCAAGGATACAAGGCTATAGTGAATCAGCTTGCAGATTTATCTGCTTCCCGAAGCCAGTTAATGGCTTCAATAGAATCTTCGAAATAGCGCACTTCACCACTGATAAACCAGCTTCCGACTTTGGACATAATCGATTGCCACCGTTCATTACCATAGAACGCTATTTTGTTAAATTTTCTCCCATGGCGCAGCCCGAGTTTAAGGTCGTCCCACGCAGCATGCAGATCCCAGCCTTCAAATTCTGTCCCATCGAAGAAAACATTAACGACAGGATCCGTTGTGCCTTCCAGGGCTGTTTCCAATAATGGGGTGATTTTTTCATAATCTTCATGGGTCAGCGTGCCGATTGCTTTCATTTCCATGAAAATTTGGTTCTCATTTTGTTCAATTTCAACATGCACACCATGTAAATAGCTCATTGTAATTCCCTCTTTTTTGCCTTTATCAAACAAGTGTAGACCGACGACGCCTATCGTCAGTGCCTTTATGAACGCAAACTGCCCCTGCACATTTCGAATAAGCACAACCATATTGCAGGGCGTGGATGCAAGTGCAAGTGCAAGTGCAAGTGCAAAAAATCAAAACAAGTGGAAAATCATGTCAGAAAAGATTCATTTGGCGGGAAAAGAAACCATTCAATGCAGGGAAATATCATGTCAGCGTGGTTTCATCATGCAATAAAACCACGCCTAAATATATGAATTCATTTTAATGAATGACCATTGCCTCAATAGCAATGAGTTGGGATGGTGCCAGTTCAGATTTTCCGGTAAATAACCCAGGCTCTTCATAATGAATTTCGACTTCACCAGGTAGACTTTCGAGCAACTCATAAAGTTCGGCGAGTTGATCATCTTCTACCGACTTGGAAAGAATCACTTCCGTTCTGGCAATTTCAGAGAGCTGATAACCTGCTCTTTTAACTGCTTGTTTAAGGGCAATAATCTCCATCTGCGTTTGTTCAAACAAACATTTGCTCCAATGATATCGTGTGGAATCATCAGCGCTGTTAACTGTTCTAACAAACACCACATCTTCTGTCGATGCAAACAGACAAGCTAAAGGCAGCTTAAATATTGGTAAGACATTTTGGTGGAAAGTGCTTTTGAACCCCATACCGTACTCCTTTATAAAAAGATATGGAACGCATATCACATACAATAATCTTAGACCTATATTTTACTTTGCTCTTAAAAATTATGTTGTTACGTGATTGAGAAAACTCTTCAGGATAAAAACATGTGCAACAAGTTTAAATGACTGTGAAGTTAAACCAGCATGTTTAACACCAGCGTCTTACACGATGGCAGTATTTCTCATACCGCTCACCAAACATGGCTTTCAGGACTGTTTCTTCCTGCGCAATCTGGAAGTGGTTCATGTACATAACAAACACGCCGATCATCAGCACCGCTGATAGGGCTGAAAAGTAAATGAAAGCCGCCATGAGAAGACACAGTAGAGCCAGGTACATTGGGTTGCGAGAGATCCGGTAAATACCCGTTGTGACAAGGGCTGATGTTTTTGCGGGTTTATGTGGGTTAACCGTTGTTTTCGCTCTGGCAAAAGACATGACTGCAGCCAGTCCAATAAGCGTCCCCGCCAAACAGAACATTAGCATCAGCATACGCTGCCCGGCAAAGTGAAATTCGTACAAAGGCATTAATTGTGCCAGCAAATACATGCCAAAAACCGACAGCAGTAAAACTAAAGGGGGTGGCAGCCGTAAATACATAGTGCGCTCCTTATTGGTACAAAGCTCTGACTAATCAGCATTTTCGATTGCTTCTGCTTATAAGTATGGGCGAGAACTCTCAGTTCTGACAACGTCCATCGTTCTGAATTTATTGCACTAACAATTAAATGGCTACTGGCCACCGTCCTTAATCCATTGCAGTCGCACTGCGCTCTGGCTAGAATCACCGCTTTGATCTGCTTCTGGTATTCTCCCATGCACGAACTGAAATATTTACAGGGTTATCCTTCACATCTAACTGACCAGATCAGCACCCTTATTCGAAATGATAAGCTAAAGGCTTACCTGTTGAATAAATACCCTGAAGCACATCAGGTTCAATCTGAGAAATCGCTGTATGATTTTGTTATGGCACTCAAAAATCAGTACCTTCGAAAATCTGCCCCCATCAGTAAAGTGGCCTACGACAGCAAAATTCATGTTGTTAATCATGCTTTAGGATTACACAGCTTTGTCTCTCGCGTGCATGGCAATAAAGTAAAAGCGAAAAATGAAATTCGGGTTTCGACCTTGTTTAAACAAGCGCCTGAGCCAATGCTTCGTATGATCGTGGTACATGAGCTGGCTCACATTCGTGAGAAAGAACACAACAAGGCGTTTTATCAGCTTTGTTGCCATATGGAACCGCACTACCACCAACTTGAGTTTGATACCCGTTTGTTGCTGACCCAGATGGATCTGGACGGATCGATATACTCAACCGCCGACTCTTAAATGTGACATTTTGGCCGTTTGATTTATAGCCGCGGCATTTATCCACTACGATTTTTGGCGCAGCTTTTGACGCAGCAGCAAGCCCAAACTGCATGGCAATACGGACACGCCCAACCTCGTCAAAGCAGTTGGGCGTGTCTGACTCAGTAGCAGTCGTTAACGGACTATCAAGATAATTGAACGCGAGTCAGATAAAAACCTGCGGAAGATCAGGACTCAAACAACCATGCTTTGCTAGCCTGTCGCCGACAATCGTTGAATCGCTGCCACAACGTCATTGATACTCTTTTCAATATCCTGAATCGCCTCATTCGCCGCCTTAACCCTTTCCATACTGCTTCGGGCACTGGCAATGATTGTCGACATAGAATCCACGGCTTGAGAGGTCACTTGGCTGTTTTGCCTAACAACATCTTCAATTCTGACGGTAGATTCATTGGTACGAGCCGCCAACTGTCTCACTTCATCGGCAACCACTGCGAAGCCTCTTCCCTGATCTCCAGCTCTAGCCGCCTCAATTGCCGCATTAAGCGCTAATAAATTGGTTTGATTAGCAATCGCCGAAATAGTGTCTACCATACTGGTGATAATCTGGGACTGAGCCTCCAGTTGCGAAATCACGTCTGAAGTTGCATTCAGGCCAGCAACCATTTCGGACATTTTCGCAATTGCCTGATGCCCCGACTCACAACCTTCGGCCGACAGCTGGCAGGTTTTTACGGATAACTCGTAAGCCAGTTGATTATTTTCCTGCTCCAGCAAGACCGACTGGGTGATATCCGTGGCAAATTTGATCACTCTGTATAATTGGCCATTAGTATCAAAAATCGGGTTATAAGTTGCCTCTAGCCAAAGACGATCCCCCGCTTTATTCACCCGTTCAAATTTGCCGCCCAGGAACTGCCCTTGATTCAGTTTTGCCCAAAATTGCTGATACTCCCTAGACTGAGCATATTCCGGTGAAACGAACATACGGTGATGATGTCCCTGTATTTCTTCCAGGCGGTATCCAACGGCCCCGAGAAAATTTTCGTTGGCAAACAGAATATTGCCGGACAGGTCGAACTCAATGATAGCCATCGATCGAGAAACCGCTTTCACCTGGCTTTCTAAATGGTGATGGGCCATAACCCGCTCGGTGACATCGGTCGCCACCTTGATGATCTTACACACCCGTCCTTCCTGATCATGCACCGGGCAATAACTGGCTTCTAGCCAGACTTCCCGACCACTTTTTGTTACCCGTTGGAATAATCCATTAATCGGGACACCCGACGCCAATTGGTGCCAGAACTCTCTGTATTCCTGGCTATTCCGGGTATGCTCAGTACAAAACATACGGTGGTGTTTACCTTCTATCTCATCAATCGAGTATTCCATCACGCTCTGAAAAAGTGGATTAGCCAAAAGGATCTGACCGGATGGGGTAAATTCAATAGAGGCAAATGAGTCTGTAATTGCAGTCAATAACTGATGAGATTCATGGTAAAGATGGGTAACGGATAAAAGTGTTTCCTGAGAAACCGTATTGCGTTTCAATAGACCAAACATCGGACATTCCCTGTCATCTATACATCTAAATAACAATATAGATGAACAAATGATTCCTTATGGGAATTTTATATAAAAGGAACGTGTTGAGATTTAATGACTCTTGGGATTTAAAATGCGTCTACTACAATATGGCTATGCTTTAAATCCAGTTATAAACATGATTTATCCTTATTGACACCTTTATTTTTAAACTGATTATCTAAAACCACATTTTTTGACCGAGAACTGGCTTACTTGCCGGCACGTTTAACTACCCAAAAATGCTTTAACCAGTTTTCATTTTTGTGACCTGTCACGAACTATCACATTAATCATAGAAATCGTTTCACAAAAAAAGCGCCATCATTTTGGCGCCTCATGCACTCTCTTTCTTTCAAATAAATTAAACCTGGTAAAAACGACGATGCAGTTCCTGGATATCATCCGCTAATTCCAGTACTGGGCCTTCCACTTGAGCACCTGGTACTACATCCTGAATGGGTAATGCTTTTACAGGCGCTGAGGGGACATTCCACTCCTGCAGCCATGTCGATAACTGTGCCGATGAACTGACATAGACAATACGTCCCAGCCCTACCCAGCCATGTGCTGCCGCACACATCGGGCAGTGTTCACCGGAGGTATATACTGTCGCTTTTTCTCGCGCTTCAGGCGACATGTTTGCTGCTGCCCAGCGAGCAATAGCAAACTCAGGATGCTGGGTACGATCGCCCCCGGCCACACGGTTACGATCTTCAAATAAAATGGTGCCATCTTCTGCCACCAGCAAAGAGCCAAACGGTTCATCTCCGGCGTCCAAGGCTTCCTTAGCTAAGGATATACAGCGTTGCAGATACAGCAGATCATTTCCCGTTATCATGTCTCTCTCCAGAGTTTAGGTAAGATGGTATAGGTATCAAAATGAAAGCCAACAACAGAATGAATGATGGCTGCTAGTGGAAATTGATAACTGGAATGACTACCCCAATCACGCCATTTACAAACCATTTAACGCTTCATACCATTAATTTGCTTATAAAATAGCACCGTCGCGTCGAGTTGTCCGTCAGAGCTTCGCGCAAAGTCCGGTATCTGACCTGCTTCGATATACCCAAGCTGGCGATATAGTGTGGAAGCGATATCACCAAGTCGGGTATCCAGCACCAATAGTAGCAGTTCAAGCGATACCGCCACCTCTTCCAGTGACGCCATTAGCTTTTTGCTAATCCCTTTTCCTCGCGCTGAAGTATGCACCATCAACTTTTCTACTTCACCACGATGAGAACCATTCGCTTTGGAACACAACCCCAGCTGAACTGCGCCCACTACCATACCATTTTCTATTGCCACCCAGAGTTTTCTTGTACCATTCGCTAATTCGCCCTGAACATCCTGCCAGTAGCTGTTTGCTTCAGCCTGTGCTATTGGCGCAATAAAACCCACAGATGCACCGCTGCCGACACAGTCCTGTAATAACTCCCGTAGTTGATTTTCGTAACCATCAACGGAAGAAAGAGCAATGATATTCATGAAAACAGTCCTTGTTGTAATTGAAAGCGTAACGCTATTAAGAGCGACCATTGAGCCTGGCCATCAACAATATATCGATAAACTGGCCATTGACGAACACGGCCTGTTTTTTCGCACCTTCAAGCTCAAAACCAAAGGTGTTATACAGTCCTAAAGCAGCTTCATTATTGGCATGAACTTCCAGTTCAATACGCCTCACATTCAGCCAGTTATCACAATAATCGATAAGGTGTTGCATGAGTTGTCGCCCTACACCTTGCCCCCTACTGCGTTTAGACACCGCGATTCCAAAAGACACAACATGTCTGATCCTTGGCTTATTTGATCCGATGATAGCCAGATGACCGAGTATTTCACCATCATCAGTACAACAGACAAAATTGTACTGATCATCTGTAAACATGGCTTCAAAACGATTGCGAGAGATGTAAGGTAAAAAACGATTATTCGCGACAACCTCCAAATCTGAATAAATAGCATACAACGCGTCAAAGTCTGCAGGCTGTAATGCGCGAATCACCATACTTTCTCCCTTTGTTTATGAGCAGTTCTTTTTAATCCATTCATATTCCTGCTGGCAGCCAGCTTAAGCCCACAGCTTTATCCGGCTGCAGGAACAGTATTAGAAACTATCAGATACATATTGCATCAGCAATGCTGTCAGATACAGACCCCAGCCATATATAACATGGGTGATAACACTTCTAATTCTGGCTTTTAAGGGAGATGGCATCTTCGCAGCCGCTACCCCTAATCCAAATGCGGGCTGCATAATCAAAAAAGGAGCCGACACGCTGATAACGCCAGCCATCACAGCCGGCCACAATGTAGGGGCCGATAGCCATTTTTCGCCGACCACTGCAATCAAAATTGCGGCGAACAAAATGCCAATCAGATAATGGGCTCCCCATCCGAGTACGGTTTCACCTTTCACATCTGACGCGTCAGCAATCGAAGCATGCGCAAATTCACCATAGGTCATTCTCCCCAGCCACCGCCCGACCATTGCATAGTTCAGCGTCGGAACGCCCAGCACATGACGCTGAAACAACGCCCATGCATCCATCACCACTGTCGCGCCCACACCCAGAATCACAGCCTGAACAATGAATTCATTCACCCCAGATATAACCATTCCCTGCTCCTTTGATACAGTGTTACCGTTGTAAGATTGATTCTGCAGCCATACCTCTCACCCGATTCTCAGCGAAACTGTCACGATCTATTCAATTAGATCTAATCATTGGGATCATGTGCATATCCTGCTACAGTTGCATCGTACAACTTAAAGTCAGATTGAGGTCAAGTATGGAATGGCTCGATATTGGTGAAGTCACCAAGCAGACAGGATTAAAACCCTCAGCTTTGCGTTATTACGAATCCCGTGGATTAATCCGGGCAGTTGGCAGAAAAGGATTACGAAGACAATATCACCCCAAAGTGATTCAGCAGCTATCGCTTATTTCACTCGGAAGAATGGGAGGCCTGACACTGGAAGAGATCAGTGAAATGTTCACTGATGACGGCCATCTGGATATTGATCGCGCCGTACTACTGAATAAAGCCAATGCACTCGAACAAACAATCCGCCAATTAACCAAAATTCAGTTAGGGTTACGGCATGTTGCTGAATGCCCTGAAGAAAACCATTTACAATGCCCGTCTTTTCAAAAAATGCTGAAAGATGTGCATCATGCGGAAGACCCATCGATCCTGAAATAAATTCAGTACTTTCAGCCCCCTTTCAATCTATCAGTTGTTGAGTCAGTGTGACTCTACGTGCAAGTTTCTTCTTAACGATAACAAATGGCCAGAAAGATGAAATATCACACTCAACGTTTCAGCGATTTGACGACACTGTCAAGCCCTTCAATCTTAAGTGCCAGTACCATCAGTAAACCCAGCTCACCTTCCGGGAACCCTTTCTTTCTGAGCCCAAAGAAAGCAAATTTCTTCTGGCGTTTCTATTCAAACCATCGCGGCCTAACTATAGATATCTCTGCACTGTATACTTTGCTAAACTCCGCCCTTTGATGAGTAAGGCCCCTAAAATGATGACTGACGAAGAGAGAATCGAACTGCAACAAAACAACCCACTGCACGGGTTAAAGCTAGAGACTATGTTGCAAGAGTTGGTGGATTTTTATGGCTGGGACATTCTAGATACAGCCATGCGCTTTAATTGCTTTAACACTAAACCCTCGATTGCAAGTAGCGTGAAGTATTTAAAGAAAACCGAATGGGCGAGAGAAAAATTAGAAAACTTTTACCTTTATCGCTTTAAGCGCATGCCACGCGCGAGCGAAGAAGAATACAACTTACCACCGAGAGCTCGAACTTTTCCTCATGGTCTTGAACCTAAAGAGCCGATGCCGCTAACCGTTGACTCTATTCTTAAGTCACAAGCTAAAGCAGCATCCTCATTTAAAAAACGCTCATCTCGTGGCCGTCCGACACGTCGCTAGTACACTTCCTTAGAAAGCAATAGAGCCCTGCTGACGGATCCAGCAAGGCTCTATTGTTCTTTAAACGGATCAACGGCAGCGAGTGACCAACTGGTTAATCTCCGCCCAAGAAACTCTCGTAATTCGACTAACTTGTAGGTTACGTCTTCTACTGATTACGCTTTTTCTTCTTTTTACCCGTTCCTGCCGGCTTTGCACGCGGCTTCATCGGTAAAAAGTAGGCTTCACTTTGGTCGTCTTCCACTTCAAAGCCTTCTACCTGCTCGCGTTCAAGCTGGAACTTATTTTTCTTTTCTATCACTTTAAAGTGGTGGTAGTCATCGTAATCGATAAGAGATAGACCCAGACCCACTTCACCCGCACGGCCACTGCGTCCGATTCGATGCATATAATCAGCAGGACTACGCGGAAGATCGAAGTTAATCACCACTGGCAATTTTTCAATATCAAGACCGCGTGCTGCGATATCGGTAGCAATCAGTACTTGAATCTCACCAGACTTAAAACCCTCAAGAACGCGAGTACGAGCGCCTTGCCCTTTGTCACCATGGAAAACTTCAGCAGTGATGCCTCGTTTTGACAGTTTCTGAGCTAGGTGGTTACAGGCATTTTTAGCATTCACAAAAATTAAAGTCTGTCGCCATTGATGCTGTTTGATTAGGTGCGCGAGTACCGCCGTCTTCTCACCTTTATTGACACTAAACACGCGCTGCACCAAAGTGCTGGCTTCTGCACTCTGTAGCTGAACTTCAACAGGATCGTTAAGTAAGTGCTTAGCCAAAGTCGTGACTTTCTCAGGGAAAGTGGCAGAGAATAGCAGCGTCTGTTTCTTCTCAGGCAGTAAAGCAAGAATCTTATTGAGTTCTTCGGTAAATCCTAGGCTCAACATACGATCAGCTTCATCAAGCACGAGCGTTTTTACTTGGTCTAACTTAATCGCGTTACTCGATACCAGATCAAGTAGTCGTCCCGGCGTTGCAACAATGATGTCACAGCCACCACGCAGCGCCTGCATTTGCGGGTTCACGGATACGCCACCAAATACGGCAACCGTTTTGATTATATCTCTAAGATGATATGAGTAGGATTTAACGTTGTAGGCTACCTGCGATGCCAGCTCACGAGTAGGAACCAAAATCAAATGAGAAACGAAGTTGCCACGACGAGCATTTGATTCACCTTGCTGAAGAATTTTCTGCAAAATTGGCAGCGAGAAAGCGGCGGTTTTACCTGAGCCCGTATTGGCTCCGCCTACCATATCCCTGCCGCCAAGCACATACGGGATGGCATGAGATTGAATAGGTGTTGGTTGGCTATATTCTAACACTTCTAGTCGCTCGACTAAGGTTGGAATCAGGCCAAGGTCGGCAAATGTCGCTTGCTGTGTTTTATCTGTCATTACGATGAGTGGCTCAGTACTGGGTAAAGGCCGAGTATCTTATGCTATTTAGCGCGAGGGTGTTAGCGATAATGAGCCAAACAGAAGATTGACTAGAGAAGAACTATCGGGTCAGGTATTTCCTTTAGCTAGCATGAGTTAATGTTTTTTATAATCAGAACTCTACTATTCACTATGGAGGCGGTCGCGACTCACTTTGGGGCAAAAAGGAGTCAGCCAGACAGTCTTACTCTTTTGAAGAAAAACACATTGTATAGTGGGAAAAATTAAGGTTACCGATGTAGGTCACATCCGCTTCAAAGGTTTCACGACGCTGTCTAGCCCTTCAATTTTCAACGCTAAACACAGCTTTAATAAGTCACCCAACTCACCGCTCGGCCAGCCTTTTTTATCGAACCAAAGCAGATACTCTTCAGGCAGATCGATGATGACACGCCCGCTGTACTTTCCAAACGGCATTTTTACATTAGCCAGTTTTACTATTTGCTCTTTATCAAACATGTGAGTCACTACTTTTGCATGTTGTTTTCAATCGGTCTGATCATATCAGAAAAGACATCTTTAAGCCTTAGTATGCGGAATGTCACTTAGTGTCTTAACACAGTGCTTCAGCCTCAACACAGAGCCTCAACACAGAGCCTCAACTTAGTGCCGTAACATGGAGCCTTAACATAGGCAACATATAGGCTGAAATATGTAGAATTAGCCTGATAGGGCTCAGGCTTGCATGTCTCGATAAGAACGGCATTCCCGATCACTTTCCTGCAAACCGAATTGCGCAGCCATCGTCGTCAGCTGTTCACGGTAACTATCCAGTTTGGCTTCATCGTCAGTCATAATGGCAAACTCCGCAAAGTCGCCAATACCTGTAAGACTGTCTACTGTAATATGAAACTCCCCCACAAAATAAATACTGCGTGTTTTACTGGTCTGTAGCACAGGAGCAAGCCCCATCGTCAGGAGCATACTGCAGGCTTTATTGGCATCGGTAATATTGACCGCTTCACAGCGATCCGGCTCAGGCCCCTTAACAATCCATAGCTGAATACCGGAAGGCGACATGCTACGGATAGACACCGACTTTCCCTATTTGGCATAAGTCCGGGAAGGTGTATCAAAAAAGGTATCCGATTCAACATTTTCTTCCAGCATCACTTCATGTGGCATCTGTTTCAGCTGTGCCAGAAAAGCGGACTTGGATGCCAGTCGGTATTTTAATTCAACTTCGTATTTCCCTTGAAAATGCTCACTACTCACGGGATACCTTCTTTAAATTGTCGTTACTTAATGATTTGGTCAGGTTACGCTGCCGCAGTCCATTCCACAGATGTCAGTATGTGGTCACCACATACCACTGCTGCACTGAACACTGCGCCAGCATTAATTTTCCCCACCCCTGCCGGAGTCCCCGTCATAACGATATCGCCATTTTCCAGCGTCATGAATTTCTGTATCTCAGCCAGAACGACGTCAGGTTTGTAAATCATGAGGTCTGTTGTACCACTTTGCGTGAGTTCACCATCAATATGAAGCGTCAGGCCCAATGGCGTTTCCTGCAATGCATCACTCACTGCGGGACTGATAGAAACAAACGGACTGAACAGAGCCGCGCCGTCAAATGCCTTGCAACGATCCCACGGCAGCCCCTTTTCCTTAAGCTTGTTCTGCACTTCTCGCTTAGTCAGATCCAGCCCCACGGCAACCGCAGAAAAAACACCATCCTGATAGAGGTAAGCCAGCTCAGCTTCGTAATGTAACTCATCGCCATTATGAGAAGCGGCAAGTTGATTTGTTATTGCAGAATTTGGTTTGGAAAACAGCACCATTTCATCGGGGATATCATTGCCAAGCTCATGGATGTGAGCGACATAGTTTCGACCGACACAAATAATTTTACCGGGGGTGACAGGTGTATTTTCAACGACTACTGTTTTCATTGGGCATCCTTGTTTACTAATCACAGTGCTAAATAATCCAGGCTCTGGATAATTTAAATATTCTAAACATCAGCATCTTGGAAGATTCATCCATGCACAGGTAGCCTCAAATCTGGAAAACGACAGCTATCACTTCGGCTAAAACTACAGCAAAAAAGCCTCAGGCATGGATCACGCCAAGCATGTAAAAATTCGCGGCGGTGACAGTTCTTAGTATCAAGTGCTATGAGCCAAGACAACCGTCAGAATCAATCCACGGTTGTCTATTCACACAACTCAAGCTGCTAAAATCAGCAACGCCAAAAGCAATAAGGCCGGCATCGTGCCGGCACTTAAGGTTGTTTCGCTATTCTACTGTTACTCAGAGAGAAATACTAAGTTTGCATTCACAGGAACTGAAAGCAAGATGGAATTCAGTTTGGCAATATCACGTAGTTTGTCCACACCGACATCCAGCCCAAATGCCCCTGCTTTTACTTCCACAGGTTTAATCGTCGAAACCAGTAAACCTCCATTTTCCAAACCGGTAATTTGTACTGATGCGATCAGGCGTTCATTTTTGCCATGCAGATCTAACGCAAATTCAACATCGGTCACTTCTGTTTTACCCGGCGCCAATGCTTTCAGCTTGGCGACGTCGACTTTCGCCATAGCTGTCGTGAAAGGGAATTTTTCAGTGTCGAACAGCTCTTTTTTCATCCTCTCATCGCGGATCTGAATATTGGTATCAACACTGTTCAGGTCAATGGTCAGTTTTACTTCGCCATCGTCAGAAATGGAACCGCTCAGGTTACGGAATCCGTGTTGCTCAAACACCGCGTCATTTTTAACGGAAGAGAAGCCAACGCTGGATTTGCTGCCATCCAGATTCCAGCCTGCAAACGCAGGTACACTGCCCGCCAGCATCAAACCAGCCACGGCTAACCCGCATATTGCCTTTTTCATCCCTAAAGCCATCATTCACCTCGTTTTTTGGTTTGCAATCCTAGAACTATAGGCCAGCTTTACCTCGTCGGTTAATGGGGGGGAAAGAAACTCGCTTCCCTTCTGCGGTTAAGATCGCAATATCAATCGGTTTCCCCTTGTCATCCAGGCGAATTTCTCCGATGGCGCTGCGGTTGATAAGGCGATGATCGTTATCCAGATCCGGATCGCGTTTGTATATTTTCAATCGCTTACGTTTGGTGAACCAGTTCAGTGGCGACCGCGGGCTGTACAGAATCCGATCCAGAAAGTCGCAGATACGTAACAGTCGTTCAGGAAATTCATTCTTAATGCCGCTGGCGGTAATCTGATAGATGTTCGGGCTACTTTTTCGAAAACGCAGCTTCACGTCATAGGCAAACGAGTAATGAACATCTCCGGACAAAATCACAAAATTCGTCGGCGTTTTTGGATGCGTAAATATGCTGATCATGGTATTGGCCGACCCCGGATGCGCCATCCAGTTTTCCGCATCCACGATTAGCGGACGCCCCAGCCAGGTCATCAGACGCTGTAACGTCTCGATGAATTTCACCCCAAACATCGGCGCCGCCGATACCACAATCACCGCCGACTCATCGATCAACTCCTGATGAAATTCCAGCAGCGCTTCCCAATCCATCAGCCCCGAGGGTTTATTCATTGTTGACTCAGAGCGCCAGCGTCGGGTGCGGGTATCCAGCACCACCATTTTCGGCGTCGTGGCAACGGTATAGTGCCAGCCTTCAAAGCGATAAAGATAATCAATGAAGCTATCCTGATTATCACTGTCAGGCTCATCAAAATAACGCATAGCGTGAGTCAGAAAAGTCTCATCAAACTTCTCAGGTGCGTTCCCCCATCCCTGACATAACCAGTAACTGACCAGGCCATTCCCGATAATACGGCGGGAAAATGGATCGCTGTATGCTGCCTGTTCCCAACCCACTGTCAGGTTCCAGTCATCAGTAATGTCGTGATCATCGAAAATCATATATGTCGGCAAATGCGCCAGCAGTCGTTGCACCTGCGGCAAGCCTTCAACAAACGCGGTAATTTCCGGGGTTTCTTTCATCCAGAGCTGCTGCCATTGGGCCGGCAACGTTTCTCCACCCCAGTTGAACTGGGATTCTTGCAGGCGCAGCGGATTAACACATCGCCATAAAACCGGCGACCAAACTAACAGATACATCGCCATGAATTCACTCAGCGAGATCAGGTGGTTCCCTGATTCGCGCGAGCTGAAAACCGGCACCCGGCGTCGCAGCCAGCGGCCAAGCGCTGGCAACTTATCAATAATTTCTTCTCCGCCTTCGAAATAATGCGGCAGAATTTTGTCACGCAGATAAAAGTTATACGGATGCTGGTACAACTCGGAGGCACTCTGAATTCTGGCTTTCTCAAACGTCTCATCATAGAGCCCCAACCGTTCAATGACTTGCTGGATTGCATCCAGCATGGCGCCTGCCACGTGATCGGCATAAATCTGATCGCCACTGAGCATCAGCAGTGATGGACGTTCTTCAATAGCCTGGCTTTCCAGTTGGGTATCCGCTGCCACCAAGCTGTCTTTACTTGGATAATGAGGGTTTCGGCAGGAGCCATGCAGAATATAATCTGCCCGCGGTTTGATGATGAAAGAAACCCGTTGCTCTGTACCATAAAACAAAGAAGGTTGTAATTTCGCCAGTGAACCAGATTGCGTCAGCAAATCATATTCCAGTGGCGTGTTCGCCGGGAATTCGCCGTGAAACGTTACCTGATATATCCAGGCATGTTGCCCGATTCGAACATGATGTCCGGATGCCAGATCCGCTTCAAAACAGGCTTCCTCTTCACTGGCACGGTGAAGTGTAAACGTGCCATCCAGTGGGGAAGAAACGGCCAGCCACAGCGTTAATTCCTGCGGTGTCACTTTACGTAACACCGGGCCCGCAAGAATCAGCGGCAGATCAGATACAATCGTTTGTAGTTGTTCTTGTGATGTTTCAGGCATAACCAGATGACTCTTTTATTCTTTTTTAATCACAGTACCAATAATGCGCGTGACGATCTATCCTCTGCCTGGGCAGAATCACATAACTTGACACCGTTTTTACCCAGCAGCTTCACTCTGTGGATTGCTCGCAGATACTGTTGCTCAGTCTTAAGTGGACCTAAAGCAAATAAGTACACTTAGCGCCCATTTTGCTGAAACAAGCGTGCCAGTTCTGTGTACAACCAGTTCATCACCCGTCCCTCACCTTTGTCTCGACGTTTGACCACTCCCATCTCTACCATCAGAGGCTCAGGAATCGCTTCCGTTGACAGCTCAACCAGATAAGGCGCATACCAGTCCTCCCGAATCACATGTTCAGGCACCAAAGCCCATCCAATGCCTCGAATCACCATCGAGGAAATCAGATAGTAGCTATCGATATGCCAGTAATTCGCCGATAGTGGCTTACCCTGACTTCGTCCCATACGATCTCGGATCACCAACTGGCGATAGTCGGTCAACTCACTAATTGTAGGGGCTGGATTTTTCGCCAGCGGATGATGCGGGGCCACCACCAGCGCATGTTTAAACTGGCCAATAGAGGTGAATTCCAGGCCATCCGGTAACGCAGACTGATGGAACACCACTCCGATGTCGGCTTTTTTCTCCGCAACCCACTGTGCAATGTCCTGTTGGGAACCATTTATCACCGTTAGTTTCAGTAGAGGAAAACTCTCTCCAAGCTGCGCAAACAGGGATTCGAACACAGTGATCGGCACAGCTTCGTCCATCGCGATAGTGAACGCACTCTCCTCCCCTGCCGCCATGGTCAATGCCCGTGACTGTAACCGCTGACACTGGGCCAATACGGCCTGAGCTTCTACATACATGTCCTCGCCGCGTACCGTTAAAACGGGCAGCTTGGCACTGCGATCAAACAGATCAAACCCTAAATCCAGCTCCAGATTGGTAATTGCTGTGCTGACACGAGACTGCGCTTTGCCTAACTTGCGGGCAGCAGCAGTGAATGAGCCTTGCTGTACCGCACTGACAAAGGCTTCCAGTTGGTCAAGAGTCCAGTTCATTCAATATCTTAGCTCTATCAATTTGAAAACGACTGAGGTGAGTGTAGTGAAGTTTGCGCGCTTTATCCATCCGATTTGCGGATGGTAACTAACTTTGAACAATCCGATTTATGGACATAATGGCCGCATTGAAACTAATCGAGTACAAATATGCAATTACAAGAACACTCAATCGGCAAGAATTTCTGGCGTTTTGCCATTCCTTCTATGGTCGCCATGCTGGTTAATGGTATGTATCAAATCATTGACGGCCTCTTCGTTGGCCACTACATCGGCTATGAAGGCTTAGCTGCCATCAACCTTGCCTGGCCGGTGATCGGTATCTTGACCGGTATCGGCGTCCTAATTGGTATGGGCGCTGGCACGCTGATGTCGATTTTCCGCGGAGAGCAAAACCGCCATCAGGCACGTCATGCCTTGTTTTCCGGCATCGTGCTGACTGTGATTGCCGGACTGCTGATGACCGGTTTGCTCAGCATTACCCGCACTTGGTTAATGACTCAGCAAGGCGCTGAAGGCCACCTGCTGGCAATGGGTGAAGTATACCTAAGGGTATTCAGCACTGGCGCCATTTTCACTATCGCGGCAGGTGCGATGCCAATGTTGGTCAGAAACCTGGACCGTCCTAACCTTGCGACCGGGCTTATGGCTACAGGCGCCGTGTTGAACATTGCACTGGATTATGTGTTTATCGGTGTGATGCAGTGGGGACTAGAGGGCGCAGCGATTGCCACTATCATCGCGCAGGCACTGATTACCATCGCCGCTGTCGGCTACTGTTTTACCCGTCACTCACCGCTCAAATTGACTGCCTCGGCCTGCCGTTTCAAACTGCCTCTGGCGAGTCAGATTGTCAAACTTGGCGTATCACAGTTGTTTATGTATGCCTATTTCAGCTTCGTACTGGCCATCCATAACACCTTATTCATGAGTTATGGCACGCCAGTTCATGTCGGGGCATTTGCAATCATAGGTTACCTTGTCACGCTGTATTATTTGCTGGCAGAAGGTAGTGCGATGGGTATGCAGCCACCAGTCAGCTACTATCTGGGTGCGAAGCAGCACGACCGTATCAAGGCCACCGTCATCCTTGCCAGCAAAGTCGTTGTATTCATAGGCATTGCCGCCGTCAGCCTCCTGAACCTTTACCCCGACTTACTGGCGAACCTGTTTGCGCACGGAGACGCGGCGCTGATGGCTGAAACGGTACACGGGATTCGTCTGCATTTATTCGGGTTATTTCTGGATGGATTCATTGTTCTGTCTGCCGTGTACTTTATGGCGATGAATCAAGGGGGGAAAGCATTGTTTATCTCAGCCGGTAATATGATGATTCAGCTCCCATTCCTCTACTGGCTACCCAAAATGCTGGGAATCGATGGGATCTGGCTTGCCATGCCGTTATCCAATATCGCACTGGCAATGATAGTAATTCCAATGATGTGGCACGATTTGCACCGAAAACCCGCCGTGGTTGCACAAAGCACGTGCACGGCAAGCTAACCCGCCAGATCTGATTCAATTCCTCCAAACACAAGGCGTTAAACGGATTTTTAGTTTAGCGCCTTTCATGTGTACAAAACTTTCCGATTTAATTGTGCACAATAATGGTGATTTTTTTCATCAGGCTGTAAAATGCGTCACACTTCTGAATACCCGTCGCCATCAGTGAAAGCAAAGTCAGTATGATGGTTTTAATAGGGAAATAAAAAGGTTGAAGGTTATAGCGCTGATGGGAAGCCTTAAAAGTTCGATGAAACCAGCCACAAAAACTAAAACTGCCGGTCAGTCACAAGATGATGTCGTTTATTGCCACATCTTTGATGCCATTCTGGAACAACGTCTGCCACCGGCAACCAAGCTCAGCGAAGAAGCACTGGCTGAGATTTTTGGCGTAAGCCGCACTATCATCCGCCGTGCTCTGTTACGTCTGTCTCTGGAGCAGGTAGTTGTCATTCGCCCAAACCGCGGTGCAATGGTAGCCTCACCAACAGTAGATGAAGCAAGGCAAATCATCAAAGCCCGCGAAGTCATGGAACTTGCCATCACAGAACTGGCCGCCGAAAACGCCACCAAAGCTCAGATAGATGAATGCCGCAAACTGGTCGCAAAAGAAAACAAAGCTTTTGAGCAGGGTGATTACGGCAGTGGTCTTCGCTTGTCTGGCGAGTTTCACATCAAGCTGGCTGAAATGGCAGAGAACGCACCATTACTGGCATTCCAACGCAGCCTGGTTTCTCAGACTTCCCTGCTGATTGCCCAGTATGAAACCAGCAATCATTCGAACTGCTCGCAAGATGAACACAGTGCCCTGCTGAATGCCATCGAGTCCGGTAACAAGGAGAAGGCACTGGCTCTGATGCAGGAGCACCTGGATCATATCCGCTCGAAACTGAATCTGGATGGCCGTACAGCATCAAGCGACCTGCATGTGGTTTTCTCTAATGTGCTGAAAAATCGCTGAGACTGAGATTTCCCCTTATCAAATCAAGCCACCTTTTTTGGTGGCTTGTTTTTTTACAGCATCCTATCAGCCCCCCTGACACAACTCTCGTCAACTTGCTCCCATCCAGTCTTTTCCTCATATTTACAACTTTTACCTACTCAAAACTGGTTACTTTCGTCCGCCATTTTCTGGGCTAGATTTGTGTCCCAACACAAATTTGAAACAAAATTGTATACAGTTATTGCATCCAAATTACTCAGCGACAGCAGAACATCCTCAAACTTCTATTGAGTGTATCAGCAATAAAGATCTGCATTCAGCCCATTTCTTGGTTTTTCCACACCATCAAATGTTATCAACTTGTAAAAAATAAAGTTGACCAACAGGTCAGATTGACCAATTATTGACCCAAAGGTCAGAAAAAATCGAATTAGTGAGTCAATGTACAAGGAGGTCTCTTGATTACTTTTCTGCTCAATCAAGAAATCCGACAAGAAGAGAACTTGTCTCCCAATATGACCGTGCTGAATTATCTACGCACCGTCCAAAAGAAAACAGGTACAAAAGAAGGTTGTGGTTCAGGTGACTGTGGCGCCTGTACCGTTGTGTTAGGCGAACTGGTCGATGGTCGGCTGGAGTACCGTTCGGTCAACTCCTGCCTGACATTTGTATCAGCGCTGCACGGCAAGCAGCTAATCACCGTAGAAGATCTGCAAAACAAAGATAAATCCCTGCACCCGGTACAGCAGGCTATGGTTGAGTTTCACGGCTCGCAGTGCGGTTACTGCACCCCGGGTTTTATCATGTCAATGTTTGCGCTGAGCAAGAACAAGCCCGCCGCAGACAAAGCCGATGTCATGGAATCACTGGCCGGCAACCTGTGCCGTTGTACGGGTTACCGTCCAATTGTTGATGCCGCGTTGTCCCTGTCCTCCGATCAGCCATTGCGGGATCAGTTTGTAGAACTTGAGCGTGAAACCATTGCCAAGCTCAAAGCGATGCAAGCAACGCCTGCTTCCTTGACTGACGGGCGACTGAAAGCATTTTCTCCTCGCACGACCGAAGAACTGGCGAGCCTTTACCAGCAATACCCAGAGGCAAAACTGGTTGCCGGTGGCACAGATTTAGCGCTGGAGGTTACCCAGTTCCACCGCGAAATAGAGACGCTGATCAGCGTGAACCTGGTGCAGGACATGAAAGTCTGCGCTGAAACTGATGATGCATTGATCATTGGCGCTAACGTGCCGATCAGCGATGCTTATCAGCTTCTTGCTACGCATTACAGTGACTTTGGTGAATTGTTACATCGCTTTGCCTCTCTGCAGGTTCGTAACCAGGGCACACTGGGCGGCAATATTGCGAACGCCTCCCCCATTGGTGATGCACCACCGTTACTGCTGGCACTGGGAGCCAATATTAAACTGCGATGCGGCGCCAACACCCGAACCATTCCGCTGGAAGATTTTTTCATCAGTTACAAAGTGACTGCCCGTCAGACCAGTGAATTTATAGAACAGATCATCATTCCTAAGCCCGCAGCCAATACACAGTTCCGTGCTTATAAGCTGTCAAAACGTCTTGATGATGATATTTCTGCGGTTTGTGGTGCCTTTCAAATCACTATTCAGGACGGATCGGTTTCAGACGCCAGAATTGCCTTCGGTGGAATGGCCGCCATTCCCAAGCGAGCCAGTCACTGCGAGGCCAGCCTGACAGGTAAACCCTGGAACAATGACACCATCAGCAAAGCCATGCAGGCACTGACTCAGGATTTCCAGCCGCTGTCTGATTTTCGGGCCAGCCAGGAGTACCGCACCCTGACAGCTGCCAACATGCTACGCCGGTATTTCATTGAGCAGCAGAACCAGGATAACCATATCGAAACAAGGGTAACGTCTTATGTCTAATGCGAATCACAACACCATGAGCCATGAAGAAATGGTCGCCATCGCGAAGCAGGATCTGAAAACCGGTGTCGGGAAAAGCGTGAAACATGACAGTGCCCCGAAGCAAGTAACCGGTGAAGCGATTTATATTGACGACCGACTGGAATTTCCAAATCAGCTGCACGTGTACGCGCGGCTGAGTACGCATGCCCACGCCAATATCACAAAGCTGGATGTTTCGCCTTGCTATGAGTTTGAAGGCGTTGCGATTGCAATTACCAGTAAAGATGTTCCCGGTCAGCTGGATATCGGTGCCGTATTACCGGGCGATCCCCTACTGGCGGACGGAACGGTGGAATACTACGGTCAGCCGGTGCTGGCTGTGGCCGCCAATGATATGGAGACGGCTCGTAAAGCAGCGATGGCGGCAATTGTAGAATACGAGCCCCTGCCCGCCATTTTGGATGTCAAAGATGCTCTGGCCAGAAAACATTTTGTCTCCGCTAGCCATCAGCAAAAGCGTGGTGATGCCGCCAGCGCGATTGCCGCGGCGAAGCATGTCATTGAAGGGGATCTGGACGTTGGCGGTCAGGAACATTTCTATCTTGAAACTCAGGTCAGCAGTGTCATGCCAACCGAAGATGGTGGAATGATTGTCTACACCTCTACCCAGAATCCGACTGAAGTCCAGAAACTGGTCGCCGAAGTGCTCGGCGTTCCCATGCACAAGGTCGTCATCGACATGCGCCGCATGGGTGGCGGCTTTGGGGGGAAAGAAACCCAAGCGGCAGCACCGGCCTGTATGGCTGCAGTCATCGCCCACCTGACAGGACGCCCGACAAAAATGCGCCTGCCTCGTAACGAAGACATGACCATGACAGGTAAACGTCACCCGTTTTATAACCAGTACCGTATTGGTTTTGACGACAATGGTGTGATTCAAGGGGCGGAAATTACCGTATCCGGCAACTGCGGTTATTCGCCGGATTTATCCAATTCCATTGTTGACCGAGCCATGTTCCACTCAGATAACGCCTACTACCTAGGCAACGCCACAGTAACTGGCCATCGTTGTAAAACCAACACGGCCTCGAATACGGCGTACCGTGGTTTTGGCGGCCCGCAAGGCATGATGACGATTGAACACATCATGGATGAAATTGCTCGTTATCTGAAAAAAGATCCGCTGGAAGTACGCAAAGCCAATTACTACGGCGGTGAAGGTCGCAATGTCACCCATTATTATCAGACCGTGGAAGACAACTTTTTGCCGGAAATCACCGAGCAACTGGAACAGAACAGTGACTACCATCATCGCCGCCGCGAGATTGAAGCTTTCAATCGTACCAGCCCGATCCTGAAGAAGGGTCTGGCGATCACCCCGGTAAAATTTGGGATCTCATTTACGGCGACGTTTTTGAATCAGGCCGGTGCGCTGATCCACATCTACACCGATGGCAGTATCCACCTGAATCACGGCGGCACCGAAATGGGGCAAGGTCTGAACACCAAAGTGGCACAGATCGTCGCACAGGAATTTCAGGTCGACATTGATCGCATTCAGATCACCGCGACCAACACCGATAAGGTGCCGAATACCTCACCGACAGCGGCTTCATCCGGCACGGATCTCAACGGTAAGGCGGCTCAAAATGCAGCACAAAACATCAAGCAGCGCCTGATTGATTTTGCTGCCAGTCACTACAAAGTGACGCCGGAAGAAGTCACGTTTAAAAACGGCATGGTGATCATTCGTGATGAAATAATCACCTTTGAGGCCTTTGTTCAGCAGGCTTATTTTAATCAGGTCTCGCTGTCTAGCACTGGTTTCTACCGTACCCCGAAAATTCACTATGACCATGAAAAAGCCCGTGGCCGCCCGTTTTACTATTACGCCTACGGCGCATCATGCTCAGAAGTGATCGTCGATACGCTGACCGGGGAATACAAGATCCTGAGGGTCGATATTCTTCATGATGTGGGGGCGTCCCTCAACCCAGCCATTGATATCGGCCAGATTGAAGGTGGTTTTGTTCAGGGGGCTGGCTGGCTGACCACGGAAGAGTTGGTCTGGAACCATGACGGACGCCTGATGACCAACAGCCCGGCCAGTTACAAAATTCCGGCCATTGCCGATATGCCGATCGATTTCCGTACCCATCTGCTGGAAAACCGCAGCAACCCGGAAGATACCGTCTTCCACTCCAAAGCCGTGGGTGAACCGCCCTTTATGCTGGGGATGTCGGTATGGAGTGCGCTGAAAGATGCCATTGCTTCCGTCGCTGTCAATGGAGCGATTCCGAAACTCAATACCCCCGCGACACCAGAGCGCGTGCTAATGGCTATTCAGGCTGTCAGCCAGGGGGCAACTGAGCCAAGCAACAAGGATGAAACCGTGGCGGCGTAACGGAGGAACATCACGATAGTGATTAACCGTGGGCATAACGTGACGTTACAAAAAGCCTCATTCCGGAAATTCGCGCAACAGCAACAGCAACAGCAACAGCAACAGCAACAGCAACAGCAACAGCAGTAAACAGACACAACAAGGGGAACACTATGTTTAAGGACAACTGGATTCACGAGCTGGCAAAATGTGAAGCGAACTGCGAGCCCTGTGTCATCGTCACGGTCTTGGAGGATCGCGGTTCCGTCCCTCGGGATGCCGGTACAAAAATGCTGGTAACCCGCGATCGGGTTATCGCGACCATTGGCGGCGGCCATCTTGAGCATGTCGCTACCCAACAGGCCCGTGAAATGCTGTTGGCTGATGCAAGCACCCTGAAAATTGAGCGCTTTAATTTAGGCGCTCGGCTGGGGCAATGTTGCGGCGGGATGGCGACACTAAGCTTCGAACCCATCGGCACGCAGGAAAAACACCTTGTACTGTTTGGTGCCGGGCATGTCGCCAAAGCTTTAGTCGCGATACTGGCTACCCTGCCGTTTCGCATCACATGGATAGATTCACGCGCCGAAGAATTTCCGGAAACCTTACCTCACGGTGTCACAAAAGTCGTCAGTGATGATCCGGTTGGTGAGGTCAACCAGCAGCCGACCAATAGCTACTACCTGGTCATGACACATAATCACCAACTAGACTTTGAGTTAGCAAAAGCGATTATCGACCGAGCCGACAGCCGCTATTTCGGCCTGATCGGCTCACTGACCAAACGTAAAAAATTCGACATGCGACTGGCTCAGCGTGGCTACACCCAGACACAGATTCACACCATGATCTGCCCTATCGGCATCAGCATGGTCAATGGTAAACATCCGGCTGAGATTGCCGTTTCTGTTGCCGGTGAACTGATCGCCCATTATCAGGGCCACCCACTTGAACAAAAACGCCCGCAGCCAGACAATGAATCTGAGTCAGTGAACGACGCTGGGCTGGAAGAAAAAATCGCCTAGCCCTTCCTTATGCAAGGAAGTAGAAGGAAAGACACATATGAACACCCATCGTAAGGCCTATCGAGCCAGTATTTTACACAGTCTTGCTGACCCCGCCGTTGTCGGGCAGGAAGCGTCTTACCAGTACTTTGATGACGGTATCCTGGTGGTGGAAAACGGCCACATCACCGACATAGGTGAAGCCAACGAAGTATTAGCAAGGCATCAGAACAATCTCAATGTGACCGAGTACCATAACAAGCTGATCACCGCTGGTTTCATCGACACGCACATTCACTACCCGCAAACGGGTATGATCGCGTCTTACGGTGAACAGCTGCTCGACTGGCTGGAAAACTACACATTTCCGGAAGAACGCCGATTTAAAAACCCGGTCTATGCCCTGAAAGTTGCCCGCCTGTTTTTTGATGAACTGGCCCGCAACGGCACTACCACAGCACTGGTATTCGGGACCGTCCACAAATCGTCCGTCGATGTGTTTTTTGAAGAAGCCGAAAAACGCAACTTGCGCATGATTGCCGGTAAAGTGCTGATGGACCGTAACGCGCCGGACTATTTAACCGACACGCCGGAATCAGGCTACGCCGACTCCAAAGCACTAATTGAGAAATGGCATAAACGTGGTCGTCTGCTGTATGCCGTTACGCCCCGGTTTGCACCAACCAGTACTGATGAACAACTGGCCATGGTCGGCAGACTGCTTAAAGAATACCCTGATGTTTACCTGCACACGCACCTGTCAGAAAACAAAAAAGAAATTGAGTGGGTACTGGAGCTATTTCCTGAACGGGAAAGTTACCTCGACGTTTACGATCACTATGGCTTACTGCACCAGCGGGCGGTGTTTGCTCACGGTATCCATCTTTCAGATTGTGAGTGCCAACGTCTCGCTGAAACCGATTCGGCCATCGCTTTCTGTCCGACGTCTAATTTGTTCCTTGGTTCGGGCTTATTCAACCTGCCAAAAATGGAAGCGTTTAAGATTAAAGTCGGAATGGGCACCGATGTCGGAGCCGGTACCAGCTTCTCACTGCTGCAAACCATGAGTGAAGCCTATAAAATCATGCAGTTACAGCAGAAAAAACTGCATCCGTTCAAGTCATTGTATCTGGCGACACTGGGCGGAGCGCATGCTCTGAGCCTAGACGATAAGGTTGGCAATCTTGAGGTCGGTAAAGAGGCCGATTTTGTTGTTCTCGACCTCCATGCCACTCAGTTAATGCGCTTTAGAATGGAGCAGACAAAAACTCTGGAAGAAAAGCTGTTTGTTCTGATGAGTCTGGGCGGGGAACAGGCCGTGTACCAAACCTACATCTATGGCGATCTGGCCTATTCAGCCAATGCTGAAAAGACCAAACAAATCGCCAGCTAAGCACCGTGTTTTACCTCGGCGCTTCGTCTGTGTTCTCGTCTCCTTACCAGCGAAGCGCCACCTTCAGCAACCAGCCAGCCAATAAAACCTCCACTTCCCTCATAAGGTCTGGGTATAGGTATAGGCCGCTGCCTCAGAATCGTTTAGCGTCACTCTCTTTGAAAACGATTGGTGTTCATTCAGCGAACGCCAACAACACTGAACGTAAAAAATCACAGGGCTTCTAAGACCGCGGTTTAACCACGAGCACTACACTTCCAGCACCACTTTGCCGATAGCTTTTTTCGACTCCAGCCGTTCATGCCCTTTAGCCACATCCCAAATCGTGAAACGGGATTCATCCAGCAATGGTTTCAGCAACCCGCGATCAACCCAGACTGCGATCTGACGTAAGATCTCGCCATGACGAAATCGCTCAATGCCTTCAGTCATCGGAATCAACATCAACACGCTGTGAAAACTCAGTCCTTTCAGCGCGACCGGTAAGGTATCGTTCACCGGCAGAATCGTCGCGACTTTGCCGTTAAAGCGCACGGCTTCAAAGCTATTTTGAATATGTTCGCCTGCGATGGTATCGAACACCGCATCAAACCCTTTTCCGTCAGTACACAACCCAACATAATCACTGACCGTCGTATCAGTAACATCAATCACGTAATCAGCACCCAGCGTCTGTGCATGATCGTATTTATGAGGACGAACCGTGGCCGCAACGGTTGCTCCCAGAGCCTTCCCGATTTGTACCGCAATATGCCCGACACCGCCTGTTGCACCGTGAACCAGCAGGGTTTCACCCGGCTGAATATTCATTTTTTCTACCAATGCTTCCCAGGCTGTAATGGCCACCAAAGGCAGAGCTGCTGCTTCTCGCATCGTCAGTGATGCCGGTTTTAGTGCAATCAGCGATTCATCCACCAGCATTTTTTCAGCCAGAGCGCCGTTCATGCCAGCGATACCGCCAGCACAGCCATACACCTCATCACCTACTCTGAAACGGCTGTTTGGGCTGGTTTCAATCACCACACCGGCAAAATCACCGTGCAAAATTTCCGGCAAATTTTGCGACCAAGGTGTTTCCGAAGCGCGCAGCATCGTATCGATAGGGTTAACACTGGTTGCTCTGACTTCAACAATCACGTGGCCGTCAGTAATTATCGGATCCGGGCGATCCTGCTCTTCAAAAACAGTTACGTCACCCAGACGGGTAAGAATCATGGCTTTCATCGTTTACTCCTGTGGAGATTGCTCTTGGAAATGGTTTCAGGAAAAGCTTTTAGGCACAGCTTCTGGAAACGGCTCCCTGCATTCTATGGATTGCCTGTGACGCAACAATATCTCTATAATCAAAACACTTTTGTCTTTTAAGCAAAGCTGAATCCATGAGTTTATTTACCCGCCTAATGTACTTTAACTGTGTGGTTGAGCACGGCAGTATCTCGAAAGCCAGCCGTCAGTTCGATGTACAACCTTCATCCATTTCCCGTCAGTTGGCTGCACTGGAAAATGATTTGGGGGTTCGACTGCTCGATCGGACAACGCGCAATGTCGGGTTGACCGAAGCCGGACAAACGTTTTACCAATATGCCAAACGCATTGTCAGTGAATTCGAAGAAGCGCGGGAAGCTGTCAGTGATCTGCACCACAACCCGAGAGGTCAACTGAAAGTCAGTACCACAGTCGGTTTTGGCGAGAGTAAAATCCTGCCGCTGCTGCCGCTGTTTCGAAAGCAGTATCCGGATATTGATGTGGCCATTGAACTGACAGAACGCGTGGTAGATATGATTGAGGAAAACGTCGATATCGCGATTCGCAGCGGTCACCTTCCGGACTCGAATTTGATCGCCAAGAAGCTGATGAACAACGATTTTATTCTGTGTGCCAGCCCCGGCTACCTGTCACACAGAGGAACACCGGAACACATTGATGATCTGGCAATTCACGACTGTATTTTGTATGGCTATAAAGGCTGGCACGACTGGTTCGTGATAAACAGCAAGCCGGTCAAACTGGATGTAAACGGCTACATGACCGTCGATTCAGTCAACGGGCAAAAACAGCTGATTCTGCATGGTGGCGGTATCGCCCTGATTCCATTCTGGGCGGTCGATAAAGAGTTGGCTTCAGGTACGCTGGTGCAGGTTCTGGATAAACACACCTTCAGCCCCTGCGAACAACTGACCGCAACGTATGCGATTTATCAGCACCGTCATTTAGTCTCCAGCAAAATCCGGGCTTTTCTGGACTTTCTGTCCGGGCATTTTTGATGACTTCTACGAGTCCGCGACGTTGATACCACCTTCAGCCTTGCGCTCAAGAAGCGAGGAAGCGAGGAACCCAGCAACAAACCAGCATTCACAGCAAAAGGCTCTGGAGCCATTTTCGGCAACAGAGCCCGGCAGGAACATTGCAGCCTCTGCTCTTTCTGGGAAATTGCCTTTATGCCCTCAAAACAATACAAATCCATGTACAGATAAAAGGCACATAAATATAAAACCACGCGAACATAAAAAGCCATATGTCTCTAAAAAAGCCATGCGTGAATAACGCATAGCTTTTTATATACGCCTAGCTTTTTATATCCGTATTGCTTTCGATGTCACTCCAGCTCGCAGGCACAGTCCTTCATGCTGCGCAGCCACCTTGTTGGCCAGGAACAACTTCCGTTGATGCCTGCAAGATTAAATCAGCACCTTTTTCCGCAACCATCATAACCGGAGCGTTGGTATTGCCGGAGGTGATATTCGGGAAAATAGACGCATCAACAACCCTCAGCCCCTGAATACCATGCACTTTCAATTCATGATTTACCACCGCATCAACTTCGGTTGGCCCCATGGCACATGACCCACACAAATGGTAAATCGAGCCACCATTTTCACGAAAATAGTCAATCATTGAGGCATCATCATGCACCAAACCGGCAGGCTTTACTTCTGAGTCGGACAAAGATTGCAGCGCAGGCGAACTCATTATTTTGCGAATCAGCTTGGTGCCCTGAATCACCTCTTGACGATCTTTTTCCGTGCTCAGGTATTTAGGCCTTATTACCGCAGCGTCTTCCGGGTTAGCCGATTTCAGCGCGATCTCTCCCCGACTGCTTGGGCGACAAGAGTTAAAGGCTACCAGAAAACCTGAATATGGATCAGGGACTAACTTCGCATTGGGATCTTTCGGAATCTCGTAAGACAATGGATTGAAGTACAGCTGAATATTCGGATGCTCTTCATCTTCTCCACCTTTAAAAAATCCCCCCGCCTGATTTACACTGAGCGCCAGCGGCCCTCTGCGATTTAGCAAATACTGAACCCCGGCCTTTGCTTGTCCCCACCAGCTCGTCAGATCATCGTTAAGCGTTTTTTGGTTTGCGCGGTAATAGAAGCTCACACACACGTGATCCTGCAGGTTCTGACCGACTGCAGGCAATTCTTTAATAACGTTAATGCCCATAGTTTCTAATTGTTGGCGGTCACCAATGCCGGATAACATCAACAGCTTGGGAGAATCCACCGCCCCGGCAGCCAAGATAACTTCTTTTCGGGCATGAAACACTTTCCGCACGCCGCTGACGTCTACTTCAACCCCCGTTGCTCGCAAATGCCCATCAATAAGCACTTTACGTGTTTGGGTATGATGCGAAATAGTCAGGTTTGAACGTTTCTTTGCCGGTTCCAGGTAAGCGAAACTGCTGGAATCTCGCATACCGTTACGAATGTTGGTTTCGTAAATACCAGCACCTTCAAACTGCGCCCCATTGAAATCATCGTTTAACGGGTATCCCAGCTCTTCACATCCTTTCAGGTAATAATCGCAGATTTTATGCGCATCATGCTTCATCTGTGTGATACCAATCAGCCCTGTTGAGCTGTGATATTCAGTGTCACCCAATGGATGCTGCTCAAGTTTCTTAAAATAAGGCAGAACATCATCATAGCTCCACCCCGGATTGCCCTGTTGTGCCCAGTCATCATAGTCTTTGCGCTGACCACGAACATAGATCATGGCATTGATGGAGCCTGAGCCACCCTGTACCTTACCGCGTGGCGCATAGATTGACCGGCCAGCCATTTCCACTTCTGGCTCACTGTAGTACATGTAATTGTACTTAGGGTGATAATAGGTTTTGGCAAAACCAACCGGCAATTTAAACCAAGGATTGATATCTCTCCCCCCAGCTTCAATCAGCAAAACGGAGTGCTCCCCGGATTCACTCAGTCGGTTAGCAAGAATACAGCCTGCCGAGCCTGCACCCACTATGATGTAATCGTACTGCTCCATATTCATTACTCCGGTTTCACTTTCCATGATGTTGAGGATTCCTGGGTGACATCGTAAGGTTTAGAATCCATCGATAAATGCAGTGCGCGCCCTTTGTACGGCGACATGGCTTTAACGACATCCATATTCAGCTCAACACCCAACCCCGGTTTCTCTGATGGAATGATATAGCCCTTCTCCCAGCGAATGGGGTCCTGCAACACGTCGGCATGGAAACCGCCCCAGGTCATGATACTTTCCTGAATCAGGAAGTTAGGCGTTGCCGTCGCAAGCTGAATGCTGGCTGCGGCGCCTACCGGACCGTTATAAAGATGTGGCGCGATCTGGGCGTAATGCACCTCGGCCAACGCGGCGATTTTCTTCGCCTCCAGAATGCCACCCACACGCCCCAGATTCATTTGCAGGATTGAAGCAGAATGATTGCGCAGAACTTCATGGAATTCATATTTCGTTGTCAGACGCTCTCCGGTCGCAATGGGAATCGACGTTTTGGCGGCGACCCTAGCCATGGCCTCATGCTGACCCGGTGGCACAGGCTCTTCAAACCAGAGCGGGTCAAAAGGCTCAAGCCGCTTTGCAAGCCTGACCGCTGAAGAGACGCACATCTGGCCGTGAGTGCCGAACAACAGATCACATTGATTGCCAACCGCTTCACGAATACGGGCACAGAATTGGGCGGACTTATCCATGGCCTCTAACGTCAGTTGATGACCGGAGTACGCGGAGTAAGGGCCTGCGGGATCAAATTTGAGTGCAGTGAACCCCTGCTCCATGTTTTTGATCGCACACTCTACGGCCAGATCTACGCTGTTGTAATCATATTCCCCACGCTTATTCTCCGGATAGAGATAGGTATACGAACGCAGTTTGTCATGGACCTTTCCGCCAATCAGTTCATAGACAGGTTTCCCGGCGGCTTTACCTATGATGTCCCAGCACGCCATTTCCAGTCCGCTCACGACCCCCATCATGGTAAGGTCAGGTCTTTGCGTAAAGCCACTGGAGTAGGCTTCGCGATAGAAACGTTCAACATGGTGAGGATTGTGACCTTTCAGATATCGCTCAAAGACATCCTCAATCGCTAGCTTCATCACTTCAGGATGGAAAGAGGCAGCGTAAACTTCACCGATCCCTTCAATGCCGCAATCTGTGCGGATTTGAACAAAAATCCAGTACATTCCGCCAATATGAGGAGGTGGCGTCGCCACAATATGGGTTTCTAAATGTGTGACTTTCATAAATTAAGCTCCCTGCTTTGCATCAATCATTTGTTTCAATTTCATACAGGCAACCGCGCCAACAAAACCCATCACCGCGATATAGCCAAAATAGAGGTGGTAAACCGTCAATCCTTTGTAATTTTCTGCCAGGTAGCCGTTTAGCATGGGGAGGAATATATCCGGGGTATATGCGATCAGTGATATAACCCCAACAGCCAGCCCGGTAACCTGTGGCGGCACTTCACAGCCATCCAGAATGGCCCAGTACAGACCGCGGATTGCATAGGTCAACACACCAATAAACAGCACCAGCAACAGAAGGAAGAAGATACTTTGCATGCCGGGTAAGACAATCATCAGCAGCAAACCGCAAGATGAACCGACTAACGACACAGCAAGCACATTTTCAATGCGGTACCTGTCCCCAAGAAATCCGGCACCTATCCCGCCAATTGGACGCATCCATAACTTAGCCACAGTGATAAACCCGGCTGTCACGGCTGTGACCTCGTAACTTTGCTGCATGTAGGCTGAAAAGGAGTACGTTGCCCAGAACAGTTGGTAGCCACAAAAGATGACCCCGGCCACCAGCCACATTTCAGGAATTGACGCGAGAAACTTCAGGTTGCTCAGCAAATTACCTTTGCGAACATTTTTTACTTCTTCGACTTCATTTTTGTTTTTGAAGAACAGGAAGATCACAACCGCCAGCGTCAGACAGGTATAGGCGTACAGGTGAATAACCTGCTTTAAGGCCACAGTGGTGGAGTCGCCACTGGTTTCAATCATATATGCAAACAAACCCACGGCGATGGTGGCCAAAACTGCCTCAACCAGACCCCGTCCCCCATCAAGGATTCCAAAGAACCGGCCTTGTTCATTTTTACCGGCCAGCATTTTGACCCCTTTAATCAGTGATGCCCAAAAAGTAAGTCCGGCTGCCAGACCCCAGCCTAAAAAGATGTAAGGCAAAACTGCTTTGGAAGGAATCGTGGCAAACCACAGGCCAAGTCCTCCTGTTGCTGCCATTGAAAAGGTAATAAGTAAACGTGGGGAAAACTTATCCGCCAGCCAACCGCTAGGCAGGTAGCACACCATGTACATCACGCCCAGAGCGGAGTAATAGCTACCAAGCTCTGAAATGGTGATATTGAACACCTCCAGAATAGAAACCTCGAAGTTTTGGCGCAGATACAACAGCGGGTAAATCGCTCCGCCCGCCAGTAACAGCAGAAGAAATTGAAAGTAGCGGCTAATGCGTTCTTTTTTGGATGTAGGAGTGCCTACAACGTTTTCTATCGTTGCATTTGACATGATTCAGTCCTTTTGTGTTTGCAGGCGCACTTTGTGTCTTTTTATCTGTCGTGCGCCTTTCCGGAGGTAAGCTAGCGATTAGTACTTCGCGATCACTAACCGTGTCTGGGTGTAGTCGAGCATTCCGTGCTTGCCGTCATCACCGCCCAGCCCCGAGCGCTTCCAGCCCTGGTGATACCCCTGATAGGGGTCGGCAGGAATCCGGTTAATGTAGAACTCACCGGCCTCGATGTTATTGGCAACTTTCATCGCATCGCGGTAATTCTCGGTATAGATGAGTGAGGCAAGGCCAAACTGATGGTCATTGGCCAGTTCAATGGCTTCATCAATAGTTTTGTAAGTCAGAATTGGCAGCACAGGCCCAAAGATTTCTTCCTGTACGATTTCCATATCCTGACGGCACTGAGTCAGAATCGTAGGCGGGTAAAAATGCCCTTTCCCTTCAGGTATATAACCACCCGTCAGCAGATGCGCACCATCATCGATGGCACGTTCTACCATCTGATGAATATTCAGGCGTGCATTCTCATTAACTAACGGCCCCATGTTGGACGGCTTCAGAGAGCGGGCACCAAACGAGATACTTTCCATTTCCTGTTTCAGTCGCTGAATAAACTCATCCTGAATAGATTCATGAACATATACACGTTCAACGGCAGTACATAGCTGTCCACAATTTGATGTTTTTGAAATCACAATCTCACGTGCCGCCTTATCAAGATCAGCGTCAGGAGTAACGATTGCCGGGGTTTTCCCACCGAGCTCAAGTGACGATTTAGCGATGTTCACCTGAGAATATTCCAGCACTTTACGACCCGCCCCGACACTGCCTGTTAAAGTGATCATGCCCACTTTAGGATGTGTACACATGGTTTCTGCCGTGGTGTGATCCATGGTCAGGATGTTTACCACCCCAGCAGGGAGTTCCGCTTCCAGAATGGCCTGGGCAATGGCAAACGCTGAGCAGGGAGTATTATTGCTAGGTCTGACAACCACAGTGTTGCCTGTGATGAGTGCCGGCGCGATTTTACGCAGCAGCGTATACACCGGGTAATTAAATGGAATGAGACAAGCAACCACCCCAATAGGCTCACGGTGCAACAACAGGTTTTCATCCGGTGTGTCGCTGGGAATAATTTCGCCTTCAATACGTCGAGCCCATTCTGCATGGTAGCGAGTGATATCCGCAGCATAGTGAGTTTCGTTTGTTGCATCTTCTACGCTTTTTCCTGACTCCAGCGCGAGAATCTGACCAATTTCGTCAGCCTTCTCCGCCAACTTATCCGCCAGTTTTTTTAGGTGTTCCCCTCTTTGGATACTCGTCAACTTACGCCAGGTCTTTTGTGCCTGGTTGGCAATGTTCACCGCTTCCAGCACATCGGCTGATGTCGCTGCCGTCACCTGAGCGATCGGCTCTTCGTTCTCAGGGTTGTACACCGTAATCAGATCACTGACGGATGTTTCCTGAAACTGATTGTTTACAAAGTTACGTTCCACTCGCATAAAGTCTCTCCAAGGTGTTTTCACGAATCTTATTGAGCTTTATGTAAGTTGGTCAAATGTGAACAATGTAAAAGAATTGTTTTTCCATATATGGAAAAGTATCTGTGACTTCATCTGAACTTACGGGACACAATCTCGATGCCACACACCCGCTCTAAAGCCCCTGCTGTTGATGGCGCCATCCAGGTTTTGCAGCTGCTGGCACGCTCATCAAGCTCGTTAACCTTGTCTGAAATTGCAGAAGAGACGGGCCTGGCATATTCAACCACACACAGGCTGATTGACTCTCTTCTGCAACACAACATGATTAGTCTCGACCCGAGTACTAGGAAAAAATACTGCATGGGTGCCACCATCTTTCAGCTGGCTTCAACCGTTTTCAGCCGACAGGATTCCATATCGATTTTTCACCCTATTGCTGAAATTTTGAAGAATGAAACCTACCAGTCAGTGTATTTGAACATTGAAGTAGGCAGCAGAATTGTCGTGATTGCGAAAACCGAATCTTCGATGGCGAAAGTATCTAATGTCTATATAGGTACGACATTCCCTGTTCACGACGCGGCAGCAGGGAAAGCGATTCTCTCCACACGCGATGAAAAATATCAGCGAGAATACCTTTCTCACATATTGCCTAAAGGACTGGATCTCAACAAACGACTGAACATCAAAATAGAAGAACTGAAACAGGCATACCGACTGGGTTATGCCATCGCTGAAGGCGAGTCTGAAAATGATCTTAATTTTATTGCTGCACCGGTTTTAAGCCAAAACAATACAGCCATTGCAGCTATCAGCTTAGGCGTAAATAAAACTGACTTTACTAAGCAAAATATACGCATGTTGTCAGCACATTTAATTCAGGCAACCCGACAACTTTCATCTCGATTACAGTGACCTTCATCTAACAGGAGATTTTATGTATCAGCTATATTACTACCCAAACAATGCCAGCCTGGCACCGCACTTTTTGCTATATCACATGGGGCTTGAGTATGAGCTGTTACTGGTGGATAAAAAATCCAATGCTCAGAAATCGGCTGACTATCTTAAACTCAACCCGGCGGGCCGTATTCCAACCTTAATAGATAATGGTATGGCCATTTTTGAAAGCCCAGCCATTTGTATTCACCTCTGCGAACAACACCCTGAATACGGATTGATTCCCCACCTGGGTACGCCAGAACGCCCACTTTTCTTCCAGTGGCTGGCTTACCTCAATAACACCCTGCAAGCCGAACTGATGGTACGTTATTATCCGCACCGTCATACGAATGATGAGTCAACCATTCCCAATATCATTGCCGCACAAGATGAACGCATTTCTGAAGCGTTGACCGTCATTGATGAACAGTTAGCAGGAAAGCTCTATTTACTTGGTGAACACCTGACCGCTTGTGACTTTTTCTTGTTTATGCTCGCCGAATGGTCGCTACCGGTTAAGAAGTCTCCGATGCATTTCCCTCACCTATCAGCTTTCCTGATGAGAATGGCTGCTCACCCGACCGTTCAGGCCGTATGTACGATAGAGGAAATGGATTTGACACCGTTTAATGGTGATGGAGGTGGTGATGGGGGTAAAAATTAAATTGCTTTCTATATGAACGAATTTGAAACTGCTTTTAGGATAAAACATCGCATAAAAACAATTTCCGCTTTCACAACGGGGTGGTCATCAGCCGTTAAACATTAAATAAACTCCGGCTAATAGTCGGAAACGATTTCAGGAAGCGGATAACAGACGAGCATTGTCGTTATCCGCCTCCCCGAGCATTACCAGAAACCGGCGTTTCGCTGGCTTCAGATGATTTTAAGCCTATTGGCGCTTCCATCCACTCCAGACAGGATAACCCTCAGGATCTCGCAATGTCAGCACTTCGTTTCCTTTTCGTACTTCAATCGCAATCATGGCCGGTTGCCCGTCAAACGTAATACGGGAACCTTTTATCGTGACTTTATCATTGGGGGTGATTTTCACATCCTGATTTTCAATGTACCACGCAGGACCAAGATGGACGGAGACGTTACCCTCCGCGGTTTTCACCGTCAGGTGAACACCATAATGCATCCCGTGCATGAGAGTGACTTTATCAACAGAGACTACATCACCGCTGATCGACTCGATAGTTTGCGGGTCATACATCATCCCATATTGAGAACCATGTCCCCATCCACCACTCCCGTGCCATGACATGCCCTGCTGGGCTATCGCTTCACTGGTAAAAGTCACATTCAACAAAATAGCCATTGATATCAACGTCATGATGCTTTTCATTCCAGGACTCCTTTTACTGCATTTATCCCACGGTTTGTAACAATGAAAGAACGAAAACCAGCCCTCAGCACCTGCTTAAAGCAAGCCTCTATGCATGGCGACCTTTCATTATCCTTGCAAGTTTAGTGGTTAATCTATACCCGCTAAGAGGATAAAAATGTGATCAGCTGTACTTGATGAAGAATTAAACACCTTGCAGAGAGAATGACTCAGCCTGATGCATTCACATTCTTGGCACAATCTACGGTTAGCCAGGAATGCCTGGTCAACTGTTTCGGGTTAACCTGTTGGGTGTCTGCTTCACAAGTGCAGTTCGACAATAATGGGATAAAAATATCGTCCACGAATATCCCGACTGAAAAGACGGACTATAAGTATTTTCACTAAGACAACGCGACAACCGCCTCGATTTCAATCAGTAGATCCGGATGAATCAGATTAGAGACTTCAACCAATGAACAAGCCGGTAAGAAACTCTCATAAAACCCAAAAAGTTGTTCGCGTATCAATGAGAGTTGACTAATATCCTTAACAAAAATGGTCAACTTGACCAAATCCTCTTTACAGCGTTTTTCGGTTTTCAGTATTTGAGCCAGTTGAGCAAGAATCACTTCGCTCTGTGCAATTAATGGGTCTGACTGCGCTGATGTACCAAAGGCGGTTAGCCCTGACACATACAAGGTATCCTTGTGCTTTACCGCATGCACATAAGGCCCTGCAATAGTCGGCAAATATTCATAGTTCACTCTTTCTGGCATAAAAACTCCTAGTTAAAAATAGTATTATTAATGTTATGCCAAAACACCCATATCAAAAATAAGGTCGGGAGCATACTTGATAACAAATCTAGCAACATCATCACCCGATAGTATATCTATTGGGCACCCAATATTATCAGAAACTTCCATTGCTTTTTTTTCCAAGCTTTCAGTTTTTTCACCTGTCGTAATTAATAGACCGATATCCCCATTATACTTTTCTAAACCTGTTCTAATTTGGTCAATTGCTGATAAGTCAGTATGGTCACCTGAGTACGACTTTATTTGAATAATCATTTTAGTTTCCATATCACTTAATACTAATTGTGACTTAACCGTTACAATGAGATCAGCCCCATAATCAGTACCCCAACCGAATCCGTTTTCTTCGACATCAATGACATTTGGCATTTTTCTAAATACCTTAGCAAGAAATCGTTCAAGATTCTTACTTTTATTCATAGACTGTATTAATACCGTCAGTTCTTTAAGATAGGAATATGTACTCTGCTTTAAATGATATTCTTCTTTGTTTTCTCCTTCAGACAGATTAACTTTGTTACTTTTTATATTATTTATTGATGTATAAAAATCTTCTTGAGCATGAATTCTGTGATATCTATATCGTGGATTTAAGTTAACAGTTGGTAAAACATTAGGATCACGACGTTCAAATTCAATAATTGATTCAATATCTATACTAAAAAAATGCCTAAAATCCGTTCCCCAAGAACATTCAAGCCCTTCGTCAAAACCATAGCGGCTAACAACCTTTGCAGCAACACATCTTCCCCAAGTTGGGACATTTATATGGACAATCCAATCATCTTCTTTTATTTCTAATAAAAATAGCTGTCGCGAGTGCCAATCTGTCCAATTATTTTTAATCAGCAGATTGTGGTTTTCATCTTGAGACCAACCAAATCTGGATTTCCCTGCTTTCAACGAACCTAGTAGCAACCCTTTTTCTTTATTTTCATTACATCCATTAAAAGCCCAAACTGTCATACATCCTGCTCCACAAAATATGAACTCAATATCTTATAACAGGGAAGATACAGTGTTAAGCATGGGGATCATTCATAAAAAAAGCCCCGGACAGGGACCGGGGCGAACACCTAACAGGCGATTAAGAGATTGTTGATTGCAATCTAAGTGGACACTAAGGGACTCATTGCAGTAACGCGCCTTGTTGTACCCATTTGCCGATGAGAGAGCGCTCATCATCTGTCATCTGGGTCAAGTTCCCTAATGGCATCACCTTGGTTTGTACCGCCTGAGCGACGATGCGAGGTGCGTTAGTCTGAATTTCTTCTGCAGTATCCAGAATCACACCGGCAGGTGCAGTTCTGAATGCGGCGTTGGTCGGTGTCGCTGAATGACATTCAGTACACCGGTTGTTTATAACGTCCTTCACGTCAGCAAAAGCAATCGCGTCAGCCGACGAAGGGGTTGCCGAATCCGTTACTGATGCCGAGTTTGAGTCTACGACATTGGATACGGTGGCAGCTTTAGCCGTTACCGACACACTTGGCTGATTGGCATATGGCGATGTCACAAACGCCAGCGCAATCATACCCAACGCGGCAACAGGCACAGTCCAGGCATATTTCTGGCCGTCATGTCGGGTGTTGAAGTAATGGCGCACCAGTACACTGAATACCGCCAGTCCCGCCAGAATTAACCAGTTGTATTCCGAGCCGTAGGTGCTTGGAAAGTGGTTACTGATCATAATGAACAGCACTGGAAGCGTCAGGTAGTTGTTATGGCGCGAACGCAACAGACCTTTTGCTGGCAACTCCGGATCCGGCTCGCGGTTTTCCTCAATCGCTTTCACTAGGCCACGCTGTGCTGGCATGATGACACGGAATACGTTTCCCACCATGATGGTACCGATGATTGCACCCACATGGATGTACGCACCACGGCCACTGAACACCTGTGCCAGGCCGTATGCCGCCCCAACTAACCCGAGGAACAGAACCAGTCCGAGCAGCGCTGGTTTTTTACCCAGTGGCGAGTCACACAAGAAGTCATACACCAGCCAGCCAGCAACCAGGGAACCGATACCAATTGCGATTGCAGTTGATGGTGCCATATCCGCACCCGGTGCAATCAGGTAAATCTTCGCGTTCAGGTAGTAAACGATGAACAGCAGGCAGATTCCAGATATCCAGGTAAAGTAGGCTTCCCACTTAAACCAGTGAAGGTTTTCCGGCATTTTGGGTGGTGCCAGTTTGTATTTTTCCAGGTGGTAGATCCCCCCACCGTGGATTGCCCAAAGGTCTCCGGAAAGGCCGGTTTTCGGATTAACCCTGTTAAGGTTGTTTTCCAGCCATACGAAGTAGAAGGATGCACCTATCCATGCAATCCCGACAATCATATGAATCCAGCGTACTGCCAAATTCAGCCATTCCGTGATATGTGGATCCATTTTTAACTCCTTGACAGCAACTGAGCCGTGTTTGCTTGATGCTGTTTAATGATGGTGTCGCAATGCGGTATGTCCTCTAAATGCAGTGATACCAGCTCGTTTTCAAAATAGACTTCGTCGCAGTTGTTCCCATTACCGGCACGGTCAACAATAAGGAACTGATCCTGTTCGGTCAGTGCCAGCACCGGGTGATGCCACACACCTTTGTGGTAGTTAACACCCTGGCGCCCATTGCTGAGAAACGCGCGGCTCTGGGAGAGCTGCGGGTCGTCTCCTTTAGGGGCAACCACAATTAAGTATGGTTGCCCGAGTAATGGAATAAACGCCTGTGAACCTAGCGGATGACGTTCAAGCATGGATATCGTCAGCGGGTATGTCAGGGGTGTTGCCTGAAAAATGCTGATGATAGCCCTGCCACCCTGCTCTGCTACATCGGCCTGCGCCAGCTGGTGATAACGGCGGGTTGAGCCATTGTTGATCATGAAGTAGTCACGGTTTTCCACTTCAATCACATCGCCAAACGGTGCGAAGGCATCTTGTGTCAGTGGTTCAATCGTTAAACGGCGTAATCCATTACTCATTCTTTATTCCTTCCTGATGGTTATGCTTTTGTCGTGGCTTTGGTGCCAAACAGACGCAAACGGCTGATACCACCATCAGGGAAGATGTTCAGTCGAACGTGTGTTACCGGGCCAATGTCATTGATCTCATTGCTGAATTCATGAATTTCATGCGCACTCAGCTTTTGAGATGGCAACAGTTCACGCCAGAACAGGCTCTGGGTCGCGACTTGCTCATCAGTACCGCCCTTCACATAAGCAGCCTGGATTGAACAGCTGTCAGGGTAGTTCCCCTTAAAGTGTGCGGTATCAACGACAATACGGTCGATCGCACCGGCATGACCCAGCGCCACCAGCACCCAGTCGTTACCCGGTGTACGACGGCGTGCAGTTTCCCAACCGTCCCCCATGTTTTCGCCACGGCCCGGGCCTAAAATGTTCGATGTTTTACCGTAGTGCTCATCACTACAGGCCACAGCTCGGCCACCATTTTCCACTGCTGCCAGATCAACCTGCTGCTGCGGGTCAATACGATCCCAGTCAACGGCTGGCTGGCCGTATACGCGCAGGCGGGCTACCCCACCGTCCGGATAGATATTCAGACGAACGTGGGTATAAGTTTTCTCGCTGTTGATTGCCTGCAGATGATGGCTGTTACCCTGAAGACTCAGTGACGGGACAATTTCGTCCCACTCAGTGCTGTCATCCGGTGCACCATCCGGGCTGTAGCAAGCATCTAACGATGCAGAAGGCGGGAAATTCCCGGTAAAGAAAGAGGTGTCGATATCCACACCGGCAATCACACCAGACAGAGCCAACTTCACAACGCAGTAATCGTAACCTTCTGAACGCTTGCGGCGAGTTTCCCAGCCATCCATCCATTTACCGTTGTCGTCAAATACGCCTTCTTTCCACTCAGGCGCTTCACGGCGCAGGAGTCGGCTTTTATCTGCGAAAAAATCATCAGTTGCGAATAGCGCTTCTGCGCCCAGTTTTTCATCAGCCAGATTGACGTATTGCGAAAAATCTAAGGACATGTCTTGTCATCCTTTCCAATTAAGTAGTTAATCAATAAACAACTCAGTGTGTGTCTGGCTACCCCTGCAACCACCAGGTTTTCACCTGTGCATGTGCCAGAGAGGGTTCCGGGAACGGTTGTCAGCGAAGTGACTTACATATCCCAGAGACGTAAAAATGCGATTTTGTTAATTTCTTTGATGGCGGTTTCAAATTCTGTCTCACCGTCATTGGTCAGGCGCTTTTCAAACGCATCAAGGATCTGATGTCGGTTTGCACCTTTCACTGCCATGATGAACGGGAACTTGAAACGCTCTTTGTAGCGATCGTTATAGGTCGTAAACTTATCGAACTCTTCCGGAGTACACTGATCAATCCCGGCCCCGGCCTGCTCTTTTGTCGATGCTTCTGTCAGCTCACCATTAATTGCGGCACGTCCGGCTAAATCCGGGTGCGCATTAATAAGATCAAGCTGCGCTTGTTTGTCAGCCCCCAGCAGTACCGTCGCCATTTTCAGGTGCAGGGTTTCAATTTGATTGTCTTCAGCCTGAAGCCCTTGTTCGAACACGGCTTCCGCGACCCACGGACTGTGCTCATAGATATCGCCGAATGCTTCCACAAAGTGCTCGCGGCTCATATCAGAAGGCTTACAGAAACGAAATGCAGTCATAAAAAGGTTCTCCTTCCTTGGTCGAGCCGGCGTCAGGCACCGGATCCTTTCGTTGGTTTACCCCGGTAAGGGTGGTGTTCATGCCAGTGGCGAGCAATGTCGATGCGACGGCACAACCAGACGTCATCGTGACGTTTCACATAGTCCAGGAAGCGACGCAGTGAAGCGATACGACCCGGACGGCCAATCAGACGGCAATGCAAACCGACCGACATCATCTTTGGCGCCGTTGCTCCCTCGGCATATAGGGTGTCGAAGGTGTCTTTCAAGTACTGAAAGAACTGTTCGCCTGAGTTAAAGCCCTGAACCGTTGCAAAACGCATGTCGTTCACGTCTAACGTGTAAGGGATAACCAGCTGTGGCTTACCCACTTCCGTGTGCCAATAAGGCAGATCATCATCATAGGCATCAGAGTCATACAAAAAACCGCCCTCTTCCGCGATAATCCGACGGGTATTTGGCCCTGTGCGGCCGGTATACCAGCCGTAAGGACGTTCTCCGGTCACTTTACGAATGATGTCGATCGCTTTGAACATGTGATCGCGTTCTTCTGACTCATCCATGTACTGATAGTCAATCCAGCGATAACCATGACTACAGATTTCGTGCCCCGCTTCGACCATGGCTTTGGCGACATCCGGGTGACGTTCAAATGCCATTGCCACCGCAAACACTGTTAAAGGAATGTTATATTCCTCAAACAATCGTAACACCCGCCACACGCCAGCACGACTGCCATATTCATAGATGGACTCCATACTGATATGTCGCTCACCTTTTATTGGCTGTGCGGAGGGGATCTCCGACAGGAATGCTTCCGATTCATCGTCACCATGAAGCAGGCACCGTTCGCCCCCTTCTTCATAATTCAAGACAAATGACACCGCGACTCTGGCGCGATTTGGCCATTTCGGATCAGGTGGATTTGCCCCGTACCCGATCAGATCTCTTGAATATTCCGTTTCCATCCAAGTTCTCCTTACGCTCAGTCATGTATTTCTGTAATACATGAACCAATCATTTTGTACTAAACATTGTATACAATAAAATTCGATCTTGTAAAGAATTTGTTTCAACAAAACATCTTTATAACAACACGCCCATTTTCAGTGGCTTAGCGGGACAGTGCAAATTGCCACAAGTTTTAAATGGCTCACGGTCTTGGAAATTCTGCAAATTCATAATTAACATTTTAGTAACAGTGTGCTTTACTAACCAAGTACATTGTGTACATATAAGATCCAAATCAAGGCAAGAGCCAACGGCACTTGTACACAAATAGGAAAGGAAAACACAAGGAGAACGCACAGCGTTTACAGCTTATGGGCAAACTGACAACACATGTTTTGGATACAATGAGTGGCTTTCCAGGCGCGGAAATTAAGGTAGAACTGTTTCGTCTGAATGGCGAACAGTGTGAAAAGGTAAAAACCGTCACGACCAATGCCGACGGCCGGACAGACGGTCCGATACTGGAAGGCGCAGCATTTAAAGCCGGTAAATATCAGTTGGTGTTTCATGTTGCTGACTATTTCACCCAAAAAGGGGTCACGCTTGACAACGTCCCTTTCCTGGATGATGTCGTGATTCGTTTTGGTCTGAATGATGAGCAGGCGCACTATCACGTGCCGCTGCTGGTTTCGCCATACAGCTTCTCAACCTATCGGGGCAGCTAAATCTGAAGCAACCGCTGTTCATCCATAGCAGATACAGCAAGAGGCCAGTGGCTCACAACCCGCCGTTTGAGGAACAACATCCCGACGGCATGGCCTTCCATCCATAAAAACTATTACACGTTAAATACACGCAATTGTTGCAAACACAGCCATTGCAAACACAACAATAAAACAGCAGATGGAGAATTGAAGTTTGGTTGTATTCAATTTGCTGAAACGAACATAGTAAAGGTTTGCTGAAAATGAGTGAAAGCAAAACGGAAGTACTCAATGAATCGGGATCGGAAGGGATCCTGGAGCGCTTTTTCCGATTAAAAGCGCACGGCACCAGTGTTAAGAATGAAATGATTGGCGGCATAACCACTTTTGCCACCATGGCGTACATAATTTTCGTCAATCCGAACATCATGGCCGTCTCCGGGATGGATAAAGGTGCCGTTTTTGTCGCAACCTGTATTGGTGCGGCGCTGGGCTGCCTGCTGATGGGCCTGTTTGCGAACTGGCCGGTTGGCCTCGCTCCGGGCATGGGACTGAATGCCTTTTTCTCTTTTACCGTTGTCAACGAAATGGGTTATAGCTGGGAGGTCGCTTTGGGGGCGGTTTTCCTGTCCGGCCTATTATTCGTCGGCATGAGTTTTTATAAGGTAAGGGAGTGGATTATCGACAGTATTCCCCCCAGCCTGCGGTTTTCCATGACTGCCGGTGTGGGTCTGTTTCTGGGCCTGATTGGTCTGAAAACAGCAGGGATCGTTGTCGATAACCCGGCGACGCTGGTCTCATTGGGCGACTTTACCCGCCCCGAGGCGCTGCTGGCAGCCATCGGCTTTCTGATTATCGCAGTACTGAGCGAGCGTAAGGTGTTCGGTGCCGTCCTGATCGGCATTCTAAGTGTCACACTCATCGGCATGATGCTGGGGCTGGTCACCTATAACGGCTTCTTTGCCGCACCGCCGAGTCTCGCACCGACCTTCCTTGCTATGGACATCAGTGGCGCATTTCAGCTCTCGATGATCAGCGTGATTCTGGCATTCCTGTTTGTCAATATGTTCGATACCGCAGGTACCCTGATGGGGGTGGCTGAGCGAGCTCACCTGATCAACCACGAAACAGGCAAAATTGAAGGACTGAGCAAAGCGCTCAAAGCCGACAGTGTTGCCAGTGTCGCCGGTGCCTGTGTGGGTTGCCCTCCGGTCACCAGCTATGTAGAAAGTGCGGCCGGTGTGGCGGCAGGTGCACGTACAGGCCTGTCGGCTCTGGTAGTAGGCGCCCTGTTTGTTGCCGCAATCTTTCTTTCTCCCGTTGCAGGCATGATTCCGGCCTATGCAACTTCCGGAGCCCTGATCTATGTGGCGTTTGTCATGATGGGCAGTATGCAGCATGTGAATTGGAAGTCGTTCACTGATTCTGCCCCGGCAGCAATTACCGCGTTAATGATGCCACTGACATTTTCCATTGCCAACGGAATCGCACTGGGCTTTATCACCTATACCGTACTGAAAGTTTCAACCGGACACAACAAGGATGTTTCTGTCTCAATGTACGTTCTGACAGCACTCTTTATCGCCAAACTGGTCTACATCGGCTAGCCGCGGCACCCCTGAGACGGCAGTCCATATTTCGCCGCTCAGCACATAAAACGCAGTACGCAATACAGTCACACACAAGGTGCACGCACCGAGCACTGATAACCCGTCATAGAGGACAACGCCTGTCAGCTCTATCGGTTTCGTGCACCTTGTTTTCAGCCAACGCTGGTCCGGTCAGCAGAGTTTTTTCAGCGTTGGAGACAAGGATGGCCCTGCCCCGGATGTAGCGGTCGTTAAACTACAAACCACAATGAGCCCGGACGGAAACGGCTCTGAGAGGAACAGTCAATGAAACTACTGTATACCTTAAACGAACGACCACCTTATGGATTAACGTTTTTACTCGCTCTGCAACATATGCTGGCCTCAATAGGTGGGATCGTTGCAGTCCCCTTAATTGTCGGCTCTTCCATTGGCCTGCCCAATGGAGAAATTGTTTCACTCATCAATGCCGCCTTACTGGCTTCCGGCATCGTGACCATTGCCCAGTGTATCGGCTTCGGCCCGGTAGGCATCCGATTACCGGTTGTGATGGGCTCCAGTTTCGGTTTTCTGGGCGTCGCCATCAGTATTGGTAAAGACGGCGGTGTCGGCAGCATTATGGGGGCAGCACTGGTTGGATCCTTCTTCGTGATTTTTGCCAGTTTCTACATGGACAAAGTCCGCAAGCTGTTTCCCACCGTTGTCAGCGGAGTGGTAGTGACCTTAATTGGTCTAACTATCCTGCCCGTGGCCATGAACTGGGTCGGTGATGCACCTGCCGTCAGTCAGGAATTTGCCACTCTGCCGAAACTCTTCCTGGCCGCGATCTCACTGGGTATTGTGGTTATCGTATCGGTGTACTGCAAAGGTGCAGTGGCAGCTTCAGCCATTGTGATTGGTCTGGCGGGTGGCTATTTGGTTGCACTGTCACTGGACATGGTGGATCTGGAGCAGATCGCGGCAACTCCCTGGGTCGGTGGCCCTGAACCACTGAAATATGGCCTGACTTTCTCAACCGGAGCCATCATCAGCATGAGCCTTGTCTACATTGTGGTGATCGCAGAAGCCACCGGGGACTTCATGGCACTGGCCAACAACTGCCAGACCCGCATAGACGGTAATGACCTGAAACGTGGTCTGCTGGGCGACGGTCTGGGCAGCACTCTGGCATCTCTGCTAACCGCAATGCCTTTGGCATCATTCAGCCAAAATGTCGGTATCGTAGGTATCACCGGTGTTGCCAGTCGCTACGTGGTTGCAGCGACCGGCGGATTACTGATTCTGGGCGGCCTGTTCCCGAAACTGGCAGCTATTGCCGTGACCATCCCGAAACCGGTGCTGGGTGGTGTTGGCTTCATCATGTTCGGCATGATTGCCTACGCCGGTATCCGCATGCTGATTAAAGCGGCAGATACCAAACGTAACGCGCTGGTAATTTGTGTTGGTCTGGCATCGGGCCTGGCAGTGACATTTGAGCCACGCCTGCTGCAGCACCTGCCGCATGACCTGTCGAACTTCCTGCACTCCGGAATTACAACGGGCACTATCGTGACAGTCATTCTGAACCAGCTGCTGCCAAGAGCTTCTCGTAAAGAGGAACGCGAAGCGCTGGTCGAGAGCCAGACCCAGGTTGAACTTGAACTGGCTGAGCATGACAGTGAACACCCTGCGCCTGGTTTGGCAAAAGAAGCGGGAGCAACAAAAGAAGCGGTACCGGTACAAGATAATAATAAATCAGCGCGGGCTCCGCAGCCTCAGCAACTGAACATCCAGCAAGACTAAATCTGACAGCCGCTCTGCGATTTCGGTGATGAACACCCACAGATGGCAGATGCGGCTGACTACCCGCCGGTCACAAATAATATGCACGTGACCGGCACTTTTAACACCTGAAACACAACACAAAAACCCTATTTTCAACCACTATCAACACATCAAGACCCTCTCCCCTGCAAAGGCAGAGATGGCTAAGGAATAGCATGAATGGAAACCATCTGGATTAAACATCCACTCGCCGTTTACACCGGCAACACTGACGATGCCCGTGGCGGTATCGTGGTAAAAGGCGATAAAATTGTTGAACTGCTCGCCCTCAACCAGTCCCCTTCCATCCCCGTCGATTACACGGTTGATGCCTCCCAGCATGTGATCACTCCGGGACTGGTCAATGCCCACCATCACTTTTATCAGACCCTGACCCGGGCCTACCCGGATGCTCTCAACAAGGAGCTGTTTCACTGGTTGCAAAGCCTGTACCCGGTGTGGGCAAACCTTGATGAAGAAATGATGCAAGTGGCTACTGAACTGGCCTTAGTGGAACTGATGATGTCGGGCTGTACCACCGCATCCGATCACCATTATCTGTTGCCCACAGGGCTGGAGCATGCCATTGACCTGCAAGTTGAGGCGGCAAAAAATTTGGGGGTGCGGGCTATTTTCACTCGTGGCTCGATGAGTCTCGGTGAAGACGATGGCGGCCTGCCGCCAAGACACACGATTCAGACTGAGCAGGCAATTATTGATGACAGTACCCGTCTTATCCGCGAGTACCACCAGAACCATGACGGTGCAATGACCCAAATTGCGCTGGCTCCTTGCTCTCCGTTTTCTGTTACGACTGACCTGATGAAAGAAACCGCCTACCTGGGTAAAGAGTATCAGGTCATGCTGCACACCCATCTGTGCGAAACACTGGATGAAGAGGATTTCTGTATTGAACGCTTCGGCCTGCGTCCGGTGGACTATTTAGAAGAAGTGGGCTGGCTGAACGATCGCACCTGGCTGGCCCACGGGATTCATTTCAACAAACAGGAAATCCGCCGTTTGGGTGAGGCCGGAGTGGGAATCTGTCACTGCCCGACCTCCAACATGATGCTGGCCTCCGGCATCTGCAAAAATCGTGAACTGGAAGCCGCTGGCGTCAAAGTTGGCCTCGGCGTTGATGGTTCCGCCTCGAATGACGGTTCCAACCTGATTGCAGAAGTCAGAATGGCCATGTATCTGCAGCGTCTTCAATACGGCTCGGCGAATGTGACCCACTTTGATGCCCTGCGCTGGGCGACATCCGGTTCCGCGCGGGCAATGGGACGTACCGATATCGGGGAAATTGCCGTCGGCAAACAGGCCGACCTGGCCATGTTCTTGTTAGATGACATCCGGTTTTCTGGCAGCCACGATCCGCTGGCCGCTTTGATTCTGTGTGGAGCGCAGCACGCTGACAGAGTCATGGTTGCAGGAGAATGGCGCGTGCTGGACGGTACTGTGCGAGGTGTCGACATGGAGTTGTTGCTGCACCGACACCGTGCAGCGGCCAAACGCCTAGCGCAAAAAGCGCAACAGACCATTCGCCGATAAAGGTTCTTAATCGCAAATATGACTGCTGTATATCGCCCATTGGAAAACCGTCCCGAGGCGAACAGCACTCACCAATAGCGTTTACTAACACAATAAAAGAGCATGTCTAATTAAAAGACCATGTCACGATAAAGACTTTGTCCTTTCCGCCCTGACAGCTTCAACCTGCAGGGCGGTTTTTTTATTGTCGCTGAAAGTACGATAGCGTTGCTTTTCCTGAGAGACCAATCCTGAATTTACCGCGCCGATGCAGCAAGAGAAAAAACCATTCTGTTTATCGCTTTATCGCTTTATCGCTTTATCGGAAAGTAAGTCGAAATTAGTGAGACTGGTCGCATATACCATCAATGTATGACTTTGATGCCACGGCATACCTTCCAAGTCCCTCTTTGGCTGATACATACTATTTGCCAGATACATCCTAAAAGCGGCATCAAGACATACCTATCTGATGCAGGCCCATTAAATACGGTAACTTATTTTCAAGCAGGCTAAGAGACAGGAGTAAAAATGGAACGTAGTAGCATTAAGAACGTGGTCTTTGATGTAGGCAATGTCATTGTCCGCTGGGCACCGCAAGAGATTGTGCGACTCACTTTTGGTGACGTAGAATCTCCCGAACAATTAGGTAGCACGATTTTCAGAAGCGATACGTGGCTAGACCTGAATAAAGGTCTGCTGACTGAAGCTGAAGCCAAACAGCAATACCAACAAACGATTGGTTTATCTGAATTAGAATGTGAACGCTTCTTTTACTACGTAAAACAAACCCAGATACTGCTTTTTGGCTCCGTAGACTTACTCCAGCGAGTTAAAGCGGCAGGCTATGGTATTTACGCGCTCACAGATAACGTGACCGAGATTGTGGAATATCTCCAGTCAACTTATTCCTTCTGGGAACATTTTGACGGAGCCACAGTCTCAGCCGAGCTGGGACTGTTAAAACCTCAGCCTGAAATCTACCATTCCTTGTTAGATCAGCACGCCTTGTCAGCGTCGGAGACCGTTTTTATCGACGATATGCCACATAATGTCAGAGGAGCAGAATCAGTCGGTATCACAGCCATTCAATTTGAGAACGCGGCGCAGTGTGAACAAGCATTGAGGGCACTCGGTTTATCGTTTTAACCAGTATTCCATGGTACGTTAAACCGCAGATAGCACGGAAACCATTGTCACGTTTTCAAATGTCGCTTTAAACGCTGAAGAACGGACTGGACTTAAAATTCAGCTTGAGAGATGGCTGAATTCCTGTATTGCCAGATTTTTTGCAGCCAGACTCTTTGTGGCTCGGCATGACTGAGCCGCACTCATACCTGAGTGTGGCTTTTCACTCCGCAGCCTTTGATGACTAATTGGGTCAGAAACTGCGCTGCGTCATCGTAATCGTCGTGAGTGAGTGCATTTTTGTTCATCACATTACAAATCTGCCAGCTGAAATCAGCATATGTCTGAGTGGCTGACCAGATCATAAACATCAGGTGATGAGCAGACACTTTATCCATCAGCCCCTGTTCGCTCCAACTGGTGAACTTTCCGATGATCATCTGAGACTGCAGAAACAGCTCTTCACGAATATCATCCGGCAATGCCTGACCGCCTGACATCACCTCGCTGGCAAACACGCGGGATGCATGGGGATGATCACGGGAAATCATCAGCTTCGTCTGAATGTAACGGGTCAGAGCTTCAACCGGGTCATCCAGCTCTTCAATGGGGCGCGACGCTGCCAGCAAAGGTTTTGTCACGGTTTCCAGCACGGCAAAATACAGCTTATCTTTCGAACTGAAATAATAGAAAACATTGGCTTTCGGGATATCCGCTGCCCTGGCGATATCCACCATTTTGGTCGCTGAGTAACCGTGTGTTGCAAACTGCTCACTAGCGACCTGAATGATGAGCGCCTGATTTTTTTGCCTGATCCGGGTCATTGCCATGTCCTGGCTGAAACTTGATTCATTTAGTCTAAAGAAATCAACGATAAACACCAACGAGAGGGAAGTAAAAATGGTGCTCAGGTCAACTTTGCCTCTGTCTTTAATCAATGATGTCTGCGTGACAAACACACCGACATAAACACTTGGCAGAAGGAAGGGGCCAGGCCAGTTTGACAGGCGTAAACTCAGTGACTGAGGATGAGGTTACTCTGGCATAGCCCCTTAACTGGCGTGGCTCCCTCACCAACAAGGACGGGTTACACAATCAGAATGGCACGGAAATCGTTCACATTGGTTAACGTAGGCCCGGTAAAGATAAGGCTCTGCGTCTTTTCGAAAAACGCGTAGCTGTTGTTATTGTCGAGGTAACTGTCCGGGTTCAATTCCAGCGCCTGTGCCCTCGCCCAAGTTTCGGGGGTTACCCACGCACCAGCGTTATCTTCAACGCCATCGATACCGTCAGTATCGGCGGCAATGGCATAAACCCGATGTAACCCTTTTAACTCGTTAAGTAAGCTGAGCAAAAATTCACAGTTGCGTCCCCCTCGCCCTTCACCTTTTACGGTCACAGTAGTCTCGCCGCCAGAGATCAGCACACACGGTGTCTGAAAGGGTTGCTGGTGTGAGACAATCTGACGCGCTAACGCAGCATGCACTTTGGCGACATCCCGGGCTTCACCTTCCATACTGTCACTGAGAATATAAGCCGGAATCCCCATGCCTTCAGCATCTGCCGCCGCCGCTTCCAGCGCCAGCTGTGGGGTCGCAATCAGATGGTTCTGACACCGTGACCAACACGGGTCATTCGGTTTCACCGTTTCAGACTCCGGTTGATTAAGCCACTGAAACGCTGAAGCCGGAATGTCGATCTTGTAACGTTCCAGAATGGCCAGTGCATCAAAGCGAGTGGTATTGTCGGGCACTGTCGGGCCTGAAGCGATCACGCTCAGGTCATCACCCGGAACATCCGAAATCGCCAGCGTGATCACCTGAGCAGGATACGCCAGCTTCGCCACCCGACCGCCTTTCAGGGCAGACAAGTGCTTACGCACACAGTTCATTTCATCAATCGCCGCACCGGAACGAAGTAACGATTTGTTGATCGCCTGCTTTTCGGCCAGCGTAATGCCCGGAGCCGGTAAACTCAACAAGGCAGAGCCGCCACCTGAAATCAGGCAGATCAGGGTATCTTCTTCGTTCAGACCAGACACCAGCTCAAGCACACGCTCACCGACTGCCATCCCCATGGCATCCGGCACCGGGTGTGAGGCTTCAATGACTTCAATCATGCCACACGCAGCTGTGTGCCCATATCGTGTCACAACCAGCCCTTCCAGCTTGCCACCCGTTGACTCGACCACGGTCTCTGAATCATGGCTCTGCTTTGCAGCGGCTGAAAACTTTGACACTGCTTTTGATGACGCCTCAGACGACAGATTTGCTGGCACCTTCTGCCGCCAGATCAGTTCCAACTCCTGTGCCATAGAAGCCGCCGCTTTACCGGCACCAATCACCACGGTTCGCCCGCGTTTGTTACCAACTTGCGTAAAAAGTGTATCCGGCAGATACGCAGCCATATTGCCTTTCGGCAAAGCCTGCTTTACTGCACTGTCATAAAGTGTGCGCAAAAACTGTTTTGCATCGATATCCATCTGCAACTCCTTGTCGACAGATAAAACGTGAGAGAGTGAGGAAAAGATCCCGCTGCCAGTCAGCGGCAGGCCTGCATGCCAGAGTCCTGCCAGTTTTCACCGACACCTGACCCCGTACCGTTCAGGACAGCGGGAACGCGCGATAAAGGAGACAAAAGCGCGCGGTTTAGTAAGAATTCTGATATCACCGAGATAGGCAGCTTAGCATGCCCCTGCTTAACTGCCTTTTAGCATAGTCAGGCTATCAGCCGCGAATCGAATGACCCGCACGCTTTTCAATAGCCTTAATCAATGCTGAGTGGTCCCAGTTTTCACCACCCAGTGCCACACACTCGTCGAACAAGACTTGTGCGGTCTCTGTATTCGGCAAAGACACACCCAATGCTTCAGCTCCGCTCAGTGCCAGGCGCAAGTCTTTCTGGTGCAGTGCGATTTTGAACCCTGGGTTAAAGGTGCCTTTAACCATACGATCACCATGCACTTCCAGAATTTTCGAACTGGCAAACCCACCCAGCAGAGCTTCACGCACTCGAGCCGGATCCGCTCCTGCCTTAGAGGCAAACACCAGTGCTTCCGAAACCGCTTCAATATTCAGTGCGACAATAATCTGGTTCGCGACTTTACACGTTTGACCGGCGCCGTTATCCCCCACCAGCGTGATGTTCTGGCCCATGATGTCAAACAGAGGTGCTGCTTTGTCAAACGCCGCTTGAGCACCGCCGACCATGATACTCAGCGTACCGTTAATCGCGCCCACTTCGCCACCGGATACCGGCGCATCCAGATACTGGGCCCCGCTTTCTTTGATGCGAGCAGCAAATTCTTTGGTGGCAATTGGGGAAATCGAACTCATGTCGATGACCAGCTTGCTGGTCGCATCACCACTGGCCTGAATACCCTGCTCAATGCCGTTTTCACCAAACAGCACCGCTTCCACCTGTGGTGTGTTTGGCACCATCAGAACGACCACGTCGGCAATCTTGGCGGCTTCGCTCGGTGTCCGGCAAACCAGTGCACCCGCGTCGACCAGATCCTGTGGTGGCTTACTGTAGTGATCCGACAGTACCAGTGTATGACCGGCTTTTTGCAGATTTTCCGCCATAGGTTTACCCATGATACCGGTACCGATAAATGCGATTTTCATCCCTAATTCTCCTTAATCTTGAATGTATTCCGAACTCACTGAAATCCGATGATGTACTGTGGCTGTATTGCCAGACTAGCGGTACTGATTCAGCCAGTTGAGTCCTTCCAGCGTGGTCGTTTTCGGTTTGTATTCGCAGCCGACCCACCCTTCATACCCCAGCGAGTCCAAGTGGCTCAGCACGAACGGGTAGTTGATTTCACCGGTACCCGGTTCATGGCGACCAGGGTTATCTGCCAGCTGTACGTGTCCAATCTGCACCAAGTTATCAGTCAGGGTGGTTGCCAGATCCCCTTCCATGATCTGCATGTGATATATGTCGTACTGTAGTGAAAGATTAGTGCTGCCCACCTCTGCAATCACGGCTTTCCCCTGCTCAGTTGTGTTCAGGAAAAACCCCGGAATATCACGGGTATTAATGGCTTCAATCACCAGACGAATACCTTCGGCTTCCAGCGCCTGAGAAGCAAAACGCAGGTTGTCGACAAAAGTACGATGTGCCTCCTGTGCACTGACACCTTGTGGCACAATACCGGCCAGACAGTTGACCTGAGTGCAGCCCAGCGCTTTGGCATACGCGATCGCTTTTGGTACACCATCGCGAAATGCTTGTACCCGAGACGGGTCAACCGCTATCCCGCGCTCGCCGGCATCCCAGTCACCTGCAGGCAGATTAAAAAGCACTTGTTGCAAGTGGTATTCTGACAGTCGAGCTTTAATTTCTTCCGCCGGGAAATCGTAAGGAAACAGGTATTCAACCCCGTCAAACCCGGCTTTTGCGGCGGCTTCAAAACGATCCAGAAAAGCATATTCGGTAAACAGCATGGATAAGTTTGCAGCAAATTTTGGCATGGTTCTGTCCTTAAAATGTGTATCCATTTCTGTGGCTCTACCACTGAGCCACTGCGTGTAAGCAAGTCCGGTACTTTGCCGGTTATCGTGACCAGCAAAGTACGGTATTGTCAGCGTGGGAACGCTATTTCCTGAGTTGGCCAGTCAACGTTAAGACAACCGTTCCTGGCAGCGGCTGCCCAAACAAAGAGTCCGCAGCCACTTACCTTTCTAACTTTCTAAACTTGCAATCCAACTCATATTCAGGCTGCTCAAGATGGGTCAGACGTCCCGGCCTGATGAGCCAGCGCAGTTGGAGCATCTGCAATGCTATCAGCCAGCGCTTCAAACTCATTGATGGCGTTAATCTCAACACCCATCGCGATATTGGTCACACGCTCCAGAATGACTTCCACCACAACCGGCACTTGGTGCTTGTTCATCAGCTCACGGGCTTCAGCAAACGCCGTCGGCAACTGATCGGGATCGGTGACACGAATGGCTTTACAGCCCAGACCTTCCACCACCGTGACGTGATCGACCCCATAGCCATTAAGTTCTGGTGCGTTCTGGTTCTCAAAGGCCAGCTGAACACAGTAATCGATGTCGAACTGACGTTGAGCCTGACGAATCAGCCCCAGGTAGGAGTTATTCACCAGCACATGGATGTACGGCAGATTGAACTGCGCCCCTACCGCCAGTTCTTCAATCATGAACTGGAAGTCATAGTCACCGGAGATAGCCACCACATCACGGCTCGGATCCGCTGCTTTCACTCCCAAGGCTGCAGGTGTTGTCCAGCCCAGCGGGCCAGCCTGACCACAGTTAATCCAATGGCGCGGTTTGTACACATGCAGGAATTGGGCTGCGGCAATTTGCGACAGACCGATTGTGCTGACGTAGCAGGTATCACGGCCAAAGACTTTGTTCATCTCCTCATAGACGCGCATTGGTTTAATCGGGGTATCAGTAAAATGGGTTTTGCGCAGCATCGTGGATTTACGCGCCTGACATTCCCCAACCCACTGACTGCGGTCAGCCAGTTTCCCGGCAGCACGCCATTCGCGAGCAACGTCCACCAGCAATTCAAGTGCGGCCTTCGCATCAGAAACAATCCCCAGATCCGGACAGAACACCCGACCAATCTGAGTGGGTTCAATATCAATGTGAACAAACTTGCGGCCTTCGGTGTACACATCCAAAGAGCCGGTATGACGGTTTGCCCATCGGTTGCCAATGCCCATGACAAAATCAGCATTGAGCAGTGTTTCGTTACCGTAACGGTGTGCCGTTTGCAGGCCCACCATACCGACCATTAACTCGTGATCGTCCGGAATCGAGCCCCAACCCATCAGGGTCGGAATAACAGGAACACCTGTAATTTCAGCAAATTGCTGCAAAAGATCAGATGCGTCCGCGTTGATGATCCCGCCACCGGCGACAATCACTGGTTTATCCGCAGCACTCAACATCGTCAGGGCTTTCTCAACCTGCGCACGGGTAGCCTGCGGCTTATAGGCTTCTAGTGGTTCGTAACTGTCAATATCAAACTCAATTTCCGCCAACTGCACATCAATCGGCAGGTCAATCAGCACCGGGCCAGGACGGCCTGAACGCATCAGGTGGAATGCTTTCTGGAAAGCTCGCGGTACCTGAGCCGGTTCCAGTACTGTGGTCGCCCACTTAGTGACAGGCTGAGCGATAGACTCAATGTCCACGGCCTGAAAATCTTCTTTGTGCAGTCGGGCACGTGGTGCCTGGCCGGTAATACACAAAATCGGAATAGAATCTGCCGTGGCCGAATACAGACCGGTGATCATGTCTGTCCCCGCCGGACCTGACGTACCTATACATACACCGATGTTGCCTGCTGACGTACGGGTATACCCTTCCGCCATGTGGGATGCCCCTTCTACGTGACGGGCCAGAACATGATCAATGCCCCCCAATTTTTTCATTGCCGCATACATAGGGTTAATTGCCGCACCGGGAACACCAAAGGCGATATCTACCCCTTCACGTTTCAGTACTTCAACCGCGGCTTCGATTGCTTTCATCTTTGCCATTCAGACCTCCATTTCATTGTATACAATTTTCAATCATTTTGTGTACTATGGATGATATACAGAATTTCGCAACCCTCGAAAAAACATTTTCTTAACAACAACGCCATTTCTTTTTCACCCCAACAGCGGTAAGCCCCTGTCTTTGCAGCGATTAATTTTACATCTCGTTGATAAAAATATTTTTTGCCCTTTTTAAAATGAAACAAGATTGTTAAAATAACCTTTGATTGTTTACATAAATTCCAATATAAGTATTTACGTATCTTATTTTTTGTACACAAAATCGTAAGATATTGTTTAAAGGAGACGATAAAAACATGCTTACAGAAAATACGGACAGAGCCTTGAGTGCCTGCTTGGAAGTACGAGGATGTACCGCCGACAGTCGATACCAACAAATCCTCTCTTCAGAGGCGCTGAATTTTTTATGCTTGCTGGTGAGTGAGTTTGGCGAACGACGCAATCAGTTACTGACTGAGCGCGAACGTAAACAAAAACGATTTGATGCCGGTGAATTACCGGATTTTCGTGAAGACACAAAAGCAATTCGTGAAGATAAAAGCTGGAAAGTCGCAGCCCTTCCCGACGCATTAAAAGACCGCCGGGTAGAGATCACCGGTCCGGTTGACCGAAAAATGGTTATCAATGCCCTGAATTCCGGCGCCAAAGTTTTCATGTGCTGCTTTGAAGATGCATCTTCCCCGACCTGGCAGAACATGGTTGAGGGACAGATCAATCTGCGCGATGCCAATTTGGGTACCATCAGCTACTATGACAATCAGAAAGATAAACACTATTCGCTGAATGCCAACCCTGCGCTGCTGATTGCTCGTCCGCGTGGCCTGCACCTGCCTGAGCAATCCATTACCTTTAATGGCCAGCCAATTCCCGGCTGTCTGATGGATTTTGCCCTGTACTTTTTCCACAACTACCTAGTTCGTGCCGAAAAAGGCCTGGGCGTTTACTACTACATTCCGAAGCTGGAATGCATGGAAGAGGCCCAATGGTGGGATGATGTATTCCGCTTCACTGAAGATCACTTCAGCGTAGAACGGGGCACAATTCGTGCCACAGTGCTGATTGAAACCCTACCGGCCGTTTTCCAGATGGAAGAAATGCTGTATGCGATGAAGGATCACATCGTCGCCATGAACTGTGGCCGCTGGGACTACATTTTCAGTTACATCAAGACCCTGAAAAATCATACCGACCGGATCCTACCGGATCGCCACGGCGTTGGCATGGATCAGCCATTCCTCAAAGCCTATAGCCAGTTACTTGTGCGTACCTGCCATGAACGAGGCGCACTGGCGATGGGCGGAATGTCTGCTTTCATTCCGGCTAAAGATCCTGCTGAGATGGAAAAAGTCACCGCCAAAGTCATCGACGATAAAGAGCGTGAAGCCCGTAATGGCCACGATGGTACGTGGGTCGCACATCCGGCGTTAGTCGATCTGGCCATGTCCGTTTTCGACGCACACCTGAACGGACAGAAGAATCAGCTCAACTTCCAGAGTCCGGAAAGCCCGATTTCTGCCGAGCTACTGCTCCAGCCTTGCCAGGGTTCCCGAGATGAAGCTGGGGTCAGAAAAAATATTCGCATCGCCCTTTACTACATCGAAGCCTGGATTCAGGGCATGGGCTGCGTGCCAATTTACGGCCTGATGGAGGATGCTGCGACAGCAGAAATTTCCCGCGCCAATATCTGGCAATGGATCCATCACGGCGTAACGCTGGACGATGGCCAGCGTTTTACCGCAGAACTTTTTCACACCTGGCTCTACCAAGAGCTGGATACCATAAAACAGGAAGTTGGTGAGCCTCGTTATGCTGCCGGACGGTTTGAAGAAACCGCTGACCTTTTTTATAAACTGTCTACAGCTGACGAATTTGCCAACTTCCTGACTCTACCAAGTTATGCGCTGCTGAAAGGAGCAGCCTAAGTTAACAAAAATCAGGAGTTAACATGGGAAGTTTAAGTCTACAACAAGCGTTAGCCATTATTGATGGCACATTTCAGGCCGGTAAACAGTGCAACTGCGCGCCACTTACCGTCGCGGTGCTCGACAGCGGAGGAAAATTGATCACTCTGCAACGGCAGGATGGGGCCAGCATGATGCGCCCGGACATTGCCATCGCAAAAGCCTGGGGAGCGCTGGCGCTGGGTTGCTCATCACGTAAGCTGGCGCAAGATGCAGACACTCGTCCCGCGTTTATTTCTGCCGTAAACGTTCTGGCTCACGGCAATATGGTGCCGGTACCCGGCGGTCTGCTGATTCGAGATGCCAGTAAAACGGTACTGGGGGCAGTTGGTGTGAGTGGTGATCTCTCTGACATTGATGAACAATGCGCCATCAATGGTATCGGATTTGCTGACTTATATAGTGATGAAACAGCCGCCTGAGCCATTACGGAGGCACTTTCCGGATGTACAAGTTCGACAATCATTAGGTGCCAAGCAATCCGGCATGCCGAGTCCGTAAAACAGACGTACAAAAAAGGTCGCCTCGGCGACCTTTTTTGTTTCTGACTTAATCTCCGCACGCGTCTTAATACAGAATACTGTATGGCTCCGACCAACGGAATCGCTGACTCAACTCAGCTTTCAGTTCCTGATAACGGGATGAATTTACCAGTTGAGTTACCTCATTAGGTGTCAACAGCTCCTCTTCTCCCTGTGGATGCTGATTACGCACATACAAAATATCTTTGGCACTCTGTTTATATGCCGTCACCGGAAACTCATCGCCGTTGCTGTTGATGAAATGGGTATACACTTTCGGCACCGTCCCGTTTTCATGCTGCTTACAATCATACATTGACGGTAGCCATGAACCTGTTCCGTCTTGGGTGAGATATGCGGTCACCGGGCGATCCTTGGCGATATCTTCTATCATGCAGTATGTCGGGCTGAAACTAACAAGATGGTGCGTGTTATTGAACGCATGGCTTACCCATTCGCCGCTACTGGCAGCATCTGTGCCTCGTTCAGGATCATACGGGGTTTCATCCATATATACCCCGCTGTCGTAAGGGCCTGTCAGCGATTGATCTATTCGGAACGTTTGCGGATCAGACACAAAATACGCCGTTTTTCCATTTTCCAGAGTATATGCTTTTACGAAATCCCGGTTGATCTGGTAAGTCGGACTTGTGGTAACCAGATTGCGCCCACGATAGTCCGCATCCACAAGGCTGACGGTATAGAAACGGGTGTTAACTAAATGTTTTGCCGACGAACCTTGCGCAGTATCTTCTTCACTGTCTGAGAGATAGTACGGCGTTTCACTGTAAAGTAAGCTTTCGCCACCTGAGAGTATTCCTGATCGCGGGCCGGAATACCCATAACTAGCCACATCGTATGTGGGTGTCTTTTCCCCTGAACTAAGAGTTGTTTCGCTTTTGTTTATACGCACAACTGTACCAATCCAGCGCCCTTCAAATTGCAGCAGATAGTCCAGGGTCAATGTTTCAGACTGATCAGTGTAATCGTAACTTTGAATATCAAAATGCGGCTGATTATTGTCGAAATCCCAACGACGCATAAAAGACACTTTGTTGCCTTTTTTACTCATAGCCATTGGCTGCTGCTCATAATGTTCGGAGCAGTTATCACGACCATTAGCAAAATAAGCAACCTGAGTACCCTGACTATCGACCCGACAGACAGACTGATCCTGAAGACCATTCGGACTGACTTTAGTCAAAATCCGCGTAAACTCATCCTCGTTTACATCAGTATTGTTAGCCTGGAAATATCCCAACGCATCATTGGAGGTAATCCACAGCGGTTGTGACTGAGCCGGTTTCGTCAATGCAAAGTCGAGCATGAAAAATTCCGCTTTGTTCTGCTGAATTTTTTCCGTGGTATACGTAATCAGCTCTTTCGCCTGGTAATAACCTTGAACTGATGGAGCCGCATTGGCTTGCGTGCAGACAGCCAATACTGCCGAGCCAATAATCAATTTTTTCATCATATTACCTATTTTTTGAAATTATCCGGCGTAGAGATCCCCGCACCACCATTGGAGGCATATTTCACGTTCTGCAGCGCCTGTAGATCATTCTGATCAATATTCAGCGTCATCTTATATCCATGCGGAGCACGTGATCCGCTGTCCACTGTAGGTTGCGAAGGTGTGTCATCTCCGCTCCCTCCCCCACAGGCGGTCAGGCCGAGTACTAAAACAGGCAGCAAGTGTAATTTCAATAATTTCATAATGGATTCCAAATCGCAGGCAAAGAACGACCTTCCGCTTTGACAAGCTGGAATAAAAATGGGGAATAGTGTTTAAAACTCTATCGTATAAAACAGTGTTGTTTACGGCGGAATTATATAAGGTTGACTAAAAGTCTCAACACACAACTGAGCAATATTTGGCCACAATGATGTTTGAGTTAGTCATTTGGTATGAAGAAACTGGTTTAAAATCCTTAATATTCAGACAGATAAATAAAAGTAAATAATTTAAAATATTTTGAAACCTTTTGAAATAAACTGTCAAATAAGAAGCAATTCGCATTCTGATAAATATATTTATTGTAATGAGTGTGACTGAATCAACGGTAGTTGTAATTATTTAACTTTTAAAAATAACAAAGAGAAAATATGACATATAAAATAGTTCTTATATTTTCCCGTTCCTCTTGTCGTAATTCGAGACTATGGATTGCTGCTCTTTATACCAACGGCTGCTATTCATCACCGCCGTCAACAGATGAAACTGAGGGGGTGAATCAAAGCAGCCGCTAAAGTTCAGCATCCAACACCTGGAACGGTTATGTCGTGATCATCGTTCACAACAGCGTGACAGGAATTGCATTAGGCTAACAGTTGTTGCATTGCAGAATGTAGTCGGTCATCCCATTCAGGATTGATCATGCGCTGGTTTTCGGTGTCGAAATTGTCAAAAAAATTCGGTACTGACAAGGACGCTTTCACCTCAGCCCCAAAATATGGCATTGAGCCATTTGCCGCCGCCAGTACACTCTGTGCACCACCCGCTCCCGGTGACGTTGCCAGCAGTACCATAGGTTTGCCTTGATACACCTTATGCTGAATACGAGAACACCAGTCAAAAACGTTCTTATAAGCCACAGAGTAAGATCCGTTATGTTCAGCAAATGAAATGATAATGGCGTCGGCATCATTCAGTTTGTTCAAAAACTGCTTGGCCAGTTCTGGGTGACCCGTCGCTTTTTCCCGATCTTCGCTGTATAGCGGCATTTCATAGTCATTCAGATCCAGCAGCTCCACCTCAACATTACCGAGGAGCGATACCGCATAGCTAACCAGTTGTTTGTTGATAGATGTCGTGCTGTTTGTTGCAGCAAAAGCAATAACTTTCATCCAGATATCCTTTTCATCGTTCCGCATTAATCTCTGTCTTGATTGAGCCACAGGCCCCGATTCAACCTCATTAACGCAAGGTGGTATCAGATAACCGGTACCCATTGGGAGCACACGGTTCGTTCCACAACGCTGTTGCAGCTCTTCTTAATACTCACGCTACCAAAACCCATCGATTAAGTAAATTTTTAAGTTTACTTAAAAGGAAATATGCAACACAGATTATATTTTCACTGTTGGAGCCTCTGGTTTGAGACATACTGCTGAACGGTAAGCTGACACGATTTACAGTGTGGCAGACGTAAGCCCTGGCTCCCTGTCCCCATCTGAACGGCTACTCCATCAGAATAGCTACTACATCTGATTAGCTACTTCATCTAAGTACATAACGTAATCATTTAATCCAGCAGGCTTTGCGAACGCCTATCGGCTCAACACCCGTTCGAGAGGCACAAAAAAGGGCCCGAAGGCCCTTTCTGGTTTAACGTATTAACGGGTTGGAGCGGTGTAAATCAGAAAGACAAAATGGCTCCGGCCACCGCAGCACTCATCAGGTTAGCCAGTACGCCTGCCGCAATTGCACGGAAGCCCATTTTAGAAATGTATGAGCGACGTTCAGGAACCATACTGCCAAGGCCGCCAATCAAAATGGCCATCGTACCAATATTGGCAAAACCACACAGCGCGAAAGTCACAATTGCCTGAGAGTGCTCACTCAGCTGATCTTTCACTTCCATCATCTGAATAAATGCCACGAACTCATTGACCACAATCTTATTGCCAATCAGTGAGCCGGCAATGCTGGCTTCATTCCAGGGAACACCCAGTAAAAAAGCGACCGGCGCGAATACGTAGCCCAGCAACTTTTCAAAACTCAGAGACAGACCGAACAGATCACCGGCCGCTCCCAGTAACCCATTCAGCAGGGCAATAACACTGATGAATGCGAGCAGGGTCGCACCAACGGTCACCGCTAAACGAAGGCCTGCAATTGCGCCATCCGCCAGCGCTTCCACCACGTTGGTGGCGCGTGGAATCTCAACCGAGGTTACTTCGTCATCCCCGCTCTGTTCAGCGGATGGCGGAACCATCATTTTTGCCATTAGCAAACCTGCCGGTGCTGACATAAACGCGGCAGCGATCAGGAAATTCAGTTCAACACCCAGAGAGGCATACCCCACCAACGTGCCGCCGGCTACAGAGGCCAGACCGCAGGTCATGACAGCAAAAAACTGAGAATCACTCATTTTTTGCAAATACGGTTTGATCACCAGCGGCGCTTCTACCATACCGACAAAAATATTCGCGGTGGCCGACAGCGATTCGGCACGTCCGGTACCCAGAAAACGTTGCAGCCCGCCGCCAATCACATTAATGACTTTTGGCATCAGACCGATATGGTACAGGGCAGAGATCAAAGCGGAGAAAAAGATGATGATACCAAGAACATTAACGGCAAAAACGAACCCGACACTGCCTGTAGCCAGACCACCAAACAGAAATGAAATCCCTTGCTGACCATAATCGATTACGCTGGAGACCGCAGAAGTAACCTGGCTGAGTGCTTCCTTACCGGCGGGTACGTAAAGCACCAGTAAGGCAAACAACACCTGAAGGGTGAAAGCCAGACTGACCGTTTTCAGCGGAATATTCCGGCGATCTGTCGATAGCAGGTATGCAAACAGCAGAATCGCAGCAATACCGAAGAGGGAAGACATAGTAAAACCTTACGTTCAATGAAGAAGCGGCGCATTCTATAGCGCAAAGGTTTGCCTTCAAGATCCTTTTGCTGCCGGTTTGTTACTGAGTTTCTTACCTCACCTGTCGAGAGTCTTCAACAAATTGATAGTATTGAAAATATTGGAGTTCCAAAGGAAATTTTTTCCATATGGAAAAAATATTTCTGTCAGCGCGAACAATCTTTTCAGGGAGCTGCTGAAAAAAACCACACTGACCTGTATTTACTCTAACCACTGCCTGTTTTGTACTGATACGAATATGCTGAAAAGTCTCGTACTAAAAGCCGAGCCTAGAAATAGCTCTTAATCGTAGGATGCCCATCCTTGTCATTCACTTTGCTATTTTCGTATCTGGTTGGATCACGGCCTCAAAGCTTAACCCAAGGCATCAGCGCTTTATCCCAGTAAGGCTGTTCGCCGATGTGATGTTTGAAGAAGTCAATCGCCGCCGTGATCTTGCGCGGCAAATGCTTACGGCTCGGATAAACCGCGTAAAATGGCATACGTTGCGCTGCCTGCCAGTCAGGTAACAACTGAATCAACTTACCGTCCCGAAACTCATCGCGCAGCAAGTATGTGGCCAGATAAGCTACCCCCCACCCAGCCACGGCGGCATCTCGTACGGCTTCTGCCAGATCCACCCGATAATTGCCGGAAACATTCACCGTGGTAGCCTCACCGTCTTTTGCAAACTCCCAGCAACTGTAGTTTCGCTGTCGGCTCTGATAAGTCAGGCAATTGTGGTTGACCAACTCTGACGGGTGGTATGGCACTTCTCGCTTCAGCAGATACTTTGGTGATGCAGCAACAACAAAGCGAGTATCAGCCAGTCGCTGTGCAACATAGCCCTGCGGAATATTTTCATAGTTGGTGATCCAAAGATCCAACCCATCAGCCAGCATATCAGCCTGATGGTCAAACAAGCTCAGCTCAACCTGCAGTTCCGGATATTTTTGCTGCAGAATTTCAATGGCGGGAATGATGTGCATGGTGCCGAAAGACTGGGATAACCCTAGACGCAGCACCCCGGCCACGTCATCACGCTCGAACGCCATAGAGTCCGTGGCATTATTAACGGCTTCTACAACCTGGCGGGCATAAATGGCAAACTCCTGCCCCGCATTGGTGAGAGTAAATGTCCGGGTCGTCCTCTGCAGCAGCTTTACGTTCAACGCTTCTTCGAGCGCGCCCAACTGCTTGCTGACATGAGAGGTCGAGACACCCAGCTGTTTGGCGGCAGCGGTAAAACTTCCGGCCTGCAATAAGGTATCAAAAATCACCATTTGGCTGGCTTTGTCATGGGTCACTGGACACTCTCCCGAAAGCGTTAACAAGGACTGAGTCGGTAAGGAAAAAGCCTTTTAGCAAGGCTCCATCCCAATAAATCAACGGAGTGTAGCGACAATAAAAAATCCCGGCAAGTCACCGGGATTTTAAATGTGTATACCTTCTTAAGGGCTTGTCTGAACAACAGCTTATTCACCCGCTTTGAGCCTGGCTTCGCCATCGTTCAGTTCCGTTAAGGTCGCCTGAGCAGACTTTTGCTTGCGCTTCTCCAGCACCGCAGTTACCAACGGCATCAGCAGTGCCAGCGCCGCGATGATCATGATCGACAGTGTCAGTGGGCGCTCCCAGAGGAAAGAGTAGCTACCGTCACTCAAGGTCAGTGATCGACTCAGGTTCTTCTCCAGAATATCCCCCAGAATAAAGCCAAGCAGCATCGGTGCCATCGGGAAATTCAGTAACTTCAGGAATGTCGCAATCACGGTAATGATAACCATCATATGAATATCAAACGCATTGAAGCTAACCAGATATACCCCTGTGATTGAGAAGAACAGGATCAACGGGATAAGAATCGGACGCGGGATCACCAACAATCTAGAAATGTAAGGGATCAACGGAAGATTCAGAATCAGCAGTACCAGATTGCCGAAGTACATCGAGATGATCACCGACCAGAATACATCCGGATTATCGACAAACAGACGCGGGCCCGGTTGAATCCCGTAAGCAATCAGCGCTCCCAGCATAATAGCAGTGGTACCTGACCCAGGAATACCCAGTGTCAGCAAAGGGACAAACGAACCAGTAGAAGCCGCATTGTTCGCTGACTCCGGTGCTGCCAGCCCGCGAAGCGCGCCTTTCCCGAATTTCGCTTTCTCCGCTTTTGGTGCCAGGTTTCGCTCCATGCCGTAACTCAGGAAAGAGGCGATAGTTGCACCAGCACCCGGCAGTACACCAACCAGAAAACCGAACACCGACGAGCGCGCAATAGTCGGCGCAACATGCTTCACCTCTTCTTTATTCAGCTTCATACTGCCGAGGGAATTCATGTCCATCTGCGGCTCTTCTTCTTTATGCTCGCCACGCAGTACCGTCATAATGACTTCTGTCAGAGCAAATGTTGCCATTGCCAGCAGCAGGAAGCTGATGCCATCAATCAAGTTGATATTATCGAAGGTAAAGCGTGGGATGCCGGTCATCACATCGTTGCCGACCATCGCAATCATCAGGCCAAAAACCGTCATCATCAGGGCTTTCAGCACCTGCCCCTTCCCGGAAAAAGCCGCTACCGCCGTTAATCCCAGTACCATCAGAGCAAAGTAATCTGACGACTGAAAGCTCAGTGATACTTTTGCCAGAGCCGGTGCGGCAAACAACAGAATAATGGCGCCAACCGTACCACCGGTGAAAGAAGAATACGCCGCCAGTGCCAGTGCTTTGCCAGCCTGATTTTTTTGTGCCAGCGGATAACCGTCGAACGCAGTCACCACAGTACTCGCACAGCCCGGCGCATTGATCAGGATCGACGAGGTTGATCCCCCGAAAATAGCGCCATAATACACCCCGGCCATCAGAATAATACCCGAAGAAGGATCAAGCCCGTAGGTAATCGGAATCATTAGCGCAATAGCAGAAATAGGACCCAGTCCCGGCAGCATGCCGATAAAGGTACCGGCAAAACACCCGACGACAACCATCAGTAAGTTGAAGGGCATAAACGCAGTTGTCAGCCCTGACATCATTCCATCAAACATGGTTTAGCTCCCCAACATCATTGTCCAGACCCGGCCCGGAGCCAGATAAATATCTAACAGTTGCGTCAGGACATACCAAAACCCGACAGCAAACGGTACAGACGCCAACACGACAATCTTGATTCTTCGCTCACCCAGCAGCCAGTAGCCACCAGCCAGGAAGAAAATGGTTCCCACCATAAAGCCCAGCCATTCCAGTGACACGGCAAACAGCACCATCAGAACCAGTAACTTAGCCACCAGCGAAAAGTCGTAACCGGTTAACTTCAGACATTCTTTCTCTTTTTTACTGGCCGTCAGTAGCTGACACACCGCCAGAACGGCTCCCATTAAAGCCAGGGCTGTTGGCATGGATCTGGCGTTGAAGGGTTCAAATTCATCACCGGGAAACAACACGATTTCATTGGCGTAGTAGCCGTAGGCGATGGAAAAACATAAAAACACCAGACCGCCGATATGATCTTTCGTTATCGTCATTGGTGATCCCTCTATTCTTTGGTTAAAACATGTCGTTAACTAAAACATGACTTGAGCAGAAACATGTATTTAGTGAAAACATGATCAGCACGTGAACTGAACAGGTTAGATTGATTTCGAACAGCGCCCGGACAAGGCACAAGGCGGGAATGCCAACCTGTAGTAACGAACCAGCGCCGCAACAGATGGCGCCCCGGATAAATCTCTCATCGGAGAACAGAACATCCGGGTACGCCGTTGAAGATTACTTAAGGAAACCCAGCTCGCGCATCAGGCCGCCCACTTCTTTTTCCTGTTGCTCCAGGAACGCCATAAACTCTTTGCGAGGCTTGTAGATTTCAGTCCAGCCGTAGCGGTCACGAACGGTTTCCCAAGCTTTGGTTTCGTACATTTTCTTCAGTACATCAGCAAACTCATCGGCCTGCTCATCGCTCAGCCCCGGAGCACCGAAGAAGCCGCGCCAGTTGACAAAAGTAGCGTCGTAGCCCAGCTCTTTCAGCGTCGGGACATCAGGTGCTGCAGTAGAACGCGCATCACCTGTCATCGCAAGAATGCGGATCTCACCGGCTTCAGCCAGGCTCAGCGCTTCACTCAGACCGGTAGAAAGCACTTGTGTTTCGCCAGACAGCAAACCCGCCATGGCTTTACCACCAGCATCGTAAGCCAGGTATTTCAGTTTACGTGGTTCACCACCTGCCGCTTTGAAAGCCAGTGCCGCAACCAGATGATCCATGCTGCCGCGAGCAGAACCACCAGCAACAGAAACTGAGCGAGGATCTTTCTTGTAAGCTTCCGCCAGTTCAGTGAACGAGTGGTAAGGAGAGTCTTTTGCCACGACAAACGCGCCGAAGTCGCCAACCGTCGCAGCGACAGGAGTCAGATCACGGAAAGACTGTGGAAACACGTTAGACAGAGATCGGATGATGATCGGTGTGGAGTTGACCATCAGCGTGTCTTGGGACTGTTCAGCGGTCTTGATCAGGTAAGCAATCGCTTTACCACCACCACCACCGGACATGTTTTCGTAGGAAACTTTATCAACCAGCTCCGATTTTGACAGGGCTTCGCCAATGCCACGGGCTGTGCTGTCCCAGCCGCCACCAGCGCCACCTGGAACCAGGAAATGAACCTCTTCAACTTTGGCCTGAGCGTGCCCAACACTCAATGCCGACGCCATAAATGCTGCAAGTACAGTAACACGTTTGCGGGAGATGAACTGAGTAAGCATAAGATGTCCTCTTAAAATAGTTATGTGTTCCTCCACCGCTAAAGTTATGCCAGCGTCATCCCGATTAACAGATTGTAAATTTATTGTGAATAACGAAGTTAAACATCATTTTGTTCATAATGTTCACAGCAAAGCTGAACAGAAAACGGTAAAGTAGTCCCCCTGCACGTTCTGGTGGAAGGATTCACCCACATGACCCAATTATTATCGCTGCGCCACCTACAGTTAAAAACACGTATGGTGTTGATTTTAGGCGTCATTGCGGTATCACAGACAGGTATTCTTGGCCAGTTCGCGATACGCTATCTCGATACAGTATTAGAAGAACAAATTGGCCACCAGGCCATGCGAGTCGCACAGGCCATTGCAGCCTCCCCCACGCTGATCGATGCGGTTGAAACAAGAAACACCGACATACTGCAACCTTTAAGCTACAAGATAGCAAAATCTGCCGAAGCAAAATTTGTCGTCATTGGAGACCGGGATGGCATCCGCCTCGCTCACCCATTTCCGGAGCGTATTGGGAAACCCATGTCTGACGATGACGGTGATACCAATGCACCAGCGCTTATTGGAGGAATACCTTATGTATCCAAAGCGTTAGGCAGTATCGGTTGGTCGGTACGCGGCAAAGCCCCGATTTTCAATCACACAGGCACTCAAATTATCGGCGTTGTGTCCGTTGGTTATCTGCTTGATACCGTTGAACAATTAGTCAGTAATCATCGCTTGTCCATGATGCTGGCCATCGCCGCGGCCTTTGCTTTCAGTGTGTTCACCGCTATCTGGTTTGCCCGTCACTTTAAGAAAGCGATTTTTGATTTAGAGCCGGAACAGATCGGACAGATGTTTGAAGAGCGGAATGCCACACTGGAAGCGGTGCGGGAAGGCATTGTTGCCATCAACCAGAAAGGCATGATTACCACCTTTAACCATGCGGCAATTCGCACGTTAGAACTACCGGAAAACGAGCAGTATATTGGCAAGCATATTATGGAAGTACTGCCAGATACCGGCATGCTGCACGTTCTGCGAAGCGGTCAGCCACAGTTTGATCAAGAAATCTGGCTGCACAATCATCTGCTGATTGCCAGCCGCATCCCCCTTCGCCAGGACGATAAGACCACGGGTGTCGTCACCAGTTTCCGACTGAAAAATGAAGTCGATCTGGTCAGCCGGAAGCTGACCCGTATCAAGCAATACGCTGACAGCCTTCGTAGTCAGGCACACGAATACAACAATAAGCTCCACACTATTGCTGGGCTCATTCAGATAGACGCTAAAGACGAAGCGTTGGCGGTGATCGGTCAGGAAACATCCAGTCATCAGGCTTTTATACAGCAGTTGATGAGCGTGACTTCTGACAGTGTGTTGGCCGGGTGCCTGCTGGGTAAATACAACCGCGCCAAAGAACTGGGCCTGACGCTACACATTGAGCAGGAAAGTCAGATGTCGGCACTGCCTGATGCCTTGCCGCGAGAGCAGTTAGTCAGCATTTTGGGTAACCTGATCGATAACGCGCTGGAAGCCACACTGGCACATTATGGTCGGGGCGGATCCGTGACATTGTCACTTTCTGATTATGGTAAAGAGTTGATTTTTGAAATCGAAGATCAAGGGCCAGGCGTCGCGGAAAGTGACCGTGAGAGAATCTTTACCCGGGGCTTTTCTACCAAGTCTCAACCCGGCCATGGTATCGGGCTCGACTTAGTGAAAAGCCTGACCGATCATTTAGGCGGCATGATCACCGTCGAGCCTATTTCGCCATATGGCAGCCGCTTCACCTTATATTTACCGAAAGAACTGAGTGAGTTACTACGCGGTAAAGATTTAAATGCCGGTCCAATCCCCTTTTCAGGGCCAGCAAACTGATAGAAACGAAAGGAATTCAAATGACAACCCCAATAAGCCTGGTCATCATTGAAGATGATCAACAAATCGCAGAAATTCAGCGACGTTTTGTCGAAAGAATCGACGGCTTTCATGTGGTTGGTATCGCCCACAGTCTGAACGACGCACGTGATTTGATTGAGGTATTTCAACCTCAGTTATTATTGTTAGATAACCAGTTCCCGAAGGGGACGGGGCTGGACTTGCTCCGGGAGTTACGCGCCGATGGTTGCAACACTGACGTGATTCTGGTTACCGCAGCCAAAGAAGTCGAGACCTTACGCACCGCAATGCGTTACGGCATTTTTGACTATATTCTCAAACCATTGGTTTTTGAGCGCCTGCAGGCGTCACTCGATAAGTTTCGTGGTCAGCTCAGCAAACTTTCCGACATGGAATCTCTGGTACAAAGCGATGTGGATGGCCTGCTTCAATCAGCGACAATCCAGCAAAATACATCTGGTGCCCCTCGCCTGCCCAAAGGCATTGACAGCATTACCCTGGACAAAATTCGAGCGGTATTCAAAAGCAGCCACAATGCCCTTAATGCCGAAGAAGTCGGGCAGTTAATCGGTGCCAGCCGGACGACAGCACGCCGCTACCTGGAATTTCTGGTCAGTACCGACGAGCTGAATGCTGAAGTGTCTTACGGCACTGTCGGTCGTCCTGAACGTCGATACCATCCGCTGTGAATCATCTGACTACGTTTAGGCAGCTGATACTTTTAATGATCACAATACACAGGCACAGGCACAGGCACAGGCACAGCAGGCTGACCCAATTATTCAGGTCAGCCTGACAAGCGTTAGACAGATCTCAATTTCCCAACGTCTATGTAACAACTTTGATTACAAGTATATGTGTGACTGTTAATATTCACGCCCAAAAAGTCCTACACTGAAAAAATGTCAGTCAACCACCATACATTGTTTCCCATACCCAAAAGCCTGCACACTGGTCTTTGTTACCTGGTGGTGGTGTCGATCATCGTATCGGGTTTACTTTCTTCACTGGTGGTGTTCAATGTCGGCCTGCTACCCGGATACCAAGAAACTGGCTACCAAGAAGCAGTACCCCAAGTAAACGAGCATCAAAAAAACGCATATCTAAGCAACGTGCCACGAAACTGGCAGACACGGGACAAAGTGTTGATATGCACCAGTCAGGGACTGAAGTGGGTTTCACTCAGTAGCCTGGAATCCAGCCAGGCTGAATCACATACAAAGGCTGACCATCAGACTCTCCTGAAAAGCCACTGTCCGGTGTTTAAACTGCATCCTGGCAACCACTTCAATCTGGAAGGGGCATTTTTACTGATCATGGCGCTGGTCAGTTATCGTCGGCGTGTTAAGCCTGTTTCCTCTCCCTTTACGATTAGTAAACGTTTTTACCGCTTTGCGCCCAAACATTCTCCACCACTGGATCACGTTAACTCAACTCAGTATTCAATGTGATTATTACCGCTGGATTGACCTTCCAGCCTTAAGGAGAAAAATTATGACACTTAAAAATGCCTTCATCTGCGCCACAATGTTGCTTGCTACACAATTTACGTTTTCTGGTATCGCGTCAGCCCATGAATACAAAGGGGGAAATCTGAACATTGATCACCCGTGGTCAAAAGAAGTCCCACCGACCTCACAGGTTGCTGCCGCTTTCTTTACTATCGATAATCACGGCAAAGAAGCGGACACCCTGCTCAGCGCCAGCTCTCCGATCGCCGGAAAAACCGAGTTGCATGCCCATGTGAATGAAAATGGCATGATGAAAATGCGGGAAGTACAAGAAATCACCATTCCTGCAGAAGGCCAGCAGAACCTTAAACCCGGCGGACTGCACATCATGTTCTTTGATTTGAAGAAAACCCCGGCACTGGGTGAAAGTTTCCCGCTCACTCTGAACTTCCAACATGCCGGTACCGTAGAAGTTGAAGTGAAGGTTGAAAAAGCGACTTATCAGTCAGATGCGATGAAGATGGATCATAGCGGTCACTGATAGCGAAATAACAAAATCATAATTAAATAAGCTGCCAAGTTGGCAGCTTATTTTTTCATTCATAATATGAATTGTTTCACAAATTCATCCAGACAGAATAATTTAAACCCACATGCGTTAATTTGAGATATAGAATCTTACTATCATTCCCCCTATTTCATCCTTTCACATGGAAAAAATGATAAAAATTGAAGATAGTGAGCTTACTATAAATAATGTAAACACAATATTTGAAAGTGTCTTAAATCATATGGGCGCGTATGTGTATATTAAAGATGTTTATGGAAACTATTTATACGTTAACCAATTAATTTGCGATCTTTTTCATTGCACGCCAGATGACATTATAGGAAAAAGTGATGAAAGCTTTTTTACCTCCAGTCATTTACAGGGGATTTTAGACAGTGACAGGCGCGTTATTGACAAGAAGCAATTGGTCGAAATTGAAGAAAGCGGTTACCTGATTTCCCAGCAAGTGCTTCGCGTCTTTAAAACAGTCAAAGCGCCAATCTTCGGCAAAGACAAACAAGTGATCGGCTTATATGGCGTATCAACCGATATCACTGCGTTGCATAAGCTGAAACTGAAACTCGAAAATCAAGCCAATACAGACTATTTGACCAAACTGGCCAATCGGCGCTGCTTCTTCTATCAGGCCGATAAAGCTTTCTCATTCTCCAAGCGCCATGGTGTTCCTCTCTCGCTGCTGATCGCTGACATTGACCACTTCAAAAAAATCAACGATACCTTTGGTCACCATGCTGGTGATGAGGTACTGAAAGCACTCAGTATTTTTCTGAGCAACAACATTCGCAATGAAGATACGATCAGTCGGATCGGTGGAGAAGAGTTTGCATTTTTATTACCCGGCACCCCGCTCGATGCGGCACATTTATTAGCAGACCGGTTATGTGAGGCCGTCAGCAAGCACTTATTCAATGTCGGAAAATCACATATCAATTTAACCCTGAGTATTGGTGTAACAGACCTGTCAAATGATGACACAAAGTTTCATGCACTATTTCACCGTGCTGATGATGCGCTTTATAATGCTAAAAACAGAGGACGAAATCAGGTTATTGCCATATAAATCACCATTCAATATTTAACAATATTAAACGACATAGATACCTGGAACACCTCAGACATTAGTTCGCCCTAATGTAACCATTCTGCTTACCCTATTTCTACAATTTACAATGTAGACATTTATATTTTCTATTTATTTAAATGACTTATCGACGCGCTATAGTCAACCAAGGTACTGAGCCGCAAATATCATTAAGCCGTCATTTCTGTTCTGCTGTCTTCCTTGTCCTTTCTGAGCGATTAACTCATTTCTCACCACGGCAACTTGTCGCACGATAAAAAATGGGCATAATTAAATTTAAACGGATGTTTACATAAGGACGCAGGACGTGTCATCAATGATCAAACTTCACAGAATTGAAGGCTACATACAGACCATTTATCTGGCGGAATACCGCCGCGGCCTGCTTCTCCTTGACGGCTGCAGCCGGGCAGATATCCCACTTCTCAGAAGCTACATCACCCACACACTGCAGCGTGCATTCAATGATTTATCCCTGGTGATTGTCACGCATATGCACCCTGACCACGCCGGGGCTGCACACCGCTTACGAACACTAACAGGATGCAGAATTGCCTCGGCAAATGTTCCCGGCCAATGGTACAGCGGACTTGACGGACAGTTGATGCATTGGGCCGATCTGGTGCTGGCAGACTGGGTTGCCAAACGTATGGGCAAGCCGCGTCGTTTTCTCTGGTACTCCGCCAAACTCAAACCTGACTTTCTGCTAGATGACGGCGAAAAGATTCCCGGTTTTCCAGATTGGCAAGCCATTTCAACTCAGGGCCATACAGATCGTGACTTGTCTCTTTATCACCAACCATCAAGAAAAGTCTATGTGGCCGACTTGATGGTAAAAGTGAAGGGGCGCTACATTCCGCCATTTCCCGTATTCTACCCTAACCGTTACCGCGCCTCAGTACAGCGTATTATGGCACTTGAACCGGATGCCATCATTCTTGCTCACGGCGGAGAAATTACACCGTCCCCAGAAGACTATCAGCATGTGCTGGAACGCGCTCCACGCAAACCGATCACTCACTGGCGAGCCGTGAAAAGTAAAGTTAAGCGAGCCCTACGGCGACGCTGAAGCTGGGTCTAACAGGCATCTACAACCGCGTACGTATCAATCTACTATTGATAAACTACGTTGCAAGGTCAGCCACTTTATGCAATCATCGCCCGCCTGTATATCGTTATTGTTTTGCTATTCAGTAAGATCGATGTCTAGACTTACTCCATAGCTGGCAGAACACTTCGTATAACCCCATTAATAAGGTATGGGGGTTTCTACCAGAATCCGTAAAATTCTGATTACGAAGAGTGAAGCGCAAATGTGCTTTTCTCTTTGTAATTCTTTCACTACTCAGCAGAAAAGTACCTTAGCGCTAATCTCCTCCTTCTGGCCATGTACCGGAAGCAGATTTAACTCTATGAGAAGAATAAGGGCTTACTATGAAAGACTTTATCAACGGATTACCTAAAGTTGAACTCCACCTCCATATCGAAGGTTCTCTTGAGCCAGAGCTGATGTTTGAATTGGCGACACGCAACCAGGTCAGTATTCCTTTTGAAAGTCCTGAAGCCGTTCGGGCCGCCTATCAGTTCACCAATCTCCAATCGTTCCTGGATATTTACTATCAGGGCGCCAATGTACTGATTCACGAACAGGACTTTTACGATCTGACCTGGGCCTACATGCTGCGCTGTAAGCAGGATAATGTGATTCACACAGAGATTTTCTTTGACCCTCAAACCCACACCGAACGCGGAATTCCTTTTGATACCGTCATTAACGGTATCAGCCGCGCCCTTGATCAGGCGAAGAAAGAGCTTGGTATAAGCAGCCAGATCATTATGTGCTTCCTGCGTCACCTCGATGAAACATCGGCGTTCAAAACCCTTGAAGAAGCATTGCCGTTTAAAGACAAAATCGTGGGTGTTGGTCTGGATTCATCCGAACAAGGCAACCCGCCAGAAAAATTTGCGAGGGTCTTTAAAGCCGCATTGCAGGCTGGGTTCAAAACAGTGGCCCACGCTGGTGAAGAAGGTCCGGCACAGAACATTTATGACGCGATAGAAATGCTTGGCGTTTCGCGGGTTGACCATGGCGTACGCTGTATCGAAGACGAAACCCTGGTCAGCCAGCTGGCTGAATCGCGAATGCCACTGACTGTCTGCCCACTCTCAAACATTAAGCTCAAAGTGTTTAAGACCATGGCCGAACACAACATTACGGATTTACTGGATAAAGGGCTTTGCGTCACCATCAATTCTGATGATCCTGCCTATTTTGGCGGGTACATGACAGACAACTTTTTAGCCGTGGCGCAAGCCCATCCACTTAGCAATTCACAACTCGCACAGTTTACCCTGAATGCGATTGAAGCCAGCTTTATCTCCGATGAGGATAAAGCCAGCTATTGCCGACGTGTAGAAAACTACCTGAGCCAACATGTTCGTGCCCATTAATTCATAAACTTCACAAAGGCCGCTTTCACGCAGAGCAGAGAGCAGAACAAAGATAAATAAAAAAGAAGCCCCCATTTGGGGGCTTCTGATTATCTGGGTATTGCCTCGGTTCAGTCTCTGATAAACCCATTATTGTAGTGACGGGAATCTGGCACAATGTTGTGTTTATTCAACAAGCGATACATTGTTGCTCTTGAAACCCCCAGGTCTTTGGCTGCAGAAGCGACCTGACCACGATGTGTTTCCAGTACCGCAACCAGAACATCTTTTTCAGCTTCATCTTTAATATTTCGCAGACTTTGCTTCAGGTTTGCCTTACTAGGCAGATCAAAATGTTCTGCTCTTACTTCGCTGCCTTCTGCCAGCAATGCCGCACGTTTGACCTGATTAATCAACTCACGCACATTACCCGGCCAGCTGTAGCGAAGCAGTAGCTGTTTGGAATCTTCCGAAAACGAAGCAGCCATTGTGCTGTACTCGCGAGCAAACTTGGTCAAAAACGTTTCTGCTAAAAGGAAAATATCTGACCCACGTTCACGCAAGGTTGGTACTTTGATATGGAACACATTTAACCGGTAGAACAGCTCTTTACTGAATTCTCCGCTTGCCACAGCCGCCTCTAGATCAGCACTGGAAGTGGCAATGATTCGTATATCAGCCGCATCTTCTCCATCCAATGTTTCGCTGGCCGGCGCTTGTAAATAAGTGAGCAGATCTTCTTGTAAGTCTTTTGACAGTTCTTCCACGTTATCGAGCATTAATGTGCCGGTAAAACGCGTACCATCTTCCTGACGATATGAACCGTCCAGCAGTGACATTTTGTCATCGTCACGATTTAAAGAGGCACAGTTTACGACAGTAAATGGTGTATTTTTACGCTTGGACAGGTTGTGAATCGATTTTGCTATCAACTCTTTACCTGTACCGTTTTCCCCTGTCAGGAATACATTCACTTCGGTCATTGCAACACGACGAACCATATCCCGTAATTGTTTAATAGATTTCGATTCACCAAACAGGCCCATATCATGCTGTGAGGTTATCTCGACCCAGGTACGCGATTCAATTTCCAGCATTCCTAACTGGTGTCCGACCGTGTCAAGCAAATGACTACCCGGAACCGGAACGGTGAAATAATCAACGCAAAAGTTATTGATAAATTGGCAGATGGCATCCGTTTTCAGCTGCTCTTTTTTAATAATCGCAATCCATTTAACTTGTTTAGTTTTATTTGCCCTCAAAGAAATGCTATTCAAACTAAAGTCGTTATTGCTTAAATCAACGACACAGATGCATGGACTGTACTCTTCAAGAATTGAATCTGCAGTACGCAGGTCATAACAACAATGTGTTTTCCAACCTGATTGTTCAAGCAGCGCAATCCAAGGTTCATAATTACATCCAATTGCAACTAAACGACCAGTCATTGATTTATTTTGACTTTGAGCCACCATCGAAGTCACCTTCTATCAATTTATACTTATTATCAATGTAATAAAAATATAGGCAAAAAATTCATTTTTGGTAGAGTTTCAAAATTAAGAAATGCTTAAAACCCTAAAACAAATAAACAATTAATTACTTAATATCAACATTATCATTAACTTATCAGTGATGAAAAAAGACAAAAAAAACTGAACTTTTTATCGTTTACGCCAAAAGAGATGCCAATAAAAAAGGTATTGCATTAGCAATACCTTTAGAATGGACAAAAAAGTGATAATATGACAAATTTTTACTATACGACTAGTTTAATATCCATTGTAAAGAATGGAATTTTCCAGCCGGGTTTTAAAGAGAGTTTGTTGATTAAAGCTTTTAATATCAGCTTCAATATCCAAAACAGTCTGGTTGTTAATAACGGTATTATCTTTTGAGTTCTGGACAAAGACACCCATCACATCAGATCCTGGCTTACCTTTAACAATATTATTATAGCCATGAGAAATGATTTTTACCGGGTCACCGTAATCATAGGTGTCCCTGCCATCCCGGCTGGTCAATATACCATTATTAATCGTAAAATCGGCGATGTGAGTGGAGTATACAGTTTCGCCATTAATAGCGGTACTGATTGATAGCCCTATGTTGATTATGTTGTCGCTGATAGAGACAAATCCCCCTCTTAATGAGGACATTTCACTCTCACTCAAGGAGGTTAAGCCCAATTCATCAACGGATAGATAACTGATAGAAGCATGCGCTAACAGCGCAGTACTCCCAAATGCCGTAGCGACAAATAACCGAGTTAACCTTTTCATACTAGCCTCTAATATTCATTCGACCCAGGTAGAGTAATGCTGAATGTCGATAACGAGTCTCTGACAACCGCTTCTGACGAGGGTGAAGGTGTATAAATATTGTAATTATCTGCAGTAATAAAGCTTTCGCGACCAATTTTCGCTCGGTTCTTCACAAGTAGCACAGCGCCTTTATAATAGTTTTTGAAATCATCTATTGGCATCATAAGTGTACCACGAGATGGATCACCGAGAATCACATTCTTTTTATTCATCCCTTTAATAACAACAAAGTGCATATATCCATCAAAGTTCACAATTGTAATTGCTGGAATGCGTATTTTTTGAAACCGTTCAAGCGGGATATTATACCCGTTCGCATCAAGCCCAAGAGAATCCAGATATTTTTTCATGTCTAACATTGAAAATCCCTGTTTTTCAATTTTTTTCTTATCACCATTTTTAAACATGAAATCAAAAATCGTATTTTCCTGCGCATCAATACCATAATGAAACCTCAACAGCGATGCCAGGGCAGCTGAACCACAGCTAAAGTCATATTGTTGTTTAAAAACATCACCAAAAAGTTGTTCTTGATAACTCTTTACTTGAACGTTGTACCCGCCGCGACTAGGGAAATAGTCCAGTGCCAATACATGTGTTGATGTAAACAGGCCGATAAGCAATAAAGTTGATCTTTTCATACGCTTGCCGCCTACCTGAAAACTGAAGTTATAGTTACTATAGTGAATCTGCAGAAGTCACAAATATCAGATTTGATAACCCGAAATAAAAAGGGCCTTACGGCCCTTTATATTTTTAGTAGGAACCACCACTACCTGAGCCAACAAGCGCTGCGTTTGTGCTTGAAGTTTGTTGTACAAGGGAGTTGTTACCCACGTTCTGACCCGCGATGTTAATACCTGATGCACTACCGTAAGACATGTGCATGTTGTTCGCATGGTCAACCATGACATCAGTTGATGAGCCTTTACAGCATGCTCCACCGTAAGTAACACTCGTATCCATAACAGAACCATATAGTGTTGACTCTGCAAGGTATTTGTTGACTTCAACATCAATATCTACATCTTTTGAAGCATCCTTGTAAGAATTATCTTCGTAGTCAAACTCGTGAGTATTGCCCACATTTTTCATTTTCAGATAATCATCATCTGATGAACTGTATTTGCTGTAATTGACAGTCTTATCGTATGAAAGATCAACGTCAACATTTGTAGTTTTGTTATAGCTACCATCAATGGTGACGTTATCATAATCGTCATAGCCATTATCGTAACCGCCGTAACCACCATATCCGCCGTCAGCCAGTGCAAGAGGTGACGCAATAATTGCTGCTAATAGCATAATTTTTGTATTACGCATGATCATACTCCAAATTAATTATATATTTATTCAGATAAATCCGTTTCAAATGGTAATCAATTATCTTTGAGGATAATGATAAAAACCAAGATATTAGAAGATTTGTTATGCCCTGCGAAACCAACATATTTCTATTGTTATTTGTTGGATACTAACTTTCAGTTAGCGTAGATAGACTAACAATTACTTCAATGTCAGGTTTACCACTGTTGCATTCTGAATTAACACATTGTTACCTGTGTTTTGGACTATATTAAACACGCCAGATGAATTACTTAATGAACCTGCATCAATCAGGTTATCACCTGTTGTGTTGTTATAGGCCGCGTTTCCTGCAACATCACCATTCATTTCCGAACTGGCGTAAAGATTATCCAACTTCAGCTCATACTCCCCTCCCCTTGAAACAGACATCATTTCGGACGAGAGCTGTTCGGAATTTGCTAGAATATCCAACTCATCAGCAGCAAAAGCACTGGTTGTCGCTATCATTGCCGCTATCAGCGTTAAATATTTCATGACATCCTCCTGAGGGCTGACTTGCAGCCCTCAGTTATACTTGATTAATTACCTGCTAACATGGCGTTGGTGCTAGCACTTTGCTGAACCAAGGAGTTGTTACCCGCATTCTGGCCAGCAATATTGATACCTGAAGCACCGCCAAATGCACCGGACATATCATTAGTGTGGTTAACAGTCAGTGTTGAACCTGAACCATAGCCACCACCGTAACCACCGCCGTAGCTGCCGTAACCATGGCCACTGTCACAGCAAGCACCGCCGTAAGTCACTTCACTGTAGGTGACTGCACCATCTAGGTGAGAAACAGCCTGAACGTCGTTGTACTCTAAATTGATATTCCAATCCTGGCTGTAATCATGTGAGCTGTTATCAGTCCAGGTTTTTTTGTACGTGTTATTCACGTCGTACATTTTCAAAACATCGTCATCAGACTTGTAAGTCTTTTCGATGTTGTACTCTTTATTTACGTCTACATACAGACTGGCGTCTAAAGACTTGTTGTATGAGTCAGAAACTGTTTTATCACTGCTGTCATAACCACCGTATGGGTTATAAGGGTCATAATATGTATTTGCTAGCGCAAGAGGTGAAGCTACGACTGCTACTAATAGTGCGATATGTGTTTTACGCATGATAGTACTCCAAATATATTGAGAGTTATTTTCTTATAATCACTCGCACGTGTTTGCGAGATAACTTAACTATAGCGATGGCAAGTTTGGCTTCTGTATTATTTTTAATAAAAATCGAATCAATTAAATCATTAAATTTCCTTTTTAATTACCTCTATTTATATCGTAAACATATTGAAATTTTGTCTCATATTTTCAATTGTCAGAGCACCTTTTTATTTTTAAGAAAAATTAAACCTGTTTCTCATTTTATAGAAGAGTATGGTTTGTTCTCATTACTAAGACTTATTCTGAGAATCTCAGTTACCACCTTATTCTCACCTCGACTATGATTTTCTTAACAGTTCGTTTCACTTTTTTATTCATAAAAGAAGCCTACTGCTTTTATACCTTCAGGGGTTAGCCGTTTAGTAATAAGTGAGGAAATCGTGACTACTTTCAATAACAAAAGCCTAATCGTGCTTCTTGCTTTGGTGTCCGGAGGTGTAGCAGCAGAAGAACCTGCTGAAACAGCTCCAGACAAAAAGCCGAAAAGGGTTCAAACGGTCGCTGACATTTTTGAACAGCCAGGCGTTCTGACCCCTAAAGGATCCTTTGTTCTGGATACCAGTCTTTCCTTTACCCAGAACTCATCCAATACCGTATCTGTCGTAGGTTACACCGTTTTGCCGTCTTTGATTGTTGGCCTTATCGAAGCCAATGACACTGACCGAACAACACTCACATTCGGTTTAACGGGCCGTTACGGGATCACCAACCGACTGGAAGTAGAAGCCAGAATTCCCTGGGTATATCGTTATGATTCGATTTCTCGTCGAAGCGTGAATGGCTCAGGCAGTGATGCGCCTGAACTCAGAACCTTTGATAATAGTGATCTTGGCGATATAGAAGCGGCCTTTAAGTATCAAATTAATATGCTAGAAGCGCCTTACTGGATCGCAGGTGTCCGTTTTAAAACAACCACAGGTTCATCGCCATATGATGTGCCTATTGACGATCAGTTCGGTTTTGCAGAACTGCCTACGGGCTCTGGATTTCCAAGTATAGAGCCGAGCATGACAATGATTATGCCCATCGACCCGGCGGTTATTTATGCCAACCTGAGCTACATCTGGAATATTGAAGATGATGTAACGGTTGAACAAGACGGTGAACGGACTAAAACCAGTATTGACTTAGGTGATACCATTGGTTTCAGCGCCGGTATGGGTTTTGCCGTCAATCCCCGATTTTCATTCAGCCTGGGCCTTAGCCACAAAACCATCTTCAAATCAGAAGTGAATGGTTCTACCCCGGCGGATGCCAAATTGCTGCAACTGGACTCTATTTCGATGGGTGCCAACTACGCCATTAACCGAGATACAACACTGAACGTCGGTGTGACAGCCGGTTTAACCGCTGACGCCCCTGACTTCCAACTTTCTGTCCGCATTCCATATACGCTGAAATAACGCGCATCTGTTCCCCGTCAGTTCACTGGCGGGGAATCCTTCAATGACTAAAGTCTAATTTTCCTCTAAGCTATAACGCTATTACTATGAGTGACAGGAAAATTGCATGTCTACGCCACTAGACCCAAGCCAAATTGCGACAATCCAAAATTATGATTCAGAGAAACGCTACCAGTATCTGCTGAAAGAAGTGGTAGCCAATCGAGAAATTTGGATTCTGACTGACGAACATGGCTGCGTCATGCTGAATACAGAAGATGATGACTGTGTACCGGTTTGGCCTAACCGTGAGTTTGCAGAAGCCTGGGCAACCGGAGACTGGGAGTCCTGCAAGGCTGAATCAATTTCGCTGAATAAATGGCATAGCCGCTGGACTTATGGCTTAGCGGATGATCAACTGGCTGTTGTCGTCTTTCCGAATGTGGACGAAGATGGATTAGTTATCGATCCTGAAGAGCTGGATTTTGAACTGCGTCAGCAGGAAAAGAAACAATCCCGCTAAGTTGCGATTATTGCTCCTGCGAATTTTTGGGCAACCCGCTCTCAAAATTGCTGACACCAATAAAGAGGGAGTGTTTGACTCCCCCTTTTTTACCATAACTTCCTACAGAAACTGCGTTAACTTTACGAGGAATGTTGCCATGGAGGCATTTTTTACCCAACTCAAACAGCAGCCGGAATCAGTAAGTTTCAGCCAGGTCATGCAGGTTATCAACGACAACTACGCATATGCCCCTGTGACCTTCTCAAACGGTTTAGGCAAAGAAACGTTGACTAATCCAGCCGGTACGAATGAAGGCTCCTGCCGCATCTTTGCCTTCGCTCAACTGAACAAACTGACAGAAGCTGAAACACTCGCCTGCTTTGGTGAGTTTTACCGTAACGATGTTTTGCAACACCCAGCTGGCAGCGATCATCAGAACATTCGCCATTTTATGAAGTATGGCTGGGCCGGGATTAAGTTTGACGACTGCCCTCTGACCACCAAACCCTGATGTTTCGAGCTTTTTATTGCATCAACAACATAAGCAATAAAGCTTAAACAAACGCCCGCAAAAGAAAACGCCCGATCATCACTGAATACCGGGCGTTGTTTAGAATGCTTAATGCAGCGGCTTTTTACAGTGCGAGCACGTTGATGGCGGCTTCATAAAAAATGGGCTGCGGCTCGGGTGTGCGCAGGCATCACAAAAACGTGTTGAACGAATGGTAAGCCAGGTCAAAGGCACCATAAAAGCCAGCAATCCCAGCATCATGGTGAATGGCGGTTGCATGTAAACAACCACCGCAGCAATCACGACATTACTAACGATCGTGTACACCGGCCACAGCTTACGTTTTTTCGCAACGTCTTTTCCCCGATGAAACAGCATAAAGCTGCCCAGCGCCATACCAAGCCATACGGCTGCAAAAATGATTAATAGATCTTGTTGCATATTTTACCCTGGCAGTTGTGCTCGCCTGTAGATGTTAAAAAAGCAGATGTCGCGTCTCATCTGCTCACGCCATTCCGATAGCGTCATAGCAGCCATATCCCGTGTGTAAGGCACTTATACAGGCGCTTTTTCCTGACTCACCTCCCGCTATCAGGCCCAAATTTTATCATTAAACACGTCAGATCCTTTCGGGATGATAAGGAATGTTACAAATCACTTCACAGAATCGATGATTTATCACCAATGTGATCGATTTCACTTCACGCTGACGTAAAATTCATGTGTCGTTCAGATAAAGTTGATAATCTCATTACTGAAGAAAATCATTCGGCAACACAACTGGATACGTCGCTTTTGCATGGGGCTACCCATCATTTTAACGTTTTACGTATCAGCCAGAAATCTGGCGAAACAGGAGTTGTTTAATGGATATTAAAGGCGTACTACGTACCGCATTTATTCTGTTCTGTGTGATGGGTCGAGGCTCTGCCATTGCCTCCCCGACACTGAATGACTTTGACCGTCTGGATTACGAGGTCTCATCCAAGCAATCCGAGACTAGCAAGAAATCGTTTCAACGCAGTCTGAGTGGTCTGTATAGCATCAATAGCTGGCGTTCATCAGACATTCGACAGCCTTACAGCCACTTTAATGCGCTGTATCAGGTCGCTCCGCATGCACAAGAAGAGCTAAGCAACCTGATTAAAGAAGTGGGGATGATGACCGGGAACGACGTAATTATTCCTGATGTAAAATCCAAAGAACGCGCGCTCAGTAAAATTGAGACAGAGCTCAATGGCGATGCCAGCCAGATCACCGACCTGGCTCGTGCATCCATTGTTGCCCGTGATATTCCCAGCCTGGTACAGGCATTTGAACTGGTTGGAAAGGAGTCGACCCTGATTGCGGTTAAGAACCGTTTTAAAAATCCGGCCCCGTCAGGTTACCGCGACCTGAAAGTGTTGGTTCAATTGCCGGAAACCGGCATGATTGCTGAAGTTCAGCTTCACCTGGATGCGATTTCTACCGTCAAAAGCGGCCCTGAGCATGACATCTATGAACAGATTCAGAACATTGAGCGTCGCGCACAACATGAATCTCGCGACCTGAGTGAATTTGAACTGGCCCAAATCAGCCAACTTAGGGTTACTTCACAGGCTCTGTATCATGATGCCTGGCAGCAATACCTGCACCCTAACCGGCTGGCTAGCTAACCAGCCGTCAGGTTCACACCAGGCACTAACACTGATATTACTCAGCGGGATTGACTAAAAAGGGGTTTTAATCGACGGGTTTTAGTTTTCAGCATGTAAACTGCAGTTCTGGCCGCCGACCCACTGCTGTCGGATCCGTCGTCCCTATCTACTTATTATCAACCTATTTAACTATCTACCTATCTAACTATCCACCTATGTAACTATCTACCAATTTACCTCTCTAACCTAATGAGCGGCGGCCAACCTTATACCCGTAATCACAAATCTTCGAAAGTGCAGCTTCACAGCATAATTACGACGTCTGTGAAAAGTGCCGTGAAGTGCCTATTCAAACACACAATCTCAGGGATAAGAGGAATCAATTAGTCACGGTGGTGTCTCAAACTACAGACAGTTTTTCGATATTGAGTCTCAAAAGTCGCTCATGACGGTTTTGTGACACAATGATGTTGTCTACGGTTAACTAACAGGTGTTTAGTTTTGCGTGTAAATTACCTGTGTTTGAAACGTGTCCACTACCAGATGAGGGAACCATGAGTGACCGCTACCAGCCCATTGATTGCGCCCTGTATGACCATTTTGAGCTAGCCTGCCTGTATCATTACGATGTGCAGCTGGAATTACGGGATGGTTCTACTGTAGAAGGAAGGTGTATAGATACCGACATTCAGCCGGACAAATCGGAATGGCTGATCTGTAAAACACAGTATCAATACACCAAAATACGACTGGATTGCATTAACCGCATGAAAGCTTTGACCCCTAATGCCCGTTTTGATGAAGTCACCAAGAGTGAATTTGATAAAACCGTTGGTGTATGAGAACGGCATCCAGCCTGCTGAGATAAAGTTCAGCATCAGACAAGATGCCACATTACGTAAAACAACGTAAAACAGGTTCAAGTACATAAATGAAAGGCTGCCCATTGGCAGCCTTTCACAGATATAAGTCTTTGGGAGGCGCAGATGTTTTCGCTGCAAAGCATTAACATACTACGCTGGCTTCTGTATGCTCAGCTCGCAGCCTGAAGCACCGTTTCAGACGCCTCAGGCAACAACTCTTCGACAATGCGCTTGAGCAGGAACGTTTCGCGCTCAATCGACATGCCTTTCTTCTCACTGTTCGCCATGGTGTGCTCATTATGAGCGATAGCATCAAAGATATTGATCCACACTGGTTTCATCCCATTAATGACTTCATAGTCTTCCAAACGGGTCTCACCTAGCTCATCATCAATCGTACACACATAGCAGTATGATTCCATGTGCATGATATCGAAATCCGGTTTATACCAAGGGCGATATTCTTCATACAGACCAAATTCACGAATGTCGCGAATATTTCTGGCACCGGTTTCTTCCTGCAGCTCACGAATCAGCCCTTCAACAGCGTCTTCTCCATCATCCAGTCCACCACCCGGCAACGTGTAATCGTGATAACGTGCGGTATACACCATCAGGATCTCTTCGCCTTTCAGGATGATGCCACGTGCCGCTTTACGATGGAAAAGCGTGCCGTCCAAATTAGTCAGCTCGGGATGGACACTTGATTGGAGTAAACGCATGGAAGAAGTCTCTGCTACCGGATGAAAGAGCCGGGCATTGTAGCGGCCTGAAGCCATTTCGACAATGCCCGGCACCGATCCCCTTATCGGCATGATCCCCTATAGCAGTAAAGCCAGTGAGGATAAACCAGAGAATCAGTTTCTCAGGGTTACCAGGTAAACAGACGCTTCAGGAAGCCTTCAACCTGGCCGGAGCCTTTGCGAATCCCTTCCGAAATATCATCACCCAAGCCCTGATGGATACAGCCCTGCTTTAACGTTCCTTCCGGATCCCAGGCAGGCAGATGCGTTTGGCCGATACAGCTTTGTGCCAGTACGCCCTGACGGTCTGTGTAATAATCAAAATCAACAATTTTTGACGGACGTTTCAGTACCAACGGTTCAGGATCACGGTGCTGGATATAGTCAGCATAAAGACGCAGTGGCCCGGCAGAACCTGTTAGCTTCACCGCCTTGTTGTCATCGCGCCCCATCCAGATCGTCACCACTTCACGACCGTCGACCCCCACATACCAGCTGTCACGGCCCTTATCTGAGGTACCGGTTTTACCAGCCAGACGGGAAGACGGCAATACAGAATTCAGATAACGCGCTGTACCTTCTGTCACCACACGTTGCATACCGTACAGTGTCAGCCACGCCGCTTCCTCAGATACCACTTCTTTGGATGTCGGCAAATGCTGATAAAGCATATTGCCTTCTTTATCCACCACCGCATTCAGTGCCGTCAGCTTACTGCGACGACCACCACTGGCGATGGTCTGGTACATCTGAGTAACTTCCAGTGGCGTCAGCGTAAATGCTCCCAGTAGCATTGAAGGTAATTTCGGGATTTCACCTTCATCGATTCCCAGCTTGGTCATGGTATCAATGACATGATCCAAGCCAACCGCCATCCCCAGGTTGACTGTCGGGATGTTGTAAGATTTAGCCAGTGCCAGATACAATGGCACTTCTCCTCGATACTGACGGTCATAATTTCGTGGTGTCCAGTTTTCACCTTTCTGTCCTTTCAGCGTCAGTGGTCGATCCTGCAAACTGGTCGCCAGTGAGAAACGCTTTGGCAGCTCCAGTGCTGACAAATACACCGCAGGTTTCACCACCGAACCAATCTGACGTTTGGCATCAATCGCACGGTTAAACCCGTCAAAACCGGTACGAGAGCCTCCCACCATCGCGCGGATTTCACCTGTCAGGCGATCCGCCACAACCACCGCGGTTTCCAGCTCATTGCCAGCTCGTGCTTCCAATTGTGGAATAACCGAATTGACGGATCGCTCAGCCAGCTCTTGTGAGCGGGGGTCCAGCGTAGTAAACAGACGCAACCCTTTCCCCGGCTGGTAACCGTCGACTTTCGCTTGCAGTTCACGTTCCAACTGGCCAAAGTACGCAGGCTGTCGGTTAGCAATCTTACCTTTCGGTTGCAAATCCAACGGTTTATCTAAAGCCTTCTTGTACTCGTTTTCTTCCAGAACGCCATTATCTGCCATCAGCTTCAACACCAAGTTACGGCGTGTTTTTGCACGTTCAGGATAGCGCCACGGATTGTAGTAAGACGGTCCTTTGACCAGACCCACCAGTAATGCCTGCTGATCAACCCGCAGCTCAGACAGTGGTAACCCGAAATAGAACCGAGAGCCCAACTCAAAGCCATGCACCGCCTCACGACCGCTCTGCGCCAGGTATACCTGATTCAGGTAAGCATCGAGAATCTGATCTTTGGTGAATCGGTAATCCAGGATCAGAGCCATATAGGCTTCACGGAATTTCCGCCACAAGCTGCGTTCACTGGTAAGAAACATGTTTTTCGCCAGTTGCTGGGTCAGGGTACTGCCTCCCTGAACAGTACGGCCGGCTTTCAGGTTTGCAACAAATGCGCGCATAATCGCAGTCGGAGACACCCCTTCGTGCTCATAAAAGTCGCGGTCTTCGGTGGCAATCAGCGCATCAATAAGAGGCTGCGGCATTTCATCTTTTGGCTTATAAATGCGCTGCTCTTCGGTTTTCGCTTCCAGCATGCCAAGCAATTTCGGTTCAACCGACAAGATCCCCATTTCTCGCTTGCTGGGGACATCGATAATTTTCTTTACACTGGAATAATCAAAGGTCACCTGTACATGGCGGGCATCCTGCTCCCCATCACGGAACTCAAACGGGCGGCGAATGAACTCGACCTTTAATCGACTGGTGGTGTACTCACCCGGTTGAGACGGTTTGTCCACTTTCCGGTATTTCAGTACCTTCAACTCATTGACCAGATCTTCGTAACGGATCAATGCGCCCGGCTGAAGTGTCAGCTCTCGGGCATAAACCACAGAAGGCAGCTGCCAGAGCTCCCCTTCAAATTTGGCGGTCACCTCATCGTTAAGCTGGTAGCCCATTTTCATCAGGCCAGCAGATGTGGCAATAACCGCTGCAATTGCGGTGTAAGCCAGCCAGCTACGCTTTTTTTCCTTCTTCTTTTTAGGCGGAACCATGCGTGAAGAAGGGGTGTTTTCAGGTGATTGCTTAGAATCGTCAGGTGTCTGTTGCTTTGTCATAGTCTGTTTCTGGTAGAAATAACGCGCAGACATTAGCGCAAGCATCATTTTGCGGTGTCAGAAAAATGTCAAAGCCTACATGAAAAGCGGCTAAACACTTGATTTTTGCAGATGACGAGAGCACAGCGCAAGGTTGCAACCCGGCTGGTAATCCGCGATAAAATCCCGCAGAATACTTGCCCCCACCGAATCATTCACACACCGCGTTTTTACGCGAAATAGTGATGATGTTAACGCGGGAATTCTATTTTTAACTGAACGATCAAGCCGAAAATTATGGAACGTGATTATAAACTCGAATGCCTGATGACCATGCCGCGTCATGAACTGGAAGAATTCAGCCACAGAGTGGTGAGCCGCATGGTGCCGGAAGATGTCATGCAGGAATTGTTTACGTTTGACCAAGAAGAAGTCGACAGTCAGGAGCGACTTATTTCGGCGCAATTTGATGCGATGTTACGTATGACAGCCATTGCGCTGGGCGAAGTGAAAGGTGCGTTTAGTGAGTCTGACAATGCGTCTCAAAATACCGAGCGCATGACGCGTTTGCTGCTGTGGCATTTTTACGCGATCTCTTTCAATCTGGAAGAGGCAGTGACACTGGAACAACATTGTGATCAGGTAGAAAAAATTCTTCCAAATGCACCCTCTGACGCGTTTGGCTGGATTAAAGTGCTGACCGAGCTGCTACATACCTACGCAGAACTTAACGAAAAACGCAGCCAATAACTTTTAAGCTGAGTGTTCATTGAACAAGCTGGTTTAGAACAGGTTGCTTATACAATGAGTTGTTTATCGGACAAAGGCAGCCAGTCACCGCAGCAACGCGTTAAAACAAAAGTCATTATAAAAATTAGCCGGGCGATTATGCCCGGCTATTTGTTCTCCGCTAAAACCTATCGCGATCTTTGAAGCTTTCGCAGATACCAGTGTTCCATCTCGCTATTTCGGTAAACTATTTCGGTAAAGATGCCTGGTGTTTGGTGATCAGATCGTCCATCGCTTCAGCCGCCCGCTGCTGAACATGTTTGAGACAATCTTCATGGCCAATTGGCTCTACCACCTCGTAGTAACACTTAAGTTTCGGCTCCGTACCGGACGGGCGCACAACCACACGGGAATCGTCATCCAGCCAGTAAATCAGCACATCACTCGCAGGCAGGTCGATGGCTTCCACCTTACCATCAGCATACTGGCGCTGCGATGTTTTCAAATCGTCAATGCAGACCACAGCGCGACCAGCAATGGCTTCTGGTGGTGTGGTACGTAGACTGTCACCAACCGGTGGCGAGCTCGGATCCAGGGCAATACTCCGCTGCGCATTAAGGTAAAAACCGTGTTCACGGTAAATATCTTCCAACCGGTTCCAGATCGTTTTACCCTGAGCCTGTAATTCTGAGGTCAACTGTGCAAAGGCCACCAAGGCTGACAAGCCGTCTTTGTCCCACACGGTCTGCCCCACGGTGTAACCCAGCGCTTCTTCATACGCAAACAAGAACTGGTTGTCCCCGGTTTGCTTCTGCATGGCAATGTTGGTCAGCCATTTAAAGCCGGTTAATGTCTGGTAATACTTCGCCCCAGCGGCCTCAGCAACTTTCTTCAACAAGCTGGAAGAAACAATAGTGGTACCAACCAGATTTTGCTCCGGTGCAGCATGGGTAAGCAGGTAATGTCCCAACAACACACCGACCTGATCACCGGTCAGCATTTTGTACTCGCCATCTTCCGTCCTGACTGCCACCGCAAAGCGATCAGCATCAGGATCGTTGGCACAAGCCAGCATTGCATCATGGGCTTTGGCTTCAGCGATCACCATATCCATCGCACCGGCTTCTTCTGGATTGGGGAAATTCACCGTCGGGAAAGTTCCGTCCGGCTCGCGTTGGGCTTTAACGCTGTACACATTTTTAAAACCAGCATCAGCCAGCAACTGCTCTGCCATGTCAGCTCCAACACCATGCATCGCGGTATACGCCAGACTAACCGCCTCCGGCTGCTGATGATTGGACAAAATCGCACTGTTATTGAGCGTTTTACGGTACTCAGTGTAAAAGTCACCGTTCAGCCAGGTCAACAGCCCTTGATGCTCAGCATCTTCCACACTCATCACCGGTAGTGGTTCAGATGCTGCAATATCAATCTGTGCTGCTATCCCTGAATCATGTGGAGGAATGATCTGCGCGCCATTGTCCCAATACACTTTAAATCCATTGTACGCTGGCGGATTATGGCTGGCAGTCACAACAATACCGGCAGCCGTTCCAAGATGACGGACACCAAATGCCACTAGCGGTGTAGGGGCCACTTTCTCAGTCAGGTAGACCTTAATCCCCAGTGAGGCCAGCATAGCGGCTGCATCACGGGCAAACTGTGAGGAGTCAGGACGACCGTCATAACCAATCACCACGCCTCGTGAGGCTGCGTCACTAAAAGTGGCCAGCAGGTACTTCCCAAGTCCCAGTGCCGTTTCCTGAATCACCAGGCGGTTCATGCGATTGGGTCCTGCGCCAACAATCCCACGCAATCCGGCAGTACCGAACGCCAGTCGAGATGAAAAGCGATCTTCCAGCGCATCACGGTCATTCGTATCAATAAGCCGTTGTAATTCTTCTCTTGTAACCGGATCGGGATCGCGTGCCAGCCAAGTTGATACTTCTGTATTCATATGGAAGTCCTACCATTTAAGAATGCTATTGAACCCGCCCTAACGGCGAAATTGTCAGGCCGTTTACGTGCTGCATCAGCACACCGTCCTTCCAAGGGTTCTGTACAGTTCAGAAACAACTGAAAAAAGTATAGAGGTTGTGCTACATGGGACAACGAAATCTGTCTCAATGTGGCGACCAAACAATCTAACTGATAACCATTATCAACTCAAATGTAAATATTGCTATATTCAACTGGCAGGGGCGTTTTACAGGCAAAAAAAATCCAGCCCCTAAGGGCTGGATTACGATTTAGTGCTTTACGCTAGACGATTAGTCTTCGAAGCGAGGCTTGCTACGACGCTGTGGCGCACCCGTACTACCGTGGTTACGTTCACCACGGAAGCTGCCACGGTTATCGCCGCCACGGTTACGGTCGAAACGACGCTCACCGTCACGACGTGGGCGGAAACCTTCACGGCTGCCATTATTGGCATTACCACGGTAACCACCACGGTTGCCTTCACGGCCTTCACCACGGTTGCCTTCGCGGCCACCACGACGGTGCTCACGCAGTACATCGTCTTCTACCACAACCGCTTTCACGTCGTTCTGGCGGATGCGCAGCTTCTTAAGCTGAGCTGCAACTTCGTTTGGCAGTTTCTTAGGCAGCTGAACGTAAGTGTGCTCAGGAGCCAGTTTGATTGCACCGATGCTGTCTTTGTTCAGGCCCAGCTCGTTTGCGATTGCGCCAACGATATCTTTAACCTGTACGCCTTGCTCACGGCCCACTTGCAGCTGGTAAGTATCCCAGTCAGCAGTGTTGTAAGTACGACGCTCACGACGCTCACCGCGTTCGCCACGTTCACCGCGCTCGCCACGGTCATCACGACGACGGTCACGACGCTGCTTGTCGCGCTCAACTGCAGCGATCATTGGGTCCGGACCTTTGTAGAACAGAGGACGGTTACCCTGCTGACGCTTCAGCAGCATTGCAGCCAGTGTTGCCGCGTCAACTTCGATGCTTTCTTGCAGCTTTTCTACCAGCTCAACGAAAGACTCCAGGCTTGCTTCTTCTTTCTGAGCTTCCAGCTCCTGGCCCAGACGGCTCAGACGGGCTTCAGCAACAGCATCACGAAGAGGAAGTTGGATTTCTTCCATGCGTGATTTAGTCACGCGTTCGATAGTGCGCAGCATACGAATCTGGTTGGTACGAACCAGCAGGATCGCTTTACCGTTACGACCGGCACGGCCTGTACGACCGATACGGTGGATGTACGATTCTACATCGAACGGGATGTCGTAGTTGAATACGTGCGTGATACGTGGCACGTCAAGACCACGAGCAACAACGTCAGTTGCAACCAGGATATCAATCACACCGCGTTTGATGTGCTCAACAGTACGCTCACGCAGTGACTGAGGAATATCACCGTGCAGTGCCGCAGCCTTAAAGCCACGCGCAGACAGCCAGTCAGCCAGACGCTCGGTATCCTGACGAGTACGTACAAACACGATTGACGCGTCAGTGTCTTCTGTTTCCAGCAGACGCATCATTGCTTCATCTTTTTCTACGCCTTTTACAACCCAGAACTGCTGCTCAACTTTAGCAACAGTACGGTTTTCACCGGCTACGTCGATACGCGCTGGATCACGCAGGAAACGATCAACGATTTCCTTAACGATTGGAGGCATAGTTGCTGAGAACAGAACACGCTGTGCCGATTCAGGCGCTTGTTCCATGATCCAGGTTACGTCATCAACGAAACCCATCTTCAGCATTTCATCTGCTTCATCCAGAACGAAAGTGTGTACTTCGTCCAGGTGCAGACGATCACGAGTGATCAGGTCTTTAACACGACCAGGAGTACCCACAACAATGTGAGCGCCTGATTTCAGAGCACGCATCTGGTCAACGATAGAAGCACCACCGTAAATTTCCAGAACTTTCAGGCCCTTGATGTTTTGACCAAGAACTTTAATCTCAGCTGCAACCTGAATAGCCAGCTCACGAGTCGGCGCCATAACGATGGCTTGTGGCTTGTGCTGGTTCAGATCAAGTTTGTTCAGCAGCGGCAGTGAGAATGCAGCTGTTTTACCCGTACCTGTCTGCGCTTTACCCAGCGCATCATTACCGGCAAGTAGAAGAGGAATAGACGCCGCCTGAATTGGAGTCGGCGCAACGAAGCCCATTGAGTCAAGTGCGGATAGTAGTGTGTCGGCCAGGTCTAACTGGCGAAATTCTGTAACAGATTCTTGCATTGGGATCCCAATAAATAATCGAACATAAAACGGGGCCCCTAAGGCTATAAAACGGTTCTGCAACAGCAACCACAAGCTTGGGCCTCGACAATAGTGAAGGCGCGCATTGTGCGCCATTACTCGATAAAAAGCCAGAAAAAATTGAGCGCTGTCACAAATTAACTTTCAAGAAACTACTATTTAAACAATTCGCCCAATGACTTGCCGTTTTTTGTTTCTTTTCGACGCATTTTCTATGCAAGTGATAGCGTCTGAAGTCCCACCTTGGCAAACCTGACCGCCCCGTTCAGTGCCTTACAAACACAGTAATTTCATGGCTTTCCCTAAATAACGGCGCCGAATACACCGTTCTGCTTCGCTCCCACGTCGGCTTTTCACAACCCGTCTTAAAAACAACGCATCTAGCTCAATTATTACGTTCTACAGCTCACAAAACCGTTACGTTTAGCCCTCTTTATGCCTATTCCGACATTCCTAAGCCGATTGCTTCAGCTAGCCACTTACTGCTTATTGCTGGCTGAAACCAAAGCTATATCGCTGGGTTTCTTAGCCCGCAACGTGTCCCTTCCCCCTTGCTCCTTACCCTTTATAACGGATACATATATAAGCAGCCTTATCGGTCACAATTTTTATACCATCCGCTATTTGAGCCTCTTTTCAGTATATCTTTCTGTGACATTCCTGTGTCTTCCTCCCGAGAAACTTGGTTTTAGCGGCCGAAAACTTTATAGTGTCCGAGTTAACAACCTGAGACCGGGCATAATGTTTCAAGATAATCCTTTACTAGCACAACTTAAAAAACAGATTCAGGAAACGCTTCCTAAGAAAGAAGGCAGCATCAAAGCCACTGACCGCGGTTTCGGCTTTCTTGAAGTCGATAACAAAGAAAGTTATTTCATTCCACCGACCTATATGAAGAACGTGATGCACGGTGACCGTGTTATCGCTGTAATTCGTACAGAGAAAGAGCGTGAAGTTGCTGAACCGCAAGAACTGATTGAGCCTTTCCTGAGCCGTTTTATCGGCCGCATTAAACTGATCCGCGACCGCCTGCATGTCGTGCCGGATCACCCGCAACTAAAGGACGCTATCAAGGCTCGCCCTGTTAAAGGTCTGAATCCTGAACTTCTTAAAGAAGGTGACTGGGTAGTTGCTCACATGACCCGCCACCCGCTGGTCGGTGATAACAAAACTTTCTTCTGTGAAGTGAAAGAGAAAATCACTGACAGCAATGACAAAATTGCGCCTTGGTGGGTAACTCTGGCACGTCACGATCTGCCAAATGCAGAACCAGCCCCACAGGAAAGCTGGAGCATGCTGGAAGAAGGCCTGGAGCGTCAGGACCTGACTGATCTGCCATTCATCACTATCGATGGTGAGTCAACCAAAGATATGGATGATGCCATCTATACAGTTGCTCGCGAAGACGGCAGTTTTGAACTGACGGTCGCTATCGCGGATCCAACGTCTTACATTACCGTTGGCGACAAGATGGATGATGAAGCCCGTCAGCGTGGTTTTACCATCTACCTGCCAGGCCGTAATATCCCAATGCTGCCACGTGAACTGAGTGACGAACTGTGTTCTCTGATGGAAGGTGAGACCCGTCCGGCTCTGTGCTGTCGTGTCACCATCGATAAAGACGGTGTTATTCAGAACGATATCAGCTTCTTCGCAGCGTGGATCAAATCTCACGGCCGCCTGGCTTATGACAATGTGTCTGATCTGCTGGAAAATGGCCAGTGTGAAGGCTGGGAACCGTCTGACGTCGTGATTGAACAGGTTAAAGCCCTGCATGGTTTGGCCAACGCACGCAGCGAATGGCGCGCCAAGCATGCCGTGGTTTTCCCGGATCGTCCTGATTACCGCTTTGAGCTGAGCGAAGATAACGATGTCATCGCGATTCATACCGATCCTCGCCGTACTGCAAACCGCATGATTGAAGAAGCCATGATCACAGCTAACATCTGTGCAGGCCGCGTGTTGCAAGAAAAATTCGGTCTGGGTGTGTACAACTTCCACAGCGGCTTCAATCCGGAAAAATTGGATGTAGCGATGGAATTCCTGACTAACGCTGAAGCTCCGTTTGAAAAAGACGATCTGCTGACGCTTGAAGGTTTCAGTGCGCTGCGCCGCTGGCTGAACGATCAGGACACTACCTATCTGGACAATCGTCTGCGTAAGTTCCAGGCATACAGTGAAGTGGGCAACAAGCCAGCTCCACACTACGCAATGGGTCTGGATGTGTACGCGACCTGGACATCACCTATCCGTAAATACGGCGACATGATTAACCATCGTCTGCTGAAAGCGGTGATTTCAGGTCTGGAGCCGGTACAAACGCCAGATGACAGCGTAGGTGAAGAAATTGCAACGCACCGTCGTAACCATCGCATGGCTGAACGTGATGTGGCTGATTGGCTATACGTTCGCCTACTGAAAGATGCTGTTAAAGAAGGTACCGTCTTCACAGCTGAGGTATTCGATATCAACCGTGCCGGTATGCGCGTGCGTCTGCTAGAAAACGGTGCTGCGGCCTTCATTCCTGCTCCGCTTATCCTGGATAACAAAGAGCGTATCGAATGTAACGGCGATCTGGGTATCATTAATATCGACAAAGTGCGCGAATACCAACTGGGTGACCACTTCGAAGTGGTTATTGCTGAAGTTCGTGCTGCTACCCGTCAGCTGGTTGCGAAACCAGTGAAGCAGTACCCTGATCTGCCATCAGACAAGCCAGAAGCTGAAACAACTGCCCCTGCGGTGGAATCTGCGGCGACTGAAGCGTCTGTAACAACAGAAGCTGAAAAAGCATAATTCGCTGATTCAGAAAAACTGTTCAGAATAATAAGGGCCAGCAGATGCTGGCCCTTATACTTTGTTCAGGACACATTGATTGTTTTGCTTACCTGAGTTTTCAGGCTGTCATTACGATCCGCAGTGCAACCAATCTGCTTGCCTGCAAACATGATTAAACGAATACGTACAATAACTACGAAAAGAAGTCAGCTATGTCATCAACAACATCAGATCACAACACGGTTCATACTGCCGTCCAGCAATGGCTGGACAACGTCGTGATCGGACTGAACCTGTGTCCGTTTGCCGCTAAGCCACAGCGCAATAAACAAATTAAGATTCACGTCAGTGAGGCTTCAACAGAAAATGATGCGCTGGAAGACATCTACCGCCAGATGCAGGAACTTGATACGACGCCTGTTGATGAGCTCGAAACGACATTGGTTGTCACCCCGAATCTGTTTGAGAGTTTCGATGACTACAATCAGTTTCTCGATATTCTTGATGGCCTGCTTATTCAAGCCGGTTATGATGGTATTTATCAGATTGCCAGTTTCCACCCGGACTACTGCTTCTACGGCACGCACCCAGATGATGCAGAGAACCTGACCAATCGCTCGCCCTACCCGATTTTCCATCTGATCCGTGAAGACAGCATGGAAAAAGTTCTGAAACACTATCCTGACCCTGAAGGGATCCCGGAGCGAAACATTGAACGGGTAGAAGCCCTGACACCAGAGGAAGTGGCAACGCTGTTCCCGTTTCTTAAAAAGTAATCCGTATTGATTTGCATAAGCGCCTGTTGGGTTTTATCTCAACAGGCGTTTTTTGTCCCTTGGCTTAGGGCATTGCCTTAGCTGTCTTGACTTAGCTGTCCTGAATAGCGGCTTAAGTGACTTGGCATCTAGGGATCGAGAGCGCATTGCGAGGAATCCACTCAGAAAGCCATTATAAATAGAAGCTCATAAATGACGTTCACAAAAGAAGCACACAGAAAGGCAACACAGAAAACGCGAGCGTGAAATTACAGATATAAAAAAACCCGACCATGGATATCGGGTTCGGTTACTAAGGTCAACTTGCCTTCCCGAAAGAAAACAAGCCCAGCTATGCAGCAACGCCAATATAGATAAGCGCGAATTATTGCTGACGGATCGGCGGCCAAACCAACGTCAGACTCCGGCTTAAAACACTTGCCTAAGTGAACCGACAAGCGTGTTATTATTAAGGTTATTAGATGAGGTACTCAACATACCCCACACAAATTATAATAACAGTCTCAAGCTGAATGGGAAATAAAAAAGACTACAAAACTCATCAAATTTAATACGTTATATTATCAATTTCCTGATAAATCTAATAATAAATCAGCCATCGCCTAACGTTTCATATAATATCGTTTGACCGTATTCATTCTCGTCAAACATTCACTTCAAACACTGAAATCTCATTTTTCAAAACCTGATAGTGACTCAGTTAACTCGCCAAATATAAGCGAATAAACACATAAAAAAGGGCCTGCATATGCAGGCCCTGATGTGCTTTACTTTTTCGCTATTTATTCCAGAAGCTACTCGCTTTACGGAAGACTCGGTTCAAAGGCTGCCGTTAACCTTTCACGCCGCCAGCTGTCAGGCCACCAACCAAGAATTTCTGTGCCAGGAGGAATACCAGGGTGATTGGCAGCGCCGACAATACCGCAGCCGCCGCGAAGTCACCCCACAAGTAGTTCTGAGGGTACAGATACTGTTGCATACCAACAGCCAGCGTGTAGGTGTCGACTTCACGCAACAGCAGCGATGCAACCGGCACTTCCGTTACCGCAGCAATGAACGACAGGATAAAGACCACCGCCAGAATAGGCACTGACAACGGTAGCAGCACCAGACGGAATGCCTGCCATGGGGTTGCCCCATCCAGCGCAGCGGCTTCTTCCAAAGAGTTATCAATCGACTCAAAGTAACCTTTGATTGTCCAAACGTGAAGGGCAATCCCGCCCATATAGGCAAATACCACCCCACCATGTGTATTCATACCCAGGAATGGCACGTAGGCGCCGAGACGGTCGAACAGCGCGTACAGAGCAACCAGAGCCAGTACAGCAGGGAACATCTGGAAAATCAGCATCGAGCGCAAAATCATGGTTTTACCTGCAAATTTCATGCGGGCAAATGCATAAGCACACGTGGTAGACAGCGCCACAATACCAATTGCGGTCAAGCCAGCCACTTTCACCGAGTTCCACAGCCAGGTCAGTACCGGGAACGGGGGTGGCGTTACAGAGCCATCAGCATTCTGTACAGCGATACCCAGCGCCAGTTTCCAGTGCTCCAGAGATGGATTGCTTGGGATCAGCTCACCGGATGCGTAGTTACCTTCCCGGAAGGAAATCGCAATCACCATCAGCAGCGGGAACATGATCAGCGCCAGGAAACACCACATACCTATATGGGTTGCCCAAATACGATATTTAAGCGATTTAGGTTGAACCATAGCCATTTTTCAGCACTCCTTACTCTGATTCCAGCTTGGTGAACTTCATGTTGAGCAGTGACAGACCACCAACCAGCAGGAAGATAATTGTCGCGATTGCCCCGGCCAGACCAAAGTCCTGACCGCCTGCACCTTCGAATGCGATACGGTAGGTGTAGCTTACCAGCAGGTCTGTATGACCAGCAGGAACACTGGTACCAATCATATCCGGCGCACCATTGGTCAGCAGTTGGATAAGCACGAAGTTGTTAAAGTTAAATGCGAAACTGGCAATCAGTAGAGGAATCATCGGCTTGACCAGCAATGGCAACGTAATCTTGAAGAAGTTATCCAGCGGGCCGGCACCATCCATCGCAGAGGCTTCGTACAAGTCATCCGGTATCGCCTTAAGCATACCCATGGCCAAAATCATCATGTACGGGTAACCCAGCCAGGTGTTCACGATGATGATCATGGTTTTCGCCAGGAACGGGTCCGTAAACCACGCCGGGCTCAACCCGAACAGTCCTTGCAGTAGCTGGTTAATTTCACCGAAGCTCTGGTTGAACAGCCCCTTGAAAATCAGAATCGAAATAAAGGCTGGTACCGCATAAGGCAGAATCAGCAAGACACGATAAACACCACGCCCTTTCAATGCTTCCCATGAAACAATCTGAGCCAGAATCACACCAACAGCCAGTGTCAGCACAACGGTCAGCGCCGAGAAGATAACGGTCCAGATGAAAATCTTGAAGAATGGTTGCTGGATACCCGGATCCGACATAATGCGGGCGAAGTTATCCATACCGATATTCACAATAAAGCCCGGTGCGATCGGTTCACCGACAAAGTTACCGTTATCATCAACCTGCTGGTAGAAACCAATCTCATAGTTTGGTTTCAGTGTCTTGTCTTCACGGGTGTTGTATAACGTCTCGCCATCTTCTTGCAACACATACAGCGGCTGAATTTCCGCAAACTGACGCAGACCAGACATTTTCAGCTCTGTACCACCCGGCGTGGCAAGCACCAGGCCACTGATACCGGTCCGGTTCTGAATCACGGTCTTCAGTGGTGCTTGTTCGCCAGCAGGCACATCCACCGGGCGCAGTGCCACATCTTCATCAGTCGGCAGTGCTTTCAAATCATAGAAATCAGTGCTGTACCACTGATCGCCATCTTTCAGGGCGATGCTGAAATTGCCATTCTGCTCATACAGGGAGAAGTTATAGCTGTCGCCGCTCTGGTAAGTGCGCTGCATCAGTACATTCTGCGCACGCTCCAGGTTCAGCTGGTTACTGCCGCTGTAGTTGGTGAATGACAAGCCGACGGTATATAACAGCGGGAAAATGATGAACAGAATCATCCCGGCCACGCCAGGAAAGATATAACGGTGAGCGTAGGTTTGCTTACGGGCAAAAATATACACGCCCAGTGAAGTCAAAACGAGCGTTAACAGGGCGAATGCATACTCACCGCGAGCATACATAAGAATGGTAGCGTAGCCGTTTATAAAACTGACTAACCCTAACGAAGCCCACTTCAACCAGGATTTATGGCTGGCACTTAATTTTGGCTTTGATTGATTTGCCATATCGGTCTTCACAACTGACATATCGGCCGCTTGATGAGACTGCATTAGAGATCCTCACAGTACTTCTGAACAGGGGGAGTCCCCTCCCCCTTTGTGACGGTATAACTATGGAAGCAATTACTTCGTCATACGCTCGGCAACAGTATTCAGTGCATCATCCACTGACTGACGACCTGTTACTACGTTGGTGATTGCCGCTTTTTCGGCATACCAGAAGGCAGACATCTGAGGAATGTTTGGCATTACCTCACCGTTCATTGCGTTATCCATAGTTGCAGCAATACGCTTGTCAGAGCTCAGTTCTTGCTGGAAGGATTTCAGAGCGACCGCACCCAGAGGGGTGTCACTGTTCACTTTAGCCAGACCTTCGTTAGTCAGCAGGTAGTTTTCCAGGAACTCAACAGCCAGATCCTGGTTTGGCGACGCCGTGCTGATGCCCGCAGTCAGTACGCCAACGAAAGGCTTGGACGGATTACCGTTCAACTTAGGCAGCAGCGTTACGCCGTAGTTGATGCCGGCTTTATCAATGTTTGACCAGGACCAAGGACCGTTGATGGTCATTGCCACATTGCCCTGGTTGAAGCCAGACTCAGCAATAGAATAGTCAACATCTGCTGCAATCACACCTTTGTCGACCAGGTTTTTCACGAAGTTCATGGCACGTTTGGCACCTTCGTTATTCACGCCCACGTCTTTGGCATCATAGCCATTCGCTGTGAACTTGAACGCGTAACCACCATCAGCTGCCAGAATTGGCCATGTGAAGAACGGTTCTTGAAGGTTCCACATAATGGCACGCTTGCCTTTTTTCTGAAGTTCTTTGTCCAGAGCAGCAATGTCTTCCCAGTTCTTCGGTGGGTTGGCAACCAGATCCTTGTTGTAAATCAGAGAAAGTGCTTCAACTGCAACCGGGTAACCCACATACTTACCGCTGTAAGAAACTGCATCCCAGGTGAAATCAACAAACTTGGCTTTGAAATCATCAGAAGGTTTGATTTCAGCCAGCAGGCCAGCCTGCGCATAACCGCCAAAACGGTCATGTGCCCAGAAAATGATGTCCGGGCCATCACCTGTAGAAGCCATTTGCGGGAATTTCTCTTCCAGCGCATCAGGGTGTGACACGGTTACTTTAATACCCGTGTCAGCTTCAAACTTTTTACCCACTTCTGCCAGGCCGTTATAGCCTTTATCACCATTAATCCAGATGGTCAGTTGACCTTCTTCAATCGCAGCGTGCGCCTGAACGGAGCCAAGAGCAGCAAGGGTACATAAAGCGACTGTGCTGAGGACTTTCTTCATTATTAACATCCTTCGTGATTGTTATTTGCAATGTTGCAGAACCTGACTGCAACAAAATTGTCAGGGTCTATCATCCATATTCAAAAGGCACTGAACATCATCCTGTGCCCTACGCCCCCACCCCCTCTAAGTTGAAAGCGTGATCTTGGTCATCTCGGATGGTGACGCAGATCTAATTATGAGGTGCATTTGTGATTATGCGCACATGGTAACCTGCCGTTTTTTCATTATCGGTGTACAGGTTTATAAAGTGTGATCCATGTACTCCTCCCCCCCTCATCCCCCTTTTTATTTATCAATAAGGAGGATGTTCAGCATGCCCGTCTGGGTAAAATTGGTTCCATACTCATCGGGGTAGTTGAAGACGCTTTTGACGATTTATTTTTGTTTTCACTGTGACCACTTTATTGGAGACGACAGGGCTACTTTATTTCTTGGGGAAGTAAATGGAGTAGATTGAGTCAGGGTAGCGCTTCATTTCACGTCAGCGATGTGTGATGACGCTACCCCTTTTTTTCAACTGCCGTTCAGGATTCTTTACCGGTAAGGTGCAAGCTGAATATCATTGCACCTTACAGGCAACAACAAACTTAGAGGATAAGCTCGATGACGAGTGTGACTTTACGAAACGTTTGTAAAGCGTATGGAGATAACCTGATTTCCAAGAATGTCGATCTTGACATCGCTGAAGGGGAATTTGTGGTATTTGTTGGTCCATCGGGCTGCGGTAAATCAACCCTGCTACGTTGTATCGCCGGTCTGGAAGACATCACATCAGGTGACCTGTTTATTGGTGAAGAACGCATGAACGACGTGCCGCCCTCTCAGCGCGGAGTCGGCATGGTTTTCCAGTCTTACGCTTTGTATCCTCACCTCAACCTGTTTGACAACATGTCATTCGGGATGAAACTGGCCAAAGCCGATAAGGCGGAAATCAAACGTCGTGTTGACCACGCGGCAGAAATTCTTCAACTCGGACATCTGCTGGAGCGCAAGCCAAAAGCCCTCTCTGGCGGCCAACGTCAGCGTGTGGCCATCGGTCGTACACTGGTCGCACAACCTAACGTCTTCCTGCTTGATGAACCACTCTCTAACCTCGACGCTGCCCTGCGTGTGCAGATGCGTATCGAACTGGCCAAGCTACACAAGCAGCTGGGCTGCACCATGATTTACGTTACCCACGATCAGGTTGAAGCCATGACTCTGGCTGACAAGATTGTGGTACTTGATGGCGGATTTGTGTCTCAGGTCGGAAAACCACTGGAACTATACCATTATCCGCAAAACCGTTTCGTAGCAGGTTTCATCGGTTCACCGAAGATGAACTTCATGAGCGTATTCATTGAAGAAGTGGAAAGTGACCGAGTGATGGTGCAAATGGCGAACGGCAAAGCATTCTGGATTCAGGTTGACGGTACGACGGTGACCAAAGGTGACCGCATGTCTTTAGGGGTGCGCCCTGAACACCTGGTGCCTTGCGACGACGGTGATGCCTGCATTGAAGGCCGCGTTTTGGTTGTCGAGAAACTGGGCCACGAGACACAGGTTTACCTGGAACTGGAAGGCGTGGATGCAGACTTCATCTACCGTCAGTCAGACACCCTATCTATCGATTCCGGCGAACGTTTTTCGGTTGGTATTCCTGCGCATCGCTGCCATCTGTTCCATCGTGATGGCACTGCCTGCCGTCGCTTGCATCAGGAAGATGGTGTCTAACGCAGCTAGAGCAGCCTTTATGGTCGATGCCTTGCAAACACTCGGGGTAGCAGGCATTTATCGTTGAACACTGAGTTCTTTAAGCTGTCGGGTCTTTAATTAAGCAACTAAGACCTAATATGCGAGGCCTTAATATTCCAAGAGATAAATAATCCAAGAGATAATTAATCCAAACGGCCGGTTTTCTAACCGGCCGTTTTTGTTTCGTTCACCTTGGCAGAGTCACTCCGTCAGGTTTTCCTCTTCCCCTATCGAGTCCCCAATACAGGATCAACATGGAGCGTACAGTGAACCAATTCTACACTTAATACGTACCCACTTAGGATAATGGGTCTGCCCGTGTCACCATTTTACACCCGGGCTGAGCCCCCCTGATGTTGGTCACTTTGATTGAGGAGCGAGCTATGAACCATCGTGACAGAATCGAAGATCTTGAACAGCGTATCTATTTCGCCTACCAGGAAGGCGACTATCAGCAGGCAAAAATGCTGGAAAATGAAGTGAAAAAGCTTAAAGGTCAAAAAAGTCTGTTTGATAGCAGAGAGCCGTACTCAATTGAAGGAAGGATTTACCCTGACGAATAATGATCCTCCCCAGATAGCGCTACCCGCGTTATAGGTACAAAAAAACGGGCACGTTCAAACGTGCCCGTTTTTTCAGCGTTTTGCTTTCTGTTTATCTAACGTCTTATCTGACTTTGCCTTAATGGCCGAACAGTCAACGATCTACAAAGCGTGTTTTGCCTCACCGTCTCCCGCCACTGCCAACAGGGACAGAAGCTCAGGCTGAGGTTTCCTCATCCTGACGTAGCCCCAGCTTGTCTGCCAGAGGCTCCAATGCTGCGCCTTGCAAGACAACAGAAATCAGAACAATAAAGAACACCATATGCGCCATTTGTTGTGCGCCTTCTACACCCGCCGCAGCCGGAATCAACGCAAACACAATAGGCGTTGCGCCTTTCAGGCCAATTGCGGAAATAAACAGCTTCTTATTGCGCTCAACCTTACGAAACGGCAGATAACTCAGGAATACCGCGGCCGGGCGAGCCACAAAAATCAGTGCTATCGCAGGCAAAATTGACGCCAGGGCATCACTGAACAGCTCCTTCGGAAAGAACTGCAAACCCAGAATGATGAACATCAGAGCCTGAGCCAGCCACGACACGCTGTTGAAGAAGTGCCGGCTGACTTCCCGACCCCTTTGCAAATTATTGCCAATCATCACGCCTGATACGTACGACGCGATCAGGATGTTGCCGCCCAGCAATTCGCCGCCATAAGTAGCAATAAAGAAGCAGGCCATCACAAATACCGGAATAAGACCGTATTCTTCAAGTTTGATCGCATTTAGCAGGCCGACACAGATTTTTCCGACAGCGTAACCCACCAGCAGTCCAACCACGACTTGCTGCAGTAGCGTGACCGTGATGGATCCGACGGTAACAGGATCACCAGACATCGCCAGAATACCGGTCAGGATAGTCACCATCAGCAACGCCACCGGGTCATTCGTCGCAGATTCGAACTCAAGTACAGTGTCTGTGTTGTGCTTCAGCTTAAGCTTTTTGGATTCAAGAATCGAAAATACCGCCGCCGCATCAGTTGATGAAACCACGGCAGCAAATAACAAACAGGCCAGGAAATTGAAATCCGTAATAAAGTACAGCATGCCGCCAAGCAGCACTGTCGTTAGCAGCACGCCAATGGTGGACAGAATACCGCCTTCTTTAAACGCCACCCGAATCGCGCTGGTCGATGTATTCAGGCCACCCACAAATACAATTACATTCAGGGCAATTGAGCCTATCAGTGAGGTCAGTGCAAGATTATCGTAAATAAAGTTAAATTCCCCGTTACCGAACATCAGTCCGACACCAATGAAAATCAGCAACGAGGGGATACCCAGTGTTTTAGATGGCTGATGCAGCAGGATGCCTAACGCCACCAGACAAGCCATAAGTACAAATGCAATTTGTAAGGTCAATAGAGTTCTCCTAGCCAAGGAAAGTGTTTGCACTAGTATATGCTAATAGTGTTAATTTCCGGCAAAGAAATAGACCAAATAATCATTTCAACCTGTTAAAAAACAACTAATTTCGCGCATATTTTTACCATTCGATAATCGTGGAAAAGTCTTACTGGGACTGTCTGGCTGTTTCTGTGCCTCTTCGCCTTTTCATCGACTTTTTTCGCTCTTACTCTTATCAGAGATATTCATCGGTTCAACAATCAGGGGCACTTTTTTCTGTTCTTAATAAAAGTGGTATCTGATGTGATAACGGCAGTCATGCTTTAACGTTTTTCTCTCAGTTTCATGCTCCTCTTTCATACTCATTTTAGATGCTCGATTCGCAGACTTGCTGAAAATCCCCTTTATCAGACAAAAGAGCGGCATGATGAATATAAGTCTGGGTTTCCCTCTGAAAGCACGCCTGATTTCTCCCGCATTTGATCGTGATGAACATCAAGTTTCCACACATTGAACCACAAAATTTTTATGCGATTTTCATCACGATAATTTGCAGTTTGTGACAATGAGCCCTTATCAAACGGCGCCTTACGCCACTTTCTACGCCTCTAAACCTGTGATAATCGTCATGTTAAATTTCTTTCAGCCCGCCTCAAAAGGTTTCAAATTTTGATCTGCACCACAACTTAACCCTAATTTATGCCTCCACCCCATACCAAGGCTACAAAACGTGATCTGGACACTCCTCCTCCCTCCTATCCTCATAGGGAGGAGGGAGGAGGAGGATGTTTATGCGTCAGGTGAGGCTCAATATAAACGCATCAGGTAAACACTGTGAGTTTCACTGTCGAATTCACGCTTATCTCGGTTTATTTGAGAACGTGACCCTACTGGTCCGGCGGGTTTGAACACAACCCGCCCATTTTACAAATGGATTTCAGGCGGCGGGTTGTATCCGTAAGAAGCCCACCACCTTTTATAAGCAAATAAAAAAATATAACGTTCCATGAAGGAGTTTCAGTAATGAAATTGAACAAGATTTGTCTGACTGCCGCGGCAGTGTCTGCTGCACTGATGTCCACTGCGACATTTGCTGAAAGCGGTGTAGATTTCCATGGTTACATGCGTGCAGGTGTTGGGATCAGCGGTGAAAACGGCGCAAACCTTTCTTACGAGAAAGCCAAAGTTGGCCGTCTGGGTAACGAAAACGACGTCTACGGCGAAATTGGTCTGGGCAAAGAAGTGTACAACCAGAATGGTAAGTCTTTCTACGTTGACTCTATGCTGGCTGTAACATCAAACGGTTCAAACGACTGGGAAGGCACTGGCTCAACGTGTGAGTTCGAATCATCAAACTCCACCATCAACTGTAAAGACGACCTGGGCGTTGCACTGCGTCAGTTCAATGTTCAGGCGAAAGGCCTGTTCAGCGGCGACAAAGAGGCGGTTCTGTGGGCAGGTAAGCGCTACTACCAACGTCATGATATCCACATTTCTGACTTCTACTACTGGGATACGTCTGGTGCAGGTGCCGGTGTAGAAAACCTTTCTCTTGGCGCAGGTAAACTGTCTGTTGCATGGCTTCGTGACGATTCTGGCGATGTGAACGTTAACAACTTCGACGTGCGTTACGCCGGCATCGGTCTGTGGTCTGATGCCAGTCTGGAACTGGGCGTCAACTACGCCATGGTTAACGAAACAGACGCTCAGAAAGTCGGCAACAACTACAACGATGGTGTGATGCTGACAGCAGAAATGACTCAAGGTAACTTCCTGGGTGGTTTCAACAAAACTGTTCTGCAGTACGGTACAGAAGGCTTTGGTGAGCAAATGGCAGGCCTGGGTGCCGGTCACTACTTCAATGCTTCGTCTAACGACGATGCAGAAGGCTACCGTATCATCAACTGGGGTGTGATTGCGCCAGCTAAGAGCTGGGAAATCGGCCACCAGCTGGTTTACGCAAATACCTCATTTGATAACGCTAAAGACCACTCCATCTTCAGTGCTGTGGTTCGTCCAATGTACAAATGGGATGACAGCATGAAGACTATCTTCGAAGCCGGTTACTACGACGAAGATAAATCAGGTGAAGACAAGTCTGGAAGCAAGTTCACTATCGCTCAGGCATGGTCTGCCGGCGACAGCTTCTGGGCACGTCCTGAAATCCGTGTTTACGCTAGCTACCTGTCTGACTACGACAACGACAATGCGTTCGGTGCTGGTAACGACACTGAGTACAACGTAGGTATCCAGGCTGAAGCTTGGTGGTAATCGACTGTCTGGTGGTCACTATCTTGTGATAACTGACCACGACACGTAATACCACAGCCAGTCTCTCCCGAGACTGGCTGTATTTGATTTCATGCTCTATTTCACCGCATGAGCTCAAATACAGCCACATAAAAGGTGTAAAGATAATATGAAAAAACTGCTTCCCCTCTGTATTGCTGCCGCTCTGCTAGGTGGCTGTGCCAGCAATGAGAATATTGTTGATACTTCAGCGTCTGCCGCCCAAGCTGCGCAACGCAATGCCTCACTGGCACAAATTGACTGGAAACCTCTATCACTGCCATCAGATGTCGCTTTTGAACTGAATACCAAGAGCCAGACCTACTACGCCGCTGACAGTGCCGGCCCGATAGCGGCCTTCAAGGTGCCCGCCAACCGTGGGGCTATCACCCTGAAGCTAAAGAGCTTTGCTAACAACACCATTTATGCTCCGAACATCAAGATTCTTGATCAGAACAACAAGGAACTGGAGAACTATCGCTTCGACCAGTTCGCTTACCAGCCAGCCAAGTTGCTCGACGGCGACCGTGTAGAAGGCGATTTCAGTTTTGTGCCTGCCTACAATACCGATGAAGTCCGTATTTTGGTGTACACCACCCCGCAAGATGTTCAGCAGTCGACTGAGATGCTGCACCCGGCTAAAGCCTATGCCCGTGCGCGCCACACCGTTGAGCCGGATATCCCGAATCCCTACGCACAACACAGTCCATATGGACGGTTTGCCATGCGTATCTCCTCGCCACAGCTCGATAATGCAGCCGTAACCTTCAACAAACCCATCCCCGATCAGGCTCCAGCGATGGAAGAGAGTCGCGGCTATTACTTGAATTCGATCGAAAACGCTGTCATTAATGGAGATATAGATAAGGCAATGAAGCTGCTGGATGAGGCTGAACGCCTGGGCATTAAAGACGCCCGTTCTACCTTCATCAAGGCAGTTGAGAAGCACTAAGCGATGTCTTTGCTGTAATAAAAGGCTGCTTTGGCAGCCTTTATTCGTTGTTCGAGGGAAACATGAACTGGCAATTCGAAACAGGTTCACCACATGATTTAGGTGTGACCCTATCGGAAGAAGGCTGTAATTTTGCTATTCACGCGCCTTCACACCTCCACCTGAATCTGATTATTTTTGATCACGACGACCAGCCCTGCACTATCCCACTATTTGCACATAATCACGGTGTTCACTCTGTCTTTATCCATGACCTTGGCAATGGCGTGAAATACGCGTACCAGGGCAAACAAGGCAATGACATCGTCTGGATTCTGGATTCGTACGCCACTCGCCTGGCAGAGAATCCATTCAGTACGCAAGTACCGGCTGCCGTGACCTATTATCAACCCTTTGACTGGGGCAATAGTCGCCATCCACGCATTCCGCGTGCCAGCACCATCATCAATGAAGTCCATGTCAGAGGCTTCACCCAATCGCACCCTGGTATTCCTGAACATATTCGTGGGACATACCTTGGCCTCTGTCACCCGAGCATTCTGGCGCATTTCAAAACACTCGGGGTGACTACACTGCAACTTCTGCCGATTGCGACCAGTTACGACGAGCCGCATTTACAGGAAAAAGGGCTGACTAATTTCTGGGGATACAACCCACTCAGCTGGTTTGCACCAGATGCCCGCTTCGCATCAGAAGACCCGATTGCTGAGCTGAAACAGCTGGTGAAAACCTACCATGAGCACAACATTGAAATCATTCTTGATGTGGTCTTCAACCATACGGCTGAAGGCGGCGAAGAGGGGCCGGCCTTCCACCTGAAGTTGCTGGACAAGAAGTATTACCTGCTGAACCATGACAAGTCTTTCATCAACTATACCGGCTGCGGGAATACGGTCGATCTTACCTATCAGCCCAGCCTGAACATCGTGTTGGATAACCTCCGGTACTGGGTAAATGAGTTCCAGATTGACGGCTTCCGCTTCGATTTAGCGGCCACACTGGGACGTCATGGCCATTACTTCGCACCCGACAGCGCGTTTTTTAAAACAATAGCGCAGGATCCGGTGCTTAAGCGTATCAAGCTGGTCGCCGAACCCTGGGATATTGGCCCAGACGGCTACCAGCTTGGCCATTTTCCGTCACCGTGGAATGAATGTAACGACAAATTCCGAGATACCGTGAAAAGCTACTGGCTCCGTCGTGACAATAATGTCAGAGAGCTGGCTACGCGAATCATGGGTTCCCGTGATCTGGTCAGTGCGGGGCTCTGGCCGCATAAACTGCCAGTCAATTATATTGCCTACCATGATGGTTTTACCCTGCAAGATCTGGTGTCTTACAACCATAAACACAACATGGCAAATGGTGAACACAACCGTGACGGCCACGGTGATAACCGCTCCTGGAACCACGGCATTGAGGGTGACACCGATAACTATGCCGTACGCTTTCGTCGTGAACGCCAAAAACGAAACCTGATGACCACCCTGCTCTTCAGTTTTGGGATTCCCCATATTCTGGCGGTTGATGCCTTGTCGCATACCCAAAAAGGGAACAACAACGCATACTGTCAGGACAATGACATTAGTTGGGCTGACTGGACACCGGGTGAGGACAAAGAAGACTTCAAGCGCTGGTTGTCATGCATGGTTGACGCCCGACAAACCTACATGACACCGTTTATACAAGCCTTCAGCGGCCACGATCGCGGTCGTCACCGGGTGAACTGGTTGCGTTCAAACGGAACGCCAATGAATGCCGATGACTGGCAACACATCGAAGCGTTTGCATTAATCCTAGGACTGGATAAACACGGTGATGAATTGATGTTTCTGTTTAATGGCTCTGAGATTCCGACCCGGTATCGTCTGCCCGAAAACAGCCGTTGGAAAATTATTTGTGATACCTCTGAGCTGGCAGTGTGCAGCAGGGAGATTCAAACCACCTATATGCAAAGCGCCCATTCGATGACGATACTTTGTCGGCAATCTGCTTCAATAAACACCTGATGGAGATGTGCGGGAAACGGTATCAAGCAGAGCAAGCTGACACAAAAGAAGCCTGTTTCTGCTCTGATGTCGTCAAGTCCCTCAAAACATCAGTCCGGCGTTACTCGCCGGGCTGATGGCTGATGAGAAACACTACCTGGTTCATACTTCCTGATTGATATCTCAGGGAGTCATCCGTCTTTGTGCTAATCGCACAAGATACGACAGGATGCAGGCTTCAGAGCCATTGAAGAAAAGAGATCGTAAAACCGTTTTCGCCGATCAGAACGGGCTGTCTTTGTCGAGCTCAGTACAAATACTGGATACGGCCAACGCCAGCGCCGAGCGGATAACTTGCTCTTGCCGTGCCAGTTGCATCTGATAAAACGCAATATCAGTATCATCATCCGGCGGCAGAATATCGAGCTGCACCACGCCCATCTTATGTACTACTTTCAGCGTTTTAATCGGCTCCAGAATAGCCGGATCAGTAAATCCGTAGTCCTGACTTTCCTTATTGAGGAAATCCCGCAAGCGGATGATTGCATCCATGTCATCGTAGACATCATGGGAAACGACGCCAAGACCAAACAACAGTTTCAGTCTGACGGTCAACTCCCCTAACGGCCCTGCACTCCCGAGCAACGGTTCGACGACAGATTTCACCGCGAAATCATCCTTCCGAAAAATGCGCTGCACAAGGGCATCAACAGCTTCTTCGAAAATTTCCACCGTAGAAATGAAAAATCCCCGAGCTGTCGGCGCCTCACTTAGCCTTTCAAGAATGTCTGACTCCTGGTCACTCTGTGCCATAACAACTGTCTTCTCTAAATAAATCAGGGGGGTAACAGGGGAAGGACCTGCGCCCTTCCCGGCCTTCCTGATGCGTTTCAATGTCACGTTGACAAATCAGGGTGAAATATCGAACGCGGTTACCTACCAAGCAGTTCAACTACCAAGCAGTTAACTACAAGGTCTGGTAAATCGCTTCGATTTTTTCTGCCTCCTGACTGTCAGCAGACAATCCCGTGTACTGTGACAGTGCGGCTCGCAACCCTTTTTCCCGAATAACCGTCTGAAGCTCTACTGCTTGCGGATCGGTGTTATTGGTGTATTTCAGCGCGGCAGCAATGCCTTTCAACAACGTACCGTTTTCCGTACCGTATTCAATTGTACCGAGTAATGGTTTGATTAATCTATCATTTTCTCCGAGTTTACGAATAGGTTGACGACCGACCCGATCAATTTCATCTCGCAAGTAAGGATTGGCAAAACGGGACAGGATTTTTTCGATATAAGCATGGTGCAGTGCTCGGTCAAAACCGTAGCGACGAATCAGCACTTCTCCGCTCTCCTGCATGGCTGTTTTTACTTCAGCTCTGATCTCAGCATCTTCGATAGCATCACGTATTGTCTGATGCCCTTTCAATGCACCGAGGTAGGCGGTAATAATATGGCCGGTATTGAGGGTAAACAGCTTACGTTCGACAAAAGCCATCAGGTTATTCGTGGTTTCCATGCCCTCAATGGCCGGAATCTCGCCTTTAAACTGATCTTTATCGACAATCCACTCGCTGAAGCTTTCTACAGTCACCTCCAGCGGGTCATCATTAGCCGCTTCAGCAGGCGGAACAATACGATCAACCGCTGAATCTACGAACCCAACACACTCATCGGCCTGCTGGTGATAGATATTATTGAGATGCTTGTACACCTCCAGCTTGAGATGGCTGGTGCCACGAACCATATTCTCGCAGGCAATAATGTTCAGTGGCTGGTTGTTACCGGCCTCAAACCTATGGGTCAATCCCGTCGCAATGGTTTTTGCAATCAGATCCAATACGTTTGGGCCGACGGCGGTGGTCACCAGATCGGTGTGAATGATCTGCTCTATCACAGCCGGACTGGCCGAGTTGACCGCGGTTACATGGGTAACCGTGTCAATTTTACATTCACTGCCTACTACTTTCACTTTATAGGATTGCTGGTGAGAAAGTTGATCCACCAGCGGCTCATTCACGTCAGCAAAGGTGACCGCGACATCCGCATCTGCCAATAATTTACCGATGAAACCTCGACCAATGTTACCTGCGCCAAAATGTACTGCTTTCATATTCAAATCCTTCAACATCAATGCATTTATCATCACTCTCAATATGCTAGAGAGTGAATGAGGCCGGACAGCAACAGAGGCCGACCTCAGATTTACTCAATTAACCGTCAGCAGCCGATCAGGCAGCCTGCTCACCCGCAAGAATGCGCAGTACTTCACTGGCATCACGGGTCTGAGTCAGCCTCTCGATGGCATCTGGGTCGTCCAGAGCATTGGTGATGGTGGTAATAACTTGAATATGTTCATCATTTTTTGCGGCAATACCAATAACCAGTTTGGCGACGTCGTCTTCATCCTCAGTGAAGCACACACCTGATGGGTACTGGCAAATTACAATACCGGTTTTAATGACACGGTCTTTAGCTTCGACGGTACCGTGTGGCACGGCAATGGACTCGCCAAGGTAAGTCGGCACCATTTTTTCTCGTTCGAACATCGCGTCCACATACTCTGGTTCCGCGTAGCCTAACCGAACCAGTTGCTCACCGGCATAGCGAATCGCGTCTTCCTTGTTGCCAGCCTGCAACCCAAGGTGGATGTTTTCCGCCTGAATCTGGAAGACCTGCGGCTGTTGTGCCTCACTGCCGCTATGTTGCGCAGCGCTGTCAGCATTAAAGCCGTCATCCTTATTAAAGCAATCATCATTGGCGGCGATCGGTGAAACATTCACCATATTGGCATCATTCGCCGCTTCTGGTCTGGTAGCAGCCAGAATACTGGTCACCAGGTCATTGTATACCTGGCTGTCCAGGAAGTTTGTCAAAGAAAGGTGTTTGGCATGGGCCGCATGCTTACGCGCGCGATCCGTCAGATCTTTATGAGTAATCACGATATCTACCTCTTGCGGTAAGCTATTAATGGCACAGTTAGTGACGCTGATGTTCAGACCGGCTTCCTGCACTTTTTTACGTAGCAGGCTTGCCCCCATCGCGCTGGAGCCCATCCCGGCATCACACGCTACAATAATGCTGCGCACATGAGCCAGATTGATATCGTCTTTTCGATTAGCCGTTACATCGGCTGGTTGTCCTTTAGCACTTTCTTTCATGCCCTTCATTTGTGAGGTGGCTTTCGCCAGTGACGTCCCGTCGTCTTCTTCAGACTCACGTTGCGTTTTCAGCAGTACGGATGCAACAGTGAAAGACACAGCGGTAGCGGCAATGATTGACGCAATCACTCCCACGAATGAGGCCTTGGGTGTCATCAGCAGTACCGCAAAAATAGAGCCCGGTGATGCCGGTGACACGATACCGGCGTTGAACATTGTCAGGGTAAACACACCCGTCATCCCGCCCGCAATAACCGCCAGAATCAGACGTGGATTCATCAGAATGTACGGGAAGTAAATCTCATGAATACCACCAAAGAAGTGGATAATTGATGCACCGCCAGCGGTTTGCTTCGCCGTGCCACGACCAAATACCATGTAAGCCAGTAACACACCCAGACCAGGCCCCGGATTTGCCTCAATCAGGAAGAAGATAGACTGGCCCATCTCATTGGCTTGCTGGATACCAAGCGGAGAGAAAATTCCGTGATTGATGGCATTATTCAGGAAAAGGATTTTTGCCGGCTCAACAAAAATGGAGGTCAGTGGTAATAATCCGGCATCAACCAGAAAATTAACACCGGCCGCCAACCCACCTGACAACACTTTCACGAACGGGCCAATCATGAAAAACGCAACAATGGCGCAAATCATCCCTATCAGACCCGCAGAGAAGTTGTTCACCAGCATTTCGAAACCGCTTCTGACCTTCCCTTCAATAGCTCGGTCAAATCGTTTGATGGCCCAACCGCCCATCGGGCCGACAATCATGGCTCCCATGAACATAGGGATGTCTGTTCCGACAATCACCCCCATGGTGGTTACGGCACCGACAACAGCGCCCCGTTCGCCACCCACGAGTTTACCACCGGTATAGCCGATCAGCAGGGGCAGTAAATAGGTAATCATCGGACCGACAAGTTTGGCTAACGTTTCATTCGGCAGCCAGCCGGTAGGAATAAATAGGGCGGTGATAAAGCCCCATGCAATGAATGCCCCGATATTGGGCATGACCATGTTAGATAGGAATCGACCAAAATTTTGTATTTTGATCTTGGCATCTGGTGATATCATAGTGAACCCCCGTTTGATGTTCTGTTTTGTCTTCTGTTGTAGGAAACGGTTCGCCAAAACCGTCGGTTGCTTCGAACACAACCAATCTACCACAGAATTTCAAAGCGGAACTGATAACGGGTTTTTCGTGACACCCGCCTCACTTTCACCCTCTCCAAGCCATTTTTTAGCGACCACACTTACAAATCCGAAATGAAAATTTCATACATTTAAAACCAATAAAAAATGTCAACATTAAATTAAAAACATAGATCACACATAATGAAAGTACACACATTAATCACTTAGTGATGTAAATCACATTAACTGAATTTCAACACCCTTACAGAAACCAATAAAGTGATCGTTATCACTATCAATAATTATTTCACGGCTCGAAGTAATTGATACTCTTATCAGAAAGTGACGATATGTAAATTTATTACATGAAAGGACGGGACATGATTCAGGAAGAAATTCAGACTAGATTACGAAGCATAGAATATGATTTATGAATCGAAGTGCATTACACGCAATTATTTACAGGCTCGCAATGCCTGCGAAGCCCCTCCTCCTCCTCTGCCAGCGCGAACAACGAAAATAGTGCAGACCCCATAAAATACAGAAACAGCCCAAACAAAAAAGCAGGCATTTCAATAACACCTGCTTTGTTAGATGAGTTCTTATCTGATGACATTAAGCGTTGGCTTTACCGCTTATCTTGTGGCTATGGATAAGCGACTTATTTACTTTCCACATCCAGTACACCACGACGAATCTGATCCAGTTCGATCGATTCAAACAGTGCCTGGAAGTTACCTTCACCAAAGCCTTCGTTACCTTTACGCTGGATAATCTCAAAGAAGACAGGGCCGATAACGGTATCAGTGAAGATTTGCAACAAGATACCGGTTTCATCACCATCAATCAGGATTTTCAGGTTTTTCAGTTTAGCCAGATCTTCATGATGACCAGGGATGCGCTTATTCACAGCCTCATAGTAAGTATCAGGTGTATCCATAAAGAGCATTCCGCCCTCTTTCAGCTTGGATACTGTCGCAAAAATATCGTCAGTGCTCAGTGCAATATGCTGAATGCCTTCACCATTGTATTGATCCAGATACTCTGCAATCTGCGATTTGTCGTCACTTGATTCGTTGATTGGAATACGAATTTTTCCACATGGTGCCGTCATAGCACGCGACAGCAAGCCCGTCACCTTACCTTTAATGTCAAAGTGGCGAATTTCACGGAAGTTAGCAATGCGCTCGTAAAAGCTTGCCCACAAATCCATGTTGCCGCGTTTCACGTTATGGGTCAGGTGATCAATTGTCTGAAGCCCTGCACCAACCGCCTGTAAACGTTCTTGGTAATCCGGATAATAATCAAAGTCAATTTCATAGATATCATGTTGACCATAACGATCAACCAGATAGATCAACGATTCACCAATACCGTAAATCGCAGGGATGTTCAGTTCCATCGGACCTGCTTGTGCTGCACAAGGCGTTGCACCCTGAACAACTGCGTATTCAAGCGCAGCCTGAGAATCAGCAACCCGGAAAGCCATTGCGTTGACGCTTGCACCATGCACACCAGCAAAACCTGACGCCTGAGACTGCTCTTCACCATTGATGATGAAGTTGATGTCTCCCTGGCGGTAAAGCCATACCGATTTATGTTTGTGCTTGGCGACTTCAGCGAACCCCATTTGCGAAAACAGATGTTTAAGGTTTGCAATTCCTTCAGGAGTTGGTGCTGTGTATTCCACAAACTCAAAGCCGTCCGTTCCTAGTGGGTTCTCGATCATCTCATTCATCCTTTTCAGAGTTAATGCTACGGGCTTTAACTGCCCTTCTTCTCCTATAGGATTAGCAGCAACCCAATTGGAAGAGAAATCTGAGCCCGCAAATGATGTTAATTATTTGTAAACACCTTTCGTAAACCCACCTTGCCAAATAATCTGGACTCAGCACTATTCCACGTACGGCGTTGTAAATAACTGCCTGATCACAAAACAATCATCCTGTTCATTCTCTCTCACAGTTTGCCTTTCCACTTGTTAACAAAACCATCTAAATTTATAGGTACCTGTTCTTTTTCAGTATCCGACAGGCGAACATACGAGGTCAGCAATGTCAGTCAAAAAGCGCGATCAACTTCGGCTTCCCAAACAGAAAAAGCCCGCCACTCCTCTTACCCCTTCGGCGGAAATTTACCTGCCTACCTATCACTTTTTATTGAATGAATTTCAGCACGCCCGTCGCCACGAAAAAGGCATTCTGGAAGACAGTGATGAGGAGTTTATCCATCAGTACCGGATTGCTTTGCGCCGCTGCCGGGCTCTGATCAGCTTACTGAAACCACTGTTTTACAAGCCGCAACGCGATATGCTGAAAAACGAACTGAAAACGCTGATGCTGCGCACCAACTTGATCCGCGACCTGGATGTTTTCCTGCTTAACATGGAAAACTATTTTTTCCTGTTAGATCATAAGTATCATAAAGGTTTGATTAGCTTTTTTGACGGCCTACAGGATAAACGTCTGAACAGCCTGACAGAGCTCAAAGTATGGTTGCAGTCAGAAAATTATGAACAACAATGTCAGCTAATTATTGGACTGCTGAAAGAAATGAAAGAGCAGCCGCGTGACGCCGGAAAAGTCGAAACCCACACCATTGCCCACGACTCTCTGTGGCAGCACTTTAAGCAGGTCGAAAGTTATTGCCTGGAGATAACGCCAAAGTCACCGGATACCAACATTCATGCTTTACGCATTGAATGTAAAAAGCTGCGCTATTTGCTGGAGTATTTTGCTCCAGTTCTGCCAAAGAAGGCCGCGAAACAACAAATTACCCATTTAAAATCACTGCAGGATACGTTAGGCAATTTCAATGATTCCTCAGTACAGCTGGCTTTTTTACAGCATTACAACCGCAGCCAGAAATCACCGGCATTTCAGCACAAGGCCATCGAAGAACTAATCCGGGAAACGGAAAGCAAACACCAGCATGATAAAAAGGAAACCATTGAACAGATTAATATTTTTCGTAAATCCAAAAATCTCGACCTTTTCTACCAGCTGTACGAAAAACACAAGAAGTAAATTTCAGTTCATTCAGCTGTCGCTTCGCATATTTCGTCATACACGTTACTTCTGGAGAACGACTTATTTGGTACGCAATGGTTAGGGTGTCAATTTCAAATCCTAACTCACCATCGCGTGTGTTTTTGTCAAAACTATTTTACGGTTGAAATGATCCTTTAGTCACAATGGTTGCCGAGATAATCTTTTTTTCCTTGTATCAAATAACTGATGCTTACATCAACAGCCAACCTAGCTGTACATGGCTTTTTTGCTCTGGGATTTGTTTGCACTGGGCTTTGTTTGCACTCGGTTTTATTTAAACGTATCTTTATTTACACGTAGCTTTATTCACACAGCTTTAATTAAACACAGCCTGTGTTTTACACGTCTTAGCTATCGTCAGTGTGTACTTAAACCGCTCCGGCTCCACTCTCCCAGATTCTCAATTCAACATTTTAACTATCTTGATATTCACGCATTCAGTACTGCACACACCGACCAACTTACTAACATTGACTCACGCACTAACGACAGCCAGTTAGCCAACAGCATGATGATGAGATCGATATCACCGTTAGCCCAGAAGAAAATACCACTTTAGAGTTATCCTCTATTACTGACTTATTACACATTAAAAGCCAGTATTTCCCATTCCTTCCTCATGTTGACACTATGTGTCAGATTAACTTGAAAATTATTTCAATTAATTCTTCAAAGTTATTCCTGATCATGATCTGATTTCATTTGAAAATGTAATATTGCACATAGCAACGTGTTATACCCTGCACAATTATTATAAAGGGAAATATGCGCTGTCGGTTGTTTGCTTTACACTCTGCGACAACAACAACTTAACAAAAGCTATAAGGGATGACGCCTGAATTTCATCTCCCGAACAGCTATAAGAAAAATTTATTACAAGAATTACATTTGAGGTATTCATGCGTAAAGATTCGCCTTCAACCGCAAAAGAAGTTACTTATCCGAATACATATAACCTCCTTTCCGTTACCGAACTCAGTAGTCATATCACTTATGTAAGTAACGAATTTTGTGAGGTTGCCGGTTATACAAAAGAAGAACTGATTGACCAACCACACAATGTAATTCGTCATCCGGACATGCCTCCTGAGGCATTTAAAGATTTATGGACGCATATTAAAAAGGGCAAATCCTGGATGGGACTTGTCAAAAATCAGTGTAAAAACGGTGACTATTACTGGGTCGATGCGTTTGCTTCCCCTATTATTGAAAACGGCACCATCACTGAGTACCAGTCGGTCAGATTTCTCCCTGAACGTCAGCATGTCGAACACGCCGACAAAATCTATGCTCAGATTCGTGCTGGAAAGTCCCTGCGCAGCCTGACCGGTGTTCGCAGTCGGTTATGGCAGCGCATCACATTTGCGTTGTTGCCGATCGCCGCACTCTCTAGTGTCATTGACGGGTTTTGGCTGCCAGGAGCTGGCGTCTGGTTCTTTTTGGCTGGCACGGTAGCGTCAGTATATGGTCTGACTCGGCGACTGGAATCATTGTCCAAAGATGCCCGCGAGATCTTTGATAATCCCCTGATGGAGCGGGTTTATAACAAGCATGTGGACGACCTGTCCGAGATTAAACTGGCAATGAAAATGCGCCAGTCAGAGCTCAATGCCGTTGTAGGCCGCATTCAGGACTCAAATGATGAGATTGCGCGTACTGCCCGTTCGATTTCTGAAAACAGTCACGCAACATCCGGCAATCTAGAGCGACAAACGGCAGAGACCGAGCAGTTGGCCGCAGCTATCAATGAAATGCATTCTACTGCCAATCAAATTGCGCATAATGCCCAGAATACCTCAGGGGTAACCGACCAGGCTAAACAAGCGGCGATCGAAGGCATGCAGTCAGTTAACAGTACGGTCGAATCGATTCAGATGCTGGCCACTCAACTTAATGATGCCGCAAATATCATCTCTCAGCTTGAAGGACACGGTAAAACCATCGGTGAAATCCTCGCTATCATTCAAAGTGTTGCCGACCAAACCAATTTACTGGCACTCAATGCGGCGATTGAGGCTGCACGAGCCGGTGAGCAAGGTCGAGGCTTTGCTGTGGTCGCCGACGAGGTGCGCGCACTGGCACAACGCAGTCAGACTGCAACGCTGGAGATTCAGGCCGCGATTGAGCAAATCCAGACCAGCACCACCCATGCTGTGCATTCGATGAAGGAGGGCACAAAATTGTCGGAACATTGTGTCAGCAGTGCCGAGTTATCCGGCGATAAACTCAATGCCTTGCTGCATCAGATTAACGACATTTCCGATCGTAACGGAGAAATTGCCGTAGCCGTCGAGGAAATGGCAAGGGTTTCCGAAAGCATGAACATGAATGTTCAGTCAATCACTGAAGCCTGTATTGAAACGAACCATCTGGCAAATGATGTACTGACTGAATGCAATGGGCTTGTCAGCAATCTGAATTCTCAGGGTAAGCTGGTCAGGCAATTCCGAAGAGCATGACCTTCTTGGGGCAATGTGTGAACAAAACGAACACCGATTCACTCATTGCCCTCAGACTGCCCCACCGTGGAACAGTCTACAAGAGAACAATCCCATCCGGCCATTTACCTGAGTCTTACCTTAACAATGAAGTAAAAAGCCGGAAGTGATGCTGAGATCCACCGGGTCAATATCGTTCAAGCGGTTACTCGCTTATTCAGGGTTTGTCTTTTTCTGATGTATGTCAGGCTCTCAACGCCCGAATAATGTCTCGTTCCAACACTTGCGGTTTTTTTGTCGGCGCAAACCGTTTTATCGGCTTTCCGTCCCGGCCAATCAGAAATTTCGTGAAATTCCACTTCACCTGGTTACCTAATAATCCGGGCAACGCTCTGGTAAGAAAACGAAAAACGTCATGGCTTTCCGGCCCTTTGACGTCCACTTTTTCAAACATCGGGAATGACACCCCAAAGTTTAGCTGACAACTTTCGGCTATTTCCGCATTCTCGCCCGGTTCCTGACCACCAAACTGATTGCAGGGAAAGCCCAGAATGACCAATCCTTGATCGTGATATTTTTCGTACAGTTCCTGCAACCCTTTGTACTGCGGGGTAAAACCACACTCACTGGCGGTATTCACCACCAAGACCACCTTACCGGCAAAATCAGCCATTGATACATCTTCGCCATTAATTTTCCTGGCAGACAATTCGTAAAAAGCAGCCATGTCTTTCTCCATTTACTCTGTTCTGTCCGGCGTCGTTCACTAAGCACTCATTTTACACCAGACTCTGACCTGCCATTAGTGTAAGCCATTCTTTTAGAAACCTGCTTCTAATTCACGTACACTCTCAAAAACTCTTTAAGACACCAGTTACCATGACATCACTACATTCAATGCTTAACCTGTTCGGTCTGCCTCAACTTCCACTGTCAGAAGAAGAAAGAGACTTTGCCCAGCAGTTCATTAACCAACGATCGGCATTCTTCTCTCAAGCGTGTACACAGAGACAAAAACCGCAGGAAGACATTGCGCTGGGTTTACTGACCCAATCTTACCAGCAATGGCTGGAAGTCTTTATCTCAACGCAAACCAAAACTGCTGAAATGAAGTCGCTTTTTTCTGCCCACGTTGGGAGTCAACATGCTGAGAAATTTAAAAGTAATGATGAGTTGGGGCTGATTGTGATCACTAAATTATGGTTATTAGCTCAGGGTTACCATGGCATTGATTTCAGCTACGCGAACGAGCAAGCATCAACAGTTTCAGGACTAGCCGTCTGCAACCAAAAATCCCATACCGAAATCACCAGCAACGAAAGCGATACTGACTCACAGTCAACAGGGCTAACTCCCGAGCAGCATGCTCTCCGTCAGCAGCTCATGCAAGCCTATTATGTGGCCCTTGAAGCGAGAAAGTCTCAATCTGCCGAGAAAATTCATGACGATAAGCACAACGCATCCCTACTCGATACGTTAACGCGTTTTATCAAGCGGCTGTTTTAAGAAGTAGCATGCCCGAGCAGGACACGGTTTAGGTAGTGGCACACCTCACTATGCTTGGCGATGTTTGAACGCAGTTCGATGACAACCAGCAATATGCCATGACGCGATAACTAAAGAGGCTTGTAACTCTTCACGACTCACGCGGTTTAGGATCACGTTCAACTCGCATAAACAAGATGTCACAGGGCATTTTTCTCAGTAGCGGTTCACTGGCTGATAAAGCCAGTTGACGAAAAACGCTGGATTCGTGGTGACCAATAATCAGTAGATCCACATCAAACTCGTTTATGGCCCTGATGATCTGGTCTTCCACATAACCGGCATAGAACACATGCTTGTAGATCGGATAATTGGCACCTTGCAGTAAACTCAGCATGGTTTTTATCGACGGACTTTGATTTTCTTCATCAAAGTCTTCCGGCTCAAACTCTCGAACCCCCTCATACAGTTCTGAAAAATCCGGATCTACATGAATCACACTGAACAATGCATGATTGATTTTGGCCTGCTCCGCCGCCTTGGTCACCAGGTATTCGGCATTCCGATCAAAATTGACCGCTAACATGACGTGTTTGTATTTCATGTTTACTCCTCGTCAGGTCATCAGGCTGTTTATGGGAATCAATTTATGTCTAATCAATATAGATGAGTTCGAAATCAATGGCGGATTTTTACGATGATTTCCGTTGCAGCAGATAGTCTTGAAAAGGTCGATCAAACAATAGAATTCAGTTCCATACTTATAGAAAATAATGTCCCCGGAGGGTATATGTCTCTGTCTTCCCGACTTGACTCGTTGTCTATATTCCTCGTTCTGCTCCTGATCTTTTTTGTGATCTGTCTGATCTTTGAAATCGGCTATCGCGTAGCGGGGAAACTCTCCGACAAGACTTTTCATGAGTCGATTGGCCCTATGGCGACAGGGTTAGCCAGCCTGCTAGCTTTTATATTGGCCATTACATTCAGTATGGCGGCAGGCAAATCTGCCGACCGAAAACAAATCATTTTGACGGAAGCGAATACCATAGGTACTACCGTTCTGCGCACATCGCTCCTTGCTGAACCTTACCGCACTCGCAGCCGCGAATTATTACGTGAATACGTTTCATTGCGTATCGTCAAAAATACAAAAGAAGGCCAGGCCTACGTGCCAAAGGCAATTCAACGCAGCGAACAGCTGCAAGTCGCGTTATGGCAACAAGCCGTCGCGGCGCATAAAACGACGGCACCCGAACTGCTGCTGCTCTACATCAACTCACTCAATGACATGATAGATATTCACTCAGAGCGTGTTAACAAAGGGATGCGAGGGCGTATACCCGCCAGTATCTGGTTCACGTTAGGATTACTGACATTCCTGACTATTTCACTGAATGGGATTCAGGTTGGTGCTCAACACAGAGGCCGGGCAATGGTTGCCGCCATCCCGTTTGCTTTAGCCTTTTCTCTGGTACTGACGTTGATCGTGGAGCTGGATCGACCTAATCGCAGCATTATCGTGATTAGCCAGCAGCCATTGATCGATTTGGAAAACAGTCTGAGCAGCCTGATTACTCCCGTCGAGCTCGATCCACTCCCGGCAAGACCTGACTAGCACTAATACCGAAATCATGATCTGAAGTAGCTGCTCGAAGTAACGTTTAAAAACACCAGTCCTAAACAGAGGTTTCACAGAGGCTTTTCGCGCCCGGCGATTGATTAATAATTTCTCAATTTGTCAGGGAGCATATATTCCCTTTGTGACACATTTCACATAAGAGATTGGTTTTATAAAAAAAATCCGGTCACTCGTATGAACTCTTTTGTCAATACGATATATTAAAAAGGTGAATTCTGGGAGTAGAATCACACTAAATAGTCATACAATTATCCATCAAGAACAATAAGAATGGAGCACAGGGTCGTTACAATGAGTAAAGACACTAAACAGGTTAGGTATAAGCTCAAAGCAGAAAGCCGTACAGTACTGCTTCGGACAAAGGTTGCTTTCCTTAAAACGTATAATAAAGCCGCATGATGCGGCTTTTACGTTTTATGTGGGTTCACTGTTGAGTAACATGAATTATCGTCTAAAGAAAGACATACGTGTCATCCAAAGACCCCCTGCGCCACTCAAGCGCCACTCAAGCGCCACTCAGTGACGAAACGTCAAAACAATTGTTTGAACACGCACCTTCGCGGAACACCCCACAACTTCGCCCTGACATTAGGGTGATTCGTTTTCAATCACAACGCCGCCCAGCACAACCCTGTTCATGTTTGGAAACATCCGCTGCTCGAATAAGTCGCTACTATTTGTTTCTCCCGGCAAGGTGGCGACTAAGACAGGCTTATCAGTCTCGTTTCTTTGCGTAATATTAGCCTCTGCTCCCTGTGAGATTGAATCAGACACGACGGTTACACCTGCTCTCTCTGACGACCAAACCGGCGCATTCACGTAGGCATGCGTATCATTTCCTATCAGGTTGAATTTATCGAACACCAGCGCCAGTACCGCCAGCGTGACCACCAATACATTCAATCGCATGGCATCCTCCTTTTTTGCCTCTACGCGCTTTCATTGATAGTGCATGTCCTGGTTTTGAGCAAGATCACAAAATAAAAAAGGAGGCTAAGCCTCCTTTAATGTTAATTTTTATTTTCAGTTTGTAGGTCGTCCGCGTCACGATTCACCCAATCCGTCGTACTTAAACGTGGTACTTAGCCTCAGTACCCGAACTTAACGAAGCACACGTTCGATTTCCTGCAGACTGGATGGATCATCAATAGTGGATGGCACTACGTATTGTTCGCCATCCGCAATCTGACGGATCACACGGCGCAAGATCTTACCTGATCGGGTTTTCGGTAATCGATCTACGATCAGTGCCTTGTTAAAACAGGCCACAGCACCGATTTCCTGACGCACTTTTTGCAGCAGCTGGGCTTCAATCTCCCCGTTTTCGGAGAAGTAGCCATCTTTAAGAACAACCAGCCCGAGTGGCAACTGCCCTTTCAGTTCATCATGAATACCGATCACAGCACATTCCGCAACGGCTTCATGGGCACCGACCACTTCTTCCATTTCACCCGTCGATAAACGATGCCCAGCCACATTAATGACGTCGTCGATACGCCCCATGACAAACAGATAACCGTCTTCATCCAGATATCCCCCGTCCCCTGAAACGTAATAACCCGGGAACTGGCTCAGATAGCCGGTTTCAAACCGATCGTGGTTACGCCACACAGTAGGCAGACAGCCAGGAGGTAAAGGCCGTTTAATGGCTATAAACCCTTGTTGATTCGCCCCAAGGGGTAATCCCACTTCGTTGAGCACTTCAACCTGATAGCCGGGAATCGGTTTTGTTGATGAGCCGGGTTTCACCTTAAAGGTTTCGATGCCAAGTGGATTACCGGCAATCGCCCAACCGGTTTCAGTCTGCCACCAGTGATCCACGACCGGGCGACCGGTTTTCTCTTCCACCCATTCCAGAGTGGGCGGATCCAGTCGCTCTCCGGCCATGAAGATCGTTTTCAGCGATGCCATCGGATAATCCTTCAGATGGCTCCCCTGAGGATCCTCTTTTTTGATGGCACGAAACGCGGTTGGGGCAGAGAACAAAATTTTCACCTTGTACTCATCACACACTCGCCAGAAAGCACCCGGATCCGGCGTTCTCACAGGTTTGCCTTCGTACATGATCGTCGTACAGCCATGGATTAAAGGCGCATACACGATGTAAGAATGTCCGACCACCCAACCCACATCTGATGCCGCCCAATACACATCTCCCGGGCTGACGTCATAAATGGCTTCCATGCTATAGCGCATTGCTACGGCATGACCACCGTTATCCCGTACTACCCCTTTGGGCTTTCCGGTTGTACCCGACGTGTACAATATATACAGTGGATCCGTTGCTTGAACCGGCACGCACACATGAGGTTGAGCCGATTTCAGCATTGAACTCCAGTCTCTGTCCCGCTCATGGTGCAAATCAGCCAGACATTGCTTGCGCTGATAAACCACCACATAATCGGGTTTCCAGCGGCTGTCCATTACAGCCTGATCCACCATCGGCTTGTAGGGGATGACTTTATTGACTTCGACGCCGCAACTGGCCGTCAGTACCACTTTGGGCTCCGCATCTTCAATGCGAACGGCCAGTTCGTTGGGTGCAAAGCCACCAAACACCACCGAGTGAATAGCCCCTAAACGCGCACAGGCTAACATCGCCATCGCCGCTTCAGGGATCATTGGCATGTAGATCACCACCCGATCCCCTTTTACAACCCCCAGCGATGCCAACATGCCAGCGGTTTTCGCGACTTGATCACGTAACACCAGATAGGTATAGCGGGCTTTCTGACCCGTAACCGGCGAGTCATAGATCAACGCGGTCTGATCACCTCGCCCCTGCTCAACATGATGATCCAACGCCAGATAACAGGTATTGAGTTCTCCATCAGCAAACCAACGATCAATACCGTGTTCATCTTTACTCAGAATGGTGTGCGGAAATTGGTACCAAGCGAGTTTTTCGGCTTGTTGTTTCCAGAAAAGCTCCGGTTGTTCCACCGAAGTGGTAAATGCTTCCTGATATGAAGACATATTGCTTCCTCCAGTATGTCCTGACATTGCTTATTTAAAAGCGCTACGCAAAGACAGTGGAGGGAACACGGACAAAGCCCTCCATCAAGATACGAGCACTGCGGCTCATGATTGCTTTCTCTATCACCCAGTCCTGTCCGGTCTGTTTAGCCTGGGCTCCGACTTTTAACGTCCCTGAAGGATGGCCGAACGTCACTGACTCTTTTTCCCCGCCTCCGGCCGCCAGATTGACCAGTGTCCCCGGCACGCAAGCAGCAGAGGCGATTGCCACCGCAGCCGTCCCCATCATGGCATGGTGCAGCTTACCCATTGACAGCGCACGAACCAGCAGATCCACTTCGTTCTCAGCAATGATTTTGTTACTGGAAGACTGATAAGTTTTAGGTTTGGAAACAAAGGCGACTTTCGGTGTGTGCTGACGTGTTTCTGCCTCTTCCAGATGCTGAATCAGCCCCATTTTCAGGGCACCATAAGCACGGATCTTTTCGAACATGGCCAGGACGTTTTCATCATTATTGATATCATCCTGACGCTCAGTACCGGTAAAGCCAATGGCTTCAGCCTCAACAAAAATGGTCGGGATACCGGCATTGATCAAAGTGGCTTTGAAGGTGCCAACACCCGGTACGTCAAGATCATCAATCAGGTTACCGGTCGGAAACATAGCGCCTTCGCCATCAGCGGGATCCATGAAATCCACCTGAATCTCCGCGGCCGAAAACGTCACGCCATCCAGCTCAAATTCACCGGTTTCCTGTACAAAGCCATTTACGACAGGAACATGAATAAGAATGGTTTTCCCGATATTGACCTGCCAGACCCGGACGGTAACAACGCCATTTTCCGACAACCGTTCCTGGGGTATCAGACCGGCATGAATTGCAAAGGGCCCCACTGCCGCAGAGAGGTTGCCGCAATTCCCACTCCAATCCACAAACGGTTTATCAATCGACACCTGACCAAACAGGTAGTCGACATCATGATCGGCTTTCTGGCTTTTAGAGACGATCACCGTTTTGCTGGTGCTCGATGTGGCTCCCCCCATCCCGTCGATCTGCTTGCCATAAGGATCCGGACTGCCAATGACCCGCAACAGCAGGCTGTCCCTATCTTTACCGGGAATCTGAGCCTGAGGTGGCAAATCAGCCAGATTAAAAAATACGCCTTTACTGGTGCCGCCACGCATATACGTGGCCGGCACTTTCATCTGCGACTGAGACATTATCCCTGTCATGGTTCCTCCCCTTACTGAGCCAGAAAGTCTTGCGCAAATCGCTGCAGGACACCGCCTGCGGCGTACACATGCACTTCATCTGCGGTATCTAGACGACATGTCACCGGTACATCGACTTTTTCACCATTGGCTCGGGTAATCACCAGAGCTAATTCGGCCCCCGGTTTGATTTCACCGACGACGTCGTACAGCTCAGTCCCATCCAGCCCTAAAGTATTGCGATTCACGCCATTTTTGAACTGCAACGGCAATACGCCCATCCCTACCAGATTGGTACGGTGGATACGCTCGAAGCCTTCCGCCACAATAGCTTCAACCCCTGCCAGCCGGACGCCTTTGGCAGCCCAGTCGCGGGAAGAACCCTGCCCATAATCGGCCCCGGCCACCACAATCAGCGGCTGTTTGCGATCCATATAGGTCTCAATGGCTTCCCACATACGAGTGACCTTACCTTCTGGCTCGACTCGTGCCAGAGAGCCCTGCACCACGTCGCCATTCTCTTTCACCATCTCATTGAACAGTTTCGGGTTCGCGAGAGTCGCACGTTGCGCAGTCAGGTGGTCACCGCGGTGAGTCGCGTAAGAGTTGAAATCCTCTTCCGGTACGCCCATCTTCGCCAGATACTCCCCGGCAGCACTGGAGGCCAGAATCGCATTAGATGGCGATAAATGGTCAGTAGTTATGTTGTCACCAAGGATTGCCAACGGGCGCATTCCCGATAACGTTCGCTCACCGGCTAACGCCCCTTCCCAATAAGGAGGACGGCGAATGTAAGTACTCATCGGACGCCAGTCGTAAAGCGGATTGCTGTTTCGGGCTTCGTCATTCAGTTTGAACATCTGAATGTAAACCTGATTGAACTGCTCCGGCTTCACATACTTGCCGACAACCGCATCAATTTCTTCGTCACTTGGCCACAAATCATTGAGGTAAACCGGATTGCCCTGACTGTCCGTGCCCAGTACGTCACGTTCAATATCAAAGCGGATGGTTCCTGCAATGGCATAGGCAACCACCAGCGGCGGTGACGCCAGGAAAGCCTGTTTGGCGTATGGGTGAATACGACCATCGAAGTTACGGTTGCCGGACAGTACAGCGGTTGTGTAGAGATCACGGTCGATGATTTCTTGCTGGATTGCATGATCAAGCGCCCCACTCATCCCGTTACAGGTAGTACAGGCGTAACCCACAATGCCGAAGCCCAGCTTTTCCAGTTCAGGCAACAAGCCGGCCTCTTCCAGATACAATCTGGCGACTTTGGATCCCGGAGCAAACGACGATTTCACCCAAGGTTTGCGAACCAGGCCCAATTCATTGGCTTTCTTGGCAAACAAGCCGGCAGCCACCACGTTGCGAGGGTTACTGGTATTAGTACAAGAGGTGATAGCAGCAATGATTACCGCGCCATCCGGCAGTTCGCCCGCTTTCTCTTCCCACTTGCCAGAGATACCACGAGAAGCCAGTTCTGACGTTGGTAAGCGACGATGCGGATTCGAAGGGCCCGCCATATTGCGCGACACTTGGGAGATATCAAACTCCAGTACTCGCTCGTACACCGCATTATCCAGAGCATCTGCCCACAAGCCGGTCTGTTTGGCATATTGTTCAACCAACTTAACCTGAGCATCATCACGGCCAGTCAACTTCAGATAGTTGATAGTCTGCTCATCGATGTAGAACATCCCCGCCGTCGCGCCATATTCCGGCGTCATGTTAGAGATAGTGGCGCGGTCGCCAATCGTCAGATCTTTGGTCCCTTCGCCAAAGAATTCCAGATAGGACGACACCACGCGCTCATTGCGCAGGAACTCAGTCAATGCCAGCACAATATCAGTAGCGGTAATGCCCGGCTGGCGTTGGCCGGTGAGTTTCACCCCGACAATATCCGGCAGGCGCATCATCGACGGCCGTCCCAACATGACTGTTTCCGCTTCCAGCCCACCCACGCCAATAGCGATAACGCCCAGAGCATCAACATGCGGCGTGTGGCTGTCGGTACCGACACAAGTATCAGGGTAAGCAATACCGTCTTTGGCCTGAACCACAGGCGACATTTTTTCCAGGTTAATCTGGTGCATGATGCCATTCCCCGCGGGAATCACGCTCACGTTCTCAAAAGCAGTTTTGCACCAGTTAATAAAGTGAAACCGGTCTTCGTTACGACGTTCTTCAATGGCTCGGTTTTTATCAAAGGCATCCGGGTCAAAGCCCCCGTGTTCCACCGCCAATGAATGGTCAACAATCAGTTGAGTTTCCACCACTGGGTTCACTTTCGCCGGGTCACCGCCTTGATCTGCGATAGCATCCCGCAAACCGGCCAAATCAACCAGCGCGGTTTGGCCCAGAATGTCGTGACACACAACCCGCGCCGGGTACCACGGAAAGTCCAGATCCCGCTTGCGTTCGATGATCTGTCGTAAACAATCAGTTAATGCGTCTGGGTCACAGCGTCTGACCAACTGCTCTGCGAGTACACGAGAGGTGTAAGGGAGCGTTTCATACGCACCAGGTGAAATATCATTAACGGCTTCTTGGGTATCAAAATAATCAAGTCCGCTTCCAGCCAGAGGCTTGCGGTATAGTGTGTTTATGCTCATTGCTTCCCTCCGTGAAACTTCCGCTCACAGACCCTATTCGGCAATTAAATCTCCCCCCATAAACAGGGGGGAGTGAAAGGAGGGACTCCTTTGGTTCGGAGTCTGCTGTTATTAACGCTTAATCGCGCTGTTCGATCGGCACCCATTCCTGATGCTCAGGACCGGTGTAATCCGCACTCGGACGAATGATTCGGTTATTCGCACGCTGCTCAAATACGTGTGCAGCCCAGCCTGTTACGCGACTCATCACAAAAATTGGCGTAAACAGCTTGGTCGGGATGTCCATAAAGTGATACGCCGAGGCATGGAAGAAATCGGCATTACAAAACAGATCTTTTTCCCGCTTCATCACCGCTTCGACACGTTCTGACACCGCATACAGATGAGTATCACCAACATCCTCAGACAGCTTCTTCGACCAGGCTTTGATCAGGGCATTACGTGGATCCGACTCACGGTAGATGGCGTGGCCAAACCCCATGATCTTCTCTTTGTTCTCCAGCATTTTCATGATGCCGGCTTCCGCTTCGTCCGGAGACTGCCATTGCTCGATCATTTCCATCGCGGCTTCGTTTGCCCCGCCGTGCAGCGGACCACGCAGGCTGCCGATAGCCGCGGTAACACAAGAATGCAGATCAGACAGGGTCGACGCACACACGCGAGCAGTAAAGGTTGAGGCATTGAATTCATGTTCTGCGTAAAGAATCAGCGAGCAGTGCATCACTTTCTTATGCAGTTCAGACGGTGCTTTATCGGTCAGCATTTCCAGGAAATAGCCGCCAATGCTGTCCTCTTCACTGCTGGCGGTATCAATACGTACACCATCGTGAGAATAGCGATACCAGTAACAGATAATCGCGGGCAGCATGGCCAGCAAGGTATCGGTTTTCTCGGCCTGTTGTGAGAAATCACGCTCTTGGTCCAGATTACCCAGCATTGAACAACCGGTACGCATCACATCCATCGGATGTGCATCCGCCGGAATGGCTTCCAGTACCAGACGCAGCGCCTGTGGCAATCCACGTGCCTGTTTCAGTGTTGCTTTATAGCCATCAAGTTCAGCTTGGGTCGGCAATTTGCCTTTCAGCAGCAGGTAAGCCACTTCTTCAAACTCAGCGTGGTTCGCCAAGTCAGTAATATCATAACCACGGTACGTTAGGCCGGTACCGGTTTTACCTACTGTACACAACGCGGTGCTGCCGGCGCTTTGTCCGCGCAGTCCAGCGCCGCTTAGGGTTTTGTTCTTCTGATCCTTCTTAACATCAGCTACGGCTATCGCAGTCATAGCAGACTCCTTATTTTGAGTTTCACGTTATTGAATGATTCAGATTGGAACAACTTCTGGCACCTGCAGGACGAGTCCTGCCGACCATCTCCAACCCGTTATCTTTATAGTAATAATTTTCCTGGGCTGCCCTTTGCTTCAGCGGAAAGACCTCTGCTTAGGGGAAATACTTTTGCGTTTCGGTGTTCGTTCTGCGTTTCTACTATTCTGTGTCGTTTCTTAGTTAACGCCTGTTTTTGCTGGTCTGTTTACTGCTCTGCTGTTTAATGCCCGGTATCTTGTTCGACGATTTTTTGTCCATCAGTTCGTATTCCGGTTCGTACACCAGTTCGTTCACCAGTTCGTTCACCAGTTCGCTCACCAATGAGGCGATGGTTTATTCAGAATCCGCCCGCCTCATTGCCGCCGGTATGACAGTTAAAATGTGCAAGATGCACTGGGTTATTGTTCTTGTTTAAACAGCTGATCCAGTTTTTGCTCGTAATCGTGGTAGCCCAAATAGTGATACAGATCTTCACGAGTCTGCATTTGATCCACAACATTACGCTGATGGCCATCTTTGAGCAGATGCTCATACACATTCAATGCGGCTTTGTTCATCGCGCGGAACGCCGACAATGGGTACAACACCATATCAACACCGCATTCAGCCAGCTCTTCACCACTGAATAACGGTGTTTTGCCGAACTCCGTAATGTTGGCGAGAATTGGCACCTTCACGGCTTCCGAGAATTGCTTATATTGCTCCAGGGTGTTGATCGCCTCTGGAAAAATCATGTCAGCCCCGGCTTCAACACAGGCGATGGCACGTTCGATTGCTGCATCCATGCCTTCAACAGCCAGCGCATCGGTACGAGCCATAATGACGAAGTTCTCATCAATTCGCGCATCCACAGCGGCTTTAATGCGATCCACCATTTCCTGCTGACTGACAATGGCTTTGTTTGGACGGTGTCCACAACGCTTTTGTGCCACCTGATCTTCCATGTGTACCGCTGCTGCACCGCTGCGTTCCATCTCTTTAATGGTACGGGCAATGTTGAAAGCCCCACCGAAACCAGTATCAATATCAACCAGCAATGGTAGTGACGAAGCGGCTGTAATGCGGCGTACATCTTCGATGACGTCATTCAAGGTCGTGATACCCAGATCCGGTAACCCATACGAAGCATTAGCGATACCGCCACCAGACAGGTAAATGGCCTGATGGCCAACCTGCTCAGCCATCATGGCGCAATATGGGTTGATCGTTCCGACGATCTGTAGCGGATGATTTTTGGCAACGGCCTCGCGAAAGCGTTTCCCTGGGCTCATGAGACTTTCTCCTTATCCTGAGTGAGTTTTTGTTCAATCAATTGGCGGCTGCGCATAATGTGGCGCCGCATAAGTAATTCAGCCAACTCTCCGTCCCGCTCTTTCAGGGCGTTGAGCAAATGGAAATGCTCTTGCAGTGCCTGTTGCGGGCGGGAATGTGAACGTTGTGACTGATAGCGATACATTCGTAGTAAGTGGTACAGTTCACCACACAGCAGGCTGATGAGCTTACTGTTTCGGCTTGCCTTAATGATGCGGTAGTGGAAATCAAAATCTCCCTGCTGGTGAAAATAGGATTCCCCATCGACCTCTTCGATATGTTGCTGGTGCGTTTCCAGCAGCTTCTCTAATGCCAGAATTTCTTCATCTGAAATGTGCAGGCACGCAAGCCGCGCTGCCATTCCTTCCAGCGCTTCACGCACTGCATAGATATCAATCAGCTTTTCCTGACTGAGTTCGACAACGCGTGCCCCTACATGAGGAATACGCTCAACCAAACCCAGAGCTTCAACCCGCATCATGGCCTCACGCAGCGGACCGCGGCTTACGCCAAAACGCTTTGCGACATCGGCTTCAGAAATTTTACAGCCAGCCGGATACTCCCCTTTAACGATCAAGTCGATTAGCTGTTCGGTCAGACTGGCAGACTTGGTGCCTTCTTTCTCAGTCGCCAGGTTGTCGACACTTTGTAGTTTTTGACTAAGTAGGCTCATCATAATTGTCAACAATTGGTTAACTTAATCTCAAATTTAGTCCAAACCACGACCACAAACAAGCACATTGTTTACAATTGGCACTAGACCTTAGTCTGTATTGTCGACAATGTGATCTAATAAGTAGGTTGAAATGCAACCAGATTAGATTCGTTTCATTGCCGAACAAAAGAAAGGACATAAGATGACAGGCGATAAGTAGGCGGCGCGCAGTAAAACTGCCCTTAGCCTTACTGCAAAGCCCAAAGGTTCGAGAATGATGACTGAAACAATGAATACATTGAACGTATCCAAAAGGCGAAATAGGAAGACTAAGATGGAAATGGAAATGGAAATGGAAATGGAAAAGTAGCTATGAATGAGATAGGAAAATCGCAATACAGGGAAAAATAGAGGATAAAAAAAGCGAAAGACAGTCACTCCTGTCTTCCGCTTTACGGCTTCACTGGCTGTAATACAGTGCCAACATTCATTTAGTCCATACGCTTAGAATCGATATCATCTAAGGATACGTTACAAAGCCTCAGGCTGTCGCACTCATGCGGTAGCGACCGATTCGGTTGTGAGAGGTTTAGGTTTACGCTGAGCGAGTGCCACACCGGCCAGCACCATAAGCCCACCGACATAATGATACGCCTGGAGTTGTTCGCTGAGCATGACACTTGCGATCAACGCCGTTAAGACCGGCATCAGGTTCATGAACATTGCACAGCGATCCGCGCCAAGCAGCTCAATCCCTTTTAACCATCCCCATGGTGCCAGCACCGAAGCAGGCAGAGCTGCGTACATGATCAGTGGCAAACTCTCGCCCGTAATAGCGATTCGCTCACTACTGAGCAGCATCGGCGTCAGCATCATGACCGCAAACAATCCCTGAACATAGACAGATTGCCAGTTATTAATCGGCATTCGCCAGCGTTTTAGCAACACACTGTATAGCGCATAGACAAAGGCTGCGAGCAGAAGCAATCCGTCACCCTGGCTGATTCCCTGATCTGCAAGATTACTTATCTCGCCATGACTTAGCATGAACACCAGCCCAGCCAGCGACAGCACGGCGCCGACAATCGCCATTGGCAGCAAGCGTTGTGCGAGCAAGGGTACACTCAGAAACATACTCATCAGCGGTACCAGTGAAACAATCAACGCCATGTTCGTGGCTGTGGTTGTCGATGCGGCAAAATAGCCCAGAGACTGGTTCAACACCATGCCCAGTAAAGCCAGAAATGCCAGCTTGCTCAAATGAGGTTTAATCACATGACGCATCCGCCATACTGATGGTAGAACAAACGGAGTCAACGCCAGCATGGCAAAAAACCAGCGATAAAAAGAGATCGCTCCCGGATCAATCACACTGGAAGATAATTTGTTTACGATGGCATTCCCTGACCATATAAAGACAGTAACAAGCGGAAAAATGTAAAACATGGTTTGCCTTATTATGGAGAATTGTGTGATGAAATCATCAACTGACACTTATTGTTACACGTCAGTTTAGAAATAAATATCGGTAAAAAGACATCTTGAATTGATGGTCGGACATTGCCACATAACAGTGCCCAGCACATCCTCTTAGGAAAAACCGAGAGGAGTTTGTGAACAGTCATAACCGTCTGATTTATAGTGGAGTAAAGAATTTATGCAGAGCACTGGCAGACCATTGAACACATTCATTCCGCAAAAGAAAGAGTGCGCCTTCTAACGGGAAATTTGACAAAGATTACAGGATCACACTTTCAGCATCCCGCAATTGACCCGTCCCTTATATCCTTCTAACTTTCAACCTGGTCTGACCAGAGTACACATTAACGCATCTCCCTACCGGCCATGAGCTGTACCTCACTGAAAAAGGATATTTCAATGCGTAAAAACCTGAAAACTTATCAACGACTTTCCCTGCTCCCCATGGGGAAACAATTGTTTTCATTCATCGTCTGTCGTGTCGCGCCTTATTTTGCCAGCATTCGCCCTCAAATCACGTCGCTGCGTCCCGGATTCGCAGAGGTACAAATCAAAAAACGCCGCCGAGTGACCAACCACATCAACACGGTTCATGCGATTGCGATGTGCAATATGGCGGAACTAGCCGGAGGGATGATGACGGATGTTTCCGTCCCGATAAAAAGCCGCTGGATTCCGGTCGGTATGACGGTGGAATACCTGAATAAAGCCAAAACCGATCTGACAGCTCACGCTCAGGGCGAACATATTAACTGGGAGACTGAGGGTGATAAAATTGTGCCAGTCGAAGTCAGAGACCAAAACGGAGAAATGGTTTTTCGCGCTGAAATTACGATGAACGTCAGACATTAACACGAGAAACGTATCTTTCAGGAAGAGTTACTGCCCGGGGTTTAGCACCCCGGCAGAAAACAGACTTTTACATGGTGCGAATCTGTATAACACGCATTAAAGTCGAGTGGGGTTCGTCGGTAGACCTACTATTTAGCCGACGATTTTGACTTTGTCTTTCGCGTCAGACTCCGGCAACCATGAAAACATGTGAGAAAACAGTTCTTCTTTTGACGGCTTTTTCAGTTTGCCATGAATCAGCGGACTCATATCCATCAAATGTTCAATGCGGGCTGTCGGCTCATAGGGCTCGTCAAACTTGCGCCAAAGCGGAGAGTGTTTGACATAAAATCCAGCGGCCGATACCGCCTCATCAAACGAGTCATGCTCAGAGATTTTACGCGGATTATCCCAGGTGGAGCCATCAAGCACGAACACGCCGATGGCACCGGTTTCTTCATAATAAAGTTCGTCTATGTAGGGTACGTTCCACCAGCGTTTAAGTTCTTCTTTTGAACGTTGTTCATTCAACCTGTCGTGACAGGGAAATTCGGGTTCGGTTTCCTTATTCTTCACCGGAATACGGTTTGTGGTAAATTCCATAGCCAACCAAATGCATATTTTTATTTTGTTAGAAGTGTTATGCACTTGATAAATAATGTCAATTGTTAAACCTAATTTTCCGAATTTGTCATCTGGCTGTCACAAGTGCCTGTTTCGCAGGAATTCCTCGATGGGCAAACAAAAAACAGGTATCACATTGCTTGGCAGAAGTGAGTCCTTACCATCACGGTTGAGGTATTATTTGTTCGCAGATTGGTTCAGCTCGGGCAGGAACATGGTTCTTGCCAGCCTTGCCAGGTTATAGGCATCGTCATAACCCGAATGCTGACGCCCTTCCCACTCCAGGCCAGCCATTTTCATCGCAGCGCGCTGACCACAACGGCGATTGGTGACATGGCGCTGTAACCTGAACATAGTGGCCAGATTGATGTACTCATGGAATGGAACATTTAGCCCTTTTTCCTCGCACTCCTGACGCAAGATCAAATCATCCCGTCCCCAGGCAGCATAAATCTTATGTCGGCCACCAAACTTCTGCTCAACCGACTTCAGAATTGTTGCCAGTGGCTTGCCATTTTTTGCAACGACTTCCGGTTTAATACCTGTCAGCTCGGTGCAGAATGGCGAAATTTCATCATGTTCCGGTAAAACGAAATGTTGAGCTCGCCGGACAATCTCACCGCTCGACAGATCCAGCTCGGCAACACCGATCTCTATGATCTCTCCTGTTCTCGACTCGCGGCCATCATTCCAACAACACATTTCGAGGTCAAAACAGACAATACGGTTAAAATTCATCTTACTTCCGGACATCACACAAAAACTGGCACGAAGGATAGCATTTAGGGGCGTTTTCGCCAAAGGTGACCGCCCCTAATGCTCAGATATTATCCTTCAGGCAGAACTTTTACTTTCATCATTGCCTCCAGCGGAATGATCTGTGCTGCCGCCTGAATATCCTTCACCGTCAATGCTTTCAGTGCAGGCATCACCAGCTTCTCATTTTCCACTTCGTCAGGCGCACTGTAAGCCGTTGAGGCAACACTTAGCCAGTAGCCATTATCCTGCTGCATCAGAGCAAACTTCTCCAGCAATGGACCCAGAGCACGGGTCAGCTCATCTTCCGACACCTTACCCTGACGAATGTCCTGCAAAATCGTCGGATACGCAGAGAGAATATCATCAACCCGGCTTAGCTCAGTATTGCTGTGCAATGCCAGGTAACCAAAGTTTTTAATGGAGCCAGACTGAAAGCGTTCGACCCACGGTGAGTAAGACGCCCCCGCCTGCTCTCGGACGGTTTTATTGAGTTTTAGCTGCGCCACTTCCTGCAGAGCCTGGAACACCAACAATTGCTGGAAATCCATTGCATCCGGAATTGGCCAGTAAGCCGAAGCCAGCGCAGTATGGCTTTCTCCCTGATGGTACAATCGCTGCTCATCGACCAGATAAGGACGAAGCGTTTGATTCACCTGATGTTTAGGTTCCTGCGCCTTCACCTTGAGCGCACCAAATGTTTCCCCAACCAGCTTCACCGCACGGGCTGGAGTAATATCACCGACCAGCGCGATTTCAATCGGCCCTTCAGTTAGCGAACGACTGACAAACTCTTGCAGATCAGAGAGTTGCTTACCTTCAAGTTCTTGCGGCGTCGCCACGCCAATTCTCGGATCATTCTGGCGCATCAGCTGGCTGATCGCCGCCATCTCCAGAGACTCAGGGGACTGATACAGTCCCTGCCAGTAAGCACTAACATGCTGCTCCGCAAAATCCATCCCCTCCTGGCGATACGCCGGGTGAGTAAAGAAAGCCGCGTAGAGTTTCAGTTGCTCACTAATCGCTTCTCGCGTTGAACGGTAGCTACCGACAATCGCATCCTCATTGAGATTCAGGTTCATGCCTAACGACTTACCCGTCAGTATTCCCCTTAACTCATTCATATCATGTGCCTGTAAGCCCCCGGTAACAAAACCGGTATTGAACAAGGTGATCAATGCAGCTTGCTCCGGTGGCAATTCCTGCCACCCTCGGCCAACCCGAACATTCAGGTAAACCACGTTCTTTTCCAGATCCGTTGGCTTCACATTCAGCACCACACCATTGTCGAAACGATACGACACGATGTCTCCGAATGCCGACTGTTTTACCTGCTTGGCTTTACCGGGCTTACCGAAATACTGGTAGGCAAATTCAGTGGTCTGCTTTTCGCTGAACGAGGTGACTGGCTGAGCCTGACTGTGCTCATAAGCGGCAAGCATTGCCTTTTCCAACGCGTCTCTCGGGTCCTGACCTTCCTGTATTTCTCCCGCGACGGAATCAGCAAGGTGAAGACGGGCCGGTGATGCCGTCAGCATCTGGCGCATCATCTGGTTCACGGCTTCCGTCGTGATACGATCCTGATGCTGCTCAAACAGTGCCAGTTCATCCTCAGTACTGATAATCACCCGGCGATTATTCAAACCGTTAACAATTTGTTCCGCATAACTCAGGCTGGAAAAATCGTCTGACTGACTGACGTTGTTTTTCAAGTCCTGCTGTAGGCTGGTGATCTGTCGGGCGATTTCCTGTTGCGTAAAACCATGCTGTACCACCTGGCGGATTGTCTGCTCCAGCAATTGCAGACCGGCGGCCCATTCGCCGGGACGCGTGCCGACCGAGACGGAAAACACATCATTCATGGTCAGCTCTGTCATGTTGCTGACATCCGGGTCCATCAGACGCCCCTGACTGGTCAATGTTTGAGTTTCCAACCGGTACATCAGTGCATTCATCCCGATAAAACGAACAAATTCATTGACCCGACGCTCGGTGTCATCGGTAACGGAGCGTGCTGAGTCAGCCGTGCCCGGCTGTATCAGGTTGATACCGATTCGCGGTGTGACAGCCGAATCCAGAAATGCCAATGCTTCAACGTTTTCAGGCAGCATAGCGGCTTGCAGTGAACTGCTATGCTGGAACGGCTGTTCAGGCACCCAACCCGAAAAATAATGGCGAATACGCGCTTGCAGGGCCTTTTCGTCGAAATCACCGGCAATAACCAGCGTCATATTTTTCGGGTGATAATTTTGCGCGTAAAAGTCACGCAGGTTTTTCTGAGTGGTACTGCGAATGCCTGCCTCCGTGCCAATCGGCAGGCGATCGTATAATCCCGCGTCCTGATAAATATACTGTCCCCACTCCACCAAATTCGCCAGACCAGCCGTGTTGCTTTCCCGGTGTTCGGCCAGAATAACCGGCTTCTCACGTTCAATGGCTTCAGGACTCAGGGTCAGTTCGGACGCGGTTTCACGCAGTAAAAACAACGCTGTATTAAGGCTTTCTTGGTCATTTTTCGGCAGATCTAATTTATAAACGGTGTAAAACAAATCAGTGGTTGCGTTGGTATCGGCACCAAATGCCAACCCGTGTCGCTCCAGCATTTCGATCATCTGACCTTCCGGCACATTGGTTGAGCCATTGAACGCCATATGTTCAAGGAAATGAGCCACGCCCGGTACATTCCCGTTTTCCTGTAATGAACCGGCATTGACCCATAAACGCATCACAACTGACTGCTTGGGCTTGCGGTTTGGCACCAGCACAATACGCATGCCATTGGACAACACATAACTTTGTACTTTTTTGTCCAGCTTCAAATCAGTCTGGGTATACCAAAGCGGCGATTGAGACTCAGCAGCGGCCTGAGTGATTCCGCCAAACAGTGAAGAAACGATGAGGAGGAGGCAAGCTCCTCGCCTTGGTGAAAATTTCATGAGGCTCCTTGAAGACATGGTGGTGACAAACTTGTGACCACAAAATTTTAAACACCGTTCAAATAAGAGCATTATCTTACCCTTATGCCAAAAGTCGAGTAACTTTTTGTATGGATTTTTCCCCTTCAATTAAATTAATGGTCACAATCAACAATTGCGCTTGCCAAACTATGCTGCCGGTGTCATAACTTAGTCATTGCAGGTCTTCGGACTGGTTTTTTATAGTGACAATTACCTTATTTTTTATTTTGTAATCAGTAAGGTAACAATAAAAAATGCCAAAAAGTGGATGTTTTTTGGTCTGATTTATCAATAGCGGCTTTATCCGCAATCGGTTCACGGAAAGATGGATATAAGAAAAGCGATACCCGAAGATGCCAGCAGGATCAGTGAGTTACTCCAATCCTTAGCTAAAAAGTTCATCCTTCCAACGTGTGAACCGCAAGTGCACGCTCACCTTTTAGCCTCCATGTCTGAACAGGCCATCCAACAGAATCTCCAAGACGGTTTTTTATACCTGGTAATAGACGGCCCTGATCAACAGCTTATTGCCACTGCGGGACTCAGAGATCGCTCGCACCTATATCACCTTTTTGTTCACGAAAATTTCGGTAAACAGGGTATTGCCCGTCAACTCTGGCAAGCCATACTCCATGAAACGCTGACTTCTGAGCATAACGGTGAATTCACCGTGAACTCTGCCCTGCACGCTGAAGGGCTATATCGCAAGTTGGGCTTTGCTCGCACCGAGGGCATTCGCCATCGTCACGGCATGGTGGATATACCGATGAAACTGACCATTGATCTCCGACAGTGGCGCACTGAGCCATCAGACACACACCAGCTAACCAGCATTTAGGCATGCACAGCCAAGGCACTAACAACGATGACGCCGTAACGGACGTCAACTGGAAATCAGCACACAAATGATGGGAACCGGCTGGATGCCGCCATACCTGACAGGACGACATGAAACTCTCGATTTCTCAGACACTGACATTACAGCCATTAAATCTCCGCCATGCTCAACCCTTGCTGGCTGCGGTCAACGCCAGTCGAGAAGATCTTGGCAAGTTTCTGCCTTGGGTAAATACCGTCAAAGCCCCCTATCAGGCTCAAGCCTACATTCTGGCCAGAACACATTCGAATACCGCGGGTGCACTTTGGTTTGCTATTTATGATGGTCAGACATTTTGCGGAGTTTTCGGTATTAAAGGGATTCACCCGGTGAAAAAGGTCGCTGAAATAGGTTATTGGTTGACTATCGAAGCCAGAGGGAAAGGCATTGTCCGCCAGATTTTGAAAGAGGCTATTGCGTATCTGACTCAACAGACAACGGCAAAAATCGTAGAGCTGCGCTGCCATGATGAAAACAAGGCCAGCATTGCCGTTGCCCTGCATGCAGGAGCCCGCTTCACCGGATACGATGAGTCACCAACAAAATTGGGTAAATACCAGATTTCCTTAGTTGATGCGGTTGATTGAAGTAACTAAAAAAGCAACTGATTAAAGCGGCCAGGAAAAGCGGAGATCTCACGCGACATATAGGTGTCCTGACCAACCTAAAAATCGCTGGCTACATGAAGGTAGCCGCAGCACAAACGAGCGGCGTCAGATGCCATTTGTCAATTTTTTGACAGAAAAACGAAATGTAGTTGTAACGGTATAGCGAAAACACGGTGTTTACGACATATTCATGAAAAGAGGCTCAGGACTCCGCCATGAAGTGAGCTAGCAGTCGATTTCGATGCCGACTTGCTGATGACTAGGTACCAACTAGCTGAATCTAGTGTTTCGCGTTGACGCTCACAATGGAAGAGGCTACGTGTGAAGACAGGCATACCATTGAAAATTTAAGAGTTATCGGTGAGAAAACAACTTTTTAGTCAGCGAGACGATAGAAAAATAGTGGGCGTGGCAATACGCACTTTATGCTGGTTGTGCATGGCTCTTATTATTGGCTGCAGCGACGTTGTTAACGAGCACTATGACAACTACACCGACGCGGTTCAGGCTGGCTTATTTGAACGGGGTTGGTTACCCGGCATTTTGCCTGACAGTGCGACAGAGATACATGCGTCCAATCAGCTCGATAAGAATACTGCGGAAGGGTATTTTCATCTTCCTGAACAGGCTTTAACTGAATTCATCAGCCGGTTAACACCGGTCGCGGATCAAGCGGCATCAGACGCGTCACCGCAAACGAGCAACAACGGTAACAGCTTTCAGTATTTTATCAATAATGATATCTGGACGTTTACTATTTATGACAATGGCAACGTCAGCTATACCCTGAAACAGACTGATACAAGCAACAATAAGTAACCACCTAGCGTAGTGCCTGTCCCTGACCACAGAAGACACCAGAAACTGACGCTTCACATATTAATGACAATAGAAGGGTCCCTTTATGGAAAACTTATCAAGTTACATCCTTGCCATTCATCAGCCAGACGCGCGCTTCGCGATCACCAACGCTGTTTCTCATACCCGAATGGAAAAAGAGGCAGACATTGAAGTCGAAGAGCAGGAGACTGTTTACACCTTCGAGAACGGGGTTGTCATTCGCTACACCATTGAAAACAGCACAGAATTAACGGAGCAATCCTGTGATGAATGCTGGGTCACCTATGAAGTGCTCGACAACCTAAACCTGGTTTCGCCTAAACGCAAAACTTTTTATAACCGTTGTCAGGAAACATTCTGGCTGGAAACACATCAGCTGCGAGCCGCCCTGGACTAACCGCTCCCTTTCATGAGACCGGCATTGTACAGATGGGCTCATTATTGTCTGATGGAAACATAAAGTCTGATGGAAGCATAAAGTCTGATGGAAACATAAAGTCCGATGGAAGCATAAAACCTGATGAAAGCAACGCGTCAGTATCAGACTCGGTGAGACAAACAGGATGTGACAGCCGGAAGGGTAACATCCGGTATCAGGAGAGAATACATGGAAGCGCTCGACGAACGAATATGGATCGCAGACGGCGGAACAGTGCCGTTTTTTACGCTTCCCTACTCCACTCGCATGACAGTAGTGAAGCTCGACGACGGCAGTCTCTGGATTCACAGCCCCATCAAGCTGTCCGCAGACCTGTATCAGGCTCTGAATGAGCTGGGAGACGTTCGATATCTGATTGCGCCCAACCATTTACATCACCTTTTCCTGGAGGAGTGGCAAACGGCTTTTCCTCAAGCAGACACCTATGGCACACAGGAAGTGATAGCAAAACGGCAGGATCTTTCTTTCACCGGAGAACTGGTCACCAAGGAAACGTACCCGTGGTCACAGGAAATCCACCAAGTGCTGTTTACCGGCTCCCCTGTCATGCAAGAGTGCGTGTTTTTTCACTCCCCCAGTCAAACCCTTATCGTTACCGACCTCATTGAAAACTTCTCGCCAGACGCGTTTAATGCCTGGCAGCGAATACTGGCGAAAGGCACGGGTATTTTGGCCCCAAACGGTAAAATGCCCATCGACTGGCGGCTGAGTTTTATGTGTCGAAAACAGGAAGCCCGTGCTCATATGCTGCACATTCTGGCCTGGCAGCCGAAACGTATTGTCCTGGCCCACGGCGAGATCATCCGAGGTAATGCCACCGCGTTTTTAAAACACTCTTTCAGCTGGTTAAAGGTGTAACGAGTTATTGTTAAGGCCCGCAAGAAAAACGTTTTTACTCCTCTACCCCACAAAGCAAAAAAGCGCCCGAAGGCGCTTTTTTACATGTTTCAAGCCGTTTGAATTGTCTACCGACGTTTTACCGGCTACCGTCAAACGAGTCCAAGATTCACTGCGTGACCATGCATCCGTTACAGTAGGCTGTCCGATTCCACAAAGTTCAGCTCGGTTTCCTTCATCGGATCCAGCGTGATTTCTTTACGTTGCCCTTGCGGATTCTCAATGATGATGTTTTCGTCATAATTCACCGGATCATCATCTTCGGCATTACAAGTGAATGCGACGGTGTAGTTACCGCCCGGCAGATAACCGAAGGCATAAGAACCATCCACATCAACGCTGGCCGACGCATATGGCATTACAGCGTTGTCAGGCAACGGACGGGCTGAATCGAAATACTCATCGTTAGGATCCATATTGTCGCTCAGCATGCTATCAGTATGACCATGCCCTTCGTACAGGTAAACGTAGTTACCGGACTCCGCCAGACATTCACCCATAGAAAACAGGTTAACATCGACTTTACCCCACAAGGAAGCCGCCGCCTGATTATCAATAATAGTCACGCCATGTGGTTTCAGGTTAAAGCCGCTGTTGTTTGACTCATTGCCACGTAACACCAGAGATTTGCGCAGATCAAATTCAATCGTGAAGCTCTGAACAGCTTCGGCATCAACTTCAAACCCACCCAGACGAAGCTTATTACTCGGAATTTTTAAATCATAGTGGCCATCTTCACCATCAACCCAGTTCATATTTCCTGGTTTGGTATGAATAATCAGCTCTTTGTAAGTACCAACCGGCAGTTCCTGAGAGGTAATAATCAGCTTAGAGTTTGTCCCCTGGTAATCCAAAAGATTCAACTGCTGGTAATCGTTGCCATCGCTGTCCGTGTCAACATCAATGAAATAGGACTGGCCATTTTCATGTTTGAGTTCTAGCTGGTCAAACGCGATAGTCACATCCCATAGCGAGTCAACCGGAGCATCCGAGACGCTAAATGACACTTTAGCTGTTGATTGGCCATCGCCACCATCACTGCCACACGCTGAAAGCAGAAGGGCCGTTGCAAACACAGGTACTGTTTTGTAGATATTCATCAATCAATCTCCTTTTATGATGAAAGTCTAAAGGCTCTCTGTTTCCGTTTTCAAATACGCCAGATTGAATTAACAAACAAATGACACAATAAGTGATGTCTCTGGCAAAAAATGCACATTGAAGAAAACAACTGGCTCACCGCTTATTCAACCAGCCGCAAAGACCAAAAGCGCATAATAAAATGCACTTGCCAACCTCATATTCGAGCAGTAACGTACCAGTGTTTCCTCTCATCTTTGGTTCATTATGAGCAACGTTTACCAGCCACTTTACGATAATCATTGCCCGCCCGGAGAAGTCTTCTTCGGCCATGAGGTGTTTTTACCTAACACATCAACGCCAAACCACAGCCATCCGTGGGGACAATTGCAGATCATCAACGGCGGCATTCTAGAACTAAAAGCTGAGAGCAAACGCTTTCTTTCACCTTCTCAGTATGCCGTTTGGGTGCCTGCGGGTATTCCGCATGAAAGCTACATGCGACGCAGCCTGAATTACTGCTCGATGAATATTTGTGAAGCTCTGTCAGCTCCCATGCCGTCATATACCTGCCTGCTGGAAGTCAGCCCGATTATGGAAGCCATTATTACCGATTTGAGCAACCGACGTATCCGAGTGCCGGAAACAGAACAAGACAAGCGCTTGGTGAGTGTGCTGTTAGATCAGGTTTATCAGGCGAAAGAACACGAGCAGTTTTTACCTACCAGTGACGATAAATTACTCCAACCCATTTTGAACGAACTGGAACGTCACCCGACCACGGATAAAAACCTGAAAGACTGGGCAGATGATCTTCATACGACCGAACGCACTCTGGCTCGCCATTGCCAGGATAAATTGGGAATGAGTTTTACTGAGTGGCGTCAGCGGCGCAAGTTTCTTTATTCGCTACAGCTATTACGCAAAGGGTTGTCGGTAAAAGAAATTGCACTGACGCTGGGCTATCATCAGGCCTCCCCTTTCATTACGCTTTTTAAGAAACATGCCCAATGCACACCGGAGCAGTACAGGCAAAAGTTCGCTCCGACAAAAGGATAATGTTGGCCGTTCCTGCTCTGATCCGACTACGTTCTGAACTGACTACGTTTTGAGCCGACAAAGTTCTAAAATGACAAAGCCCTAAGATGACAAAGCTCTATGTCAACTGAGCTCTGAGCTGGCAATATCTGAGCCAATCAGGTTCCTAACAATCAGATTCCTAACAGATAGCGCTTTGGGCTGTAATAAAATGAACTCCAGAGCGTGAACGGCAGTAAAGTAAACGAGGGTTAAGGCGACCTCAAAGCGCACACTCATCAAAACGCATCCTCACCAACAGAACATCCCCACAAACGTTTTCTCGGGAAGTTTCAGCTTGTTTAAACCTGCCACAACACAGGCAGAAGCACGAAGTATCAACGTAATTATTCCAGACACTTATCAGAAACAAATAATACGTTCTGGGTACACAATTTCAATTTTCGACTAGGTTTAATAAACAGCGTTAAAGCTCTCCCTCTTTTAAAGGAGTTTTGATAATGAAACGATTCCTAGTGGCGACCTTGGTAACGGCTATATCAACAAGCCTTTACGCCGCCGACCCCAAGCCTGCAACAGACACCACAAAACAGGTTAATCAGTCGTTACTTGAGTCACTTCCGTTCAGTGATAAAAAGGATTTTGAGAATGCCCAAAAAGGCTTAATCGCCAAGCAAGATACAGTCACAATTAAAAATGACAAAGGTGATGTAGTCTGGGATTTAGAAGCCTACAAAAAATACATCAGTCTGGATAAACCTGCCCCGGACAGCGTCAACCCCAGTTTGTGGCGTAATGCCCAGCTCAACATGATGAATGGCCTGTTCGAAGTCACCGATGGCATTTATCAGGTTCGTGGCTACGACTTATCAAACATCACCTTCATTAAAGGCGAAACCGGGTGGATTGTGTTTGATCCCCTGATTTCTCAGGAAACCGCCAAAGCCGCACTCGATTTCGTCAATGAGCAGCTCGGCGAGCGTCCGGTCGTTGCCGTCATTTACAGTCACAGTCATATCGACCACTTTGGCGGCGTGCGGGGTATCGTGAACGAAGAAGATGTCGCAGCCGGTAAAGTGCAGATTCTTGCCCCCGACCATTTCACTGAACATGCGGTATCAGAGAACGTTATCGCGGGTAATGCCATGGGGCGACGGGCGATTTACATGTACGGCGCATTGTTACCCCGTAACGAATTCGGTGGTGTCAACGGCGGTCTAGGGCAAACCACCTCAACCGGCCTCGCCACTCTGATAAAGCCCACTGATACCATCACCAAAACCGGAGATGAACGCACAATTGATGGCATCAAAATGGTATTCCAGTACACCCCGGGAACTGAAGCTCCCACCGAAATGAATACCTGGTTCCCAGATAAAAAAGCACTCTGGATGGCAGAGAATACCACTAATACGATGCATAACATTCTGACGCTGCGTGGCGCGCAAGTTCGTGATGCCCTGATTTGGTCCTCATTCCTGAACGAAACCATCGAAAAGTGGGGCGATCAGGTTGAAGTCAAATTCCAGAGCCACCACTGGCCTATGTGGGGTAAGGAAGACATTGTTAACTACTTCAAAAAACAGCGCGACATGTACAAATATACCCATGATCAGACCGTACGACTGATGAACATGGGGTATATCGGTTCTGAAATTTCGGAAATGATCGCCTTCCCGGAATCATTAGACAAAAATTGGAGTACCCGGGGTTATTACGGCACGCTTCGCCACAACAGTCGCGCCGTGTATCAACGGTACATGGGCTGGTATAACGGTAATCCCTCTGATTTGAATAACCTGCCTCCTGCCGATGCGGCCAAAAAATACGTTGAATACATGGGAGGAGAAGACGCGGTCTTACAAAAAGCCCAAAGTGACTTTGATAAAGGTGAATACCGCTGGGTAGCCGAAGCGCTTAAACAGGTCGTGTTCGCCAACCCCGACAGTGAGAAAGGCAAAGCCTTATTGGCTGACACCTATGAACAGCTTGGTTATCAGGCTGAATCCGGCCCATGGCGCTCCGAATACCTACAAGGGGCCTTTGAGCTTCGCAACGGTGTTCCTAGCACCGGTGGGGTCGTTACCGCTTCACCAGACGTTATCAAAAACATGCCACCTACCATGCTGTTTGATTACCTGTCTGTGCGAATCAATCCGGAAAAAGCCGCCGGTAAAACATTCTCCATCAATATCGATTTCACCGATTTGAAAGAGAAATATACACTCAGTATGGAAAACTCAGTGCTGAACTATACCAGCAAAGTCGCAGATAAAGCCGATGCCAGCCTCACCCTGTCGAAGTCGACCCTGGATGATATTCAGCTAGGCAATATCACCCTCGAAAAAGCCATCGCAGATGGGGATGTTAAAGTGGACGGTGACAGCCAGGTATTCCAGGACTTTGTGGGCATGTTGGATAAGTTCGATTTCTGGTTCAACATTGTGACACCGTGAGAAATTCAATGACCAACCCATCTCTATTGGCAACAGAAGCGCGACAATGAAAACACTGACCGCAGTGCTTACTATCGCCTTACTGTCAGGAGCAGGCCAGACTCTGGCTTGCTCCTACGACGGGCAGATGAATAATCCGTTTACTCAAAGTTATCCGGGCTCGCTGAACATAGCGCTCGCCACCCGTACGGCGATTGAAAACGGTACACTGACTCCTCCTGAATCACTCCGCGGACAACCAGGGCTACGTCGGGCAAGTTGGTGGTTAAATTTATTGGCCAGAGAGCTGAGCGAACACTATTCAGCAGACATCTATGTCTATCTCGTTGATAGCAACCTTTGGTCCCGAGTCTCACCCGATCTTCGTCACCCGCAGATTCATAGTGACCCAGCGCCAACAGGCAGCCAGGTGCTACTGCTGAGTGAAGCGACGCTATATGAACTGGTGAACAACCGCCTCAGCTTATCGCAGGCTGTAGACATTGGCATCGCACAGTTTTCTCTTGGTGCCGGTAAGGTCTAAAGTTCAGAAAATTGCGTTTTCAGCCAATTCCGCAACGTCATCACACTCTCATGTTTCAGCTTGTCTGGTGAAGAGACAAAGTAAAATGCTTGATGAGGATTCAGCACTGGCTGACCCACCTGCACCAACATGCCATGCTTAATGTCATCCCTCACAAACTGTTTATGACTGATTAGCACTCCCAACCGCCGTATGGCCGCCTGCACGGCATGCACAGAAGCTGCAAACGTTAAGTTTTTCTGTTGCCGAGGAACCGCCATTCCTTTCTCGTCACACCAAACCTGCCAGTCGGCTTGGCGGCGGGGATTACTGACAAAAATCGCCGGGTACGCTTTCAGCAAACGGGCCGCTATCACCCCACTCTCATCTTCAATCATCGTACTGACGCTGTTAATTTTCCCGTCGTTAATCCTAGATACAGCGTCAACCGCATTCAGATTTTCGAGTAACTGAGGGCTACACACCATGATCAGCTCATCATCCCCCAGCTTTTCACAATAATAATCGGGCCACTCGTCAGCCTTCCCATGCAACAACGCCACGTCAACACCTTCTTGTTCAAAATCAAAGATATGAGCAATGTTGGAGATACGAATATCAATATGCGGTGCATACGCCTGAAATTCAGTGACACGAGGGATCCACCAATGCAATGCCAGGGAATTCACCATGTTCAGCGTCAACCGGTTGCTGAGCGGCGAACGCGCAATTGACTCGCTGGCTTCCACAATCTGCATCAGGGCAGGCGCGACTTTACGGTAATACCGCCGACCGTCCTGATTCAGCTCCACACGTCTGCCCACCCGCCGGAATAAAGCCACATTCAGTTGTGATTCCAGAGACTTTATGGCCTGGCTCACTGCTGAATGGCTGACATTCAGTACTTCAGCCGCTTCGGTCATGCTGCCGGTCTCCGCCACGGCAACAAACGCATAAATTGATTTTAGGGGTACGAGCTTTCTCATTGGTAAGTTTTTCTTACAAGTTTAGTTAATATTATTCGCTTTTTTCTCAGTAGCAAACTCCCTAGACTCAACCTTGTCAGGAAACAAACAATCATCCTCTAGTTCTGTACATTGCCATCAGAACATACTTTTTCTACCGCAATTTAGGAGCCTTTCTATGCCCAGCGACCTCAGACCTGTTCTATTTATGCTTGTCTCAACATTTAGCTTATCCGCCAGCGGAATGTTAGCCAAAGTATTAAGCGACGTTCTGAGCATTGAAATGCTGGCCTTTTTACGCTTTTTGCTTCCTGCAACTATCATGCTTGGCATGCTCACATTCACCGGCTGGGTGTTTCCAACCGGTCGAACTCTGAGACCTGTTATTATTCGGGCATTATGTATAGTTGGCAGTCAAATCTGCTTTCTTACTTCATTAAGCAAACTGTCACTGGTTGAAAGCATTGTGCTGTTCAGCACCGGACCTTTATTCATTCCGGTGTTAGAAAAGTTGATAGATAAAACCCCTTTTAATTCGCTGACGGTCTTTAATCTGGGATTAACCTTTGTGGGAGTCGTGTTACAGGCTGGCAGCCCAACGGGTATTGATCTTCGCCCTGAGCTGCTTTTTGGCCTGGCTGCGGGTCTGTTTAATGCCGCTTCGCAGGTTACGATGTTTCGGGGAGCTAAATCAGACCTCCCATCTGCGGCATTCAACGGTTGGTGCTTTATGCTGGCCGCCGTTATCCTGATGCCTGTGGCAGCGCTAAACATGATGCAATACGGTTTTCTTCCTGATGATACGGCAGCACAAGCGCTGACTTTCGCAAACCTGAACGTACCACAAACCACACTGGTACTGCTGCTCACCTTGGCTTGCAGCACGGTATCAACCCAAATGTTTCGCTCAAAGGCATACCGTTTAGCAAAAACCGGTTCGGAATTAGCACCGCTCATCTTCACGAACCTACTCTTTGCGGTCATCTGGCAGGTGTGGCTTTTTGATGAGTCGCTGGCTGCTCATAAAATATGGGGCATTAGCCTGATAGTTCTGGCGACACTGATCAACACCTTTGTCCCTCGCTGGCTGAATCAAGGCAAGGAAACCTCGCCAGCGCATTCTTAAATCAGTGTGGTTTTACATTTCCCCAGTATGCCAACGCTGGCATTGACAAAAACGGATTAGGAAAAGCTTCACATCACAAAGCCATATTTAACAGGCTATGTTTTCCAAAGCCACATACCCCAAAGATATGCGGCACTACAATTCACAAAAAAGGCGCTACGATAGACACGTAGCGCCCTGTGACCGGTCAAAGAATCACTCGATGCCAGTTTATTGACATGCGGTGACGCTGACAGGATAAAAAAGCCTGATTAGTTAGCGCATCAGCAACCGTGCTCCATCAAAAACTGGATCGATTCATCTTGCCGGTAATAACAAGGTTCTTGCGCGGCACGGAACAGCTTCATCGGTTTACCGTTCGCCGAGAAGTAACGCAGTGTACGACCGCTGACCTGCAACATAGTGCCTTCAGGGATACCTGCAACCACTTCGTGCGGGTTCACGACGAGAAACTCCTCGATTCGCTCATCACGGGTTTCACCCATGTGTCCTTCAATTGTCGCCTCAATATAGTGAGGATTTATCTGGAAAGGAACCAGGTTAAGCGAAGGCAGGATAGCCGCAGTGACAATCGGCATGTCATTCGTAGTTCGAATTGTCGGCGCGGCAATATTCGTTCCTGCACTCCAACCGATATACAGTTTATTGTGCATCAGAATTGCTTTTCGCAGGGGGCGTACCAAGCCAAGATCATGCAGCATTTTATTGAGTACCCAGGTATTACCACCGCTCACCAGAAAACCGTCTGCCTCTTCGATGGCTCGTACCGGATCACTCACAGTGTCAATGCTGGTGACGTCACATCCAAAACGGGCAAACGCTTCGCGCAACTGACTGGCTCGCTCATCATAACTGCTCCGAATCATTGCATACGGTATGAACAGCAGCTTTTTGGCTTTGGTCCGCTCCATCGCCGACTCAATCCATTCGTACCCGTATTCCAGTAGCTCCGTGTTGCCTGCTACCTTACCATTGCTAAACAGCATTATTTCCATGAATCATTCCTTCGCATTCGATTGAAAACCTCATGTACTGACAACCAACCTGGCTCTCTTCGGTTGTCGGTAAAGTCACACTTTCTTATTGAGCCGGCGATTTATCGCTTAAATGGTGGTTTGGTCAGAAATGGGTCTGGCACCGTCGGCTCAAAGCGGTGCCAGTTTTATGCGGTTTTAAAAAATCGCCATTAGCTGTACATAGGCACCAGAACGACGGTGCCTAAGATCACAGTTATCAGACCGCAAAATACAGGGACGGAGGTCCGTTTCACGACTTCAAACGGACTCACCTGCCCCATACCGGATGTCGCCACAATAACGCCGGATACCGGAGAAATGGTGCGTCCAAGGTTAGACGCCTGCAGCATAGGGATGATCAGGAATGCCGGACTGATACCCATCTTACCGGCCAGCATAGGTGCCAGCTCAACAAAAGCGTAAAATGGCGCGTTACCAGAACCGGTGGCAACCGCTGCAGCAACCGTCAGACCTGTCAGCAACATCATCAGAGCAAAGCCACCAGCCCCGGCAGATTCAGCCAAACCGATCAGGTTATCAATCGCGCCAATTGACATCAGACCCTGAGCAAAAACCCCGGCAGCGACCAGCAGCATGACAACCCCTTTAAAGGCATCTGCCATCCCCTGATAACATGACTCTAAATCTTCTAGCGTTTCCTTGCCCTTGAACCCTTTGGTTGCGAAATCAACCGCAGCACCAGCCACAATTGACATCACCACAATGGTATAAATATCCAACGTTAACCCCGGGATGGTTTCGCCGTTAAACACGAACACCCCGACAATCGGTAGAAAAGGCAGAAAAGCGTAATAAGCGGGTGCTTTCACGTCGATTTCGGAAAGATCAACTTTTTCCATGGCAATGTTTTCTTTCTGATCCAAATACTTGTTCCAGAAAAAAGCGGCAGCAGCCATCACTAAAATGGCACAAATAGATACCGGCAAAACAGTCTCGACCGCAAATACATGCAGTGGCAGCCCGGATTTTTCAGCGGCAACAATGACATCGCCTGACGTCGGGGAGAGAATAATCGCCGCCGGAGACGCACAGACAGCAACTGCGGCCGGGCGGGAAATACCCATCGCCGTCATCATCGGGAACAGGGTTGCCATCAGCAATACCCCAAGGCCCGTCGCTGAACTCACCGCCAACGACATCAGACAAGCAACAATGTAAGCAGCAACCAATAAAATATACGGGGATTTAACGACAGAAAGGGGTTTGGAAAACTGCTTCACCACAACATTGTTAGCGCCGATATGGGTCATATACGAAGCAAACCCGCACAAAAGCATGATTTGCATACCCAGACCACCGCCACGGTTTTGCAGCATAAATTTGATATATTCCATTGAGTCAGTGACAAAATTGCCGGTTGACTTAATACTGTCGGGTAACACTTGATGACCGATAATGCCGGTCAGAAGCAGCAGTAATAACCCTGCAGTCAGCAGCACTCCGGCTGCTTTATATCCTTTAATAATGAAGTAGCCGACGACAAGTGTCACGGCAAGACCAATGAGTAACTCCAGCATAGTAATTCCTCTACATACGCGCACATTTGCGGGAAACCCGACAAAATAAAAATCCACCTCTTAATGGGTAGCATGGTTAATTTACTCAACATAAAAGCAAAACAGCAGCACTAATAACCACCTTAATGATCTAAGACAGTTTTTAAGAACCAGCGTTAAATCACGGATAATGAAATGTGTCTGCATTGTTATGCAGATGTGAATTTATTGGTGCGCAGTGGTTGATTTGCGTACTGGCTATCTTTCCCTTCTCACCCCAATCTCATTGCCATAACGTTTAATCGGTTAACCACGAAAAAGAAGATAGGGAAGTAAAAGAGGGAGGTAGAGGTAGAGAAAGTGATGAAGGTGGACAAAGATTTTCTAAACACCGCCATAAGTTAATGTTTGGTCAAGACGAATCAAAGAGACACATTTTTTAAGCATGATATCGGCCATCGACTTTCCCAGACAATTAAGGAAATATCATGTTAAAAAGGACTGCCATTACCCTGCTTGCATCAGGTTTGTTGTTTGGCTGTAACGACGACGATGCAACAGTCGACATCCCCAAGCAACCAGAGCAACCACAGATACCGGAAACACCGGAAACCCGCACAACTGATGTCACCATTATTTCGGCCAACCTCTGGCTGAGCCTGTCGCAGAATTTAAGTGGCGGCAGCGACTTTCATCGCGCAATTGAAGAGTTCAAACACGCCAATGCAGATATTTTATTGTTATCCGAGGCGTCAGGCATTACCGCCCGGATCGCGGAAGCACTGAACATGTATTACTGGCAAGGTTACGATGCCAATACTACCACTGGGATTGTGTCGCGCTATCCGATTAAATCCGTTCTGAATGCAGAAAAAAACACAGAGGCTGAGAACAATAACACCGGTGGCATCGGTGTCGTTGTTGACATCAATGGCCGTGATGTGGTCCTGTGGGTTAACCATCTCGACTACACCCATTACCACGTCTACGATGCGCGAGGCGGTGATGGTGTCACCTGGCAAGCCAGGAATAACTGCCAACCTCTCAGTGACAGCTCCGAACTTGAAGCGCTTAACCAACAAAGTCAGCGCCCGGCTCAGGCACAGTTCATGCTGAGCCAGCTGACGCCATATCAGACCCAGCAGACGGCCACATTTATCGGTGGTGACTTCAACGAAGCATCAGGGTTAGACTGGACGGCCGACACCGCCAATATGTTTGATCACCGCGGTACCATTCATGATTTTCTGACCCACCGTTTAATTCGAAATGCCGGGTATGTTGATTCATACCGCGTTTTATACCCTAACCCGGTTACTCACCCGGGAATTACCTGGCCGTTTCATGCTGACGATTCATGGACTCGGGGAACTTCTTACCAAACTGAATGCGGGCGCGGGCTGGATGACAGGGATCGTATTGACTTCATCTATCATGCTCCGGTCGATGGTGTTGAACTCCTAAACGCATCTGTTATCGGGCCCCGCCCGACAACCTACTTCGACAGCCCACATGGCGAAGACAACACTTACACTTGGGGCGATCCACACTCTGGCCTGATGGTGAATGAGTTGGGCGAACCGACATACGGAGAACGTGATTTTGTCTCCGATCATCTGTGGTACAAGACCACTTACCGCCTGAAGACGACGTCTGAAGCACCGACCTCCACCAGTTTAGATCTCAACCCGGCATTCAGTGATGTCACTCTGGCCGCCGATGGCGACAATCTGGTAATCAGTTTCACTCTGGGCAACTGGCCACTGTGGGACGAGGCACTTGACTATCAACTGGTGATTGCCGGTGATTCCACCAGCTCACGTACTCTTGGTTGGCAAAATCAACCTCTTTCCAGCCAGCCTGACAACACCCGAATGACAGTGACCGTTCCCCCTGAATTACTGGCGAAATTAAAACAGGAAGCCCCTCTTCATCACGGTCTTCAACTTCGCACGGTTGCCAGAATCCACGGCTGGTGGAAACAGTTTGCCGTTAAAACAATTTCTATTGAGGAAATCGAGCACGTTATCAACATCCCTGACGCTGCACCTTCTACTCAGTTAGCCATTGCCGATGCCGACCACCTTGATTCGGGCATGCCGATCACCCTACAGTGGCAAAACGGTACGACTCACCCGTCCCAATGGATCGCCATTTATCCTGAAGGTCAAGTCTCCGGAGCATCCTGGGGATGGGTATACGCAAGAGATGATTTATCACCGGCTGATTCGCTGTCACTCTGGCAGTCAGTGCCTGCGCAAGGCGTCACGGAGGGTAATATCCAGCTACCGAGTCTCGGTACGCTGCTCGCCCAGCGAGGGCATACCGCCCAATCCGGTGACCGCTTTCAGATCAGCCTGGTAGCAACGGACAGTATCAGTGATATACAAGCCTTCCAGATTGTCACGGTTAAATAGTGGCAGGAATCAGGGTAAATTAAATCACTGAGACAGTTTTCATTGAGCCTGCTACTCAAGTAAACCCAAATAAATCACACCGGTATTTATCCGGTGTGATTTATTGTTCGCTGTCACTTCAGGCGATTTGTCTTACGCTTTGTCTTACGATTTATCTTACAATGGCCTGTCATTCCAACACAGAGGACGGCTCGCCGTGACAGAATTCGAAAAAATGTGCAACGGACAAGACTTTGATCCCAGCTCGCCGGATATTGTCAGTATTCGGGACAATGCCTACCGACTCAAACAGCTAATAAATCAGTACCCCGGAGAAGCGCCTAGGGAATACCTGTCCGAGTTATTAGGCAGCATTGGCGAAGACAGCTTTATCACACCACCATTTTTGTGTGAGTTTGGCAAAACCATTCACATCGGCCATCACACCTTCCTCAACATGGGCGTCACTATGCTGGATAATGCTGAAATCCGAATCGGTGACAACGTTTTGATTGGCCCCAACGCCCAGTTCTACACGCCAAGTCACTCACTGGATTACCGCAGCCGCCGAAAATGGGAAACCTTCAGCCGGCCCATCACGGTGGAAGATGATGTCTGGATCGGCGGTCAGGTGGTTATTTGCCAGGGAGTGACCATAGGAGCGCGTTCCGTTGTCGCAGCGAATTCAACCGTCACACGCGATGTCCCGCCTGACACGCTGGTCGGTGGCTCGCCAGCCAAAGTCATACGAGCACTCCTTCCGGGAGAAAAGCCCACCAGCGCGTAACGATTATTGGCTCTGACATCACAGGCTGACGACTGAACTTTTTGATTTCCCCACAGATTACCTATAGTTAATCAAAGACAATTATTGATTGGGGCTTGTAATGACCGTCGGCCTGTTTCTGTTTCAGAACGATCTTCGATTGCATGACAACGCAGCGCTCAAACTGGCTGCCGAAGACGTTGATCGTCTTATTTGTGTATATTGCCTGCCGCCTGATCGCGCCAATCAATACCCTTACACCATTCACCGCCCCGGTTACTACCGCACGCAGTTCCTGTTGCAATCGCTGGAAGATCTGTCGCAACAACTTGAACGGCACAAACAACATCTGCACGTTTTACTTGAGCACCCACTGAATGTGCTTCCCACACTGATCACCCGATACAACATCAGTAATGTGTATCGCAGTGAGCATACCGGTGTTTACGAGCGAAGAATCTGGCAAACCCTCAAAGGTCGCTACCCCTACATTCGTTTCACCGAAGTGGCCACGCATACTCTGTTTGATAAAACTGAGCTGCCCTTCCCGGTGACGGAGCTTCCTTCAACGTTTTCACAGTTTCGTAAACTGGTGAGCGACACCGAGATCAACCCGCCGGTTGATACCATCAGTTACCTGCCTCCGCAACCCGGCATGGTCGCGCGGTTTGATGTGCTCAAACCTTTAATCAACCGACGGATGGCATCCCTGTTTCGCGGCGGGGAAACTGAAGGGCTGTCTCACCTGAAAGGATATTTTCTGTCACGGGCGCCAGGCTCTTACAAAGAGACCCGCGACAGCCTGGACGGCTGGGATTCGTCGACCAAATTCTCGCCCTGGCTGGCTCTGGGTTGCTTATCGCCGAAAAAGATTGTGGCCCAGCTTAAATACTATGAACAAACCATCGAAAAAAACATGTCAACCGAGTGGATTTTGTTTGAGCTATTATGGCGGGAATATTTCCAGTGGTACGCCCATTGTCATGGCGTGAAGTTGTTCCAGTTCAAAGGCATTAAGCCTCATGGCCCGAAAACCGCTTTTTATCCCGAAAGATTTCGTCGCTGGTGCGAAGGCAACACGCCGTTTCCTCTGGTGAATGCCCTCATGAATCAACTCCGACAAACCGGTTATATGTCCAATCGGGGACGCCAGATAGTCGCCAGCTGTCTGGTGAATGAACTGAGCCTCGACTGGCGCTACGGAGCCGGCTATTTTGAAGAGCACCTGCTTGATTATGACATCGCCTCAAACTGGGGGAACTGGCAGTATCTGGCGGGCGTCGGGGCCGATCCTAAGGGACCCCGCCATTTCAATATTGAAAAACAAACCGAGTTGTTTGATCCCGACGGGATCTTCATCCGTAAGTGGGGCGGCAACAATCACGATGGCAATATTGACTCTGTTGATGCTGCTGACTGGCCGGTCATTTAGCCTCACCGCGCTATAGGGCCATTCACTGAAAGGTTCAAAGGCTGGATAACTGAATGGCTGAATAGCTGAAAGCTCGCCCGCTTAAGGATTGACATGACAACACCGCATTACCAAACACTTCGTCTGATTTTGGGCGATCAGCTCAATGCCCGCCACAGTTGGTTCCAGACCAAAGACGAGACGGTTCTCTATCTGATTGCCGAGCTGCATCAGGAAACCGGGTATGTTACCCATCATGTCCAGAAAGTCTGTGCATTCTTTGCAGCAATGCAAGCATTTGCCGGAGCCTTACAACGTGCCGGGCATCAGGTTTGTCATCTTACGTTGGATGAAACAAAGGAGGATAACGATCTGCCGGATCTGTTATTGCGACTCATCAGGCAGCACAACATTTCCACGTTTGAATTTCAGCGACCTGATGAATATCGCCTCTATGATCAGCTACATACGTTTGCCGGGGAACTCAGTCAACTGGGTATCACCTGCCGGGAATACGACTCAGAGCATTTCCTGCTGCCATTTTCGGACATTGCTGATGCTTTTCCTCAGGGCAAATCCGTTCTGATGGAACACTTCTATCGTCGGATGCGCAAACGCTTCAATATTCTGATGGATGGCGACAGACCAATTGGTGGCAAATGGAATTATGATCAACAGAACCGCCAATCCCTGAAACCCGGTGACATCGAAGCGATACCGACCCCGATGGTCTTTCACAACCCGGTCACGGAGATACTCGAACGCCTACAACGACATCAGGTGCGAACAATCGGCACCTGCGGCGATACACTGCTCTGGCCGGTAAATCGCCGTCAGGCCAAACAACTGCTGACCCACTTTTGTGAGGCCGGGCTGCCCTTTTTCGGCCGTTTTCAGGATGCGATGACAGAACAGTCACCCCACGCGTGGAGCCTGTATCACTCTCGGCTCTCTTTTGCCATGAATACCAAAATGTTACACCCGATGCAGGTCATTCGGGCCGCGCTGGAGGCCTTCGAGGCAAATAACGCCATTGATATCGCTCAGGCAGAGGGCTTTGTGCGCCAGATCCTCGGCTGGCGAGAATTTGTACGGGGAATTTACTGGGGCAATATGCCGGGTTACAAAACCCAAAATGCCCTGAATGCCCAGCGAAAACTACCGGATTTCTTCTGGACGGGTAATACCCGCATGGCTTGCCTGCGCGCCGCTATCCGACAATCCCTGGATTTTGCTTACGCCCATCATATACAGCGCCTGATGGTGACCGGAAACTTCTGCCTACTGGCTGGCATTGAACCGGATGAGGTCGACAACTGGTATCTGGGCATATATGTGGATGCCATTGAATGGGTCGAAATGCCAAATACCCGAGGTATGACGCAATTTGCTGACAACGGTATTGTGGCCACAAAACCGTACGCTGCCAGCGGCAATTACATCAATAAAATGAGCGATCACTGCAAAAACTGTCACTACGATGTAAAAACCAAAACCGATAAAAACGCCTGCCCACTCAACAGTTTATACTGGCACTTTCTGGAGCGGCACCAAAGCAGGCTCACCCGAAACCCAAGGGTCGGCATGATTTACCGCAGTTGGGACAATCGCAGTGAAGATGAGCGGCAAGCCATTTTGCGCCATGCTGAACATCTGCTGGCTGATCTGGATGCACTGTAAGCCGACACTATAACCTCACTGTCTCCTGAGACAAAGCGCGATTGTTTCAACTCTGCTACTGGCAGCGAACTTTCCGTTTATACCAAAGCCGGCTTATATACTTATGGTTATTCGAAGTGTGAATATCAGATTGAATATGCGACCAATGCCCATGAAACCCGTCCTGATTTTCCTGGTCACTACGCTGGCAGGTTGCAGCACAATGTCAGATACTGCCAGGAAGACCGGGGAATACAGTATTTACGATTCAACCCAGAGCTTTATTGCCCTGACAGACACCCGACGTAACGGTGCAGTGGTGGATAAAGGGTTGTTTTATCCCAAAAACACCTACTCTTTTTCCTACCGATACTGTTCATCTGGTGAAGCCAGTGCAGCCAAGGATATCGCTGAATATCAAACGCTCGCCAAACGGGTGTGCGACGTCAACAACGGACAGCTCATTCATCAGGACACCGGTACCTGGTGCGTGGCCAGACCCAATACACACGATGAAAGACCCATTTTTTACGCGCGGATCTCCAGCACTGAGTTATGGGCAGATTTGTGTCTGGATGGCCCATTCGTGACGCTGAAACTGATTGAAAACACCACCGCACCAACACAGGAATGGTATGAGTCAGCCCAGGTGCTGGGTTATGAACCATACAGTGCAGTCCGTTTACTGGTGCCCCGTACCGAAGTCGCCACACCATTACAACAAACCCCCAGAGTAATGAATGCTTCTCACGCCTCAGGAGAAGAGAGTCAGTACATTTCGTCCAATGTAGGCACAACTGTCTGCCTCTATAGTCAGCAGCCATCTGAACTGAGCGGTTTCACCTATCGGGGTCAGGTTTACAGTGTAAAAGACGGGATGATAAAAGTGCTGGTACAGCAAAAACTGAAGGGGGACATTCGCAGTGCACCGGCAATGGAAAATGTTCCCTGGTATGACAAGGCCTATATCACAGCATCTGCCAATTCGTGGTTTGTCTGCACCTAAGCCTCAGTGAACCGCGGTTGTTACCAATAGCGGCAGAACCAAGTCAGGCATCAAACTGGCACTCTGGTGCAGCAAGAACGATGTAAAACGGCCTTCTGTTCTTGGCGGGTCAAATGCAATAAAAAAGGCCTGTATTGACAGGCCTTCTCATGCTGGACGTATCACCGTTCAGCGTATTCTCTTTTTGCGGTAGCCGCACCCGATTTTTAAACACGCGCTACATTACATCAGACGATCGGCCAGATAACTGTAGATTTGTGCATACATATCGGCACGGCTGTTATTATTGGACGCCCCGGCATGACCGCCTTCCATGTTTTCAAAGTAGATCACGTCATGTCCCTGAGATTGCATCAGTGCAACCATCTTACGGGCATGCGCCGGATGCACCCGATCATCACGGGTTGAAGTCGTAAAGAAGACTTTCGGGTATGACACGTCTTTCTTCACATTGTGATATGGCGAATATGTTCGGATATATTCCCACTCATTATCAATATCCGGGTTCCCGTATTCTGCCATCCAACTTGCACCAGCCAGCAGTTTGTTAAAACGTTTCATATCTAGCAACGGAACCTGACATACCACCGCGTTGTAAAGCGCCGGGCGACGAGTCACAGCAGCACCAACCAGAAGACCACCATTACTGCCGCCCTGAATACCCAAATGCGCTGAAGAGGTGATTTTCCGGGCAATCAGATCTTCCGCAACCGCTTCAAAATCTTCATAAGCTTTATGGCGATTTTGTTTTAATGCGGCCAAATGCCAGCCAGGGCCATACTCACCGCCCCCACGGATATTCGCCAGCACATACACACCGCCTTTTTCCAACCAGTTTTTCCCGGTAAGTGCGCTGTAATAAGGGTTCAGACTAACTTCAAATCCGCCGTAGCCATACAACAAGGTCGGGTTTTTACCATTGAGAGCCAGTGATTTTTTGCGCACAACAAAGTACGGCACTTTCGTCCCGTCAGTCGATGTCGCAAAATGCTGCTCCACCAACATATCTCGGGTATCAAACTTCGCTGGCGTCGATTTCAGCGCCGTCACCTTATGGGTCGCCGCATCCACCTGATAAATAGACGGCGGTGTCAGGAAACCTGAAAAATCGACAAAAAAGTCATCATGTTCAGCCGACGTGTTGAATACCGACAAACTGCCGTTGTCTTCAATCTCAATCACTTTAGATTGCCAGGTTTTCTCTGGTGTCAACGAGAACACTTCCACCTGACTGACAACGTCCTTGAGCCAGCTCACAACCACATGATTGGCGGTAAAGTTAAGCCACTCGATGCTGGCGTGTTCAGTTGGCGTCGCCAGCACCTGAAAGACTGGATTACCCTTAACCAACGCAGCAACGGGCGCATAAATAATACTCCCCTGCTTTAGCACCTGGCCTTGTTGTTGCAAATCGGTTTTTAGATGAATAAACAGATCACCATTAAAATACCCCCCAATATCGCTGTCTTCAGGCAACGATAGGGGTTTTAACGTCCCGTTCTCCAACAGGAAGGTTTTATTGGTGTAAAAAGTGAGTCCTTCACGCACTAACGTAATACGTTGATGCTTGTCTCGCAGGATGTATGCGCCCACAGAAACAGACGATTGTTCGCCCTCATACAGTGTTTTCGCCTCTGACAGTGGCGTATCGCGCTTCCATAGCTTCAGTACTCGAGGATAACCGGAATCGGTCAGGCTACCTTCCCCAAAATCGGAGCCAACCAGCAGGTGGTTTTCATCCAGCCAGGTGACACCACTTTTCGCTTCCGGCAGTTCAAATCCACCAGTGACAAATTGTTTAGTATCAAGGTCGAATTCGCGCTGAACCGTTGCATCAGCCCCACCCCGCGACAACGCCACCATACAACGTTTATAATCGGGTGCGTAGCAATCCAGTCCTTTGAAGACCCAATCCTGATTCTCTGCTTTTGCCAGGGCATCGACATCAATCACGGTTTCCCATTCAGGGTCGGCTTTACGGTAGGATTCCGGGCTGGTTCGACGATATACCCCTTTAACGTGAGTACCATCCTGCCAGAAGTTGTAATAGTAATTTCCGCGGCGGGTTGGATACGCAAGGCGATCCTGAGAATTCAGTATCGTCAGGCTATCCTGATAAAACTCATTATAAGAAGGCACTTTTTTCAGGTAGTCGATAGTCTGGTCGTTCTGGGCTTTTACCCACGCCAGTGCCTGCTTGCCTTCAACATCTTCAAGCCACAGAAACGGATCTGTTGACTCTACTGCCTGCGCTGCACCAGCCGTCACCGCCAATGCAGCCGCAGTGGCGGCTAATACTTTTTTATTCATGTCTGTCATAACATTCCATGCCATTCCTTATTGGGAAATAACACTCCTTATTTATTCCCTATTGGAAAATAATATACCCACCAGAATAATCTGTTACTTCATCTTATAAATCAGATAACTAATGGCATTTTTATCCTTGGACATGCTATTACAGCAACCGTTCATTGTGAAGGTGATTTAGGTTTTCGAACGTTGCAACCGAGGCTTCGCAACTGATAAACAGGCAACCAAGAGCTTTCTTGGATACCCAGCATATTATCTTGCACATAGAAAAACCCCAGTCATTTGACTGGGGTAACAGGACCATGCGAGACGCGATGAATTTGTCTCTGCTCAATCCATGGTCGGCATGGTAAATGAGCTGGTGTGCTGCTCCAAACGAACACTTGCTGGCCAGCGACTGGTCACGGTTTTCATGCGCGTGTAGAAACGTACACCGTCATTACCGTGAACATTGAGCGGGCCAAATACAGAGCGTTTCCAGCCACCAAAACTATGAAACGCCATTGGTACAGGAATTGGCACGTTAATACCTACCATGCCTGCCCACACATCTTCGCTAAACTGACGTGCGGTTTCACCATCACGTGTAAAAATGGCCGTGCCATTACCATATTCGTGATGATTGATAAGCTCCAGCGCAGTTTGGTAGTCAGGTACACGTACAACAGCCAACACTGGTCCAAAGATCTCTTCTTTGTAGATCGTCATCGCTGGGGAAACATTGTCAAACAGGGTCGGCCCCACAAAATACCCGTTCTCATACCCGGGAACAGACAAGCTGCGACCATCGACCAGCAGAGTGGCACCTTGCTCGATACCCGATTGAATGTAATCACAAATTTTCGCCTTATGCGGAGCTGAAATCACCGGCCCCATATCATTTTCCGGACCATCGACGATTCCCGGCCCAACACGCATGGCATCAATATGTTTGCGGAGTTTCGCAATAAGCTTGTCTCCGGTTTCATCACCAACAGCGACGGCTACTGACAATGCCATACAACGCTCACCTGCCGCACCGAAGGCTGCACCCATGATCGCATTAGCAGCCATGTCCAAATCTGCATCCGGCATCAGAATACAGTGGTTTTTTGCGCCACCCAGAGCCTGACACCGTTTTCCGTGCGCAGAAGCCGTTGAGTAGATGTATTCCGCAATCGGTGTAGAGCCAACAAAACTGACGGCCTGTACACGGGAATCAGTCAGAAGCACATCGACCGCTTCTTTGTCGCCATTTACCACATTGAAAACACCATCTGGCAGGCCGGCTTCTTTCAGCAACTCACCCAGAACAATACCCAGAGATGGATCCTTCTCAGAAGGTTTCAAAACGAAGGTATTCCCGGTTGCCAGCGCAATTGGGAACATCCACATCGGTACCATTGCAGGGAAATTAAAGGGGGTAATTCCCACACACACACCCAGCGGTTGCATTAATGAATGACTATCAACACCAGTACCGACATTGGCAGAATGCTCTCCCTTTTGCAGATGAGGAATACCACAAGCAAACTCAACAACTTCCAGGCCACGAGTCAATTCGCCCACCGCATCAGAATAGACTTTACCGTGCTCACTTGAGATCAAGCGAGCCAACTTGTCCATATTCGTTTCCAGCAGCGCTTTAAACTTAAACATGATACGTGCGCGCTTAAGCGGTGAGGTTTTTGCCCAAGTCAGAAAAGCTTTATCCGCAGCAGTAACGGCTTCCGCTGTCTCTTCAGCAGAACTTAGCACAACCTGGCGGGTCTGCTCTCCGGTCGCAGGATTGAATACCGGAGAAAAACGCTGGGTATGGCTTTCGCTGATTCGACCGTTGATAAAGTTCTGAACTGTTTCCATTTATTCGCTCCTAATTCACTATTCTAGCTTCCAAGCAGCCCAGCATGACCTTGAGCCATTGTGGTTACCAAACCGTAAGCTGTTTGAATACTCACTTCATTCACTCTGCGACAAAGACAAACCGTCTCAGGCCACAACCTGAAATTAATATACGAAATATTCATTTCATAATCAACATAAAACAAAACGAATAGAGCAACCAATAATCAATTTAACTTCACAAAACACGAAACATCTGTTCTGAAATCAACGATACTATGAGGGATAACCCTCAACAGGAACATCAAACTGTGCAACCACCAGAAAGTCACTTTGTGAAAGATAAATTCCACAAAAATACCTTACTGTTTAGCTGTAAACACCCACGCAAATGTGACTTGGCTCCGCATCGTTTAATGATCACACTAAAATAGATATAACCAACTGATAAACAAACAACAAAACAAGAACTCACGAGTAAGGGAGAATCCACTTTAGTCACCTTTCCCAGCCAACTTTTCCCCATCTCTCCAATACAAAACCATTCCAAAATCACATTTGATGAAATATTTATTTCACAAAGATGGGTTGGAAGGCTATATTGCAACCATCTTATCGATACCGTTACAACCAGCTTTAAATGCCAAAAGCAATGTTGTGAACACATTCGAACACACGGTACAGTCACGGAGATTTCAATATGTTTAATGAAGAACGTCGATTCGAGCAACCTATCCGCTGGGGCATGGTTGGTGGTGGCAGAGGCAGCCAGATTGGTTATTCTCATCGCAATGCCGCTCAGCGTGATGGCTTGTTCAAATTAGTGGCTGGTGCCTTTGATTTAGATCCTGCCCGCTGTCAGGAGTTTGGGATCAATATTGGCCTTGAGGAACAGCGTTGTTACCCAAACTACCAAGCGATGTTTGAAGCCGAGGCACAACGTGAAGACGGTATTCAAGCAGTCTCAATCGCAACACCGAACTCTACTCATTATGAGATCTGTAAAGCTGCATTAAAGGCAGGGCTGCATGTTGTTTGTGAAAAGCCTATAACATTCACCTCTGCTGAAGCTGAAGAGTTAAAAACATTAGCAGCAGAAAAGCAGCGTGTCATTGGCGTAATGTATGGTTACACCGGATTTCCAATGATCCATCAGGCCAGAGAAATGGTTGCCCGGGGTGATTTAGGAGACATTCGCGTCGTTAATATGCAATTTGCTCACGGTTTTCATAATGAAGCCTATGAAGAAAAAGAGCCGGGCCTTAAATGGCGTGTTAGCCCTGAAGTTTCAGGCCCCACTTATGTGATTGGCGACATTGGCACGCATGCTTTTTATCTTTGCGAGATGATCACCGGCATGCAGGTCAACCGCCTGTCTTGTATGCGTCAAAGTTTTATTCCGTCTCGCGCACCATTAGAAGACAATGCACACGTCATGATGGAGTTTGAAGGCGGCGCAGTTGGAACGCTATGGGCCTCAGCGGTTAATGCGGGATCAATGCATCAACAAAAAATTCGCGTTGTTGGCTCAAAAGCATCTATTGAGTGGTGGGATGAGCACCCTAACCAGTTGCGTTACGAAATTCAGGGAGAGGCACCACGTATTCTGGATCGTGGCATGGGCTACCTGTATCAAGATAACGAAGGCGTTGCGGCCAGCCATATTGGTGGTGGGCATGCAGAAGGATATTTTGAATCTTGGGCGAACCTGTATCACCGGTTCGCACTTGTGTTTAACGCCACTGAGCGTAACGATCAGGCCACAGTCGACAATGTCTGGATACCAGGGATTGATGCCGGCATTAACGGTGTACGCTTATGCGAGAAGTGTGTTGAGTCTGCAGACAATCACTCAGCTTGGGTTAACTTTTAAGTTTCGCTCAACGCTGCAATGAAGACTCAATCCGGAGATACCGCCGGTTCCCCCGAAAGCGGCAGTATATCCAAACCTCAGGCAAGCCTGACTATACAATTCAGGCCTTGCTGGCTCTATCTTTAAAGTCCTTTCGTTTTTCTCTGAGTGAGTGGATCATTGCATGGGAATGTTAAATCAGCCTTAGCAAAGTACCCGAATACAGAAACGCCTGACTATGTCAGGCGCTTTTTTCTATTATTCCACCCACTGGAGTGAAAAACCTGATCGTCTCTCCCCCAGAAGCCTGGCAATGTTCAACCAGCAAGCATTACCTCAGTCAGTAGACTTATTCACTGTTCCCATCTCTGAACGCCAGCGACACCGCCAATGTTTGCGCCAGACATAAAGAAGCAGCCTGCGATCGAAAAGCATCAACCTGTGCTTCTTTAACCACAAAGCACACATCACTGAATGAGGCCAGTGGACTTATCTGACTATCAGTAATAATGATTTGCTTGGTTCCCAGCTGTGACGCCACCTCGCTAAGCATTAACGTTTCTTTGGCATATGGGGAGAAGCTGACAGCAATGACAGCATCATTAGAGCCAATCATGCTGATTTGCTCTTTAAACATACCGCCAAGGCCATCAATCAAAAAAGCGCGACGATTCAGGTGACGCAGCGCATACGTCAAATAAGAAGCCACACTGAACGAGCGGCCCAGACCAATCAGGTAGATATTCTCTGCATGACTGAGAATATCTACAGCCAAATCTAGCTTTTTAGGCTCCGTCTGTGCGGCGAGTTGCTGCATCGCCTGAGCATTTGCCCTGGAAAAAGCCTGAAGGATATCAATAGGTTGCTCTGGAGGGGTGGTATCATCATCCAGCTCTTTCAGAAGACGTATACGATCTGTGTAATTTGCAGTTTCCTCGAGCAAGTTTTGGCGAAATAGTTGTTTCATTTCATTGAATCCGCTAAATCCAAACGCATTCGCAAAACGGATTAATGTCGAGGGCGGTACTTCAGCATGTTGTGCAATAACCGCAACGGTATCAAAGGCTACACTGTTCGTGTTATCAAGAACATAGCCAGCAACTTGCTGTAACCGCTTACTTAAATCGTCATATTTTTCACGAATTTGCTCTTGCAGTTCAGTCAGACTGTTAGCAGCATCCATATAAAGCTCCCCAATAGGCGTACCTGACTCATTGTATTAACTTTTCATTCTTATATGAAATGATTTTTCCAGATATAGGTCGCAAGTAATGTAAACATTCAACCCTTTACTGCCGCACCACCGGCATACCTAAGCGGGGAATTATCCATAGACGGCTTGATACATTTTTTCCTTACTTCTTATAAATACTGATAGAAAGGTTTCTATGTTCAAGACACGTTGCTATTTGTCATTCAAATAACGTTTTTATTCTCAAGCAACTGGGTATTGCTTCTGAGAGCTCTGAACGCTTCACTGCGTCTACATACTGACTTATTGTAATAATTGGGCGACATACAACTTAAATTATTCATACAATCGTGAACCTTGATGGAATTTTCATTTCAAACAATTGCTTCCAACCTTCACTTTAACGATAATAAATGAAATAAAAGTTTCAAGTGAGTCATGTATGAGTAACGTGTCAAACCTCAGTCAGCTTCAAAATACGATCAGGCAGCGTTACCCCAGCTTGAGCAAACGGCTGCAAGAGGTCGCAGGGTTTGTTCTTGATAACCCGAATAGTGTGGCCTTTGACACCGTAGCGGCTATCGCCAAAGAGGCTAACGTGCCTCCTTCAACATTAATTCGTTTTGCCAATGCATTTGGCTTCAGTGGCTTTAACGAAATAAAACAAATTTTTCAGCTAAACCTGATTGAAGAAACGTCAAGCTACTCAGAAAGAGCCAGTCTTTTCCGTCAGCTTGAGGGAGATCAAACGGTTAACGAGCGTCCCGAAAATATTCTGTATGAGTTTACCCGAGCCAATACCTTAGCAATGGAACGACTCGCAACCCACATTCCCCCCAAAGACCTACAAAAAGCCGTAGATATTCTGAGTGAAGCAAAACATATCTATGTTGTTGGATTAGGACGTTCGTTTGGGATCGCTTCTTATCTCACTTACGCATTACGCCACCTCGACCGAAAAGCATCACTGGTCGACGGGACCGGTGGCATGTTCAAAGAGCAGATTAGTATGATTGACGCCAATGATGCCGTCATTGCAATTAGCTATTCTCCCTATGCGGAAGAAACGATACTCACCAGCACCATAGCAGCAACGAAAGGGGCCCAACAAATTGTTCTGACAGATAGCCAGATCAGTCCATTGGCCTCCTTCAGTGATGTGTGCTTTGTGGTCAAAGAGGCTCAGGTTGATGCATTCCGTTCTTTGTCGGCCACACAATGCCTGGTTCAGGCATTAGCCGTTGCGCTGATATTCAAGCAACAAGCCAATCACGACAAACTGCCCGCTCAGGCATAACCTTTCAGCGAACGCTGTACCAAAGGCCCCAGCACTGGGGTTTTTCCGGCAAAGACTTCCCTGACCAGTACCAGCAATAATTCACCGGTCGCCACAGCATCAGCCAGAGCATTATGGGCCAAATATGGCGGCAGCCCTTTTTCTTCACGAATATGGCATAACCTGAGGTCTGGATTGTTTTTCCCTCTGTTAACAGAGAGTGACTTTTCCAGCATAAGGGTATCAAGCCAGACAAGGGGAAGCGGCACGTCTTGCGGTAATCGAAATGCTCGTCGTAAGAAGGCTTGCTCTATGGCAGCGCCATGTGCAACAACCACTTTACCCGCTAAGTTAGCCACCACAGTACTGACACATTCTTGCTCGGTCATTCCCCCAGCTAACGTTTCCGGTACAATATGGTTTATCACCGCCGATTCCGGTTTAACCGCATCAGCGGCTAGCAAATAGTAATGTTTGCCTGTCGACAACGACAATATTTGCTGACGTATCTCTACCATCCCTACGGACAAAATCGCGTCAGTATCAGGGTCAAGACCAGACGTTTCGAAATCCAACACCACCAGTTCCAGGTCTTCAAACGATATATCAGGGGGAGGGATCGGCGTTTGATACAGAGGCTTCAGGTGATCTGGGACGGTTCCTTTCGACCATTCAAACATGCGTTGCTTCTCCAACTGCTCCAGTGGATGAAAGGACTGAAATAATCGTTTTATCATCGTAACACTCCTTTCGCATGAAACCGCTGTTGTGCCGCTTCCTGATAACGAGAAATAATTCTGAATGCATCTTTAAGGTGGTTTCTCTCGAACTGCGTAAGCAGGGACGGAGCGATATTATTACTGGCTGGCTCACCACGCTCATGTGCTAAGCGTTGATGGCGAAAACGAACTTGGTTAATAAAATTACACGCCTCAATCAGCTCTTGCTGACTGGCAGCGCTGATTATTCCCCCTTTAACTGCTGCCTCAAGACGTTTCGACATTTCTGTTTCCTGACTCTCCGCAGCCAACGCATAAATTCGAGTCAGTTCAACCAATAAATTTACAGCCTGCTTCTTTATATTAAAGACACTGCGGTTTTCGCCATCTTTTGCTAACACAAATTGTCGAAACATTCCCAGAGGAGGATGTACCCGCAAAGAGTTGGCAACCAACATCGCCAAAAAACGCTGATTCCCCCGTATATAAGCTGTTAGCTTGTGCTGAAGCGCTTCTACCAGTTCCTGTTGGCCAAACAGAAAACGAACATCCAGAAATACCGATATATTTAACAGCCCCTGAGAATCCGGGTGAATGATCCAGTCTCGATAATACTCCAACCATTGCTCCAGAGAGACGCACCACTTGGGATTGGTCGCCATCATATGTCCCGGACAAAGAATATAGCCACACTCTGCCAAACCATAACAGACGAACTCAGTCAGACGACGAAAATACTCTTTTTCTTCCGAATCAGGCTGTCTTGCAAGAATTAAGCCATTGTCCTGATCAGACAGGTTGTGGATTTCATTTCGAGCCTGAGAACCTGCAACAAACCAGGCATAGGGTATTGGTGCATGCCCCAGTTCACGCTCGGCCAATTGCAACAGCCGCTTATTAAACGCATCCGCCACCAACGTCATTAATTGCTGTACTGATCGGGAGTGCATACCCGTATCCACCAGGGTTTCAAATACAGCATGTCGTTGCGGGATCAACGCTTTAAGGTCTTCCAGGCTTTCCTGACGGTATATACGGCTAATAAGAAAAACAGCCTGAACCTGACTTTTTTCCACAAGACTAGTCGCAGTCAATACCCCGATGACGTTCCCTTTATCCATCACCGGTAAGCTGCGAACATTATGCTGCATCATAGATTCAATGGCTTCAATCATCGACGATTCCCCATCGATTACCTGTGGATCACATGTCATCACCACAGCAACCGGTGAGGTTAGAGGAATGTTTTCAACAATGACTCGCTTGGTCATATCCCGATCAGTCACTATACCCAGCAGCTTATCGCCATCCATCACTAAGGCACTTGAACGGTGCTTTTCAACCATGGTTTTCGCCACCTCATGAATGGAAGTAGACGCCGAAACCAAGGCCATATTTGTGTTTGCAACGTCTCTGACTGGCTTTAGATACAACGCTTCATCTGCAGCTTCCGCCATGGTGGCGGTCGTTGCCAACCGCACTGATTCCTGCGAAGCAAAATGATCCCGAACAGCTGGTATTTCCTCAATCAGCTGCATCAAGACTTGCTTTGGAATTCGGTACAGCAAAGTATTTTCAATTGCGGTCAGGGTATAGTCACAGTGCTCGCTTTTATGTAACTGGCTAAAACCAAAGAGATCACCATCGGCCAGCCGAGCTCTGAGTGACCGATCGGGGTTACATTGCTCTACGGCCCCAAGACGGACAATAAAAAGCCCCTGCCCGACGATTTTTTGCCCTGCCAGCTCATCGCCTTTCATAAGGTAAAGAATATCGACTGATGCCGCGAGAGCATCACGTGCTGCAGGGGTGAGGTGGTCAAAAGGATCTACAGTGGAAAGGTAATCAAATATATTCGGTAAAAGTGACTGTTCCATATTATTTCCATTCGCATATACCGAAATGACCTTTGCTTTCTCATCGAGCCTGGTTCGGCAGACAATTCAGCACAAGGTCATTTCGGTATAACCCCGGCAGAGCTCACCGGGGTTTCAGTTTCATGGCTGTGTCATGTTTCAGCACGATTTAATCAGCTTGTGCTCGAGCAGCAAGACGCGGGCTTTTCATCAATTCTCGACCGATAGACCAGAACACATAGCCGAGAGCAGAAGCTGCCAACACGTAGTAACCCGTCATTAGCCACCCCGGAACATTGTGCGCAAGGTAAATGTACATTGAGACAGAACCAAGCGTGATAAGAACCGACACAGGCAGGGACATAGACCAAGGTTCAATATTAACTTGCTCGGTATACACTTCTTGATACGCTTCTTGTGGATAGAAGTAGCCAACGACCAACATGAAGACAACGTTGATGACAAACAACATCCCGACCAAATGGAAGAAGTGAATATCAATCTTGATGACAAAATTGAACAGAATATACGCTGACATACCAAAGACCAGACCCAGCTTGGCAGCAATTGCTGGCACACGCTTCGTTAACAGGCCGACAAGCACCACGCTGAGAATTGGCGAGTTGAAAATACCCTGTAGCTGTTGAATGAGATAGAACAGGCCATCCGGGGCATTCGCTACCAATGGAGCAACAATCATTGATACCAGAGCTAATCCCAACCCAAGGAACTTACCGACTTTCACGGTTTGTGCCTCTGTTGCGTCAGGCTTTAGTGATTTTTTGAAAATATTGACCGTAAATAGCGTGACGGATGAATTCAGGCCACCACTGAATGTAGAGAAAACCGCCCCCACAACCACAGCGGCGAAGAAACCCACCAGTACTTCAGGCAGAACCAGTTGTACCAAGTTCGGATAAGCATGATCAGGGTTATCAATTTGTCCCTGAAACACATGGAACGCGATAATGCCGGGCAGGATGATAATGGAAGGTATCATCAGCTTGAAGAACGCACACAGCAATACCCCTTTCTGGCCTTCCGCCAGGTTTTTCGCTCCCAGCGCTTTTTGTACAATCGACTGGTTAGTACACCAGAAAAACATATTGGAAATGATCAGCCCGGTAAACAGCGTCGAGAAAGGAACCAATGAGTCTTTGTCACCAATCGAGTTAAACTTGTCAGGATTACTTTCATACACCTCGAGAAGGCCAGACCATACATTTCCATCACCGACGTAGGCCAGCGCAAACAGCGTCACCATCAAACCACCGGTAATCAGCCCTACCCCGTTGATCGTATCAGCTACAGCGATCGCCTTGATCCCACCAAAGACGGCATACAGCGCCCCCATACCACCAACACCCCATACCATGATCCACATTGCCGTATCTTTATCGACGTTGAATACATGAGAAACCTGGAACAAGCTCTCCAGTGCAATTGCACCGGTATAGAGCACGATAGGTAACAGCGAGATGACATACATACTCAGGAAAAGGATGGAAGTAATGGTCAGAGTCTGCTTATCAAAACGTCTTTCAAGGTATTCCGGTATAGTGGAAATACCTAATTTCAGGTAACGCGGCAGAAAGAACATCGCAAACAGCACGATGGTCATCGCAGCCATTACCTCCCACGCCATCACTATAAAACCGGTTCGGAATGACAGCCCATTCAACCCCACCAAGTGTTCAGTTGACAGGTTCATCAGAAGCATAGAGCCACCAATGTATACGCCCGTCAGAGAACGACCTCCCAGAAAATAACCTTCGGCTGAATCCGTAAGGTGCGCATTTCGTGTTTTATAGTAGGCAAACCCTGCCACAAACAAGGTAAACCCAACAAACGAAAGAAAAGCTAGCATGATACCTCCAAACTTTGTATTACACGCTTTTCCAGAGCCAGAATCCGTTGGCACTGGTGTTATTGGATAGCAAAATAAAAAGCGAGCTACGAAAAGCAGCCCGCTTGATAGAGTTATAATTTGACTTCTTTACCGGTCTTCAGCGATTCAAGGGCTTTATCAGCCATCAATAACGCAAGTTCACCATCGTACCCACTGCATTCTGGTTGTGCGCGGCCAGCCAACACATCGACGAAATGTGTCCATTCTGCTTTATATGCAGCATCATAGCGCTGCAGGAAGAAATGCTCTGGTTTGGCAGCCACACAGCCAGCTTCGCCCCATTGCTCAACAGCATTTTCGTGAATGTTCTTCGCAGTCAGCAGCCCTTTTTCACCATGCAGTTCAATACGCTGGTCATAACCGTAACCAGAACGTCGACTATTGGTGATTGTTGCCATTGCACCAGAAGGAAACTTCATCACAATAAATGCGGTATCAATGTCACCGGCCTGGCCAATTGCAGGGTCAACCAAATTACTACCCTGAGCATAAATGGAGACAGGATCTTCCCCCATAATGAAACGCGCCATATCAAAATCATGGATGGTCATGTCTCGGAACATGCCACCAGATACTTTTACATATTCGGCAGGTGGTGGAGATGGGTCACGAGAGGTGATCAGTAACGATTCTGCTTTGCCGATACTACCCGCACTCAGCATTTCACGTACTTTTCTGAACTGAGGGTCATAACGGCGGTTAAACCCGACAAACAACGGAACCTGATACTGTTCGACGATAGCCAGGCAACTGCGAACTCGCTCAATGTCCAGATGAACAGGTTTTTCACAGAAGATGGCTTTACCGGCTTTCGCAGCTAATTCAATCAATTCAGCATGTGTATCCGTTGCTGACGCAATCAGCACACCGTGTACATTTGGATCAGCCAAAGCCTCTTCAGTACTCTGTTGTTTGGCGCCGTATTTTTCTGCAAGCGCTGCGGTTCCTTGAGAGAATGGGTCAATGACAGAATACAGTTGAGTTTCCTTATGATCTGCGATATTCACAGCATGAACCTGCCCAATACGCCCTGCGCCGAACAATGCGATGTTGTACATAACTACTCCTTTTAAACAGAACCCAGTTTGTGTTGTCCGTTTCATCACCGGCTCCTCTCAGTGCCAGACAGCTATGCCATAGGCTGAACCGCGCTGAACTCACTTCATTACATATGAATGCTGGTGATGCATCAGTTGATAGAAAAAATATACCACAAGAAATTTTTATTTCATGAAAAACAAAAACGAAATATTCATTTTTGCTTGCTGTGTAACAAAATTCTCAATAAATTCAGAGATTGAAAATAAATCAATGTGAAACATCACAAAAACATTGAGAGTAGAGGGAAATTTGGATACCGAAGAACCGTTTATCGACGAACAAAAACAACAATAAGTTCGCCAAACTGAATCATACGTTTCAAAATATAATAAGCGAGGTAAAGATAAGAAGAGATGAGAAGAGAAATACAACGTAAAAATGTATTTCACCGAGAACACTGAAGGTTACAGCTCGCTTATCATGCCATCAGCGAACAATTTCATGCCGGATAAAAAAAGAAATACGTAACACAGTCGATATACCCAGATTTGGCTCACCCGATGCAGTAACCAGATCCCAAGTTTGACACCTATAGGAGCGAGGGGGATCAGGACCAGAGCAGTAAGCATATTCGTTGTGTCAAACTTACCTAATACAGTGAAAGGGATTAATTTTGCCAGGTTAATCAAGCCAAACAGCACTGCCATAGTGGCTATCAAGGTCACTTTCTCCAACCTCAGTGGCAGCAAATATATACTGGCGGGTCCTCCTCCGGCATGAATGGTGGTACTGGAGAACCCGCACAATAGACTCCAGAATCCAGCGCGACCAAGACCTCTCCAGCCGCTAGAGCGAGTTGGTTTACTTTCACGATTCAGGAGGTACTGTAGGCAAAACAAAAGTGATAAAGAGCCAATCAGCAGCTTCAGCACATTTTCAGATGCATACCCCATCAGTAGCCCAGCCAGTGTAACGCCAATGATTGATCCCGGCAGCATGAGTTTGAGTTGACGACGATCTGCATGATGAAAGTGCTCCCGCACGGCGAAAAAATCCATCACACACAAAATGGGCATCATGATGGCAGCGGCCTGCACAGGGGGAATGGTCAACGCCATCAGAGGGACGGCCACAATGCCCAGAGCCCCACCCAACCCACCTTTTCCGATACCATAAATCAATACCGCGGGAACCGCTGCGACATAAAACCATGGGTCAGTCACTATCATTTTTCCCCCACCGGATATACAGATTGTTCAACGTTCAGAAATAATAAAAAAGCGCCCATACGGGCGCTTTCATGCACAGTTCAAATTGTCGCCCTTTTACAGCAGACCAGCATCTGAGGCAAATTTATGCAGGTTGTTATACCCCATTGTGGCGTATGTAAGCGGGTGAGCCACAGCTGGGTCTTGCTCAGCTTCTACAACTAACCACCCACTGTAGTTCGCCGCTTTCAGCACTTTGAACACCGCTGGATAGTCAATGCAACCATCACCAGGCACGGTATACACACCATTTAAGACAGAATTTAAGAAGCTCAACTTACGGTTCTTACAGTCGGCCAATACATCCGCCCGGATATCTTTACAGTGAACGTGATTGATACGTTCTGCCCAACGTTCAGCGACCGCAATCGGATCAGCACCAGCAAACGTCAGGTGCCCCGTGTCTAACAACAATCCCACTTCCGGACCAGTGTGCTTCATCAGGTTATCAACGTCTTGTTCCGTTTCAATCACTGTTCCCATGTGGTGATGATAGGCAATTTGCACTCCCTGGCTTTGTGTGTAACGAGCAAACTCTGTCAGTTTCTTACCGTACTCCTCCCAGCGCTCTGCCGGAAACTCAGGACGCAGGTGCACGGGTGTCTCCTGTGCCCCATGAATACAGTTGGTCACTTCGCAAGCCACCATGACGGTCGCACCCAATTCACGCAACAGGGTCAAGTGGCTCTGTACTGCCTCAATTTCCTCTTCTACAGATCGTGTCAGCAATTCCAGCGAATACCAGCCCGATACCAGTTTCAAATCATGCTTTGCCAAAATTGGTCCCAACACACTTGCTTCACGCGGAAATTTATTACCTAACTCAAAGCCAGCGAAACCGGCTTGTTTACCTTCCGTCAGGCAAGTTTCCAACGGTGTTTCCGCGCCCAGAGTTGGCAGATCATCGTTAGTCCAGGTAAGAGGATTGATTCCAAGTTGAACAGCCATTGTGATACTCCTTAATCCATAAATAGTGTTGGTACTAGCCGCGCTGACGCCATAAGGTAATCAGATTGTGGTAGTTGACCTTGATGTGCTTCACTAATGTTTCATCATCTATTTTTCCGGCTAGCCACTCTCGGGATGGCTGGCCAAACAGGGTACGACCGACAGCAAAACCTTTGACAATGGATTGGGTTGCTGCCGCTGCGAATCCAGCTTCCAATTCTTCCTGTGGAGCATCGAGCCCAAGCAGAACAACTCCCCGACAATAAGGATCGCGCTCTTCAATCAACGCCGCCGCTTGGCTCCAGCTCTGGCTTGATAGTGGCGGCAGTTTCCACCAGTCGGGTTTCACGCCCAAGTTATAGAAACGTTTCATGGCACGAAGATACAGGGCATCACTAATCTCCATGTCGGCAGGAAGAATAATTTCAAGTAACAGTTCATGACCTGACTTACAGCATGCCTCGTAGACTTCTTTGACCTTCGCTTCCTGGCGCAGACGTGTCGGGTGGTCATCTTCCGGATGGAAGAAAACCAGACATTTCACAATGTGTTCCAACGGCCAGTCGATCAACTGTGAGCCGATATTGCCATGTTCAAGCTCCAACGGGCGTGAGCCTGGCTGCTCAATAGGGCGTCCAATCCACCACCCCTGCCCGGTAATTTCATTCAGTACATCCTGACCAAACGTACTGTCGCACAGCAAGCCAACTTTGCCGTTCAGGGCCGCTTCTTCCGCCACTTCCTGGCTGGCTTTGAGAATAAGTTTCTTCAGTGGTTTGATTCTGGATATATCCGCCCCTGCGGCTCGTGCCATATCGACAAACTGGATGCGATGATCGAAGGCCAGCACACATAGTTCTTCCCACACGTTATTACGCGTTGTCACTCGATGCAGATGGTTCAACTCTGAATCCACATCTGGGCGAGGTACAGCGTTCGCTCGAGCCAGATAATTATCCAGTTCAACTTTTGTCGGCATTGCAGGTGCACACCCATGGCGAGAGACCACCAGTGCACCACAAGCGTTGGCGTACGCGCATGACTGCTCCCAGGAATCACCATTAAGGTAGCCGCGCAACAGACCGGACATAAAGGCATCCCCGGCGCCTAGTACGTTAAGTACATCGACTCTCACTCCGTGAACAGTGATACCTTCATCCAGTGTTTCCGGGATCTCATCAGTAAAGACAGAGCAACCCAACGGCCCACGCTTACAAACAAATTCCGCCTGAGAAATTTTACGCACATTACGCAGGGCTTCGACGGTATCCGTCGAACCACCAGCAATATGGAACTCTTCTTCTGTCCCAACAATCAGATCGAACAACCCCAGAACCTCCTGCAATTGTTCGGTGACGCTGTCAGACTCGATGAAACGGGTTTCGCCATCACCCAACGACGTTAGTCCCCAAAGCACCGGACGGTAGTCAATATCAAGGGCTGTTTTCACACCATTTCGACGGGCATATTTCAGAGCAGTGAGTACAGCTTCGCGTGTTTTCGGATGTGAAAGATGAGTACCTGTGATCGCCAGGCAGCGTGCCGATGCAATATATTCTTCAGAAAAGTCATCACCGGTTATCGCCATATCCGCGCAGTTGTCGCGATAGAAGATCAGTGGGAAAGTCTCTTCATCTTTAATACCCAGAATGACTAATCCGGTCAGACGATCTTTATCGGTGATCAAATGACTGGTATCACAGCCAACACGAGTCAGCTCTTCACGCAAAAAGCGCCCCATGTGCTCATCACCAACTCTTGCCAGCATTGAAGACTTCAATCCTTGACGCGCTGTTCCGTAAGCAACATTCCCTGATGAGCCACCCAGATATTTACGGAATGATCCCATATCTTCCAGACGAGCACCGATTTGCTGGCCATATAAATCGACCGCGATACGACCCATGCATATCACATCAAATTTCTTTTCAGTATTCACTTCCATAGCTCCTTACCAGCTCCTGCCTTACACCAGCGATGTGAAATATTGAATGCCTATCAGAACAAGCAATGAAGTTGCCTCTGTTTCACGCTGGGTGACTGCAAAGCACCATTTGTTTCGATAACTCATTTATACGAAATATTTGTTTTATTTTCAATTAATATAAAAACAAGTATTTCATTATGTGATCTCCGCAGAGTTTCCTTTTAAAGACAGGGGAATAGCGCCACAGCTCGTTGAGCAAGATTGCCTGTCATCAAATGTGAACAGGGAGGAGAAATGAGTTTCATTGATATGAGTTAAAACTGAAATGAAATTTTCATTTCAAAAAAACAGCCCTGTACAATGCATACAGGGCTGTCGCTTTGAAAGTAAGAATCTTGCGAGTTCTGGAGTAATTGACCGCTAGTACTGTCTTACCTGCGCGGAAAGCACTCGCTTAATATCGTCAGCCGCTTCAACAATTCTTGGATCATCAGCAACCTGCGCAGTACCGGTACGCCACCATGCCTCGTAACCATGAGTCATTGTCTTCGGCAATACTTTGATATCGATAAGCGAGGAAACCGCCTGCTTACGAGCATCTTCCAATGCGGCGAGTAGTTCCGCTTCGGTGTGTACCGTGTACCCCTTGCAACCATAACTTTCTGCGTTCTTGGCAAAGTCGACTTTCACTAAGTTACCGGTCATCCCGCCTGTCGCAGGGTCTCGATAGCGATTCTCTGTCCCATAGCTTCCCATCCCCTGGCTCATCTGTAAATTGTTGATACAGCCAAATCCGGCATTATCAAATAAGAGCACCGTTATCTTCAGCCCTTCCTGAATAGCGGTCTGCAGCTCCGAGTGCAGCATCATATAAGAGCCGTCTCCGACCATCGCGTACACCGGTTGCTCAGGGCAGGCAAGCTTCGCTCCGACTGCCGCCGCCACTTCGTAACCCATACAAGAGTAACCATATTCCATATGATAAGTATCAGGCTGCTTTGGCTGCCACACACGTTGCAAATCCCCCGGTAACGAGCCAGCGGCACCAACCACGATAGCATGATCTTCAAGGTGCTCATCCAACAGCCCCAATACGCGAGTCTGAGTCAGACGAGTTTGAAGTGCGTCGCTGTACTCCGACAACTTATCATCGAGATGACCAGCAATTTCAGGTGAGAATCCGTCCTGATATTCAATTGCAAACAGTCGCTCCAGCTCTGTTTTCCATGCTGACTTCGCGAGCCTGATTTCATCAACATACCCGCTGCGGTATCCCACCTGTTCCAATTGATCGCCAATCGCAATCAATGCCTCTTTGGCATCAGCAACGACCGCAGAAGCATCCAGTTTATAAGCATCAAACTCAGCAACATTGATCGTCAGAAACTCAACATCCGGATGCTGGAATAAGGATTTCGAGGCCGTCGTAAAGTCGGTAAAGCGGGTACCAACCCCAATCACGAGATCCGCTTCTTTGGCAATCAGGTTAGCAGCCAGACAACCCGTGGTGCCGACACCCCCCAGATTCAATACATGGTCATAAACAACAGCGCTTTTACCCGCTTGTGTTTCCCCAAACGGGATATTGAAGCGTTCAGCAAACAGACGAAACATTTCATGAGCTTCACTGTAACGAACCCCACCACCACACACCAACATTGGCTTTTTCTTGCTGCGAATCAGCCTCACGGCGTCTTCAATCATGGCTGCGGAAGCCGGACGACGTTCAATCCGATGTACTCGTTTTTGAAAAAAATAGTCTGGGAAATCGTACGCTTCGCCCTGCACATCTTGAGGCAAACAGATTGTGACAGCACCAGTGTCAGCCGGATCGGTGAGCACACGCATGGCATTAATCATCGCACTCATCAGTTGCTCAGGACGGGAAACTCTATCCCAGTAACGGGATACCGGACGAAAACAGTCATTCGTACTGATAGAACAATCATGATACTGCTCAACCTGCTGCAACACAGGATCGGGCTGACGCGAGGCAAATACATCACCAGGCAAAAAGAGAACAGGGATACGATTAGCAGTGGCGGTAGCAGCCGCTGTCACCATATTTGCCGCGCCAGGACCAACGGAAGATGTGACCGCGTAGATTTTTTTTCGCTTTTGCTGCTTGGCGTAACCCATGGCAATGTGAGCCATTCCCTGTTCATTACACCCCTGATGAACCACCAAGTCACCAGCATCCTGCTCCAGAGCCTGACCCAAACCAACCACATTGCCATGTCCAAAAATAGTAAACACACCATGAATAAATTTTTGCTGTTCACCATCGACGTCGACGTATTGCTGGTTCATAAACTTCACCAGCGCCTGGGCGGTTGTCATTCGTAAGGTGCTCATAACCACTGTCTCTCCAATCAAGCAGGCCGTTGCAGAATCCATTCTTATTGAATGTGTCGCTTTATATCTGCCCCACCCTAAGGGGTTTTAGTCTTACAAAATAATATATGGAACATTTTTTTCATTTCAAGACAATTATGAAACGATATGGTCTTTTGTGATCTTGGTATAAATCCACAGCGTTTCATAAACAGCGCCAATTATCCTGACATCCTTTTTAATTAATTAAAATCATATAGATACACCAATCTATATAGAAGAGCCCTGCCGCCAATAACCCCTGTCATCACAAAACACGAAAAGAGGAACAAACAGAATGAAACTATTGAAATAAAAATTTCACGTGATAGATTTAATGAAAGTTAAAAATCAATAGAGTTTTACTTCACAGGATGCAAGACACCGGCGGGTGTCATCATAAGCAGAGGTCTAGGATGTCAAAGCTACTTTCAAAATATCATGCGCCTGACGCACATCACCGTACACAGCAGATCACTCCGGAATCAGCCGGTTGGAAGTATGTGGGTTTTCAGGTCGTTGAACTGGAAGCTGGTCAGCGTGTTGAAATGCCAGCCTCTGAAAATGAAGTTTGTCTGGTATTAGTCGCCGGTAAAGCCACCGTCTCAACGCCAACAGCCACGTTCGAAAACATTGGCGATCGTATGGATCCTTTTGAACGCAAGAAACCTTATGCCGTTTACGTTACCCAAGGAGAAAGCTACTGCGTGGTGGCAAACACCGCACTTGAGCTCGCCATTTGTCAGGCTCCGGGAAAAGGGAGTTACCCGACCCGACTGATTGCTCCGGCAGATATTAATGCAGAACACCGTGGTAACGGGAATAACCAACGCTATGTCCACAATATATTGCCAGATGATAAAGAGGCTGACAGTCTGCTGGTTGTTGAGGTGTATACCAATGAGGGGAACACGAGTTCCTATCCAAGTCATAAGCACGATCAAGATAATGAGCCACATGAAACTTATCTGGAAGAAACCTATTACCACCGTCTGAACCCGCCTCAAGGCTTCTGCCTACAACGCGTGTATACCGATGACCGCTCACTGGATGAGTCGATGGCCGTTTATAACAAAGATGTGGTCATGGCTCCTAAAGGCTATCATCCGGTAGCAACCATGGCTGGATATGACAACTACTACTTAAATGTTATGGCCGGCCCGACCCGTAAATGGTTATTTACCTGGGAAAAAGAACATAGCTGGATAAACAGCGAAGAGTACGCTGCAAAACACCGTTAACCGAGTTCTCTTTGCCTTTATTGGATATTATTGCCCTGTTTGACCTCACTCAAGCAGGGCTTTTTTTGTCTGCTTCAGCATGCCTTAACACCAAACAAATCAGCCCATCCGAACGGCTGGGCTGAAAATGGATTTTCACACGCGGTTTCTAAACCGACAAAAACACTGCGACTTTAAGGTAGGGAGTTAGCGGCTTTCAGACAGCCATTTTGCCACCTGTTTGGTGTAATAACTGACAACCAGATTGGCACCGGCACGTTTAAAGCCGGTAAGAGTTTCAAATACGACCGCTTTCTCATCCAGCGCACCGGCCATTGCCGCAAATTTGATGGACGCATACTCGCCCCCGACCTGATAGGCCGCCAACGGCAGGTTAGTTTCTTTTTTCAGGTTAGCCAGTACATCCAGATAAGGTGTACCCGGTTTTACCATCAAAATATCGGCGCCTTCTTCTTCGTCCAGCAGCGCTTCCACCAGCGCCTGACGGCCGTTCGCGTAATCCATTTGATAGCCTTTACGATCGCCGTCCAGTTCACTGTCAACAGCCGCGCGGAAAGGGCCATAAAACGAAGAGGCAAATTTTACGGCGTGCGCCAGAATCGCCACGTGTTCAAAACCAGCGGCATCCAGGCCGGTACGAATAGCCTTCACCTGACCATCCATCATCGCGGAAGGTGCCAGCATATCAGCGCCGGCTTTCGCAGCAGTAACACTCTGCTTCACCAGATTTTCCAGTGTTGCATCGTTATCGACACAGTTGTCGTGGACAATGCCGCAATGGCCGTGCGAGGTGTATTCACAGAAACAGATATCAGGAATGACCATCATATCCGGGCAGGCTTCTTTAATCGTTCGAATCATCCGCGCCAATAGGCCATTGTCGCTCCAGGTATCGCTCCCTTCCTCATCCTTGTGGTGAGAAATACCAAATGGCATCACGTAACGAATGCCTAATTCATACAGAGCTTTTGCTTCTTCAGCCAACTGGCTTTCCGGTAAGCGGACAATACCTGGCATGGTCGAAATTTCAACCGGTGCCGTGATGCCTTCTTCGATAAACAACGGATGGATTAAATCGGTGAGTTTGAAATCATACTCACGGACCAGTTCGCGCATGTTTGCTGTATGACGTAAGCGACGCAGGCGCTTAAACGGAGTTGGAAGGGTTGTCATGGACGTCTTTCCCATTGGATACATTTTGTGTGACAAAACTTATCACTGTTTGGCACAAAAGTTTAGGGAATATTCCCCACTTTTGTCGCGGGAGTTATGGCGCTCGGCGTCACCGCCCACACAAAGAAAAACAAACCATTGATTTTAATAGCTTAAAATACCAATGGCAATATCATCGCCTCTCTGGCTGCCTGCCTGACCGGTTATCAGCATCACGGTACATGACTGAAATTTATACAGATAAAAACCAACAAAACCATTAGCCCGAGCAGGTTTGCTCATACTCATCGCGCGCCTGAATAACCAGATTTACGGCCTGCTCAATCAGCAAACTGGCAGGGGCATTGATATACGATACCGTAAATCGCAACGGACTGGGTTGCCAGTCAGCGTCAAGCAGCACTAAGTGACCACTGGCCAGTTGATCGCAGATCACTTCTTTAGGCAGTGAAGCAATACCGACCCCTTTTTCGACCAACCGTACACTGGCTGACAACGAGCTGGCAGAGTAAAAACGCACGGCTAACCCCTCATCTTGCTTAAAATGACGCGATATTTCATGGTAGGGGGCAGTATTGCGGGCGTAGGTAATAATTGGCCACTGAGCAAAATCTTCTGCTGTAGCCTGCTGGCTAGTCAGCAAATCAGGGTTGGCCACCCAGTAAAGCGGATAATCACAAATCACCTGATTGATAACAGAAGGCTCCGCTATGGGCCCAAGTAACAGCGCAATATCCACATTGCGTGCCAGCAATTCTTTGCGCAAATTCACCGTTGCATCGACAATCAGCTCGACTTCCACATCCGGTAACTGCTGTTGTATTAGCTTCAGGCAATCCGGCAACCAGGTATGAACCAGCGTCTCAGACACCCCAATACGCAGCATACCGGATAACGCTTTTGCCGAGTCAGCTTTGTATTTCAGCTTTTCAGTGTTGGCGAGGATTTTCTCTGCCAGAGGCAGCAACTCTCTTCCTTTTGCTGTCAGCGACACCACTCCGCCTTCACGATAAAACAGCGTGGTATTCAGCGCCTGCTCCAAATTCGCAATCCGGGTAGAAATGGCCGGTTGTGTGGTACACAGATGCTCCGCCGCCTGTCGAAAACTGCCGAGATTTGCAATCCATACAAATGTTTCTAGCTGTTTCAGGTTCAACATAGCCGCTTCTCCTTCGCGCAAAATCCCTATCAGTAACAAGTAAATACAGAATAAATCTCTGACCTATAAATTTTATTTATCAGGTAAGCCAAAAAATCAAGAATAGACATTATCGCAGGAAGCCTTATTGTTACCAAGTATTTACATAATAAGAACCAAGGAGTGGTCCAGATGTTAATCTCAGGAGAAAAAGAGTCCGTTACCCTGCAAACGCTTTCCCTGGCCGAGCTGCGCCAGAAAATACGCGTGAATGCTTATACCGGCTCAACCAGCGGGTTGGCGCCCGGCAACCTGCAGGCCAACCTGGTCATGCTGCCAGCTGACTGGGCGAATGATTTTCTGCTGTTTTGCCAGAAAAACCCGGTTGCTTGTCCACTAATTGGGGTCACAGAACCCGGCAGTCCGTTTTTGGCCGAAATCGGAGCCGATATCGATATCAGCCGTGACGTACCGGAATACCATGTGTTTTATAACGGCCAGTTTGAAACCTCGGTTTCGGATCTGAGCGATCACTGGCGTGATGATCTGGTAATTTTTGTTCTTGGCTGCTCATTCTCTTTCGAAGAAGCCCTTATTCAGTCTGGTCTGACCGTTCGTAACATCGAACAGGGTCGCAATGTATCAATGTATGACACCCAGATCGCCTGCCAGCCTGCCGGTCGTTTTTCGGGCAACATGGTGGTCTCTATGCGCCCGTTCACGCCTAAAGACGCGATCCGAGCGATTCAAATCACTAGCCGTTATCCGAAGGCACACGGTGCGCCTGTTCACTTCGGCGACCCGGCAGCCATTGGCATCAGAGACATCAACACGCCAAATTACGGGGAAGCGGTTGATATCTTCGACGGTGAAGTACCGGTGTTCTGGGCTTGTGGAGTAACGCCACAGAATGTCATTCGCCAAAGTAAACCACCGATCTGCATCACTCATGCGCCGGGCAAAATGCTGATTACTGATTTGCTGAATAATGCACTGTCAGTGCTTTAACACACGTCAAACAGTCAATTCAGGGAGGAAACCGCATGAAAATCAATTGTGATATGGGCGAGAGCTTTGGCATCTGGAAAATGGGCAGCGATGAGCAAGTCATGCCTTATCTGGATATGGCGAATATTGCGTGCGGTATGCATGCATCTGATCCCACGGTAATGCTCAATACCGTCAGGCTGGCCAAGCAACATCAGGTCAGTGTGGGGGCGCATCCCGGTTATGCTGACCTGCAAGGGTTTGGTCGCCGTCAAATTGCAATGAGCCAAGATGAGTTGTCTGCCCTGTTCATCTATCAGGTTGGAGCTCTGGCAGCCATCTGCCAAGGTGAATCTGTCTCTCTCGATTACGTAAAGCCTCACGGTGCACTTTATAACACCATGATGAAAAACGATGAGGTTTTTATCACTCTGGTTAAAGCGATGAGTAAAGTCGCTCCGTCTCTGCCACTGGTTGTTATGGCGGTACCCAATCATGAGAAATACCAAGCCCTTGCCGCTGATTACGGCATTCAGCTGTGGTTTGAAGCCTTTGTGGATCGTGCTTATGATCAGGATGGGCGACTGGTACCACGTACTGTGCCGGGCTCAAGTTATCACGAACTGAACCAGATCCGCCGTCAGGCTCGCCAGATGATCGAGGAAAGAAGCGTTACCACCCTTGATGGTCAGGTTATCCCTGTACATGCCGACACCTTGTGTATCCATGGGGATGGTCCATTGGCACTGCCCACCGCCCAGCTGCTTCGCGATTTATTACCGCCAAGTAACCCATACGGAGGCGCCTTATGACTATCTCGATGGCTATCACCTCAATGACTATCACGCCAGTTAATGAAAGCTCTTTGATGGTGTACTTTGCCAATCAGGCCAGTCCGGAAACCGCTGATCATATCGCCGCAGTGCTGCCAGTGTTACGTGCAGAGTTAGGACAATATCTGGTTGATCTTGTCCCTTCGTATACCTCCATCCTGGTGACATTCGATCTGATGGCTATTGGCCAGCGTGATTTCACAGCCCTTCTCAAACAGGTGCTGTCAACCGCTGAACAGCGGCATTCCGAGACCGAATTAAGCCCCATGATCGAGCTGCCTGTTTACTATGGGCCGGAAGTTTCACTTGATGCCGATGAGATCTGCCGCCACACCGGACTGGATTTTGATCAGATCATCTCGATCCATGCCAACACGATTTACCGAGTCTATGCGATCGGTTTTGCACCAGGATTTGCTTATCTAGGCAATACGGACTCACGCATTCATATACCGCGCAAGCAAACGCCACGCGCCAAGGTTCCCAAAGGCAGTCTGGCACTGGCTGATCAACAAACTGCAATCTATCCGAAAGCCTCCCCGGGCGGCTGGCAGATCATAGGTCGTACCCCAATCGATTTGATCGATTTTCAGCGGGAAAATCTGACCGTGTTCGAGATGGGTGCCAAGGTCAAGTTTACCCCGATTACCCGAGATGAGTTTCTGGCATTGGGTGGGGTCATTGAAGAGGAAGAATATCGCCGCGCAGAAATGCGCGCAGCGGCTGAACCGGTCAGGGAGGTGGCATGACATTACGTATATTAACACCGGGGCCATTGAGTCTGGTGCAGGATTTGGGTCGCCACGGTCATCAGCATATTGGCGTCAGCCCTGGCGGGCCAATGGATGAACATGCTTTTTTATGGGCAAACCGTTTGCTGGATAACCCGTTAAATGCAGCACAAATCGAGATTGCGATGGGGCAATTCAGTTGCGAGTTTCATGCTGATACGACGATTGCATTGACCGGAGCAGATATGAATGCCCGCCTTAACGGAAAACCTGTTGCCTCTTGGCAAAGCCTCCGCGTTCGTTCCGGTGATCAGCTGTCATTGCGCGGTGCACGAAACGGTATTCGTTCGTACCTGGCCGTTAAAGAGGGATTTAAAGTCACTGGCGTTCTCGACAGCTGTGCAACGGTTATGCGTGACGGGCTGGGCGGTTTCAGCCGTCAAGGTGACAAGCTGATGGCACAGGATCGCTTGCGGTATAACGTGACTACCCCAATGCCAACGCGCAGGGTACCGGAGCAATTCATTCCCGACTATGGTCAGTCAATTACCCTTAGCGTCATTCCCGGCTACCAGTACGATCTGTTTGACCAAGCCGAGCGCGAGCGTTTTTTCAGCAGTGAATTTACAGTAACACCGCAGATTGATCGCATGGGTTATCGCCTGTCCGGGGCTGCCATTGCATGCCAAACCACCAGTTTGATCTCTGAAGGGATCGCGCTGGGTGCAATCCAGATCCCCGCCGACGGACAGCCGATCATCCTGATGAGGGATCGTCAGACGATCGGAGGCTATCCCAAAATCGGCTGTGTCACGGCAAGGGATCTGAGCAAGCTTGCCCAGTGCCAGCCGGGAGCGACCGTTCGTTTTATTGAAAAGGATCTCTATCAAGCCGAAGCCGAGCGCATGATTGAGCATCATTTTTTTCGCGGATACGTCGGTAAAAAACATGCCGAACAACTACTGAATCAAGCGAAGTAAAAGAATCCCCTAACTGTCGGTGGTAAGTGAGATCACTTACCACAGGGAGACGCACGCAAAGATAAACATCATAACAATCATATCAACAAGACATACATTGCCCAGCGGATACGGGCTTTTCAATACAGGAGTAGACTTATGGCATCAGAAAAAGTGATCACTCAGACAGGCGGATCGTCAGCATCAGCGATGTCTGCCACTGCCAAACCACGTTCAGGATCAAGTTCAGAATCACGTTCCGGTTTTAACTGGTCGCTCATCATGGGCGCCGCTTTCCTGATGGCAACCTCTGCCGTTGGCCCCGGCTTTCTGACCCAAACTACCGTCTTTACCCAAACCCTTGGGGCCAGTTTTGCCTTCGTCATTTTAGTTTCCATCCTGCTCGATATTGGTGCACAACTTAACATCTGGCGGGTAATCGTTGTGGCCAGAAAACGGGCTCAGGATATTGCCAATGAGCTGCTACCGGGACTGGGTTTTGCTATTGCAGGTGCCGTTGCCCTGGGTGGACTGGCATTCAACATCGGTAACGTTGGCGGTGCAGGAATGGGCATGAATGTGCTATTCCCTTCCCTGTCACCGATTGTCGGCGCTGCAATCAGTGCTGTTATTGCGGTAACTATCTTCCTGCTGAAAGACGCCGGTAAAATCATGGACCGCTTTACCATTCTGATGGGTGGTGCACTGATTGCCATGACACTGTACGTGCTATTCTCCACCGAACCGCCTGTGGGTGAAGCGCTGTATCGCTCTGTCTGGCCAGAAAATGTGGATGTGATTGCTATTGTTACACTAGTGGGTGGTACGGTTGGTGGATATATCACTTTTGCCGGCGCACACCGCCTGATTGATGCCGGAGTCACCGGTCAGGAAGCCCTGCCACAGGTCAACCGTGGCTCGATTTCAGCAATCAGCCTCGCCTCTCTGGTTCGTATCGTCCTGTTTCTGGCCGCGCTGGGCGTCATCAGCCAGGGCGTGACACTGGATCCAAGCAATCCACCGGCTTCTATGTTCCAGCATGCTGCAGGTAATGTCGGGTACAAACTGTTTGGTCTGGTGCTTTGGGCGGCAGCCATCACCTCGGTTATCGGGGCGGCGTATACATCTGTATCTTTCCTCAAGACCCTGCACCCGGCTATTGAAAAACACTCAAGCGCCTGCATCATCGGTTTTATTGTGACTTCCACCATGATCTTCTGTTTTGTGGGCAAACCGGTCGCGCTACTGATTATTGCTGGTGCGCTGAACGGTTTCATTCTGCCCGTTACCCTTGGCACTATGCTGGTTGCCGCTCGTAAGAAAGCCATCATCGGCAACTATGAACATCCAGTCTGGATGTCGGTTGTGGGCTGGTTGATTACGGCAATGATGGCCGCCATGAGCCTGTATACGCTTTACAACATGTTCATCAAATAACGCTGCATACCGGACGTTGGACACATTAAAAACAAATCGTCTAATGCGTCATGATAATCAGGTGTTGCATAGAAAAAAACCGCTCATTAGAGCGGTTTTTTCTTACTAAGTAATGTCATTACCCTTCAGCTGACATATTTTGTACTGCAGAAACTGCCTGTTTACTGGACAGTGATTTTACTTGAGCTTCCAGCTCTTTTGCTGTTTTCTGGCTGACAAACTCTTTATACAAATGATCCTGAGTCATTGGATTCATGCCCGGAACTTTCATCATTGCAGCTTTAAACTGTTGTTCAGCTTCTACTTTCGGAATTGTCACCAGCGCACAAACCTGATCTTTGCCAGCAATGTTCACGATAGCGACTTTCTCAACCTGGCTTTTTGTCAGTGAAACACTTGTCACTTGTTTCGCAACTTGTTCAAACGAAGTACCGGATGTTGTCATGCCAGATGCACTTTCCATCTTCTGGTATGACTTTTCAAGTACGCTGGCTTTCAACTGCATATTCTGCGCCAGGGTATTTCGAGCCAACGAAATCGCATGGTTACGATCAATAGAAAAGTTACCAGAACTTACGACACAGTTAGAAGCGGCAAAGCCATTAGCCGATACCGGGTTCATCACCCATTCAGGCATATTCGTGATGTTACTGTTATTTGCCTGATTAGCATCATTTGAAGCACAGCCTGCCAGAGTCATCGCCAGTACCGCTGTGGCAAATACGTTTGTTTTGTTCATATTGTGTTCCTAAAAGTAATACGCCGTCAGTAAATCTTTAGAAAGCAGGCATGGCTGAACTTATCGTTCACCCGCCAGTTCAAAGTCAAAAATAAGAAGACAGATCAGCCGCTGATGCCTGTTCTTTTTCGAGTAGCCGTTCTTCGATATCCAACGACAGTTCTCGACAGTGCGTGCTTTGACATTGCTCTGTAATCTCCAGTGCAACATCATAGTTCTCATTCCGAAAAAGCCAGGATGCCAGCTCAAGCTGTATCCGGTCATCTTTCATAGCAGAAACGTCAACATATTTTTCAAAGTAGTGAACGGCTTTCGGCTGATCATGTTTGCTTAGTGCCAGTGCTACCAAGCTAGCCGCATCCATTGAGACATCAGGTTGTTCCATCAGATAAGGCAGCAATCGGTATAAAGATTCAGATTGATGGCTCTGAAAATACACAAAAGCATAGTTCAGTGCCGTCAGATGCAAATTTACCCCTTCGCCGGTATCCGCTACCGTCGCAGAGCAGCCCGCCATTTGGGTTGATACCTGTTGATAGTGAATGTCGGAGATGCGGTAGCTGAGATTCGCCATTGGCCAATCGCTTAGCGTTTCAGTGATTAATCCCTTTGCCAACAATTGCGCTTCATACCGTTGCCTGAGCGGTAACCCTAACCCTTTCCGGCACAACGATTTCATTTGATCAATCGCTAAACCGAACTCTCTTTGCGCAATCACAGACACCTTTTCATTGCTGCTCAAAACACGGTAACGGGTGCCCGCAAACTGCCAAGAGGATTCACTTAAATCAGGCGAAGCGCTAAGCCATGTCGGCAGGCACAAAATGCCTACCAACATGATTCGGGGATTACAGATCATTTACACGACTAACCTGACCTGATGGCCCTTGAGAATGGTTTCCATCTTCTGTTAAACCACCGGATGATTGAATACGGTGGGTCGTGCCAACGGTTTTACCTTCGCGGACTCGCTGGTCATTTTCTGCCGCCGCTTTTTTTGCAACGGCCTCCAGTGATGGCGCATACACAGCAACCGCCAACATCCAGTCACCATCAGTACTCTTAAAGGTTTTCACCGAAACACCCGGCGGCACTTTACCGGCGGCAAATGACTTGTAAGATTCTGCATGTTTTAGGTTATTCATGAACGTGTGTTTGTCTTCCGCAAGCACTTTGGCATCAGCAGGGTTAACGCTGTCTACCGGATATTCAAACTGTTCATTCTGCTCCAGCTGATTTTCCGTAAACCCACCCTCCCAATAAATTTGCTCACCTTTCATCACCGCAATCAGGCCATTTCGGGCTTTTGCCTGCGCTTGAGATTTCGCAACCCCCAGCAGCTTACGTTGTACGGACTTGTTCTTGTTTTCGCGAATAATGGATGAGCCAAACCCAAGCACAAAAGACTCACCAGTTTCCACATTAGTAATAACTTTGGCACCAACAGGTGGCATCACTCCAGCCTGCAGATCAGCAATGATTTGTTTGAAGATGGCATTCGGCTCAGTAGTCTGCGTTAATGCTCCAACCTTCCGCTTTGTTTGCTCCCGAGTTTTTGGTGTCGAAATCAAACTGACTCGTACCAATTTTTCAGTGGGATCGTCATAAACATCAAACGTGACATATCCGGCCAGTGCCCCTTGCACCGATTCTGCACAATTATCGCTGGACAGGCCGGTGGTATTTGCAACACTTTCAGTCGCCGTATCAATGGCATCAGTAACGTCAGTCATGGCAGTCGCACATGCGTTGTTCATGCCATCCATGTTCTCTACCAGTTGCTTCTTCGCAATTTGAAATGCCTTCATATACGCGGCACGCTTTGACAACAAAGTCGCATTACGGTTTTCATACGTTTCGTAACTGGCAGAACCGGTTGACAAAATGCCCACACCTGAGCTGACAGCGATCATTTTCACACCGTCTTCCTCATCTTCGATTAGGCTCTGGTGCGCCAATAAAACAGCAGCCTTAGGATTTTCAGCAACAATCACCCCAGCAACGTCTTTTACGTCACTGGTATCAACCGCCTGAGTAGCTTCTGCTGAAGCTGTCGCCGGTACCAAATCGTCGAGATCAAAATCTACACTGGCATTGGCAAAGTTCATTGAACTTGCCACTACCAGTGACAAAAACGTTTTTTTAAACATGATTAATCCTGTGTGATTACATCACAGCACACTGAGTTGATATTCATTCAGAACGGTCATTCGGGATTGGTAACCAGGCTGATGGGTTTGTAATGACGGTTCTATATATTGAGCCAAGTCCCCGGCATCGCTCATTGAACGCAACTGAACCACCACCTTTCCGGACTGACTTTTTAGCTTCACATCAGACACACCATGAATCGCACTTAACAAGCTGTAGAGTCTGCCTTGCTGACCAGCAGCCTTTTGAGAGAAAATCAACTCACGTACAGGCCCACCTTGCATGGCCATTTTTTGCACGGCCTGATGCAACTGTGCTTTAAGCGCATGCTGATTGTCTTCCGCTGCCAGATGAATTGCTGCCAGTTCATTGAGCATGCCGGGCTTATTGGGCAAGGTCATAAATGTCGGATCATTTCGCCAGGAACTGTACTGATTACCGGCCCTGTCTACGACAGACGCAGCCATTTCGAGCTGTAAACCTGAAGGGGTGACTTTCTCCTGCTCTCTCACATTGAGAATAATGCTGGCCTGAGCAGGCTGTGACGACAGATTAAACCCCATATCGGCTAACGCTGTGCTAAAGGTCGTTTTCACCACCGGCAGCCGAGCATTAATGTAGACTGACGGACGCCCAAGGCTACTGATCAACCGAGCGATACGACTCTCAACCTGTTCACGTTCCACAGTCACATCCAGCGTTACAGTGACCGTTCCATTCGCTAAACGCTGTTGTGAAATCTCGCTCCACCCAGTGATCATTCCCTGCGACTGCATTGACAAAGACTGGCGCGCCACTTCAACAAGGTTGAAATCATCACTAGCAGATGTGGCCGACATCTCGGAATAAGACTGTTGTAAGTACCCGGACTTCACCATAACGCCCAGCACCTGACTAATCGCGCGCCGAAAAGCATCCTGCTCTGCCACTTGCCTTGCTGTCAGTCCAGTCTGAGCATCATGCTGCCCTTCGCCGGTAACAACAACTGACATCGTTGGTGCGTCAGACCATTCAACATCATCGCCAAAATCATCCTCATTTTCAGACGCTGTCGGTGCAATACGAACGGTCACGCAGGTATCATCGCCCTGAATTTCAGGCTGACTAAAGTTCGCCTTAACAAGACCCTGAGAAATTCCAGAGACCAGTGTTTCGCGCTGAGATTCGCTGTAACTGTCATTAAACAGTTCATTATCAGAAGATGATAGAGAGAGGGAAGATTCACCCTGAAGAAACAGCCGTAATTGGTTTAGGCCATCTGCTTTTGCGGCTTCAACCGCCGCCGCGCCGCGCCCATAGGCACAGCCCGTTTCAATAAGAGCCAGTGTAGACTGGCTCTTATCAAGTTCAATCGCAGAGGTACTCATGCACACAAATAAGCTACTCAGGGCAAAGCCTTGCGTCAGCTTTTTGGTGCCCATGTACTACGTTCCTTCATGAATTCCATTGGAACACCCACGCTGACAGCGAACAATCGACGCTGACGGTCTGGGCGATAGATGCCTTTTTCTGCTGAGTCCCGAACATCATCAGCGGTATCACTGTCTTTCCAACGCACCATTTTGCCTTGGGCACTTTGCTTGCTCGGATTAACAGTTGCCACACCAATAGGCTCAACAAAACCGGCGCTGTACTCAAACACAACCATGGTTTCATTTGGCAGTACACCCGCATTCTGACCACGATCCAGAGAAATACGATCCCCTTTCACGCCCATAACCTGCGCAGTAGCCGGCATCTCTTTAAGCAAACGCGTTAGCATGATATCAAAGCCACGAGAGGCCATTTCATTCATCACTGCGTTGACATCCTTACCGCTTTCGTAGTTGAAGCCGCGATAGTAACTACCATTTGCAATGACGGTGGTATAGCTGTCACGATCGCGAACGTCAAAGTTAGAAACGCGGATTTTGCCAAGGTTCGGGTAACTAACCTTCTCTTTGGTATAAGGATCAATCACACCCGTCGACATTTCCATGGATGTCTGAAACAGTGATTGAGTCGAACCAAACAACATGTCACCGGTTTTCAGTACATCCACTTTTATTAAATAATCTGTCGACAAGCGCCCGAGAGCTGACTTTTTCCGAGCAACATTCGCCGCCCCTTCATCAGCCAGAATTTCTTCCATAGCCAGATTTACCGCATCGTTGTCACGCGTCACAATTCGAAAACGGTTCACGCCAGCAAACTGGTTTTCCAGTGTATTTTCCAGCGCCTTTGAACTGAATTTGGCAATGTTTGAGTGCATACTATTAAACACATCAGCAGACTTGCCGCGCAAACTTGCGCTCACGTCTGTTTTCACATCACCGAAATACATACGGATAGTTTTCTTGGCTAACGGGCAGCGACTGTCTTTTTCAGTCGCCTCATACGTGCAGAACTGCAGCCCCTGCGTGTTGAAAAAAGCAGGGACTTCAATATCGCTGTCAGTAAAGTCGTGCGCAGATTTACCAATGATCAACGAAGAATTACCAGCATTACTTTCGACCGAATAACTCTGGCTTCCCTGGTTAGTCTGACAGCCGGCCAAAGCGAGCGCTACTGTCATCAAACCTGCTAGTTTGGTCACTTTCATTACGATCTCGCTTTGTCAGCTACCACGCTATCCAGTTTCTCAAGTTGATCGATAGTGCTCTTATCCATCATGATCAGTTTGTTAGCATCAACAACCAGATCCATACGCGCTTTCATTTCATTGTAAGCTTCGACTACAGGAACAACTTCGGCCTCTTCTGCTGCTGACATCAGGTTCGTAATAACACTTGTACCTGACTCTTTTGCAATCAGCGTCGCGTGATCTTTTGCGATCAACGCAATTTCACCAGCCTGAAGGGCAATATCTGCCGCCAGTTTTACGTTCTTTCTGAAGATACCATCAGAAGCTTTTTTGTATGCTTCAACCTGCGGACGGATTTTCTTACGCTGAGGTTTACCTTTGTCGAACTCATCCATTGCTACACGCAGTTCTTCATCAGATTTATCTGCATTCACTTCAAGGAAACCCGCTACATCACCGTGCTTGTTCGCCATAGTGCGGTAGTCAGACAGCACATCACACTGGCGCTCCTGAATAGACACCATGACTTTAGAGACATTATCTACGGCATAAGAGACTTTAGTGAAATCTTTACCCAGCTCTTTACAGTTTGTTTTCAGTTCCTGATTCAGCTTTGTGCGGTCTACCGTTGCTGTTTCAAAACCCGGGATTGAAGAACAACCCGCCAGAACCGAAACCATAAAACCAGCCACTAATGTCTTTTTGAACATTACCTTTATCCTTTGTGTAACAGTGAATATATTGAGTTATTTTTTATTTGTATCATCAGTTTTTGTCGGGCATGGCGAATGGCATGCTCAACACTCTGCGGAGAGTCACCTATCTCCGTCAGCGTTTTTTGCCCAACAACCACTCCAGGGTTATTGGCTTCAAAAACTTGAAAAGTCAGCGCTAGCTTGGCCATGTATTTATTATTTTTATGCCCTTGCTTTTGCTTACTTTTAATGTAAACAATCAGTTTTCCTTTGCCTGTAGCTTCCAATAGCTGCGACAGTGTTTCTGCTGCCTGTACAGATAATAAATCTGCTGAGGAACGAATTTCGACCGGAATTCGTTTTTCTAATTCATAAGAAAGCTGAGTCAGTTCCGACTGGTCGGATAGAAGCGGCAAAGAAGTATTCCCCGACAGCGACCCCAGTACTTTCAACCACATTTTAGTTTGCTGTAACTTTTCCTGTGCATGTTTAATACGCAATAATGACGACCATAACTGGTTGTCATTTACAGTTAAAAAGTCTCGGATTAACACATGGTTTGCGGCAACTTCATGCTCTAAGGCATTTATCCACTGCGTCTTATTAACTTTATATTGGTACTCACAACCCAAGTTATCGCATTCCTTATTAATAACTTGCATTAAACCAATTTGGACAGGCAATGACTTCACACTGGATTCGAAAGCATAACTGCTTTCAACCACATCGTTCAGTTTCACCTGAGTATTTCGCTCTGCAACTTCAACTTGGCTATAGACCTGAAGAGCTAATTGCTCCCTTGCATCTGATATAGCTTCTTTCTCAGTTTCCCCTATACCTTTCACGAACAAATAGTCATCTGCGATCACCGGTGTATTCGTACCCAGGAGGCATAAAGAAATTAACGGCAGAAATAGCCGCTTTATTAAATGCTTCACAATTATTATTACTCAAGGAGATAGCCGCAGAAAAATGTACCTAATATTCAACGACACTGCAAACAACTATCTTCATGATTATCAATAGATAATCAGCATAATCATTCACCAACAAACGCCAAAAGTTTGACATCTCTCCCATAACCAAGAGGTCAAACCACGTCATTCACATCTCTCAGCACAGAGTAAAAGCGGCTTTAAGTGATATTTCATCGTGACAATAAAAACTATGTTCATTAAAAGTTAATCGCAACTTTATGAATACCACTTAGGGTATAGGCTTATTATTGAATAAATCATTTTTGTGATCTAAATTTACTTTAATCAAAAAAACATCATTCAAAAGATTAAATAAAGTACAGCTTAAGTAAGATGCTTTAAGAAAATGTCTAATATTTTACGATTCATCATTAAATAAACGGGCAAAAATTATCCGATAATAGTTCTGCACTACCCATCTTTTAATTTTCCTATGGGGTAAATTTAAATTTGTTCTTCACACAACACCTATTTCTAACCATCATGCCAGCTACTTACCATTAACAATCGGATTTAACAGTGAATAATATGTTCGATACAGAACAGAAAAACCATGAGAATAGACCAAGACTCTGAGTATGTGCCGGTGAGTAAACAAAGCCATCGCAAGTTTTCCCTTGCTGAGGGAACCGGCCATGACTGCATGCTGATAAAATAAAAATCCACTGAAAAAAAGTATGAATAGGTAGCTATATCACTCACTGACCCGAAGATATAAACGGGTCAAAGAAATTGGTCACCAGCAAAAACAGTAGTGAGATAGCAATCAGCCATGCTGAAAAAACAATTTCGTGATACGCCATATTCAGCAATTGCATGCGTGCTGCATTGCCTTTCCGGGTTTGCTGCCAAACTTCATAGCAACGAGCCAGCGCTAACTCAGCATTGGCCTCATAACCATATTGCTTAATTTCGTTCAGCCAGGTTGGTGGTAGATCTAAGCCATAATCACATCTCGGCCTGAGCGTGCGAAACAAAAAGCTCCATGCTGAAAGCAGTGCCGCATAGGTAAAGACAACCGTAATGGTGGCCACCCAACTTAATACGTCGGATGGAGGAAAGAAGACCGCTGCAGCCAAAAACACCAGCACAGTGAAACCTGCAATAACGGCGGAGTGCACCCCCAACAATCCTGCGGCTTTCTTGTCCAGGTGCAGTTGGTATTTCAGCTCATCATCCAGCGCCTGACGCGCATGTTGATAAAGCACTGCGAGGCTGTCTTCCGGCATCAAAGGGCAACCCTCTGTTTTTTCTCCTGATGCCTGAGAGTATAGCCTGACCTCGTGTTCTCGGTTTCCTTTTGCTGGTCTCCTAAAAGTGGCATTACAAGAGGGGATGGCGTTCAAAGTACGACTTGGTAAACGCAATAAATGCCCGCAGCCGTGTAGGCTGATATTTGTCCTGATGATAAATAGCAGAAAACTCCACCGACGGAATCGTCCACTTATCAAACACTTCCACCAGCTTTCCGGCATCAATCTCCCGCTGGCAATAGCAACTCGGGACACGGATAATCCCATTACCGGCTAATGCTCCTTTCACCAGGACGCGCCCGTTCCGGCACAATAGCGGACCATTGACCGTCACTTCAGTTTGCTGTCCTGTATCGAGTCTAACGTAGCTCCATCGCTTTACGGTACCGATCAGGCAACGATGATGTATCAAATCTTTAGGGTGCGTTGGGCGACCATATTGGCGGATATATTCGGGACTAGCGAGCGTGTTCATACTCACATCCAGTAATTTTCTGGCAACAAAACCGGCGTCGTCGAGTTTTCCCATCCGAAACGCAATGTCGAAATCATCTTCAATCAAATCTACGCGATGACTGCTGAAATCCAGATGAATATCCACATCCGGGTGCAGCAGCATAAACTCTGACACAATGTGCGCGATGACATCTTCTCCGAGATACCCCCCGACACAGTTGATTCGGATTTTACCTTTAACTTCGTTGACATCATCAACCGCAGCCAAGAGTGCCTGATCAATGTTGTTCAGCGCCCCTTCGCATTGCTGATAAAAATGCCGTCCTGCCTCAGTCAGTTTGAGGGTACGTGTTGTCCGGATAAGTAATGTCACCCCCATCTCTGTTTCCAGCTGACTGATTTGCCGGGAAACATGCGACCGGGAAACATTCAGCACTTCTGCCGCCTTAGTAAAGTTCCCCAACTGTGCAATAAGCACAAAGGATCGAATGTCCGCCAGATTAATGTGATTGATCATCTCAAGATACTCCCTAACTGCTCTGATTGTTGCAGCTGAACAACAGTGTTTCAACCTATGCGATATATATCAACAATGATGATTTATCTACACTTCATTTATTGCAGCCAACATGCTGTTCAGGCTGATAAAACATCAAAATGATTAAGGACATTTAATGAAAGCATTGATCGTTATCACCGGCGCAAGTTCAGGTATTGGTGAAGCTATCGCTCGCCACTTCAGCACACAGGGGCACCCATTGCTGTTGCTGGCTCGTCGTGTTGAACGGCTTCAGGCCATGGGCTTGCCACATACCCTCTGCGAGCAGGTAGATGTCACTGACCAAGCCAGTTTCGAGGTTGCTATTCAAAAGGCAGAAGCGCAGTATGGACCGGCAGATGCTTTAATCAACAACGCTGGCGTGATGTTACTTGGCCAGATTGATTCACAGGACGCATCTGAATGGAAACGCATGTTTGATGTCAATGTTCTGGGTCTGTTGAACGGTATGCAGGCGGTGCTTGCTCCTATGAAAGCCCGCAGCAGAGGGACCATCATCAATATCAGTTCCATTGCCGGTAAGAAAACCTTCCCAGATCATGCTGCCTACTGCGGCACGAAGTTCGCTGTTCATGCCATTTCAGAAAACGTTCGGGAAGAAGTCGCCGCCAGCAATGTGCGCGTAACAACAATCGCCCCAGGCGCAGTTGAAACCGAGTTGCTGTCACATACATCCTCACAGTCGATCAAAGACGACTATGATGCGTGGAAGGAAGAAATGGGGGGCGTTTTAGCGGCCGATGACGTGGCTCGAGCTGTCTTGTTTGCTTATCAACAGCCACAAAATGTCTGTATCCGTGAGATAGCACTGGCACCAACGAAACAACAGCCTTAAACACAAATCTGCGCTCTGGCAGCCTTTAATTGGTATGCCAGAGCCTTTGTAGTCATGATTCATGCTAAATCTAACCCGGTGTCACTCTGATAGATAACAGAAGATACTGCGTTTATCTCATCGAAAGCTTCACAAATCCCCACATCCATTTTCACAAATTATCACAGCCACGTGACCATCATCACAGGATAACCCCGATAAACGCGATACCATGCCGTTCTCTGTACCTGAACATAAAAGCTAACATCTCCTATGAGTAAGAAAATCATTCTAGATACCGATCCGGGTATCGACGATGCAATGGCCATCCTGTTTGCCGAAGCGCATCCTGATATTGATTTAATCGGAATTACAACGGTTTATGGTAATGCTACTATCGAAAACGGCACCCGTAATGCGTTGTACCTGAAAGAGCGATTTGGTTTCCGTTGCGATGTCGCCAAAGGCGCAGAAAAAGCTTTAGTTCGTCCACCTGTGGGTCCGACAGTTGTGGTTCATGGTGAAACAGGATTTGGGGATCTGAATGCCAGCGAGCCTCAACATACCAAGGCCGATCCTCGTCCAGCATATCAGTACATCATTGATACCGTAAAAGCGTCCCCGGGAGAAATCACGCTGGTCGCAGTCGGCCCTTTGACCAACTTCGCCTTAGCACTGGATGCCGCGCCTGAAATCACCACCCTGGTTAAAGAAGTAGTCATTATGGGTGGGGCTTTTGGAATGAACGATCACCGTGGTAATGTCACCCCGTTCGCTGAAGCCAATATTCACGATGACCCGCATGCTGCGGATAAAGTGATGACAGCCGACTGGCCAGTGGTCGTGTTGGGGCTGGATGTCACCGAAGAAAGCTTTTTCTCCGCTGAGTACCTGGATGCACTCAGGGATGAAGGCGGTGAGGTGGGTCAATTTATCTGGGATGTCAGCCGTTATTACCTGCGTTTCTACGCCAATAAACTGGGGCTCAATGGCTGCCACGTGCACGACCCTTCGGCGATTGCCTATGTGATTCAGCCTGAGCTTTTCACGTTACGCAAAGGACCGATTCGGGTGATGACAGAAGGTCCGGGCGAAGGAATGACACTGCAAAAATTTGATGGTCGCCGTTATCAAACCGATGATTGGAAAGACATGCCGAATCAGAACGTAGGCATTGGAGTCAATGAACCAGCGCTGTTAAACCTATACCGCGAAGCCATTATTGGCTATGAAAACAATCGTCTGGGATAGCAGAGCTAATCACGTTCAACAGGGGACATAGGTTCCCTGTTTTACTTTACTGCCATATCAAGCATCGCCTTAACTGCGGTGTCTATTTTCATTTGTTTCTATTATCCGCCGGTTTCTCTTTTCACCTTTCCCTATTCTCAGTATCACTTCTTATCTTTCATCCCTCTTTCCCTTCTCGTCTGCCGTTTCAAAACGCATGATGACCAACGAAGAGAGTAAAACTAAGGCACTAAATCAACTGAGTGTTCCACGTAAACCAATCAAATTCCCGAATGGATCCAGCACCTGACACATCGACAATCCGTTTTCAATGCACATTGGTCCCCGATACACAGTCGCCCCCAACGACGTAAAATGTGCAATCGCCTCATTGAGTGAAGAAACGCGCCAATAGAGTACGGTTCCCATTTTTCCATTCCCCACTTTTTCATCCGCTTGCACAATTTCCAAAGAAAACCCGCCCAGGTTGAGTACCGTAAAGTCAAATTCGGGTAAATAAATCATTTCTGCTTCGGGAAACGCCTGTTGATACCAGACTAATCCGGCCTGAACATCCGGAACATGAATTAATAAAGCTGAAGGGATCATGATTCTCCTTAATACGCTAAGGACAACATTCAAATAGAAAAACAATCAAGTTTTAAAAAGGCGTGATTGCACCGTCTACTACCTGTGTAGGTACTAAAGTATATGCAACGAGACAATAGAATAAAGCCCCTGAGAAAGGGGCTTTATGAAATTAGATCAGGAAATCGTCCAGCGACTTACCTTCTTTTTCGATTGCTTCTTTCAGTGGTGCTGGCATACGACCCTGGCCAGTCCAGGTACGCTCTTCGCCATCAACCATAAATTTGTATTTTGCAGGGCGTGGCGCACGCTTTGATTTTGGTGCTTCGTCCAGCATTGCCAGAAGCTCTTCAGGAGAAATACCTTCAGCAGCCAGCATATCGCGGTACGCTTGCAGTTTCTGCTCGCGCTCTTTATTTTTTGCGCGCTCTTCCGCTTCCGCTTCTTCACGCTCAGCGACAACAGACTGAAGCTTCTGTAGGCCCTCTTGTAACTCTTCTAAGGTCATTTCACGAGCGGTCGCACGAAGGGAACGCAGGTTTAACAATGTTTGGATAACGTCGCTCATTATTATTAATTCTTTCAGAAAGGAAAATGGTATTATAACGATAGTTCACTCTGACGACTATTATCTTTTTCATTTCACCGTTAATTAAATTTCCCCATTATTTTTTCATTATTCTCTGAACTATTAATGTGTGATCTTCTCACGTTGCCGTTGAACCGTTTTCTCTTTGTTCAGGACACAATGGATTCCACCACCTTACCAATTAAATGACTTGATGCGTCGGTTCCGAACTACTGCAGATGCTCCTTGATGTCAGTTGAGCTATACAAAGTCTGCATGGAATAAAATTTGCGGAGTTCACTTTCGCTTACATGCTGAATGAAGCCCCAGAAAAACACCATCGTTCAAAGGAAAAAACAAGTGCTTTCCCTATTGAACTCAGACATTCTGATGGACAAAAATCAAGTTGATAGTTTCTGCACCTGCTTTTCTTAATTCAGAAGTGGCTTAACATCACATTCTCAGAACGGAATTGATACTCCCTTACGTTCATAAAACCCCATATTTGTGTGATAATTGAACGCATACTGATTACTTTCTATATTAGAACAAAATGCTATTTAAGCCCTTGATGTTCAAAATAATATGATTGAATATCTCACCTAACTGCTTATCGTTGTCCGTGGCGACAACTCCGTTTCTCGCAATCGAATAAGATTCAAACACACAGGTTTCCCAGTCATGAAAAGTAAACATATTTCTACCCTCGCGGTCCATGGTGGCCATCAACAAGACGCTGGTCATAACGCTTTATTCTCACCCATTTATACAGCCAGCAGCTTCATTCAGCCAAACCTGCACGAAGGGGGAGAATTCGCCTATTCTCGTGTCAGTAACCCGACCCGTCATGCCTACGAAACCGCGCTGGCTGATTTAGAGCAAGGCTGCTATGCCACGGCTACGGCTTCAGGGATGGCGGCAACCGCGCTGGCCATCGAACTCCTGCCTCATGGTTCCCACATTATTGCAATGAAAGGAGTTTATGGTGGCACCTATCGTTTGTTTGAGCGACTGCGCAAACAGAATAATCAGCTCAGTGTTGACTATATCGACCTGAATGATCTGGATCAGGTCAAACAATCCATTCGCCCTGAAACAAAAATGATCTGGATTGAAACCCCGACCAACCCACTACTAGAGCTGGTTGATATTGAAGCTGTATGCCAGTTGGCTAAACAGCATGATCTGCTAACCTGCGTCGACAACACCTTTGCCAGTGCCTGGAACCAAACGCCACTGACGCTGGGTGCGGATATCGTGATGCTTTCCACCAGCAAGTACATTGGCGGACATTCGGATTTGATTGGCGGTGCCCTGATTACCAACCGCGACGATCTGGCGAAAGAACTGGACTTCATCAAAACCACCGTCGGGGCCATTGCCTCACCGTTTGATGCCTATCTGGCACTGCGTGGTATGAAAACCCTGGCATTGCGTATGGAGCGTCAATGCAGCAATGCGCTGGAGGTTGCTCGTTTTCTGGAGTCTCACCCAAAGGTGGCGGATGTACATTATCCGGGGCTGGAAAGCCATCCTCAGCATGCACTGTGCAAGAAACAAATGCGATCCGGTGGTGCCGTAGTCACAGTACGCCTGAAAGGCGATGTGGAAACAACGAAACACTTTATTGGTAAACTGCAGTATTTCGTGCTGGCAGAGTCACTCGGAGGTGTGGAAAGCATGCTGAACCATTCAGCTACCATGTCCCATGGCTCAATGACACCGGAAGAGCGAGAAGCCATTGGCGTTTATGACACCACTCTGCGCCTGTCGGTCGGCATTGAAGATATTCAGGATCTGCTGGCTGATCTTGAAAGCGCACTGCGCTGAGGGTAAGTCATGCAAGATTACGGAATCTGGACCGTTATCACCCCACTGGTAACCATTACCCTGGCAGTGTTAACCCGTCAGGTCATTCTCTCGTTATTGGCGGGGGCATTGGTCGGCTATACCGTCATGGCGGACTTTAATCCGCTGGTTGGCGTTCAGCATACCCTGGACAATATCATTGATGTGTTTGCATCTGCCGGAAATACACGCTCCATATTGTTCTGTTTCATGGTTGGCGGCATTATTCGGCTGGTTCAGGTAACCGGTGGTACACAAGGCATGGTGCACTGGCTGACAGAGAAGGCCAATGTCATCAATAACCGCTACGCTGTCCAGCTACTGGCAATGATCACCACAATGCTGATCTTCATTGAAAGCTCCATATCACTGATGTCAGCAGGCACTGTTACGCGGGATCTCGCCAGCCGATATAACATTTCCCGAGAGAAAATGGCGTATATCATTCAGTCATCCTGTGTATCGAGCTGCTCCAGTGTCATGATGAATGGCTGGGGTGCCGCTATGATGGCCATTATCGGGGTGCAGATCAGCAACGGTTTCCTGCAAGGTGAACCTTTCAACATTCTCCTGCATTCCATCCCGTATAACCTGATGGCGTGGTTTTCACTGGCCAGCGTTCTGTTTTACATTTTCAGTCAGAAATCCTGGGGGCCAATGGCCGTGGCCGACCGCCGTGCTGCCAGCGGCAAAGCCCTGCGAGATGGTGCATTTCCGATTGCCGGGCACGATGACGTGGAACTTATAACGTCAGACAGCCGTGGCCATCCACTGAACTTTGTCATTCCACTGGCCACCACCATCATCATGCTACCCATTGGGTTATATATCACCGGTGATGGTAATATTGCCCATGGTTCAGGTTCAACGGCGGTTTTCTGGGCAGTCATGGCTGGAACGGCAGTATCTTTTGTCTACTTCCTCTGCCGTAACATCCTGACTGTGGATGAGTTTTTCACACACCTGCTGGCCGGATACTCCTCGATGATGCCACTGGGTGCGATCATGACACTGGCCTTTCTGATGGGTAATCTGTCAGCCGAACTGCACACCGGGCAATACATCACTCAGAGCATAGAGGGAGTACTACCTGCGGGCTTTTCGGCCAGCTTTGTATTCCTGATTGCTGCACTGATGTCGCTGGCAACTGGCACGTCATGGGGTACGTTCGCGATAATGATTCCTATCGGCGTGCAGATCAGTGCTGCAACCGGTATCGACCCACATCTGATGATAGGCGCGGCGATTTCAGGCTCCATTTTTGGTGACATGACATCCCCTATCAGTGACACCGGGATTGTTTCATCCATGGCGACCGGTAATGACCATGTCGACCACATCAGAACTCAATTCCCCTATGTGCTGTTGACCGGTATGGCCGCTACCCTCTGCTTTGCGGTATTTGGCTGGATATCGCTCGGGTAGCCACCGAATTTGGCAGATGTCGATGGATTGCAGTATTACATGCAGATATAGGGCAGAACTCACGTTGCAGAGCCGCTCTCCATAGAGAGCGGCTTTTTTATGACTTATCCAAGACCTTTGAGAACGCCCCGCAAGACTTGCATTGATAACCGTGCTGATAGAAGAAAAGCGGAAATCCTAACAACAGAAAAACGACAAAGGCCGGTTTTTTACCTTTAGTGTATGGAACAAGCTGAGTGCTGCCACAACAGGGGCAGCTGTCACGTTCATCTGACACCCTCTGCCCTGAAGCTCTTACCCCGGCCGCCGTAACACCAGATGCATCAGCCTCAAACGCATTTGCTCCATCATCCAAACATTCAGAAAAATCAGCCTGTAAGATGGTCAATGCCGCATTGGCGTCAGAATCTTCCACTAACAAGCGAACCCCGCCAATGGCGTCAGAATAAAGCCATTGCATATTAACCGTATGCTCATCTGCCAGGGTACTTTCTATGCCAGCCGCCTCCAGATTCGTCTTTGCGAGGTGGGCTTCATGAGGAAATGAAAAACGGGCAACCACTTTCATTGGTTTTCTCCGTGCCGAAATGACTAATCGTAAGCTTATCAGGGATCTACTGCTGACACACAGGATATCTGTCCGCTTATACTTTAACGAGGTTCTGCCCCTACTTTTTCGGTCACATTATGTTTACGGCGTAACCAGCATTTTTCCGTGAACCTTTATTTTTCTCTAACTATCAGATTCACAACGATTAAATGATTTTCATATGAAATTATGAAACGTGATTAACCCTACGTTCAATATTATTGTTCAAAAATTCAGAACGACTTGATTCAAATATTGACCTTTATCACAGCGACAAACAGGAATAATATAAATTTCAGACAGCGATATGAGAATGAATAAACTCAACCATTCTGAACACTCGCTGAATATAATAACCTAAAGCAATATTGGAGAAATTATTATGAAAAAAGTTAGCCTAACTCTTGCTGCTGTATTACTGTCTGTTTCATCACTGTCTTATGCTGACATTCAGGTGACAGATAGCGAAAACGGCGCCTGGATTAAAGTCACCGAAAATGGAAAACCTGCTGCAAATTCAGTGATTTCGGTAGAAAACCAACCACAAAGTCTTTCATCATTCAATACCGATGAAACGGGTCGCGTATTTATTCCACTTGCCATGAACCACTCAAGCTCAGTGAAATTTAAAGCTGTGACCACAGATGGTAATGAATATACCCGAACGGCTTTCCATAGCGTAAATAAAAAATAATCATGATGTTAGCGCCTGTAAATATGCCTTTTCATGGATGAAAAGGCGCAATTAACCCTAATATAAAATGGGATTAATAAGATAAAATCTTAACCTAAGCTGAACAATTTATTTGTTTTTTGAACCTCTTTAGGCCGCCCAGAATCCATTCGCCTACATCAAGTGATCCTTTCAATTTTATGTCGTTACAGGCATGATGGTGTAACAATATGGCAACCCCGTATTTCAACGCCAAAACAGAAAAACTAATATAGCAAAGACAAAGGGGTCCCGCTTATCCGCGTAGCGCTTATGTTGCGAGCATGTACAGGTCACCGAGACCCTGCCCCCTTCCCAATAAGATAAAGGAATCGTATTAAATGGCTGAAAAACTCCGGATAGACATCATTTCCGATGTCGTTTGCCCTTGGTGCATCATCGGCTTTCAACGCCTGACACGGGCTATAGAAGAGCTGGGGGCTGAGGATAAGGTCACCATCGTCTGGCAACCTTTTCAGCTTAATCCGCATATTCCGCCGGAAGGGGAAAACTTGCGTGAACACCTGGCCAAAAAATATGGGACCAGCACGGCGGAAAGTGTGCATGCCCGTAGTCACCTAACCCAACTGGGAGCAGAAGTCGGTTTTCAGTTTGATTACTTTGATGAAATGAAAACGGTGAATACTCGCGACGCACATATCCTGCTGGGCTATGCCAGCGAGTTCGGCAAACAGACGGAGTTGGCAATGCGCCTGTTTTCGGCCTTCTTTTCCGAACGCAAAGATATCTCTAACCGCTCAGTTTTAAGCGAAGCACTCACCGCTGTTGGTCTGGATACCCTTTCGGCTCTTTCAAAGCTGGATGACCCACAGAGTATCAATGAGCTGGAGGCCACTGTGGAGCAGCTCCGTCAACTTGGTGTTTCTTCAGTCCCGACTGTGGTATTTAATCAAACCGATGCCCTGACTGGCGCGCAGCCGGTTGAGGTCTATAAGCAGTTGCTCGAAGAATTCCTGTCAACTTCAGAGTATTAACGGCTTTAACAGTACCAACAGCTTCATATCCCGAGCCAAAAGCAACGCGCTCACCGTATTTATCAGAAAGGGCAACCACGGTATAACCCATGGTATTCAGTGCCCTTTCTTTCTGGTTTAGAGCTGACTTGCCCGGGTACTTCGCCAGATATCGAGCACTTTACATTCATGGATGACAATCGATAAAAGAATCAACCCGCCTCCCAACATTTGTGGTCCGGTGACCAGTTGTCCCAGAAAAATAAAACCAATGATTAGTGCAAAAATAGGCTCAGTTAGTTCAATCAGCTGAACAGACTGACTGCCGATCAACGTTAGGGATTGTGTGGTACACCAAAAGCCGCCAATCGTCGGTAGCAGTGCAAGCATCATCAGGAAATACAACCCTGAACCTGTCGGAAGACTCCAGCCTTGCAACGTAAAAGGAACAAACAGGTACATCACACCGAAAATCAGTAACGTACCTACCGGTATCAGGCCACCGCCTAAGCCAAGTTTTTTGGTCAGAACCAGAAAACAGGCATACCCCAGCCCCGCGACTACCGCGAGAAATAACCCATATTCCCCATGCTCTGCCAGCGCCCGAGTATCAACAAACACAAGATACAGCCCCAAAATTGCCAGTAACATCGCTATCATTTCATGTCGGTTAATCCAACGACGTTCCATCGCAGCATTAAGCAAGAAGGTTGCAACTGTAGACGCGCCAAATAAACAGAACACGACTACCGCGACGTTGATGTACTGGTAGGCGGCCGTTTCAAAGTAGTAGAGTACAAAAAATCCAAAAAACGCGCATATTGCCGTGTGCTTCCAGTATTGTCTGATGTACCGTAACCAAGCTCGGAATTGACCGGTGACCAACAGCAGACACCCGATGGTTATCAATGCAATCAAGCATTTATAAAAAGCCACCGCTTCTGACGGCATCCCCATTTGGAACAAACTGACACTGAACAAACCCACTGTGCCATTCAATATGGCCGCCAGCACCGCCAGTAACGCACCGTATACTTTCATCTTTTCTTCCCTGTCTGATCTGCCTTGATGCCGATTTCCTACTGAGTCACGACGCTTCGAAAATAGCATTTGTTCATTATCATCATTGTTTTTTATCCATTACCCGATGCTCACGGGGTAATGTTCAAATCCGTTGTGTTCGCAGCGTCTTACGTCCAGTTTCCCGGCATCGGCAAAGACACCGGGAAACGCTCAGTTATACATTGCTTAATCACGGGCGATGGCTTGCGCCAGGCTGGTCTTGTCGCAACTGGCTCTGTCATAACTAGCTCTGTCATTACTAGCCTTGTTATAAATAGCCATGTCGTCATCCGTTTTAGCCGGAACAGTCCTTGCTGCTTTTGGCTTAAGGGTGATCAACAGAATACCGGCCAGGAATACGCACGACGCCGCAATTTGTGTTACCGACAACACCTCGTCATAGATCAGCCAGCCACTGAGCACACCAAACACCGGCACCAATAAGTTCAGCGGTACCACTGTACTCATCGGATATTTCAGCAGCATCCTGTTCCACAACCAGTAACCAAACAAGGTTGTCGGGTAAGCCTGAAACAACACAGCCACTGTCGTCGAACCATCCCACGCCTGGTAGGCTTGAGCCAGAACATCAGTACCGTTTAATCCGATGCTGAGCCCGACCAACGGCAGCGGCGCAAACAGCATCCCCCACACATTAAAAGCAAAAACCTGTTTCACATTGGCTTTCTTCACTATCATGCTGACGATAGGCCAGGAGATACTGGCCATTAATACCAGTGCCAGACCAAATGGGGTGATATTCCCCTGAGTCCCGATAATGGATATCACCAATCCCGCCATCGCCAATACGCTTCCAATCGCCTTGTTACGACTCATGGACTCTTTGTAGACGAGAACCCCAACCAAAATACTGAACAGCACGTTGGACTGAAGAAGTACCGATGTCATGCCAGAAGAAACGCCGGCCGTGATTGACCACGACGCCATTCCCCAGACACCCACACCAAACACCACACCGTAGCTGAATAAATACCGCCACGAGACATCTGGCTTGGGAATAAAAAAGATGATTGGAAACACAGCCAACGCAAAACGCGCGGCCACCACCAGCAAAGGATCAACATCTGTCACCCCCATTTTGATCATGGAGAAGTTGAACCCCCATATCAGCATTACCAACACCACCAAACCTAAATCTTTACGAGCCATACTCCCTCCCTTTCTCTGCATTTTTATTGTTGGAATAACGGTAGTGTGGCTTGTTCATATCAAGCGGTACAGATACAATTTTTAAAAACAAAACCAGTACAGTTACCAAACCGTGCACTAAAACCAGGATGTACTTCCATGACAACGAACGGGCGACGCACTGGTTGCCGCTACCTGGCACGCGGCAAAAAACACGCCAAAGCAAACATGATGAGATAGGGATAAAACACGTGATGAGTGACGTAATGAATGAACAATCAGGCGCAAAGGCACCGAGATACAAGCAGTTAGCTAACAAGTTTGTTGCCGACATTCATGCCGGACGCTTAAAGCCGGGAACCCGAATGCCCTCGCTACGTCAGTTTGCCCGACAACAGCAGGTCAGCATCTCGACGGCTGTCAGCTGTTATGAAGAACTCAAGTCATTGGGTTGGATTTCAGCCCGTCCTCAGTCTGGCTTTTACATCTCCTCAGCCGAATTACCCCAAGATTCGTCGCATCCCTATCCGCAATGGAGCCAGTTTGTCAGCCAGGTTTCCACCCCAAAACCGGCACAAACCGTCTTTGAACATGGTCCTCTCGGCGTCTCGTTTTCTCCACTGGATGAGCAAGCGGTACGTGAAATGGAAATCAGCTTTCGCCGTGCGATAAGACGGATCGGCGACCGATTGTCCCGCTACCCCGACTATCAGGGCGAAATCTCACTGCGTCAGGCACTGGCCAACCACTTTACCCAGCAAGGCTTTCCTTTTCAGGCTGAAGAGCTGGTCATCAGCCATGGCTGCCTGTCGGCAATCAAAGCCGCACTGGAAACCTGTACCCGGCCTGGTGATGCCGTAGCCATCAACTCCCCCTGTTTCAATGGCCTGCTGGAGTTGCTGGCGCAAATGTCACTGAACATTGTCGAAATCCCGTCACTGGACGAAGGCATTGACTTGGCACAGTTGGAATTTCATCTGAAAGCGGGAAATGTTCAGGCGGGGCTGTTCAGCACAACATTTATGAATCCGCAGGGCATCACCATGTCCGTTGAGCAAAAAAAGCACCTGGCAAAACTCGCGAATCACTACCAAACCCCCATTATTGAAGACGATGTCTACCTGGAGTTATCGCACATGGGTGAGTTTGTCCTGCCAGCCAAATATTATGACGACGAGGGGTATATTCTGTGGTGTGGGTCGGTGTCTAAAACCTTGTCACCTAGCTACCGGTTGGGCTGGTGTCTGCCGGGAAGGTATCTTGAAAAATATCTGGCCAAGTTTTCTGCCGGATCGTTTGGCGTTGCCACTCAAATCCAGCTGGCGATTGCAGATGCTATCGAAACCGGTGCCTACACTCGTCTGCTCAGGAAAAAACAGATTCAGCTTTTAGGCCAAAAGCAGCGATACAGCGACTTCCTTCGCCAGCACCTGCCGAAAAACAGCCGTATCAGCCAACCGCAAGGCGGCATTGTACTCTGGTTACAAATCCCGGGGCTGGATGTAAAGGCAATGGAGCAGGATCTCCAAAAACACAAGGTCGACATTCGCCTTGGGCCGCTGTTTACTTCGCTCTCGCTCTATCAGGATTGCCTCCGGATTAATATCGGATATCCGCTCAATGAGGCGGTCAAAGAAGAATTGCAGACACTGATCGCGATTATTCGGCGTCACATTACCTCAGACGTCTGACAAAACTGGCCGGGGGTTATTCCAAATCGGATCTTAAATGCTTTGATGTAGGATGAGTCATTCTGATACCCGACCTGATGTGCCACAGCCTGTACCGGCACACCGACATCTAGCAAGGATAAGGAATAAATCAGACGCAGCTGCTGTCGCCACAGGGCAAAAGAAGTATTGAATTCTTTTACAAAAAGACGAGACAGTGTCCGCTCTGAAGCGCCAACAACCGCCCCCCATTTGGCCAACGACCAGTCCAGAGAAGGGGCGTCAGTTAACTGGTCAAAAATCTGTCTGATTCGCCTGTCTTGGGGGATGAGCAAACTGTAGGAATATGACTCTTCCTGATGAACCTGATCATATAGCATATCCAGTAAACGCAGCCGCTTATCGCGTTCTTCATCGTTCTGAGAGTGTAACCCGTTGTCCCACTTCTGGCATTCCTGATGTAATAGCAGAATCAGCGACTTCAAAAACGGCGTCATCGAAACTGGTTTTAGTCGATCACTGTAGCGGCGACCAAACGACGGATTAATATACAAGCCAATAAAGCGTGTTTCTGTCAGCGCCACTGACTCATGACGAACCCCAGCCGGAACAAACAGCGCCGACGTATGCGGCACCAGAAATTGCCGTTTCTGTTGCAGATATGAAGATAAAGGTGAAGAGCACCCGGCGGCTTCAGTCGCTTTTGTTGCTTCTGTTATTTGTGCTGATTTTATAACTGAGGTTACATCTGTTGCTTGAGTCTGCACGACCCCTTTTACCGGAAAAATCAATTGATGCCAGGTATGGTGATGCCAACTGTCTACCCAGCCTTTCGGCATCCCTATCACTTTAGCCCACACAACCTGATCGGGCTGGCTGGCTATAAATTCATTCGCGGGCATATCTTGGCGGGTTAGCATTGTTTAGTGTCTTTACAGCCTTATACGGACATCAAGTGCAAATTGTAACATGTCTTTGTTTTCAAAGTAGAGAGGCCAATATGCACATTCATTTTATCATTCACGAGTCATTTGAAGGGCCAGGCTATTTTAGCCTGTGGGCGCAGAAGCACCAGTACACCGTGTCTACCAGTCGGGTCTATCTGGGTGAGCCGCTGCCAGATTTAGATAACGAGACTCAAAGTCGTTTTGATCTGTTAATCGTCCTGGGAGGACCTCAAAACCCTGCCACATCCCAAGATGAATGCCCACACTTTGACACTTATGCCGAACAGCGACTGATTCGTGACGCAATGAGCAGGCAAAAAGCTGTCGTGGGCGTTTGTCTAGGTGCGCAACTGATCGGTGAAGCGCTTGGCGCAACGTACTCAGCCAGCCCGGAGAAAGAAATCGGCTACTTCCCTGTCAGACTGTCGGATCAAGGGCAATCAGATCCCAAGCTCTCCACCTTCAAGGCAGAAGAATTAGTCGGCCACTGGCACAACGACATGCCGGGGCTGACTGCTGACAGCCAGATACTAGCCACCAGCGAAGGCTGCCCACGACAGATTGTTCGCTACTCCAACCTGGTTTATGGCTTTCAGTGTCATCTGGAATTTCTGCAGGAACAACTGCCGCCACTGATTGAGCACGACGCACCAGTTTTTTGTCAGCAGGAAACCGCCCGCTCTCCGGCACGTTTTGTCCAGATGCCGGCAGATATACTGGCTTACGACACGACACGCATGAATCAACTGCTTGGTGATTTTCTCGATAAATTGGTAGCAGACTACAAAAAGGAACAAACAAAAACGCAGTGACCGTCACTTCTGGGTAACAAACCAATAAAAAGCCCGCCGGATTACTGTCTTGGCGGGCTTGTTATATCCATTGCCAAATAAAACTCAGACGATTGGATTATTCCAGTTCAAGCTGCACGTATGAGGTTTTGTAAGGCGAAACTGAGAATGTGCCGGTTGTATAAGACTCTTTCCCTACGCCATCACTTCTAACCTTCAGGTAATAACTGCCTGCCGGAACAACAATTTCGTTGAAAGAACTATTACCACCAAAGTAAATACCTTTATCAACCAGCCATCCTTCAGAGGTCACTTGGTAAATGGACCCCGAACATTTTACTTTACCAATTCCAGGGTGAGCACAAAAATCCAGAACCAATCGGGTCTGCCCTTTCGGGTTCTTTTCCTGTCTTGCAATCTTGATTGTACCGTAATCACGTGAGGATTTTTTTGCCTCATACGTTGCTATATGTTCTGCTTCAACAGAGTAGGTCCTTGGCGCCCCTGATGCTGGGATATTGGTTTTCGCTGTTATTGCTTTTTGTGATGATCCAAATACACCGCTAATTGCGCCATTAATACCATCATTCACAACAGTCTCAATATCATTGCTGGCACAACCAGACATTAGAAATAGCAGTGCAGATACAGCCGTAAACTTTTTCATTCATCACATCCTAAATTGTCATGAAATAGACTCTAAAAATAAATTCAAGCCATTACATAACAACCTAATATGCAACAAGCCTCGCAGCTATTATTCACATTTTTAACATTCGGAAAAGTTCTTAAAACGCTCGACCTCACAGTTTTAAGAATCGAAGGATAACTTTTGCATGAAAAAGCAAACATTCAACACTTCAGGTACAGCTGCACTCACTTTAAATTCAAACAAAAGTCAGCTGTGTTGTCATAAAGGGCCTTAAAACTGAACATCAACCACAATGGAATCCGTATAAATACCGGGTGGAGGCGTCGCTTGATCGGTTAAAATAGTTGCGGAGTAATTAAATGTCTGTGGTGTTATTCCATTAGGGGAACCCGCCCCACCATCGGCATCACCAGAACCACGCCGTTCACCGTTTGTACTTCCCCATCTATCCGTCCCTGAAGACTTATAAATTTCATAGGCCAGGTAATCGCTGCCAAAAGCCATTCGGCGTTGACCACTGACACTGTTCTGCCCATCGCTTAGTCCAACGGTATACACGCTGCCTTTAGTACAAGTTAACGAAATGGTTTGGTTAACAGGATCAAAGCCGGCTACAAGTGGGGCAGTACCAAAATTAAGGTCTGGTGCTGTAATAATACAATCAGGCGTTACTGTCAGTTCCAGGGTAATGGTACTTTGTGCCGAACCGCTATTACTACCGATACATATTTCGCCTACACTCACCACGCAGTAGGCCCACACCCATGAAACAGTGATGTGGTCGGTATATACGCCTGCTGACAGGTTGCTGTTTGCTTGGGTGCGAACATATAACGGAAACTCTGCCGATTTGCCAAAAAGATCAAATAGCTCGATCAAACCAGCGTCGAAGAAATTATAAGTCTGATCAAACTCGTACTTAAAGCTCAGGGCTGAGTCCGCAAAAATCTGATAAGCAAGGCTCGATTCAGAGTCCGCCTTAGTTTTCATTTGTCCGGCACCATGACTGGTAAACCTAACTGAAACTTTATCCCCGCTTAATACCGACAAAACAGAAACAAAATCACAGGTGATCCCCGCATGAGGCTGCGCGGAGCTTTGCTGCGGTGCCGTATTTACTGTCAGTGACGAGACACTACCAAACTGAACAAGGGGTGTTGGAGCTGTCAATTCACAGGCTATGCCAGGCATTGCCATTAACAGTAATAACCAAACACAACACACTCGGGTGGCTGTCATTGCAAACGCTCTCCATGTTCAGTTACGCAGGTTTGCTCACCAAGCATTTGTATCTCATGGCCTGATTGTTGATAAAGAGACTGGATGGCCACTCGGCAAGGTAAGCTATCCTGGGGATAAAAAGTAATAAACTCTCCGGGATTGCTCCCTTCGAAATAGGAAAAGCCATCCCACCCAATTTGGCTGGACAGCCCCGTATCAGAAACGCCATATGTCCCAAGCGGGAGGTACTGGCCGTGTGAATCCACAACTACCATGCTCAGCGCAACCTGCAAACTAACGGGGAAGCGCATCAGGTAACCATAGCCGGCATAGACAGATGCAAACTGCTCTGTGGTTGTAATCCGAGCATTGGCCGGCAAATTAAGAGGATCAATTTCATACTTCGCGGTGTAATAGGCCGTTGTCCAGGGAATGAGTAAATAGCCATTATCATTAGTCACCCCTACCACCTGATTTTCATACTTAACCGGAATATCACTAAAACCATCGGTACTGATTACGACAAAGCTGTCACTCACCTGATTAGCAGGAAATAACGTCCCGTCCATTAGGGCAATCGAGCCTGTGAATTCTGCATACTTATCATACTCACCGCTGACTCCGGATAGCCCGGTACGAAACTGAGCCCAGGAGGCTCGATAGGTCAGGTCGGCCTGCTTTCGATTGTCAGGTTTTTCATTGAGATCATGGGCAAGACTAATCCCCCAGCCGCCATCTAACGGCGCAAGTCGACTATAGCCTAACCGGCCATTCACATTGCCTTTTTCTTCCCTGCGAACCGTAAGCCCGACACTTCCGTTTTCAGTCCCGAGCGGTAATGAAAACTGCGAAAATGAAACAGATTCACCGTCGAAATCACAATTAAATGACAGTGACATATTGATATTAAACGGCAGGGGATAACTGTAAGTGATATTCAGGGTTCGTGAGCGAGCATCAGGCTGCTGAATATCAAAGTAACCTCCAGAAACCGATCCCCACTCCCCTAGGCGAACACCCGCATTGACTTGAGTGACACGTTTTGGCTTATCGGGAAAAGAGTCAGGTTTACTGTTACCTGCTGGCAAAACAGTGCTCGCCAATGTCGAGAAACTGGCTTCTTCCTGCTGGGTGCGAATACCAAAGCTGTAACGTCGGGATTGATAGCTATAACCGATTGAATGTGCATAAGCGCGGTCATGAGCATTGCTCACTCGTACCGAGGCATCAACCGTACCCAAATCAAAAACATTCATCACCACACCTGCACCAGACACCATCAGGTTATCAGTGATTTCCGTTTGCGTTTCAACCGTCAGACGCTCTGTTAATCCGAATCGCAATGCAGCCGTCAGGGCACCATCGCCGTAGTCATTTGAGTCATTGCCATAATTTTCCCTCAGTACGCCAAGACTAATGTTGTAAGAGGCATAACCCGGCTTCAATAATTGGGGGGACAGAAAGAATGGTGTGGTAATGGCCGTTTGACGCCCTTGGGCATCCGTCACAATCACGGTTGCTTCTCCAGCACCGGAGATCATCGGAATATTATTGATAACGTACGGCCCGGCTCCGACCATTATCGAATCCGTTTTCTGACCGTTCACAAACAAGTCCAGCGTGGTAGGAACGGTGGTTTCCCCATAAAACGCGGGTAACGGAGCGGTTACCACATCAGGTCTCATAGAAAAATCATGTGACAACTGAACCCCTGCCATGCGGGCAGGCTGCGTCCAGGACAGTGGCCTGACGATAAAGTCACCGGCCTCTAAACGCAGTAATCTCCCCTGATCCGCATACTCATAGCGTGTCTCAAAACGGGTATATTGACTGTCAGATAACTCTGTAGAATTGTGATTAACAACAAATTGATACAACCCTGTGGTCGTCAACACCCCCAGCTCTGAGAATGTTCGCAAATCATGATTCAAGGAAAAATTTGTTTGATGCGTCTCATTGCCGCTCAAACCAAAAACAGAGTAATTCAGCAGCCCTCCCCGGCCATATTGTGCAGGACGGAACCGATTAGCATCATGCGCCGAGACATTCTGAACCGGTAACCAGTGAGCAGGCACATTGATCGCTAACTGCTGTGTGAGCTGAAGATAGTTCACACTTACTCCCTGCAAATTAGATACGTCCAGCAGTGCCGATCTCATCCCCGCTGAATCAGGCAAAGCTTGCTCAAGAACACCCACAGCAATCAGATCGTCTGAAGCAATAAAATATGAGCGTCCGTTACGTTTCACATCCACGATCACGCCTGTTTCAACCTGATTAATTACCAGCTCCAATTTAAGATTCATCTTTTGAAAATACTCTGCGGAGTAGTGTTCCGGTTCAGGCAAATTCTGTAGCGGCTGTGCCATTTGTTCACAGTGACCCGATGCGTGAAAAAAGCTAAGAATTACCCCCGAACTGACCTTAATAATGAGCTTCAGACTGGTGTTTAGGCTGTTCTTCAAAATCAAAAAATATTCAGCCATTTTATAACAAAGCTATGGCGTAGCGTTTCCCTTCAATGCTGGCACTAATACTGGGTTTAGCGGAAATGGGACGCGATACCGGCCACTGTTTAAACTGGCCCGGCATGATATAACCCGCTAGCCCCGGCATTAATGGTGTTGTTTGTAGCCCCGGTGTTTCGAGCTGAACATCAACCAGCCTCACCGTACGTAAACCGCGATTTGTAATCCTTATGAATACCTTTTTATTCTCAGTAACAAACTGTGCCTGGAGATCTTTCCAGTGATCTTCGTCTGCATTCATGGTCGGTTTTACCGCTAAACCGTTACCGTAAATAAATAACGGCAATGAGTATCTCATTCGGATTTTTACGGCCATTGCCATTGTTTCTTCAACTTGCGTTGGTGGTTGAGCAGGAGGTAATTCATCAATGATGATTCGATATGCGGATTCCTGACCAGCCGGGATATTGGCCTGTACCAGCACCCTCACTAATTGTTTCTGCCCACCAGGAATTTGAACAAAAGGTGGGGTTGCGATGACTTGGTTTTGAACGGTATACGTATCCTGCCCATTATGTTGTTCCCAACGAAATATCCGCACTTGAAGATAGGCATCATCCCGGCCTTTATTTTCTATCCAAACTGATGTCGCTTTTTTATCTGCTGTAATCGTTGGATAGATTGGCCAAAGTAATAATGAATTTGCAGCCACACAGGAAGCTATAAGAACAAAAGACAAGACCGTCGAAAGTAACATCCTTGTTACTATAGTACGCATCGAAACTCTCCTTTTGATGCATTACCACTCTAAAGTGAGTGTGAAAGTATCCGAATAAAAGCCGGTGGTTTCATTGCCGGTTATTGTAGCCAGCCCCCAGATGGGAACCTGAATATCATTTGGTGAATCAGTGGTATTCACCGGATAAAGAACGTCAATATCAAAAATTGTTGTTCTGGCTGAGTCCTGGAACAATAAATAGGTCACCTTGGCATCTTCGCTGACATGCTTCATTTGCCGCAACCCATCTTCTTGATACAAGCCCCCATTCAATGCGACATTCATTGCCACTCCCGGAGTACAACTTAACATGAGAGACGAATTGTAGGTCACCGTGCTCTCTAGTTGTGTCGCAGAGAGAGTTGCCACTCTTCCAAAATCAAGCACCCCCATTTGCCCGACTGTCGTTGACGAGCCACTAACTGAACCATTCACCAGACACCCGGTATCAATGGTTGCTGTTACCTTAAATGAATCCGAGGAGGCAGTAACCATTGGTGCAGAAAAAACAAACAGTGCAATGATGGATACGGCATGACTAATTTTCACAGCCTACCAGCTTAGCGTCACATTCAATGTATCAGAATAACTGCCGGCAACATTGCTGGTTCCATATGCACGCCCATATAATTCAATGGTTTGTGGTGTTGTATCCGTAAACACTGCCATTAGAATTGAGGTATTGTTTTCGATTCTGTTACTTCGAGCGGGATCGCTGAAAATAGCGTAATCAACGTAATTACCAGAGCCATCACTCATTGTATGATTTCCATTTCCAACGCCACCAACAATACTGCCATCATTGTTCCCGCTTGCAATTGCAAATGATGGCGTAACACCACTGCTACACACCACCGCGATTCCATTAGCGGCCCCACCAGTTACGGCAGAATCTTGCTGGACAAAAACCGTAGGTACACTACCAAAATTGAGCGTACCAAAGTCAATAGCTGAGTCACCGTCCAGTGTGTTGTTTCCATTAATAACACACCCGGCTTCCAGTGATATATTGACATTAATGGTACCGCTGACACTCGCAGAGAAACTATTAGAGGACAAGCATAACAAAGCCACGGTTAAAACAGTGAAACGATAAGGTTTGGCCATATTCAACTCCATTGATTGCCGCGATAAAAGTGTCACCCACTCTTAAAGCTAAGTTTCTGTAATAGTTATAGTTGAACATAGACCACAAGATGCATATTCATTGTAAAAAACATCGTGCATCTTCCACAAAGCAACAAAACCAGAGGCTATTAACAACAGTAACAATAAGCCAGATCGCCTATTTGCAAACAGCAAAGTCACGCTAAATTCGCCTTGATACTTTACCTCAGCTGAAAGCCATTCCATGATTTTCAATTTTTCGTTGAAAGTCTTGTTTGCTTTGTCGTATTTATCAAAATCACCAGATGGTTACACTTCTTTCTGTCCACACTATTAACACCAGCTTTAGAGAGAATTAGCCATGTCTGTACCATCACCTGCAAACGAGAAAAGCACCATGAAAGCCATTGGTTACCAACACGCCCACGCACTGCCAGATGTTTTAGCAAACAATCAAGTCTCAGATCCTGCGGGGTCACTTCAGGACATCACTCTGCCGATGCCAACGGCTATCGGCCACGATATTTTGGTGGAAGTGAAAGCGATTTCGGTCAACCCGGTTGATACAAAAATACGCCAGCATCAGTCCGCTCAAGACGGCGAATGGAAAGTGCTGGGTTGGGATGCAGTTGGCACTGTCAAAGCCGTAGGCGATGAGGTCAGCCTGTTTTCAGTCGGTGATCGTGTCTGGTATGCCGGTGATTTATCTCGCTCCGGCAGTAATGCTCAGTACCAGCTGGTTGATGAGCGTATCACCAGTCTGGCTCCGGTTAGCCTTAGCGATGCTGAAGCTGCGGCATTACCGCTGACGACAATTACCGCCTGGGAAATGTTGTTTGATCGCCTGGAAGTGCAACGTTCAGAACACATCGAAGGTAACAAGCCCGCGATTCTGATCATCGGCGCTGCCGGCGGTGTCGGCTCCATCATGGTGCAACTGGCTCGTCAGCTGACAGATCTGACTGTTATTGGTACGGCTTCCCGCCCTGAAACCACCGCGTGGCTGGAACAGCTTGGTGCGCACCATGTTATTAATCACCGCAACCCGCTGAGCGAAGAACTGCAAACCATCGGCTTTGATAACGTTGATTACGTGGTTAGCCTGAACAATACCGATGAACACTATTCGGAAATCATCAAATCACTCAAGCCGCAGGGCAAATTCGGACTGATTGATGACCCCAAAAATCTGGATGCGATGCCGCTGAAACTAAAAAGTCTATCACTGCACTGGGAGCTGATGTTTACCCGCTCGCTGTTCCAGACTCACGATATGATCAAGCAGCATCAACTACTGGGCGAAGTCGCTCGCCTTATCGACAACGGTGAACTGAAAACCACGCTGGGTAACAACTTGGGGGCGATTAATGCAGATAACCTTCGCAAAGCCCACCAGCTGATCGAATCTCAAACGGCCAAAGGAAAAATTGTTCTTGAAGGCTTTTAATGCTTATTCATAAACATTAAACACCAAAAACAGACAGAACAGAGCAGGAAAGTGGCGGGTGTGAGTACGGAACACATACATGTACAACAGAGTGAGTAATAAACACTCGGATAAGCACAGCCACTTTCCATTCAAAAAGATGAGCACCAGAATGAACGCCAATAACAAAAAGGCCAATACCATGATCAATTTACACGCAGAAATTATTGCCAACCCGGATAAACGAGACGCTTTGCAGATAGCCCTTCAAAACCTGCTCGAGCCGACACGACAAGAAGAGGGCTGCTGCCAGTACGAGCTCTACCAGGACACTCAGGCACCGGATCGGTTTTTGATGCAAGAGGTTTGGTGCTCACAAGCATCTCTTGATGCTCATCAGAAAAGCCCTCACCTTGAAGCGTTTCGGCACCTTATCACCCGGAATAATCTCGTGAAACAATCAACACTCAGCTACTTACGTTTTATCGGCTAAATGCTACCCTTACGTCAAAATCATCACGAACAGCTGCTGTAACTGCCAATGAAAACCATGCAAGATTTTTACGTGTTTCTGGAGACAGCCAAGCAAGGCAGTTTTTCTAAAGCCGCCAATGTATTAGATCTGACGCCAGCCGCTGTCAGCGCCACCATTAAACGCTTAGAAACCCAGCTCGATACCATGCTGTTTGTGCGCTCGACACGTAACTTACGAATTACCGCTGAAGGTGAGCGATTCCGGGAAAAATGTCAGATCGCGGTCGACGCCATTGAAGAAGGCATTCAATTACTGAACCAAAAAGAAGATGTGCTGCAAGGTGACATCAAGCTGTCGATGCCATCCGACATTGGACGCAATCTGATCCTTCCCTGGATCGACGAATTTATGGATCAACATCCTCAGATCAGCATTTCCGTCGTGCTGTCAGACTCACTCACCAACATGTATACCGAACCGGTAGACGCCGCAATTCGTTATGGTATTCCTGGTGATTCCACCATGGTGGCTCTGCCGATTTGTCAGGAAAACCAACGCGTCGTTTGTGCGTCTCCTCATTTCCTGCAAACCAGCAGAGATATCCGCCATCCTACCGATCTGGAAGCCCTGAACTGCCTTAGCTTCATGTTATTCAGTGCTAACCATTCGCGCTGGCGTTTTTTTCAGGGGCAAGACTGGACAGAAGTCAAAGTTAGCGGAAACCGTAAAGCAAATGATGGGGATGTCGTAAAGCGCTGGGTTGTTGCCGGGAAAGGCATTGGTTATAAATCTCTACTGGATGTCAGCGAAGAGTTATTGGCCGGAAAATTGATTCGTCTGCTGACTGACTGGCAAGGCGAGCCGGCCCCTTTGTATCTGGTATGCCCGGACAGGCGGCAGCTCACCCCCGAGTTACGGATATTAAGGGAGTTTCTGGCAGAGAAGTGTCAAAATCAGCGGATACGGTGTGAGAAGTTACCGCGTTAATGTCGCGGTCCAGACTATAAAAATGTGCCAACGTAGCGATGTCAAAGTAACCAAGCACCTGCACCAGCTTAATAACGTAAACTCACTAACCCAATGCTACGTTCTCTCTAATTCGTATGAGTATTATCAACAAGATCTAAAAACTCATTCCAGCATGGGCCTCATTATCATTTCTCAGCCATGAAGTAGACTGTAGTTACGTTATCTAACAGCCTCAACAATATGGAGAGCACCTATGTCTACCTATTATTCCGGGCTGGAGGTCACCCCGACAGTGCAAGACTGGATTCCAGAATACATTGGCCCTGCCAACCGACTAGTTGCAAAATATGGCGGGAAATACTTAGCTCGTACCGACGTCATGAACGTCTTGAGGGCGACGCTCAATCTCCTGCACTGCGTATTATTATCGAGTGGCCTTCTCATAAGGCAGCGATCGACTTTATGAATGACCCGGAATATACCCCCCCCATTTGAAAGCACGGACTGCGGGCTCTGTTAGCCATCACGCTTTGATTGAAGGTAAAGACGATCTGGGCTAGCTGTTAACCGTTAACCGTTAACCGTTAACCGTTAACCAGAATCGATAAGGAATTTCTGTTATGCAAAACGTTATTTTGATTACTGGCGCGACGGATGGCATTGGTTTTGAGACTGCAAAAAATGCTGATAGCACTCGGTCACCATGTCATCGCTCATGGGCGCAACCCTTCAAAAGTTGCGGCTGTGATTAATCAGTTGAACAACATAGCAGGGGAAGGCACAGCAGAATCGGTCATAGCAGACCTTTCTGATCTGAAAACCGTGACCGCGATGGTTGAAGAAATCACACAGCGCTTTGGCAAAATAGATGTACTGATAAACAACGCCGGGGTATTCAATGCGCCTCAGACGATCACTCCGGATGGTCTGGACATTCGCTTTGTTGTAAATACCATTGCGCCGTATCTGCTTACTACTGCATTACTGCCTCTGCTACCCAAGACAGGCCGAGTGATAAATCTTTCGTCTGCGGCTCAGGCGCCAGTCAGCATCGAGGCACTGGAAGGCCGGGCTGGTCTAACTAAGACAGAGTCAGCTAACAAAACTGACGCATTGAGTGACAGCAATGCTTATGCGCAGAGCAAGCTGGCCCTGACAATGTGGTCTCGCTATCTGGGACAGAAATACAAACCGGAAGGGCCCATGATTGTGTCCGTTAACCCTAAATCATTACTGGGCAGCAAGATGGTCAAATCAGCTTTTGGCATCGCAGGCGGCGATCTCAGACTCGGCGCTGATATTCTGGTTCGAGCAACCCTGTCTGAAGAGTTTGCCCATGCGCATGGTTTGTACTTTGATAATGATCTAGAACGATTTGCTGAACCACACGGTCAAGCGCTTAACGATGACAAGGTAAAGCAAGTGGTCAACAGCATTGAAAGGCTTATCAGAGAGTTAACGTGAGCAACAGATTAGTGTTGACTGCTGGGTAAACAGAAGAGACAAAGACAAAGGAAAAAGAAAAAGAATACACACTGAAAAACTCATGCATTTGCCACAAACAAAACAGCCCTGGGCAAACGCTCAGGGCTGTTAGTCTTAGCCACAATTACATCATCAGGCTAAATTCTACATCATCAGGCTTAATTCAAAGCTCGCCTAAGTGGCAAACAAGTGACAAACAAACGCTTATTTCACCATGCCCTTGATGTATTCACCCAATTCTGAGTGGTGCATAATTTTTGAAACCGGCACAATCTCTTTCAGCGGTCCCCAGGCAAAGACGTTGACAGGAGTATGTGTGTGGGTGCCCGTCCCCCAAACTGTGTTCTGACCGGTTGCATGCTGGCGCGCCAGTACGTTGCCGCGGTCGTTGTACGGGAAGAAAGCATCAAAATCATTGATGGCTGGTACGTCCTCAGCAGACAGGTAACTGTGGTTATCTGCGTGGTAAGGATTCTTTTTCATCTTCAAAACGTCAGTAGCCTGAGCCACTGTGATTGGAAAATCGCTGTTGGCATTTACGATTTCAGCGAGTTTTTCAGGCGTTTGCTGTTTTTTGTCCAGCTTATCGAATTCGCTGAACATCGCAGCATAACTGAGCTTCTGGTTGTAAAGACCATCTAAAATATCAAACTTACCGAAGTTGAAGTTAGGCGCATAATCCTGCTTCTGGAACGCTTCACCTGAACGTTTTTCCGGTTTTGGCAGATCAGCCGATGAATAGCTGAAGCCGAAGGAACCGGTTTCATGGTCAGCCGTAACGATGATTAGCGTGTCGTCACGATCTTTCGCCCAGTTATAAACGGCATTTACAGCTTCATCGAACTTAAGCATTTCATGCAGCATTGTGCCTGCATCGTTGCTGTGACCAGCCCAATCAATCTGACCACCTTCAACCATCAGGAAGAAACCATCTTCGTCTTTTGAAAGTACGTTGATCGCCTTCTCAGTCATCTCTTTCAGTGATGGTTGAGTACGTTCCGGGTCATTTTTCGTATTGCTGTAGGCAATACCGTCATTCATGCCTGAATCAGAGAACAGACCCAGTAACTTATTACCTTGTGCCTGTTCCAGCATCTCTCTGTTGAAGGCCAGACTATAGCCATCATTTTTTGCTTCAGTCAGCAGATTGCGCTCATCCTTACGCTTCGATGTCAGCTTCACATCACCGTGAGTCAGTGTTGCAAGCGCTTTATAAGTGTCGCCTTTCTCGTTGGTTGATTGTGGAATCCAGTGACGAAGACCACCTGACAACATGACATCCGCGCCCGTAGTCAGCATGTCCGATGCAATGTCGTTTTCCAGTGAACGGTGCGGCTGGTGTGCGGCAAACGCCGCAGGTGTCGCGTGGGTCAGACGGGTATCGGAAACCAGACCAGTGGCTTTGCCGACACGTTTGGCTTTTTCAAGAACGGTTTCAACATGATCGCCGTTCGAGTTAATGCCAATCACTTCAGAAGCCGTAGGTAAGCCCGTAGCCAGCATGGTTGCTGAACAGGCTGAATCGACAACAATCGACTCTTCCGGGTTCGTCATGGATGAGCCGATCACGCCATCCTGAGCGAGTTTATACAGTGCGGTAGTGTCGCCTTTGTAGATTGAATGCGGAGCATTCTTTGCGTAGGCTTCCAGCAGACCAACTTGCTGCGGGCCCATGCCATCACCGATCATCAAGATAACGTTTTTTATCTCTGCCGACAGTGCTGAAAAGGAAATAGTAGAAGTGGCTACAGCGAAAGCGAGAGGTTTAACTAAGTGTTTCATCTTGGTTCCTAATGTATAAATGCGGCGCTAGTTAACCAATCTTTTTTTACGTTTTTATTGCAGCCATCAAAAGTTTTTCTAAGGACAACGATCACCGGCATCCAATCAACAATCATTTAAACAACCAGCTCTGAAATCAGGCCAGGAGCAAACATCATCAGATTTAAAATAAAATAAGCCTTAATAATTAAGTATTTATCAATAATCACTTACCCTAAAAAATGTTAGGAAAAAATCGAAATCATTACGCTTATTTTATGATTTGAAAGGCTAATAAGGCGTTCAATTTTCGCCTTTTTATATCGACCAAGCTACCAAACTTAACAAAAAGACGATGCTCGAATACCACGACATGAATGGGAAAATAACTCGCAAATGAGTCATCTAAATATTAATTTCATAACTCATTCCATTATCCAATAAGCGGCTTTCACAGAATATCTAAATTACCCCCTCCCAAAAAACAAAAAGCAAAACCGAAAAAAACAAGGGCAATAGCTTGCCCTTGATGATAGGTATTGTTAACCAAAGCCTTTAGACCATCGACCTAATGCGCATGATGCATCAAACCAGATTCAACCATCGCGGTAGTGGCAACAGCACTGCACCGCGCGGATTCTATACATCCTCCGTTATTGGCTTGCTCATCGCTGCGATAGACGGTGACCCCTTCTTTGATGGTCTCTTCAACACGGATATCGGCCAGTTTTTCAGGTTCCACTTTCAGCGGATTGGCAGAAAGAACAACCAGATCCGCCAATTTACCGACCTCAAGTGAACCTTTGTTTTGCTCTTCCTTGTATTGAGTCGCCGCCCACAGAGTTTGTGATTTCAGCCCTTCAAGCGATGACACCCGCTGATCCGGCCCGATAAGGCGACCTGTCCGGCTCACACGGTTGACCGTAGCATAATAAACTCGCATTGAGTCAGGTAACGCCACCGGAGAATCGTGGTGAGAGGTAAAGATCATGCCTAATTCACGCGCCCACCCGGTCGGAGAAATGTTCTGTGCCCGCTCTTTACCCAGTACGGAATCACTGTGCCAGTCTCCCCAATAAAAGGTATGCATCGGGAAAAATGCCGGGAAAATACCCAGGCGTTTAAACGCCTCCACCTGATCTTTTCGAGCTGTCTGAGCATGGATAGCCACAAAACCACGGTCCGGCTTGCCATGTTTTTCTTCACTGGCTTCGACTCCTTTGATCAACTGGTCAATCGCCGCATCACCGTTGACATGAGTAAGCAACTGCCACCCCTTACTTTGAGCGAGTTCGATATATTTACCGGCCTGTTCATCACTCATACTGGAATAGCCTTTGTAACCCGCCTCTTGTCCTTCTGGCGGAACCAAATACGGCTCGGTCAGCCAGGCAGTCTTACCCTGAGGAGAGCCATCGAGATTAAGCTTGGCCCCTGCAACGCGAAAACCGTTCGTGTATTCGCTGGCGTAATAGGGTGGAACAATAACATCACGGGCTATCTGAATATCAGCATAGGCTGCCACATCAATTGGCAACTTGGCTTTTTGTGCTAGCTCATACATGGTTTTAACGGCAGAAGTAGAGGCACGCCCCTCCTGAGCGGTGGTGTAACCAAAGCTGGCGTACAGTGCCATACCTGCTTTGAAGATAGCCTCGTTTTCTGTCGGACTCAGCTTGGCAAACATGGGAAGTAACGAGCCAAAGAAAGCCGTTTCTTCTAAAACACCATTAGGTGTTTTACCGTCAGCTTCCCGACGGATTTTTCCCCCTTCAGGATCTTGGCTGTCAGGCCCAATACCTGCCAAGGCTAACGCCTTGCTATTGAGTGTGGCCAAGTGACCCGACTGATGGATGATGATCACAGGGAGATCTGCTGACACCGCATCCAGTTCTTGCCGGGTAGGATGACGCCCTTCTTTAAGTTGTGAGTCGTCATATCCAAAGCCCAGAATGATGCCATGCTGCTTGTTTTGCGGTTTTGATGCCCATGCGTTCAATGATTCCTGCAACGCAGATATGCTGTCTACAGACCCATCAGGCTCAGCCAGCAGATTCGCGGATAAAGCCTGAATCCCGGTATTAAAGACGTGGCCATGGGCATCTATGAACCCCGGAATCAGTGTTTTTCCATGCAAATCGACGATTTTAGTTTCTTCATCTTGTAACTTCATCACGTCAGCTTCACTACCAAGCGCCAATATTCGACCATTTTTAATCGCCAGTGCCTGCACTGATGGCGCGCTATCGTTGACAGTGACAATATCACCGCCGAGATAGATGGTTTGTGCTGTGGGCTTCGGAGGACTGACAGCATAAGCGGAACTGGCTGCTAGCAAGGAGATAACAATGGGAGCAATTCTCATAAGGGGTCTCCAGATAATGAAAAACACAAGTCACGGCATTACGCTGCGCAAATACAACGGCACGAACGCAACGTATCGCTGAAACGAATTGCTGAGAAGGATTCTTTATCAGAGTAAGACATATTCATTGTATAGGGCGAGATTCCACTATTAATGTGAGTGCATAGACGAAATTGATGGCCGATTCACACTACTTGGTACACGAAGAAGTGACCATGGTCTTTCGCCGTATGTGAAGCAAGACCAACTCTAAAAACACGACTCAGAGCCAAAACGCCTATCTTTCCTCTGGCGCCGAATATTTTCTGTGCTAGTATCTTCATCACATTCGTGTTTTAAACCACCAAAACACGTATTGACAACAGCACTATTTCACTACGGCACTATCTCATTACAACATAAGGAGAACACGATGATTGTATTCAAAACCCACCCGGCAACGATGAATCGCTGAGCGGACGTTTTTCCAATATAACTTTCTGACTTCCCTCAACGCCCTTCTCTTTGCCCGGTGCTCTTAACCGGGGTTCATCTGTATTCATTTGACCCTCAATATTCTGTTTCTGCATACAGAGCGATTCTGCATGCTTAGGGAAAAGTAATGAATTCCAAAATTACACTCAGCCAACTGGGTTGGCAGCCTGTATTTCAACAACAACTGACACTTGAAGACTTAGAACAGACCCGCATTGGCCGAATACTGGCGCATCATCGCAGCGGATATAGTGTCCAAACCGAACAGGGTGACGTTCACTTGCCGATGCACCATGCCATGCCGCCCATGACTGTGGGTGACTGGTTGCTGCTGGATCTGAATCAGCAATTCGTCCGCCTGCTGGAACGCTCGTCGCTGTTCAGCCGCAAGGCAGCCGGGAGCAAAGTGGCCGAGCAATTTATCGCCGCCAATGTAGATACCCTATTTATCGTCAGTTCGCTGAATAATGACTTCAACCTCAGCCGGATTGAGCGCTACCTGGCGTTAGCACGTGAAACCGGTGTTGAACCGGTGATCGTCCTGACAAAACAAGACTTATGTGGTGACCATGACAAGATACGGGCGGAGGTTCAGCGCCTGAATCCGCTTCTGATGGTGGAAACAGTCAATGGGCTGGATCCGACCAGTTGTGACGTCCTTAATAACTGGTGCGGTACGGGCAAAACCGTGGCTTTCATGGGGTCGTCCGGTGTGGGGAAATCCACCTTGGTGAACACCCTGATGGGAGATGACATTCAGCAAACCAGCGGCATTCGCGAAGATGACAGCAAGGGTCGGCATACCACGACATCCCGCTCGCTGCATTTTATGCCAAGCGGCGCGATTCTGATCGACACCCCCGGAATGCGCGAGCTGCAAATTGCAGACTGTGAAGCCGGGTTAAATGCACTGTTTGCTGATATCGACAGACTGGCAGAACAATGTCGCTTCAGTGATTGTCAGCACCAGAGCGAACCGGGCTGCGCGGTACTTCAGGCGATTGACAGTGGCGAGCTCGATCCTCGACGAGTGAAGAACTATTTCAAGCTGCTCCGCGAGCAGGCAAGAAACAGTGAGTCACTCAACAAGCAACGTGAACGTGCGAAATCAAAACAGTTGGGGCGGCATTACAAGTCAGTTCAATCCGAATCCCGACTTCTGAAAAAAGGGTATTAAGCGGATACCTTATAGCCAAACAGGCACTGTAATAAAAAACGCCTGATATGAACAAAGCCCGCTATTTGGCATGATTTACGGCCAGATAGCGGGCTTTTAACGTTGGTCAGGCTTATCCTCAACAGACTGACCTCTTCGTAAAAATCGACATTGCAACAGGAAACGACGTTTCAGAAAGAAGCGATATCTGACAGAAAGCTCGTGGGGGTATCAGGAGCATGACTGTAAGCCGTTTACCCTGCCAGACATCGCTATGTTGATTACCCGTTCAGCAAATCAAGCATCGCTGACAGGGCGATTTTTTCTAACCGACTATTACTGCGCATTAATTGCTGGCGAAAGTAGACTGTCATAGTTCTGGCGTCAGTTCTGGCGTCAGTTCTGGCGTCGTTACAGAAGACACTCTGCTGTTTTTGTTGGGTTTTATCTGGATTTTTCATCATTTTATCTCCCTTTTCTCGTCATCAGTGTCGCGCCGAAACCGGAAAGTAAAAAGAGAGCAAATACGGAAAAACCTTGCCGCATAACTGCCTTCTGACACAAAAAACTCGCCTGAAACAGCGATAAAAAAGGAAATACGGAACAGATAGAATGAAACATTGCTTCTTTTTGTTTCAGGAATTTCGCTATCATGAAACTAAGTGGACGAAGCTATATGAATAAAGCTCTGCAAATGAGCGATGAAAATAACGCTAGGTAACTAAAGCGGTACCACTCAATCTATTCACCAAACTTACACGCCACTGGGCCTGTGATAATTTAACGCTGTGTCTGACCTCAATTTATTGCGCTACTATGCGCGGCTGACTCCCATGGGTGTGGGGGAAGCCATTAAAACATCGTTGCCTGACATTTCTGACAGCCTGTTTACCAGCTTGCGCCATGCCCGAAGCCTGCTTGCCCAGATGCAAGAGGCCGGATGGCTGCTCTGGCAACCCAAAGTTGGCCGAAACCAACGCTCTACCCTATTACTGAACCGGGATTTGGGTGATCTCAAACAAGAGCTGGCGGCCGAACGGATACGGGAAGGCAAATACGAAAAAGCGCGGGCAATCCTGGATGATGACAATCTGGCCTTTAGCCGTTTACTGCAAAATACCTCCGGTGCCTCTATGCGCGAGGGGCGGCTGCATATCCAACTGACCTACAAGCGCCCCTTTGAACGCCTTGTTCCGCATCAGATACAGCGCTCCAGTGAACGATTTTTCCTGCGCCAGATATACTGCTGCCTGGTGTCCAGCGATCGTGAGGGTCACCTTAAACCCGAACTGGCCCATCACTGGCATTATGATGCCGACAATTTGCAGTGGACCTTTTATCTGAGGCCGGGGCTGGTTTTCCATAACGGGACGCCCATTGATGCCGATACCATTGCGACGCTGTTTACCCGTCTGAGCAGCCTGACGGAATACCAGACTGAGATGGCGCATGTGATCAGTGTCAGTGCGCCACAGCCTCAGACTGTGGTCTTTACCCTGTCAGAGCCGGATCTGGGATTTGGTGGCATGATCTCTGGCGTGCGCTATTCCATTCAGCCGCCGGGGCAGGTGAATCATGCACAAACACCCGCCGTTGTAGGATGTGGCCCATTTGAGGTTATTGAACATACCGCGACTCAGCTCCGCCTGCAGGCGTTTGATCGCTATTATGGCTGCCGGGCATTGACGGATCAGGTCACTATCTGGCTGATCGACGAGCAGGATCAACGGCAACCCCACATCCGGACAAACCACCCGGATATCCCCTATCCAAATGCGAATATCCCTCCGGCTGAAACATGCAAAGAGCTCGAAGGAACAGCCCCTATCGGGATGCCTGGCTCACTGGACAGCACATCAGGAAACACAACCAAAAACACAACTCAACCATGGGCTGACTCAGCCAATAGTGAGGCGGCCTGCAACTACTATCTTGCCCCTAAACTGAGTGACCCAACCTGCGAGGAAAACCTGCATTCTCAGGTCGAAGACGGCTGCATGTTCATTTTGTTCAACCAGCAAAGCGCCCATGCCCTCACCAGCGCTCAGCGACGTTATCTTTCCAGCTTTCTGTCTGCAGACAAGCTGGCCGAACACCTAAATCAGCGTGGCGCGCAGTTTGGTTCAGTGCTGGCGGGCAACCTGCTTTCGCACTGGCACGTTATTACCCGGCCTCAAGCCCCGTTCAGCAAACTGCCGAAACAGCTTTCGATCGCGGTGTACGATTATACCGCCCTGAAAAACTGCGCCTATGGTATTCAGGCATTGCTGGAGCCGGAAGGGATCCGTGTCAAAGTCAATGTCTACGCATATCGTGACCTGATTGAACGTTGCCAGCAGCATTTGCTGACGGAAGATATGGTGGTGACCAATATCAATCTTGATGATAACCGCCACGCCTCCGCATTCAGCAACCTGTTTAACAATGCGGTGCTGCATCACTGTATCGGCGAGCAAGCCAGCCAATGGTTCCAGCATTCCCTGCGACAACTACGAGCCAGCACACCACTGGAACACTATCTGGATGCACTGGAGCCCATTGCCTCAACGTTGATCACCGAGTACTGGCTAACGCCTCTGTTTCATCATCGCCAGACGCTGCGATTTAAGGGTGTGCTGAAAGATGTTGAGCTGACCAACTGGGGCTGGCCTGACATCAAAAACGTCTGGTCCACCAGCGAATAGAATTGTTAGTTGGCTGCGGCAGTAAGCTGGGGCAGTAAAATACCAGCGCGTTCGCTTAAAAAACCCAGTCGTCATGATTTCCTGCCGATAAATGCCGGTATCCGCGATGGTTGTATAAGTCGATTTACCTCACATTTAATGTCTCTTATGACAAAGGTTCGTGATAGAATCGCGCGCTTCATGTAAGGCAGAGATAACTCTGCCTTATCGCATTCAGTACATACAGAGACGATTCATGCCATTCTCTAAACTTGGATTAAGCGAATCACTGACTAAAGCAGTGAATGAGCTCGGATACAGCGAACCGACCACCATTCAGGCGAAAGCGATTCCTGTTGTTCTGCAGGGACAAAACCTTATCGCTGCGGCGCAAACCGGTACTGGTAAAACCGCTAGCTTTGTCCTGCCGATTCTTGAAAAACTGAGCAAAGGCGAAACCAAGCGCAAGAAACGTATTCGTGCTCTGATTCTGGTACCAACCCGTGAACTGGCCATTCAGGTGGAAGAGAAAATCACCCAGTACGGTAAACACACCGGGTTGACGTCTCTGGCGATGTACGGTGGTGTAGATGAACAACAACAGAAACAACGCTTGATCGAAGGCGTTGATGTACTGGTTGCCACCCCGGGCCGATTGATTGATATGTATGGTCGCCGCGCTGTCTACTTCGAAGAAGTGGAAATGGTGGTGCTGGATGAAGCCGACCGCATGCTGGATATGGGCTTCATTGATGACATCGAAAAGATTCTTGATCGTTTGCCTGAAAACATTCAGTTCCTGCTGTTCTCTGCAACTCTGTCACGTAAAGTCCGTGATTTGGCAAAATCCGTGGTCGAAAACCCGCATGAGATCACCATTGCGGCAAATCAGGCGTCAAAATCAAACATTGAACAATGGCTGATCACCGTCGACAAAGACAAAAAATCCGCGCTACTGAGCCATTTGATTCAGGAAAACCAGTGGGATCAGGCACTGATCTTCATCGAAACCAAGCATGGTGCAGCCAAACTGGTTTCTCAGCTGGAAAAACGCGGCATTGCAGCCGAAGCATTCCACAGCGGTCGCAGCCAGGCGATTCGCGCGCAGCTGCTGGAAGATTTCAAAGCCGGATCGATCAAATACCTGATCGCAACAGGTGTGGCAGCACGTGGTATCGACATTGAAGACCTGTCGCGCGTAGTGAACTATGATCTGCCTTTCCCGGCTGACGAATATGTACACCGTATAGGCCGTACAGGCCGAGCCAATGCCACGGGTGAAGCGATTTCGTTTGTATCAAAAGACAACTTCAAGAACCTGTGCATGATCGAAAGCCGCCTGGGCCACCTGATTGAGCGCCGTGAAGTGGAAGGCTTTGCGCCGAAAAAGCCTGTCCCGGTAACGATTCTGAACTACGTGCCGAAAACTAAGCATGTCGATCAAGACCCAACGGACAAACCGCAAAAGCGTGCGAACCCAGGTAATAGATCTAACCGCAACAACACAAATAACCGAAAACCTCGTTCTGCCTCAAAAGCCAAACCTAACACAGGCAATAGGACTGACGGCAGAAAAGACAGCAGACAAGCCGTCAGAAAAGCCGACAAATAACGGCACGACCTGAACTTGCCAAAGCCTCTTCCCTTGGAAGGGGCTTTTTCATCTCCCCGCGCTACGGTTGCCATCACCAAGTTCACCCAAAGTATTGCCCCTATCGCCAAATCGCCAAATCGCCAAATCACCAAATCGCCAAATCGCCAAATCGCCAAATCGCCAAATCGCCAAATCGCCAAATCGCCAAAGATTAAATCCCGGCACACAATTCGCCAGCCAGCCTAACACCTACCTTAACTCAGCTCGAACAAGCTCCTTTTTCTTTTTTGGCTAAGCTTTGTTAATAACAGTCAGTCAGAGGCCGAGATGAAAAAGCAGTTGCAAGTTGTCGTAACAGGCGGCCCCGGTGGCGGCAAAACCACCGCACTGGATCTCTTTCGCAGAGAGCTGTGCCATAAAATTGCGGTGGTTCCCGAGGCCGCCACAGTACTCTTTTCCAGTGGCATAACACGCTCGGACAATGAACAGTTGATAAAAATGGTCCAGAAAACCATTTTTCATCTTCAGAAGAATTTGGAAGACATCTACAAAGTACAATACCCGGAGAGGCTGCTGGTCTGCGACCGAGGGTCACTCGACGGATTGGCATACTGGCCCGGAACGGAAAGTGATTTTTTTAAAGAAGTAAACTCAACGTTTGAAGAAGAAATCGCACGTTATGACGCGGTGATTTTTTTTGAATCAGCGGGCGCCACCGGGCACGATATCAGCAGCAATAACCCGGTCAGAAACGAGTCGTCTGAGCAGGCTGCCCTGATAGACGTCAAACTGCAAAAAATTTGGTCGAGACACCCCCAGTTCTATTTCGTTGGCAGCTCAGAATCTTTTGTCCGAAAAATCATGTTTGGCATCATGACGCTGGAAAATGTGATCAACCGATACCAAAGGCCATAACCGTCATAAATACCGAGCGATAGATACATGACGGCACTACAGAATTCCCGTCACTGTTATGGCCTGAAGCCATCCATGACAAATTTGCTTCCTATCGAGCCCATTAACAAGCCCGCCCCTTTATTGATATGGGACTTAAAGCGTAAATATCCTCTTTGTGCTTTCGCGCTGGAAAGCAGAGTCGCCACAAAGGCATACCATGAAAAGTTCAGTAAAAACACACTGAATGCTAATATCCAGGTTGTGTGTTCTGGCACGTCAGCAGGTAACAACGCGGCAAATACGCTGCTAAAGACAATGGCTGTTTTGGGATTGCTCAGTTGCGTAATTAGACCCAGCGACATCGCTTTCAGAGGCTTAGGGCGACCGGGCTCCGTAGCTGTGTTGGCGGACAGAGAGTCTTTGCTGGTACGCCACATTTTCGCACCCAGGTAGCAAAGGTACAGGCCACCTAACACCTTAAATGTCATGTACAGTTCGGGGACCACCTTAAATAAAGTGATGAGACCCGATGAAGCCAAAAAGGCAAAGATCGTCGCCCCAAGACCTAAACCCAGAGCTATCGATACCGCTTCTATTCTCGACTTCGACATAGCTGTTTGGGCAACTAAAACAAATGACGGGCCCGGTGTCATCGCACCAAAGAGTAACAAGGAAACCATAGGCAACACAAAGAGGTACTGCTCAACCATGATTAAAAATCCCTTTCAGTTTAGATGCTGACTTAGTGACCTAGACCTGACACCTGTTATAGTCATTGGGTACGGGTTAATCCCGCAGGAGAAAATACATTTCATCTTAACGCGATATCGCCAGAAAACCAGAACAGCATGAAACTGTTTCTATCATGTTCAAAATCCAATGACCCAAGTTCAAAATCCAAATACGCGATTTATAGTTACTCTTCAATACGTTAAAGACCACTCCTCACGCCCTGTTGCCAGATTTCCCATTGTATGAACACAGAAACCGATGGGCACAATGAATACCTCTCGTAATATTCTGAAAAATAAAGTTATTTATTTTCACCGAGTCATTGACTCCACTCAAGTCAGGTTCTCCGGTGCTAGACTTTACGATAGGCACTTAGCCATTAATAGGAGGACTGGAATGAACTATCAGCATATATTAGTGGCGGTCGATCTCACGCCATCGAGCCAGGTAGTCATAGATAAAGCGATTTCATTAGCGAAAGGCACCAACTGTAAAGTTTCTTTTGTGTTTGTGGACGTAAATAGCGTTTTTATTGCCCCCAGAGAAGAACATAAAATAGAACATGAGCTGCAAGTACTGGCAAAAAAAAGTGGTTATCCGATTACAGATACTTTGGTCGTTATGGGTGACCTCCACATCAAACTCTCCGGAGTCGTTAAAAGGATGGGGATCGATCTGGTCGTGTGCGGTCATCACCATAATTTCTTGAGCCGATTATTCTCCTCCGTCCCCAAATTGGCCAATGCTGTAGAAGCTGATTTATTAGTGGTGTACCTCAAACAGTGATGACGTTAAGGCTCGATGCGCCTTAGTTCTTGGTGATTGGTGATTGGTGATTGGTGATTATGCAAGCAAAGAACTGGAAACCAACTGTCATACAACATGCTAACCGCCAAACGACAGAGAAGTTTGAATTTTCAGAAGATTCCAGCTTCTCTGCATTCTGATGTTAAAGTTCAAAACCGCCAACAGCCACCCATATAAAATCTCACCATATAAGAATTCACTGGGTTAATTATCTCAAAGCCAGAAAAGCCCTTGTCTACCCCGCAATGACCGTAATAATCCAAGCATGACCTCGCATATGAACAGTGCTCAACACCATATCAGCGGTTCAAAAACGTACGCGGGGATAAATATAAAGCGGCTATCTCATTCGAAGAGAGCATCACGTCAGGGACATTCAACAGATTTATCAGGGAGAGAAAATCGTGGTTGCATTATTTCTTAAATGCTTACTGGGCGCAGCGGCCGTGCTCCTGATTGCATTATTGTCGAAAAGCAAAAGCTTCTTCATTGCCGGGCTTGTCCCCCTGTTCCCCACTTTCGCGTTGATTGCCCATTATATTGTGGGAGTAGAACGCACCATGGAGGAGCTCAGAACGACTGCATTGTTTGGTCTTTATTCCTTGATTCCCTACGCAGCCTACCTGATAGCCGTGTATTACTTGAGTTATCGCTTTAGCTTAACCTGGACGCTATCGCTGGCAACAGTCACCTGGTTGTGCTGCGCCTTCGTTTTGCTTCTGGGATGGATGAAGCTGAATCCTGCAATGGCCTGATCATATATGGCGTTCGCTCTCATGTTTCTGGGCAGGTTTCTGGGCATGTACATAGGTATGGTGTATTTAAGTAGCAGTGACCTCATAAAAGTTGACGTCGCTCTAAACCGCAGCAAACAGTGTTTATAAACACCAACAGTTGCCTTTCTTTTGTTTAATTAAAACGACAGAATTCGTGTCTTCCAATGATGAATAGTTGAATGAACAAGGAGTGATTCATTGACCAAGCACACACCAGAGGCACTCCAGGGCGGCCGAGATGGCGTCATATTTCGTAAACATAACACTGTGATTCGACCGATGAATCCATGGTCTGACACTGTCCATTTACTGCTTACCCACCTGCATAACCAAGGTTTTCATCAATGCCCTGATGTTGTGGGGATAGATGGAAGTAATGAGGTACTCAGTTACCTTGAAGGCGATACATTCAATTACCCGCTTCGAGACGCCATTGCAACTGAAGAAGCGCTGTTTTCTGCAGCTCGGCTATTGCGGCAGCTCCATGACGCCAGTACAACATTCCTGAACGCCTATCCCGACTTTTCGTGCCAGTGGATGCTACCTGGTCGCACACCACCCGAGGTCATCTGTCATGGTGATTTCACGCCGTATAACGTGGTTTTGAAAGGCAACCAAGTGGTTGGCATTTTTGATTTCGATACTGCCCATCCCGCTCCGCGTCTGTGGGATTTAGCCTATTCGATCTATTGCTGGGCTCCCTTTAAGACCCATAAAAATGACAAAATGGGCAACTTACAGGATCAGATACAACGGGCCTTGTGCTTCTGCGACGGGTACGGTGCAGACCTTCAGCAGCGTTCACAGTTGGTTGAGACTATGATTATCCGCCTCCAAGCGCTGGTCGATTTTATGCAAGCTGAAGCAGACAGTGGCAATCCACAATTTCAGGCGCATATTGCCGAGGGGCATCATCTGAGTTATCTCGACGACATCGTGTACTTACAGCGTAATCAGCACGCCATTACCTTAGGGATTGCCCCTCATTCCTGATCCTATAACTGGACCCATTATTTTCCCGCTTATTTAGTCGGACGATTAGACGCGAGGCAGTTCGGAAATATTGCGGGCTGTTGCCAGGAATCGATTCCCTGTACAAATAAATGTTCAGCCCTGAGCGCAACATCGCTCAATAAAATCGATTTCATTCAAATATTTTCACCCCTCAGGCAAAGCATTTTTGTGACACCACTTCCATATCATGATTTTTATGAGGCAGTTTTATGCACAAAAAACATGAGCAAACGCATGATTAATTCCTGAAATCAATATGTTAAAAGTATCAGTGCATCGAAAAGCATAAACTCCCCAAACTCATCACTATCACATATAGTTACGCACTTAAAATGCAACCCGATGAATATTAAAATCACAAACTGACAATGGAGTGTTTGAATGCGTGAAAAAGCCTACCTTGCGGCTTGCCTGTTTATGTTGTCGGCCTGTGGCGGTGATGATGCGAAATCCTCTCCTACAGACAACAAGCCCAATATCTACGCTGGTGCAGACGTGTCTGCTTACGGCAAAAAATCTGTTCAGTTAACACCGACGTTTTCAACTGACGTTAGCAACCTCTCCTCCGTCAGGTGGACTCAGGCTGAAAGCGACCCACTGCAAGTTTCCATCAAGACTGACAGCGAGAATAATGCCTCCTTTATCGCCCCGGATATCTACGACAAGGTTACGTTGCACTTTACGGTGACCGCTGCATTTTCCGACGGAACAAGCAGCAGCGACGACATTGAGGTGACACTGATCCCGGCTGAGCATTCGCTGTCACTGGCTCTGCAAGGGTTAGGGCAAAGCATTAAAATAACGGATCAACACCTGGTCGTGATTGGCGGCTCTGTGACTTCAGATCATCCGCTTAAATCCATTAAGGTCATTAACATGACCACAGGTATCACTTATGACGCCGGTATTGCAGATAGCTGGCAAGCAGAAATCGCTCTAACAGAAGGTGATAATACCATCGATATCTCAGCGATCTCTGACGACGATACATCCCTTTCCATCTCCACAGACATCACTTATTACCCGAACATTGATTTTATTACGCCCCTACAGTTTGATACGACCACTCTTTACTTAGGGCAAGATCCGAAATCTGTCATTGTCACGATTGGTACGAATAATCCGAACAACCCGACCATTACGTTGGTCGATAGCGCCAATAAGGAGATTGCGACTCTTTCTGACGATGGTGTTTTACCCGATGAAATCCAGGGTGACGGTATCTTTACTGCGAAATTTGACGCACAAGCGACGAATGTTGGCAGCATCTGTTATCGCGCCAAACTGACGGACACAAACGCTGTCAGCTACCAATCTGAAAAGCTGTGCCTCTGGGGTGCTGACAGCTATGATAATGCGGATGTAACCAGTGCAGTCATGTTGGCAGATTCCGTCAAACTGCTAATTGATAACAGCCTTGAAGCCGGCAGTGATGTCAAAGCCGCCGCACAAGCCGCTTATGAAAAAATGCAGACCAACCCGGCGATTGGAGCTTCGGGCTTATCGCCTGACAGCGGGTTGTGGTGGGTCGATGACAAAGGGATATTGGGCCTGTACCATCCGGTGATTGCCGGCTCAAAATCCGGGGTGGAGCTTCGCAGAAATGAGGGACAACCTCCGGTTTTGAAGGCCACTTTCACCACACAATATTACAGCTATGACGATCAGGCACGTCACAGCCAATCCGTTACAGCAATTCATACCGGTATCAACCAATCTAAGAGCGCTATCTCTGGCTTAAAAGCGGCAGAAGATAACCGGATAAAAAGCTCCCGTGCCGTCATTGTCAGCCCTTTCATCAATAACCCGAATGTCAGTCCAGCCAATAACTTTGGCTCTACTGATGATTACCATTCAGTGTGGCAAACATTGAAATCTGCAAATTCCTGCCAGTTATCTGCGGATAAAGAGCTGATCAACGATGGGACTGTCAACGTAACCCTGGACAGCTACAAAGATTTCAGCCTGTATGGATATATTCACCTTTCCACGCATGGGGACAATTATTACAACGGCCTACTCAGCTTATGGAAAGATGAATGGGGCCCAAATGATTTTCTGAAAGGTGCACTCTCACTGGTCGCTATTTATACCGGTATTGCGTTGCCGCAAAATGACGACGGTTCTTATAACATCAGCGGATATGAAGAAGACCTGCACATGAAGCGACTGGCTATTGGCCCTGGTGGCTTGCTGGTTATACTGCCGTCTTTCTTTGATCATTATTTAACGACATTGCCAAATAGCTTGGTGGCACTGTCAGCTTGTCGATCTATGCATAACAACTCCCTGGCCAATGTCCTTATGGCAAAAGGGGCCGGAGCCATTCTTGGATACGATGACTACGTGTTATCTACTTACGCCCAAAACACCACAAATACCATTTTGCAGGAAATGCTAAACAATGATTCTACCTTCGGCGAAGCAGTGACGGTGGCCAAATCCACATACGGTGCCAGCGACGGCAGCGCAACGGATGCCAAGCTTGTCACTACGGGCGCAGATAACCTGAAACTGCCGTACGGCTCGCTCACTAACCTGGACTTTGAAGACGGTGTGCTTGGCGTATGGTCTAAAGACGGCGATGGCAGGGTCGTGACACAGTTAGGCGTGACGAAACCCACTGGCGGCAGTTTTATGGGCATTGTGTCAACCGGACTGGGTTTCACCACCACATCAGGGACCATCGAACAAACAGCCTGTCTGGCATCAAGCGCAAAAACGCTGCGGTTTAACTGGAAAATGTTCTCTGAAGAATTCCGTGAATACTGTCATACCGAGTATGATGATTCCTTCAGCGTTACCGTATGCAATGAAGATTCCACGACATGTAAAAGCTTCAAAACCAGTGTAAACCAGCTTTGCACCGAAGGCGGGCTGCTTCCTTCTGACATCCACTTTGATCAAGGGGATGTTTATAAAACAGAATGGAAGAATGAATCTATCGATATATCGGAACTGGCAGGTCAGCGCGTCACACTGTCGGTTTACTCTTCCGATAAAGGTGACAGTATTTACGATACCGCCATACTGGTTGATGACATCACGGTCGAATAATCACTGACGCCAAGGAGCATCATATGAAAAAAAGACACGCTTTTCTGCACTGGTTTATTCCGGGTTGGGTCTGTTCGCTGGTAGCCTGCAGCGCAGAAGAACGTCTCCTTTTTGAAGATGATGTTCTGGGTAGCGTGTATTTAATTTCGCAATCCCAGGGTTGTCAGCTATCGCATGAATCGTTAAAAGAGAAGCTGACAATCCTTATCAACAGTGCCGAGAAGGATCTTGCGCCATTAAAAACCATTTTTCACCCTACCCATCCCTTTGTGCTGGAAAACAGCCAGCCACCTTTGCTAAAAATACAGCAAACAGCCACAACAGGCTGGCAGGTTTCTCTGACGGACTCCGCTTCCTGGCTGTTTCGCTTTGACCATGACACAGTGACGGCCTACGAATATCCTCAGAGTCTCAAAATTAGCTGTGAGTAATGGTTTTTCCGCCTTAATTTCGAACTGAGTCCATATACCTAACCTCCTTCGCACTATTGATATTTAACACTAAAGAGATATTACTATCCCAGTGACAAATACCTTTAGAGCATTATCAGAGGCGGATTCCATCTTAATATTGTTCTACCTTCACATTTTTGCTCTCCGTTCCAAAATTGCGTTGACGGCACACCCTTCCGCCATTAAATTGACGCAAGTAGAATAATTACTCGACGGAACGCCAACAACATGAATAGAAATGGTTTTACCCTGATTGAACTGGTAGTCGTGATTGTCATTCTGGGTATTATTGCCGTAACAGCCGCCCCTCGATTTCTCAATGTGCAGAATGATGCCCGAAATGCGGCCCTGGAGGGTCTTAAAGGTGCCATTCACGCAGGTCTTAGCGTGGGTTACGGTAAAATGGCCGTTGCTGGGCTGGAAAGTGTCGCATATATCACGAATAAAGCGACTGATGACGGTAACTATAAGGCAGAATCAATTCCAATTCCTGGTTGTGAAAAAGGCGGAGCTGAGCGCTGTATTTTCCGATATGGCTATCCGGAATCAGATTTTTACACACTAACAACGCTCGTTGATGGTATTAATAAACACTATTATCAGGATAAAGATTGGGGCATTACTCGGATTGATAATGACGACGCACTCATTATTACAGAAAAGAACAATCTGGATTATGCTGCTCAGCAACGTCCCCCGCTGATGATTCGTGATAACTGCTACATCCGTTATCAGCACCCGGAAAGTGCTAATGCAGGCTACACATTGGAAATTATTCCTTGCGAATAATACCGGCTGAGCCCAATCACTGTTCGTATGCGCTAAACAGATAAACATGAAAACGGCGACCTTACTGGTCGCCGTCTTTTTTAGAGCTTGGCTCACGCACGCAATCTAGCCTGACTAGGCCAAGTCTGCCGCAAAGGGTTTGCCGCCAAGTGTTTCCCGATCAGCGAATGGTAAAAGTCATTATCAGGCCCCCCTTCAAGGCGTTCTTTCGTTCCGAGTAATACCGGTTGTCCGGTTCGGTAGCGAATTTCCAACGCATCGCGCAAAGAGACATGTTGTTAAAAACATATACCCACGAGAGCAACCATTCCCTAAGTACCTAAAGTATGAGGATCCGGTTGGTTTTAGGTTTGAATTTAAGGTATTTTCCAAGTTTGCTTATCAGGCTGACGTTTTTGCCTATGCTATCAAATGCAATATATTGATCAGACCTAATAAAAAGCCTTATTGTTGCTATCCATGATAGCCATAATGTGAAGTGAACTATGAACAGAAAAGTTATCGATTTCGCGGTTATCTTTTTAGCCGTCTTTCTGGCAATTACCCTGAAGAATTATCTCGTTAATATGTTCTTCGAACAGCAGCAGATCTCTTTCCTGCTGGATACCCTGCTGCTTATCGTTGTCTATCTGCCGATTCTCCTGATCCTGCGAACCATAGGCAAAAAAATAGCGCCAAAATAGAGAAATAAAGCCTTCAGATAAACAATATCTCTGTAGGATAAGATCTGCCCAGTCAGAAGTGTGCGCTGCCTGGGCAGTGACAAATTGTAATATCCGATAAATACCTGTCTCTGACTCTGATGTTCAGGTGCGTCCCTTTCCCAATCAGTTCAGAACATATCGGTTTAGAACATGTCTGATTAGATCACAGAACAGATACCGGATTGATTATCAGATTGTAACGTCACACACAGTCCATCTTGAGCCAGAAACAGGTTTTCACTGAAACAATCAGGCTGGCTAATCGCCCAGTTTTCCAGCTCATGTCCGATGTGAATCAGCCCAACTTTTACAGGCTGGCACTCTTTTTTAATCGCCAGTATTTGTTCGACGGTACTATGATTTCTCACCGCACCATCGCCCCGAAATGCCTGCGGCGGATACCCACAATCAATAAACAGCCATTCTACCGGATTCATTTTCAGCCAGTTTTGAGCCGGTTCGCTTAGCCCAAATGTATCAGTCAGATAGGCCAGTCGTCGTCCCTGCCATTCAAAGACATAACCCAGGCATGGCTTGGAATGATTCAAAGGCAGTGTGGTGATACGGATGCCTTCCCATTCAAAAGTCTCAAACGGTTTAAATGGCGGCTGAAAGGCCAATAAACCGGGATGTTTGTAGAGGTCGTCACACCCCAGTGAGTCATGGGGGCCATTGACCGGAATGCGCTCTTCCTGTGTGCGGAAAAAGCCAAACCTAAGGTCAAACAAGCTGTGTACATGATCCATGTGATAGTGAGTCAGCAAGATTCTATCAATCGACTTTGGCGGAAAACGTTCCAGTAAATTCGGTAAATTGGCGTCAATAAGCAGCGTTTTGCCATTGTTCTGCACCATCGCCGAGGTTTTGTTACGACGATACTTCGGTTCATCCATCGCCCGGCGGCAAGCGGTACACTCACAACCGTACACCGGCAACATCGCGCTGTTACCTGTCCCTAAAAGTGTAAATTTCATATCAGCTGTTCTGCTACCTGAGTAAACTGATTCACAGTCTGACGGAGTGAGCCACTGTTATCCAGCACGATACTGTTTTCCGGACAAGCTCCCAGAAAAGCTTTTGCCCTAGCCAGCCGCTGCTGAATCATGGCATCGTTTTCACGGCCTCGAGCCTGAAGTCGCTGTGCCAGTACCGCCTCTGGTACATAAATCACGACCGGCACCAGTTGCTTACCGTATTTTTCCAGCGCCTGAGGCAGATATTCCCGCGACCCGTTGACCATCACATTGATACCTTTCGTCAGCCAGTCATCGACTTCAGCGCCTATACCGTACTGAAATCCGTTGGCTTCCCAGTCCATGGCAAACAGTGCCATGGACTTACGCACCTCGAATTCCTCCGGCGTCAGTTCAATGTAGTTTTCTCCCCCGGCATGTGCCGGCCGGGTAATATAACGATGGGCCACCAGCAGACTTTCTGGTTGCTGTACCCGAATCAAACTCATCACGCTGTCTTTACCGGCACCTGACGGACCCGTCACATAAAATAACTTTGCCATTATTTTCCACTCTTATAATTAGCAAATAGACTGTCGCGGAATAATAAAATCAGTATATCTGCTGGCCGTTTTTATAGACTTGCTTAACCATAGGAAATCCCTGATCCAGTTCAACACGCACGACGTCAGCCATCCGGCCTGCCTCCAGCTGACCACGGTCCCGCATACCCAGCGCTTCTGCCGGATTGGCCGTAACCAGTGCAATAGCACCTGCAAGATCGTAGCCATTTTCCAAGTCTGCAATCTGGAAGGCCGCCTGAAGCAAGCTTGCCGGATAATAGTCGGATGAAAGAATATCCAGCACTCCCAGCTCTGCCAGTTTGTAGGCAGCAATATTGCCGGAATGCGAACCACCACGCACAACATTTGGCGCGCCCATCAGCACCTTCAGCCCCTGTTGATGGGATGTCCGGGCGGCGTCCAGCGTGGTCGGAAACTCGGCCACCACCATACCGTCCTGTTTAGACTCCATCACGTGGCTATCGAGGCCATCGTCATGGGAGGCCATCGGTACCCCCGCCTCACGGCATTTTGCTACGATAGCTTGGCGATTGACCGCCGAATACAGACGCGCGCTTTCCGTTTGCTCAGCTTCAAATTTTGCCATCGTGCTGTCATCCCAGCCGTATTTCTTCTGATAGTAGGCACGGTATTGAGCTAAGGTGGCAAACTGACGCTGACCCGGAGAATGATCCATGATCGACACCAGTTTCACGATGTCCGGATCAAACAAGGATTCGAACAGCTCGACGGTACTGACATTCGGCACTTCACAGCGCAAATGCAGCAAGTGATCGACCCGGCAACGGTAGTCTGCGGCATGTTTTACTGCCTCCACCATGCGCGACAGGTTGGCCAGTCGGGTGCCGCCATCATTCACATAACCCACAGTCACCGCATCCAATACTGTGGTGATGCCACTGGCTACACACACAGCATCGAATGACGTTAATGCTGAGCGCGCCGGCCATTCAGCATTCGGACGTGGGTTGAAGAACTTCTCCATATGATCCGTATGCAGTTCGACCAGACCGGGGATAAGATAATCCCCCCGGCAGTCGATGGCCTCGTCACGTTCACACCGCCCCGCTTCAATGCGGGAAATCTTGCCGTCTTCAATATACAGCGTGCCATCCATTACTTCGTTGAGCAGAACCAGTTTTGCGTTTGTCAGAATCATCACTTAGTACACCTGAGTCTCAATTTGTCTAGTCGCTGTTTTTCGCAATGTGTTTGTATAAAAACCAATCTATATCAATACATTAAATTCGAATCATTACTTGCCGGCTGACAGGGTATGAAGGCGATCGGCCACCGCGTCACGGGCGTAAGGGTCATGGAAAATGCCCACAATGGCAGCGCCGCGTTGTTTGGCCTGATGAATCAAATCAATCACCACATCGCTGTTTTGTTTATCCAGTGACGCGGTCGGCTCATCGAGCAATAGAATCGGGTAGTCCAGCATAAAACCCCGGGCAATGTTGACTCGTTGCTGCTCCCCGCCGGAAAAAGTCGCCGGCGCCAGCTGCCAGAGGTGTTCTGGAACATTTAAACGAGTCAGCAATTGAGCGGCTTTTTCATAACAAGTCGTCGGGCACACGCCGGTATTCAGCAGTGGCTCCATCACCACATCAATTGCTGACACACGTGGAATAACCGACAGAAACTGACTGACATACCCCATCGTTTGCTGCCGCAGGCGGACAATCTGACGCGGTGAAGCCTGTGCCAGATCTACCCAGTCGGTTTCGCCCCGGCCATAGCGTATTTCAATCGCGCCGTTGTCGATTTTGTAGTTACCGTACAGCGAGCGCAGCAAGGTGCTTTTTCCCGATCCCGAATGACCGTGCAAAATAACGCACTCACCACTGTTTACAATCAGGTTAGCCCCTTGCAGCACAGGCAGTTTCACACCATTTTGGTTATGCAGAATAAAGGTTTTACAGACATTGCTGGCTTTGATCATTTCCATCTCGGTTACCTCACGATCGATGAAACAAGAAGCTGGGTATAGGCGTGTTGCGGATCGTCAAGGATCTGATCAGTCAGCCCCTGCTCTACCACTTCGCTGCGGCGCATCACCAGCAGGCGATCAGCCAGCAGCCGTGCCACTCCCAAATCGTGGGTAACAAAAATCACCGCAATATTCAGCTCCATCACCAGACGGCGCAGCAAATCCAGGAATTTAGCCTGCACCGAGACATCCAGTCCGCCGGTCGGCTCATCCATAAACACCAGACGCGGACGAGTCACCAAATTACGGGCAATCTGCAGGCGCTGCTGCATGCCGCCGGAAAACTGTTTAGGCTTGTCGTCAATACGATCGGCTGCCAGCTCAACGGCTTCCATCCAGGTCAGACTTTCGTCACGAATATTGCCGTAATGACGTTCACCAATGGCCATCAGGCGCTCTCCGATGTTGCCACCAGCTGAAATGTTCATGCGCAAACCATCTTGCGGATGCTGATGCACTACCCCCCACTCAGTGCGCAGCAATTTACGCTGCTCACTGACCGGCATTTCAAACAAAGAATGCAGCTTGGCTGCGCGGTCGATATACAGAACCTCGCCACCATCAGCGGCAATTTGCCCTGAAAGCAGCTTTAGCAACGTCGATTTACCCGAACCGGACTCACCGACAATACCCAGCACCTCACCGGCAAACAGATCAAAGTTAATGTTCTGGCAGCCTTTGTTTTCGGCATACAACCGGGTGACATTGTTCACCTGCAAAAGCGGTTTTTCATCAAGAAGTATCATACTTACTCACTCCCAGCCTGATTGTGTGACGGACTGTGTCGATGGGCGACTTGGACTGGCTGTTCAGGCCTGTCTGTGCTGATCTGGTGGCCCTGAAACGTCACGAAGTCCACCTCCGCTTTGCCTTGTTGAGCCAAACTCTGACGGCAGTAATCGGTATCTGAGCAGATAAAAGTACGGTTTCCCGCTTCATCCACCACCACTTCATCCAGGAAGCTGTTTCCAGAGCCGCAAATCGCACAGGATTCTTCCCACTGCTGCACCTCGAACGGGTGGTCGTCAAAGTCCAGACTCTCAACCTTGGTGTAAGGCGGAATCGCATAAATGCGTTTCTCGCGTCCCGCACCGAACAGTTGCAGTGCCGGACTCATGTGCATTTTCGGGTTGTCAAATTTCGGGATGGGCGACGGACTGGTCAGATAGCGTCCATTAACGATAACCGGATAGTCGTAACTGGTCGCGATCTGGCCATATCGTGCAATATCTTCATATAATTTCACGTGCATCACGCCATATTCCTCTAAGGCGTGCATGGTGCGTGTTTCAACCTCGCTCGGCTCGATGTATCGCATCGGCTCTGGAATCGGCACCTGATAAATCAGGATCTGATTTTCCGCCAGCGGCGTTTCCGGAATACGGTGCCGGGTCTGGATCAGTGTCGCTTCTGAGGTCACTTCCGTGGTGTTAGCCTCCGCCACTTTGCGGAAAAACTGGCGGATACTCACTGCATTCGTGGTGTCATCCGCTCCCTGATCAATCACTTTCAGGGTATCGTCCAGGCCAATCAACGCGGCCGTGAGCTGAATTCCGCCGGTTCCCCAGCCGTAAGGCATCGGCATTTCCCGCCCCCCGAAAGGCACCTGATAGCCGGGAATGGCAATGGCTTTGAGCAGCGTGCGGCGAATCATGCGCTTGGTGGACTCATCCAGATAGCCGTAGTTATAGGTTTGATTCATGGTGCCCGATCCTTATTTCGCTGCCCGCATCTGACGCAGCATATGCAGTTCTGACTGGAAATCCACGTAGTGCGGCAGGCGGAAGTGAGAAACAAATCCGACCGCATCCACGATGTCGCTGTGATACAGAATGAATTCCGGATCCTGTGCCGGAGAGCTTTGCTCTTCGCCGTATTCCTCGGCCTGCAAGGCACGATCAATCAACGCGACGGCCATGGCTTTGGTTTCGGCACGGCCAAAGGTCAGCCCGTAACCTCGGGTAAACTGAGGTGTTCGCTGAGCCGGAGAATAACCGTTGATCATCTGGCATTCAGTCAACTGAAGTTCGCCAATGCAGATCTCAAATCCCAGCTCTTCCGGTTCAAACCGGATTTCTGTCTGTCCGGTGCGCATTTCGCCGCAAAACGGGTGTGAATCGCCGTAACCACGGATGATGGAATAGGCAATACCTATCAGGAAACCCTCGTCACCTCGGATCAGGTTTTGCAGACGCGTCGGGCGCGTTGCCGGAAAAGCCAGCGGTGATTCGGTCAAATCATAAGGTTCTGCACCACTGTCATGCTCTTCCACCAGCAAACCCGCTTTGGCGATCCAATCAAAGGCATTGCCGCAGGTTAACGAGTCGGCTTCAACATGTTCTGTCGGTTCGCTTACCGGTTGCTTGCTGTCCTGATATTGGCTCTCCTGACACTGGCTTTCCTGAAACTGGCTGTCCTGATTGCGGTTCTGTTTACCGCCCTTGGCTTCTGTCGCTGCCAAATTAGCTGCCACCTCAGGGCAGCCCGCCAGTAGTGAGAAATCCAGCAAACGGTGGGTGTAGTCATACGTCGGCCCCAGAATCTGCCCGCCTGGCAGGTCTTTGAATGTCGCCGACACCCGACGCTCAACCTGCATCGTCGCCGTATCAACCGGGTTTGCGATGCCAAATCGCGGTAACGTCGTGCGAAAGGCACGCAACAGGAAAATCGCCTCAATCAAATCGCCACTGGCCTGCTTAAATGCCAACCCTGCCAGTTCGCGATCATAAATCCCCCCTTCATTCATGATGCGGTCTACCACCAGCGGCAATTGCCCGGCAATTTGTGCCACAGACAGCCCGGCAACCGTAGTGTCCCCCCGGCGTTTTTTCGCCAGCAAGTCGTGCGCGGCATTGATGGCGGTTTCACCGCCTTTTACTGCAACGTACATACTCAGGCCTCCTTCACTTCGGCGGTACGGGGTAACGCCATCACTTTGTTCCGGGTGATGAACACCATATCCAGCCCGGCAGGGAACACATGCTGACGGTTGGTAAGATAATCCAGCGCGCTGGGATGCAGTCCAGTAACCCGAACCCGGGTTTCGGTGGCGATTCCCGGCCCAGACAGTAATAAGGTCACCGGGTGTTCAGCTCCCCTTTTAATCTCTTGACCAGCATCTTGTGACGAAACAGTCGTCTGCCCATCGGTTGCTGCCAGAGTGTTCTCCAGCTGCTCAACCTCAATCAGTAGCGTGGTGCTGTGATGCGGGTTTTCATTGGTGCCACCATTAAACAACAGCCCGTTAAATGGCTGATGACCGTCAAGTAACGCAAACTCTGCCTGCGCAGGCAGACTGTGATACTGCGTATTGCACTGACAGTGAAAAGCGATATTGCGCATGATAGTTTCATGACGGAATGATTCCGCCAGATACAGTGAAGATTTGGCGTCTAATAGCGTCAGCAGCACACCAAAACTGGCAGGATGCATGCCATCGAGCGGCACACAATATGGCAGGCTGGCAATCGTACCCGGACGCGCCATGGCATCCATCAGGACACGAAAGTTCTGTTGACTGTCAAATACCGGCGATGAAAGACCGGCAATCAGTTGAGCTGGTGCCATCAGTCATCCTCCCCACGGACTAAGGTGAAAAAATCCACCTTGGTTTTCAGGGTGTCTGAAGTGGCAGCCGCGCGTTTCGCCTGCTGAGTGGCGACCAATGGCTGCAAAATCTGATCGTCTGTCGCGGCAGCCCGTTCACTTTGCATTAAGGCGTCCACCACAGCGGCGATGTCGGCATGAGTTTTGTCGCGACCCTGAATGTAGGCGAAGCCATTCAGCCCGCTCTCCAGCACAACCGACGCGCGGGTAACGGTCATATCGCCCATATTGAAGCGATCACCGGTATTACCCAGACGGCCACGCACCTGCACCAGCCCGCTTTCGGTCGGACGCAGATAAGAAAAATCGGGTTTGTCGGGAAACTGAGTCCAAAGTTGCTGTAACTGTTCACCGCTGGCCAGCGCCAGCGTTTTCATCCAACGCTGTCTGTCCTGGCGACTAAAAGCCGGGGCAGACATAGGTTCCGGAGTTGTCATGCTAGGTTCCTGAGATAACCAATTGATAGTTTCACTTTACCCATCAGCGACACTCAGAAATATCGAGAAGAACTTCCGCTTTACCTTAGTTTTTCTTAGTGAAAACCGGCGTTTTTACCGTCAGAGAAAACACAATTGTCACAATCTTCAGTTAGAAACAATCTTCAGTTAGAAAAGGTTATCTAAAAAGAATGAGATAGATTGTGAAAAAGAACCGTCGCCTGCCCCCGCTCAATGCTCTCAAGGCATTTGAAGCTACCGCCAGACACCAGAGTATTACCAAAGCAGCCGAGGAGTTGTGCGTCACGCAAGCCGCAGTCAGCCAGCAGGTCAAATTACTCGAAGCGCATCTTGAGCGGCAACTGCTGCACCGAAATGGTCGGCATATCCGTCTGACTGATGAAGGTCGCCAGTATCTGCCGGTTCTAAACACCGCGTTTGACGCTCTGGCGGCTCAGACTCACGAGCTGTTTGGCCGCGGCAATACCACGGTGTTGCGCCTGCGCTGTACTTACAGTTTTGCCCAATGCTGGCTGACACCAAGGCTGGGCGATTTTGTCCGGCAATATCCGACAATTCGGTTGCGGGTAATACCGTCAAATACACCGGTGCCGGAAACCGACCACAATGAGCCTGATTTAGAAATTCTTAATGGCTATGGCAATTGGCTGAATAAACAAGTCGAGCAAATCACGGAAGATGAGTGGGTTGTGGTCGCCAGCAATACCCTGCTTACCCATTACCCGATGCCGGCCCCTTTGGGGCAGTTTGCCCAGTATCCGAAAATTGCCTCGATAGGCTATCGGGAAAGCTGGCAAGACTGGTTCTCGCTCGCAGCCGAAACTGGCGACAGTACTGGCAGGAAAACAAACGTCACACAAAGTGAAGCAGATGCTGTGGATCATACACACGCCGTTGAATTCGATGGCCAGTTGACTCCGCCACAACTGGAAGCCTTCAGCACATCGCTAGCCATTCAAATGGCTGAATCCGGAGCGGGTTTTCTGCTGGTAAAACGCATTCTGGTGCAGTCTTCACTGGATGCCGGGAGGCTGCGCATTGTTCACCCGGTCACTATGCCTAGTCGCGGTCATCACTACCTGCTGACCAAAAATAGCAATCCGGATCAGGTTGCGATCAAGCTGTTCAAGCAATGGCTGTACCGTAAACTGACGACGCATGATAAAGCGCAAAATGACGCTCTGGCGTGAATCGCACCTTAGGTCAGTGAGAATCTGTCAGCGAGAAACGTCTCTCCCGTCAGCCAGTTCATGCAAACAAGTTAGGCTACGGGTGAGAAGCGGATTCTGAGGCCTGATTTGAAAACAGGGTAAGTGGGCTAATTACTCGGATAACGACATGGAATCAACGGTAGCCTGAGCCAGTTCCAGAATCCAGTCCGTAAAAACGTGCTCCCCTTCGTCACGAGCGCCATTCATACGTAAGTAATACTGGCGCTGTCGGTTTCCGGCCAAAGGCGAGAGCTGTACCAGTTCCCCCGAATCCAACTCTTTGGCGATCAGCGCTTTAGGGCATAAGGCGATACCATTGTTGTTCATCGCCGCGATACGCATCATATTGAAATCGCTAAACACTGTCCCGCGATTTACTTTCGACACACCCGCAGCAGGCTGGCTGGCGTATCGGTCATACCAACGCTGCCACGCCTGTGAGTCACCGTCATGCAGGAGCTCATACTGATTCAACTGGTCTGGCGAAAAGTGGCTAATCTTCGCCGCATATCCCCGGCCACAGACCGGCACGGTCGAACCACTGAACAAGACACGTTCGGAGTCCGCCAGCGCGTTATCGGTAAAACCCAACACAATATCTGCGTGATAATCCCGCCCTGACAACTGGTAGTGCAGTTCCAGTTCTATCTGGGGAAAACGGTCTTTGAAGGCATGTATATTGGGCAGCAAAAAACAGGTAGCCAGTGATGGCAGGCTGTAAATCACCAGTTTATTCCTGACCGGACGCTTCCTATTGTCTGCAACTGCCGCGCGCAACTGGGCAAAAGGGTCAGTCAGCTGCGCCGCAAACTTGATCCCGTCTTCGGTTAAGGTCACCCGGTTTTGCTTGCGGTAAACCAGCTTTTTACCCATCCATTGCTCTAAGCCTTTGATTTGACTAATCACTGCCGCATGAGTCACGAACATCTCTTTAGCCGCCTCAGAGTAACTGCCCAAACGCGCCACAGCTTCAAAGTAATAAATTGATTTCAAAGGCATTTTCATAGTCAGCATCTTTCAGGTGTAAGTTTTTCTTACATTCTATGTGAGATTTAATGAGTTGTTAACCAATAAGCAACAAACCTATCATTCAGGGACTCTGATTAGCGCTAACAGAGATTTCGATGAACGTGTTTTTTTGAAGGATATTTTTATGTTTATCAGATCGTTGAATGATGTCGAAGGCTCTGAGCATTACGTGAACTGGGGCAATGGTACGAGCCATCGCCTGCTTACACTTGCGGACAAGATGGGCTTTACCGTGTGCCACACCGTTGTGACCCGTGGCACTGAGTCGCTGCTTGAGTACAAAAACCATCTGGAAGCCTGCTACTGCATTGGTGGCGAGGGCGAAGTTGAAACCATGGCTGGCGAGCGATTCCGCATTGTTCCGGGAACCATTTATGTTCTTGATGAGCATGACAAACACTATCTACGTGCCAGTGAAGACAAAGATCTGATTCTGGTCAGCGTGTTCAATCCCCCATTGAAGGGAACGGAAACCCACAACCTAAATAACGGCGATTCATCCGCTTACTAATAACGAAGAAGGTGAGCCGCACAGGGTCACTTAGCCCAAGGAAAAGGAGGCAGGTTATGTTTTATCTTCATGGATCTTTCTTACTATATTTGCTCAGTATGTTGCTGATTGGTTTCTATTTTTACAGACGCACCACCAGCACCTCAGACTATATCTTAGGATCGCGTAACCTGCCCCCCAGCGTGGCTGCACTCAGTGCCGGCGCCTCAGATTTAAGCGGCTGGGCCTTGATGGGCCTGCCGGGGGCTATCTATATCGGTGGCCTGAGTAACCTCTGGATTGTACTGTTTACGCTGATGGGCGTTTACGTAAACTGGAAATTCATTGCGCCTAAACTGCGGGTAATGACTGAAAAACTGGGCGATGCTCAGACGATTCCGGAGTACCTTCAAAACCGGTTCAACGACCAGTCCAACATTCTGCGCCTGACTTCGTCGGCCGTCACTCTGGCGTTCTTTACCTTTTATGTCGCTGCCGGGCTGAGTGGTGGCGCGGTATTGTTTGAGAACACCTTCGGGATTGATTACCACACCGCACTGCTCGTCGGCGGAATAGTGATCGTGTCTTACACCTTCCTGGGCGGTTACCTAGCGGTCTGCTGGACCGACTTTTTCCAAGGGTTGATGATGGCGTTGTCTTTACTGGTTGTCGCCCTGGCACTGTTTTTTGTATCCAATGGTGATTCGGGAACCGCTTCATCCGCGGCAACATCGGCAGCCATGGTAAATGCCATTACCCTCAGCGATCTTCGTCCGGATCAAGGTTGGTTCTGGGGACTGCTGTCACTCAGCGGCTGGTGTATCGGCTATCTGGGACAGCCTCACGTGCTGGTGCGCTTTATGAGTGTCCGCAGTGTCGAAGATATTAAAATCTCCCGTCGAATTGCGGTAATTTGGACCAGCATTACGATGATTTCCGCAGTACTGGTGGGCTTTTGGGGACGCAGTTACTTTGCCGATCCGCTGGATAACGGAGAAACCATTTTTATTGCGCTGTCTCAGGCTATCTTCCATCCGTTTGTTGCAGGACTGATTATCGCCGGTGTACTGGCATCGATCATGAGCACAATCGACTCACAGCTGCTGGTATGCTCGTCGACATTATCAGAAGATTTCTATCGTGCTTATGCCCGACCAAACGCATCAGACAAAGAGGTGCTGAACGTAGCACGCCTGGCGGTACTGGTTGTGGCGCTAATCGGGTTCTATCTGGCCTATCAGAAAGCAGACTCTACGCTATTGAGCATGGTCGCTTATGCCTGGGGTGGTTTCGGTGCTTCTTTCGGGCCTGTCATTCTGTTCAGCCTGTTCTGGAAAAAAATGACGAGTCTGGCCGCCATTTCAGGGTTGATTGTCGGTTCTGTCGTGGCGCTTATCTGGAATCAGAATCAGGGCGGAATCTTTGATTTATTTGGTGTTGTGCCTGGCTTTATTACCGCCAGCCTAACCATCATCGCCATTACCCAATACCAAACAATGAAAGCGACAAACACAGAAACAGCCTACTAAGCACGTTATTGGATATTAGTATTGGGTTCAGTAAATTCGTATCAAAGCCTAAACGTTAGAACACATCAATCTTTCCAAGGCATCCATTCTGGATGCCTTTTCTCCCGCCCTTTGCCAACAATACAACGCATTTCGCAATTTAGCTGAGATGACCTGCCCCCAAGAACTAATCCAACACTTCTTTAGTAATGTCAGTTACGTTACTGTTTAGCCCTGAACGTGTCAGTACTGCAAATTCAGAGGGAGTTAGGTATCCAATTGATGAGTGCGGCCGATTTTCATTGTAGTCAATGCGCCAGTCACTGATCAGTTTACGAGCATGGCTCAAGTCTCTGAACAGATGCTCGTTTAAACACTCGTCCCTGAACTTGCCGTTAAAGCTTTCGATATAAGCATTCTGGGTTGGCTTACCAGCCTGTATCAGCTTCAGAATGACACCATGATCATAAGCCCATTGGTCGAGGGCTTTACCCGTAAACTCAGGCCCCTGATCTGTTCGAATAGCCTCAGGATAACCACGGAAAGCAGCAATAGCCTCAAGTATGGCGACCACCTCATCTCCAGAAATTCCTGATGCAACAGTAATATCCAGGCACTCCTTTGTGAAGTCGTCAACGATAGTGAGGCACTTTATCCTACGACCAGAACTGAGTACATCCATGACGAAGTCCATTGACCAGGTATGGTTGGGCAGTGAGGGAAGTAAAAGTGGCTCTCGCTCGACACATAATGATTTCCTTCGCTTCCGTTTACGAACGGTCAGTCCAGACTCTCGGTATAACCGGTAAACACGCTTATGATTAACCTCTCTCCCTTCCCGCCGAAGAAGATGGTGAATACGGCGATATCCGAACCTTTTTCTCTCTAGTGCCAGTTCTTGTATACGAGCCGACAGCTCCACATCACTCTCTTTAGATTGAGGTTGGTATCTCATCGATGCGCGATTTATACCGACGAGCAGACAGGCTTTGCGCTCCGAAATCGTGGTGACTTCCTGCATTGCATGCACAGCCTTGCGCTTGTCTCCGACGGTCAATACTTTTGGTTAAGAGCCGCTTTTAAAGCATCAACATCAAGCATGGATTCCGCCAAGAGCTTTTTGAGCTTGGTATTCTCATCTTCCAATGCTTTCAAGCGACGGGCATCGGAAACATCCATGCCCGCGTACTTTTTACGCCATAGGTAGAATGTGGCATCGGAAATATTGTGCTTGCGGCATAATTCTTTGACGGGCAGACCCGCTTCCGCTTCCGCTTCCTTGAGAATGGCAATGATCTGCTGTTCGTTGAATCGCTTCTTCATATTCACCTTCCTTATTATAAGATGAACATTACTAAGTTTTAGCTGGATTAGAAAGCGGGGAGCAGGTCAGAGAGACCTCACCGTTCGCCAAAAAGTCACTTCACCTATGCCAAGAAGATCGCTTCTTATATATTGTTTGTTCTAACTCACATTTGCCCCAAAGTGAGCTGAGCATTCATGAATGAGTAGTCTTTGCGAACTGGCTAGAACTCTTCATTTTGCTTGAGAAATTTAAACTACTGAAAAGTATAATTTTGAATTAGTATTTAGGCTCTAAGATAACTTTGGAGCAGTAAATGATACGCCTGATCTCTATCAAAAACTTCCGTTCTATCTCTAATCAAGCGTTTAAGGCTGAAGAGATCACGACATTTGTTGGAAGGAACGATGCTGGAAAGTCCAATGTACTACGAGCACTAAACCTGTTCTTCAATGGACAAACAGATCACAATCAGAGCTTTAATTTTGAGAACGATCACAATAAATATGCTCCTAAGTACAACCAACGTGCGCAAGAGATTGTTATTGAACTTGCCTTAAAGCTTCCTAAAAGCTATCGAAAAAACTTAACGCAAGACCATGTTTACTGGAAAAAGGTATGGCGGGAAGAAGGGGTTCGAAATGACTATGAAGAAAGTGGGTTGTGTACAATTAGGAATAACCAGATACAAAAAAGAGCTAAAGATTTTCCTCCTCGCAGCAAAATTCCATATTTATTGAACGCAATTGATTTCGAGTATATACCCGCAACAAAAGACTGGAATTATTTTCAGAATTTACAGATTAAGCTATATGATTCATTGGCTAACTTATCTGATCAAGGTTTACATCAATCTGCTTCAAGTTTCGAAGAAGAGATAAATGCTCATGTTCAAGAGCTTACACAGGCAATAGACGATGAGTTTTCGGGTAGTAATATGGTCAAACTACCCAAAAGCCTTAGGAGCATCTTTGGGGCGTTGGAGTTTAATTCCGATGACATTCCATTGACCAGAAGAGGTGATGGAATAAAAATTCGCCATATACCAATGATCCTATCATTTATTGCGTCTAGGAAGCAAAAAGCGGCAAAGAGAAATACGATTAAACCCCAGATATGGGCTTTCGAAGAGCCAGAGAATAACGTTGAGTTCTTATCTTGCTTCGAGCTCAATAGGCAGTTAATTGAAGCTGCAAAAAATTACACTCAAATACTAATTACAACTCACTCTCCAGCAATTTACTCTATTGGTTCATCTGAAAAGTTACCTTCAAATGTTAAAACAACCAGTTACTATGTTGGACAGAAAGACAACGCCACTTTTGTTAGTCAGACTGACGAGAAGGCATTACATGGTAATATGGGCTTTTTACAGCTAATTGCACCAATAGTTGAAGATAAAAGAAAAGAGTGGGATCAAAGAGAGAAAGAGTACATCCAATCTCTAGAAAATCTTGAAAATAAACTGTCTAAAACTAAGCTACCTCACCTTTTCCTTGAGGGAAAAAGTGATAAGAAAGTTTTTGGTTGTTTACTTAAAGCAAAAGGCCTTAATGAAAAGGTTCATATTTTTGTCCCATCAAATGCTAGTAACAGTGCAAATTCAGCAGCAGATAGGCTACAAGCATTTCATTTGCTTCAAAAGCACGTTAAGTCCAATGATAAATTGCAAGCTCTTATCATTTTGGACAATGATGATGCGGGAAAAAAGGCCTCAGAAACTTTAGACGATGCTGTTGCTTCCAAGCATATCAAACGCTTTTTATTGAAGCCAAATGATGACCTAAAAGCAATGTTCAAGGTTGGCGGATTAAACATAAGTACCGATCTGGAAAGGCTAATGCCTCCTTCACTTTGGCAGTTAGCCAAGACGGAAGGTTGGGTCGAGCTAGTTGACGACCACTATGAAAAGTTAACTGAGTGTGGGCGAAAAAAATTATGCAATAACAACATTAGCTTTGATGACCTTATTAGTAAGCTATCTGAGCATCAAAAGGATCTACTAAACTATCGATTCACCGATGAGGGCAAAGATGCATTAAGCCGTCATATTGAGTCCTCGCAAGATGAAGCTCTAATACAGGAGTTGCTTGACGCATTTAAAGAGCCATTGGGTATCATAGAAAATTTCTTGCTAGCACCTACTAAAACCCAGTAAGTCGACACTTTATTCTGTGGCTACAGAAAGTTAAAGGTTAGTCTCACAGATGCTTAGGAGTATCTACTTAGCATTACTTAGTGGTTTGCCATACTGGAAGTAATTTATCATTTTCTAATTTAGCAAAATTACTGACTCATTTCTGTCCAAAACCGTGTTGAGTGTTGCCCCCCCCCCCCAACGAACAACACAACATCCTTAGAGGATGCCTTTTCATTGAAGTTTGTTGCTTTTCGCCGGGTCAGATTAAAGCCAGGCCGCCGTTCAGGCATATGTGGGACCTGTATTTGCGAGCTACGTGAAGGCTGTGTTGAATATAGTAAGGAACCATTAAAACCGGTGCCTGAAAACAAGACCTCCGGTGTTGCGCCCGCCTCAAAGGGAACGACGTGCTGGGAATAAAACAGGATAAATTCAAATCAATTAAGTTGCCGAAAAGGAGCTGAGGCATGTTTCAACCATCCATTTTTCGCGAAGAACGTATAGCCGTTATGCAGGAAATGATTCGCATGAATCCCTTTGCGAGTTTGGTCTCGATGCAAGACGGAGAAATCATCGCCGATCATCTTCCCATGGTCATTCATCCTGAATTATCTGAGCGAGGAATCCTGCGCGGACATGTGGCGCGCGGCAACCCAATAGGGAAGAAACTGGACGACACAATCCCGGTACTTGTCATGTTTCAAGGACCTCATCACTACATTTCGCCGTCATGGTATCCATCAAAAGAGGAGCACGATAAAGTCGTACCGACGTGGAACTATGTTGTTGTCCATGCCCGCGGCAAGATCACACTTCACCATGACGAAAACTGGATTCTTACACATCTGAATGAACTCACCAACCGAAACGAATCGGGACGAAAAGAACCCTGGAAGATCGCTGATGCACCTGACGATTTCATCGCTCGCCAACTGAGGGGAATCATCGGGATTGAAGTCGAAATCACCGCGTTACAAGGAACCTGGAAAGTCAGCCAGAATAAAAACAGAGAAGATAATCAAGGCGTTGTCAAAGGGTTGAGAATGGAATCCTCTGAGGTGGCGAGTACGATGGCTGGTTGTGTTGCTGAACACTTTGATAAGCCAGGCAGCCATTAAGCATCATCAAAGGGGCATGCTTTATCAAAGGAGCACGCTTCATCAAAGGAGCATGCCTCAACACATGTTGATACAAAGGAACAAAAAAAGGCATCCCGAAGGATGCCTTTTCATTGAGCCAAGTTTGTTACTTTGCGCCGGGTCAGATTGTCAGCGGAATCAGCTCGACACCCAGCACGGTGCTAATTCCCATTACCACCAGCAGTGACATTTTGAATACCGCTTTCGACCAGTCAACATAATTGTCAGCCGTCATTTTGCGGAATGTCACTCGGGTCCACATCAGGCAGACAGCCGAAGCGACCGCCAGATACTCATACCCCCCGTTGCCCAGCAGGAACAAGCCCAACGCGACAACGCTGAAGGCCACCACATAAGCTTGCATGTGCTTGCGTGCCTTGTTGATGCCTTCCACCACCGGCAGTACCGGAATGCCGGCCTCGCGGTAGTCTTGCATACGGAACATGGCAATCGCATAGGAATGCGGCATCTGCCACAGGCAGAACAGCGCAAACAACAGCACCGCATCCAGGCTGATGTAGTTAGTCACCGCCAGGTAACCAACCAAGGGCGGTACTGCGCCGGATACACTGCCCACGAGTGTGCCGTATACCGACGTACGCTTGTACCACATGGTGTAAAAGAACACGTAAAACACGTAACCCAGCAGTACAACGACTGCCGACAACGGGTTTGCCATACGGTACAGCACTGCCGTACCGCCCAGCAGCAACGCAACCGCGTAGATGAACACATGATCGATATTCAACCCATCCTGAACCAGTACCCGGTTACGGGTACGGTCCATTTTGCTGTCGATATCACGATCAAAAATATTGTTCACCACACAGCCGGAGGCAATCACACAGGCCACACCCAACAGGGTGTAAGCCAGCAACGAGGCACTGGCTGCTTCTGTTTTGGCAGCGAGGAAAAACCCCGCCGCCACAGAAATCAGGTTACCAATGATGATGCCCGGCTTGGTAATGGAAATGTAGCTTTTGATCATGACGCCCTACATCATCATATTGACGTTCAGGTTCCACATAATCCAGATGGAACCGGCAATCACGATAAATACCACAAGGGCAGTAAACACCAGGGAAATCATGTTCCACTGGCCATCTTCAGTGCGAATTTCCATGTGCAGGAAGTACACCAGATGCACCACCAGCTGAACAATGGCACAGCCAAACATCAGCGCGTAGGTGATGGTGTCTGGCAGGCTCTGCGTCGCCACGAAGTAAAACGGAATAATCGTCAGGATCAGTGAGGCAACGAAGCCTTTGATGTAATCCTGTACTCCGGTATCAGCGTGTTGTTGGCTCATTACATTACCCCCAGCAGATACACAATGGTGAATACACAAATCCAGACGATGTCCAGGAAGTGCCAGAACAGGCTCAGACAGTGGAAACGGGTTTCCATCATCTCGTTCAGGCCTTTAGTGTTCAGCTGCCAGTAACACACCGCCAGCCAAATCAGGCCAAAGGTCACGTGCAGACCGTGGGTACCAACCAGCGCAAAGAACGCTGACAGGAAAGCACTGCGCTGAGGACCAAAGCCTTCTTCAATCAGGTGATGGAACTCGTAGATTTCCATGATGATAAAGCCAAGGCCCAGCAGGAAGGTAATCCCCATCCAGCGTTTCAGACCAGCAATATCTTTGCGCTTCATCGCAATGATACCGAATCCGAAAGTGATACTACTGAACAGCAGCATCATGGTTTCAGTAAATACGAACGGCAGCTCGAAAATGTCTTTACCGCCTGGGCCACCGGCAGTGCCGGTGACCAATACTGCATAAGTTGCAAACAGGCTTGCAAACAAAATGCAGTCACTCATCAGGTAAATCCAGAAGCCAAACAGCTTGTTACCTGCCGTGTCGTGGTGATCATGACCATGATCATGCGAAATGGCATTAGTTTGCATACGTCACCTCCAGATCATCGTCGTTATCTTCGTTACCGGACGTCACTTGCCCTTTCGCTTGCTTCAGCTTCGCTTTGTGCGCTGCTTCAATCGCTTTGATTTCTTCAACTGTCACGTAGTAGTCCACGTCTTCGTTAAAGCTGTGGCGAATACAAGTCACGATCATGCCTACAAAGCCGATCGCTGCCAGCCACCAGATGTACCAAATCATGGCGAAACCAAACACCAGAGACCATGCTGAAACATACATCCCGGTTGGGGTGTTTTTCGGCATATGGATAGGCTGATATTCTGCTTCCTGATCTTTGTTGTGCTCGCCGCGCTCTTTCTGGTACCAGAAAGCATCCAGCTCGTTGCCTTTTGGCAGCACGGCAAAGTTGTAGAACGGCGGTGGTGAAGACGTTGCCCACTCAAGAGTACGGCCATCCCATGGGTCACCGCTCAGGTCAACATTCTGGTGGCGGTCACGGATACTCACGAAGATCTGGATGAACTGACACAATACACCCGCAGCAATAACAGCCGTACCACAAGCAGCCACAGCCAGCAGTGGGAAGAACTCAGGGTTGATATCCTGGCTCAGACGACGGGTCATGCCCATGAAGCCCAGTGCGTACAGTGGAACAAACGCCAGAATGAAGCCGATGATCCAGCACCAGAATGCGCGCTTACCCCAGGCTTCATTCAGGGTGTAACCCGTCATTTTCGGGAACCAGTAAGTCAGGCCCGCGAAGCAACCGAATACCACACCACCGATAATGACGTTGTGGAAGTGCGCGATCAGGAATACTGAGTTATGCAGTACAAAGTCTGCCCCCGGAACCGCCATCAGTACGCCTGTCATCCCGCCGATAGAGAAGGAAATCAGGAAGCCGATGGTCCACAGCATTGGCGTGGTGAACGTGATTCGGCCTTTGTACATGGTAAACAGCCAGTTGAAGATCTTCACCCCGGTCGGGATAGAGATAATCATGGTCGCAATACCGAAGAAGGCGTTTACATTCGCGCCGCCGCCCATGGTAAAGAAGTGGTGCAGCCATACCACGAACGCCAGAATGGTGATAACAATCGTTGCCCAAACCAGTGAGGTGTAACCAAACAGCTTCTTACGTGCAAACGTTGCCGTTACTTCTGAGAACACACCGAATACCGGCAGCACCAGAATGTACACTTCCGGGTGACCCCATGCCCAAATCAGGTTGACATACATCATCATGTTGCCTCCCATGTCATTGGTGAAGAAGTGTGTACCAACGTAACGGTCCAGCGTCAGCAACGCAATGGTCACGGTCAGAATCGGGAACGAGATAATGATCAGGATGTTCGAGCACAGAGACGCCCAGGTAAATACCGGCATCTTCATCAGAGGCATCGACGGCGTACGCATACGCAGAATGGTGGTAAAGAAGTTCACACCAGACAGCGTGGTACCCACACCAGAAATCTGCAGTGCCCAGATCCAGTAATCGACCCCTACCCCCGGGCTCGCGTCAATGCCGGACAGCGGCGGGTACGCCAGCCAACCGGTACGACCGAATTCACCCACAGCCAGTGACATGTTGGTCAGGATCACACCCACAACAAACAGCCAGAAGCTCAGGTTGTTCAGGAACGGGAACGCTACATCACGCGCACCAATCTGCAGCGGAACGATGATATTCATCAGACCGATGATCAGCGGCATGGCTACGAAGAAGATCATGATCACGCCGTGCGCGGTGAAGATCTGATCGTAGTGATGCGGTGGCAGGTAACCGGCTTCACCCGCAGCAGAAAACAGCTGCTGGCTTCGCATCATTACGGCATCCGCAAAGCCACGCAGCAGCATGATCATCGCAACAGCGATGTACATAAAACCGATTTTCTTGTGGTCTACGGAAGTAAACCACTCATTCCAGAGGTATTGCCATTTCCCAGCGCGGGTGATCATCGCTGCAACAGCGATACCGACCAGAGCGATCACCCCAAGCGTCACCATAATGATGGGCTCATGGTAAGGAATGGACTCTAACGTTAGTCTTCCAAACATAATTTCATTAACCTTCGTGTTCAGCCATGTGCATTTGACCGTGGTGCATCTCACCATGGGCCATATGGCCTTCCTCAGACATCGGCGAGTGCATGCCACCCTCGAATTGGGTCACAATGTCGGAGAACAGGGTGTGCGGAACTTCTGAGAAGTAGGTAACAGGTGCATCAATACTTGGCTTCGCCAGTGTACGGTAGTCGCTGAAGTCACGAATCACCTGTGGCTCCGCTTTCACCTGCTCAACCCACTGGTTATAGCTGTCACGATCTGACAGGGCAACCGCCTTAAACTTCATGTGGGAGAAACCTTCACCGCTATAGCTGGCTGCAATCCCCTTATACTCACCCTCATGGTTCGCAATCAGGTGAAGGCGCGTCACCATGCCAGGCATGGCATAGATCTGACTTCCTAAACGTGGGATAAAGAAGGAGTTCATGATGTTGTCAGACGTGATTTTGAAGTTCACCGGTACATCTTTCGGGAAGGCGACATAGTTCACTGTGGCGATGTTCTGTTCCGGATAAATGAACAGCCATTTCCAGTCTAGTGACACCACCTGGATCTCAACCGGATTCACATCACTCACGAGTGGTTTGGATGGTTCCAATTCGTGCGTAGAACGCCAGGTGATCACACCCAGAATAGCGATAATGATGATTGGAATTGTCCACACCACGACTTCGATTTTTGTCGAGTGGGCCCATTCCGGCGCGTATTCTTCCTGGGTGTTATCAGAACGGTACTTGTAGGCAAAATAGATTGTCATCAGGATCACTGGGATGACGACAATTAGCATCAGGAGCAAAGCTGTAATGATCAGCTCCTTTTCCTGAACGCCAACAACCCCTTTAGGATCCAGCAGCGCAGATTTACACCCGGAGAGCAGTAAAATTGCCGTAAACAACCCTACCCTCGACAAGATGTTTTTATATCTTGAGGCTTCCATTTACTTTCTCGATTGTTTTGCAACATTCCTATACAAAAGTCGGCACTTTCAGGCTGTTGCTGTTAGTTCTAATAAGCGTTTTAGGTGTTGAGCATTGCACAATTGTTCCCGGTGTAGCGAAATTGCTGCCTGGCAAACAGAGCAGAAACACTCTCTTATCCACACAATCATTACGGTTACATTTAGAAACAAATTGTTACAAGCAGCGCATTATGCGGATCTTAAAAAGGAAGCTCACTAGCTCTAAATGAAATCTTACGTTTCATAAATGAGATAATGGTCAATTAAAAAACCATTTAAAAACAAAGGATAATACCCTCAAGGCATTGTTATTGCAGAATTGTTTGAGAAAATAGAGAAGATAATGATAATAAGTTGCAAGCACGTTATTGCTGACTTTATCAGCAAATATTTTTACCGATAAAGTTGTAAATATTGGCAATGGATCACAAATATAGAAAAGTGTGATCTCAGCATGATGGTGATTTATTGCTTACAGAAAGCCAAAAATGAAGAAAACCCATATAAATAGGCATTTATACTGAATTAGACGGAAGGTTAGGCAAAATGACAATTAAGTGGAGCCAATATTCCCTTGTTGGGCTCAAGAAAAAATGTAACCTGACTAAATAATCACCAAACAATGAGGCCATTGTTTTCCGAAGACAGTAAAAGGGGAAACAGTCCACGACACCGACCTGCCAAATGGCTTTCGTCCCACAGAGAAGCAGCCTTCGAATCATTTAGCCAGGTCGGTTGGTTTACACCTTTATGATAACCATCATTCACAAATAACGTTAAAACAAACAACCATTCGCCCGATATGTAAGTCAATAACTGCCATACATTCGTCATGACACTATTTTAAACAATGCCAGTTATTAACGATGGCTGTTTTTAACAATAATAGCTATTAACGATGACTGCTATTAACAATGACTGGTATTAACAATGAGAGTTGTTTGTGATGACAACAATTAATCATGACAGCTGTTTATCACGTCTGTTTATGTATTAAGAATCAGATAAATCAGCAGTCCCGATCATATATTTTCACTACAGGTGCTTTTTCCATAAACGAAACGCCGATGAAACACTGTCGAATACCACTTTCTTGCGGAAAAGCATCACGATAATACCCTTTCAGGCCAATTCGGTATTCATTGCCGCCCAGATCTAACAGGGTATAAGTCGTCCACTCATCATCATCCAAGGTAACAAGGCGTTTCATGCTGTCCGAAGACCAAGCAGGATAGCCGTACTTCACCGAAAGTGGTTTTGTATCACCGGCATAGAGAGGCAATCTGGCTTCTTTCTGGTTTTCAACACCCGCCAGCGTTGCTTTACCATATACCATGCCATTAGCACTGTTGATGGCCCCTTTCATGGCTTGTAATGTTGCTTTCCGACTATCGCTCTGGAGCGACATAAATTTTGGATACGCTGTGACTGAGAGTATTCCCAATATAACAATCACCACCACCATTTCTATTAATGTAAAACCACGAACTTTCATACGCACTTCTTTTTATGTTGGAATCGTGAGAGGAAGTATATTCGCGTCCCCGAAGAAACATTGTGCGGATGCGTATGGATCCGCTTGGCCCAAACAGACAGTTGTAAAAGATTGTTTCACAAATTACGTGTGCGATTCCTTGCTCGTGTCGTTTAGCTTCAAGCCTTGGTTGTAATTCATGAAATAACAGTAAAAGTCTGTGCATTGGCGTTCGAATCTTGACGTTTTTACTATGATTGCCAGACCAAAAGAGTAAGAATCCGTCATTCCGTTGCCATCATTCCAAATATCGTCAACGCTCACTCTGCTCACGTTCAGAGGTGCCTTTCAACCGCGCTATGTGGCACACTGACAGAAGGATCTCTTCATGGTTCGCTCGCTCCCCATCTTGACGCCTCTGCGTGGTATCGCGGCTCTGATTGTCGTTTTATTTCATGCTCGACTCATACTGTTCCCTCAGTGGCAGCCCCTTCTCGCCAGTCAGACACAGTTCATCGAAAATGGCTATGTCTGGGTCGATCTGTTTTTCATTTTGAGTGGCTTTGTGATGCTGCACGTGTATCGTGAGCAGTTTGCTCGCCCATGCACGTTTTCTCAATGGCGGCACTTTGTATGGCTGCGTTTTAGCCGGATTTATCCGCTGTTTTTCATTACCTTTGTGGTCTTGCTCAGCTGGGAACTGGTTAAATACCACCATCAAATTGGGTTTTATGGCGGTATGTTGCTGGAAAGCTGGGGGCTAAAAGACATCCCCGCTTTTAGCGGGCCGTTTAATCGGGCTGATGCCATTCTTCCCAATATATTGCTGTTACAGGGCCTCACTGAAAGCATGCTCAGCTGGAACATCTCCTCCTGGTCACTGAGTATCGAATGGCTTTGCTACCTGATTTTCCCGCTGATCGTTCCCTTGCTGAATCGTTCTGCGAAGAAGACACTGTGGCTACCCGGCTTGGTTTTACTGGTGATCTACGGATTGATTGAGCACAAAGGCAATTTGGATATCACCGGTGGTGTCGTAGCGTTTCTGCGGGGGATGTGTGGCTTTGTACTTGGCATCTGGCTCGCTTCACTGCCTCTGTCGGCAAGGGTTCAGCGTCATCTCAACCGGGACTGGGTATTAGTCGTTCTGCTGGGTTGTATCGCACTTGTCCTGCATCATTCAACCAGTATACCCAGCCTGATTGCGGTCTATGTTCTCTTCGCTGCGTTGGTCATTACCGGAGCAAGGCAAACTCCCCGAAACAGCGTTGGTTTCCGGTTACTCAACAATCGCGTCACACAATATCTTGGCGATATCTCCTACTCGATGTACCTGTGGCATACCGTGTTACTGTTAATCGGCATTGAAGCCTTACAACAACTCGCACCAGACCTCCTCACCTGGTGGTACGCCCAGCAAAGTATCGTGCTGGCCGTAATGGCGATAGGTCTGTTTTTGGTGCTGACGTTCTCGGTTTCCACGGTGAGCTATTACTGTATTGAACGACCAGCGATGAAAATGCTGCGGAAACAAGCACCCACAGAGCCCGTTATCCGTTCAAGCCCCGCCGAATAAACGGTTGTCTGCCGGCTTAAACATGTCCATTTGGTATTGGTCATGCGCTTGGCCGGCGATTTCTTCGCGATTGGCTATTAGCTAAAATGCCAGGAGGGAAACCGGTTACGATGGAAGACGGGCTATTGTCTTGTCGATTTCATCACGCAATAACAGCAAGGTTTCCAATTGCTCCTGACAACCAACTATCGCATTGAAAACCTCTGCAAAGGCCGTTTTGCAGACTGGTGGCCTATCCTCTGCGTGATCCTCTGTTTGTTCAAGCATTCTGAGCAATATGGCGGCCTGATCACAGACAATTGAGAACTCTTCACAGGGAAACAATAACTGGCCAATCCCGGCTCTTTGCCTTAAGTGATGTAGGCTTCGTAGCATGGTTTCCGGTGAATCAGCCTGCGACATAGGGCTAAACCGGGCGGAACATCCGCTGGATTCTTTCTTCATGCAGTCTTTAGCAATCCAGGTGATTCACCCGGACCTCCGGTACACCGTTTCCCTGACGAATAGAAACAAAACAGCGATAATCATTTTGTTCCACATTTTGTTCATCTCGGTCTTTCAGACTGATACGCACTTCCGTGACATGTTGGTCAAGATGAGGGGCCAGATGAGAGCCAATAAGTGGCTCAGCATCGCTTTGCACCACACGCCACACCCAACTGGAATCATCCAGTGAAATAACACGCACTGACAATGCCGCTCCCCAGTCCGGGTAACCAAACTTCAATGGGATGGGCAACTTGCCCGTTGTAGACGGAGGTAAAGCCGCAGAGGGTTCAGTGGCAATACCGGCCTTTGTTGCTCGGGTAAAAATCATTTTATTGGTGTTATCAATGGCTTCTTTCATACCATCCAGCGCTGCCACCCGGCTACCACTTCGTAACGCTGTCAATTGGGGATAAAGGATCATACAAAGCAGAGTTAAACAAATGATCCCTAGTAATACGCCAGACAAACCGCTTGGCAAAATGCCAATCGATACACGCCTTTCCGCGAACTGAACTACTTTCTTGCAGGGCCAAACAATGCGACTTTTCATACGCCTTATCGATAAGTAGATAATGAAATGAAGCCGGAATTATAAATGTCATGACTTCATGACATTGTTTGGAACTGTATGGATGCAAGGCATTGTGATGGACAGTTGTTACTAAGTATGACCGCTGATTTTCAGTGACTTAAATGTCTTCGTTCCCACCGGTTCCTGACCGTGGTTCCTTGTCTGGTTATTCCGTTATATCCAAACTCCAACATTCGGCATTCGGAGTCTGAAAACAAAAAAGCCGCTGAACAATCAGCGGCTTAATGACTTTGTTCGCCATCACAGAAAGCGGTAACGACAATCGGTTGAGACGGATTTAAACAGTCTCAGCCGCGTCAAATTTCGCCTCCAGTTCATCGGCCTTTTGGAAAGCCGGATGCTCAGCCAGTTGGGCCGCATAGCGCTTAATATGGGTGAACTGATCCAGCAAACCAAACTTACCGAGCAGGTCCACAATGAAAGACATCATGATATCAGCCCCGGTCAGGCGATCTTCTACCAGGTACACCTTTTCTTTCAGGCAGGTATCGAAGTAACTCATCACTTTTTGCGTTTCAGAGTCGGCATAACCGTCCAGAAAATTCATCTTTGCGCCGTCCTTATTGACGAACACCTTCAGCAACAACGGCAAAATTGCCGAGCTTTCCGCAAAATGCAGCCACTGCAGATACTCAGTGTATGCCTGAGTTCCCCGTTGAGGTGCCAGCTTTTCAGCACCGTATTTTTCAATCAGATACTCAGTGATTGCGCCGGATTCCGTAATCACCAGACCGTCATCTTCAATCACTGGTGACTTACCAAGTGGATGCACACTTTTCAGCTCAGGTGGTGCCAGGAATGTCACGCTGTCACGCTGATAGGGAACAACCTCGTATTCCAGCCCGAGCTCTTCCAGCAGCCAGATAATCCGCTTTGATCGCGATTGATTCAGGTGATGAAGTTTAATCATGCCGTCTTCCTTTCTGTCATGCCTTAAAGCGGATCGTTGGTTTTAATGACCAGCTTACCGAAGTTTTTCCCTTCCAGCAGACCGATAAACGCTTCCGGCGCGTTTTCTAAACCCTCTACCAGCTGTTCTTTGTATTGGATACGGCCTTCCGCCAGCCACTGAGACATGTCTTTCGCAAACTCACCATAGCGATGGGCGTAATCATCAAAGATAATAAAGCCCTGCATCTTAATGCGCTTCACCAGCAGTTGTCCCATAAGCATCGACATACGATCCGGACCTTCCGGCAATGCCGTGGCGTTGTACTGTGACACAAGACCACAAAGCGGAATTCGGGCACTGGTATTTAGCAATGGCATGACGGCATCAAAGACTTTACCGCCCACGTTTTCAAAGTAGACATCGATGCCCTTATCACAGGCAGCCGCCAGTTGCTCGGCAAAGTCCTCCGCATAATGGTCGATACATTCATCAAAACCCAGCACCTCTTTGGCATAGCGACATTTTTCTTCACCGCCTGCGACACCAATCACCCGGCACCCTTTGATTTTGCCAATCTGGCCCACGGTCGCACCTACCGGTCCGGTGGCGGCAGCCACTACCAGTGTTTCACCGGCTTTAGGTTGGCCAATATCCAGTAACCCCATATAAGCGGTAAAGCCCGGCATGCCCATAACGCCCAGCGCGTAGGAAGGGTGTACCGGCGTTTTGCCCAATTTGATCAGCCCTTCCCCATTGGAAATGCCGTAATCCTGCCAGCCTGTGTATGCCAGCACCCACTCACCTTCTTCGAAATCAGGGTGACGGGTTGTTTCAACCTGACACACAGTACCACCAACCATCACCTCATCAATTGCGACAGGCTCAGCATATGATTTTGCATCACTCATGCGGCCACGCATGTATGGATCCAATGACAGATACACACTGCGGAGTAACATCTCACCTTCCTGTGGCTCGGGTTTTTCAACACTTTCCAGACGGAAGTTCTCTGGCTGTGGTGCACCATGCGGACGAGATGCCAGCACAATACGGCGGTTCAGTTGACTCTTTTCTGCAGGGGTCATGTTGTCTTCCTCTTTCATTATTAGACCAGTCGTCTAGTAAAATTTTCAAAAAAACCGCCAATAAGTATGGCGGCAATTTGTACACGATAGTGCTACTGACCTTTCAATAGCAGTTTTGTATTTTCCAGGCACTGTTTCAACCCGGACTGATCCTGATACAGTTTATTCAACAGGCTTGCGCCTACCCAGACATAGTAAATCTGGTGGGCTGCCTTCTGACTTTCATTGACCTTGATTGATCCATCCGTGATGCCTTTTTCAATGCACCCAGCAATCGCATCAATAATTCTGTCTGCTCCGCTTCTTAGCGCGAGACGCATCGGTTCAGAGAGATCCGACACTTCTGCACTCAACTTTACAATCAGGCACTTATTAGCATTACAGCACCCGTTGTTCACTTCAATCCAGCGCTCAAAATAGGCAATCAGGCATTCATAACCCGTCTGAGCGGGATGGTGAAACAACTCCGCCAGATTAGCGAGATAGTGAGTAAAGTAGTCTTGGATCAGCGATTCACCAAAGTGCTCTTTCGACTTAAAATAGTGATAAAAAGAGCCCTTCGGCACATTGGCCGATTTAAGCAGTTCAGATAAGCCGACACTGGTAAAGCCTTTGGTCACGATCAGCTCGTAACCGACTTCCAGAATATGTTGGCGTGTGTCATTCGTCTTTGCGTTCATGGGGCGCATCTTAACGCCAATTAGACCAGTCGTCTAGCCACGCAAGAAAGAAATATAAAAAGAGCTGCCACAGGCAGCTCTCTCATGTCTCACCACAGGGCTTTGATTATTTCGCAACAGCCTGAATATATTCAACCTGAACAGGTTTAGTGAACGCACCTGGGCGCAGCGCCTGCACCTGTTCAATAATGTCCGTCAACGTCCAACCCTGTTCAATTAGCACATGTGCTGCCAATAAACCGGTGCGGCCAGAACCGCCCATACAGTGCAGCGCAATCTTACCGCCACCAGCCAAAATCTCATGAAGATCCGTATTGAACGTCGACCAGGTTGCGGCAAACTCAGCCCCCGGCGCACAATCATCTTCAATTGGAGCATAGAACCAGCGGATACCCAGCTTTTCGGCTTCCTCACCCAATGACTCAACGCCCTTTGACTGCATTTCATCGTGGTTAATGGCAGTCACAATCGCCTTAACGCCCTGAGATGCAAACTGCGTAAGCGTATCTATCAGAGAAACACCTTTCGTTCCCGGACAAGGCGTTAAAACAAGTGCGCCCTTTTCCTCTTGGTTATCAGCAAGTTGATTGACAGGCAGTTCCCATGTTGGATGGGTCATCGTACGGTTCCTTACGCAATGGGCTTGTTACAAGCCTTATATATGAATATCCGCATATATTACGATTACCCAATCTGCCGTCAATCTCCCCAAGCAACTGTCATAAAAAGTTCACAAAAAATTCTATCAATTACCGCTGATAATCATCTCCAGTCGGTAATCCGCGACCTCATCACGCCGAGCTGCCGAGCGCATCATATAAACACGTATTTTGTAATCACCGGATGCCGGTAGCGTACCTTCATACTGATTACCACTGGTGGAGCCAACAAACATCGCCACTTCATTCTCACCCGGTGCCATGATGTTGAAGTACGTCGCGGTATGCTTCGTGGCCATGCTCACATTCATGCTCTGGCCAGCTTTGGCACCCAAGACATAATCAACAATTTCATAGCCTTTGATTTTGCCTTCAACCACGGCACTGCTTTCACCCTTCTTGAACTGTACCCGTTCGGTACGGATATCATCAGCAGCCATTACACTTCCGACGAAAAGTAGCATCAGACATTGCAGCAACCACAAGAAACGTTTGCTCATCACATCTAATTTCATGGGATTTCTCCTTACACGATGAACCAAGTAATACTCGATATGGTTTTGAGTATGGATGCTGAATGAAAAAGCTCCACTTTAATCTGTGTCTGTGCAATCAGCTCTCCCGCCCCATGAGTTGTTATGGCAAGACAGGAGCGTCCTCTGTTTGTCAGTGCTCAATGCTCAATGTTCAGGGCTTGATTTAGAAAGAGACAAGTTTTGTGGCGCTTTGAGGAAAGACGCCTTTATTCGGCAGGAGAATCTGTACAAGCATTTTTAATAAAAAAGTTATGCTGCTTTCATTTCAATCCGTGTTGGCTGTGTATGAATGTCAGTTTATACAGAGGGGTAAACATTATCGGTCATAGGCACCCATATGACCCATTCCTGTAATCTATGGGATGCCTATGAACCGCATGAATAGTCTAGGACCACTCATGTCCTGACAGCTGTTTCGATGAGAAAGAATGATTACTCAGTTCTGCTTTGCTGATCATAGTAAACAGCGACTAACTTTCTTTGCTCAGGTGTTAACTCGTTTGCTATCTGCTCCATAATGACAGACTTACGCTCCCCGTTTGCAAAGCTGTTCAGCTGATTAAGAATATAACCGCTGTTCTGACCCTGTAAGTTTGGCCATTCTGTATTGACGGTATTGCCTGACAACCCATGGCAAGAAACGCAACGCGCCCTGACGTCAGCACCGCGTCTGTCTGATGCCACCTTCCCAGCTTTTACAAATTTTTGCTCCGAGTAATGCTCCGCTAACGCTTGAATTTCATGATCACTCAGATTTTTTACTATTCCCGACATCACCTCGTTTGTTCGGCTTCCGTCACGAAAGGCGATCAGTTGATTCTCAAGGTAGCCTTGCTTTTGACCATGCAAAATTGGATAGGTCGTCACCTGAGTGACAACATTTTCACCATGACAGCTTTCACATGTCTCCAGTGCTTTTAACTGTGCAGACGCCAAGCCCACAACGCTAAAATTAATCACTACCCCGCCCAACAAAAACAATGGCCACTTCCGCTGTAAAAAATTCATTTATTCCCTCTCTTCCGTCACATTCCCATTGTTCAGCGCAATTTTTTGGAGCAACATTTTTCGGTAATCAACCACTTCGGTTAATGGGGACTTTCGCAACTCACCCACCTCTTCACCGGTGTAGGGGATAAAATCATCCGGAGTGCTGCTTCCCCCGAACTCGGTGACAATCCAATTCATAAGATTCGCCAAATCTGCATCACCAATCGCGGCATTAGCTGAGCCAGGAACCTGGATAAGGTAGCGACGGCCATCCGGAATCGATAAAAATGTCCCAATATGATTTCGCATGTCAGGCACATCCTTGCCGCCACGACCATCACCAACATGGCACCCCTGACAAAACATCTGATATTGAAACCGAATTTTAGGTAACGCGTTGGGAGACAAACCCGAGCTTGCCATCGACTGATGGCTTACTGAGAAAAGTGCTGCCAATACACAGATCTTTGTCACTATGTGCTTCATTATTCGAAAGCCATCCCTACTACTATTGCTGTTGAGCAGTGGTAGACAGAGCTACTTGCACCTAAACACCAGTTCACGTCATTCGACTTATCAGAGCGGTACAACGGGCGATCCCCCTGATCACGCTGACATAAACACGTTCCACACTGTGATTTTCCGCAGCAGTCATTGTAGGAAATGACATAATTTCTCCCATCTACCGGGTTACGGCAGGTACCAATCCAGGTGATCGGCGACATTTCCGTGCCGGGAGGACATGAGTTAGCTGATCCACCACAGCAGTCACACAAGAAACCATCAATGGCGCAATATCGCCAGTAATCACAGGATGAAGGGTCCCCGATTTCGGTGGGTGCTGACGGCTTTTCAGCCGCCCGGGCGACAGGAAGCAATGGAATGGCTGCCCCACCGACCAGCATTCCTCCCAGCTTTTTCATTGCACCACGACGGGAGCTGGTTTGAGCAGCACTACGAGCAGACTTTTCAAAAAACTTGTCAAAGAAACGCATTATTTCACCTCCACAAATTGGTTCTCAGTCGTTTTTCCTTGCATATAGTCCTGAATTGAAGCAACGCGGCGTTCTTTTGCTTCAAATAAGCTGTCTAAGTGCTCTCGGGAATTAATGATACCCATCGACGCAATCATCCCTTTTTCGTCAAGAAGTACGGCATATGGCAGTTTTGAAACCCCAAAACTTTTCCCCAGCAGTTCTGATACCACGTAAGGAAATGCGCTGAGCTGAGACCTATCAATGAACGACTGATGGTCTACTTTGTCACCGTCACTTGCCAGTACCACATCAAGCCATTCAGACTCATGCTTAGACGCCGACTTCAGTGCCGGAAGCAATGTTTTACAGACAGGGCAATCTGGCGATAAAAAGAAAACCAACTGGGACTTTCCGCTCTGACTGCCACCGATGTTAATCAGTTTTTTGTTGATGGTTTGCAATGACATCTCCGGCGCTTTTTGGCCGACTTCGAGTTTTTGATTCATTGCCAGTGCCCCGGCAGGTGCAACACGCTCAAACAAAATACCCACCTGACGTAATAATGCGTAGATGATCAGAGATTGTGCAATAACAACAATCCACAACAACACCATTGAAATATCCATAATGTCCATTTTATCTTCCCTGTAATAATTTCGATTTTTGTAAGTTAGAAATTGTTTTTTCAGCACTCAGATAAGTCAGCGCCATAAATAGTGATAAGCAGAGTGACAAACCAAAGGTTAAATAAAAATCACCGACAGCCGGTAAAGCACATAACGCCGCTATGCCACATAACACAACGTTCCTTGTTATGGTTTCAATGCCTACCTTGATATTGGAATGTGGTCCTGCACAACCACAATCCTGATTAACTTTCCCTTGGTATATCTGATAAATCATTAATGACAGATAGGCAGCTAACAGAATCAAGATGAAAGCCGTACCGATATGTCGAGTAGCTGGCGATAGCATCAGAAATCCGGATACTATTTCCAGGCTACCAACCAATAAAACAATGAAACCAAACTTCTCACCCACTGCGCCAAAATAATCGGATATCAGTGAAGAATAATATTGTCGATTTTCTGGTTTTAATTTTCCGAAGCCCGCACTGGCAAACAACCAAAATAAAAAGAGCGCACTGCTATCTGATAACACTTTTTCAATCATGGTTAATACGCCTTATGCACAACGAGCGGTGTGATATTCCCAAAATCAGACAGCGTTTGGATTAGTGCGCCCGTTTTGGAGTCAATAACATCAAGATTCATCTCACCGTTCGTCACAACAAGAGCTGGATTTTCACCGCGGGTAACTGACATCGATACCGCCCAATTAGGTGCATCTATCGTTCTGATACGCGCTTTGGTATTCACATCGAACACCCAAATTTGTGAACCGCCGTGGGTTTGAGAACCGTCAAATCCTTCCGGATTCATGATCACGTAAAACAAGCCCTGGTCATCTGAGTCGGTTAATGCCAACCCGCCCGGACGCCAATTGGTGCCCTGCTCTGTTACCAGATTCCACTTTCCTCGGTATCGAGCCACTTCACCCGATAAGTCCACTTCATGGACTTCACCTTTAAAACCAGGGAAATAAGCGATGCCATCAATAATGGCGGGTCTTTCAAAAATAGGCGTTTTGTCGGTGTCAAAAAACGGGGCCACAAACTCTTGTCGCTGTTTACTGCCGTCTTTATTCAAAACCGTTGTTAATAATGCGCCATTACTACATAGCGAGGTAATGCTGCGTTGCCCCGTAGCAAAAGTCAGCACGCACCCTGGTGTATCAATAGAGCCGACAATTTTGCGCAGTTCTAAGTCATAGACGGTAAAAGATGCCGCCGGGCTGAAGTTTGCGATATAAAGAAAACGCTCATCAGGCGACATTGCCATCGCGTGTCTTCTGGGTAGAGCCATCAGACGCGTCTTCGTTAATTGCACTTCTTTCACCGGTGCCAATGTCTCTTTATTGTAAATAACTAACCAGTCTGTCTTCTTTCCCCGACTTCCTCTTTCATGGAAACTTTCCACCACGTAGAATTCATTTCTTTTCTGTGTCGTGAGAAAGTTACCAATCAGACTTTTATCGACCATCCCTTTAATACGCTTACTATGCGTTGGCTCAAGGGCATCCATCAAAATCATTTTGCCGCCAAACATACTCGAAAAACTGGTTTCGTCGACATAGATCCAGCTCTCCGGAAAGGCTTTTGGCAGCCTTTCTACTTTACCGACCGTTTCGATCGGTAAGCTAGGCAGGGAGCTATTTGGCGTGACCGGTTGTGTGACTTGGTGAGTGGCCTGCTGGGTAGCCGAACTTTCGTCACTACCAGCACTGACTTCTTGGTTACTGCTACACGCTGCAAGTTGCAGTGCCCCAAGAAGACATAAACTCCATTTCAGTAAATTACTTTGGTTCATTTCATTCTTCCCTGAATAAAATTATGCTTTACACACTTTGACGGTTTTCAAAGAAACATATTCATGCAACCCATACTCACCAAATTCCACGCCTAAACCTGACTGTTTAACGCCACCGAATGGCGCATTCGGCTGAATCGCACCATGGTCATTAATCCAAACGGAACCACTTTCAATGTCTTGAGCAACACGTTGAGCCTGCTCCACATCACTGGTCCAAAGTGATGCGCCAAGCCCATACGGAGAGGCATTGGCAAACTGAATCGCCTGTTCAATATCTGAATATTTGATGATGGGCAGTACAGGACCAAACTGTTCTTCATCAACAATTGGCATCCCGTTATGTACATCGATAAGAATGGTTGGCTCAAAGAAGTAGCCTTTCCCTTCGATTGGCTTCCCGCCTGCAAGAACCGTCGCGCCATTCTCAACGGATTCCTGAACTAGCTGACAGACTTTATTGAATTGAACTTCATTTTGAAGTGGACCCAACTGAGTCTCATCAAGCATTCCATCGCCTACTTTCACTGCCTGTGCCATTTTGGTAAGCGCTATACAAACGTCATCGAAAAGGCTTTCATGCACATATAAGCGCTTCAAACAGGCACAGGTCTGGCCATTATTATGAAAAGCCGCAGTGAACAGCTTCTCGGCAATGTTCTCGACCTTCGCATCAGGGAAAACAATACCTGCGTCATTGCCGCCGAGTTCAAGTGTCAGGCGCTTTAGACTGGCTGATGCCGACTGCATGATGTGCTTACCCGTTTGGGTTGAGCCAGTGAACACAATTTTGCTGACACCAGGATGCGTCACCAGTGTCTCACCCACGTCGGCATCACCAGTAATGACGTTTAGTACGCCTGGAGGAAGAATGGAGTTTGCCAGTTCAACAAAGCGCAGCGTCGCAATTGGCGTCAGGGGTGAAGGCTTCATCACCACGGTATTACCGGCTCGCAATGCAGGAATGACATGCCAGATAGCAATCATCAACGGCCAGTTCCAAGGTGTAATCGATGCTACAACGCCTAATGGCTGGCGAACGACTTCGACTTTAGCAATTTCAGAATCTTCAATGATTTCATTGCCAAGAGACAAACTGCCGGTATATTGCGTCCAGGCGACAGACGCTCCGACTTCCATGATGGACCCAATTCCATTCAATCCATTAACAGGTTTACCCGTTTCCTGAGTCACCAGCTGTGTCAATTCCGCCATGTTTGCTTCAAGCAGCGATGCAAGCGCATTAATTTTATCCACGCGAACGCTATCTTCCAGAGCACTCCACGGCTTAAACGCGCGAGATGCCGCCTGTACGGCCAGCTCAACATGTTCCCGACTGCCCAGTGCACAACGTGCAAATGCCTCTTCTGTTGCAGGATTAATCACAGACAATGATTCTGTAGCAGAAACCTGTTCACCATTTATTGTCATAGAAAAATTTCGCATTACTTCATCCCATATGAATCCGATTTAACGACTTCAGCATGATTCTTAAAAACCATGCACTCCCTGTACACAAAGGCATCATAAGAAGAAAAATTATCATTCAGCCTAAAACAAAAGTAATTCGCATCATTTCAAAAAACAACAAAGATGTATCACTTTTGTTATAAAAATGTTTCCAGTGTGATTTTTGTGGCAGTATTTTGGGGATGTTTGGAAGTGAAATAAGTGTAGCGATTCATATTAAAAGCTTTAGATGCCAAGAGGCATATGCAAAGCTTTGTATGGAAGAATTCAGATACAATGACAGAAAGTATTGCTTTGCCAGTAGGTGACAGGCGACAGTTAACGTTTGTGCTGGTCATGGCTGGTACAGAACTTCTCAGACATTCAGCACACGCGCCACGCCTCTAGACGTTATTCATTAAAAACATTCCCTCTGTTTCTCACTATTATTCTTTATTACTCAATGAGTTCTATGAACTTATTGATGATTTGGTTGTGCTTTAATCCGCTTTTGGTAACCAGTGAAATATCAGAACTGAAGTTAAAAACCTCAGGAAACAAGGGACGCATTTGCCCTTTCGCACACCAATAGTCAGCATAGTGTTGCGGAAGAAAGCCAATATAAGTGCCTGTTAATATGAGAAATGCGATGCCTTCATGGTCAGACGCCGTGGCCGTGCATTTTAACTGCTGATACAGATCGCTGACTTCTGGAGACATTCTGTGTCGCGTTATCACTGCATTGGTGTGCTTAAGGCGTTCAATTTCCTGATCGCTTTCAGAAAAAAAAGGATGCTCATGGCTGCAGTACAGGAAATAGTTTTCGCTATACAAGGCTCGGTAGTCAAAGTTGTTACTTTTGTTATTGGTCGGGAATGCGCCCACATGAAACCGGCCATCGATTAACCCTTTTTCTATATCTGCCGGCATCGACATCGTGATGTTGATGTTGATTTTTTCACTCATCTTGCGGATGTGCTTGAGCGCGCGGGTGATTTTCATATGAGGCTGGGTCACCAGATTGTTAACCAGTGCGATATTGAGTTCACCACGCAGTTCATTATTGATTTGGTTAACGTCATTTCGGAACTGTTCAATCGAAGCAAGGAGGATGTCGGCAGACTCCAGTACCGCTTCGCCTTCGTCGGTCAGAGTAATGCCCCCTCTGCCTCGATGACACAGCTTCATGTTCAAGCGTTTCTCAAGGTCACTCATTTGTAGCGATATCGCCGACTTAGTAATACCGAGAACAGGTTCTGCTGCGGTATAGCTGCCACACTCAACCACCGTTTTAAAAAGGCGGATCAATTTGATGTCAAAGTCGGTGATCTGGTTAATGATGCTTTTTCTTCTATTGTTGAGTTTTTCCATAACCAACGTACAGTAGATTTACAATTTTCTAAACATACTCATGTGATAAAAATAAGTCCAGTCAATACAAGGACGACATAACGATGAGTAAATATAAATTTGCACAAGATGGACTAGAGACAGATCTTTCTGCTCATTGGATGGCCTTCACTTCCAATCGCAGCTTTCACCAAACCCCACGCATCATCACTCAAGCCCAAGGGTCTTGGCTGAAAGATGCAAGTGGCCGGGATATTTACGACTCGCTATCTGGATTATGGACATGTGGTGCCGGACACGGTCGCCAAGAAATTCAAAAGGCGGTCTATGAACAAATGGGCACACTGGATTACTCACCTGCGTTCCAATTTGGCCATGAGCTTTCCTTTAAGCTGGCAGAGAAAATCGTCGAGAAAATGCCTGAGGGATTAGACCATGTACTGTTCACCGGTTCAGGCTCGGAATGCGCTGATACGTCATTAAAACTGGCCAGAGCCTATTGGCGTGTAAAAGGCAAAGCATCGAAAACTAAACTCATCGGCCGGGCGCGTGGTTACCATGGCGTTAACTTTGGTGGCACCAGCTTGGGCGGTATCGGCGGTAACAGAAAAACCTTCGGCCAGTTAGTCGATGCTGATCATATTCCCCACACATTGCAGCCTGATTTAGCCTTCACAAAAGGCTGTGCGGACACCGGTGGTGTAGAACTTGCTAATGAGTTTTTGAAACTCATTGAACTGCATGACGCATCCAATATCGCAGCCATTATTGTTGAACCCATGTCAGGCTCAGCAGGCGTAATTGTACCGCCGACAGGTTACCTACAACGTCTGCGTGAAATTTGTGACCAGCATGACATCCTGCTGATCTTTGATGAAGTCATTACCGCCTACGGGCGAATGGGTTGCTGGAGTGGTGCTGAGTACTTTGGCGTGACGCCGGATATCATGAACACAGCCAAGCAGCTGACCAACGGCGCAATCCCGATGGGCGCAGTGATCACATCCCATGAAATCTACCAGGCCTTTATGGAGCAGGATTTACCGCCTCACATGATTGAATTTGCACATGGTTACACCTACTCCTCCCATCCGGTCGCGTGTGCCGCAGGTTTAGCCACATTGGATCTGTTAGAAAAAGACGCACTAATTCAGCAGTCGCGTGAACTTGCGCCTATTTTCGAAAACAAGTTGCACGCCATTCAAGGCGCGAACCATGTTATCGACATCCGAAACTGTGGCCTCGCCGGCGCAATTCAGATTGCCCCAAGAGACAATGATCCAACAGTTCGACCGTTCGAATGTACATTGTCGCTGTGGGAAAAAGGATTTTATGTTCGCTCAGGCGGCGACACGATTCAATTTGGTCCGACGTTTAATGCTAAAGCCGATGACCTTGAGCGTTTATTTGACGCGGTTTACGAAACATTGAATCAACTAAATTAAAAATTAAGCAAAGGAAGTCAGATCATGGACGTTATTTCGCATTTTATTGCCGGAGAGACAGTTTCCCACTCAGGCACAACCATCGATGTTTATAACCCTGCGACGGGCGAGTCAATTCGCCAGGTTGAAATGGGTACGACAGAAACAGTTCAGCAGGCGGTAGAAGCGGCGAAGCGTGCCTACCCGGCATGGAGCAAAACGCCACCGCTGAAAAGAGCGCGAGTCATGTTTGCATTCAAGCAGCTATTGGAAGAAAACCAAGACCAAATCGCGCGTTTGATCAGTGAAGAACACGGTAAGACAATCGAAGATTCGCTGGGTGAGCTTCAGCGTGGGATTGAGAATGTTGAATACGCCTGTGGCGCACCAGAGCTGCTAAAAGGCGAATACACTAGAGGAACCGGGCCGGGTATTAACGCGTGGAGTGACCACAAGCCTGTCGGTATTGTTGCCGGTATCACGCCATTTAACTTCCCGGCGATGGTCCCGCTTTGGATGTACCCACTGGCGATTGTTTGCGGTAACTGTTTCATTCTTAAGCCGTCAGAGAAGGTGCCAGCGTCAACCCTGTTCATTGTTGAACTATTACATAAAGCAGGGCTGCCAAGTGGCGTGTTGAATCTGGTTAATGGTGGAAAAGAGGTCGTCGATGCTTTAATCGAGGCACCAGAAGTAAAAGCGATGAGCTTCGTTGGCTCAACCCCTGTTGCTGAATACATTTACTCTGAAGGCACCAAACGCGGCAAGCGTGTTCAGGCACTTGGCGGGGCTAAAAACCACGCGATCATCATGCCGGATGCAGAAGTCTCGAGTACCGTCAATGCCCTCATGGGTGCGGCATTTGGTTCGTGTGGTGAGCGCTGCATGGCGATTTCTGTTGCCGTCTGCGTGGGTGATGAAGTAGCAGATAATCTGGTGAAGGAACTGACGCCTTTGATTCAAGAACTGCGGGTCGGTGCTTATACACAAGATTCTGTTGATATGGGTCCAGTGATTGCCAAAGAGCATCTGGCGAAAATCTCTGGTTATATCGCAGGCGGTGTTGAGGCAGGCGCTGAACTAGTCGTGGATGGCCGAGGCCTGTCGGTCCCTGACTTCTCTACCGGCTACTTCATTGGTGGCAGCTTGTTCGATAAAGTGACGCCCGATATGAAGATTTACACCGATGAAATTTTTGGCCCTGTGCTGTGTGTGGTTCGCGTGAAGTCCCTTGAAGAAGGTATTCAGCTCATTAACGAACACGAATTTGGAAACGGGACCTGTATATTTACACGCGATGGTGAAACGGCAGAGATCTTCTGTGATGAAGTGGAAGCTGGCATGGTAGGCGTTAATGTGCCGCTTCCGGTGCCTGTTGCTTACCATAGCTTTGGCGGCTGGAAACGTTCGTTGTTTGGCGATCTGCATGCCTATGGCCCTGACGGTGTACGTTTTTACACGCGCCGTAAATCCATTACTCAAAAATGGCCAAAGCCACAATCTAACGAAACCGCGCAATTTGCTTTCCCTAGTAATAAATAGCGTTTGTATCCTTGGCTATTCACACTTCTCCCAGCGTTGGCGCTGGGGGAAGTGCGTTTAGTTATGACGTACTAACTGAGCCTCACTCAGAAGAGGCTCATACTTTTAGAAAGGCTGTGCCAACGTTTGACTCGTTGTTCGCTATGAGGGTTTTGTTGAGCGATTCTGTGCACCAGCATGTTGGCCGCCATCACGATCCCCCAGGTGGATTCCAGAAACAACCCCGCTTTTGACTTGGTATGACAGACATGGGATGTATATTCTTCGGCCCAGTAACAAAACTCGTCGGTGATGATGACAATCTGAATACCACGTTTCTTGGCTTCTTCGCACATCCGCTTTGTCTCTGCGGCGTAAGGGACAATATCCAACACCACCAGAGCATCGTAGCCTGTCCGGTTCTCAGATTGTGTTTCCATCCATAGCCATTCAGCTAACATCCCATCGTGAGCTGAAATAAATTGTACGTTGTCGCGCGCAAAAGAAAGCCTGCGAGTAACGTCTTCAGCCGTCCCTCTGATTGACTGGAAACCCGTCACATATACTTTTTGGGCAGCGCTCACACAACCGACAATGCCATCCCAGGTTTCGGAACCAAAAAACTCATAAAGACGCATTAATGCCTGCATGTCATTCTTCATATGCTCTTGGTAAAAGCTATCAATCGAAACATCGGCATCACTGCTGTACTTTCTCTCTATCAGCTCTTTTTTCACTTCTTCTTTTAAAGACGCAATACCGTGATATCCGGCTTTTTTTAAAAAACGGCTCACGGTTATCTGGCTGACAGCGGCTTTTTCAGCAATCGAAGCGCCGGTTTCAAAACTTATCTGCGCCAGATTGAGCAAAATATATTGTGCCACTCTGGCCTCCGACACCGAGAGCTTTGGGATCAGTGACTTCAGCTTTTGTGCTGTTGCTGACGTGACCGCATCTGGCGGGTTACTAAACGTATGAACCATGACACCTCCTTGTGTTCAGGTGCACCTTCCCGGAACATCATCAGGTTAATGTGCCCCCTATACCGTGCTTATTAATATGTTACATGAATAACATATCATGATATTGAAACAAACATGCCATTGTAAAAGAATTGTTAACGAAATCGAGAGCGATGATTTTGTGAATCAGAAGAGTTTTAAACAGTTTGTTTTGAACACATGGAAGGTGGATACATGAAGGCATTGAATGTTAACAGTTACACCCGCTTTATAAATCGAAAAACATTGGCAACGGCAATAACAATCACGGGAATAGGGATCTCTCAACAAGCAGTTTCTGCTGAAGTACTTAAGCTTTACAACTGGGGGGATTATATCAACCCGGCCGTTCTCGAAACGTTCACAAAACAAACAGGGATCGCCGTCAGTGTTGATGCCTATACGTCAAACGAAGAAATGTTGGCAAAATTGCAAGCAGGGGCAACGGGGTACGACGTTGTTTTTCCTTCCGTGCATATGCAAGACATCATGGCTCAGCTAAATCTGCTGGAGAAAACGGATATCAACCAATACGCCGGATTCTCACATATCGATACCCGCTTCTTAAACGCAAAATCCGATCCCAACGGTGAATACTGCCTGCCGTATGCGTGGGGAACCGTCGGTATTCTTTATAACAAGAAACTGGTTGGTTCTATTAATTCATGGGAAGAGTTCTTTAACCTACCTAAAGACGGCAAGAAAATTGCGATGCTGGATGACATGCGTGAAGTTATCGGCGTTGGGTTGATCGAACATGGCAAGAGCGTGAACTCAACAGATCGTGATGATTTGAAGAAGGCGCAAGAATTCATTATCAAACAAAAACCTTATGTCTCATCATTCACGTATGACAGTGCCCCTCTGGTACAGTCCGGTGATATTGCCGCCGCTCAATGGTATGTCGGGGCGATGCATTACGTAAACCAAACACCGGACGACCTGGGCTATGTGATTCCTAAAGAAGGCGCCACCATGTATCAAGAAAACATGTGCGTGCTTCAATCGGCGCCAAACAAGAGCAATGCGAAAAAGTTCTTAGAGTTCTTCACTCAGCCTGAAATTGCGGCGCTGAATACTCGGCAGCAAATGAACGGCACGGCCAACAAAGATGCGATTGCGCTTCTGCCGGAACACATTCGTGATAACCCAAGCATTAACCCATCACCTGAAGTGCGTGCAAAGCTGCAACTCTTTGCTGATTTAGGCAAAGACATCAAGCTGTATGACCGCGTCTGGACCAAGATCCGCACTCACTAATTGATCGATAAATACGGGCTTACAGCCTAAGCCCGTACTCAACTATTTTAAATGGTGACTTAGATGCCAGATTCTCTATCCGAAGCATACATCCGCATATGCCGTGGTTTCCGTCAGTTTACAACACCGGAAGGCAGTGTAATAAAAGCGCTTGATGGCGTTGATATTTCCATCGCCAAAAAAGAGTTCATCACGCTGTTGGGCCCCTCAGGGTGTGGCAAGACCACACTACTGAAAATCATCGCGGGTTTTGAAAACCTAGACGAAGGAGATGTTTTAATTGATAACGAGTCTATCGTCGCACTCCCTGCTCACAAACGCCCGGTGAACACCGTATTTCAGTCTTACGCGTTATTTCCGCATATGGCCATTGAAGACAATGTCGGCTACGGATTGGATGTCGCTAAAGTTAATAAAGAAGAACGTAACCAGCGCGTAAAAGAAGCGTTGGAAATGGTTGGTCTTAGCGGTACTGAAAAGCGTATCCCTTCCCAGCTTTCAGGCGGTCAGCAACAACGTGTTGCGCTGGCGCGCGCCATTATCAATCGCCCTAAACTTTTGTTACTCGATGAACCGTTATCTGCGTTGGATAAGAACCTGCGTCTGAAGATGCAGCTGGAGCTTAAGCGTTTACAGACCGAACTCGGTATCTGCTTTGTTTTCGTGACACACGATCAAGAAGAAGCCTTGACCATGTCAGACCGTATCGTCGTGCTTAACGGTGGTAAGGTGCAGCAGATGGGGACGCCTGATGAGATCTACCATACCCCGAAAAACAAATTCGTCGCGACATTTATCGGCGAAAGCAATTTGTTTAATGGCAAGGTAATACTGGTGGAAAATCACGTCGCGGTCGTTGACTGCGACGGGATAAAAGTATTCTGCGAGGAGGATAATTACCGTGTTGGCGAGAGCATTGAGTTACTGCTAAGACCGGAGCAATTCTCTCTTAAACCAGCGATGGATCAAGGGCTGACCCATGGTATTGACATGACCGTCGACGAAGTGGTTTTTGTCGGTGCCGACTACCAATTGCATGGCAAATTAGTCAACGGGCAGACGGTCACCGCATTGGCTCGTCGCAGTGACGGTAGTTACCACGTGGGTGATAAAGTGACACTTTATTATCAGGTTAGCGCCCCGCATATCATCAGTCTTGAAAGGAAATCTGAGCGGGAGGTCGCATGAAGCCATCCTCAAAGAGGTTCTCCCGAGAGCAGTTGTCGCTGCTAATCATGTTGTCACCCACCTCGCTATTTCTGGGGGTATTTTTCGTCATCCCGGTACTGATCATGCTGACTTACAGCTTTTTGGCACCGGGATTATATGGCGGTGTTGAAAGGAGTTTTTACCACTGGAACTATGGCCGAATTCTGGGCTGGGCTGACGGTATCGATGAAGAATTCGACATTGTTTATCTGGAGATCTTACTTCGCTCAATCGGCTTAGCTGTTGCAACGGTTATTTGCTCTCTAGTGGTTTGCTACCCTGTTGCGTTCTGGATTAGTCGTTTATCACCTAAGATGAAGTCACTTTTTATCTTATTGATAACACTGCCTTTCTTCTCCAGCATGATCGTCCGCTTGTACGCATGGATCCTGATTCTGCGAGATTCCGGTTTTGCTAACCAATTTTTAGAGTGGACAGGTGTTATCTCCGCACCTTTGAGCATTATGTACTCAGGGACAGCCGTGATCATTGGCATGGTGTACATTTTTGTACCGTTTATGTTCCTGCCTATATACTCAAGTGTTGAGAAGTTAGACACGAGGCTGATTCAGGCATCAGAAGATCTCGGCGCAACGCCGTTTACCACCTTCCGCAAAGTGATATTCCCAATGACATTACCCGGCATTATGGCTGGCAGCGTATTGGTGTTCATTCCGAGCTTAGGCAACTTTGTGATTCCAGAATTGTTTGGCGGCGCCAAGGTTCTGATGATTGGCAATATGGTTGAGCAGCAATTCCTTTACGCGAGAAACTGGCCATTTGGTGCGGCGTTATCGATGATCATCACACTGTTTATGTTGGTGTTATTAAGTGTGTTTTTCTATCGAATTAATCGCTCTCCGGCAAATCAGTAAGGAAATAGTATGCAAGGGAACTCGATGTTGAAACGGATTTTATCGACTTACAGTCTGCTGTTTTTTGTCTTTCTTTATGCGCCAGTCTTGTTGATTGTGGCTTACTCCTTCAACGCTAACCCGGTAAACCTCATGAACTGGGCAGGGGCAAGCTTGGACTGGTACCGAATCATGTTTGGCTTAGAAACCGACATGCAAATGCCGGAAACCTATATTGATTCGACAGGGCAACTACTGAGTGCGTTAAAAAACAGCTTAGTGGTCGCAAGTAGTGCAACCCTCATTTCCACCGTATTAGGCACCATGGTTGCGCTGGCACTGGCGCGGTTCCGCTTCAAGCTGCAACCGTTTTAAAAAATGCTCATGCATGTACCAATGGTGATGCCTGATATCGTTCTGGGCATTGCGCTGCTGATATTTTTCATTGGCTCTGGATTGACTCTTGGTTCAACCACAATCGTCATCGGTCATTGTACGTTCTTGATAAGCTACGTATTTATCGTTGTGAGTTCACGACTGGCTGGGATGGATCCGCTATTAGAAAGCGCTTCTGCCGACCTCGGTGCTAATGAATGGCAAACATTCAAACGCGTGACTCTGCCTTTAATCCTTCCAGGTGTGATTGGCGGCGCTTTACTCAGCTTCATCATCTCGATTGATGACGTGGTGATTACTTACTTTATCAGTGGTACGGATTCGACCACTTTACCTGTGTACATACTCAGCATGATCCGCAAAGGAATTAAACCGGAAATCAATGCCATAGCGACGCTAATGCTGCTGTTCTCATTAGTTATCGCTTATGCGGGTATCTACTTTAAATCTAAGAAAAGCTCAATATAAGGATATGGAGTTGAGATATGACTAAAAAACTCAGAGCTAGAGAGCTAGGCCTCCCGTTTCCTGGCGTGACTGGCGCGAACAACGGAATAACTGACGTACCTGGGGTGCTTGTTGGCTATAAAACCTTGGTCAAACCTAACCCTGACTCGCCGGTACAAACGGGCGTAACGGCTATATTGCCTCGCGGATACTCAAAAACTCCTCAGCCAGTCTGGTCGGGCAGCTATGCATTAAATGGTAACGGCGAAATGACCGGCACCCATTGGATTCAGGATGGTGGCTATTTTTGCGGACCACTGATGATCACCAATACTCACGGTGTCGGGATCACTCACCATGCCACGGTGAAGTGGATGGTGAACCACTACAAAGAGGCGTGGGCGAACAATCATTTATGGGCGATGCCTGTTGTCGCTGAAACTTATGACGGTGTGCTTAATGATATCAACGCCATGCACGTCACCGAGCAAGATGCCGTTGACGCCATCGAAAACGCCGCAGGCGGTGCGATTGCTGAGGGTAACGTCGGTGGCGGAACGGGTATGATCGCTTACGGCTTTAAGGGGGGGACAGGTACGTCTTCCCGTGTGGTCAACGTCGGTGATGATAGCTATACCGTCGCAGCGCTTGTCCAAGCGAATCACGGCATTCGTCCTTGGTTTAATGTGCTTGGCGTTCCTGTCGGGAAATACATGCCAGATGAGATGATGCCAGAAGAGAAAGAGATGGGATCCATTATCGTCATCTTAGCCACTGACGCCCCTATGTTGCCTCACCAACTGAAACGGATGGCGAAACGTGCAGCAATTGGTATCGGCCGAAATGGGTCGCCTGGCGGTAATAACTCGGGCGATATCTTCCTGGCGTTTAGTACGGCGAACGCACAAGATTTGCCTCAGCTATCCGGCAATTACGCATCAATGACGTGTGTGAATGACGAGCTGTTTGACGACTTTTACATGGCAGCAGTTCAGTCGGTAGAAGAATCAGTAATCAATGCGATGGTCGCTGCTGAAGACGTACTGACGTTTAAGCCAGCAGGCTACAACTGCAAAGCCATCGACACGAGCGAATTGGTGAGACACGTAGACCGATTTTTTAGTGTGTAACCTAGCGCTTAATTGACGCTTATTAATTGCAGTTTAGTCAGCAAAGCCGAACCCTTCAGGCTTAATCCGCTCCTTTTAAGAGCCTTTAACTGGAAGCTTCCTAGTTAAAGGCTCTTTTGTCTTTGTGTTAAAAAGAGCGATAATACCGTCACTCGCGAGTTTATGACTCTAACCAAAGAAAACCATAAGTAGCACAACAGCAATGACAACACAGTCAACGGTCATTATTGGACTGTACAACCCGAAAAGCCCAACCAACGTTGGAGCCGTGATGCGAGCCGCAGGCTGTTATGACGCCACACAAGTGCGCTATAACGGCACGCGCTACAACCGCGCAGCAAAATTCCAAACCGATACACAAAAAACGCATGAACGCATTGAGTTAGTTGAGATGGATGATCTCACTGCCGGACTTAATGAGGACGTAGAGATCGTGTGTGTAGAACTGGTTGTCGGTGCCACCGCACTGCCTTCGTTTACCCACCCGGAAAAAGCCATCTATCTGTTTGGCCCCGAAGACGGCTCTTTGCCGCAAGAGGTTGTCGATAAAGCGACGCATGTTGTGTACGTACCGACCAACGGCTGCATGAACCTCGCCGCGACCGTCAATGTTTTATTGTATGACCGCTTAGCTAAAACAGCGGGTATGGTTGATGACCACCAGCAAGTTATCACCAACCGAGACAACAAGAACAGGTTAAAAGTCAGAAACGACGCCTGAAAATACAGTGATGTAGTCGCGACATCGCTATTAGGGGGCAACCATTTCCGCCCCCTTCTGTTTAACACCGATAAGCACCCAAGGGATCACAGAGCTATTTATCTATTTATCTGTTTATCTGTTTATCTGTTTATCTGTTTATCTGTTTATCTGTTTAACTGTTTATCTGTTTATCTGTTTATCTGTTTAACTGTTTAACTGTTTAACTGTTTAACTGTTTAACTGTTTAACTGTTTAACTGTTTAACTGTTTAACTGTTTAACTGTTTAACTGTTTAGCTGTTTAACTGTTTAGCTGTTTAGCTGTTTAGCTGTTTAATGGTATGCCGTTTATTTAAAACCCAAGTGTTTTTATCCCGTTGATAGATACCCTGAATTTAATCAATCACATCAACACCGGAGTTTATGAATAGATTTACTACCGTATCGTTGCCTTATTAATGCCTAACGCCTTAATTTTTGAACGCAGTGTATTTGGGTTAATAGCCAATAATTGTGCGGCACCAAATGGCCCTTCAACACGCCCACGACAATGAACCAACGCTTTCGTTATATGCAGTTTTAATGCTTCATTTAATGTCAGAAATTCCGTTGAAACTTGAGTTCGGCTGTAAACCTGAGGTACAGCGCAAGCGCCACGGTCCAGTGAAGGCAGAGGAAGCACCAACGACTCTTCAATCGCCAGAAAATTCCCCTGCCCCAGTATTGCAGCCCTCTCGACAATAACCTGAAGCTCACGGACATTACCGGGCCAATTGTATTTTTTCAGGTAATTGATTTGCTGCGCCGTGGGTAACGCTAACGGTAAACCGAGCTTTTCTGAGGCTTTTCGGGCAAAGTGTTCGGTTAAATCGGCGATATCTTCTTCTCTTTCCCGCAATGATGGCAACCGAATAGGAAATACATTGATTCGAAACCAGAGATCTTCACGAAACTGCCCCTCTTTAACCGACTCTTCTAAGTTTCGATGCGTTGCAGCCACAATCCTGACATCAACGTCAATCTCCCTCTCGCCACCCACACGAGTCAGCGTGCCTTCCTGAAGTACCCTGAGTAAACGAACTTGCGCTGCTAAGCTCAGCTCACCGATTTCATCTAAAAAAAGTGTCCCGCCAGTGGCTCTTTCAAACCAGCCTTTCTTTTGAGATGCCGCCCCCGTAAAACTGCCTTTTTCATGACCGAATAACTCAGAATCAATTAATTCGGCCGGAATCGCACCGCAGTTAACACGAATAAAACTGCTGTGAACCCTTGCAGAGTGTTGGTGGATATAACGGGCGATAAGCTCTTTACCTGACCCGGTCTCACCCAGTATTAATGCCGTAGAGTCCGTTTGTGCAACTAAATCGACCTCACGGATTGCACGTTTTAGTCCCTTGTCATGGCCGACAATCATGATTTCCCTTTATAACAAAACTCATGGATTTTCAGTTAGATTAAAAGGGATAAATGTTATTTATAAATGATTTTTTATTACTTTATTGAATAAATGGTTATATGAACGCTTTTGAGTTGTAAAATTTTGATTGTATTTCAATACCTTGAAAATACCCCTTGGAGATAATCAATCAATGGCACACATTCTGATAGCTAACAGGCTCAACTCATTATCAGGATACGGCTTATGAAAGGTAAAATTCTTATCGTCCCGGGATATAAAGGAAGCCCTGCAGGCCACTGGCAAACATGGCTTGAAGGGCACTATCCGAATAGTGACAGATTGAAATCAGTGAACGTCAATCAACCTATACTCTCAACCTGGTCCGAAGAAATTGAGCGCTATCTGGTTCAACAAAACGAACCTGTCACTCTCGTGGCCCATAGTTTTGGCTGTCTTGCTGCTGCGCATGTCATTGCAAAACATAAGCGACAGGTGAATGCCGCTTTGCTTGTTGCCCCCGCGTCACCTCACCGTTTCACGGAACAGGGACATATCACTCACGACCCAACATCACCTTCAATTTCAGATAGTCTACCAAGCTCTCCGCTTGGGGTGACAGGGCTGATCATGGCTTCCCAAAACGATCCCTGGCTAGCTTATCCGGATGCCCATGAACTCGCAGTACGGTGGGGAGTGCGATTCCACAACGCTGGTTACGTGGGACATATCAATATTGAATCCGGGCACGGTCCATATCCCAAAATCAAAAGCCTGCTAGATAACCTCATTGCTACTACAGAGACAACAGCAACTAAGTAGAGTCACGCGACTGCGCTCCTTTTTCAGTGAAAAACTACGATATCTCACTGTTTTTTAGTTATAAAAATTTAGCACTTATAGAACCAAACCATTTTTTATATTGTATTTCAACAACTTAAATTTTGGCATATTTCTTGTTTTGTATGTGTGGTGTCGACATTGTCGACACCACATCATTAGAAAAGAAGGAATTGTTATGAAAAAAGTAGTGGGAATTGCTTTACTTGCTGCGTTAACCGGATTTAGCGGGCAACTTTGGGCTGAAACAAAAACACTGTTGAATGTGTCTTACGACCCAACCCGGGAATTTTATCGAGAGTTTAACCAGAGCTTCAGCCAGGATTACAAAGCCAAAACCGGGATAGATGTGCAGATACGCCAGTCTCACGGTGGCTCAGGGAAACAGGCTCGTGCGGTGATTGACGGCCTGAAAGCCGACATCCTGACGCTTGCGCTGGCCTACGACATTAATGCCGTTCAGGAGCGAACAGATTCCTTCTCGCGAAACTGGCAGGCCAAACTACCTCATGCCAGCGCGCCTTACACATCAACGATTGTTTTTCTGGTCCGTAAAGGCAATCCCAAAAACATTCGGGACTGGGATGATTTGATCAAACCCGGCGTCGCCGTAGTTACTCCCAACCCTAAAACATCGGGTGGCGCGCGATGGAACTACCTGGCAGCGTGGGCATACGCTGCAAAACAGTATGCAGGGGATGAAACCAAAATCCGCCAATTTGTCGGTGACCTATACCGACAAGCGCCAGTTCTCGACTCCGGTGCACGGGGGGCGACCAATACATTCGTTCGTAACGGTATTGGGGATGTGCTGCTTACCTGGGAAAACGAAGCTCTGCTGACGACCGAAAAACTGCAAGGTGCCAGTGACTTTGAGATTGTGGTGCCGTCAATCAGTATTCTTGCCCAACCTCCTGTTACCGTTGTCGATAGCAATGCCGAGCAACATGGGGTAGCTAAGGAAGCGCAAGCTTACCTTGAATATCTGTACAGCCCGCAAGCACAAAAGCTCGCAGCGGCACATTTCTACCGTCCGGTTAACCCTCAATATGCTGATAAGCACGATTTAACCCGTTTCCCTGACGTGCATCTCATCACTATCGATGACGAATTTGGAGGTTGGCAAAACGCACAGAAAACACATTTCAGTGATGGTGGGATATTTGATGAAATTTATCAGCCAGGGCAGAAATAAATGAACGGTTTCAAGCAATATTCGGTGATTCCCGGGCTTTCTCTGAGCCTGGGGTACACCCTGTTTTATCTGGGGCTGATTGTTTTACTCCCGATGGCCGCTCTGGTCAGCAAAACCATGACACTCAGCTGGTCACAATTCTGGGACGTGGTCTCTCATCCGCAGGTCGTTGCTTCATATCAGCTGACGTTCGGCACGGCTTTTGTGGCTGCGTTGATCAACCTGTTATTCGGCTCATTAGTCGCATGGGTATTAGTCCGCTACTCCTTCCGCGGGAAACGCATTGTTGATGCGCTGATTGATCTGCCTTTTGCCCTGCCGACCGCTGTCGCGGGCATTGCATTGGTCGCGATTTATGGCCCCAATGGGCCAATCGGTGCGCCTTTACTCCAAGCGGGGATTAAAGTTGCCTACGCACCTTTGGGGATCACGCTGGCATTGATCTTCATCGGTTTTCCCTTTGTGGTTAGAACCGTGCAGCCAATTTTGGAAGATTTTGAGCAGGAGCTGGAAGAAGCCGCGGCCGCATTAGGCGCTAATCGTTGGTATACCGTTCGCCACGTTATTCTTCCTCATTTATTTCCCTCGCTGCTGACTGGCTTTGCCTTAGCCTTCGCCCGCGGAGTGGGTGAATATGGCTCGGTCATTTTTATCGCCGGTAATCTCCCCTTCGTCTCCGAGATTACCCCATTGCTTATCGTCACCAAACTGGAACAGTTCGATTACCCCGGCGCAACAGCTATTGCCTGTGCCATGTTGAGTTTTTCGCTGGTGATGCTGTTTGTCATCAACAGTCTGCAAAGCTGGCTGGAACGACGAGATAAAAAACATCAGGGAGTCATGGCATGACACAGAACACGACTCAATCTCTTATTTCGCCAAGACCGACGATGACGGTGCACCCGTCAGCAACAACCGAACAGAACTGGGTAATAACAACTTTAACGACCATCGCGTTGGTGTTTGTGACCACCACCCTCATTCTGCCCCTTTTGATGGTGATATATGAAGCGTTCCGTTCCGGATGGCATGTCTATCTGGCCTCAATCACAGAACCGGATGCGCTGTCAGCCATCAAACTGACTCTGCTCGTTGCTGCCATTGCAGTGCCTTTAAACCTGATATTTGGTTTAGCTGCTGCTTGGTCGGTAACCAAGTTTGAATTTGTAGGTAAACGTCTGCTGATGACATTGATTGATCTACCATTTTCCGTCAGCCCAGTCATTGCCGGCCTGATCTTTATTCTGCTGTTCGGCAGTGAAGGCTGGTTTGGCGATGCACTAGCAAATGCGGGGATTCAGATTGTGTTTTCTGTTCCTGGTATTGTCCTGGCAACGGTTTTCGTCACTTTCCCGTTTATTGCCCGCGAACTGATCCCATTAATGCAATCACAAGGGACCGATGAGGAAGAGGCCGCCAGAGTATTAGGCGCTTCTGGCTGGCGGATTTTCTACAGCATTACGTTACCCAACATCAAATGGGCCCTGCTTTACGGCGTCATTTTGTGTAACGCACGTGCGATGGGGGATTTCGGTGCGGTTTCTGTCGTTTCCGGCCATATTCGCGGCTTAACAAACACGCTGCCGCTGCATGTTGAAGTGGTCTACAACGAATATCAGTTCACCGCTGCATTTGCCTGTGCCTCCTTACTCGCGTTATTAGCGATCGTCACCCTTGTCATCAAAGAAATTTTGCAAAGAAACCAGCACCGGGAGAAGTAATTTATGAGCATTCAAGTTTCAGGACTGTACAAACATTTTGGTCAATTCACCGCATTGAACAACGTCAGCATCGAGTTTCCCAGTGGCGGGCTGGTGGCATTGCTTGGCCCTTCCGGTTGTGGCAAAACCAGTTTATTAAGAGTAATCGCCGGTCTGGAACGTCCCGATGCTGGCACCATTACTATCCATAAGCGTGACGTTTCCGGGTTGGACATTCGACAGCGCCAGGTTGGGTTTGTGTTTCAACATTATGCGCTGTTCCGACATATGACCATTTTTGAAAATGTTGCCTTCGGTCTGCGCGCCAAACCCAAAGCGACCCGCCCTGATGAAACAACCATCAGGCAAAAAGTCAACCGACTGCTCGAACTTGTGCAGCTGGAATGGTTAGCCGATCGCTATCCTGCACAGCTATCTGGTGGTCAGCGTCAGCGCGTGGCATTGGCAAGGGCACTGGCGATTGAGCCGCAAGTATTACTGCTGGATGAGCCTTTTGGTGCTCTGGATGCCAAAGTGCGTAAGGAATTACGCAGGTGGTTGCGCCAACTGCATGATGAGCTGCACATTACCAGCCTGTTCGTTACCCACGATCAGGAAGAAGCACTGGAGGTCGCCGATCACATTGTGGTGATGAACAAAGGACAAATAGAGCAAATTGGTACGCCGGAAGAAATTTATCATGCACCAAAAACAGAATTTGTGTACCAGTTTGTAGGTTCATCAAACCGTATTTATGCCGCTGACCGGGGATACACCTTCACCAGAAACGAAAACGCCTTGAATAAGCTGTACTGCCGGCCACACGACTTTAACGTACATACCAAACCTCAAGAACATGGGATGCCGGTCAACGTCGTTCGTAAACTTCCGTTAGGTAACATCATACGTTTAGAAACATACAGTCAGGCCCCACAACAATTGGTGGAGGTGGAACTGGCCAGCCACGACCCAATCATCAACTTGATTCAACCGGCTGATGAAGTGTGGCTGGTACCCAAAAAAGTATCGCAATTTGCCTGATGTCATTTGGTATTGGCCGCGACGCACCCTGCGCGCGGCTAAACCGTCGGGCAATCTGGAAGCTCTCTCATTTTAATGAAACTCAAAAACGCCACTATTGGCTTTCATTCAAAATGATTTAAAAATTAACAATCGTTCACACAAAATCCCTCAAGAATCCATGACCTTAAGGTTGGTTCACACTGACATTAGAAAAAATCAATACTTCGTGAAACTCCCTTAATGCTTCTGTTGATGAACGGTTCGCGTTTCAGCAAGAAGGGAATGGTTAGTTTTACTCATATTTAGCTGATAACTAGTCGAGTGAATGGCTAACGGTGTTTACTGAGCCAATCATTTTCCACATGAAAACAACACACAGTGGACACCATTCTGGTCACAAGTTGGCCACAGCGCAAATTTGCAGTCATTACCAGCATAACGCTAGATACGCCAAAACACGCCATTAAGCGCATTAATTTCAAGTAGATATGTGAAGTTTACTTAGAGAAGAAACTTGGAGCGGGCAGCGGGAATCGAACCCGCTGAACAGTGAATTTTACACCTTAGAGTTCAATACTTCATCTAATGATATCAATACAATAGAAACCACCAGTTTGTCAGACGTCGTCTGACATGGCCTAGAAAAAGAACGTATTTTTACCTGACCTGCTCCCCGCTTTCTAATCCAACTAAAACTTAGTAATGTTCATCTTATAAGAAGGAAGGTGAATATGAAGAAGCGATTCAACGAACAGCAGATCATTGCCATTCTCAAGAAAGCGGAAGCGGGTCTGCCCGTCAAAGAATTATGCCGCAAGCACAATATTTCCGATGCCACATTCTACCTATGGCATAAAAAGTACGCGGGCATGGATGTTTCCGATGCCCGTCGTTTGAAAGCATTGGAAGATGAGAATGCCAAGCTCAAGAAGCTCTTGGCGGAATCCATGCTTGATGTTGATGCTTTAAAAGCGGCTCCTAACCAAAAGTATTGACCGTCGGAGACAAGCGCAAGGCTGTGCATGCAATGCAGGAAGTTACCACGATTTCGGAGCGCAAAGCCTGTCTGCTCGTCGGTATAAATCGCGCATCGATGAGATACCAACTTCAATCTAAAAAGAGTGATATGGAGCTGTCGGCTCGTATACAAGAACTGGCACTAGAGAAAAAAAAGTTCGGATATCGCCGTATTCACCATCTTCTTCGGCGGGAAGGGACACAGAGGTTAACCATAAGCGTGTTTACCGGTTATCCGAGAGGCTGGACTGACCGCTTGTAAACGGAAGCGAAGGAAATCATTATGTGTCGGGCGAGAGCCACTTTTACTTCCCTCACTGCCCAACCATACCTGGTCAATGGACTTCGTTATGGATGCACTCAGTACTGGTCGTAGGATAAAGTGCCTCACTATCGTTGACGACTTAACAAGAGTGCCTGGATATTACTGTTGCATCAGGAATTTGTGGAGATGAGGTGGTCGCCATACTTGAGGCTATTGCTGTTTTCCGTGGTTATCCTGAGGCTGTTCGAACAGATCAGGGGCCTGAGTTTACGGGTAAAGCCCTCGACCAATGGGCTTATGATCATGGTGTCATTCTGAAGCTGATACAAGCTGGTAAGCCAACCCAGAATGCTTATATCGAAAGCTTTAACGGCAAGCAAGTTCAGGGACGAGTGTTTAAACGAGCATCTGTTCAGAGACTTGAGCCATGCTCGTAAACTGATCAGTGACTGGCGCATTGACTACAATGAAAGTCGCCCGCACTCATCAATTGGATACCTAAGTCCCTCTGAATTTGCAGTACTGACACGTTCAGGGCTAAACAGTAACGTAACTGGCATTACTAAAGAAGTGTTGGATTAATTATTGGGGCAGGTCAGAGAGGTTTCAATAGCAGAATTACAAGCTCGATCTTCAACTAAGAAAATTGAAACCATCTCTATGAATCACAGACTTAATATCATAGTCAAAGTATTTCGTTAGCACATTTAGTAGATCACTTATACTGATGTTAGGTACTTCTTCGTAGCCGCTGCTACTGTATATCTCTAACCGTCTATCGCGAATAAATAAAAATCGCTGGCCAACAACCATTGAGAATCGCAACTGGTTGCTAAATGGGTAGGTTATGTTGGTCGAAAAGCGGTTCGCTATACCTTGGCGGATTTCGGCTTCAGGTTTTGCTGCAATATCTATTTCCATTTGTAGCTTTTCGACACCACGTTTGAGGTGGTAAACCCTGATCACACCGTTTTCTATTTCAGTCCTATAGCGCATTCCGTAGCACTCATACTCAATAGGGGTTGCAGCTGGAAACAGTTGAATAGATGGCCAGCCATTGCCAATATCAGCAAAGTAGCGCTGATTGTCAATTTCAAGCCTTACCAACCGGTGGATCTCTTGCCCGCCAATGCGAGCAGAGTGCAAGTGTGCATCAAGTCCTGCAGCTTTAGCTGCCTCTAAATAGCTCAGAGTTTTGTCTGAGCAAGTACCTCCATATGCCGTTGTGGTGGGTAGCACATTATTGAGTAGGTAGAGGTTATGAAATGGTTCTTGCTTGAATTTATCGAGCAATATTTGTTGGGCTAATTGTACTGTCACCTGTGAGTCTCCCCGCGTTTTGCAATAACGGCATCAAACGTAGGGTAGCTAAAAAAATAAGTATTTTCAGCATCGTGAGTAAATACCTGTTGCCAGATTTTCTTAAGTTCGACTATTTCCATATTTCCGTTGCGAGATAAATAGGTCACCACCAACTTGCGTATGCCACTACCTACATCAAATGATGTTTTTTTACGATTAGCTATTTCGGTAGGCAATAGATGCCCAAAGGTATTCCTAAGTGCCACCTTGTTACGGCCAGCCAAATAGAACTTTTTGTGCTTCAAGGTATCCGCTATATGCTTAACCGCACGATCTAAAAATGGACATCGAACTTCAATACTATGCGCCATGCTGCACTTATCTAGCCGACGAAGCTCGGTAAAGCGCATGTCGGTTATTAGGTTTGTACGAATTGATTGCCATTCTTGTTCTGATAGCTGCTCATGGTACCCAGCAAAGAGCTCGTCTGCTCCCTCACCAGTTAGTACTACCTTCAACCCCTCCTTATGTGCTGCCTCTGCTAATAAATAAGTCGCCAAGCCGTTACTTATGATCGATGGATTGTAGCTCTCAGTTGTGTAAAGCACTTTGGCAATCAATGGGGGTAACTCTTGCTCCGTTGGCAATGGAATGTAATGAACTTGTTTTAACCCTAGGTACTTAACGAGTCTATTAACCATCGCGACATCAGAACTATCAGGATCGCCAAGAACAAAATAAGTGATGTCCTGGCGGTGCTGATTAGCTAATGTCGCAATAATAGAGCTATCCAAGCCACCACTCAGAAAAACACCAAACGGCTGTTTCGGCAAGCGCTTAATAACCGCTTGTTCCATCGCCACAGCCAGACTGGACGTAGTGTTGGCTGGTGGTTGATGTACTGCTATGTGTGTTAATTTTCCTGTGATTAAATCTAGCTGACTAATGCCCAGTGGTACTTGCTCGAACCATTCAATGTTTTGCAACGCTTTAAGTTCGCTTACAACAAATAGGTTATTGCCATCGCGGCCATAAAATAGAGGTTTTTTGCCCATATGGTCGCGCAATAAGTAAAGAGTATGCGTACCAGGTTGGTAGATGAGGCCTGAGTAAAATCCGTCTAACTCTGCCAGTACCTGGCTACCAAATTTCGTAAATAGCGGTGCAATAACATGTGTATCACATTGGCTATTTAGCATTAAGTTGTGGTGTTTAACAAGTTCATCAGCATTGTAGATTTCGCCATTAAATGCCCCAATCAAATCGCCAGCTTTGTATGGTTGACGACCAGCAATACTTTCATCATTGATCGCCAAACGTACAAAACCTATAGCTAATTGATTGCTTACCCAGCAGTGCTGGTCATCTGGCCCACGATGAGAAAGCCGCGCTAGAGTGGCAGACATGCTTTGCTCCGCAGTGTCGCCATAGAGTAACGCTATTCCGCACATAGTTGTGGTTCTTTGTTATCCCGTAACTGGCTGCGCAATTGCACTAACAACTCGCCTAGTCGGTTTAATCCAGTACCATCCCCTGCGTCGCCCCAGTAGCTGTCATTACGTGTATGTTCGGCTATGTTACGTTGCTGTGTAGATAATAATAACTCTTTGAGATCAGGGTGCTGGGTAAACTTGGCTGCAAGTGCTTGCCACATAACATTTTCTTTTACGTTGTGCCAGTTAGCTTGGAGGTGCTGTGATTCCAGTTGATCAGCAATTTGTTTAGCTAACATCGGACTCGCAGCAGAACGAACTCGCTCTTGTAGTACGGGTTCACTAAATTTTTGTGCTTGGTAAAAGTGCTCGGTTGTACGCCAAATTTTGCCATGAAGATAAACAGCATGTTGCGAAAAGTTGGAAAACTCCCCCCACGTTTGGTCGGAATGATAAAAGTGGATTGGGCCGGTATTATCATGTTCAAGGCCCAAGGGCAGGCAGTGCCCCAGTTTGTCATTCTTACTCTGTAAGTAGTCTGCATTTTCGGGGCGTACTAGGGGGTGAGTATTAACAACTTCTACTGCAATACCAGCTTGTTCCAGTGCACGTCGTTTTCGCGGGTTGTTTGACACTAAACGCACTTGCTCTATTGCCATTTTTTTTAGCACTTTGATAGCAGGCGTATAGTCGCGAATGTCTTGTTCTAAGCCCATAGCTTGGAATGATTCAGCTGTATCTAGTGCCTCAGCCTGCATTTTATATACTGCTTGAATCTTCTTCGATAGGCCTTGACCGCGCCCTTCTTGATGCAAATGAAAAATTATACCGCTTCCGTTGTGTGCCATGGATTTCATGGCTTCGCGCAATTGGTCTGCGCAGTCGCAGTCGCGCGCTTCGAATACTTCTGAAGCCAAGCATGAAGAATGCAATCGCACCATTGGCTTACTTCCTAGCTTATTAATATCGCCAAAGGTGACCACTCGTAGCAATTCGTTGCCAGTGTCATACATTCTGAATGTGCCATGTGGTGTAGGTAGTTCACAGTAATTTTTATAAGGCATTTTTATTCTATTGTCTCAACAGTTTTCTGGTGTGCATTTGCAAAGCTAGTACTCTGCGGCACTATTTGATTTAAAAACTCACAAATATGGTGCTCGTTCATTTGCTTAACCTGAGCTTCTAGTTTCGCAATCGTGGCAGGGTTAAAGGAGCGAGCAAGGTATTCACATAGCTCCGTGAGTTCTGGAAACTTGGATAATGCTTGTGCCAAGCCATTAATTCGATAAAAGCTATGTTTTAAACGTGAAAGACGAGTGTTGCGTGCTAATCTAGTAGCTTTCCAAACGTTGGTAATTTCAGCAGGAGTAAAAACCAAATTATGCTCTTCTTTTGTAAGCAAAAATTCTTGCAGACCAGCATACAGTGCTGATCCCATAATCTCATCCTGTACCTTCTTCAAATCCAGAATTTTCTCGTTTTTCACGCGGCCGGTGTGTTGTACAGGAAAGGGGGCACTTTTAATACTTAGCCTGTGGTGATGCTTATTGACCATTGCCCAAACCATATCTGAACGGCGCGCTTCACGGCCATTAATTTTAGGGATTAGGTTAGGTGTTTGTGTTAACGCCTTAGGATTTAGTACAAACGTATTGCCACCACGGTTGACCGTGTCTTTCATTTCCATCAGTGGGTCTGCAGAGCATGCCGGGATTATACTACGAGTAAGCGGAAAGCCCGTGACTAACAATGGCGCATAAGCAAACAAACGTGCACGGGCTTCCGCTACAGTTTCGCCTTTGTAAGCGGGTTCAAGCCAAAATGGAACTTCAACATGGGCCGAATGTTTACGCGATAAGTCGTAGTAATAATCGGGGTACGTATTTCGAAGTATTGTGTTTTCGTCGCTGCGGTCAGGCAGTTCAATATTGCTTGATAGTGTATCTAGCCAACGTAAGTTATGCAGCAGGTCTACCAGCTGACCACGTAGGCCATTTAATGGAGGATTGGGAGAGGAGCCTTCATATTGCCCAATCACAACATCAATACCCTCTTGTTTAAATTTTGGTAGCCAAGGAAGATATTGCTTTGCACGCGCATCTAGGCGCATGTCATCATCAAGAATCCAAGCAATGCTATCCGGATTCGCTTCGCATTTTAACCCAACGTACTTTTGCAACATACTGCGTGCTTGTGCGATACCCACCAGTCCCCTCTGGCGGTTAGCTAAGCCTGAACCAAATAAGCCACTTTCGGAGTCTTCTACTTGTTGTGCTTCGGTAATTATTCGCACATTGCCGAGTGGGCGCTTACTATGCTCCAAAACTGCTGTCAAAGAGCTATCCGAGCAACCGTTGCACAGAACAATGGTGCTTACCTCAGATAAAAAACCACACTGCGCAAGTTCGGCAATGCTGTTAAGCAATGGTAATAATTTATGGGCATCACCTGTAATCACACCGATAGTTAATGCAAAAGGTGCTGGCAGCTCTGCTAGCGGAGCCAGGGGCAACCTGACTTGCTGTGCTTGCTTCAAGTTACAGTCAATACCGGTTAATCGTTGGCGAAACGCTTGATAGCCATCCATCTCCGGCATTTTTGTGGTATGCAGCGATTGACGCATTAAGAACTTAAGACATGGATGAGCCGCATGATAAATAGTTAGATAAGCGCGCCGCGCCATGTGTTCAAAACCCAACTCATTCCATGGCCGAATATCCGAACCATAATCAATCAACTTCACTTCATTCTGGGTTTTGATCAAGTTTTTCGGATGAATGTTATTACATACAATACCCGCTTTACTGCAACTATGAAGTAAGTTAATTACTTGTTCGCAGTGGCCACCTTGGTAAGGGGCGCTCACCTCATAGGGGTAAGTGAGTACTAAGGTTTTGCCATCGACAATGACTTCATCGAGGGTATATAAACCAGGCAGATAACGCCATTGTGAACAGTCCTGTTGTAAAAACTTAATTTGCTCAGCAGGTATACGCGTTTTCCAGTAATCAATACACTTAAAAACGCGTTTACCGTCAGTCATCACAATGGCTTCAGAGCCAATACCAAGCAGTTGTAGATCGTCGGTGTCGATACAAAATAGCTTATCGATACGAGCACGGGCTTCGTCAGCACGCCTCTGTGTTATTTCCTGAACTAGTTCTGTTTGCTGCTTTTTTAACAGCTCATTAAGGCTGTCGTCGCACAGCTGACGAGCACCTAACTCTGTTAATAATGCTGAAATAACATTTTCGTTTTTACAGTATGGTTGCCCTTGAGGCTGCCAACCTCTTAACACCCATGCGCTATGGCCAATGTTCTCTTTGGCTACAAAAGCAGTAGCCGTTTCAATACAAGTTTGTTGAGCGCATAAATTGTAGCAAGTAATTCCCTGTTGCCTCACAAATTCAAGAAACGCGCTCAATTCGTTCAAGTCCAAATCTTGAGTTGCCGTTAAGACTAGGTTAAAGCCAACTAGATGCTGTTGGCCTACTTGATGAATTCGCTCGATGGCTTGGCTTAACTTACTAAACGAAATACTTCCTAACTCAATGCCAAGTGTTAACGCAATTTGAATTGCCGGCTCTGATGCTATTTCCGATGATGCTTCTGGTTTCCAGTTAAACAGGCTCTGCGCACGATTAAGAAATGCTTCACGCTGCGCGTTACTCATGCGCCCATGATACTTCTGCCAAAACGCTGCCAAACCTTTTTTCTTAGCTGGTGAGTTTGGTGTGCTAAGCCGTTGGCGATCACTATCTGCATAATGATTTAACAGTGGTTCATTTATGCTGTGGTAGCGAATCACTTCTAATTCACAGAGACGTATGCACAAATCACGATCAGTGCAACTTGGTAGATGCTCATCAAAACCGCCGACCATCAGCATGGTATCGAGTGATAAGAACAGGTTAGAACCTTGAATACCCGGATTGCCCCGTAAGAATAGATCTTCATTTAATGACTTAGGTGATAAGCACTCGATAGGCCGCTGTTCAGTACTTTCATAGCGGTAGAATCCCGCAGCCACCATATTGCAATGGTTTGAGCTTGCTGCCACTAAGCTGCTTTCTAAATAGTTAGGATGCCATTCATCATCGTCATCAAGAAATGCTAGAAACAGCGAATCATGGCCCTTTCTATACTGGCTGCTCAGGTAATCTATTGCCGTATTCCACGATCCACTAGCACCATGCGTTCGCTGATTTATCAAATATTGAATATGGTAGTCACTCGATGGAAGGGATTCGACAATTAACCTATTTTTTTGCTGAGTTTGTTCTGAAGAGTCGTCTACTACAATAAGGAAGTTCGGTAACCTGGTCTGTTTTAATACCGATTTTAGTGCACGTTGTTTTAATAGATTGGGTCTATTTTTGGTCGCAATAATTACGGCTACTTGCGGGACGTTCAAACCTTACTCCGTTACTACTGAACAACTAGTCACACCTTTGATAATGACCTAGCTAGCTTTAAAGTTTTAATGAGTGGCAGATCATTAATATAATTAAATACTTGTCAATAATTGAGTTTATATTGACAAATTAAGCACTAAATTGAGCACAGAGCGCTCATTATTTAATCCAAGACTACGATTTCTGATATCATCCTATAGCAGTAACCACTCGTCTTTTCCAGTTATCAGTGCAACCACGGATACGCTGATTTGCCACAAAACCATTCCTAAAGTGTCCGAATCACAATAGGCAGCGTCAGCGCTTCAAAAATAAACGATTGCACTTAATGGCTTGAGATTAAAAAGTGCAGTAAACAAAGCTTTCAATTACTTGTGAGGACAATCATGAGTCAGCTATGACTCATTGACTTGGTACTAGACAAACTTCGTTAAAATTTCGACTTAATTCGATAGAAGTCAAATTAGTAAAAGTATCAAAAGTTACCTCTAACTAAGTGACCGTATTAGATTTACCACTTCATGTCAAATTCGCTATGCCATATACTGAAGTTAGAGCGCAAAAATAACGCCGCTCCATAAAATCAATGGGTTGTATGGAACGGCCTACAAGACATTTAAAGAATGCTGACACTACATAATCGGCTCTCTTAATCAGAAACACCCATGTGTGCCAGCGCCTTTTCAAGCGACATGCCGTTGCGAATATGTCTTGAAAGGCTACCATGAAGTACACCGTTCAGCTTAGCAATCGCACTGATGCTACGCATCTCCCCTTTATAAAGATACTTGGTCATCCGCCTTTTGGGAGGATTGACGATCTCATCAATCGGTAATCCCTTACGCCATCGCCGATTAATCGTATCGATACCAAGCCCGGTTGCTTTGGCCAACTCCTTATGAGTCTGCCACTTACCGTTAATCAGCAGTTTAGGGAATGGATCAGCCTTAACCGCCTCGTCGATTGTCATCTTGAGAATGAAACATCTTGTAATCTTGCAGCGTCAGGATCCGTACGTTTAAGTGTTACGCTTAATTCTTGATAGAGACAAAACAGATGTCCCAGGCGCTTCTACCTGAATTCAATAAACGCGGTAAGCACAATTGAAGTACTTCATGAACAACACCTTCATCAGTCAACTGAAAAGTCGGGAACTGCTTCATACCATTTACTTCCATGTATAGAATTTGATTGAGCTGAATAAGGGATGTGATATCTGCAAAATAAGACGATAGCTCATTAGTCAGTAGAAAATCGTGGTCAGCTATGAAGGCCGTTTTCTTCTCTTGATGCTTATGTTGTAATAATTTTATATTATCTAAATGCGCTGACCTTGATTCCTCATTATAAAGAACTAAGCTTTTGCAACCATTAAATATCTTTTCTCTACAACCTACGTGAGTAGATAATGACAAAAATACAGCTAACAATGACCATTGTTCTTTTTTACATATTCTATAGCAGCTTTAAGAGCATTAATTTTAGTCGATAAAGTTGCAAGTTTTTTATCATGCTCACTTTAAAATAGCGAGAGTGACCTGCTCCCCGCTTTCTAATCCAGCCAAAACTTAGTAATGTTCATCTTATAAGAAGGAAGATGAATATGAAGAAGCTATTCAACGAACAGCAGATCATTGCCATTCTCAAGGAAGCGGAAGCGGGTCTGCCCGTCAAAGAATTATGCCGCAAGCACAATATTTCCGATGCCACATTCTACCTATGGTGTAAAAAGTACGCAGGCATGGATGTTTCCGATGCCCGTCGTTTGAAAGCATTGGAAGATGAGAATGCCAAGCTCAAGAAGCTCTTGGCAGAATCCATGCTTGATGTTGATGCTTTAAAAGCGGCTCTTTACCAAAAGTATTGACCGTCGGAGACAAGAGCAAGGCCGTGCATGCAATGCATTAAGTTACCTCGATTTCGGAGCGCAAAGCCTGTCTGCTCGTCGGTATAAATCGCGCATCGATGAGATACCAACCTCAATCTAAAGAGAGTAATGTGGAGCTGTCGGCTCATATACAAGAACTGGCACTAGAGAGAAAAAGGTTCGAATATCGCCGTATTCACCATCTTCTTCGGCGGGAAGGGACAGAGGTTAATCATAAGCGTGTTTACCGGTTATACCGAGAGGCTGGACTGACCGCTCGTAAACGGATGCGAAGGAAATCATTATGTGTCGGGCGAGAGCCACTTTTACTTCCCTCACTGCCCAACCATACCTGGTCAATGGACTTCGTCATGGATGCACTCAGTTCTGGTCGTAGGATAAAGTGCCTCACTATCGTTGACGACTTCACAAAGGAGTGCCTGGATATTACTGTTGCATCAGGAATTTCTGGAGATGAGGTGGTCGCCATACTTGAGGCTATTGCTGCTTTCCGTGGTTATCCTGAGGCTGTTTGAACAGATCAGGGGCCTGAGTTTACGGGTAAAACCCTCGACCAATGGGCATATGATCATGGTGTCATTCTGAAGCTGATACAGGCTGGTAAGCCAACCCAGAATGCTTATATCGAAAGCTTTAACGGCAAGTTCAGGGACGAGTGTTTAAACGAGCATCTGTTCAGAGACTTGAGCCATGCTCGTAAACTGATCAGTGACTGGCGCATTGACTACAATGAAAATCGGCCGCACTCATCAATTGGATACCTAACTCCCTCTGAATTTGCAGTACTGACACGTTCAGGGCTAAACAGTAACGTAACTGACATTACTAAAGAAGTGTTGGATTAATTATTGGGGGCAGGTCATGAAAGATTCGTAAAGGAAAAGGCATTTCCCAAAAACACCTAGCATTTATTACAGGTATTGATAGAAGTTATATGGAACGGATCGAAATGGGAAAGGTCAACGTAACACTTGAGAAGCTTTACCAGTTAGCAAAGGCGCTTGAGTGTGCACCATCAGATTTACTACCTTAGTAGTTAGTAGCAGACTAACACAGTCAGTGTTATGTGTTGTTAGGTTACTTTGCTTTTTTTTGAAATCCCATACTACTATTAAAAATTTTGTTGAATTTTCTGATAACACGGGATGTTTCAAAATTTACCGTATTTTTACCGCATACAGAAAAGCCCACACCTAAATGTGGGCTTTTATTGAAGAATTCTTGGAGCGGGCAGCGGGAATCGAACCCGCATCATCAGCTTGGAAGGCTGAGGTAATAGCCATTATACGATGCCCGCAAATGATTGAGCGAAGCGCTCTGCATCGGTAAGACCGCTTCATAATGTCACATCATTGGATGAATAAAAGTATTCGCGGCAAGGTTGTGAACAAAATCACACAATTATTATTCACCTGTATTAAAAACGCTCAAAAATACAGTTCTACACACCTATTTTTATCCGTCTGACAATCTCTAGGTAGATTTAAGTCCCTGACGCTAGACACGTTATTCTGAGAACACGCCTTCTCAAGCCACTCAAACAACAATGATAATGATTTCTATTTATTACTCTCCGTGATATTGTCTCCCCTGCTTTGGTACCGGCTCTGCCGTTCAATTGCGTATGAGTGAGACCTTAATCAATGAACGCCATCAACCTCATCCAACCAGCCACTCAAGCGGCGCTGTGTGATCGTTTAAATGCCGAGCTGGCTGAACATGCCCCTTTTTATGCGCAACATTTAACAGCGATTCCCGCTCAACCTTCCGGGCATGGCGCAAATGTGTTGAATATTGAGCATCTCTTGCAGCAAGACACTTATTTTTCACTGATTGACGAGTTTGCAAGAGACTATGCAGCTCAAAGTGATAACAATGAAAAGCTTCGGGAGCGACGCGGGACTGTTCATGGTGTAGACACGAAAGCACTGCATTCCATGTGGAGCCAGTGGTTTTTTGGGTTACTTGTTCCCCCATTGATGTACTGGTCTTTCGCATCCCATTTAAAGGCGAATTGGTCGCCAGAGTTGGTTTGGCTGCGTCCACATGACAGCGGGCGGCCAGAACGTTTCTTCATCGAAATCAGTCAACCCGTTTACATGCATGCGCCACTGAACCTTACTACAACCTTCTCGCAAGGCTCACTTTGTCAAAAACTGAAATCTCCGATCAAGCAGATAGAGTCTTTATTAACCGACTTGCTTGCACCAATGGTTGATAGGCTAGCGTCCCTTTCTCCTGTGGCGGCGAAACTGCACTGGAGTCATGCTGGTTACATTATTCACTGGTATTTAGGCCAGCTGTCACTTTCCGACGATGAACAACATTTTTGCCGGCAACAACTTTTTAATTCACCAAACCTGGGCACGATCCCGCACCCACTATGGCGAACCATAAAACTGGAAAGCCAGGAGCCAACACCCCGTATAGCATGCTGCCTTCGCCACCAGCTCCCGGCGACGACAAAATGTGGAGACTGCCCGCTCCACTACCGAGGAAAGACGCCACAAGCAGGGAAAAAAATCGCGAAGTAACAAAAAAGCCAGCAGAGGCTGGCTTTCTGATAAAGATAAGATGGTTAACGCCATATGACTCGTCAGGGTATCTTATGTCGCATAGGGTTTACGACGACTGCATGATATCTATGCCTGACCAGATGAGCTGATGTGCTGTCCGAATGAATATCGTACCCTACTTTTCAGGATATTCTCCCTGATGGCCTTTTGGCTTAGTACCTTTCACTTTCCAATGTTCATTTGGATCATAAGCTTCATCACAAATATCCAGCGAGAAGCCCATATCCACGATTTCTTTCAACGTTAAATTGTCAGCCAATTTCGCTACTTCACCTGATTTATTACGTAGTTCCATTTGATCACCTTAGCTCCGCATTGCCTCTCCACCCCTTAACTATAGTGGCGCCACACCAACTTTTCCTGAATGCAAATAGCCCGGCACAAGGCCGGGCTAAGTTACAGATGCAGATTACGGAAATTATAGCTGAGTCCAAGGACCACTGGTGTTGCCAGGTTGATCACCCTGAGTCCACCATTTGGCACGGTAATTTTGGCCGTTGAAAATGACTTCTTCGCCACCCGTATAGGCTGTCGCTGAACTCCACTCATTAGCGCCAGCGGCTGTTACCGCTTCCCATACCGAACTGGTTCCTGGTTTTTCACCTTTCGTCCACCACTTGGCTTTGTACTGTACGCCTTCAAACCAAACCGTGTCACCTGCGGTATAAACCTGATTAGCATCCCAAGTTGTTTCACCACCGGTGCTGCCAGCCTTCACCGTTACGGCAATTGTTGAGGTTGCTTCAAACTGACCGTCAGAAACGGTGACGATCAAATTAACGTTCGTATCCGCCGTAACTACTGGTGCAACGAATGTAATGTCAGCCCCTGATGCCGTATTACTAACTGTTCCTGCCGAAGCGGTGAAAGTCAGCGTATCGCCATCCGCGTCCTGAGCAGAGACAGAAATCACCACAGACTCCCCGCTGTTAACAGTAGCCGTTGCTGGCGCATTCAGTACCGGAGCAGTATTGCCTGCCTGCCCTGAGCCCTTAACGTTAACAACCACAACAGACGTCGTGGCTTTGCGACCATCAGATACTTTTACGGTGATGCTGTCTTGCAGATCAACCGAAGTATTGGGGGCCTGGTAAGTCACCGTCGCAGTACCATTACCATTGTCAACAATCGTTGCATTGGTGGCGCTAAATGCTAACGCATCGCCATCGGCATCGGTCGCAGAGACCTCAAAACTGATCACCTGACCGGAAGTTGCCGCCTGAGTCCCTGGTGCAGCCAGCACTGGGGCCGCATTAGGGGTAGTCCCCTGAGTGAATACGCGGTCAATGGCTTCTGCCAATGGTGAACTCAATTTGGTACATTGTTTCAGCTTGCTGCCGTAGTTGATGAAAGTCCCTTCACACTGAATGTCACCGTGTACCTGCCAGACAATTACACCACCCAAGTTGTTATCAACAATGTACTGCGCCTTTTTCTCAATAGCCGGTACATCGTCGTAGCTCAGGAAGTACTTTCCTTTCACTGCGTAAGGCACTTCAGCATTGACATCCCACATGTGCTGCCAGCCCGGTGCTTTCATGATGTAGTTGTAGTTTGGCTGGCCTTCAAATACTTGCCAGTTATCCAAATCTACCGCCGACTCTGTCGGGCCATCAACACTGAAATTGACCGTACGTTTGTCAGTCGGCGCGCCCACGTATGCGGTTGCTTCTGTGGTTTGTACGCCACGCCCGTAAAACGCTGCGCCAAAGTTAATCTTGTTCGATGGAATCCCCTTGGCTGCCATCCAGTTTTTCAGGTAATCCAGGTTCAACCCCTGGAACTCTTCTTCCGGATATGGGTAAAGAGGGGCATTGTGACCTGCAACATTTGACCAACCACCGTTAAGGTCGTAAGTCATCATGTTGAAGTAATCCATTGACGCAACCAGACGAGGCCAGTTGTAACCTTCCAGTTTCGCCGTTGATGCTGAGAATGCGGCAGTCAGTAGCTTATTAGGGCCAATTCGCTCGCGGATGTCTTCCATCAACTGTTCAAAGTTTGCATAATCTTCCGGATTGCCCTGGAAGTTCATACCGCCGGTACCTGGGTATTCCCAGTCAATATCAATACCATCAAATCCCAGTGCCATCACCTTATCAATATCTTGAAGGAAACGGGCTTTTTTCACCGGATCGGCGGCCATTTCAGGGAAGTGTTTGGACATGCTCCAACCACCCAGAGAAGCCATGACCTTCACCCCTTTCTGATGCGCCAGGTCAATCAAGCCCGGTGCACCACCCGCTTTTTTCAGTGGAATTGGCATCTGCCCTTTCACACCGGAAGGGGTGTGCAGCCAGCCATTGCCATCTTTCACGAAGCCCTGCTCCTGCACCTTGCGCAGTTGCTCAGCTTCCCAGGCTTCATTTCCAGGGAATTGGTGTACATACTCCAGCTCACCCCAAAGAATGTGGAAGTCCCAGCTTGAGTACACATCAGGGTGTAGCAGAGGACCCGGCTCCTGCACCGAACCCGGCTGATAGATGTTCTTATTGCGTAAATCACCGCTGTGCAAAGAACCATCTTTTGCGACACCAAAGAAGGAGAAATTCAGGATAGAATAAATATCCATATTAACGTTGAGATGGGTCGCCTCACCTTTGACAGAAAAGCCTGCATCTGCGCCTTTCCAGGCCTCCCACTGAGTAATATAACCAATGACGTTCTTGTCATGAGTTGGCGCAGCGAAAGCATTTGCGGTGGCACCAGCCATCAGCATTGCAGCCATCGCCCCGGCGATTTTGCTCAGACGTAATCCCTTTTGCATGTTGTTCTCCACTAATGTTGAAGTCATGTTATTGGCAGAATTGGTTGGGCATTTTTTGCACAACCAAAAAAGACTCCATAAGTCTTAGCGAAGTTTTTTTGACACGCGAAATGTGAATTCACTTTTTTGCTGTCAACTCAAAGCATTCTGTGAAAAGTATGTAAATGTAACAAGATAGTTAGCCAGAGGCTCAAAGTTTCCGGTCACCTCAATGACTCCTGTCGCAGCCGTAAATTGCGACTTTTCTGTCCTTCGATTTAGCGTGGGTGTCCATTTAATCACCTAAAACTCAATAACTTCCTTCCCTCCCTCCCCTATAAAAAGCTACTATAGTTGCTAAAGATACCAATCCAGCGCCTTTGACATTTTTTGCGGCGCTGCTGAGCTTAACTTTCCGTAAAAAAGGGACTGCCGAATGATCAAATCAGCCACCAATCAGTCGCAAGGCATGCTGCTTTTTCATTTAACGCCATTGCAGACATTTGCGATTGGTACGTTAAAAGTGAAAGAGATTGTTCCTTATACCCCACTGACGGTCATTCCTCATTCTCACCCTACTGTTCTGGGGGCGGCCAGCCTGCGCGGTGAAACGCTTCCAGTGATTGATATGGCAAAAGCCGTTGGCTATCCTCCCTTACAGCCGGATGAATTGAAAAACTGTTACATCATTATCACCGACTGCCGCCGGATGCTGGTGGGTTTCCTGGTACGCGGAATTGATAAAATCACAGAATGTAACTGGCATAATATTGATGCTCCACCAAGCTCCCTGGGTAAACATGTGTTCGTCACCGGGGTCACCACGGTAGAAAACAAGCTGATTCAACTGCTGGATGTAGAGCTGTTGCTGTCAAAAGTCTTTCCTGATGCTCCAGACAGCTTGCATCCGGTACTGACCGACATTGAGCGAGAGATTCTTCGCCCACTGAAAATTCTGCTGGTCGATGACTCTGCCGTTGCCCGGCGCCAACTGTCACAAGCACTGGACAGTATTTCAATCCCTTATTTCATTGCCACAACCGGCAGTGATGCCCTCGAGATGCTCAAGCACGCGGCAGATGCTGGCGCGCCGTTTGAGATTCTGGTCAGTGATATCGAAATGCCGGGGCTTGATGGCTATGAATTGGCCTTTGAGGTTCAAAACAACCCGCGCCTGAATCAGGCCTACATTATTCTGCACACTTCGTTGTCCAGTGAGATCAGTGTCTCTCAGGCGCACCAGGTGGGGGCGCATGAAGCCCTGACCAAGTTTGAAGCCAATGAGTTGATCCACGCCATGCTGAGGGGAGCAGAAAAAATCAAAGTTAATCAGCCGGATGCACAGCGCGCCTGATATCCGTTTCTCTCACGACACACATTTCCAAGGGAAGACGACGGCTACCCGCTAAGCTTCCCTTTTTTTATCGCTGCCCAGATACTAGTTGCCGCACCTGAGAACACACGTCTTGGTTCCTCGTCAGTAGCGCTTCGTTTTTAGCCATTCCTCTCTGGCTTTCGCTGTCAGTGATACACGGGGAATAGTAAGCTTCAACTTTTCCATCATTTTCGATTTTGATGCTCGGGCGGCTCTTCTCGTTACTGCGGGAGAAAAGTTTGCTTTTTGACGTCCATTTGACAATCAGAAACACCCGCATGGCAAAGTAGAACCGTATTCATTTTCTCTGTTACGAGCAAGATCCAAATAGCTATGATTAAGCAAACTTTGACCGCATTTTCCCTTCTGGCCCTCTCCACTGTTGCACACGCCACTCCGGAGCTTCTGGCACCGACGGAGTTGGAATATGGGCAATTTGAACTTGTCGAAACGGTAGAGATAACCGGCAATATTAATGACAGTCTGCTGATACTGGTTGACGACTCACTAAAACATAAAAGTAGTGATTTTTACGTGATTGAAGACATTACCGAAGACACCAGTGAAGAAACACTGACCGTCACAGTCAATCTGTACAACCTGCCAGATAATGAACTGGCTGACGATTTCCAGGTTTCCTGAGTAGATTAAACAGATTCACGCACCCGGGATGCGATGCCTTCTTACGGCAAGGGCATACCCTTATGCTAAGACCATAGTGGCAAAGCCTTACTGAACAAGGCAGATTGCACACTTAATCGAACCCTGACATAAACGGCCACTGCTGGTGGCGATCTTAATCGGTCGTCACCACTTTGCCCGGTGTGTACTGAATCAGTTTTTGCCTTAATGTAGTCTGGCTGACAGGCTTTGAAACAAAATCATCCATACCAGCCGCCAGGCATTTATCCCGCTCCTCCTTCATAACATTTGCCGTCAAGGCAACTATCGGTATGTGTTCACCTTCTTTCTCGAGCAGCCGAATCGCCTTCGTCGCCTCAAAACCGTCTAACACAGGCATCTGGCAATCCATGAAGATCAGATCAAAATGAGCACGTTTGAAGGCTTCAATCGCCTCCTGGCCATTTTCGGCAATAGTGACTTCAGCGCCCAATTTCTCCAGCATCATTTTCGATACCTTCTGATTGATCATGGTATCTTCGACAACCATGACTGATGTTTTCACCAACACTGGCTGCTCGTTTGTTTTCTCAGCCCTGTCTATACCTGCACTGGAATGGACAGGACTTTCCAGAGGGTTGGTTTCAGTAAGAATGGGCATGCCAGGCTCATTAAGCAATGAACGGAAATACCCTTCCGGCGTCGTTTCCGATGGCTTAGGTGTAACCGGAACCTGTGTAGCACTATCGTTATGTAGTGTTGCCGGGGAGAGGGACTGCGTTCGGAAAGCAGCCAGTTGCTGCACTGCCCATTTGAGATTACTTTCTTTGTACGGTCTGGCCAGGAAGCCCCCGACACCCACCTCCCGGGCTCGCTTATCATCGCCGACATCAGGTGCAGCGGAAATCATCATCATTTTCGGGCAATTCTCACCAAATGTCGTTTTAAGCTGATGAGCAAGCTGGAAACCATCCATTTCCGGCATTACCTTATCAATGATGACAATATCAAACGGCGCATTAGCAACGATAGCCTCATTAACCATACCTGCTGCACAAGCAGCGTCGTCACAACTGACGGCCGTCGCACCAAAGGCATTGAGCTGAGACGACGTTATTCGCATATTGAGCATGCTGTCATCCACCAGCAGAACGCGTAAGCCGTTCAGAACATCTCTGTCATCGGCTACCTGATGACTTACATTTTTCGCCAAATCCAGCACAAAATAAAAACGACTGCCTTTCCCTGCTGAGCTGACAATTTTCAGCTCTCCGCCCATCAGCCAGACCATCTCTCTGCATATTGCCAGCCCCAGCCCCGTACCTCCATATTTGCGGGTGGTACTGCCGTCGGCCTGACGGAATTTTTCAAAAATAGCTTCGTGCATCTCCTCAGGAACCCCAATCCCGCTGTCAATCACTTCAAACTGAATCCGGTGACTGTCTTGCAACTCCTCAAGATGCTGTATATGAAGATGAACGTAACCAGAAGCGGTGAACTTAACCGCATTACTGATCAGGTTGTTCAGGATCTGACGCAGTTTGGTGGCATCCCCCATCAATAACGGGCTAACCTGCTTGTCTACCGTGCAACGCAGTGCCAGCCCTTTTTCAGCGGCCCGAACTTTGAACAGGGATTCTACTTCCTTGTTCAGCTCAAACAGGTTCAGCGGCATGGATTCCAGCTCTAGGCGACCGGCTTCAATCTTGGAAAAATCGAGGATATCGTTAATCAAATCGAGCAAGGATAACGAAGAGGTATGAAGCATATTGATGTATTCTTTCTGCTCTGCGGGCATATCCATGTCCCGCATCAGGCCGGATAAACCAATGATGCCATTCATTGGGGTTCGAATTTCATGGCTCATATTGGCCAAAAATTCGCTTTTCTTGAGATTGGCCTCTTCTGCATATTTACGGGCTTCTTCCAGTTGTTGGTAGTTCTCACGAATTTGATTCACCGATTTGTTGTACTGGCGGGCAAGGATAGAGATTTCATCTCTAAACCAGCGATGAGGTAATGTCAGCGGTGTGGGGACGTTTTTTTCGTCAAACTGCGTAACGGCATGGGACATATCCGTCAGAGGCTTCACCACTAACCGGTAGGTCACCAAAAGAATAAACACCGACAGCACAAAAATCTGTAACGTTTGCCCAATAAGCAGCAGCAGAAATTTATTCCATAAGTTTTGATACACCACACTCAAATCTGAGTGAATGATAATTTTGCCTAATTCATACGTCCGATTGATAGCTGTGTGAGTCATCCTCCACTCATGCTCAAGCATGGCTGATGTAAAAGGTTTGCCCAACTCAACAATGTCATCAAACCCGTCATTGATCCTCAAGTAGGAAATTGACGGTAACTTCATAATCCCTTCAGCCTGGGTTTTCAGTTGCTCGCGGTCTTCAACCCATAAGCTGGCTGTCAGACTTGAAAGATAGCTTTTTTCGATTTCATCAAAGCGCTTCTGAATTTCATTCAGTTCCTGCTGATAATCGACATAAAGGCTTAATCCGGTCGTCAGCACGGTAAATAACACACTAAGCAGTGTGATCCAGAGCAATAGCTGTTTTGACAGGCTGAGGCTCCGTTTTTTGTGTGATGGTTGAAGCGTTTTGTCCATCCTTAAACTCGCATCTTCAATATCCTTTACTACCATAATAGTAGACGGATTTACTCTATGATTGGTAAGGAAAATATAATGACAAAGCTGTTACCCCTCCTTACTTTGTTCGCTCTCCCTGCACTGGCCGAGCACGGTAAGGTCATCAATTACTATGTGATTGCGAAACAAGCAGCCCCATTTCAAATCGAAGATCACAATCAACACTCAGGTATAGTTACCGACATTGTCAAAGCTGTTTTTAGTAACAGCGATTATCAAATTGAGTATCATACTTACCCATTCAATCGCATGATCTCGTTGCTCGAAGCCGGAGGCGAACCCAACTGGATCACGTACGGCAGCCCTGAGTGGGGCAGCGTTCAGGCCGATAACCTGTCGGCAGAGCCAATTTACAATGTTCGCCATGTACTGGTCAGCAGTCATAAAAAGCCTTTTCAGTTCAATACGATTGAAGACATCAGAAATAAGGTCGTAGTACTACTTCATGGCTTTGACTACCCTCAACTGCTTCCTTACATCAATAACGGCACTGTCGAAGAACTCAGGGTTAAAGATTACGGGGCCGCTTTTCGCGTGATTCACAAACTGCCCGGCGATGCTACGTTTGTCGAAATGGAATCACGCGTTCGCTATAACATGAATATTCAGCATCTGGATGACGATCAATATGATATTCAGCCTTTTGGTGCCGTCATTCCCGATTATCCTATCTACCTGGCTTTTGACCCGCTGATGGATCCAAAACTCGAAACATTTATTAATCAGCGCCTGAAAGAATTAAAAACGGCCGGAACCATTAACGATATTATCCAAAAGTATTATTAACCCCCCTTAGCCAGACGGGCAAAAAAGAAAAAGCATAACCACAACATTGATGGTTATGCTTTTTTTTCTAATCAATAAACGAGGAATCGAACATATGTCCCAGCTTCTTCGCTTTGGTTTTTAAATAACCTTGATTATGCGGGTTATTTCCTTCTTGCAGTGGTACGCGCTCTGAAATATTAATACCCGCTTTTACCAATGCTTTAACTTTTCGTGGGTTGTTCGTCATCAGCTTCACGGATTTGATATTCAGGAAGCTCAGCATACCGCGGCAGAAAGAGTAATCACGCATATCAGCAGCAAACCCCAGCGCCTCATTCGCCTCCACGGTATCAGCGCCTTCATCCTGCAAATGATAGGCCCGAATTTTATTGATGAGGCCGATACCACGCCCTTCTTGTCGCAGATAGAACAGCACCCCACTCCCGGCTTCTACAATATTCTGCATCGCGCGGGCCAGTTGGAAGCCACAGTCGCAACGGGCGCTGAACAAAGCATCCCCGGTCAGACACTCAGAGTGAAGACGGATCAGAGGGGGTTCATTCTCTTTAAGCTGACCATACACCAACGCCAGATGTTCTTTTCCGGTAGCTTGTTCGATAAACCCGTACATCTGAAATGTGCCCCACTGGGTCGGCAGTTTGGCACTGTCAACAAAATGCACCAGATTGTAAGGTTCGCGCTCAGCAAAATGGTCCCTCACTTCCATCAGAATTTTACCCAGTTCGTTTTGCCCGCTCCCATCGCCGCCATCTCCCCAATAAGGATCCTTATGGGAATGTTCGGTCAGCATCTTATCGCCGGTGCTGACCAACAAGTGCGCCAAGCGAGTGTTCTGACGAAATTTTTCAAAGACCACATACCGCATAACAGCATGACGAACGTCCACCCAGTCAGCTTTGACGTGGTCTTCATTGTAGCGGCTCAAGGCAAAAGCTTCATCTGGAGTAGCGGCATGAAGTATCTGCTGTTGTATTTCAGGATCACTGAATTTCTGCGCCTGATAATAATGTTCACTGGTAGGCCAAATGACGCCGCCTAATTCGATAGGGCTTGCCGCAAAATTGGACAAAAAGCCATTTGCATCGTTAGGCTCGTAAAATTGAATTTCCTCAACCATTCATCTCACTCCATTAGATAAACTATGAATACTCCGTTATCAGTAAATTCATTACTCCTGTCTTAAAACCGATACTGATAAGTATAGCTAAAAGGATAGCTTCGCAATTGAAGACTGCACTTTTTTGTCCTAATAAAAATGACAGTTAATTAACATTATTTAGTGAAATTTATAGTACTCAGCCTTAATCAAGGCTATTCCAACCCCCTAAAGACAAATAAAAAGCGGCGCCTATAAAGACACCGCTTTTTATTTGAGGTTTTAAACTCAGTGAGATTAACGCGTTGGAACTAACCAGTTATTGCGTGACGTTATTTTGACGGTAATCATCAAGACATTCATCAGCTACGCACCCTGCACTTCAGTATCAATTTACTGATACACGATTCAACCATACAGCGTCAACCCAACTCACCTCAGGCGCTATCAACCTGAGAATCAGCTTTCCTGACCCGGTGTTTTCTTACCGGTCATAAAGGCTTCCAGAACTTCTGGCGTCAGCTCACCAGCGTCTTCCAGGCGCTTGAGTTCTGCCACAATGGCTTTTTGCTCTTCCAACGTAGGAATAGGCAGTTCAGGCTCTTTCTCCATCCCCTCAGGGATATTCAGATTCTCAAACATAAAATGGTATTACCTTTTATCTAAACCAGACAGCTGGCCACAGTATACATCATAAGAATAGAGAAATGTTGATCAAACACCGTGACAGCTTGCAACGTAAGCTTCTGGCTTCACACAGGCAGCCTTAGCGAGAATTGCACGTAGAAAAAGCTACAGGCAATCGGCGGAAGACATGGTGCAGCTGTACAAGACATAGCTATACAAGACGTAGCTATACAAGACGTAGCTATACAAGATGCAGCTATAGTAGACGAAATAAAAAGAAGGAATGATATGTAATAGGAGAAAAGCAAGCGTATAAGAATGTGTATCCTGAAAGAGGCTCTGGCTTCAGTCCGTTGTTTTGACACTACAACAGCCGCTCAACGCTTCCAGACAATTTACATTGCAACTCTAGAGCAGAGGCCTGAACAGCTATCGTGGAAGGAAAATCAGTCACAAAAATGCCAAAACAAAAAAGGGTGCCCTGTCGGCACCCTTGGCATTCATACTTCAAGCAAAATCAATAACTGTCGTCATACTCCGGATATTCGTCGCGGTGACGTGTAGTTCGGCGTTTCTTCTTCCTTGATTGTTGATTGAAGTCCGAAAATTCGTCTTCAATATCAAATTTGTCTTTTGACTTAGACCGTTTAGAAAACTTTTGATCTAACTTAGCCATAGCTGTTTCCTGAAACTATTCCAGAGTAAGTAACATATACAGGTTAGTTGAACAACAGCAACCATTCCAGACATAAACAGAATGCCGTTGCCTATTGAAACTGAAGTGTATTTTTTGATTATGACAGAAATACTAAAGACCAAAAGCGCGGTACAGAATAGTAAGGCTGCTATCAAAAAGAAAATGCCATTTGTGATGTACATCAGGTTTTTCTTATACCCATTCCCCTACTACAGGGGATATTCGGAGCATAGGAGAAATCGGCATTTTCTGTACAACGAGATATTTTTCTCGTTACGATAAATAAAACTTCTCGTTCAGAAAAAGCATAGCCCACTGATTATTAGGTGGGCTATTTTTTTACAGACTTTCGATAATCTGGTTAAACGGCACGGTGAGCAGTGCCTCTAACATGTCCAGTTTTTCGCTGTCCTCTCGCCAAACTAAGTACAACGATTGCTCCATGATCGGAGCATCAATGACAGGATGCAAACGCCCCTCCTGAACACATTGCGCGACGACCGGAGAAGGTAAATAGCCGACACTGTCACTGCTCAGTAAAAACTCCATCGCCATACGGCTGGAGTGAGTGTGCATGATCGGTGTTTTCTGCATTTCAGTAATACGGCTTTGTTCCATCGAAAAACGCGTGCCCCAGTCCAGGTACACTAATGGCTTCGACATCACCTGCTCCAGCGTGCAGTTCGGGTGGCTTGCCATCAACTGCAACTGAAAGTCGCGCACTCTTGTCACATGCAGATTTTCAATCTTCGGCGGTTCACTGGTAATCGCGACATCGATGGTTTTGTCCAGCAGCTGTTTGGCCAGACTCTGACGAGGAACAGACTCAAGACGCAATGCCAAGCCTTCAACGTGACGATAGATACGGCTAACCCAATCAGAAATGCCATCAAACTCCCAGAATAAAGCAGAAGCACCAATCGTAATCTGTTGGTTCAGACTGTTACTCAGGGCAACATCCTGCTTCGCCCGTCCCCAGGTTTGCAGAATCGCTTCTGCATAAGGCTGAAGGCGTTCACCGGCAGCGGTCAGATGGACGTTGCCTCGTTGACGAGAAAAAAGCTCATTACCCAGCTGCGATTCCAGCTGACGAATGCGGAAACTGACAGCAGACTGCGTGAGGAATAGATTGTCTGCCGCCCGTCCGAAGTGGCGGGTTTTTGTGACCTCAAGAAAGGTTCTGAGTAGTTCGGTATCCACTAGCGTTCTCTATAACGAAGAAGAAGATAAAACAGCGATAGTATCTCAGTTTAGAGACATAGATTAATCAATGTTTCTTATCGTAACAAGTAAAAATATTTGTTTTACAACAGCACAACTCTGAAAGAATATCATCGCAAATTTCGTCTGGAAGCATATCAAATGAGAAGTGTAGGTAAATTTTACGACGATAAAAATTTCCCACGAGGCTTCAACCGTTCTGGTGTTTTTACCGTCAGCGAAGCTCAGATCCTTGAAAACTATGGTCGTACCATGCGCGGCCTCATCGACGGCTCTATCGAGCCAGAATCCGATGAAGAAAAATTCTTCCTGGCCGAACTCAGCGGTAAGCAGGAAATTACCTCCAGCTTTGCAAAATGCTGGACGAAATACCTAAATAAAACCACAAACAAAGTTCGAAGCTATACTCTGTGCGTATCACAGCGAAAAGCAAGCAGTAGCTTCGACGAAGATGACGATGTGGATAACGATTCCGACCTGGACATCTAAGCCACACAGCTTAACCAGCTATTATTAAGTCAAACCGGTAAGCCATCCACTGTTGTGCGATGGCTTACGTTTTTTTATAACCTGTCTAATTGATGACAGCTAATAGGCAACAGCTATGAAAATTTGTTTTGTTATGTATCCGTGGAGCAAAGTTGAGCCAGAAAATGACTCAACCTTGCGCCTGATCCATGAAGCCGCATCGCGTGGTCACACGGTAGCCATTACAACTCCAAATAACCTGACCATGCGCCACAGCACTGCTATCGCATTCTGCCACGTTCTGAAACAGGGTGAAGTTTCCGCGAACATCCCCAGCTTCTACCGTAAGGCCGAGTTCCGTAAAGCACAGCTACCTCTGGCCGGGTTTGACGTAATTTTCATGCGTGCCAACCCGCCACTGGATACCATGGCACTGAACTTCCTGGATTCTGTTCGTGACCAGACCTTCATTGTTAATGACATTGATGGCCTACGTGTTGCAAACAACAAACTGTACACGACTTCACTGCCAGATCCGGGTAACGAATTTATTCCAGCGACTCACGTATCAAAGAACCGTGACTACCTGGAACGTGTCCTGGAAGAAAACCCTAACGAGCGCATGATCCTGAAACCGCTGAATGGTTACGGTGGTAAAGGTGTGATCCTGGTAGAGAAAAGCGCAAAATCAAGTGTGAAATCTCTGCTGGACTTCTACATCGGTGACGACAAGAACTATGTGATCCTGCAGGATTACATTGAGGGTGCGGAAGAAGGCGACGTGCGTATCATGATGCTGAACGGCGAACCCATTGGTGCAATGCGCCGTGTTCCTGCTCAGGGTGATGTCCGCTCGAACATCCATGCCGGTGGTAAAGAAGTGAAACATACACTAACGAAGCAAGAGCTGCGTCTGTGTAAGCACATTGGTCCAAAACTGGTTCGCGATGGTCTGTATTTTGTCGGCTTGGACGTAATCAAAGGTAAACTGGTTGAAGTTAACGTACTCAGCCCTGGTGGTATCACCCGTATTAACCGCCTGAACCGTACAAAACTTCAGGCTCAGGTTATTGATTTTGTTGAAACCGTAGTCACTGCTAAAGAAGTTAGCATTGCACGTAAAAACGAATTCCGACAGGTAATTGCCGATGCTACAACTTTCTGAAGCAGAAGTGCTGGACAGAATCCAGCAACAAATCCCGTTTGAGGCTCAGCTGCCGGACGGGAGTCTGACAATTCGGATTAGTGAGTATCAGCCTTATATTGCAACTGCCATCCATCACGGTCACCGCCTGCGCGGTGACCTGATCCCTAAGTGCTTGCTCAATGAGGATGAACGCTACTACGAAGAAGATCCATTCACCGGGGACTTTATTTCATCTCTGCCAATCGTGCTGCAAGGTGAAGATTCCCGTTACGAATACGATCTAAACCGCGCGCCGGATAATTGTATTTACGAAGAAGCCTGGGGCAAGCCGGTATGGGCCGAGCCTCTGACAGATTCTGAGCGTTCAACCTCACTGGCGAAGCACAACTGTTATTACCGTATTCTGGCGTGTCTGGTTGATACACTGGAAACACGTTTTGGCCTGTGCCTGCTTTATGATGTTCATTCCTACAACTACCAACGAATTGAACGCGATACCCCGGTATTCAATTTGGGTACCAAGCAGGTCAATACGCGCCGCTGGCGTAAAGAAATTGATAGTTTCCTGAAAGGGCTGGACGCCATTGAGTTACCGAACATTAATGTTACGGCTAAAAACAATGACGTGTTCATGGGCATGGGTTATCAGGCAAGTTTCATTAAAGCGAACTTCCGTAATACCCTGATCCTGCCGCTGGAAATCAAAAAGGTTTACATGGATGAGAGCCGCGGGGAAAGTTACCCGCTGGTGATCGAAACCCTGAAAGCCGCTATGAAAACCGCGCTGAGTGAGCACGCCGCCGAAACGATTTTGCGCCGCACCAAAGTGAAAAAGCTGACCAGCAGCCACGTTCTGGCTTCTCGTCTGCCACGAGAAGTGCTGAAACTGGATCGCCAGCTGTACACAATTGCGCGTGGCGTCAATACGCTGAGCTATATCAACCCGCTGAACCTGAAGCAGGAAAAGCGCCGGTTCTTGCACCGTCCGCACGATTATGAGCCGACGTTCACTTACCGTCAGCTGGATCTGGATCCGTATAAGTTCCGCGAGCAACTATACCGCCTGCCGGTAGAAGATATTCGTGATGCGGATATTCAGCAGATGTACCGTAAGGTCATTGATCAGCTGGCAGTACGTATTGACCTGCTGACCAGCATCGGCCGCGATGAGTTCCTGTATAACTCGCTGCGTTACTACGGTCAGCCGGACGCTCAAGACATTGCCAATGCCAACTTTATTCTGCATGCGAGCGAATACAATACGCCGGAAGCAGAAACCATCAGTGCTGAAGAAGCCATTCAGGCTTTCAAAGTTGCCGCTGATGAGTATGGCATGAAATGCAAGGTAACAGGCTCGAAGCAGTTAATTGCTCGTGCGATGGTCAGCGGTAGAGTTATCAAGGTTAACCTTGCCAGCAAGTTTAACCAGAAGGATCTGAATGCGCTGATTCACCATGAGCTTGGGGTCCACTTGGTTACCAGTGCTAACGCTGACTTGCAGCCGCTGAAAGTACTGAAACTGGGTCTGCCGGGTAACACCCATACTCAGGAAGGTCTTGCCATTTTGTGTGAGCATCTGTCCGGCAGTTTCCCGCTGCATCGTCTGAAAACTCTGGCGCTGCGTGTAATTGCGGTTGACATGATGGTGCGTGGTGAGAGCTTCAGCGAAACGTTCCACCTTCTGAAGCATAACTACAACCTGAGTGATAACCTGGCCTTTACGATTACGGCTCGCGCGTATCGTGGCGGTGGTTTCACCAAAGACTACCTCTACCTGAAAGGGCTGAAGGATGCGCTGCAAAGTTACGCCGAGGAAGATCTGACTTCACTGTTTGTCGGCAAAACCGGTTTTGAATTTAAGCCACTACTGGATGAGCTAATCACCCGGGAGATCTTAAACAAACCGACTCATCTGCCAAAAGCATTGGCGATGAAAGCCAATGACGACCCTATCATCGATTACATGCTGCACAGTATTAAGTAATTCGGACTGACAAAAAGACCGCCTCAGGGCGGTCTTTTCATCTTGAGTAAGACTACTCACAATCCTTGGCTTCGTAAGTGATAATCGACACAACCGCACCCTGAGGATCCCTGACAGCACACATTCGCCCGACTCCCGGTACTTCCATAGGCTCGTACACGGCACTCCCCCCAGCAGCCGTAATACTTGCCAGCGTTTCATCCACATCGGCTACGGTAATGTACGTCCCCCAGTGATTCGGTATATCCTGATAACCGTCAGGTTTTCCCATAATACCGCCAACCGGCTGACCGTTTGCCTTCAGGACATAATAAGTCCCTTCCGGCATCGACATTGCCTCCGCTTCCCAGCCAATCACTTTGGTATAAAATTCCACGGCTTTTTCCGGCTCATCGGTCAGTAGTTCAGACCAACTGAAGGCACCGTGTTGCTCGAACGCATTGCTCATTGTCAGTTCCTCTTTCGTGATGAAAAAGCGTTTTCTAACCTTAGTTCAAGGCGAGCCGTCTAAAGACGTAAAAAGCAAATATTGTGACGAACATGTCGACTTTTCCGGGCATTTGCATTCCTTTACTTAGCCTCGGTCAGTAGGATATTCAGCGCCCAGAATATAATCCGTACACTTTCACGCTATCATTCAACAGGATGTTTCTCGATGCCTGCCATTGCCGCCAATGCAATGTTGAACAAGTACCTTGAGCAGGCAAGTGCCGCCTTCTACAGCCCAAACCGCTCTCAATACCCATTCAAGGACAAAACAGAATCGAACCTGGCCGTAGCCACCTATTATCTTTATCAGGCCCTGAATGAATCCAATCCAACCCCGTTGGATGATAAACTGCGTTGCAATATATTGCTGACACTGGCCAACATCAAAACGTTTCAGGGCCGACTCTCAAGCGCCCTGTCTTTGTATGCAAAGGCATTACCGCTCGCTACCCGGCAACAACGGCAAGACATACTGTGCTACTTTGCGGTCTGGCACCATGCAACCGGTCAGCAGATGTTGAGCCGATGGTATCAGCATCAGTTGGCTGAAAACTCTCCCAGTTCGCTGTACCAGTCAAACCATCACGCCCCACCTACTGTGCTTCTTAACCGCTCGCTGGAAATACTTAATCGATGTCTGGCACAACCCGTCCGCTACCTGACGGATATCTCAGAAAAGACACCCGATAGTTCTCAGAGAATCAGTTCGTTGCCATGTTCATCATTGTCATATTCATCATGGCGGACTTCGTCATTGGAGGCATCTTCAGCACATGCGTTTGTTATTCTGGGATACACACTTAATGCCGATGGGTCGATGTCCGCGAGACTACTGAATCGGCTTGCATTAGCGCTTCAACTGGCAACACGTTACCCAACCAGTAAGATATTGGTCAGTGGTGGATTGGCCAAGCAAGGGATGAGCGAAGCAGAACGAATGGCTCACTGGTTGTCGCAACACGGGGTCAGCCCGCAACGACTCTTAGTTGAATCTCAGTCTGCAAACACGATAGAGAATCTTCGGTTCAGTTTACCGCTGTTACTGCAAGCTGGCATACGGCATGCGACATTGCTCAGCACCGCAGACCACGTGCATCGAGCTCAGATAGTTGGAGACATTTTGCAGGCGCAGCATTCGGATTGTGACTCGACTGCGGCACCGGACGCTGAATACGCCACCAGCGAAAACCACGCCCTGCGAACGACGGGCAGCCAGATCCACTTGGATCATATTGCTGTGCAGAATCAGCTGAACCGTGCTCACCCATCTCCTCCTGAAGGGCAAACCCGCCTGAATTGCTACATTGATGCACTTCAGGCCATGGGCATGCCCGCATTCCGAGTCAGTATCCAATGCGATTAACGGTACTTACCGTAAGTGGTGTACTCATACGGTTCAAGTTCATACTTCGCTTCGAGGAAAGTAATGAGGTCGACCAAATCCGTTACTGTCATCACGTCGTTATAACTTGGCATAATGGATTCGCCAGAATGCGTGACTTCCTGCACATCATAGCCGGGGGCGATGGAGTGGGAAGGGTTGATGACCGATGTAACCAGCTCGGCATATGTTTTCAATTTCGGTACACGCCCGCCCAGCTCAACACTTACACCGGATTCATCCAGGACTTCAGGCCGTTCATAACCTTCCATCGTATGGCAGCTAAGGCATTGATATTTTTCAAATAGCTGTTCGCCACGTTGAGCGTTCCCCTGCGGCAAGGTAAAAGAAAGGGTATTGCCCCGCTGATTTGGCTCACAGCCTGTTGTCAGCAACAGCGAACTCAAGGCAATGATTGTCAGAACCGATTTCATCACACCACTCCTTCTTTTTTGCCCGCCTGACGGCAGCGCAATGATTATGTCAACGTTGTTAAGTGTAGTTGGCATAGCCAATGCGGCAGATGAAAATGGAAGAGGCAGAGGGGGAATCGGCGGATTTGTGGCAGGTTGATTGATATTCATCAAAAAAAAAGCCAGCACACCGGCTGGCTCTTTCAGTTTATAGATCAGGTTAAATCACACCCAGCTCACGCAGACGCTCCATCAAGTAGCTATCGGCAGTGTAGCGCTCAGACAAGACGACTTCCGGTTTCGGGTGCAGAAACAGCGGCAGCGAAATACGCGCTTTAGTTTTATCCGTCCCTTCCGGGTTGACAACACGGTGTGTCGTCGACGGGAAATAGCCACCCGATGCTTCCTGCAGCATATCGCCAATGTTGATGATCAGGTTGCCAAAGTCACAAGGAACATCCAGCCAGTCACCCTCTTTGGTCTGTACCTGCAAGCCCGGCTCGTTGGCGGATGGCAGAACAGTCAGCAAGTTAATATCTTCATGGGCACCCGCACGAATCGCTCCCAGCTCTTCTTCACCGTTTAGCGGCGGATAATGCAGCACGCGCAACAGCGTTTTATCACTGCCGTCGATCATGCTCGACAGAGACTGCGAATAGCCTTCAGACACAGAAGCTGGAGAATGATTTTCAACCCATGCCAGCAGTTCGCCAGCCAGCTTATTGGCTTCATCGTAGTAGCGTTGCAGCTCGTCTTTCAACTCTGCCGGACACTGACCCCATGGGTAATAGTGGAAATATTCTTTAATGTCTTTCTTGGTATGACCTTTAGCCACTTCAGACACTTCTGATGGGAAGAAACCGTCCTGCGTTTCTACGTTAAAACGGAAGTTTTCCTTTTCTTCGGTATTAAAGAATCGGTGCCAGTTGTCATAAATAGACTGAACCAGTTCCTGCTGAATCGGGTGGTTTTTCAGCACACCGAAACCTGTCGTACGTAGGGATTCAACGAAAAGCTCAGCGGCATTTTCGGCGTTATAATCGACTGCTTCCAATTTCATGGTCAAGATATCTTTTAGGCTGACTGTTTGAATGTATTATTCCGACGTAATCGGTTGCGCATAATTTTATCGGTTGTTGGCTCTAAGAAACACAGTTCATTCAGAAACAGTCTGTTTACAGCAGGAAACACAAGCTCAGACCAGCGGTGACGTATCGCCAAACATTCCGAAACATTTCCGTTCCCGCCTCGTTTAAATGCTCCTTGAATACACCAAGACTGACACACCCCGTTCACATTCTGACACCACCCGCAAAAAAACACCGACAAATATGATGATTTATTAGACATTTGACTTTCAGGTTTAACAAAACCGTCAAATTATCCGTTAACATATTGATATCCATAATAACAATGTGCTTTTATGCGCGCATAAATAACAAGACAATAAAAAAGGAATTGTCGTGTCAGCTCAAAATATTCCGACTTCTATATTTGCTCAAGAAAGTGACAAGGAAGTAACCTTCGCCGAAGGTGAACAACTGGTATCAACAACGGATTTAAATGGTGTTATAACCTATTGTAATCCTTCGTTTTGTCGTGTGTCCGGCTACACCATGGAAGAACTGCAGGGACAACACCACAATATTATCCGTCACCCGGACATGCCAAAAGCCGCCTTCCGCGATTTGTGGTCACGCCTTAAAGCTGGCAATGCATGGCGGGGCATGGTGAAAAATCGCACCAAAAACGGAGGTTTTTACTGGGTCGATGCTTATATCACCCCACTTTATGACAAGGGTAAGATCACCGGATATCAGTCAGTCAGAGTGAAACCTGACCCAGAAATGGTCCATTCTGCCAAGCAGGCGTATCAGCACTTATTGAAAACAGAAGGAAATAGCAGCTCACTTCAGCTCTCTATTCCCCCAGCTTTTAAGTACAGCCTACTGGCTCTGGCCTGCGTAGCACCATTCATCGCCAGTCTGAATAACGATGGATTGACAGCACAAACCTGGTTATCCCTCGCGCCGGTTACGGCTCTGGCACTGTTTTTCCGTAACGAACTACTGGATACTCCCACACGGCTTAACAAACTGAAATCCCAGTATGACAGTATTAGCCGCCTCATTTTCTCCGGTAAGACCCCCTTCTCAGTGGCTGATTACCACCTCAAGATGGCATCCGCGCGTATCCGCACTGTGCTGGGTCGAATGACCGATGCTGTCGCGCCGCTCAACGGCCTGGCCGATGAACTGAATGATTCCGCCAGCCGTGTCAGCAACGCAATCACGGAGCAGAATCACAACATCCAGCACGTGGCAAATGCAATGGACGATATTTCAGGCTCAGCCCGCACCGTAGCTGAACATGCCAACAACAGCCAAATTCTATTGGACCAAACGCGCAATCACTGCGCGCAGACTCGCCAGCATTTAGATACCACGCAAACCAGCCTGTGTCACCTTGCCGAGCAAGCGGAACAGGCAACAGAAGCAACCCGTCAATTAAGCCAGGAAGCCGGGAAAGTCAGCTCTGTCATGTCAGAAATCAGTGGCATTGCCGACCAGACCAACCTGCTGGCGCTAAACGCTGCCATTGAAGCTGCCCGCGCCGGAGAGCATGGCCGAGGCTTTGCCGTTGTTGCCGATGAAGTTCGAGCCCTGTCATCCAGAACCCAGTCTGCGACCGAACAGATTCAGACCAGTATCAACCATATGTTGGCGACCATTGAAAACTGGCAATCACTGATTGAACGCAACCGCGATGATACCAATGCCTGTGTTGAACTTGCAGAAGCCGGGGTGAGGGCCATTCAGGAAGTCGAAACCAACATGCTAGAAATCAATCAACTGATTGAACAGGTGAGCTCATCAGCAGCGGAGCAGGAAACCTTGTCTGAACAAACAGGTCAGCATGTTCATGCGATTGCCGCCACCTCCCATCAGAATCTGGATGAAGTGACTCAAGTGGAAAACAGCAGTGCCATTCTGAAAGCCCGGGTCGATGAGTTTTACCATCTGGCGTACCGCTTCAACGAGCGCCGTAGCTAACCTTTGGTGTTTATTTGAGCACTTCAATATCAAAGACTTGCCTTCATAAGGTGCGATAGTTCGGTTTACCATCCGAGATGTCTTAACGCTCAGCTATCATCTGGCATGCCTACGCGCAGGCATGCCACTTCTCGTTTTGAGACAGTAGCAGGCGCTGATGGCGCAGAGGGATGCGATCAATCCGCTATTTTTTCACTCTGGCTGGGTAATTCAGTCCGAATTCGCTATGATCCGGCTTACGGCAACTTACCTCACAGCTCTCTATGTATCTGCACAATCTGAAACACTACTTCGGTTTTGGCTCGCTGCGACCAGGTCAGGAAACAGTGATTAAACAGCTTCTTGATGGCCACTCGTCAGCAGCCATATTTCCAACGGGCTCCGGCAAATCGTTGTGCTATCAACTCCCTGCACTGGAATTACCCCATCTGACTCTGGTCATTTCCCCTTTACTCGCGCTGATGAAAGATCAGCTCGATTTTCTCCACAGCAAGGGAATTCCGGCGGCATCTATTGATTCAAGCCAGAGCTGGGAAGACAGCCAGCGCGTCATGCAAGCCGTCAGAGCCGGAGAGATCAAAGTGCTGATGATCTCCGTCGAGCGGCTGAATAACGAGCGTTTCCGGCACTTTATCTCACAAGTCCCCATTTCTCTGTTGGTGGTTGATGAGGCACACTGTATTTCAGAGTGGGGACATAACTTCCGCCCTGACTACCTAAAACTGCCTCAGCACCGCGCCGATCTCAACATTCCGCAGGTGCTGTTACTGACCGCCACGGCGACACCAGCCGTGATTGACGACATGTGCGCCAAATTTGCCATTGAAAAGCAGCATATTGTCATCACCGGTTTTTACCGCCCCAATCTGGACATTGCGATTACTCCAGCCTCAGCTGAGAGTAAAAACCAGCAACTACTTGAGGTACTGAACCACACTCCGGGGTTACCTACAATTGTGTATGTTACCTTGCAAAAAACCGCCGAAGATCTCGCTCACTGGCTAAAAGCACACAACTATGAGGCCTCCGCCTACCATGCCGGTATGGACAGCGAACAACGCCAGCAGATTCAGCAGGATTTCATGTCCGGCCGGCATCACTGCATCATCGCCACTATCGCGTTTGGCATGGGCATAGATAAAGCGGATATCCGCAAGGTGATCCACTTTGATCTGCCTAAATCCATCGAGAATTACAGCCAGGAAATCGGTCGTGCCGGCCGGGATGGTTTGCGGTCTGAGTGCGTACTGCTGGCAGATCGGAGTGGAATGAATGTGCTGGAAAACTTCGTCTACGGTGACACCCCGGATCGTTCCGCCATCCATGCCGTACTGAACGAGATTCAGGCTCACCCCCAGCAATGGGAAGTGATGCTCAACCGGTTATCCAAAACCGTCAATATTCGCCTGTTGCCGCTGAAAACCTTGCTGGTCTACCTTGAAATTGAAAGCATCATTGAGCCGCAGTACACCTATTTTGCAGATTACCGATTCAAACTGTTGGTTGATGAAACCCTCATCGTTAACAGTTTTCAGGGGGAACGCCAAACCTTTGTCCGCCAGATTTTCGCCTGCTCGCCTAAAGCACGCACCTGGCATACCGTCGATTTTGACGCGTTGTGGCATACCGGAAGGGCGGAACGAAAGCGTGTTGTCGCAGCCATTGATTATTTCAGCGAAAAAGGCTGGATCACGCTGGAAAGTAAACAAATGACCGATGTGTACCGGGTATGCCAACAGCACTTTGATCCCGAGCAACTGACAGAACGCCTGTATCAACTGTTCAAAACCAAAGAGCAAAGCGAGATTAAACGACTGGCAGACATGCTGGCCCTGTTTGAAAATGAGCACTGCCTCAGCCACACCCTGGCCGGTTACTTCGCCGATCACAACGCGCCAACCGAGTGTGGTCACTGCTCGGTTTGCCGTGGCAATGTCGCCCAATTACCGGCACCCAATGCGCTAGAACCGGTATCCGACAACTTGCTGAAGACCTGGTGTGACCCGTTTATTAATGCATGCCCGACCCCGCCATCCGCACACGCCATAACCCGCTTTTTGTGTGGAATGGCCATGCCGTTACACACTCAGATTAAAGCGCGGCAAATGAGCGGCTTCGGCAAACTGGAGGCGCACCCTTTCGCAAAAACCCTGGAACAGGTACGAACATTGTTTCCGCATACCAGCTGAAAGAAAAACGTCATCTAAGTTTGTGTCATCTTTCATGGCGTTAGCATCTGGTATAGACCTAATTGCATAATTTTTAAGGAAAAACAGCTAAAATTGAAAGTGGCGACAGCCTATGAGGGTCAACTGTCAGTAGCACTGGCAGTCAGGCAGACAGCGACGCCTGCATGACCTGCAATCAAGAGGGTTCAATCATGAACAAGCTGCTTATCACTTTGGTTATGCTTGGTATCAGTACAGGAGCAAATGCCTTTACCCGGGATATGAATCACGAAAGTCGCAACATTGTTGCCGGCGTCAGTGATTCTCGTGAAGGCGCTATGCGTAAGGGGCAGGATTTTGCCACCAACCTCAAATCGGAATCTCCTTCAAGGTTAAAAAGAACATTAGGGATTTACGAATACGGCATGAAAACCAACACGATCAAGGTGGATGATTCCCGTATTAAGATTGATGAATTTTCGACAGCTTCCGGTCAGGTCAAATACCGTGCTGTCGTAAATGTGGATTACAGCTACGACAAGTATCTGTCAGACAATCGCTGAACTCCAGCTTACCGCTGTCGGGGGAAGAGAGCCTCTTCCCCTGCTTTTCGTATTCCAAGTGACACTAAAGCACATTTCCAGTGCTTTGCCCCTGCCCTTTGACCTTTTCTTCAATTTTTATTCTTACTCCAATTTGTAATCTTACTCCAACGTGTATTCTCAATGTTGGTTGCCGGGTATCTATCTTCTCTTTGATTTTTGTCATACGAAAACCGTGATCGTATATAGCGATCTCTGTCACAACGCTTTAGAATGACCCTATAACAATAGTGGAGATAGAGTTAACGCCATGACCAACGAAAGCCAAGAATACCAGACCTGTGAAGCCTGCGGTGTGTCTGCAGAAATGGGGTTCATCATCAAAGAAGGTGATGAAGTTGCAGAAGTACACATCTTCGGAGGCGATAAGCCAGCCCTTGAGGCCGAACTGGCTAACTACGTATCACTGGCCAAAACAGTCAATACTAACGTCAAACATGAAGTCATTGAGCTCAGCGAAGACAGTACCGAGTTAACCGCTCGCTTCCAGTTTGAATGCAGTGCTGAAAAACTGATTTTCGAACTGAAGACTCGCTCTCTGGCACGCAACTGAGACACCTCCCAATTCAGTGCATTCTCATCAAAGTTGCGAATTTTCCTGAAAAGCCAATTCTTCGCCAGAATTGGCTTTTTTATCGCATCAAAACAGACTAAGGTTAGGGATGGAGTTACTGAACAGGACTGATGCAGTTTTATGCATCTACTCTGGTCAGATCTGCAATGTAATCCATTGCTTTATAGATAAAATCGCTATTTCAGTTATACCCTGTACCAATTTATTGCTGGCATTCCCCTACAAATTGTATGAGAATGAAGCTCAGTATGAATCACAGGGCACATGATGACAATTCTCATCATGACAGGAAAAGGAAATGTTCTATGAATAGCAATAAAGCAAGAGTGATCTCAAACTGGAAACCAGTCAATGAACGTGAAGCGGCTGCAATGAAAGAGTTTCTCATGCAGGAAATGGGCGCAACCACTCCGCATCACCAAGGTGGTACCGGCAGACTGGCTCCGAACTCCGGCCGTATGGTGCGTTAGTCGTTATCTAAGTCTTCGCTGGTTGGTATGTTAATCAGTATTGACCAGTACAAGCATGACTATCCCGCCATCGGAGTGATTGAGCACCGGGATGTGCACTGATTTTTGGCTTTAACTTGTGGCTGAGTGTGACTCACTTTCACAGCAACAATGTAAAGCATGACATCGGAATCATACATATCCGCCGGGTACTGAAATCACTCTTAATCGTTGTACTGATGCAGCCCTCGTGGCTGCATTTTTGTTTACCAGGATCACATTTGACGTCGTGACTCGCCATCCCAGTAAAACCATACCAACGAAGCTATACCTACAACGCCATACCAACAAAGCCAAAGCGCCAGTCAAAGAGTGAAGACCCGAGAAACCAGCACGCTAATGCAATGAGTTATCTTAAGGCCGGGAAGCCTGCGCAGCGGCTATTTCGCCTTTGTTTCCAACGTTTGCCAGCGCAGTTTACCGTTCGTTTCAAATGACTTTTCTGGCACACACTCCAGCAGCACAGCCCCCACACTGATTACGGATCCAAGAGAATATTTCTTGCCGTCATAGAAACAGGCGCGATGCTGGGTCAGTTCACCTTCCAGCGTAATTGCCGGTTGTGGCTTCATCGATACTTCGTTTACCTTCGCTATCGCAGGGGCACTGAACGCCGCAGCCACACTAATCCCCAGCACCAACATGTGCATAAACACGTTTCGCATATTTTCTCCCCCATCCTCTTAAAGCAGTTTTTAAAGGCGACCCTGGCATTAATTTTATTTAACGCACAGAAATTAGAAACCAAATGCATATGGTACAACCGCTGTTATTTTTACTTTTTTATATCAATTGTTTCAACAGGGTGTCTCATGCATCGCTCACTCTCCTGACGAGCTTATTCCCAAACAACGATGAGCAATTGTATGGACATTGCTTTTTGCCGCTAACGCACAGTTGACGAATTCACCTCTCCTTCCTACGTTTATTATCAATAACAAAAAAATCCTAGTTGATCACAGAATCGTGATTTTGTTGATTCCGTATCGACATCTTGATGTGAGCTGAACACTCGTTGTTGAGGATACCTGCCGTTATGGTTCCGAGAGAGGTACGCAGTATTGATGATGCGAAACGCATCATTGAAGAGCGCAAACTAACCCATATCAAAGTCGGTTTATTTGATAACGATGGCGTTATGCGCGGTAAATACATGTCAAAAGCGAAGTTCTTTGCTTCCCTGGAACACGGTTTCGCATTCTGTGATGTGGTTCTGGGGTGGGATGTGAAAGATCAACTCTATGACAACACCCGTTACACCGGCTGGCATACTGGTTATCCTGATGCGCCGGTTCGGATTATTCCTTCCAGCTGCCGGGACGTTTTGGATGAAGACGGCATGTTATTGTTCATTGCGGAATTTGCCGGTGAAGCCGAAACGGTCTGCCCTCGCGCGACCCTCCGTCGTGTTATCGACAAAGCGACAGCAATGGGATTTAACGCCCAGGCGGCTTTTGAATATGAGTTCTTCCTGTTTCGGGAAACGCCCCATTCCGCCCGTGAAAAAGGATTCCGTAACCTGGAAACCATCACGCCAGACTGGTTCGGTTACTCCATGATCCGAAATTCCACCTATTCCGGTTTATATAAGGCCATTCTGAGTATGGCGGAAACCATGGACTTCCCCATTGAAGGCATTCATTCCGAAACCGGGCCAGGTGTCATTGAAGCCGCCATCGCCGTTGATCAGGCCGCAGATGCCGCAGATAAAGCCGCATTATTTAAGACTTACATGAAGGTACTGGCACAGAAAAATGAGCTGATGGCGACATTTATGGCCAAGTGGAGCAATGACTATCCGGGCCAGAGCGGGCATATTCATTTGTCCCTCAACCATGCCGCAGATGGCAGCAGCGCTTTCTATGATGCCAGCCAGCCCCATGCCATGAGCCCTCTCCAACGCCATTTCCTGGCAGGTCAGCAGCGCCTGATGCCCGTGCTGTTGTGCATGGTTGCGCCTTCGGTCAACAGTTACACCCGAATGATTCCAGGTTACTGGGCCCCCACAGACGCCACCTGGGGAGTAGAAAACCGCACCACCGCATTACGGGTCATTCCCGGTTCCGCGAAAAGCCAGCGGGTTGAGTACCGCATCGGGGCAGCCGATGCGAACCCATATTTAGCACTGGCTGCAGCATTAGGCTCGGGCTTGATCGGCATCGAGCAGGGCTGGGAGCCCAGCGATCCGGTAACCGGGAATGCCTACCAGCAACCGCATGATGATGCGCTGTCACTGCCTCGTACCCTGTGGGATGCCACACAGGCGTTCAAAGCCTCTGATATCGCCAAATCTCTGTTCGGAGAGGCGTTTGTTGAGCATTTTTCTGCCTCACGGGAATGGGAAGACCGAGAGTTTCGTAAACACGTAACCGACTGGGAACTAAGTCGTTATTTTGAAATTATTTAGGGGAACAGCGCGCCAGAGCGTTCCATTGCTCCGGCCGGCACCACCTATGACGTTTCTTTCTCTGACAGGTGTTCGTTATGATTAATACCGCGGCTGTTTCTCACCAGGATACCCCGGCCCTCCGCCACACTTGTTCGCCGGTGGACGGCAGTGTTATCGCGTCTGTCTCTCTTCACAGCTTGCGGGATGTCGATCGTTCACTGGACATTGCAAACCGTGCCCAGCAGCACTGGCAACAGATGCCGCTCAGCTTGCGCCAGCAGTTTTGCCGCGATGCTATCAGGGCGCTGCTTGAGCACAGAGAAATGATTGCCTGCGAGATCAGCTGGATGATGGGACGCCCTATCCGGTTTAGTAGCAATGAATTACGTGCCGTTGAATCGCGCACCCAACGGATAATCACACAGAGTGAGCAAGCACTTGCTCCTATGACTCAGTCCCGGACAAATGGCGTCAGCCGATACATCACCCGCGCCCCTATCGGCACTGTGTTGGTGATTTCCCCCTGGAACTACCCCTATCTAACAGCCATTAACGCGATCATTCCGGCACTGCTGGCAGGGAACAGTGTTATCCTGAAGCATTCCTCACAAACACCGCTTTGTGCTGAACGCCTGCAGCAGGCATTCAAAACTGCAAAGTTGCCTGCCGGTGTGTTTCAATATCTTCACCTCGATCACCCGACAACGCACCGTTTGGTTGCAAGTGAGCGCTTGCACCATGTTTCGTTCACCGGTTCAGTCGCAGGCGGAGCCATGATCGAACAGGCCGCTGCGGGGCACTTTCACAGCATCGGGCTGGGGCTTGGTGGCAAAGATCCGGCTTACGTTCGCGCCGATGCCAATCTGGATCATGCTGTCGCCACTATCGTCAACAGTGCCTTTTATAACTCCGGTCAGTCATGCTGCGCCATTGAACGGGTGTACGTTGATAGCCGTGTTCACGATCTTTTTGTCGCCAAGGCAAGAAATCTGATCAACCGTTACCGCCTGGGTTCGCCGCTGGATGATGCGACTACCCTGGGACCCATGATAAGTACCAGCGCCGCTGACTTCGTCCGGGAGCAGATCCGTGAAGCCATTGATCAGGGTGCCAAGGCCCATATTGTCGAGTCCAACTTCCCTATGAGCCGGGAAGGGACACCATACCTTGCCCCGCAATTGCTCTCAGATGTCACCCACCATATGCGGGTCATGACAGAAGAAACGTTTGGTCCGGTGCTGCCCGTTCAGAAAGTCGGTTCTGACGAAGAAGCCATTTCACTGATGAACGACAGCGAATATGGTCTGACCGCCAGCGTGTTCAGCAGCGACGTTCAGAAGGCCACTGGTATCGGCACACACCTTGACACAGGCACCTTCTGCGTGAACCGCTGTGATACTCTGGATCCCGCGCAGGCCTGGAGCGGGGTGAAACATTCCGGTCGCGGCTGTGCCCTGACGGATCCGGGATTCAGCAACCTCACTCGCCCTAAAGCGTTCTGTATAAACCATGTGTAGATCACCGTTTGGAGTCGACCTATGAGAATTGGGGTATTGCTCTGTGACGATGTCAGGCCAGAATTACAGCTTAGGCATGGTAATTATCCGGAAATGTTCAGCAAGCTATTTGCACAGGTCGACCCGACGATTACCCTCGTGTTCTACCGTGTGACAGACGAGCAATATCCATCGCAACTGGCGGAGTGCGACGGGTATCTCACCAGCGGCAGCCGTTTTAGTGTCTACGATGACCAGCGCTGGATTCGGGTCTTTCAGGGGTTTATACAACAGCTATACTCTCAACGCTGTCCGCTGGTCGGTATCTGCTTCGGCCATCAGATGATCGCCTGGGCGCTCGGGGGGAATGTTACCCCAGCCTCCACAGGGTGGGGACTGGGTGTACAACATGCCGAGCTCTATCAGGCTGCCGCGCTTGAACACAGCTGGCTGACGAATCCACGCCGCAAGATAGCTCTTCTCAGCAGCCATCAAGACCAAATCAGTCAATTACCCTCTGACAGTCAGGTGCTGGCAGGCAGCACACTTTGCCCATATGCAATGTGTCTGACCGGCAAGCATTTTCTGGGGATACAAGGACACCCGGAATTTACCCCGGCCTACCTGGAGGATCTGATCCGGCTTCGAGCACCGCAGCTACCTGAGCCGACCATTCGTACAGCCCTTCGTTCGCTTTCCTCTCCGACGCAACATCTGCTGATTACCCGCTGGATCATTCAGTTCATCAAGCACTACCGTTTCCAGGTTCATCGTACAGATGATCACCACCAGCGGACATAATCCCATCATTCAAATTATCTGAACGACATAATCGACCTTTACTGCTCGCGTTTTTTTTACCGTGAATTACACTGTGCGATATGAAAGGAGGGAACATTATGTACCACGCTCATATTTATTTTGAACTTGAACAACAAGCACTTGCATCTCGTATTCACGAACTAATCCGTACTTCGCGTTCAGATATTACGGCCATTTTCCCACTGGTGAACCGACTGGTCGGGCCGCATACCAAACCTATGTTCGAAGTGCATTTTAACGATAACCGTCATGGCTTCATCGAATGGCTGGATGCGCACCGTGAAGGGCTGTCAGTCCTGATCCACCCTGTGACGCCGGATGAACTGGCCGACCACACCCTGCATGCCAAATGGCTGGGTGAAGTGCTGCCGATTAAAGAAGAAATCTTCTAACCGGATTTTCTGTCGCGCCTGAGCACCAGCGCAATGCCCCCCAGGATAGCGACAGATGCCAGTGCCAACCTGACCGTAAGGGTCTCACCAAGCAGGACAACACCGCCGAGTGCAGCAATCACCGGGACACTGAGCTGTACCGATGCCGCCGCCGTCGCGGGTAAAAATGGCAGCACGCTGTACCACAGAACGTAACCCACGCCAGATGCCAGCGCACCCGATGCCAGCGCATACCCCACCCCAGCCCAATCCAGCGACTGTCGACTCCACATCATAACACTCAGCAAAACCGTAAACGGCACAGCACACAAAAAGTTCTTTGCGGTGGCTTCAATCGGCTGGGTCACGCCCTTACCACGCAACGAATACACTCCCCAGGAGATACCAGCAGTAATCATCAGTACGGCTCCCCAGAATGACGGCGCGGACACACCTGGCAGCAGCAACACCACCAGCCCAGCCAACGCCAGCAGCAATCCGGCACTTTGGGCCGTATTCAATCGCTCGCCTCGCCACAATCCGGTGCCCAACATGGTCGCCTGCACTGCAGCAAACAAGAGTAAAGCACCGGTCGCCGCTGTCAGGCTGACGTACGCAAATGAAAACGCCGCCGCGTAGACAAACAAGGCTAAAGCCGATGTCCAGTTAGCCGCAAGCGATGCCGGCCCACCTTGCTTGCCGTGATGCCTGTTCGTGCCGTGACTGCTGGTAAATCCGGTTTTGCGATGACGTGCATTGACAATGAGCCATAAAATAGCAGCTCCCGAGACCAGACGGATGAAGGTGAAGCTGGCAGGATCGATGGCGGTATTCAGTAATGCTTCCCGGTTGAGCAGAGAATTAGCTGCAAAAGCCATCATCGCCAGCGCCGTCACGCTCAAAATCTTCCATGTTGTCATCGTGTTACCTTCCCCTCAGTAGTGATTTATTTGCCTCGTCACGGCTCACGGTCTTTCCTCTTTACACGCCCTGCGTTTCACGCATAATCAATCCATGTCATAACAACACCAAATCGCTTACACATCTGTAACCAAGTCATTTTCATTTATAGGCGACAAACTGAACAGCGTGAAGTTTTTACTTGCAACGTCATTCACTTACGCGGCTGATATGCAGGTAAGCAGGTAAGCAGGTAAGCAGGTAAGCAGGTAAGCAGGTAAGCAGGTAGTTATAAAATACCCAAAGTGTGTTTGCTCTGTTTTCACAACCGGATATTGAATGTGATGCCCCCCGTTTCTGACACTATTTTGGTTATCACAGGAGTTGTAAACATGGCTAAATATCAGTTTTTCTGTCTGCCAGAAACAGAACGACGTAACTTTACTTTTCTGGATATGGCCAGCAGTACCTTCCAAGAAGAAAAAGCCCAGCTGTTGCAAGCCGGATTCATTGTTGATGACGATGTGATCTATGCTGATACCCCAGAGGAAGCCACAGATAAATTTCGTTCCCACTTCACCCATGCTGTCGGCGATTACGCGCATGCGCATGTTGCGGGAGGAATGGCTGCCGGGCTTATGAACCTGCTGCGGTGGTTCAAATAGTCATCATAAGGAGTGGCAATGCTTATTGAGTTACGTAGTGTCCAATTAAATCAGCAAGGTAAAGAACCAGAGCCAGTAGTATGTACAGCAGCAAAACCTGAACTTGCGGCGGCAGACTATGCCGCCAGGCTGACCCAAACCAACATGGCACCCTATTACGCCAGCCGAAAATTAAGCTGGCAACCGGAGATGTTTGCACAAAGCTGGCTGACATATGATAACTATGAAATTTATTACGATAAGCGCCGCGTCGGGGTCTTGCGCTTTTCCTATTTGGAAGACACAACCTGCATCCGGGATCTCCAAATCGAACCGGCATTTCACGGTAAAGGCATAGGGACGGAATGCCTGCGATTTGCCTATCGTCACGCACGAGAAAAACAACATGATTGGCTGGCATTACGGGTATTCAGTGAGAATCCAGCCAGAAACTTGTATCAACGCTTTGGCTTTAGGACGCAGCCAATGACCCCTGCCAGCAGCAGCGGGGACCGAGCTGTTACGCCACTTGACCTCTTAGAAATGCGCTTAAATCTGCGCTTAGCCCATCGGGAGTAATTCCGCCGGGCGCAGGGCGTTTTGTGAAAAGCAGTCTGTCTTGTTGCTCGTAGCAGTTCTCGCTGTATTTCTCAGAGCGTATCTCGCTATTTTCTTTTCGGCGGCCTATCAAAAACGCCACACGGATTTCTCCGAATGGCGTTTCTTAGTTTTAAACATCTATGTAGCGTTTTAAAAATCTATTATGTAGCGTTTTAAAAAACCATGTCGCGTTTAAAAGCTATGTAGCGAGTCCGTATTGCAAGTCCATGTTGCAGATACAAAACGAAAAATTACACCTCAACCAGTACCTTCTTTGCCAGCGACATCGCCAGGTTATTATCGTAATACGCCGCTTCATTAATAAAGTGCGGATACGCCTCGTAGTCCCCGTCCCAGCATACTTCAGTACCGTCAAACAAGGTGTAGATAGGATCCCCGTTACGCAGCGGTTTAAAGTCAGCGTCCTGAACATTTTTATGTACCATGCCGATACGCTCACCGTTTTCATCTTCCGGCAATTTCAGTGTTTCATGGTACTTGTATGCCTCAAAGCTGCTAGGCAGTTCAGGCACCTCATCGCGGTTATACAAGTCGACGAAATCAAGAATATGACCCGTCATCGCTTCCATCCAATCCAGAACGTCCTGACGCACAACAGACTGCGGCTGAGGCCCGACTTCCACGATTACGCCTTGCTCGGCGATTGAACACAGGAAAGTATGCTCGACCATCTCGATCTGATCTTCCAGAACGATAACAGCGTCAGGCATATTGGATTTGACATACGCCGCCATCTGACGGTTGAAAACGTCTGATTTCAGCAGGATCAGTGACGGTCCCATATTGCTGGTGGTATTGTGCAAATCAATAATAAAATCACTTTGCGCATCCCCTTTCGGCCCCAGTTGCGCATTGATCGCTTTCGCCCGACTTTGTTCATAATTGGCCAGTTCAGGATTGTTCAGATCATCGAGGCCAAACTGGCGATTCATATCGCAGTCCAGGTAACGTTTATTGGCTTCAAATGCTTGCGGGTTGGCAAAAACCGTCTGAATTTCGAAACTGCCGCGCTGAATCTTCGCCGGGTTCTGACGCCATTTTTTCAGTAAATAAATACCACTAAATTCGTTACCGTGGGTACCACCAACAATGGCAACTTTATTCATTTTCTTCCTTGTAGTCACAGCTTGGGCTCACTCTTTGTTGACGTAGATATTACTCTTCCAATGAATACCAGCTCGCAGCATAACTTTCCAGAAAAATCACATAGAAAATCACAACTGACGTGTTTGAGCCACTTTCAGATAGGAATATACCTGGCCATTTTTCGCTTCAATCGCCGAATGAATGCTGCTGAGCTTATTGGCCACGACAGTAGAAACGTACCGGTCGCCATCTTTCTGGACGGCCAACGTGAGCAAACCATCCTTCAGCTGCCACTCTCCGGTGGCACGGGTACGTTTGAATAGCGCATACTCTTCCAGTGAACCATCGGGGTGCAGGTAAATCTCCGTGGTATTTCCGGCACAGCAGGTTTTCACCCAGGCCTGAGTAGCAATTTCATCAACCGTAAAGCTGCGCTTGGTGGCCAGCCAGTCCTGCATCACCTTTCGCTCTTCTCCTGTCGGCTCAGGCAAGGTGTCCAGTTCCAGCAACCGTACCCGATCAGACTCACGATAGAAAAGCTGTAGTAGGTGTTTGTTCTTCAATTCTGACATCCCTATCCCCGATAAACACAATTAAAAAACGATGTAAAAACAAACTGTAGCGCTAAATATCAACAAAGAGCAGCAGCCGTAAGAGAATTTGTTAAGCGCTTCAAAACTTCACTTTTCCGCGCAGCACTTTGGTTTGTCCCCGTTGCGATTTCTTGTCCATTCGGCGCTGCTGAGAGGATCGCGTGGGCTTGGTTTCCCGCCGCGATTTATGTTGCACCGCCGCAGACTGAATCAAAGCCACCAAGCGCGCCAGGGCATCCTCCCGATTTAGCTCTTGTGTCCGGAACTGTTGCGCCTTGATGATGATGATGCCGTCTTTGGTTATGCGACTATCACTGAGTGCCAGTAAGCGCTCTTTATAAAAAGCTGGTAATGATGACCGGTTGATGTCAAAGCGCAGATGAATCGCACTGGACACTTTGTTGACGTTTTGCCCACCGGCACCCTGGGCACGGATTGGGGTCAGCTCGATTTCCCAGTCACCCAGCTGAACTGTGTTTGAAATTGTTAACATCTTGAATAGATTATCTTCGATACAGACTTATCGTGTCTTGAGACACACTTTCAGTATACCTATCCAGGCACTGAAGGCGAACTCCTCGTGTTCGCATCCTTCATCTGGACATTTCATGCCTCAAAAGCGTCTTTCGGATTCTGCCTGTCACGCACACGGGCACGACGACACCGCTCCGAACAGTATTTAACATCTTCCCAGCAGCGACGCCACTTGCTGCGCCAACGAAATGGCCGCTGACAAACAGGGCAGATTTTTTCCGGTAAATCCGATTTATTCACTCACGCCTCCCGGCCGCATATTGACTACAACGAGTTTGAGCTTGTCGGTTCAACGCCATGTATCCAAGACGCTTTTCACAATAGCGACCATACATAACTCAGGTAAGTACTGATTCGCAAGGCGCAGAGCAAGCCCATAACTGTATTTTAAGCCATTGACGAACATTAGGGAGGAGCCAAGAAAGTGGAGATTATTCTGGGGTGGATAGCCGATTTCGGTCTCTGGCTGCGGCCATGGCTGGGAGAGATAGCAACGGCGATCATTGCCTGCCTGCTGGTGATATTCGGCGCAGACATCAATCGGTTTATGCGCAATCAGCTTGCCAGTACCCATTTCATTGTCCGCACGCTAGCATTCATATTACTGAATGCATTTGGTTATGGTTTTATGATTGTCAGCGTTGCCCCATACCTCGCCAAACAGCTTCATCGGTTACCTGCCCTCTGGTTGGCAGCCACCGTGACCGCGGTCTTTGGGCTGATCGGTCTCTGGGCTCAACGTCACCACCATGTCTGAACTCAAATAAAAACAGCCCGGCGTAAACCGGGCTGTAAACACAAGATCAGATTTGATCGTGAAGATCTGTAGCAAATCAGACGCGACGGTACGGCAGGTAAACCGGTTCCCAGATATGCTCTGCCAGTGACTGACGAATATCCTGACCTGCAACCAGGCTGTTCGGATCCGTGGCCTGAATATTTTCAAGGATTCGCGTGGCAACATGCAGCGACACCGCTTTCAAGTCACTGATTCGCGGATAAACACAGCCTTGCTCGATGTCTTCCTCACTCACCATTTCAGCCAGCGCGTACGACGCGGTCGTGAACATGTCCATGGTGATCTTTTCCACCTTCGCAACAATGGCAGCCAGACCCACCCCCGGGAAGATGAAAACGTTATTCCCCTGGCCGATGCGGAATTCTTCGCCGTTGTGTGTCACGTTGTCAAACGGACTACCCGTTGCCACGATTGCCTGACCGTCACTCCAGCGGTAGATATCTTCCGGCAACGCTTCACAGTTTGCCGTCGGGTTAGACAACGGGAAGATCATCGGATGTTTGGTGTATTCCATCATCTTCTGGACATGCGATTCTTTGAAGGCACCGCCAATGCCGCTGGTTCCCAGCAGTACAGTTACCGGGTAGTTATCAATCAGCTCACTGAGTGATACTTTGCCCTGCTCGGCCACCTGCCAGCCTTCAGCGATCGCTCTTGGCTTGGCGTAGCGTTTTTTGTACTCATCCAGACCATCACGATCGTCAAAAACCAGCCCTTGCGAATCCAGAATGAAAATGCGCTCACGAGCTACGGCATGTGAACACCCTTCCTTCAGCAGACCGGCATAGATTTGATCAGCCACACCCACGCCGCCCGCACCGGCGCCGTAGACCACATACGATTGATCGACCAGCGACTCGCCTTTGCGCTTCACTGCACCCAGAATACCGGCCAGCACAACGGAGCCCGTGCCCTGAATGTCGTCATTGAAAGACGGGATGTACTCTTCGTAGTCACTCAGGTTGTCAAAAGCATTGGACTTACTGAAGTCTTCCCATTGCAGCACCGCTTCCGGGAACTGACGTTTCACCTGAGTCACAAATTTCTTGATAAAGGTTTTATATTCCTCACCACGCATACGACGTCGAGGGATACCCAAATACATAGGATCATCCAGAAGATCCTGATTATCCGTACCGACATCCAATGCGATAGGTAGGCAGCGTGCAGGGTGAATACCGGCTCCCAGCGTGTACAGTGACAGTTTACCGATTGGAATACCCATACCACCAACGCCCTGATCACCCAGTCCCAGGATACCCTGACTGTCAGTCACCACGATAATTTTGATGTCTTTTCCGGCGAACTGGCGCGCCATCTCATCCATCTTGTCTACGTTGTCTGCGGTAATATACAGGCCACGTGCTTTCTGGTAACGGTGGCTGAATTCCTGGCACGCCTTGCCCACTGTCGGGGTGTAAATGATTGGCGTCATTTCTTCGATATGGCGCGATAACAAGGCATAAAACAGGGTTTCGTTACGATCCTGAAGGGCACGCAGGAACAGATACTTCTCAATATCCGTTGAAGCGCTACGGAAACCGTCATAAACACGGTTTAACTGATCGTCAAAAGTCTGGACTCGAGGCGGCAGCAGCCCATCCAGTTCAAATTCTTTTCGTTCTTCGTAGGTGAAGGCTGTACTTTTATTGAGGGTACGATCGTTGAGTAGTGCCGTTCCGGTCAGGGAAACCGGACGAAAGGCATTTCCTTTTTCATCTTTCCAACGTAGGTATTTTCCTATCGTCATTCATTCCTCCGTTCACATTTGTCATTGTTATTATTTGGCATTTTGCCTTATTCATCGTTGATAGCTTTCATTGAGAGTAAAATATCAATAGAAAGCTACACGAGTGTAATAAAGTTGTATGACAAAAAATGTGACCCTCGGTCTCTTTGCGGAAAAGAATATTATTTTCCAGCAAGCCGGTTAAAAACAGCCACCATCTCCTGTGAACGGAGGAACATCAACAGTTATCACTGTTATGAAAAATGAGGACGGGCTCCTTCTTCGGTGATTTGCGTCTTTCGCAGCAACTCAAGATGCTTCTGGCGTGTTTTGGCAATTGCCCGCATACTTCCTGTAGTTACGATTTTTCTCACACGCTGGTTATCTCTCATAGTTTGACCTCCTGTCCACAATCGATACATTTCCAGATAGAGCGATACTTAAGTTTTTGAAACCAGTTACGACGAACCTGAATCATTCGCCCATTACATTTTTCACACATACACCTAGCCTGTTGTAACCACCGCTACTTAAAAACATCTTGGTCAGTAGCGATTTCAAGGCGTAAAAAACTGTAAACAGGGAAGATTAATCCACATATTTACAGACTTTTCGCACTTATCTTTTTTATTTTGCGATAGAGAAAAAATTATTAACGCCCAAGTTAAGGAAGTCATAAAAAACTCCTCAGACCAGCATCACATTTCATCCATATCTTTTAATGTTTATTCAATCACTGTCGCCATTATCTGGATCAAGTGTTCCCTTTTTATTAAATTCCTGTCAATTTTGAGTCAGGGAAAAAATTGACAGGAATTTTTGGGACCAATCCCAAACAATGTGATGATCGTTATTCTTTGTTTTCATCACTCATTCATCGATGTTTTAATTTAGTGCTTTTATCCTGATGAAATTCTCACCGCATTATTGAATATTAAATATCCAACAACCTATATCTGGTTTCATTACAGTTATGTCATTTCTGGCGGCTTTTTGTTTATTGCTGGTGTTGTAAACATTTTTCGAACCTACCTCGGCAGTACATTCATCTTTGTTTAAGCTATTTTCATGACATTGATCGCAAACTATTGTTTATCAACAGAAGTGTAATATTGCTTTTGTATAACCTAAGTCACTCTTTTTAAGTCCATGAACACAAAACATGCATTTTAAACATTCTCTGATTGCCGCAACTCTGGCTTTGTCAGCACTGGCAGGTTGTAACAGTAATAATGCCGAAATCACTCACTCCCAGGCCAGATTTGCCACGTTTAACCTGTCATTTGACCGCGCGACCTACGAAACGTTGGTCAGTGAAATGTCATTTACCCACGGTGAACAAAGTGCACTGTTACAACGTTATCAGGCTAACGACAGCACATTAACGACGGAAGAAACTGAGACGGCTAAAAGGATTATTCAGATTCGGAACGTTGCCGAGACTATTCAGCGCGTTCGCCCCGATACTTTTGTATTGGCCGAGTTTAATAATGACGGTAGTGGCGAAGATATGCAGGCTCTGGATGGTTTTCAGAATAACTACCTGTCGCACAGCCAGAATGGGCAGTCACCCATTGAGTTCGCTTATCGCGAGAATTTTGCCACCAACACCGGCAAGCCAAGTGGTCAGGATTTAAACCTGGACGGAAATAAATCAGACCAAGGTGATGATGCCTGGGGATTTGGTTTCTACCACGGCCAGTATGCCTTTGCCGTGTTTTCACGGTTCAAGATTGATGAGCCCAATATCCGCACTTTCCAGGACTTTAGATGGAAAGATATGCCGGGCGAAAACAACCTGAAAATTGTCAACTGTGACAAAGCGCTTCCGGAAGGTAAAGCGTGCGGCGATAGCTGGTACAGCAATGAAGCCTGGGAGCAGTTCCCGCTTTCCTCCAAAAACCATGTGGATGTACCGGTGATCATCCCGACGAAATCCGGTGAGCAGGTGGTTCACTTTCTGGTCTCGCACCCGGCACCACCGATTTTTGATAACCCGGCAAAACACAACACCGAGCGAAACCGGGCTGAACTGAAATTCTGGCAGGACTACATCGAAAACCAGACCTATATCTATGATGACAATGGGCTGACTGGCGGCTTACCGCTTGGTAGCCATTTTGTCATTGCCGGTGATCTGAACGCAGATCATCAGATGGGCGACGGCGATCGCGCCACCATTGCCGGCCTGCTCAGTCACACTCAGATGAATGTCGAAAGCACGCTTGGTAGTTTGGCTCCGGCCAGCAACGGCGGTGAGTACTGTCTCAGCGAAGGCATTTGCCAGCGAAACCAGGATACGCCGCATCCGGCAAACATTACCAGTACCAGCGGCCTGCGCCTTGATTACGTCATTCCGTCAGCCACCCTCGCGGTGAAAGCGTCAGGCGTGTTCTGGCCATCGGGCAGTGAAACCGGCTATCACCTTGTCTATGATGCTGCGCTAGGTAACAGTAAAGGGGTCTCTTCAGACCATCGCATAGTGTGGGTGGATATCGATTTCAACCAATAATCTTTTCTCGCAACTTGCGCTGAACAGTAAAACTCCGATGAAAGCCTCTTATGAGGCTTTCATCACTTTGCTATACTCCCACACTTACCGTCTTGTCCAAGACTGGCTTAACAGCCTGTTTTCATAGGATTCTTAGAATGGATGTTGAAGCACAGCTGACCCTTTCCCAAAACGGAAAGCTCTTCGCCAATCCCATGCGTATTGCCTTGTTGAAAGCCATTCAGCAAACCGGCTCAATCAGTCAGGGAGCAAAGCTGGCCGGAATCAGCTACAAAGCCGCCCATGATGCCGTCAAAGACATGAACAGCCGCGCTGAAGCACCGCTGATTGACAGTGAAAAAGGCGGTAAAGGAGGGGGCGGCGCGTCGCTGACCCGACACGGGCTGCGCATGGTGCAAATGTACGAACTGCTGGAAACAATCCAGACAATGGGGTTGCAAGCCCTCAACGATGAGAATGTCCCGCTGCACAGCCTGCTCGGTATCATGAGCAGAATGTCGCTGCAAACCAGTGCTCGCAACCAGTTGTTTGGTACGATTACCGATATTCAGCCCCATTCCCTGCATGATCTCGTTACCATTTCTCTCGACGACCAACAAACACTGACGGCCAGTATCACTCGTGGCAGCACACGACGGCTCAAACTGGATATCGGCAAAGATGTGGTCGCGTTGATAAAAGGTCCAGCCGTGAGTGTGACAACACAGCCTCTACCATCGGAAAAGGGCTTTATCAATCAGCTCAAGGGAGTCGTTGAGTCGGTAAGCACCGATGAAAATGCAACGGAGGTAGTGATAAAAATCAGTGACAATGATGCAGTGTATGCCTTGATGGATCACGAGGCGAAAGCACCGGCGACAATCAAAACCGGTATGACCGCTTATGCAAGCTTCTCTCCGGCTCAGGTCATTGTTGCAACCCTAACCTGACAGGCTACCAGCATAGCGACGACGGTCATCCCGATTTTTACCGATGCAGGCTGAAGGACTCAGTTAAACTGAATACAGATATTGTGAAAAGGGTTATAACCCTCCCCCTTCAGCAGGCAGTTTTCAAAATGCTTATAGTCAAGATACTGAAACAGCATTAAAAAAACGACCATCAACACCATACCTGCCAGCGTCAGCCTTACTAACCAGAGTTTTTTTCTGTTTAAAGCAAACATTAACATCATCACTAAGACAGGGATGATGCTCAATATAACAGGCTGAAGATTTAGAAGTGAAACCGTCACAACGCTTCCCGCTACAACAACTATTGTTCACAGGGGGCGAATAATACGCTGTTTTACACCCTGATTTCAAAGCTAATCGCTGCTCTTTGCACAGCTTTACATAAAAAAGGCTTGCATTATTGATAAGAGTATCGACCCGGTCACATTTCATTCATTGAAAGCATATTTCATCTGAGCTAAGTCACAAAATACAGGTTTGACGAGTGCGCATCGAAACGTTTCGCTCTACATTTACAGCCATCGAAACGTTTGCGTAAACGTTTCGATGTACATATTTCAACCAGGCGGTATATTTCCTGGTTTCCCAAGAAAACGCTCATAAAGCATAAGTACTCAAGGTTCAAGCATGAAAAAAAGCGCACTAATCAACGCTGAACTGTCCTATCTGGTGGCAACCCTCGGCCATATTGATGAAGTGACCGTCTGTGATGCCGGTCTTCCGATTCCAGACGCTTCGCAACGCATCGATCTGGCTTTGATTCCAGGCGTACCGACTTTCATCCAAACGGTAAAAGCGTTACTGGGCGAAATGCAAATTGAAGGGGTGGTCATGGCTGAAGAATTTAAGCAAGTCAGCCCTGAACACCACGATGAACTGCTAACGCTCATTCGTGCCGAAGAACAACAGTCGGGTAAAACCATTCAGCTGACTTATGTTTCGCACGAAGCGTTTAAAGTGCGCACCCAAAACAGCAAAGCGGTGATCCGGACCGGTGAGTGCACGCCTTACGCGAACGTGATTTTCCAGGCCGGTGTGGTGTTTTAACCCTCAGGTAGTGTAAGGCAAGTCGACAAAGCAGGCGCAACGATGAATCAGCCAATACTAGAACTTAAAGACATTGAGAAAGCGTTTCCCGGCGTTAAAGCGCTGGATAAAGCCAGTCTCAATGTCTACCCAGGCAAAGTGATGGCCCTGATGGGCGAAAACGGTGCGGGGAAATCCACCCTGATGAAAGTGCTTACCGGTATTTACACGCTCGATGCCGGTGAAATCCGTTATCAGGGAAAAGCCGTTGCCTTTCAGGGCCCTCGCCATTCTCAGGAAGCAGGGATCAGCATAATCCATCAGGAACTGAACCTGATTCCGGAGCTGACAATTGCAGAAAACATCTTTCTGGGACGCGAAAAAACCAATGCTTTTGGCGGCATTAAGTGGTCAGAAATGTACCGCGAGGCCGATGCGCTGCTCCAGCGCCTGAATGTCAGACACAGCTCCCGCAAGCTGTTGGGCGAACTGAGCCTGGGTGAACAGCAGATGGTCGAAATTGCCAAGGCCCTTTCGTTTAAATCTCAGGTCATCATCATGGATGAACCTACTGACGCCCTGACGGATACAGAAACGGAATCCCTGTTCAAGGTGATCAATGAGCTGCGCGCGGAAGGCACCGGGATCGTGTATATCTCGCACCGCCTGAAAGAAATCTTCGAAATCTGTGATGACATCACCGTACTGCGTGACGGTAAGTTCATTGGCCAACGTGCGGTGGCTGACATCGATGAAGACACCATGATCGAAATGATGGTTGGCCGTCGTCTGGATGAACAGTACCCACGCGTAGATGTCCGACACGGTACAACCTGCCTGGAAGTGAAAAACCTGACCGGCGGCGGCGTCAACGACGTCAGTTTCAAGCTGGATCGCGGCGAAATCCTTGGTATTTCAGGCCTGATGGGCGCCGGTCGAACCGAACTGATGAAAGTCATTTACGGCGCGCTGCACCGTGAATCCGGTGACGTGATACTGGATGGCAAGGTAATTAATCCTGTCAGTCCGCAGGATGGACTGGCAAATGGGATTGCCTACATTTCTGAAGACCGTAAAGGTGATGGCCTGATTCTGGGGCTGTCAGTGAAAGAAAACATGTCCATCTGTTCGCTTGAACAACTGTCCAAAGGCGTACAACTGGATCATCAGGAAGAAGTCACCGCTGTCGAAGACTTTATCCGTCTGTTTAATATTAAAACCCCGAGCCGCGACCAGATCATCGGCAATCTCTCCGGTGGTAACCAGCAGAAAGTGGCGATTGCCAAAGGCCTGATGACTAAGCCGAAAGTGCTGATTCTGGATGAGCCAACCCGTGGCGTGGATGTCGGGGCAAAGAAAGAAATCTACCAGCTGATCAACCAGTTCAAGCAGGAAGGCATGAGCATCATTCTGGTCTCTTCCGAAATGCCGGAAGTACTTGGTATGAGTGACCGCATTCTGGTCATGCATGAAGGGAAAATCAGCGGCGAGTTTCAGGCCAAAGACGCCGATCAGGAAAAACTCTTGGCCTGCGCGGTAGGTAAATACATTAATGAGGTAGCAGCATGAGCAGCAACGCTATGACCAAACAACAAGATTCCGGCAGCGCAAAGCTGTTTAGCAAAGAGTGGCTAATCGAACAAAAATCGCTGATCGCTCTGATCTTTCTGATTGTTGTCGTGTCATTCCTGAACCCGAACTTTTTTACCGTCGACAATATTCTGAACATTCTGCGCCAGACTTCCGTCAACGCCATTATTGCTGTGGGGATGACGCTTGTCATTCTGACCGCCGGGATTGATCTGAGCGTCGGTTCGGTACTGGCCCTCTGCGGTGCATTCGCCGCCAGCCTGATTGCGATGGAAGTCCCGGTTCTGGTGGCCGTGCCGACTGCCCTGCTGGCAGGTGCGGCGCTGGGTGCCATCAGCGGTATGATTATCGCCAAAGGTAAAGTTCAGGCTTTCATTGCCACGCTGGTTACCATGACCCTGCTACGCGGTGTCACTATGGTCTACACCGATGGTCGACCTATCTCAACCGGCTTTACTGATGTGGCAGACAGCTTTGCCTGGTTCGGTACTGGTTATGCTCTGGGTATTCCGGTTCCTATCTGGCTGATGGCTATCGTGTTTGCCGCGGCCTGGTATCTACTGAATCATACTCGCTTCGGTCGCTATATTTACGCGCTGGGCGGTAACGAATCGGCGACCCGTCTATCTGGTATCAACGTTGACCGCGTGAAAATCGGGGTGTATGCCATCTGTGGTCTGTTGGCCGCGCTGGCAGGCATCATCGTCACCTCACGCCTGTCATCGGCACAGCCAACAGCGGGCATGGGCTATGAACTGGATGCGATTGCCGCTGTCGTTCTGGGCGGTACCAGCCTGGCCGGGGGTAAAGGTCGCATCATGGGTACCCTAATTGGTGCACTGATTATCGGCTTCCTGAACAATGCCCTGAACCTGCTGGACGTATCGTCCTACTACCAAATGATTGCTAAAGCGGTGGTTATCCTGCTGGCAGTCCTTGTAGATAACAAAAATAAGTAAACAAACCTCTGAGCGCGGGCATCACCCTGCCCGCCAACACCCGACAAATGTAGAAAGGAATACAGAATGAAAAAGTTAGCAACCCTGATCTCTGCCGCAGTGATGTCTGCTTCATTCAGCACAACCGCTGCCGCACAGGATACGTTGGCAATGGTCGTCTCCACCCTGAACAACCCGTTCTTTGTAACCATGAAAGAAGGTGCTGAAGCGAAAGCGCAGGAACTGGGCTATAACCTGATTGTTCTTGATTCACAAAACGATCCAAGCAAAGAGTTGTCGAACGTGGAAGATCTGACAGTGCGTGGCGTGAAAGCCATCCTGATCAACCCGACTGACTCTGATGCCGTGTCAAATGCTATCCGTATGGCTAACCGTGCTAACATCCCGGTACTGACGCTGGACCGTGGTGCAAGCCGTGGTGATGTTGTCAGCCATATCGCGTCTGATAACGTTGCCGGTGGTGAAATGGCCGGTAAATACATCATGGAAAAAGTGGGCGAGAAAGCTCGCGTTATCCAGCTGGAAGGTATCGCCGGGACATCAGCAGCCCGTGAGCGCGGCCAAGGCTTCATGAACGCAGTAGATAACAGCGGCATGGAACTGCTGGCCAGTCAGCCTGCTGACTTCGACCGTACCAAAGGTCTGAACGTGATGGAAAACATGCTGGCAGCGAACCCGAATGTTCAAGCCGTCTTTGCGCAGAACGACGAAATGGCTCTGGGTGCCCTGCGTGCGGTACAGGCTTCAGGTAAACAAGTGCTGATCGTTGGCTTTGACGGTACTGATGACGGTATCGCTGCCGTAAAACGCGGCAAACTGGGTGCGACTATCGCTCAGCAGCCTGATCTGATTGGCGCGCTGGGTGTGGAGACTGCAGATAAGATGCTGAAAGGCGAAAAAGTGGAAGCGAATATTCCGGTACCACTGAAAGTGATTGCTGAGTAATAAATTCAGTCATCAATCAAGTAAAAAACCGGAGCCTGATAACCCGTGTTTCCCCCTGTCACCCTCGTCAGGGGAGAAACACGAGTCAGTTCCCCATAAATCAGGCTCCTCACTTTTTGCGAAGATACACCGGAACGCTGACAACCTCTGAAAGCCCTCAGGATCAACGCCCGTTTGTCCAGTCTGCATTGCTTAGCAGCTTCTTCAAGCAGATGTTAAGCCATACATTTTGGCCGTTAAATTTCAAAAGGTTCCACAATGAATAAACTTGTCGTATTAGGCAGTGTGAACGCCGACCATGTTCTTCAGGTTGCATCTTTCCCTCGTCCGGGCGAAACACTGCATGGCCACAGCTACTGTGTGATTCCGGGAGGAAAAGGGGCAAACCAGGCCGTCGCGGCAGCCCGTCTGGGTGCGGATATTGCGTTTATTGCCTGTGTCGGCGACGACAGCTTTGGCCACCAGATGCGCGACACGTTCGCCCGCGAAGGGATGAATACCGAAGCAGTGATGATTGAAGATAATATGCCAACCGGCATTGCCATGATTCAAGTCGCCGCCACCGGCGAGAACAGCATTTGTATCTCAGCGGAAGCCAACGGTTGCCTGACACCAGAGCGTCTGGCTCCCCATCATCATCTGATTGAGCAGGCAGATACCCTGCTGATGCAGCTGGAAACGCCTATGGAAACCATCGAAGCGGCCGCCAAGATTGCCAAGCAGGCAGGCACACGTGTAGTGCTCAACCCGGCTCCGGCGCAACCACTTTCTGATGACTTACTGCAACACCTTGATATGATTACGCCTAACGAAACGGAAGCAGAGTTGTTGACCGGAGTTAAGGTAGACAACGTCACCACCGCTCAGCAAGCTGCCGATGCGTTGCATGCCAAAGGGATCAAACAGGTGATGATCACGCTTGGCAGCCAAGGCGTCTGGCTGAGTGACAACGGCAAAGGCCGCCAGGTACCGGGCTTTCGGGTGGATGCCAAAGACACCACCGCCGCCGGTGATACCTTCAATGGCGCACTGCTGACGGCACTGCAGGAAGGGCGTGAGATGGAAGAAGCCATCCGCTTCGCCCATGCGGCCGCGGCTATTTCAGTCACCCGTTTCGGCGCGCAGACCTCAATTCCGCATCGTCGCGAAGTTGAGCGTTTTCTGATGGAACACCAGTAACAGCAACAAGGATGTCACCGTGCCTGACGGGCACGGTTCAGGGAGTCAGCACACAGGGGAAACCATGGCGACCATAAAAGATGTAGCAAAATACGCCGGAGTCTCAACCTCCACCGTCAGCCACGTTCTCAATAAAACCCGCTTTGTCAGTGAAGACATTTCGGTACGTGTGATGGCGGCGGTTGAAGAGCTCAACTATGCGCCTTCAGCGCTGGCGCGCAGCCTTAAGGTCAACCATACCCGTACCTTCGGGATGTTGCTGACAACCTCAACCAACCCGTTTTTCGGTGAAGTGGTCAAGGGCGTTGAACGTCGCTGTTACCAACAGGGATATAACCTGATCCTTTGTAACACCGAAGGGGATCTGGATCGAATGCATGACAATCTCGATACCCTGCTGCAAAAGCGTGTCGATGGCCTGCTGCTGATGTGCAGCGAAATGGAAGGCAGTGTGTTTGATCCGTTTTCCCGCCATCAGCCGGTGCCGACCGTTGTAATGGACTGGGGGCCGGTTGATTTTCCGAGCGACAAAATTCAGGACAACTCCCATCATGGTGGGTATCTGGCGACCCGCCACCTAATCGAACAGGGCCATACCCGAATCGGCTGCCTGACCGGCCCGCTGGATAAACTTCCGGCACAACAACGTCTGTCCGGATTTATTCAGGCCATGGAAGAAGCCGGGCTGGAAATCAATAAGCAGTGGATCGCCTCCGGCAACTTCGAATGCGAAGGTGGTGAGCTGGCTTTTAATGAGGTCTTTGAGCGGGGCGAATTACCGACCGCTCTGTTTGTCTGTAATGACATGATGGCAATGGGCGTGATTAACACGGCCAATAAAAAAGGCATCAAGGTGCCGGAGGATTTATCTATCGTCGGCTACGATGACATAAAGCTGGCGAAGTACATCACGCCGTCACTGACCACCATTCACCAGCCTAAACATCGGCTGGGGCAACAAGCCGTGGATACACTGCTGGATAAGATCCACAGTAAACGTGCGACCAATACCGTTATCCAGCTGGAGCCGACCCTTGTTGTCCGCGACAGCGTGCTCAACCTCAACCCTACGGATACCATTTGATCAGCGTGGCGGTTGTTCAACCATCCCGCACAGGCTACCGCTCAACATGATCATTTGACCTGAGCACACACCCAATGAGCACACTAAAAGGCTGCGAGGATTCGCAGCCTTGATTTACGTAAAAAACGGTTTTGCGAGGATCAACTGTTTTTCCGTGATTCGCCCCGACTCAGACGCCGCATTTCAAGACGCGAACAGCCACAGCTTTAATACCAGAAAGATCCCCATGCTGGTCAATACCGTCGCCAGCACGTTCTTTGTTTTCCATGCCAACAAAATGGCAAACGTGGCAGCCAGCAGATACGGAGCGTTGTCGCTTAGTACCAGCTCTCCTTTAGGCATAAAGACAATCGGCCCCCAGATCGCGGTCAGCACCGCAGGGCTGGCATAACTCAGAAACCGCTGAGCATTTGCCCCCATTTTCAGCGGTAATGACGGCTCGAGAAACAGATACCGACTGAGAAACACCACGGCCGTTAGCGCAATTATCGTCAGAAAAATCATGGCTGTACCCTCCGTGTTTCCAGCAGATACCCCGTCAGCATTCCTCCCAAGCTAGCAATCACCAACCCGCTTTCAATGCCGAAATAGCTCATCATCACAGACAGAATCAATGCCACCAGCGCCGCGCACAACATGGGCACATTCTTCAGCGTCGGAATCACAATGGCGATGAAAGTCGATGCAATGGCAAACTCCAGACCGTATTCATTCAGCGACGGAATGTTGGTTCCGGCGACAATGCCGGCAAACGTGGCCGCGTTCCAGATCAGATAAAAACTCAGTCCCGCCCCCAGCGCGTACCAGGGGTCAAACCGCGCCTTATCCTGATTGGCACACACGGCAAATAGCTCATCGGTCAGCAGAAACCCCAGCACCACCCGCCAACGAACATTCAGCGGACTGATCCGATCCCGCATCGCCAGCCCGTATAAGAAATGGCGCGACGTCACAAAGAAAATGGCCACCAGCATACTGAACAGACTCGCACCGGTTTTAATCATCCCCATGGCCACCAACTGTGCCGCCCCCGCAAACAAGATGGCAGACATGGCCTGCCCTTCCAGCGGATTTAGCCCGACATCCACAGCAAAAGATCCGGCGAGGATCCCCCAGGGCACCACCGCAATACTCAATGGGGAAATAGCCAATGCGCCCTGCGCTGCTTGTTGTAAGCGGTTCGATCCCACTTCCATCGTTAATATTCCGTCTTTTTCCACACAAACTCCTTACTTTTATAATTTTTAATGACGGTTCGCTTTTACATACTGGCCGGGGGTTATCCCCATCGCCTTTTTAAAGTGACGATGAAGATGGCTCTGATCATGAAAGCCGGATTCAACGGCAACGTCCGCCAACGGCAAGCCATGCTTGAGCATGGTTCTTGCGCGTTTCAACCGCACCTGGATCTGATACGCATGAGGCGGCAAACCAAAGGCTTTGCTGAACGCTCTCACTAAGCCAAAAGGGCTCATGCCTGCTAATTGTGCCAGCTCTGCCAACGTCACATTCCAGGTTGCATACTCATCGAGAAAGGATTTGACCTGTGACAACGCCTGTTCAGAAGCCTTGGCAGGTGCGGCATACAACCGGGATTGACCGTGACGCAGCATCAGACTGCTCAGGGCAGAGTACACCAGCGTTTCCCGTTGTAAGGGGTTGTCTGAAACCTCCAGAACGTCAAACACCTGCTTGAGATGGGCTGCCAGAACATCGTCTTTCACGACAGGTTCAGGAAAATAAGGTGCGCCATATTCTGGCATCCCTAAATCCCGGCTCAGCTGAACAAAATGCTCCGGCAGAGGATACATTGCGCGATAAGCCCAGCCGCCCTCAGTGGCCGAATAGCCACTGTGAATTTCATCGGCATTAACCAAAATAATGGTGTTCTGTGGCGCGGTATGTTCACCCCCAGTTCGGTAAAACCCCTGCGCACCGTGTTCGATAACGCCGACGGTGTAACCTTCGTGGGAATGCCTGGAAAATGTCTGCTCGATGTAGCGCGCATTGAGAAACTCAAGCCCTTCCAGTTCAGCCACATCTGAATAATTGACCTGATTTTTTCGTGGCTGCATATGGCACTCTCTGATGATTTTCCCTGGTTATCAACATATCGCAATCATGACGATTTGTTTTGTACAAAATTGCACATTCAATAATCGGGGAGATTCTGAGAGTAACAGAAATCTGCATACTGTCATCAGCAAAAAGCCCCCGGCAATTACCGGGGGCCTGATAAGCGACGCTAGCCGTCAATAAAAAGCTCAATATACATATGAATCACTTGAGGCCATATTGCGCGCAAAAAAGCGTGATTAATCACCAAGGTTATGGTGTGGTCAATGACACACGGAAGTTATCCAGGTGCACATCAGCCATGTTCCCCGACAATTTTACCGCACGCACCGTTAGCTTTAGGTTGTCAGTGCCTGTCGGCAGCAACCCGACCGCTTCATTATCGAGCCATTGCTGCTTGCGGCTGAGGGTTTTCACCACGATAGGCTCTCCGACAGTTGCTCCCTGACTGTCTTGCGGCTGCAGGGTAACAACCGCATGATCCCCGTCGCCCCAGCCATTGCTGCTGAAGGTTAGTCGGACAAAAGCTGCCGACTGGGAAATGGCATCATTGAAACCGCTGACATCGATGATCTGGCTCATTTCATCGTAAGGATCACCGCCGGCGGCGTTGTTATTCGGGCGGGCACTGAAATAGTAGGTGCCTTCACTAGCAAGAATATCGTCCATATCCGATGCTACGCGCCAGTATCCCATATCGACCGACCAGCCTGTCAGAGCATTCAGTTCAGCTCCGGCATTTTCCATGTTCAGCGATGATGTCGAACCAGCGGCAATGGCCAGCGTTGCCTTGTCACTCCACTCAGACCAGCTCAGGTGTTCATCTCGAACTCGGGCTCGCCAATACCAGGTTTCGCCCGGGAATAGTGTTAGTACTGGCGCAGAGCTGCCGTTGAACGGATCACGATAAGAATCATGGGAATACTCAGAAGCCCGCTTCTGCCATTTATACGATTCATCCCCCCCCATCATCACCTTGCCGGAAAAGTCGGCCAGGTCAATTCGGGTCAGATCAACGCCCGCCTGAGTATCCACTGGCATCCCCTGAATGGTGCCATCCTGCATTGGCCAGATGTTGTGACGACGAGTCTTATTCCCCCAGATATCAAACACATCCTGTTCGAAACTTGGATCTTTGCTCAACTGCCACTGCACTTCATACACACCATCACTTTGCGGGTGAGTAATCGCCAACTTCATATTATTGAAAGCAACGTTACCGTTCCCTTCCAGCACTTGCGGTGCATCCACCGAGGCACGTTTCATGGTCAGCGTATCTGACACTGTGAATGTCTCTTTTAGGCTGGCCAGTCCCTCTCCTTTCGACGCCACTTCCGCACTGTAACGGGTCAGTGAAATAGACGGTTCCTGTTGCTGATTGAATGTCAGCAGGTTAAAACCAAATTCGCTCTGGCTGATGGCAAAGGTGTCATAATCTCGGGTATCTTTGTTGTAATAGTTATCATCGTTGATTTTTTCTCTGTATCCCGCTGCGGTGGCCGCATTCAGCCACAGGTGGTTGGTATCCATTGACTGGCCACGGGAGTACGCATGCGTGTGACCGAAGAAGTGGCCTGACATCTTACCGCTGCGACGGGTGAAATCTTCCATCTCCGCCACCATTTCACAACTACCAATACTTTCCCCGGACAGCCACAATTCCGACAAACACGGATGGTGGAACATGCTAACGACATAGTCTACGTTGTTATCTGTTTCCGTGGCCGCCAATTGTTCGCGCAACCACTGGCGCTGAATCCCAAGAATCTCCGCCTGGAATTTGCCGTGATTTTTTGAGATTGGGTAGCTATCTAGGCCAATCATCCGTAAGTTGCCGTAATCCAGGAAATACCACTGCTCTTCATATCCCATCGAGCCGTTTTCAGGCTGCTGGAAAAAATGGCGGTAATTCGACAGCTCAGGGTTGCCGTAATAATCGTGGTTGCCCGGCACAGCAACCAAAGGGACATACGGCGTAATCGCTTTAAGCTGGTCGAAGAAATCCCGACGCCATTGCAACAAGCTTTCACCGTTATTAACAATGTCACCAGAGATAGTGATCGCGGCAATATTCGATGCACACTGCTCAGCCTCGTTGGCACAAACATGGGCGACAATCCCTTTGCTGACCAGATCGCTCAATGCCCCCAGCGTATTGTTATTTTGTGTATCGCTGATAGCGATTACATTAAACGCTTCCGGTGTCCGCCCCGCTTCGGGGTACGTTTTGAACGCATAACGGGGAGAGACCGCGGTAATCCCGCCTTCACCTGCAACCACATAGTACTCGTACAACGTATCTGCCTTCAGCCCGGTCAGAGACGCGCTGTAAAGTGTGGTCTGGTCCACGGCAACAGGTTCAGCAATCTGGAATTCCCCCTGACTACCGGCAGGCCGTACCCAGACGGTCAGCTTACTCTCCTCTGATTCAAACAACACCGCCATATGATCAGCAGACGGTTGTTGCAAATACGGATGGATCGTAAAGGTGACAGCGGTATCCGACTCGGGCGCAGGTATCACCACCGCCGGTGGCTCAATCACTTCACCACTGCCTGAATCGGTATTGCCTTCTTTACCACCGTTATCGACATGATCATTGTCGTTACAGCCTGCCACTAACAACGCTGACATGAGTAAAGCGACGACTTTTTTCATTGGCAGTGTTTCAAACGAGGGGGAAGCGAAGGGAGGCACTGCGGGTGGCATAGTGAGAGAAAGAATCGTGCCGGGCTGCTCTGTTTTCGTAGACATTCTTACATCCTTTTATTTTAAGGCTTACTGACCGTTTTTTACTGGACTAGTCCAGCAAGGTTCGCAAGCCATACTAGGGACGCTATGTGACAGAAAATGACAGAATGGATGACAATTAGGTAGCAGAAAATTGACAACGAGGCATGGCTTTCTGGGCCGAGAATAGAAAACAGCAATCAAATACGCAGGCGGCCGCCCCCAAACCAAGAGGAGATATTCAGATCATCCATAAGATGGACTAGCCCAGAAGTCGTTCAGGCAGAAGACAAGACAAGACAAGAATTTGCGGTGATACAAAAATAAGCAAGGCCATCATAAATGATGACCTTTGACATGGTACCTGCTGAGATCGGCTTTGCTGACTCAAAACATACAACAGAATCGCTGTATGAATTGAATACGATTAAATCACCAGGCCACCATCGACTTTCAGCGTCTGACCGGTAATGAACGCCGAGTTATCACTTGCCAGAAACAGCGCAGCATTAGCGATGTCTTCCGGCTTGCCCATACGCCCCAGAGGCGTTTTGCTGCGCATGTAGTGCAGCACTTTTTCCGGCAAATCAACGGTCATCGGTGTTTCGATGAACCCTGGGGCAATGCAGTTCGCCCTGACCTGCGCCCCTTTACGTGACAGTTCTTTAGCCCAGCCTTTCGTCATTGCAATCACACCGCCTTTAGTCGCCGCGTAGTTGGTTTGACCAATATTGCCGTCAGTACCCACGACCGAGGACATAGTAACAATAGAACCTGCGCCATTTTCCATCATGACCGGTGCAACCGCCTGCGTCATATTGAACACCCCTTTGAGGTTCACGTCACAGACAAAATCCCACTCTTCTTCGGTCATTTTCTCAATCAGGTTATCGCGCGTTACCCCTGCGTTATTGACCAGTACATCAATTCTGCCATGTTCGCTTTTTACCTTTTCAACAAACTGCTGAATGGACGCCCGGTCGCAGACATTCAACTCCACCACAGTAACATTCGGATACTTGGCTTCCAGCGAAGCCATTGCAGCCCCATTCATATCGCAAGCATACACCTGTAATGCATCGTGTTTTGCAAATGTTTCTACAATGCAGCGACCAATCCCCTGCGCCCCACCGGTGACAATACAGACTTTGTTATTTAGCATCATTTCTTCCCCTTTCTGAATACCAAACTGAAAAACGCCAAACAGATACATAATGGTATTTGCAATAGCGACTACAGTTGCGTCGGGTACCACAACTCACTGTATGTCCCTATTGTAGTTGAGCCATGCAAAATGATTACCAACATTGCTGCAATTCTCCTTTGCGAATATATGCAACTGTCATCGTTCTTTCGTGGTTCTCTTTTTTCAGGTTTGCTATAAAAGGACAAAGGAAGCGGCGAATCAGGATTGATCATGCTGGACAAGGTTGTTTTTTTTCTACATGTGGTGCGCACGGGCTCGATCAGTGAGGCCGCCAAGCTGAATAATATGTCAGCATCGGCCGCCAGTCGCTGGCTCAACGAGCTGGAAGAAGGGATGGGGGTCAGTCTGCTAAAGCGGACAACACGCAAAATTACCCCAACCCAGGCAGGTCAGCGTCTGTATGACAGGTTCAGTCTGCTACATACCGAAATTGATGACGTATTCAATGAAGTTCAGAACATGAGCAGCGAAGATCGCGGCACAATCAAAATTGCCAGCACGCCGCTGTTTGCCAAGCATTACCTCAGCCAAATCATCGGTGAATATCTTCAGCAGCACCCGTCACTCAATTTCGTCGTACTGGAAACCGCGTTTGAAGTGGATCACGTGCATGACGTAGATTTCGCCATTCGAGCCAATGCCACATACCGCGGATTTCAGGATAAAGACAGTTTACTGGTCAAGCGGGCGTTACTTAAAGAGCCACTGATGGCCTGCTGCGCCCCGGCCTACATCGAAAAATTCGGCAAACCTGTCATCCCCGATGATCTGAAACATCATCACTGCCTCTATGCGACAACTCTGGTGGGCGGGAACCGTTGGATCTTCGAGCAAAACGGAGAATACTCTTCCGTCGAGATACCCCAGACGGTCGAAGCGGATGACAGTGAAATCCTGCGAAACATTGCCATTGCCGGTGGTGGCGTTGCTTACCTGCCCTACAGCCTGATAAAGCGGGATCTGGAGCTCAAACGCCTGACCCCCATTCTGGAAAACTATGTCAGTAGCCAGTTTGAGCTTAATCTCTATTTCAAACCACGCAAATACATGCCGGCTCGCTGTGCAAACTTCAAAGATTATCTGATCAGCCGGGTGGCTGATATACAACCTCTGAAACAACAGGGATGGTCCCGCCAGCAAACCGTTAAAGCCGTTATTGAATCAAGCGGAGCAGAATGAAAAAAGCCCCGACAGAAAACCCGTCGGGGCTGCATAACAGGAAGCAAAGAAAGGAACTAGCGCTGGAACGGGTACACTGCACCCAGGCCAAGAATCCGGGTCAGTTCGTCCAGTGCCGTGCGGGATTCAACCAACAGCTGTGGATCAGCCAAATCCGCCTCAACCAGGCGATCGCGGTAATTGCGATCCACCCAATCATTCAGGGTTGCGAACAAGGTATCGTTCATCAAAGTATTCGGGTTAACGGCAGCCTGCTCCGCTTCGTTCAGAACAACACGCAGGCGCAGACACGCCGGGCCACCGCCATTTGCCATGCTCTGTTTCAGGTCAAAGACCTTCACTGCGTCAATGCCGCGTTTTTCTGCCAGCAGTTGCTCAATGTATGCCCATACATTCTGGTTATTGCGGCATTCTTCCGGCAGAACCAGAACATTATCACCGTTAGGCATCGCCAGCAGTTGCGAGTTAAACAGGTAGCTAGTAACGGCATCATCAACTGAAACCGCGCTGGTCGGCACTTCAATCACTTTGAAATCACCGCCCAGTTTCAGGCCAAGTTCATCGTACACTGCTTGTTGATTCAGGAACGCCTGCTCGTGACAGAACAGAATATTCTTGTTACCCACAGCGATAACGTCGTTGTGGAAAACGCCGGCATCAATCACCGATGGATTTTGCTGGGCAATTACCACTTTGTCATCATGCAGTTGGTGCAGACGCGCAACGGCTTCACACGCTTCAAAGGTGTGACGAGCCGGGAATTTCTGTGGTGCCGGGAAACGGCTGTCGAACGCGTGACGGCCAAAGACAAAGAATTCAACGCCTTGCTCGCCGTATTCGTGGCAAAAGCGAGTATGGTTTGCTGCGCCTTCATCACCAAAGTGCTCCACACCCGGTAGAGCTGGGTGGTGGACAAAGTGACCTTCATCCGCAAACGTCGCTTTCAAAATACGGCCAGTCACTTCATGCTCAATTGAGCGATGGAATTTGTTTGTCAGGTTTGCTGGCGTGAAGTGAACTTTACCGTCAGCGGTATCTGCCGAAGGAGATACGGTTGCAGCATTTGCCGTCCACATGCTGGATGCCGAACAGCAGGCCGCCAATACTTTAGGCGCTTGTTTGGCCGCCGCAGTAATCACATCCTGATCACTGCCGGTGAAGCCAAGGCGACGCAGAGTATAAACATCCGGACGCTCTTGCGGCGCGAGTACGCCTTGCACCATTCCCAGATCCGACAGCGCTTTCATCTTCGCCAAACCTTGTTTGGCCGCTTCTTTCGGATTCGATGGGTTAGCCTGGTTTTTTGCCGAGGCTACGTTACCAAACGACAGACCACTGTAGTTATGAGTTGGGCCAACCAACCCATCAAAATTTGCTTCAAGTGCTTTCATAGACATTCCATGTTTAATTTCCACATCGACACAATAACAAAACCATTACATTTCCAACAACCTCAGCACATCGCATTAAAATTCATGATATTTAAGATAGAAATCTCTGCATCGAGCATGACTATGCACCTCTCCGGTCAAACCCGATGTCGTCTACTGGTTCCTTTTCGGCACGATAGACCTTTTAATCTTTATCTCAATTCCGGAAAATTTCCTGTCTGATTACAAACAATCGCGAACAGGCCGCGACATATTTACGCGTTTCAAGATCACAAAAAGCCAGCTTTTTTAAGGCTGGCTTTTTGTCTTTTTTGTGCTCTGGATCAGGATTCAAGCATTGTGAACCTCTTAGGTACGTTGCTTTTTTGTACGGCTACGAACGCCTGCAGGGTACTTTCATCATTGATCTTTCATTTTTCATCAGTCGCCATCCGTTTTTACGGATACCCTATGCCAGATAAAAAATACAATTGAAACCATGCCCAATAAACCGGGGATTCAGTGACTCACGGCGCCAGAGAACAAGTTAATCACCAGCGTACCGGCCAATATAAGCAACATACCTATCACCGCCGCCAGATCCAGCTGCTGACCATGCCATAACCAGCTGATCATCGCGACCAGGACAATACCGGCTCCACACCAGATGGCGTAAGCAATGCCAATGGGTACCGATTTCACTGTTACTGACAGCAGGAAAAACGCAGCGGCATAGCCCACCAGGGTGACAACGGTTGGTAAAGGTTGGGTAAATTGCTGGGTTTTCGGCAACATAGATGTGGCAATTACCTCGCAGATAATCGCTATGGATAACGCCAGCATCGGGGGCATAGACGCAAGAGACTTCAGCATCAATTACACTCTTGTGAGAAGAAAACGAAACCCGCGGAGTGTAATCGAGAATCATGAAAAATTCATGAAGAATCCGCTACATATCCCATTCAATTACATATCCCACTCGACAACGTGCCCTTCATCAAACACCCCATCGCTGTAAGCCGGTGAGTAATTAATAAAAATATTACTCTTATCAATTGGCAACTGTTCAGACAGGCTTTCAGCAATCAATTCCAGCATATCGGCAATGTCATTCTCCGTGTTGAAATTGGGAGCCACCAAATGAACCAGAATCGGATGCGTTTTCGCTGGCTGGCAATCGACGACCTTGCCGTTATGGGCATAGTGATGCGGAGTCAGGAAGTCCCAGGTTGCCATCACATGCTGTAGCGAGATCCCGCTGCCTTCCGCCAGGGTACGAGATAACTGGCTCAAGACGGTTGGAATATCCACTTCCTGGGCAAAAGGCAGCGATTTTATACGGACTAACGGCATACATCCCCCGATTGATATGCGGCACCAGCCGCCCACTGTCTGCTCTGGCTTTTGTCTGCCTCAGGCCTGGTCTCACAACAGCCTATGGCAAGCACAATCCCTGCCTGTTGTCGCTCCTGATAGGTCGCGACAACAGGCAGAGACTATTAAGCCGATTGCATGTCACCTGTTAAGAAGATAGTTAATAAGAACGGTCACGTATTATCTTAAAAATGAGACAAAAACAAAAAAGTGACAACATAAAGTGCAAATTTTTTACACTTTCATGAAGTCACTTTTCATAGTCACTTGAAGGGTGATCAGCTATTCGCCGGTTTTAATCGCAGCTTTTATCGTCGCAGCATGGGTTCACGATACGCTCTGCACAGGTGAATGGCTCAATGTGGATAATCACATCCACCACTTCTGCCATTTCATTGAGAAGGTGCGATTTGAACTCTTCACTAATAGTGTGGGCATCTTCGACCCGCATATCCGGGTCGACCAGCAGGTGGAAATCGAGCAAAATCGTGCTGCCAGTACGGCGACTGCGGATCGCATGTACTTCTTTGATTTCCGGCACCTCTGAAGCGTACTTCTGTATTTGGCTTTCAACATCGGTATCCGCTTCAGCTTCGGTCAATTCCAGAATTGCCGGCCAGAGAATATCAAACGCCGCTTTCATGATCATGGCGGTAACAATCAGTGCGGCCACCTGATCCAGATAATGCAGCCCCGGCACCATCCAGTTCACAATCACAGCGATCGCTACCGGCAACGAACTGAGTGCATCGGACCGATGATGCCAGGCGTTCGCATGCAATGAGCGACTGTTGATGCGCTTTGCTTGTACCACAGTCCAGCGATACAGAGCTTCTTTCACCAGAATCGATGCCAGTGCTGCCCAAAATGCCATCATGCCAGGAATGGTTGGCGCGGTATGACCAAGTGCTGACGCCGCATCCCAGCCAATACCAATCCCGACCGCGGCCAGGAGAACACCGATAAAAATATTGGTGAGGGTTTCAAAACGGCCATGCCCATACGGGTGGCCTTTGTCGGCCGGTGCGGTCCAATAACGGGAACCAATCAGAATCGCGGTATCAGTAACCAGATCAGAAAAACTGTGGACACCGTCAGCAACCAGTGCCTGGCTTCCGGTCATCTTACCCACGGTGATTTTCAGCAGCGCCAATCCAACGTTGGCAATCGAGCCAATCCAGGTTGCACGATGAATGATTTTAATTGGAGTATCGGACATTGTTCTCCACTCGGAAACATACAAATCTATCTCGGCATGATACGCCCGTTACCCGGTACCAGCCAGCACAAATGCCTTGCAGATACAAAGGGCTGGCGTAAAAAACAGAGATTTTACAGTCACGTTACGGCTGTTGTACCTCGCGGTGACAATAACAGGTAACAAGATGATCATTCACCATGCCCACCGCTTGCATGAATGCGTAGCAAATCGTTTCACCGACAAAGGTAAAACCGTGTTTTTTCAGAAATCGGCTTAGCGCTTTGGACGTGTCAGTCGAGGCTGGCACCTCAGACATAGCTTGCCAGTGATTAATGACAGGCTGGTGATCCACAAATTGCCAGAGTGCCTCAGCCAATGAGCCATATTCACCAATCAGTACCTTGGCGGCACGGGCATTCTGAAAAACCGAGCGGATCTTACCGCGATGTTTAATCACATCGAATTGCTCAACAATTTGCTCTACCCGCTCATCCAGGTCGGCATCGTCATAGGCGGTAAGCTTGTCCAAGTCATAGTGCTCAAACGCAGTACGGTATGCATCCCGGCGTTTCAGGACGGTATACCAGCTCAAACCCGCCTGCGCGCCTTCCAGTGTCAGAAATTCAAACAGATATTTATCACATTTATTCACCCTTCCCCACTCTGCATCGTGGTATTCACGTTCGAGTGGCTGTTTCATTGCCCATGCACATACTGTTTTTTCTGACATTTTTCCTCCTTTCAGTCAGCCCAGGCCGGAGCAATAACGCCCGACCTATTGATCCATTAAAAAATTGAAGACTGATAGCCGCAGCCTCAGAGCTAGCCTATCCCAGCCGCTGTTTCATTGCACAGTTCAAGAGATCAGTAAGGGGTAAATAAACAGTATTCGGGAAACAAGAACGAATGTCACGAGCAAAACAGTGCCTGGTTTATCCGACAGTACTCTTATCGGATGGACTCTCAAACTGGAACCCAAACCGAAACAATGTAACTAACATACAAGACAGTTACATTTTTAGATAACCAGAATCACAGTTAGCAAAGTCAGCAGCTTATTTGAAATTGAAAAATACAGCCTTCGTTCCATAATGGGCTCATCAATACATTGCTATTGATTTTATAAAAGGACTTTTATGAGACATATCGCCGATTTTATCGAGCAGTTAGAAAACGGAACCGACCCGTTCAACATTTGGGTCTACTCCAGTAAAGGTCAATACAGTCAGTTTGGCAAAGAAGGCAAAAAAGTTCGTACTCCGGCTTTACAGCAGGCACTGGACAAACATTTGCAGATCATTGTCGAAATGAACAGCGATGATAGTGCTTACCTGCTTTTGCCGGAAGTACATGCCGTGGTACCCGTGTCATTCAGTGATGGCCAGGTACATGCGTTGACCCGACCAACCGCCTGAGTCGATTTTCGGTTTACAGCAAAGAACGATTAATAATGATACCCGGCTAGGTTCATATATTCTTGCTGATAACAGTCTCTCGACATCAAAACAGACCAATTGCTGGTCTGTTTTTTTATGCCTGCTTTCCGGCAGCAAATGAAACCATAAACGTGCTACATTTTCGGGTAGCTGCCCTCAGTGCTGTCACCGTACGTCGACATATCCCTTGGCTGATATTCAGCGCCCGTACCATAACTGGCGCTGCTATACCGTGATGCTCCGGAATAAGGCGGCGGGCCAGCGTAATTCAGTCTTTTGGCATAACTGAAATCTTTGTCCGGATTAATTTTTGACGTTGGCATAATAACCCGCAAGCCATTACGACATGCCAGGTTCCCGGCATCCCATCCGGCATTAAAACGGGTGTTGGTGCCATCTAACGTTTCATCCTTCACCATGCCGTTGCCGGTTTGCTGCGCACGAAGGGCGCTGGCGCATCCCTGATTGTACCCATAATGGTAAATGCTGTTATAAGGGACATCGTACTCGTAATCATCCGGCACCAGTTTGTATTCATCTAGCGCATAGTCATATTTAGGCCAGGGTTCATTGGCGCATCCGGACAGAAGTACCAATGCAGCACTCAGGCTCCCGGCTACCCATATCTTTTTCATAGTAACGCCTTTAGTATGGAGTGTGGCTTTTCTAAATAGTAGACAACATATAGAAACCTGTTGAATTTTCAGTGACCTCTATGGCATCACATGCCACAGCAAATTTCTCAGACCAAGCGAAAGAGCCTTATGACATCATTTGCCCCTGATACTTTCACTCCGCAATTTGAACAGTTCATCCGACGCCAGGCCGCAACCGATCCGGCGCATGATCTCACCCACATACAGCGTGTGGTGGCAGCCGCAAAACAATTTTGTTATGAAGAAAAAGCAAACCTCGCCGTCGTGCTACCCGCTGCATGGCTACATGACTGCGTCACGCTGCCAAAAAACCACCCTGAACGTCACCATGCCTCAGCCATGGCCGCTCAGACTGCAATCGAGTTTCTGCAAAGCATCGACTACCCTGCTCACTACTTCCCGGCCATTACTCATGCGATTGAAGCGCACAGTTTCAGTGCGCAAATTCCGGTGCAGACGTTAGAAGCGGCAATCGTGCAGGATGCCGACAGGATTGATGCACTGGGAGCGATTGGTATCGCCAGATGTATTCAGGTCAGCGTCGGGTTTCAGGCCGCCTTGTATTCAGCCGATGACCCATTCGGCGAACATCGGCCACGTGATGACAAAGCCTTTTGCATCGACCATTTCTTTACCAAGCTATTTCGGCTCGAAGCAACCATGAACACAACGGCTGGTAAGCGCGAAGCCCGACTCCGCACTGAGTATATGAAGGGCTTTCTGGCCCAGCTCGGGCATGAAATCAATGTGCCTTTCCATCCCGATTGATCCCGTGAACAGCAGATATCGCGATCAAAAAAGGCCCCGACGGGGCCTCTCATTTACATACCAAACGCCAATAAGGCAGACGGCTTTCTGACAAACCGATAACTCTGACAAACCGATAGCTACTCAGTCGCGAGCTAAAACGGCGTTGAAGCGCTCAAAACCCCGCTCCAGATCTGCAATCAAATCATCGGTATCTTCCAGACCGATGTGCAGCCGCAATAATGGCCCGGCAAACTCTTTCTTCTTCGCGGTTCTCAGGCTGTTGATATTTTCATTCGCCAGAATCAGGCTTTCAAAGCCTCCCCACGAATATCCCATACTGAAATGATCCATCCCGTCCAGTAATGCCGTCAGCGCTTCCGTATTACCGCGATTAAGGACTACCGAAAACAGTCCGTTACAACCTTTAAAATCACGCTTGTAGAATTCGTGCCCTTCGCAGCTCGGGAACGCAGGATGGCGGACATGATCCACTTCAGGGCGCTCAGCCAGCCACTGTGCCACTTTAAGGCTATTCTGTTCATGCTGGCGCAGGCGAACTCCCAAGGTGCGCAGGCCTCGCATTGCCAGATACACATCATCCGGTGACGTACATTGCCCCATCAGGTAACTGTGCTCACGCAGTTGATCCCAGCAGCGTTCATTGGCTACTGCGGTCCCCAACATGACATCAGAGTGGCCGACGATATATTTTGTCGCAGCCTGAATAGAAATATCGACGCCGTGCTCAAACGGCTGAAAGTTGATCGGTGAAGCCCAGGTATTATCCAGCATCACAACGATGTCATGCTCATGTGCGATACGAGCGAGTGTCGGAACATCCTGCACTTCCATCGTGATGGAACACGGTGACTCCAGAAACAGCACGGTGGTATTCGGACGAATTAAATCGCGGAGACCGTCCCCGATCATGGGATCATAATAAGTAGTTTCGACTCCCATTTTGTCCAGCACTTTGTCACAGAAGTCTCGGGTTGGTTCATACGCACCATCCACCATCAAAATATGGTCACCCGCTTTGACAAAAGAAAGGATGGCGTTGGTAATCGCCGCCGTGCCACATGGATACAGTGCGCAGCCAACACCGCCCTCAAGTTCCACCATGGCATCCTGAAAGGCAAAATGGGTATTGGTGCCACGACGTCCGTAAAACAGCGTTTTATTCGCACGATTAGCCGTGGCATGTTTCATGTCCTCAACCGAGTCAAAAACCACCGTTGAGGCTCGGCTCACCGGTGGATTAACCAGAGACTGAGTCCACTTCTTGCTTCGACCCGCGGTGACAATTTGAGTATCCAGTGCTTTTTTTCCCATGATGCTTCTCGCTTCCTCCTGAGATAATACCTTGGAGGACTTACCTCCCTGTTGGTAGGAAGTTATCACAGTTTTCAGAAGCTTGAACAGTCACCAGGTAGAATCACCAGTTATAAGCCATTCCCCAATAAACACCGGTGGTTCCTTGCACTTTATTGTCGATACCAGCCCCATATTCGGGAACACTCAAGCTATCCCAGCTTTTCACCGCAAAAGGTTTCTACCGCCACTATATCGCACTGGCCACAAGTGTCGGATTAGGTACATATTCCGGCTTCGAACGAGACACCTGAGGTTCCATTTTCGTAGCTAGCGGATCAATCATTTCAAGGTGCGCACGATAGTTAAGACAAGCCCGCATTATTGCTTCATCACCGGCCACTTTCGCCAGTAACACCGCAAGCAGCACACCTTTATACGCAAAATGCTTGTGCAGCTCGATGGCGACTTCAACCAGGCACGGTTTACCCGCGTGTGGACGGAGAACCTCTAGCGCCTGCTTCTTTGGATAGAGCTGAAACACATTGTGGTTAATGTGGGTGGCCTTGCGGATCATATTTCGCATTTCACAGCGAGAAAGCGGGCTCAAGCCACACAATCCGTCCTGATCCGTTCTGGTTTCCAGATACTGACGATGGAGATTGCTAAGCTGACCATTTTGCGAAGGCAAACTCAGAAATATCATCTCCTCGTAATCATCTCCGAGGGTCTGAAAAATACCGCGGGTCTGAGAAACGAAGCCCTTTTGCAACAAGCAACTGATTGCCCTTAACCCTTCCATATACTGCTGCAAAGACGTTTCCATGGCCGTAAGGATGGTCGCCATGGCATGACTGTCGGCGTGTTGCGAAGGCTGGTATGGTGCATTTACCCCGGTTACACCACGGTCAGATTCCGCCATAGACTCAACCAGCGTCTGCATCTGGCTTTCCACAAAGTGCACGATTTGGTGATTAAGCTTCATTTCAGTGTCATACATCATGTCGCCCTCTTGTCTGGTTTTCCTGACCCCGGTGTGATCGGTGACCAACTTATGTGTGCGTCTTGTAAGAGGAAGCAAATTTGATGCCTGACTTTTCGCACACTCACGTAAATCGTGAAAACCGCCTATTATTCGATAACTTACTCAATAGTGATGACTGGATTACACTGCCACGAAACAATACCAATCACATTTTGCGCTGCAAAATTGTTAATAAATCCGTCAAGTTTGCGAATTGCGACCAATATTGCGAAAGTGTCTTACCAATGAACCTCTCGCATTACCTGCAAATATTCAGGGGTTGCCAGACATAAAAAAGGCCGCAACAGCGGCCTTGTAAATTCAGTTTAAATGCGTGCAAACCGTTACGTTACTGGTTACGGAATAACGCCTCACATTTCCCTGGTCACGCATCTCCTTGTGAAGCAGAGCGAGGGACAGGATTAAGGCTCTTCTGCAATTGGTTTTGGCAAGTAATGCTCAGACTTCAGCTTGAGCAGTTCCGGTAGTACCGTACCGACTGAAATTGATGACCAGGTACCGGTAAGAATCCCGATAAACATAGCCAACGCAAAACCTTCCAGCGGACCGCCGCCCATAATCCACAGCGCCCCAACGGTCATCAGCGTGGTCCCGGATGTCACCAGCGTCCGTGAAATCGTGGCAGCCAGCGCCTCGTTGTTGACTTGCTGAATGCTGGCGTCGGGCTTAGCAATCAGCACTTCACGGATGCGATCGGCAATAATAATGGAGTCGTTCAGCGAGTAACCCAAAATGGCCAGCACCGCAGCCAGTACCGTCAGGTTAAACTCCATCTGCGTTGCCGCGAAGAAGCCAAGCACAAAGATAACATCGTGAGCCAGTGCGAACACTGAACCGGACGCCAGACGCCATTCAAAGCGGTAGCTGAGGTAGCCTAGAATACAGAGCACCGCGATCAGCAGCGCCAGCCCCCCCTGATCCGCCAGTTCCTGACCGACCTGCGGTCCTACCATACTGGTGTTGAGCACCTGAACATTAGCATCAAGCTGATGCAGCACTGCTTGCACATCTGGCGCGGTATCTGACTCAGGAATCGCATATCGCAGTACCCAACGCCCCGGCTCCCCAGCTGCAATCACACTAACATCCTGATGCAAAGCCGTGTCCAGTGCCGTCCCCAGTTCGTGGCTGGTCACTGAGCTGCTCAGAGAAACCTCCGTCACAATCCCGCCGGTAAAGTCCAGCCCCCAGTTCAGACCGCGAACACCGATGGTCACCAGCGATGCAACTAGCAGAACAAGCGAAATCACACTGGTGAAGTAGCGCCACTTGGTGGCATTTTTCATGGTAATAAACATCATTAAATTCGCACCTCACGTCGTGCATCGCGACCCCACACCAAATTGATAATGGCGCGGGAAGCAAAAATACCGGTAAACATACTGGTTAACAGACCCAACCCCAACGTCAGCGCGAACCCCTGAATCGGTCCGTTACCAATAGCGTACAACACTACCGCGGTGATCATCGTGGTAAAGTTGGCATCGAAGATGGTGCTGAACGCACTGCTGAAACCCCGGTCAATGGCCTGCGCCATGCTCCGTCCTTCTTTAAGCTTGTCGCGGATACGTTCGAAAATCAGCACATTGGTATCCACCGCCATGCCGACGGTCAGCACCAGACCAGCCATCCCCGGCAGGGTCAGTACCGCGCCCGGAATCAGGGCCAGCAAGCCAAACAACATAACCATGTTGCATACCAGAGCGACATTCGCGACCCAGCCAAGACGGCGGTACCACAACGCCATGAACACCAGCGTCATACCCAATCCTAAGCCCAGTGCCGCAAAGCCGTTTTCAATGTTCTCTGCCCCCAGTGTCGGGCCGATTGTCCGTTCTTCGACGATGGTCACTGGTGCTGTCAGCGACCCGGCGCGCAACAGCAGAGCCAACTCCTGGGCATCCTGAATCGAACCCGCGCCGGTGATACGGAAGCGGTTCCCCAGCTGACTCTGAATAGTCGCCACACTGATGATTTTGCTTTCCTGTACCGCTTGGCCTTGCGCATTTCGGCTGTACTCGCTGAACGCAGTCGCCATTGGTTTACCGATGTTCTGACGGGAGAAATCAGACATAATCTTACCGCCCGCGCTGTCGAGCGTAATGTTTACTTCTGCCATTCCCATTTCACCGAAGCTGGCTCGGGCATCAATGATATGGTCGCCGCTCAACACTGGCTTACGTGCAACACGTACCGGCTCCCCCTGCTCATTCGGGATCACCATGGTGCTGCCAACACCTTGCTCTCTCACCGGATAGAACGCCAGGCTGGCCGTCGCACCAATCACACTCTTAGCAGCCGCCGGATCCTGTACCCCAGGCAACTCAATACGAATCCGATTCTCACCCTGACGCTGAACCAGCGCTTCGGTGATCCCCAGCTCTTCAATACGACTGCGCATCGTCTGCAGGTTCTGCTGCACCGTTAAGTTACGCAGCTGTGATTTTTCGTCCTGCTTCAGCTGCAGGCGCAGATTGTTGCCAGACTCATTGGTGGCCTGCCATTGTGGCGCTTCTTTGCGGATATACTGACGAATTTGACTGTTTGCCTCGCCAGATGGCAGGCGCACAATCACGCTGTCAACGTCGGCCATTTCCACTCTGGCCAGACGAATACCTTGTTCACGAAATGCCCGGCGCAGGTCATCCTGAAGTTGCTCGGTTTGCGCTTTGAAAACCTGATCGACATCGACATCCAGCAGGAACTGTACCCCACCGCGCAGATCCAGCCCCAGCTTGATTGGCGCAAAGCCCATTTCCTGTAACCATTCGGGAGCGGCCGCTGACATTGCCAGCGTCAGACGCGCATCACCGGCTTTGGCACCGATGAGATCAGCCAGAACCGCACGGGCTTTCGACTGTTGTGCCTCGTCCTGCAATACCACCAGCGTTTTATCAAACAGCTGATCAATACGCTTCACCTCAATGCCCTGAGCAGACAGTTGCTTTTGAATCTGCACGACATCGGGCATCGGGCCACCTTTCGCGGCAATCTGCACCGCAGCATTTTCACCGTACCAGGTAGGAATTGCACTTAGCAACATCACGACCAGCGTGATAATCAACACCACATATTTCCAGGCCGGATAGTGGTTCAATAACCGTTGTGATTGTTTCTTTCTCATTGTTTTTCGCCATTTATGAGGCTCCAGCTAAGATGACGGTCAACCGGAACCTGTTGCTGAAAACACAGCAACATTGCTACAACCCGCCCTGCTGACCGATAACCGGCCTCAAGGCGTGTGGGGCATGCAGGTGCAGCGCAGTGGCAGCCACCCGCGACGCATCAACTCAGATGCGCTCAGCTAACAAGAGAAAGAGAATAATGGGAGGGCTGATAGAGCTGGTTGCTGTCTTTCCAACCGGCAATACGGCCGGCTGGCGGGATCACCTGCAGGGTCCAGTCCAGCACTGAATGGAAATCGATACTGTAGTTTTTGGCAAAACTTGGGGCAGGTTCAATCGGCCACTCAATCACAAGTTGATAGAGAGGCTCCCAATCGTCGGCATCGTGACGCACCAGATTTGCCGCACGGGACGAACCGGTAATTGCCGGGTCAAGCTGACGATCATGGACAGAGTGTTGGTTTTCACCCGAATCCGACGGCAGACGCGAAGTCAGACTGCAATCAGGGAAGTGCCACACCAACTGGCCAGGTTGCGCCTCAACCACTGTTGAGTGCAAAGCTGTCTCACCCGGATGGGCGGAAACAAAGGAAGTATTCAATGAAGAGGATGCTGCCACATGATCAGTCACAGCGCTTGGAGGGATCTGTGCTACCGCAGTCAAATCAGAATGAATGACCGATGCGACATTCGCTACATGTGAACTGTCTGCTGACAAACTGTTTACTAATGCACTGTTTGCTAATGCCTTGGCTGCTGGTACAGATGTGAGTGCTCCGGCCTGGCTAGACCATCCCATTCCCACACACAGAACCAACAAAAAAACACGTAACAGTTCTCGTAGCATAAAATCAGCGACTCCTCACAACTCTCCGCATAATAGGAGGAGTATGGTGCAGAAACAAGAAATTATTTGCGCTCTACCACATTTATTTCACTCCAAATTGACTTTGACCCAGTTTGCAGTGATGACATGATTGATAGAACTTTTTTACGTTGCTGGCAGGTTAACGGTTCATTATAGTGAATCTGCAAACACCGACTTTTATAACAGACAGGGAAGCATTCAATGACATCGTATCGTATTGCTTTTATTGGACTTGGCACCATGGGCTTCCCCATGGCCGGTCACCTTGCTAATGCCGGTCACCAAGTGACCGTTTATAACCGTACCACTGCAAAAGCACAGCAGTGGGTAGAAACTTACAAAGGGCACTACGCTGAAACACCAGCCGCCGCCGTTGAAGATGCGGACTTTATCTTTAGCTGTGTCGGTAATGATGATGATTTACGCGAAGTGTATTGCGGCCAGGATGGCATCCTGTCAACGGCCAAAGCCGGTGCCATTCTGATTGACAATACCACAGCCTCTGCCGAGGTTGCTCGTGACATTTCAGCCAAAGCCGTTGGCTTAGGTCTGGATTTTCTGGATGCCCCGGTATCCGGTGGCGAAGCTGGCGCGGTAAACGGTTGTCTGACCGTAATGGTGGGTGGCAATCAGGCTGTTTTTGATAAAGCCAAGCCAGTAATTGACTGTTTTGCTAAAGCGACCACCCTGATGGGCGACATCGGGTACGGCCAGATTACCAAAATGGCCAACCAAATCTGTATTGCCGGTATTCTCCAGGGACTGTCAGAAGCCATTACGCTGGCAAAATCTGCCGGGCTGGACATTGAGAAAATGACAGACGTACTCAAACATGGCGCAGCCGGTTCGTGGCAGCTGGAAAACCGCGCCGGCACAATGGCGGAAGGAAAATTTGATTTTGGTTTTGCCATCGACTGGATGCGCAAGGACTTGGGAATCTGCTTCAAAGCGGCCGAGAAGCTAGGGGTTGAACTGCCGCTGGCTCGCCAGGTTGACGAAAAATATGCCGAGCTACAACAGCGGGGCTACAACCGTGCTGATACTTCTGTCTTGATAAAGCAGTTTGATCAGGACAAAGCCTGAGCTGAAAAGTAAAAAACCGCCGTAAACGGCGGTTTTTTTCTAATGAACACTGACTTTTTCAGCGGCAGTGTGTGGTGATTAAAACACTACACACTGTTCTTACAGGCTGATAAAGATACCAGCCAGCGCAGCACTCATCAGGTTCGCCAGTGTTGCCGCGATTACCGCTTTCACACCTAGGCTCGCTACTTCACTGCGACGCTCCGGTGCCATCACACCAATCGAACCAATCTGGATAGCAATCGAACCGATATTAGCAAAACCACACAACGCAAAGGTAATGATCACCTGGCTGTGCTGAGACAGTGTCTCTTTGATGCTGACAAAATCAAGGAAAGCGACAAACTCATTCAGAATCATCTTCTGGCCGATAAATGCCCCCGCCTGCAGCATTTCACTGACTGGCACACCAATAATGAAAGCCAGTGGCGAGAACAGATAACCCAGCATCGCCTGCATTGTCAGTCCCTGAATGCCAACCAGCTCACCCAGCGATTCCAGGCCCGCATTGGTCATGGCAATCACACTGACAAACGCAATCAGCATAGTACCGACCGCGACCGCCACACGCATACCGTTCATGGCACCAGCTGCCAGTGCGTCAATCGCATTACTGTGATCGCTCTTCGACATTTCAATGTCAGTCTGATCAACCGCAACACTCTGCTCTGGAACCAGGAGTTTTGCCATCAGCAGGCTACCCGGAGCCGCCATAAAGCTGGCTGCAATCAGGTATTTCAAATCCACCCCCAGACCGGCGTATCCGCCCAGTACACTACCCGCAACCGACGCCATACCACCAGTCATCACGGCAAACAGCTCTGAACGGGTCATTTGCGGCAGGAACGGTTTCACCAGCAGTGGTGATTCACCCTGAGACAGAAAGATATTACCGGTTGCTACCAGGGATTCTGCACGGCTGGTACCCAGAAGACGCTGGATACCACCACCGATCACTTTAATGATCCACTGCATGACACCTAGGTAGTAAAGAAGAGAAATGAGGGCACTAATGAAAATAACGAGGGGAAGAACGCGAACAGCAAAAATAAAACCAGAAGAAGCAAGATCACCAAAAAGGAACTTGATCCCTTCATCGGCAAAGCCGAGTACGCTAGCAACACCACTACTCATTGCTCCCAGCATTTTTTGCCCAACCGGTATATACAGTACCAAAGCGGCAAAACTGGCCTGTAACAATAACGCACCGCCTACCGTCCGCCAGTTAATGGCTTTACGGTTTTCAGAAAGCGCGTAGGCGCACAATACCAGTACCAGAATACCGGCCAAACTAATCAACAACTGCATTATTTCGTCCTGTTGTTTTGAATCTGTGTTGGGATATCGAAAAATGAAGGTGTTACTGCCTGCAATACAACGGGGGACAATGCCTTCGGGGAGAAAGCAAAAAAGGAAGGAGCCACGCAAGAAAGCGTCGGCATGAAAGATGTGTCCGCCCAAGTGTAAAACATACAAGTCACCTAAATTAACAAGCTCAAAAATTGCCGGTCCAACTCCGTGGGTCGTTCACTTATCCATGGTGACAGCTTGTAACTAAGGTGGCTGAACTCGATGGTTCTGGCCGGAGGCGGAGTATATAGAGATCAATCTCACATAATCAAGAGTAATAGCATTTTTTTTCATGACAAAATGCCAATTGAATACATTTAAAACAATGCGGCCCTGGTTTTTAATCGTTTTCCAACAGAGCGCTAACACTTCGTGGGCTTTTTATGACACGAAGAGTCTAATTCATAGGCAAATTTTCCAGGTTGTATCACAAACCCGCCACTCAGCTACTGACGAAGTACATTTTTGCCTCTACGGTTAAATCCGTCATTTTATCGAATCACTGCGAAGTATGTTGCTGAGTCAACCCTCGGGCGGGTGCTAACCTTATGATGAAACTGAATCATTTATGGCCATCGTTCTTTTGGCACAAATGGTTTGACCATCGGTGGTGCTACACAGTGCAAAGAATGATCAACCGCCAATCACAACAATTGAACCCTCCGCTGATGAAGAGGAAGTGCTAGTACTTCGGGTAGCCCTACCTCAGACTCGTTAGTGACTGGCCATTTACTGACTGTGTGACACATTGCTGTGAGATATTGCTTTAACGTGCTGTTTTGACATATTGCATTGACTAATTTGCAGGCCTCTCCAATGAAGAAAATTCTGGCTTTAACACTCTTCTTTTCCGGTTTACTCTCTGGTTGTGGGGTGGCGCAAAAACAAGCACCTTTCAATGGTGCGGAAGCCTGGCAGGAGCTGGAACAAGCTTTGCGTCAGCATTACGCTTATCTGCATCGTTCCGATCTGGACACCGATGCACTCTTCCAAGAGTTCGGTGCCCGCGCCGCAAAGGCGACGACCCCTCAAATGTTTGCTGATATCAGCCAGCAATTCCTGCGTCACTTTACCGATCCTCACCTGAATCTGGGCCCATACAACAGCGAAGATTACAGTGTGTATCCAACAGGCTCAGACATTTATGCCGAATTTGTCCCTACCTCCCAAGCAGAAAGCACAAACAAAAGCGATACGCTGAAGTTAATGGTGCTCGATGTAAAAGCCGGCTCGGCTGCAGACATCGCCGGAATCCGGCCTGGCCAGGAAGTATTAACCATTGATGGCTTATCAGTAAAACACGCGGTCGAAAAAGTGTTTGGTGAACACTTTGGTCAGCTCACCGCAGCGCAAGCCAATTATGGCGCAAATATCAGTCTGGGGGGCTTTCGTAATCAGCCTCGCCAACTCACCCTCCGGCGGGATCAGCATCAACAGGCACTAACGCTGGCAGCAAGCTACGATGCCATCAACACCCTGAAAGATGGTGCGACTGTAACGGCTAGACAGTTTGGTGAAGTCGGCTATATTCGTTTCAATAACTCGCTGGGAAACAATGAAACACCGGATGCATTTAAGGCTGCGCTGAATCAGTTACCCGAATCATCATCACTGATCATCGATCTGCGCAATACCCCAAGCGGTGGAAACACCGGTGTGGCGGAACCGATCCTGGGCCACTTTGCACAGGCTAAATCGCCTTATCAACGTTATCAGGTACAACAGAAAGGAACGCCATACTCGCAGGCGACGATGCAGACCGCTTATGCGACACCCACAGCGCCAGCCTATCCTCATCCTTTTGTCGTTCTGGCTGGCCACTGGACTGGCAGCATGGGTGAAGGGATGACGATAGGACTGGACGCACTGGGAGCTAAAGCGGTGGTTGGTACGCCAATGGCTAAACTACTGGGTGGCATAAAAACGATTCAGCTAACGAAAAGCCAGACCTGGCTGGAAGTCGGGTTTGAGCGGCTTTATCACATCAACGGTATTTTTCGGGAAGATTACCGGCCCACGATACTGACTCAATCTGCCGACCGGGATCCGCAGGGGAATGATCCCGCCCTGACAGCAGCAATCAACATTCTTATGGCATCCGGAACACTTCGCACGTCTGCTCTTCATTCAGAAATGCACTAAGCCGGGCTTGGCGTTAAACGTTTGGAGTAAAAATAAGAACCAGATAAAAAAATGGGCGCCTAAATAGCGCCCTAAAAGGAAGTTGCGTGCAAATTAAACGGTTGAACCTTTCATAACCTCACTCATGAGATCGCATCGGGGGTCACTGTCTGGACAGTGCACAGTTCAATCGCTCAACCTTTAAATAGCAACCGGCAGGCCAACAATTGAGACAGAAACTCAAAAAAGAAAAAAATCACAGTTTCCATGCCATATATCCTAAAAGATTTCATTTTTACTCAATGTGTCCGCAATAATTCAGCATGAATCACTTAGTCAATGACGATTTCATGAAGGCTAATAATAGTATTTAATCGTCATTGACTGGATTAACCCGCTAACTTGCACCAAAATAGTCCACCCAATCCCCCTTTCAGCTCGGCTTCCTTTCAGGAGAATACGTACATATGGCCTTTTTATCAGGCACCCTGAAATCAACTCTATTGGCAGCAAGCGTATTCATTGTGGCCGGTTACACCAATGGTTCTCAGGCCTTTGAATTAAGCCTGTCGCAAAGAAACCTACTGAATTACACCGATACTTACGGCAATATTACCCTTCGCCATGCCCCTGACGTCCGTCTGCCCGATCCCTTGATCGTTGAAGGCAATTTAAATCTGGAACAAAGTAAAATCACTCAGTTACCCCGTGCACTAACAGTGGAAGGGAATCTCAACCTCGCATACAGCCATGTTACTCAGCTGCCGCAAGACCTGAACGTGAGTGGTTACATTAACTTGGCCCACTCTAAAATCAGACGTTTGAACAATGGCCTGCGAGTAAATGGGGATTTGAGCCTCATGGGCACCTCCGTCACAGAGCTACCACCTTACTTGTATGTTGGAGGAAACCTCTATCTGGCTAATTCCGCGATTCAGTCGCTCCCCCCATTTCTGGTGGTCGGCGGCAATATATATCTAGGCGGACTGGCTATTCACGACATTCCTGACGGCGTCAAAGTCGGCGGTACCATTTACCAATAAAGACGAATACTTCTGTGGTGAACGGCATCACCTCTGACGAAGATGCTGGCCGCTTTATCAATTTCTCAATATTGAGAGAAACTCATTTATTAATATATGAGTTAGTAAATTAAAAAGGGTTATTTCAGCAGAAATGGATTCGAGCTCATCAAGGCCGATAACTGGGGTAGCTATGGCTGTAACGAGATTAATACGCTAACAAGTTTGCAGTAAGAGCGATTAATTAAGAGCTAGCAAGAAAAATAAACCAGAGAAAAGATATTGCCAGAAACACTGGATCACTGTGTGCTTCTGGCTTTTCACATATACCATTCAAAGCAAAGCTAGAGTTAGCTTCAGAATATTACTTTGACTTGGTTTTCAGACTGTTTGCCTGAGACTTATAGTAAAACCATTGACGGCGGTTTCTATTAGACATTTTACACCTCTCATTTTCCTAAACGAGTAAGGCTGATATTTCACAACTTTTATATAATACCGTGCTTACTCAACCAACATTTTTTACTTAACCAATTACCTGTGACATCCCTATGACAGTTTGGTAAAAGAAAAACGTCACAACTCTCTGATAAAAAATCCACTAGGTCACCAACATGAAAAGTTACAGGTGGTAGTGCTCAGGAGTATAAGGCTTGCGATCGTACAGAAGTGAATGGGTATGCTCCTTAATTGACGGATTAAGGAATCCTCTGCTTACGTTTGCACCTCTGTTCGATCAACAACAAAATTCAATATAAGAGGCTAATTCTCATTTTGCAATACTATTTTTGCAATTTTTTTGTGATTCAAATCACCCCACCAATGTAACAACGCATGAATTTCAAGATTAAGCCTCTGAATTTGAACAACGATCACACTGAAAGCCTGGTGAAAAAACATTCAATGCCTATCAGTTTTTTCTGTCTTGCCTCTGCCTCTGCCTCTGCCTCTGCCTCTGCCTCTGCCTAAAATCAAAATCACAATTAAAACACAAATGCAACATCTTATTGACACAATTGTGATCAATGATATGATGGCATGATGGTTTGCCAGAGGTGGTTGCTATGGGTATTCACACTATAACACTTGAACAAACCGCAAAAGCGCCGAAGAAACTCCTGTTTCAGCTCCTTTCTGATCATCAAAATCTGGGGCGTTTCTTCGATGGCAAGTATCGTCTGATCAAAGCCGGAAAACCCGAACAGAACGGGATCGGCGCTGTCAGAGAAGTCGATAGCGGACCTTTCACCATTCAGGAACAGATTATTGATTACAAGGAAAATGAGCACTTACACTATAAAATCATCCAGGGCGTCCCGGTTAATGAACACGGCGGCTGGATAAAATTCACCAGTCTGAACGCAGACCAAAGTCTGATCCATTACCGTATTAAGTTTTCTCCCAAATTTATGGGTACAGGCTGGATCCTACGCTATCTGTTTGAAGTTAAATTAAAAAAAGCATTAAACAACGTAGCTGAATACAGTGAAACGACATGGAATAAAGAGTAGCTGTTCCCGTGCCCTGACTTTATTGCATCATATTTATGTACCAAATCTTTCATATTCATCCGTTATTTTGATCTAGGCACTGGTCAAGCGCCTCCGTTAACGATTTACTACAGAACGGTTCGATACTGGATGAGGATTTTGATGATGCAACAACCGTTACTGACAACTTCCCGCCTGATTTTGCGCCCGTTTCAGCTTTCGGATGCAAATAAGGTACAAAAACTGGCCGGTGATGAACGTATCGCCAATGGTACGATCAATATTCCTCATCCATACGCCGATGGTATGGCAGGTCAGTGGATTGGAAAGTTACTGGCGGAATGGAACAACGGGCAGTCAGCAATTTATGCCATCACACTAAAAAGCACCCTGGAATTAGTGGGCTGTATTGGCTTGCGCAATATCTGTGACGGAAAAGCTCAGCTCGGCTATTGGATTGGCGTTCCCTACTGGGGCAATGGGTATTGCACCGAGGCAGCCGAACGAATCAGCGAATTTGGCTTTAAACGCTTAAAGCTCCATACGATTTACGGGCAGCACTTTAGCCGCGAGCAAAATCCGGGCAAGGTGATGAAAAAAATTGGGATGGCCCATGTGATGACTAAACCTGACGCTGTCCGGGTCAACATGATCACAGAAGATGTGGAATATTACGAAAAAAAGTGCCCGGAAACGGAAGCGGTGAGTTAAATTCACCGCTTATCTCTGACCCTTAACGTTCTAATGTCGACCGCTCAGTGCTGTACCAAGCAACCTGTTGACCTTCACTGCTCAAACACATCGTTCTAAGCGAACGCGGCCAGCCCATTCATGAACAACGTCAAATGAAGTACAGCGCCTGTTGAGGCCCGGAGGGATATAGCCATAAACCATATAGCCCTGAACCATATAGCCCTGAGCCCTATAGTCCTTAACAATAGATGAGCCTGACTCATAGAAACGAGGTTATTGAGAGTTGATTGCTCGTAATGCAGGTTATCAATGCAACATGCCCCATATAGGAATGAAATAACAGCGGCCAGACAACGTCAGTTTCATAATAAGAAGGCAAATTGGGCTACTCTGATATGCATTATTTTATAAATTCATGAACAGAATAGGCCAACTTGGATAACAAAATCCGCTAAATCACGTTTCAGTGTAATTATTCTCTACTTTATTTGAATTTATTATAATCTTATTTCCCTTTTTTATTAATTACTTAATCAATATCACTACGAATTGTGCCACTTCTATTAGTGACATATAGCTATACTGTGATAGAGAAAGATCTGCTTATAAGTGATCTTCTTGATATCAAATGACGTTATACAATTTGTTATTAAGCGATGTTATCAATCGAAAAAACTGTAAATTGTTATATAAGCGTTTGATTAGTATTAGATTAAGCAAATAATGATAATCTTGTTGAAATAAATTATTCGATGGCAGGTCTTATAATGTGATTGTGGACTGTATGCACTCATAACTATATGCAGATACAACAATGAGCAAGCCACTGATAATGAGGTGAAGATTATGTCTAGCTTAAAAGTAATTACTGCTAGTGCTGTACTGATAATGTCATCATCTGCGATGGCGGATATTCGTGTAGCGGATACTCAAAATGGTGCATGGGTAACAGTGACAGAAAATGGTCAACCTGCTGCCAATGCCAGTGTGAGCGTCGCAAACGTCCCTCAACAACGTAAAATGTACAAAACTGATGAGAACGGTAGGGTATTCATTCCATTATCACTACAAAGCTCTCGTTCAGTGAAGTACAAAGCAACAACTGAAGACGGTAAACAGTCTTCACGCTTTGCTTTCCATTCGACCAATAATAAATAGTATGAATTAGTTAGTCAGGCCCTCTACGAGGGCCTTTCTTATGTTTCAACGGTTTAACGTTCACTACGGCGACTCAAATCGCGTGCAAGGACAAATGCCAACCCCAGCATTTGCAGAAACAACGCCAAATTTCGCATCCGTGATATTGACGCCATTTGCTCCCCGTACTCCGCAGTCAGTTCCAGGTTATTCAGATACAGTTGGTCAATTCTTTCTCGCTGGCTGTCCTGATACTCATTCAGAGCGGCCATCAGCTCTGGGACGTGGGCGGTTGTCAGCTCGGCGGGCAAGTCGGACAACCAGTAAGTGAGCGTATGTGTCAGTTGCTGTTGTACTTCAGACGGTAAAGGTTGTCCGGCCAACTCACTGGCCGTAACCAAAGCCAATACCAATTCTCGTTTTCTTTCTACTGTTTCGATCTGCGTCCAGATAAGAGTAATAAGCTTTTCATGAGTTTGCTGTTGCTGAATCAATCCATTCGCCTGCCGAGTCGCATCATCAATATAAAAATTGGTCAGTAGCGCGGATATAATATTGAGTAACAACCCAAATCCAACCAGCAACCAGGTCGGAACACGCCCTCTCCTGACACGACGCCCCCTGTCGATAGTCCGATTTGCCATTTGCCCCTCATATCAGTGATGCCTTATTGCCTGCGGCTGTTAGTTGCTTGTTCTGGCGGCCAGCTATGATTGCTCACGGCACACCTCAACGCAGTTTCGCTCACCTGTTCATTACTGTCACCTATCCAGAACCTAATTAAAGTATGGCAGAAGTCATCGGTAGCAAGCTTAAGTGCGTATAAACAAAAAGCGGTTGTCATCACCCATTTTCATAGATGAAACAAAACCTTATTGGTTAACCCTATAAACTCTGTCTATCTTTAAAGTTCAGGGTTCGAATGAGAAGGAAGTAGAACAACATGGAATCTAACCGACAGTATGCAACACGAACAGTGCCCCTGACGGGCCAGGATCCCAACGCCAAACGGCACGCCATTAAAAACGCCTTCAATCAAACCTGGCAACTCTATGAATCTCTGTTTGATGTTATGAATAACGATCAGGCGTACTTCATCAAAGCAGAACCATTACGCCATCCCCTCATCTTTTACTTTGGCCACACCGCCACGTTTTACATCAACAAACTCAAACTCGCCAAACTGATCGATGAGCGTGTTAACGAACATTTCGAATCCATGTTCGCTATCGGCGTAGATGAAATGTCATGGGACGACCTTGATGAGACTAATTATGACTGGCCGACAGTCGACGCCGTAAGGCACTACCGACAACAAGTCAACGTCCTGATCAACCAGCTCATTGATACTATGCCCTTACAACTACCGATTACCCCGCATTGCCCGGCGTGGGTAATACTGATGGGTATTGAGCATGAAAGAATTCATCTGGAAACCTCATCCGTTATTATTCGTCAGCTGCCGTTGTCTGAGGTCACACCCCACCCTGAGTGGTCCCCTTGTGACGCCACTGGCAGGGCTCCGAGCAACTGTTTACTGTCGGTATCAGGCGGTCACATCAGCCTTGGTAAATCGGATGACGAACCAACCTACGGCTGGGACAATGAATATGGCCAGCAAAGTTTCCATGTTGAAGATTTCAAAGCCTCTAAGTATTTGGTGTCTAATCAGGAATATCTGGAGTTTGTTAATGCAGAAGGCTACCGCCATACGCGATTCTGGAACGAAGAAGGAAAAGCGTGGCTCGCCTACACCAAAGCCACCATGCCGCGTTTTTGGCGCTATCAGGACGGCCAATGGCTGCAACGCAACCTCACCGAAGAAATCCCGTTGCCATTGAACTGGCCGGTGGAAGTCAACCAACTGGAGGCCAAAGCGTTCTGTAACTGGAAAGCAGAGCAAACTCAACGCAATATCCGGTTACTGACAGAAGCGGAATGGTATTTATTGCGCCACAATATTGAAACTGATTCACCTGACTGGGATGAGCCGCCGGGTAACATTGAGTTGAGCTACTTTGCCTCTTCCTGCCCGGTTGACCGCTTCGAACATGAGGGCTTTTGCGACATAGTCGGCAATGTGTGGCAATGGACAGAAACCTGTATTGATGGATTCCCCGGCTTTCAAGTCCATCCGCTCTACGACGATTTCTCCACCCCCACCTTTGACGGCCAGCATAATCTGATCAAAGGCGGCTCGTGGATTTCAACCGGCAATGAGTCCATCAAATGGTCACGCTACGCCTTCCGCCGCCACTTTTACCAGCACGCCGGTTTCCGCTACGTAGAGTCCCGTCAGGCACCAGAAACGATGGCCTCGCTCAACATTTATGAAACTGATGAGCTGATTTCCCAATATCTGGAATTCCATTACGGTGCCGAGTATTTTTCAGTGCCTAATTTCTGCGTTAACGGCGTGAAGCAATGCTTACAGGAAATTCAGCTAAGCCATACCGCCAGGGCTCTGGACATCGGCTGCTCCGTCGGACGCGCGTCCTTTGAATTAGCCCGGACCTTTAAACACGTCGATGCTATTGATTTCTCTGCCCGTTTTATTCAGCAGGCTTACTCCCTCACCGAGCAGGGCGAAAAACGCTACACTATCAAAACAGAAGGGGAACTGGTCGAGTTCAAAAGCGTCACCCTTGAGGATCTGGGGTACACATCCATCGCCGATAAGATCAATTTTGTGCAGGGCGATGCCTGTAACCTCAAACCACAATTCACCGGATATGACCTTGTCTATGCTTCCAATCTGGTTGACCGGTTGGGAGATCCGAAACAGTTTTTATCTACCATCCACCAGCGAATCAATGATGGCGGTTATCTGGTCATCGTTTCACCTTACACCTGGCTAAGTGAGTACACGCCAAAAGAAAAATGGCTGGGCGGATTCAAAGTTCATGGGGAGAACTTTACGACGCTGGATGGCCTGACTGAAACGCTGATCCCACACTTCGAGCTGATTGCGGTAAAAGAAATCCCGTTCGTGATTCGCGAAACCAAACGGAAATTTCAGCATACGGTGTCGGAAATGACCATCTGGCGCAAGCGAGAGGGAAACAGCTAGCCCAATATCGTCACTGAAGAGTTATCAGGCTTGCATAAAGACAGCCAAAAGGCTCTGTGGTACTGTACGGCTTCGTTGTCGTACTGTATCGCAGAGTAAATTGTGAAAACCCCTTGTGTCGCTAAATGCAAAAATAATGAAGGTATCTGTAGCGGATGCCACCGTACCATGAGTGAACTAACGGCCTGGCGTGAAATGGGTGACGAACAGCAAGAACAGCGTATTGACGAAATTCAGGGCAGCTGCTCAACCCACCACTGCAGCCAGTGTGGTGAGCCTGCGTACTGCGACATCAGTGCCGGAAAAAGTACCTGTTGGTGTTTCGAGCTAACCAAGCGAGATACATCTGGTATTGCACCTGGTCTTTGTCTGTGCCGAAAATGCCTTGAGAAACTGCCTTTGCTTTAATCCTGACTCCGATTCATAGATCCATTTAACAGCTTTGGCTTCGAATCAACGTTCAAGTAATGCCACCCCTCGACGGCTGGCTTTTTACTCCATCGCCACGTTTAATTGATCTATGCACATTGTCGCCTAGTAATACTGTCACCTATAATCCCCCGCTTGAATTGGAAATGCCGGTATTCATATGGTTTCTCTTCGCTCCATGATTGTCTTGCTGCTTACGACCAGTTTTGCTGCATCAGGCTCTCCCCTGAATCAGGGCAACAACGTGCTACCTGATAATGAAAAAATATGCCTCGAGTCCGTGGAGGCTCTGCTTGGTCAACAGCAGATACTGTTTAGTGATCGCCATGCTGATCCAGAGGTTCGCCGTCATGCTGAACGGGCAATTGATGCCAGCCGGGATGCTTATGCCAGACACGGCAGTTATTGCGATGCACAGAAGGCCCTGCAAGCACACAGTCAAGAAAGTGACACTCGTTCCAAACCAGGTGAAATCAGCGTGTTCCGAAGCCAACAAAGTTAACTCCCAGCCTAATAGTTAAGATTCTGATTCGAACGACAAAGTGCTACTATTATACAAAACCGCCGACCGTCAAATGTCTGACTGTACGGACAAATCCGTCTAAGGTGATGTATATGAAAAAATGGCTCATCCCTTTCAGCGTCGTTCCTTTCTTAGTGATGGGCTGCGACACTGAAATGAAACAGGGATTTTCGGAACAAAAACTGCAACAAAGCTGGGTGCTCACCAAAGTAGACGGTAAAGCAATTACAATTACTGAACCCCGAACCGTACCGGGCATGTCGATTGATGCCAACTTGAAAGTCTCCGGATTCAGTGGCTGTAACCGCTTTTTTGGTCAGGCTGAAGTGAAAGAAGGGAATAAGTTTCGCCTGACGGGGATGGGGTCTACCAAAATGGCCTGCATTCAGGAAGACCAGGCAAAAGTGGAATCCGTCATGACCAAATCCCTGCAAAGCTGGAATAACGCTGCGCTGGAAAACAATATTCTTACGCTCACTTCAGAACAGCATATCCTGACATTCATGCCGGAAAATGTTGTTGAGGAAAAGGCGACGCAGTAACGTCCTAATTTTTCATTCTTATTCAGACACGCAGCCATTTTGGCTGCGTGCTGCTTTTGGAAAACTGACCACCATGAAACTAACCAAACGACAGGCAAAAGCGGTCAATCATGCCCTCACCCACTGGGAATCCGAAGGGATGATTCAGGCCGACCAAGCCAGTGAATTACGACAAAGTTACGAAGTTGTCGGCTTTGACTGGAAACTGCTGGCTGTCTACTCATTCTGGATTGCCATTACCTGCTTTATTATTTCCATCGCCGTTTTACTGGCTGATGACTATCTCATGGAGCTGCTGGCCAAAATTATTGATACCCCTGCCAGCGTACTCGCTGTCATCAGCGCAATACTGGCGGCTCTGGCATTCCGCCTTGGATTTCAGCGCCGCCAGCGTTTTCCGGACAAAGCCATCAGTAATGAGGCAATTTACTTTTTTGGCGTATTACTCAGCGCCGTGTCTGTGGGCTTTCTGCGCGAAACCTCGCTCTTGGAATCACTCCATATAGTCTGGTTCCTGCTCATTCTGACAGTACTGTATGCAGCACTGGCTCTACGCCTCAGCAGTATGTTGATCTGGATGTTTGCTTTGCTGGGGTTCGCTGCCTGGGGGCTGGAACTCATCAGCCTTCTGGCTGAACCCGGTGGCTACTTTCTTGGACTGAACCTGCCTTGCTGGATGATTGTGATAGCCCTTATCGTACTCGGTGGTTCAAAGTGGCTGGGCCGCTTATCTCAGTATGTGACTCTGTACGAACCAACACGCTTTGTGGGCCTGTTGTACCTGTTGTCGGCACTGTGGCTGGTGTCTATCTTCGGTAATTACGAAAATGCAGCCGAGTGGTCACAGGTTTCTCAGCTGCGTATGCTGCCATGGGCTTTCCTGTCGGGAGTGGTTTGCGTCGCGCTGCTGGTCTTTGGCATTCGTCAGGAAGATAAACTGGCGCGGGGCTTTGGGATCACCTTCTTACTGATTAACCTTTATACCCGCTACTTCGAGTACTTCTGGGATGCCATGCACAAGACCTTGTTTTTTGCCATTTTGGCACTCAGCTTCTGGGTCATTGGCTCTCAAGCCGAAAACTTATGGCAGCTCAGCCGTCGCGGTGAAAACCGTTCTGCGGATTAACTGACCACGAAAAACGCGGCAGCCTTATCAGCTGCCGCGTTCCGTTAATACCCTCTTCCATACCTGCACAGCCAAATCATCGATCCGGCTTTGATACCAGGCTCCGTCTTCAGGCCTGATGACTAAGCAGGTAGGCATCCGCCTCGTCTTTCCCCATGTAACGACCCAGCGTTTTAGCAGGCACATTACGTAAGTCCACGACAATCAGGCCGTCCAGGGCATCATTAAAATCAGGGTCAACGTTGAAGCACACCAGTTTTCCGTTCAGTCCCAGATATTGCCGCAACAACACCGGCACTCCTTTTCCGCCGTCCAAGCGTCCAATCACCCGTGACAGCAGTTGGATATCTGCCAGAGCCGCCAGCATGTCCGGTTGCCAAAATGTATCAGCACCTTTGTCCAAAGGGTTGCTCGGCGCCACCAGTTTGGCATTGGCCGTGTCATAGTGGTGAAACGCCATACTGTCAGCCAGGAGATGACGCGCTTCCGGGCTGTAGTCGTTGCTGATACTTACCGGCCCGAACAGATGAGTGTAACCCGGGTGACGGGAAACAAACGTGGCAATCCCTTTCCACAACAGCATCAGCGCACTCAGGCTTTTCTGGTAGTCACTGGCAATCACCGAACGCCCCAGCTCAATAGACTGCCCCATCTGGCGAATAAATCGCTCATCGTATCGGAACAGTGTACGGGAGTAGAGCCCGTTGATTCCCTGCTTGGCGAAAATTTGATCCACCAGCCCCAAGCGGTATGCTCCAACCAGGCATTTTGCTTCAGAATCCCAGACAAACAGGTGATGATAGGCAGCATCAAACTCGTCAATATCCGTCGCTTTTCCGGTACCTTCACCAACAGCCCGGAAGTTAATTTCCCGCAGCCGTCCAAGTTCGGCCATTACCGCTGGGATCCGATCTGCGGTGGCGCAATATACCTCAAACGCACCGGAAGAGAGCAAGTGCTCACTGGCCGTTAACTGTTTGATATCGTTTTCGAGATCCGAGACAGACATAGGTGCAACAACCGGTTCCTGCTCGCCCGCGTCTAATATAATCTCTGCTCGAAGATTGGCTTTTTTAAGCTGGCACCCCAGCAAATAAGTATTCAGGCGCAGATAATTCACCAGTTGACGTTCTTCCAGCCCTTTTATTTCGCCGTACCCAATATTCTCCCCAATCGCCAGATTAATCTGCCGGTCACGTTTGTTGAGCAACTCACGCCCCAGCATCAGAGTACGCAGCAATGGGTGAATTCGCCCCGCCATGTAAAAACGGTGACTGTTACGACCATCAATGTACACCGGCACCGTTACGGCCTTATTTTTACAAATCAGACGGCTGACCGAATGGCTCCAGGTTTTATCTGTAATCTGCCGGGTCGCCTTGTCATAACCGGACACTTCACCGGCAGGAAACATCAGCAACAATCCACCTTCCGCCAGATGGCGATTGGCTTCCCGCAGGGCGCGGATATTAGCCTTGATCGCTTTTTCCCCTTCGAATACGTCCACACCGATAAACAGCTCATCCAACTCCGGCACCGTTTTCAGATACTGGTTAGCCAGAATTTTTACGTCATGGCGGACCGCTCGCAGAATCTCTGCCAGTATCACGCCTTCGACACACCCGAGCGGATGATTTGCCACCACTACCGTCGGGCCGCTTTGTGGAATATGCTGAATATTACCTTGCTGAACCTGATACTGAATGCCAAGCACATCCAGGGTAAAGCGCAAGAACGCCGACACATCCCCACCTGCGGGACGGTTGGCATAGAACTTATTCAGTGTTTTCAGGCCTGTTGCCCACTCAGCAACATGCTCTCCCATTCCAAACGGGGTTTTCCTTGGCAATCGAAAAGGGCTCGCTATGTCCATAATGTTTCCTGCAAAACCTAACCTGTTGTGGGAAAAATTATGAGAGTTCGACATGACTGATCTGTGTCACTTTTACGGCAGAACAGTGAGAGAAAAAAGACGGTTTAATGAAAGCGACATCCTGCTCCGGCAGGATATGAAATTAGGGGATGCCCCGGATAGCTGCTATCATCAGCAAAAATAACGGAGAAAAAGACAATGAAATCAAAACGCTTTCTTGCCGCTCTGCTGGCCGCAGCAGCGTTGTTGGCTGGCTGTTCCGATGATGAAGTGGGCGACGTCAGCCTGGGTATGTTTACCTTGAAAGACATTAAACTCAACATGCTGGTCGACCCGGAAGTCCCTGGGGTAACATGCCACATCGCCAGTGTTGAAGCCGACCTGAGCCTGGCTGACCCGAGTGACAGCTCCATTTCATGTCGACAAACCGGTGACATTACGCCGGAAATGATTGCCCGAATCGACAAATCCAAATCCGGCGACGTTGTTTTTAAGAAATCCAAAAGCATTTTCTTCAAGTCGATGAAAATTCGCCGTATTTACGATCCACAGAACCAGACGCTGATGTACTTGTCGTACTCGACAAAAGAAACCTCGGGCAGCTTTAAGCACAGCCTGTCTACCGTGCCATTGTGGGGCACCAAGGCGTATATCGAGCCTACGCCGGAAAAATAAGCTCACATTGAGGCTCTAGCTGTTTTTTGGCTTTTGGCTTTTGGCTTTTGGCTAGCAAGGTGACAGGCAGAACCACAACGATCAAAAAAGGCGCTGTGAAAACAGCGCCTTTTTCAATGCATCTTAAATTAGTGGTTAGCCGCCGACTGGCCGATGTACTGCCGCGGGCTCAACCCAAATTTTTGCTTAAACCGACGGGTAAAATGACTTGGGTGCCGGAATCCCAAGGTATAGCTGACTTCGGTAATATTGCCACCGGCGTTGAGTAGCCGGGCTGCAGCCTCAAGCTTCGTGTTGATAATAAATTCCGCCGGAGTACAGTTCAGCAGTAGCTTGAACTTCTGATACAAGTTGGTGCGGCTCATACAGGCCGCTTTACAGAGCATATCGATATCAAGGTCGCTGGTGACGTTCTTACGCACCAAATGCAGTGCGGCATTCAGACCGTGCGAATCCGGCTCATCCTGGCTGTGCTGCAACACAAAATGACAAGTGTTCTGGCGCAGCAGACGCAACACCAGTTCAGTAATGGCTAAGTCTGCCACCAGCATCCGATCTCGACTGTGTTCTTCGAACACATGGCTGAGTTTATGAATCAGCGCCTGAGTCTGGGGAGCATTGGGCGTATGCCAGGCCATCGGCAGCATATCACTACTTTGTTCATACGTACTGTCAGCAAGGCACAACTGATTCGCCACCTGACGCACTTTCTCACGGGAAATTTCGATCGTCAGGCACTTAGTCGGCTGATCCAGCCTGGCTTCCGGAAAATCAATATTCACCGACTCCCCCGCCGCCAGCACATATGACTCACCCGGACGAAACAACTTCTGGTCATTAACATGATGCATGATTTTGGTGCCAGTAATCATGGCGCAAAGTGTCAGCTCGCTGACCGAAAATCCAACGGCATCCTCCGGCAGATAAGTATCGTACATACAGACCTGAGAGTGCTCTCCGGTAACGGCCACGCGGTTTTCAACCAGTTTTTTGGGTACTGCGACAGAGATATTTGCCATGCATTGTTAACCAGTTGTTAATTTGTTTGAGTTCATATCATGGTGAAATATGCACCCACAGTCAATTAGTCTGTACTCTGATGAAAGAAAGCACACACTTTTAACACTAAATTAACCTTGCTTACCAACGACAGTGTGACTCCAGCAACAGTCCACACTCTCAGATAATAACGAAACAAGGAGCAAGACAATATGATTTACCCATGCCCTGGACAAGAAGGCAGTATTGTTGAGTTTAAATCCCGCTACGGAAACTACATCAATGGTGAATGGGTTGCCCCGATTGAAGGCACCTATTTTGAGAACATCAGCCCGGTAAATGGCGAAGTTATCTGTGAAATTCCTCGCTCTTGCGCCAAAGATATCGAAATGGCGCTGGATGCTGCTCACAATGCAAAAGATGCATGGGGCAAAACCTCGGTCGCAGACCGCTCCAATATCCTGCTGAAAATTGCTGATCGCATTGAAGCTAATCTTGAAATGCTGGCTGTGGCAGAAACCTGGGATAACGGTAAAGCCGTGCGTGAAACTCTGGCTGCCGACCTGCCGCTTTGCGTCGATCATTTCCGTTACTATGCCGGTTGTATCCGTGCCCAAGAAGGCTCGATTGGTGAGATCGATGAAAACACCGTGGCCTATCACTTCCATGAGCCGCTGGGAGTTGTCGGTCAGATCATCCCCTGGAACTTCCCACTGCTGATGGCAGCATGGAAACTGGCGCCGGCACTGGTCACAGGTAACTGTGTGATCCTAAAGCCTGCCGAGCAGACTCCGGTTTCTATCCTTAAACTGGTTGAAGTCATTGGCGACCTGCTGCCACCGGGCGTACTGAATGTGGTTAACGGCTTTGGTGCCGAAGCCGGTGAAGCGCTGGCAACCAGCACACGTATTGCAAAAATTGCCTTTACCGGTTCGACGCCTACCGGCTCCCACATCCTGAAATGTGCCGCGGAAAACATCATTCCGTCGACCGTTGAGCTGGGCGGTAAGTCACCGAACATCTATTTCTCTGATGTCATGAATCAGGACGAAGCCTACATCAACAAGTGTGTTGAAGGTGCCGTACTGGCCTTCTTCAACCAGGGTGAAGTCTGTACCTGTCCGTCGCGCCTGCTGATTCAGGAAGACATTTACGACGTATTCATCGCTCGTATCATTACTCGTATCCAGGAAATCAAACGCGGCAACCCACTGGATACCGAGACCATGGTAGGTGCGCAGACTTCAAAGCTGCAGTACAACAAAATCCTGTCTTACCTGGAAATCGGTAAAGAAGAAGGCGCACAGGTGCTGATCGGTGGCGGTATCGATCAAACATCAAGTCTGCCGGGTAGCGGCTTCTACATCCAGCCAACATTGCTGAAAGGCACCAACAAGATGCGTGTTTTCCAGGAAGAGATTTTTGGTCCGGTTGTGGCAGTCACCACGTTCAAAGACGAAGCGGAAGCCATCGCCATTGCGAACGATACTGAGTTTGGTCTGGGTGCCGGGGTCTGGACCCGCGACATGAACCTGGCGTACCGCATGGGCCGTGCAATTCAGGCCGGTCGTGTATGGACAAACTGCTATCACCACTACCCGGCACACGCAGCCTTTGGCGGATACAAGAAGTCTGGTGTTGGCCGTGAAACCCACAAAATGATGCTTGATCATTACCAGCAGACCAAAAACATGCTGGTCAGCTACAGCGACAACGCATTGGGTTTCTTCTGATTCAAAAACAACGTCAATGAGAAGCGTCCTCTCATAGGGCTGATGCCCTGATAAGACAAAGAGCGATAGGGGAAACCCTATCGCTCTTTTATTGACAGGAATACAGAATGCTGCTTAATGGCTGTTTTCGCTTTTATGCTGAGTGCTCCCTGCCGCCCGCACCTGTTGCTTCCGCTGACGTTTAACAGACAACATCATTGCTGCTGCGATGCCCCCATAAACCGCCACCTGTAACCACAACTGCGTCCACCAGCCAACGACCTGATGGAAATCCGCCCCCATCTGATTCAGACGCAGAAAAGCATTAATCGCAGGTGTCGACGGAATCAACTGTGCCAGCGCCGTTATCGGTGCCGGTATCGCTTCCGGCGGCCAGATAAAACCTGCCGAAAAAACTAACGGTAACGAACTGAGCAGTACGACAACCGTGGCCAGTTCCCGGCGCGGAATAAGCTGTCCCAGAATCATTCCCAGGAAAATCACGGCCAGTAAAAACGGCAGTGTAACCGCCAGCAAATCCCGGATATTGGCCAGTCGGCTGATGTGGTAATAGCTGAAACTGAAGCCGAAATAGTACATGACCAGCGGCAGATAAATCAGCGAAAAGCAGATTCCCCGAACCACCACCACTTGCCAGGCCGGATACTGCAGCCAGTAGCCGGTTTTTCCGGCCAGACGATACTCATTCTGCCCGCCTCCAAGCAAGGCGACCGCAATCAGCAATGTCTGGTGCAGAATCAATACAAAAACGGCCGGCACCACATAATTGACATACCCCATCCCCGGATTAAAAACCGGCTGGGCATTGAGCTTTATCGGGGTAAATTGCTGGGCAGCCAGAGTCAGGTTTTCACCGGACATGACCATACGGCTGACCTTGGCTTTGGCGGCCAGTGTGCCTCCGGCAGAAGCTAACCCTTCCACCACCGTGCCATACACCAGAAAATAAGCCGCATCACCGGCGTAAACCAGTGTCGGGCTTTTCCCCAGCAACAAATCCCGGTAAAAATTCGGCGGGATCACCAACAAGCCTTCAGCTTGCCCGGCATTGATGCGTTGCCGGACCTCAGCCAGAGACTCTGCCCTGACGGCAATGGTTACTTGCGGCGTGGCATCCACCATGCGTTCCAGTTCACGGCTGAGCGGGGTTTTATCCTGGTTGACGACCACAATTGCCTGCTCCCGCGGCAGCTGATTGGCATAAGGCATCGGATACAGAAAAGAGTAAATCAGGACGCCACCAAAAACCGTAAACAGAATGGACGGATTGGTAAAAATGGCGCGCAACTCAAACTTAAACAAGGTACGCCAGCTCATTGACTCCCCTCCTGTTCGCTCTGGCTTGCGCCGATGTCATTGACGCGATTAATGTCACTGACACCAGGCAGCGTGGGGTTGTTCGGCTTCGCCAGGTGAGTCACCCGCCAGGCGGCCAGGCACAGCGTCACCGAAAAGACGGCCAACACCAACAACTGCGGCATGGCCAGTGACCAGCTCTGTCCATGGTTAACCTGATGTAACTGTATATCGAGATAGTGCGATACTGGCAGCATCGCACGCCAGAACTGAGCAAACCCCGGCATATCAGTCGCCGGAAACGTCACCCCAACAAACGCAAAGGCCGGCGCGGTAAACCCCGCCGCCAGACTCATTGCTTTGGTGGCATCCAAGGTCATCAGAAAAAGCAGGCTGGCAATGCCCTGACAGGCAATAACCGTCAGGCATTGCGCCAACAAAAGAACGCCCCAGTGACCGTGCATCGGCCAGTCCAGTACGCCGTACAACCCCCAAAGGAACAGCGCACCATGCAACGTGAATATCAAGGTATAGGGCAACAATTTCGCCAACAGGCAGCGAACCGGATAACTTTCCAGCCATGAGCTTATCCCCCGTCCACGCTGTTCTGCGGCGAGGGCCATGATGGTGGTGATCACTATCGCAATCTGCCATGCGGCAGGAATTGCAGCCGCCACCAGAAACTGGCCGTAATGGCTATTGCTGTTATAAAGCGGCGTAATCTGACTTTGCACCGGCACGGCCTGCCCCAGCGCCTGTAACGGAACCGTAGCTCCCGATGCCATATGCTGCAAGGCTTCCACTTTGGCGTTCAGTGTTCCTTGCGCCTGCAGCACCGCCGAGTTCACCAGTTTGCCAATCAGAATAAACTGGCTGTTGTAAAACACCGTAACCGTGGGCGCTTTGCCGGTCAGCGTCTCTTTTTCCAGATCCCGCGGTACGACCACCAGCGCATAAATATCACCACCCCGCAGTGCCGCGCCCCCCTCTTCAACCGACGTGAACGATCTGGTCACACTGAGCGTCGGGCTGGCGTCATAATCACGGATCAACTGGCGCGACAGACGGCTGTGGTCGCCATCAACCACCCCGATCGGTAAATCTCTGGCGATCCCGGCAGAAAATACGCCCCACAGCAGGAGGAACACCAGCACCGGTACCCAGCTCACCATCGCGAAAAGCCAACCATCACGCCGGATCAGCTGCCATTCCTGTTTCAGTGCCTGTCGTCTGCACCATGTCGGTGGCGTAACGGATAAATCGGAATGTGCCATTGTCATTACTCGATAATTACACTCATCCCGACACGGAGATGATCAATCGGCCTCATCGGGCGCGCTTCCACCTCAAACGTACGCATGTCAAAACCCTGCGCCGGATCGGTGGTACGCCAGGTAGCGAAATCCCCCATGGCCGCCACATGGCTAACCTTGAACGCATGGGCTTTATCACCCAGCGCCGGAATCACCGCATTAAACTCTGCCCCGAGGGTAAACTTGCTCAGTTGATCTTCTTTGACATGGAACACAGCCCACGCATCCTGCATGTCAACCACGCTAACTACCGGGAAACCCTGCGGTGCCAGCTCTCCTTCATGCAACAAAACTTGGGTAACCTCACCGTTGTACCAACTGGTGATCTGGGTATCCGCCGCGTAAGCTTCCACTTCCGCCACTGCGCCAGCGGCCATGCGGGCTTTTTCCTGCGCGGCACGACGGGTTTCTTCCCGTGCCCCTTCAGTAGCCATAGCATACATCTGATAAGCGGCGCGTTCGGTATAAAGCGCCGCCTGCCACTGGGTAAAGGCTTCATCCCGTTTTTGCTCGGCCATCACACCGTCTTTGTACAGGTTGTCGACCCGACGATAGGTTTTTTCCATCAATCCGGCGGCGGCTTTAGCTTTTTGCCATTGATCTTTCGCTGCTGCGATTTCCTGAGAACGCGCACCGTTTTCTGCCTGCTGTGCCAGCGCGCCCGCGGCTTCTTCACCGGCACGGGCTTGCTCCAGCTTGGCGTCCAGCTCCGGGCTCAGCAGAGTAAAAATCAGATCACCCTTCGCAACCGTATCCCCCTTACGCACCAGAACATGTTCAATACGTCCCGGCACTTTGGATGAGATATTGTACTGCTGGGCTTCAACTTGCCCCTGCAAACGGACGGGAAACGGCTGATAAGCCTGCCAGAAGGAGTAACCCAGCCATCCGACCAATGCCGCAGCCGGTATAACCGCGGCCAATGTTTTCAACTTACTCATGACTGAACCTTAATCCCCTGGTATTGCTGATATTGACTGAATTGATTGATATCGCTGCTGACCGCCAACAACTTGGTCAGTGACATTACATACTGATAGGCTGCCGCCGAACGCTGGGTTCGGATACCGGCAAGGTATAACTCTGCGTCGACCACATCCAGTGATGTCGACAGACCCTGACTAAAGGCTTTTTCACGCAGGTTGAGATTTTCCTGTGCCAAAGACAGGCTGGACGCCAGACCATGGTATTCCTCCAGCGACTGCATCGCTTCGCGGTATGTTTTTTCAACCAGCACCGACAGATCCTGCTCAGCCTGGGCCCGCAGATAGTTCACCTGAGTCACGGCACTGTGCGCAGCTTTAACTTTGCCGGAGCGACCACCGTTATCCACCAGCGGAATTGATACTCCAACGCCAACCGCCCAGTCAGGTGCCGTTTTCGCGGCCAAGGTGTCATCTTCATGCAGGCTGTAATTGCCGTACAGGAACACTTCCGGGTAGTACTTGCCTTTTTCCGCATCAATCAGTCCCCGCGCCTGACGGCGTTTGGCGTCAAGAATCTGTAAACCCGGGTAGTCTGCCAGCGTCTTGTCGATAAAAGTGTGCATCGGCGGCAGCGACGGATTGATGAACAGCGCCGTAGACGGCATCAAGGCACCCGGGAATTTCAGTAACCGAGACAATGCCGCCTGGGCAATTTCCAAATCCCGTTGGGCTTTTTGGCGATCAACCCGCGCTTTGTCATAGGATGCCTCTGCCTGCAAACGTTCAACACGAGCGATCTGTCCTTGTTGCTCCAGTTTTTGGGCATGCTCCCAATGTTTTTTCAGGCCGTTCTCTACATCAATACGAGTATCAAGCACCTGCTTTGACATCACGACGCCAAAATAAAACTTGGACAGGTCTTCAAACGTCGCTTGCTGCTTCATCGCCAAAAGGGATTTCGCTTCAACCGTCTGTCCTTCGGCAATATCCTGCGCAGCGGTAATTCGGCCACCGGTAAAAATCGGCCAAACTGCTCGGATCGAACTGGTAAACACATCCCTGTCTGTCAGTTGCGAAGTAAACAAGCGATCGATATTAGCCGGGTTGATCCCCAGCATCTGGGCAATGCCCTGAATCGCCTCGCCAGCCGGCATACTAGCAGCCAGATCCGATGGCTTAATTTCAACGGCCTGATCCAGTCGGGTGTAGTTGGCCGACGCGGTGACTTTCGGCAGGTAGAGATCCCTGGCGGCATCCTGCATATGGCGATACCGGTCCACATTTGCTCGCTCAGCGGCCAGGCCATCGTTCTCGCTGATAACTTTCTGCCAGGCATCCCAAAAACTGATGGTCTGCTGTGTATGTCCGCTTTCGATGCGGCTTGTCATCGCGGTCCCCTGAGAGGTCGACGCACCAGATACTGCTATCTGGGCCGTTGAGGCCTGAGAAACCGGTGAGGCTACGCAGGCAACCGAGAGCCATAATGAGGCACAGCCCGGCCACCAGACTGTTCGCTTCTTCTTCATTTTTTTACCTATAAACCATTCCTGGCCGTTTACCGTTGGCGATAGAGACGGATTGAAACTGCCAATTCTAGAGCAATAGCTCTAAAAAACAACCAGTCTCCTTATCTGACAAGCACGGCTAATATCAAACACGTGCCTGAACCCTCCCACAGGGCAACCAAGTCTTCTGTCAGTTATCAGTCTCAAGCGGTTCTGGTCTGCTGGTATGGACGCATTGCATCGGCACTTTATTTCAGCAACTGCACATACAGCGTTATACAGAAACCCAGACATGATACGCAATCTGGCACCTAAGCACACCCTGAGGTTCTGAACCACAATAAAGACTGCCCTCTGAAAGACTGTGGTACTGCCTGTATGTCCCTTGACTTAGCTCCCCTGATTTTTGAGCTTTGCGTGATCATTATCAGCGCAGCCCTGCTGGGCACCCTGTTTCTATATGCCTGCCAGCCCATCATTCTTGCCTACATTGCGGCCGGTCTGCTGCTAGGGCCACACGGGCTCAATCTGGTCACCAGTGCCGAAAATATTACTCAGTTCGGTAATCTAGGGGTCATTCTGCTGTTGTTTTTGATCGGCCTGAACCTGCAACCCAAAAAGCTGCTCAGCCTGTTTCATGAAAGCGCCATTATCACTCTGTGCACCAGCGCTTTCTTTTTTGCCGTGACCCTCGGATTTTGCCTGCTGATCCGACTGCCACTACTGGATTCAGCAATCATTGCCGCGGCCTTGATGTTTTCCAGTACCGTCATCGGACTAAAGCTCATTCCGACCACCACTCTGCACCACAAACGTATGGGGGAAGTGATTACCAGTATTTTGCTGGTACAGGATATTCTGGCGATCAGCGTCATTATTTTCCTCAACATGGAAAGCGGTGAGGCAATGGCATTGAGCTTCCTGATGATGCTGGGCGAGTTTGCTCTGATGTGTGTGATGGCTTTTCTGGGGGTAAGATTTGTGATTTTGCCCCTGTTCCGGCGTTTCGATGTCATTCAGGAATACAGCTTTGTGACCACCTTAGCCTGGTGTTTTTTCTGGTCAGAGCTGGCACATCAGGTGGGGTTGTCTTATGAAAGCGGCGCATTTATCGCGGGGCTGTCCATTGCGGTCAGTCAGGTATCACAGGCTATTGCCGTTCACCTCAAACCGCTGCGGGAGTTTTTCCTTATCCTGTTTTTCTTTGCCATCGGGGCCAGAATAGATATTCAGCAAGCCAATATCTACAGCCTGCTGGGGCTGGCATTTGGGGTTATTCTGGTTGGTGTGAAATTTTGGGGATTTAAAGTTGCCTTGCAGCTGGCCAAAGAGAAACCCAGTATGCATCAGGAACTCAGTGCCCGGCTCAGTCAGGCCAGTGAGTTTTCCTTCCTGGTCGCTTATGCCGCCATGGAGACCGGCATGCTGTCTAATCAGGCAGCGCTGTTCATTCAGTTTGCGACTATGGCCACCTTTATTCTGTCGACCTACTGGGTCGTGAAGCGCTACCCGACCCCCATATCCACGGTCAAAACGTTACGTCAGGACTGATGTCTTTACATCGGCTCTTACCTTGAATCCACCTGATAACTGGAATCCGCCTGATATCTGGTATTCACTTGGGTGTGTCCTCCCGTGCTTGTGGCTCAGCCGATCCGCCCTGCTGAATTAAACAAAAAAAAGCTGCAACCCCAGCCTCAAGGGTTGCAGCAAACTACGGTCAGCATGAACGTAGAAATCGTTGAATAGTGTTGTTCAGACTTGGCTTCGCTTGTGGCCTTAGCCGGGATTGCGGCTAAGGCGTGCGCCTATCCAAGTCCTACTCGGTTTCTTCTCTCACATTTTCTCTTTATCCGTTTGTCTATTATCCACTGCCTCAGGATTACATGGACCAGATATAGAAGATCTGAGATTTCATACGAATGATGATGCCACGCAGCACATCCAGAAACTGCAGAAAACTGTTAGGCTTTTCGGCACTGATCCATGCGATACCGGCAGAGCCGACCGGAATGTCATATCCCTCAGATTCTTCCAGCTTCAGACGAACAAAATGGTGCTTGTTCATAGCATTTTGACCCGTTGTCATACGCACATATTCATCCCGTCCAATCAGGTTGCCCTGACTCTCGCCGGTTGCTTCGATAATGCCTTCCACTTGCGCATTAAAAATAGTGCCGGGATACACCGCAGACGCAAACTCAGCTCGCTGACCCACTTTCACATTGCGAATCGCCTGATGATTTACCCGCATCAACACGTATTTTTCGTTGGTATACATTTGAATACGCGGAATCACACCAACATATTGCCCTTCACGCATGATGAAATTAGTCAAATAACCATCGGCGGGCGCATATATACGGGTATGGTCCAGATTCCATTCAGCCTGTGCGACCAATTCGTGCTTTTCTGCCAAAGCCGCTTCCCGACTGCTGACTTCCAGCTGGGCTTTCTCCCAAGCCAGCGTCGCGCGGTTCGCTGCCAGCTTCGCTTGCTCAACTTTGGAGACCAGTGTTACCTGCTCAGCCTTGGCAACATTAACGGCCGTGCGCTGTTCATCTAGCTGAGTTTCAGTGATGGTATGCTGCACAACACGGTTCTGCTCGACATAACGCTGTAGCGTCGTCTGTTTCCACGTCAAATCTTCTTTCGCCGCAATGAGCTGGTTTTCCGCAATCTCGATGTCTTTCTCAGCGGCCAGTTTATTCTCATGGGCGATGCGGACATCCTCACGAGCAATCGACAGGGTCGCTGCTGTCGACGCCAGTTTGGCTTCCGCCTTGTTCAGCGCAATCTGGTACGGTTCGCTATTTAGGGTATAAATCAACTGCCCTTGCTTCACTTTCTCATTTGGCTTCACCAGAATCTGGTCCACATGACCACGAATATCTTTGGAGGCTGGTCGAAGCTGAATGAACGGCGACTGCACAACCGACCCGCCAGACATGTCCATCGGCGCAAACGTAATCAGTCCGATCCAGACAAAAATCAGCCAACCGCCACCACCAAGATAGGCGAATGACTGGGTGTATTTGTTCCATGGCATGCCGACCATACGTAACAGGTAAATAAACAGCGCCCATACCGCTAATCCTTCAAGCATGATCAGCCTCCGTCGACACGTTTTCTCCCGCCGCCACCTGACGCGAAGGGTGTGGTGCATGTGCCGCCGTTGCTGACAACGCATCACTCTTTACCGGGTGCTCCGCCGCTTCTTCATCGCGACCGAACCAGATATCACGGATCCGACGCAGCGCCGCTTCACCATCGACAAACGCAATGATCACCGCCATCACCCACACCCAGTGCCAGATAAATCCAATCCAGGTCAGGGCCGTAATCAGCCCTAGCTGGCGATGCTCTTTTTTGTGGGCTTTCTGAATAGGTAATTCATGAATGCGCCAAAATCCGTATGCAGCGGCAACAATGGCACCTACCAGTACCACGCCCGCCACGATATGCAGGGCAGTATCCACCCCGGTATCAACAAATGGCATGCTGACGAGACTCATTTCTTCTCCTGTTCTGAACCAAAAAGTCAGATGTAATACATTGTTTTTATGTAGGTGATTTTGTGAGATCAGGTGGGTGGCTGTAATAAATACGGACAGATTCATTCAAATTAAGCAGATCTATGAAATAATCTAACCACGCCAATCAGCCCTGAAGACTCAAACCATGTCTGTGTCCCCTCCCCTGTTCAATGCTGCCTTTACCCGGGCCATTTTTCTTCAGCCGTTACTGAAAGCACTGAACCGCCATTACAGTCTGTCGCCGGCTCAACTGGATATCCCAGAAGTCCTGTATCGTGAACCGATGCGGTTAATTCCGTTCTCCGATATCAATCGCTGGTTAGAAAACATGGAAAGACAAACCGGTGACCCAGCGTTTATGGTCAAGCTGGCTGAAGATTTGACGTTTAGGGAGATGGATCGACTCGGCGAGTGGTTTTTATCCTCACCGGAATTGGCCTTATCATTTCGCCGAATCAATTACGGTACCAGCTGTCTGCAGGCCGGAGCGACGTTTTACGGCGAACAGTCCGGGAAGTTCATCAAATGGTGCTACGACAACCATTTTTCGCACGGACGAGGACGGCTGCATGACAGCCTGCGCATTGCAATCATGTTCACCAATACCCTGCGCGACTTTCTGGGTCATGATTACCAACCCCTCAATGTCGAGATCTCTGGTCCTCCCTGTGGTGAGAAAGCACTGCGGGCATTTTTCGGTTGCGACATTCGCTGGAATGCCCCTAAAACCAAAGTCTGGCTGTATGTTTCTGTGCTGGAGCAGAGTAATCAGCATTTGTATCAGAGCCAGCGCCCGATGATGCTGTCTAACCTGGAGCTGGATGAATTTCTCAATATGCCCCAGCCCCACGATGCCGCAAAAACGGTCTATGAAATGATCAATTATTCGCGCTGTTTCGGTTTTCCGTCGCTGGATACCGTGGCGGGAAAATTCTCGCTGTCACCTCAGCAATTTCAGCGACGTTTGCGTCTATATGGCTGGAACTTCACGTCAATTACCAGCTATGTACTGTGTAATCAGGCTATACAGTATATGCAGGCAGATATCCCCATTGCAGAAATTGCAGCCAAACTGGGCTACTCGAACGTGCAAAGTTTCAGCAAGGCGTTTCAACGTCAGCGGCGAGAGACACCAACCCAGTACAAAGAAAAATTGCTGGAGCGGATGCGCCACTAAAGCCTCTCGCCTGCATCACTCTCTGCGCTGTCGTTGCCAGAAGAAATGAGGTACAAGGAACTGGACACAGGAAACCCAACCAAGGCACAGGTTTCATGCCCCTTTAAGAGTAGGATTTGAGGTTTAGATTTAGCTTTAGGTTTAGGTATTGGGCAGCGACTGACTTTTGGTTAAATCAGAAAATGAACGCAACCAAAATCAAAGGCTGCACATTCTTCAGAAGAGGCGGGCCCACTCAGATTTGGCGGCTACAGTGGAGGATAAACCGCTGGTTAGGCGTGATATGGTGGCGCATTTCAAAGCGTGCGTGATTTTCATCCCCGAATTCAGGTTCAAAGAAAATTCGGTATCCCAGTAAATCGCGCAGTGCATCCGCGTCAAAAGGGTTGAGGTTGTCGCGGTCCACCTTGATGTTACGTTGTAACCAAACCGGTTTCAGCACATACTGCTTACCGTTGTGAGACAGTTGATAATCCACCGTCATGGTAAAATCCAGCGCGATCTCATCACCCTGGCGGGTTTGCACCCACTCCTGAGAGTGGATCGTGCCGTCGTGATTGAAACGGTACGTTGTCCATTCCCGGATATTGTCAGGCGTATCAGGGCGCTGGCAACGCCAGGTGCCGCCTTCCAGACTGGTTGCGCCGGCCATACCTGAACCTGCCAAACCAGACAGAAAAACCATCACCTGTACAGCTTTACCCAACCGCATCCGTTTAACTCCTGATATTTATTTGATTACAATCAGTTATAGCAGGTATTCGTTGTAAGCAAAAGCCACAAAAAAGGGGAAGCCAATGCTTCCCCTGTCTTCATATCCGGGATGGGATTAGAAGTGGTAGTCCACAGACCAGACAACTTGCTGGGAGTAGTCGATCTTGGTGTTGTTCTCTTTGTAATCCTGATCCAGATAACGGTAAGTCAGATCTGTTGACCAGTTGTCGGTGATTTTGTACATCGCACCTACCTGGCCGCCCCATACAAAGTCAGATGAGCTGTCGTTGTTAATTTCGCTGTCAGCAAAACCGGCAGATACACCCGCAAACAGGTTCACTTTCTGATGAACTGGCAGTAGGTAATCGTATGAAGCCAAGAACATGTTTTGCTCTGACTTATCCATATAGCTGTAAGTACCCATCAGACGGTGGTGATCGTTGATGATGGCACCACCACGCAGTTGGTAAGTCGCATCTTCGCCGTTTTGTTCGTACTGACCTTTTACGTTGTCGTTCTGGTAACCAACACCGCCACCAACAAACCATTCAGTGTCAGCAGCAAATGCAGGAGAAGCAGCAATTACAGCCAGTGCCAGTGTTGAGATTGCAGTGATTTTTTTCATCTTTTTTGCTCCTATCTCTTCCACTCAGCCCGGTCACACCTGACCGACCTGTTGAAAAAAAATTGTGTGTAAAGTTTGTCTTCGTTAAACACCTTACACCTGCAACCTTAACCACAACTTAAAATATAAAACATCGTTTTTAATCTGAATGCACGCTGAACGGCACATTTTTTTCGCCACCACTTTTATGAATCATACGAAACGGTATACCAAACGTTGCGCAAGACATCTGATGCTCAAAAGGCAAAATGACCGCTTTCGATCAAAGCCACCGCGCAGCATTAGCGAGCCCACTCCTCAGGCCAGCGCCAGTTGTCCCGCCTTGCTCGGCGGCAAGCCAAAATACCGCTTGAACTCCCGACTAAACTGGGTTGGACTTTCATAACCGACTTTTATCGCGGCCACATTAGCGGGCATCCCTTCCTGAATCATCAGAGTTTTTGCTTTGTTCAGGCGAATTTTCTTGATGTACTGTAACGGTGGATCGGTCACCACTTGCTTGAAGGTTCGGTGAAATGCTGAAACGCTCATCCCTGCCATTTCCGCCAACTCTTCAATCGACAATTTCTGATCGAAGTGAACCTGAACATGGTTAATCACCCGCGAGACTTTCGACAGAGCACTGTCCTGCTTACAATATTGTGACAGCAGGTATCCCTGCTCACTTTTCAGTAACTGAAAATAAAACTCTCGCAGTAACTGACGCCCAAGGACTTTGGCATCCAACGGTTTATCCAGGCAACTGAGCAGTCGACAGACACTGTCTTCAATCCCCGACGTGATTGGCGTTACAGCGACCCCACGGCCAGACTCTTCACGCCAACACAGCGTGCCATCGTCATGCTGTTCGACGCTATCCACCAGCTCCTGCAATAGGGTTCGATCGAAATCAATATCAATGCCAATCAACGGCGCGTCTTCAGATGCAAAAGTTTCACAGGCGATAGGGTATGGCGTTGCCACAATCAGGCAATGTTCGGTATCGTACTCAAATCGATAATCGTTGAGATGACCAATCTTATTCCCCTGTAAGATCACGACAACCCCTTGCTGATACATCTGCGGCGTCACTTTGTGGTATTTGTTGATTCTGAACAGGCGAACGCCAGGAACCTCGGTCTCAACAATTCCGGCCTGATGGCTCAAACCATAGTAATGGCAAAGCTGTTCACCTTTTTCCTGACACTTTTTCATCGTGGTATTCCCAAATTGGATGCTTTCTCTGAACCTGAGTTTCACCGCCATCTTAGGCAGGGCTGGGGCGGAAAACAAGGTAAATGACTGAGTGACTCACGCTGCAACCCCCTAACCACGACAAAATGAGACCAGACAAACCACAAGCATTTTCTGACAAACACGCCTCACTTATTTTGAGAGAAATAGGCAAGCATTAAACAGGATCGAGCATCACCTTTCAGTCTTAACTGGCGTAGACTTGTTGGCGTACTAAAACAGGCCTCACTCGCCTTATCAGTGAGGCAGTCACTACCCTGGAGACGTATCATGCAAAAATTTACCTACCAGAACCCAACTCGCATCCATTTTGGTGAAGGCCAAATCGCCGCTATCGCCAATGACATTCCGAAAGACAAGAAGGTACTGGTGATTTACGGTGGTGGCTCCATCAAGAAGAATGGCGTGTACGAACAAGTCAGCGCAGCACTTGCTGGTCATGAATGGGCTGAATTTGCCGGTGTTGAGCCTAACCCGCAATATGACACCCTGATGAAAGCAGTAGAGAAAATCCGCAATGAGAAATTCGACTACCTGCTGGCCGTTGGCGGAGGATCTGTGATTGACGGTACCAAGTTCATCGCTGCGGCAGCCTGCTATGAAGGTGAAGATCCGTGGCACATTCTGGCGAAGCAGCATCCGGTAGAAGCTGCGCTGCCACTGGGTTGCGTACTTACCCTGCCTGCCACAGGCTCAGAGAGCAACAAAGGTGCAGTGGTTTCACGCGGTAAAGACAAACTGGCTTTCATGACTGACAAAGTCCAGCCACTGTTTGCGGTACTTGACCCAACCACCACGCTGAGCCTGTCTCCGCGCCAAGTTGCCAACGGCGTTGTCGATGCCTTTGTCCACGTCATGGAGCAGTACCTGACGTTCCCGGTGAATGCCAAAGTACAGGATCGTTTTGCAGAAGGCCTGCTGCTCAATCTGATTGAAGAAGGCCCGAAAGCACTGGCTACCCCGGATGATCTGGATGTGCGCGCCAACATCATGTGGACCGCCACTCAGGCATTAAACGGTCTGATTGGCGTGGGGGTGCCTCACGACTGGGCAACTCACATGATTGGCCATGAACTCACCGGTAACTATGGTATCGACCATGCCCGTACCCTCAGCATCGTGCTGCCTGCGGTCATGAAAGAACGCCGTGCCGACAAAGAAGCAAAACTGCTGCAATATGCTGAGCGTATCTTCGGTATCCGTGAAGGTTCTGTTGATGAACGCATCGACGCGGCCATTGAGCGAACCATTGCTTTCTTCAAAGAAATGCAGGTGCCAACTCGTCTTGCCGACGTGAAACTGGGCGAGAGCGATATTGATGTGCTGATGAGCAGCCTTGAAAGCCACGGTATGACAGCACTGGGTGAACACGGCAACATCACTCTGAACGACAGCCGAGCGATTCTGGAAGCCGCACTCTGACAGAAACAGGTTAAACGCCAGTTTGCTGGGACTCTAGGAGCCTGAAAAACACGCTCCTGTACCTCAATGAAAACGCCCGAGTCTGTATCAGCCTCGGGCGTTTTTTATCCGGAGCCGTTTCAACCCCACCGAAATATCAACTTACTGCATATTCAATGCATGGATCGCTACAAGCTATCAGGCTCAACCCGCGCTAGCATTTCCCCGGCCGACAACGGTTGAGCCGCCAGCTGAGACTGGTGTTCGTTGGGCTTATTACCCGCTAAATGAGTAGCGTCCAATTTAGCTGTCGCCAACGGAAGTTGCCGTCCCTGAGTGTAGCGGGAGGCCAGAATAATGCTGCCACCTTTAATCACATCGATAATCTCACGGTTTTTTTCCGGTGGCAGTGCCGGGCAGCCCCAACTCCAACCAATAAAATTGTTATTTTTCAGAAAGTCCGGCGATGCATAATTGGCCCCGTGGATCACGATATGACGTCGACGAGCATTATCGTTCACCCCTTCCGACAAACCGTCCAGGCGCAAGGAGTAACCATATTTACCGTAATAGGTTTCTGCGGTCTTATACACGCCCAATGAGGTTTGCCGAGAATTGACCGTGTTGGAAAACTTGGTCGCGAAAGCGCCACCACTTTCAATACCGTGGGTAGTGAAAGTATGATACTTCAGTTTTTTTTCCAAGAGGTCTATCACGTAAAAACGACGCTGATAGGATGGACGGTTAAAATCGATGAGCACCAGATGGTGATTAGCACCGGAGCCATGGCTGAGATAGGCATCAACACCTTCTTCAAGCAGGCTATAGTCCAGTACCCCCTGCAATCTTGCAGACTGATACACATCCTTGGCTAACTTTTCTGCATACTCGCTCGGGCTCGCCAGAACTACAGCAGGAAAGTACAACAGGCAGAGAAGTTTTTTAAGCATATTGTGTTTACGACTTTGTCATTATCTTTGTATTCATTCTCACATCTAATAATAACAGACTGCATTTGAATAGATTTGTTTTTTATTACTGGCTCTACCAGCTACGCAAAATTATGCAACTAAAACCGCAAAAAGGTCACAAAGTCATCAAAACTGCAACTCTCGGGGGAATTTCCCCAACAAAAGTGGGAAATTCCCCTACTTTTTTTAAATTACAAATTGCTAAAATAAGCCTGTGAAAATCGATCAGAATACATATTTATCTGTCCTTATTCACATGCTAGAAAACACCCCAACGCCAGCAGGGCTGAAGTCAAAAGACGGCGTGTTTGCGTACGCTAATCAGGCATACCGCACTCTGGTCAACGCACCGGATAACATCGAAGGGCTGACAGACGGTGATCTACCATGTGATACGGCTCAATTTGCGTCCGTGTTTGTCCAACAAGACAGACAGGCAATGGCACAAAACAAGACAATCACCATAATTGACATCCATCACTACGCGCATGGCTTTGATGCCTACACGTTCGAGAAACGTCCGATAGTGATTAATGGTGAGACATGGGGGATCCAGTTCAATGCCATAAACCTGAAAAAGTGGGTAAATCTGGCAACGTTTGCCGAAGTGTTTGCTCTTGATAAAACAAACGCCTCACTCTGTACCCTGACGCCACAGGATGTACAGTTAACCTCATCTCAGGAAATCGTGCTCTTCTGGCTGTTAAGGGGACGCCAGACTAAACAAATTGCACAATTGATCCATCGCACTCCGAAGGCGGTGGAAAAGCAAATCGCCAACTTGATCACCAAGTTTGCTGATTATGGCGTTACTAACCGCGCCTCTCTGATTGAGTACGCACGCAGTCATGGATGGCTGTCTGTCATCCCTGAGCAACTGTTCAAACGTCCGGTTTCTGCCGTTATAGATGAACAAGGCCTCAACTGAGGCCTTGGGGATGTCTTCGTTAAACGTCATCGCTAACGCTTAGCTTGTTAAAAAAGTGTGCTTCAGCCACATAGCCTACTAGACAGATGTCGGCAGTGTTTTCGCCAAACGTTCCGAGGCGGACAACGTGGATGAGCCTACCCGATGCTGCTGCATATGACTCAGCTTTACTACCATTTCCTCGCCGGATACTGGCCTGCTGAACAAAAAACCCTGACCGTAATCACAACCTTCAGCAAACATTTCAGCGTATTGCGCCTGCTGTTCAATGCCTTCGGCCACCACTCGCATACCCAGTCCTTTCGCCAGGGTAATAATGGCGCGGATAAAGCGAATATCGTAGCCGGACTGATGAATTTTCCAGATAAAGCTTTTATCAATTTTCAGGATCTGAAACGGCATTTCCTGTAAATGGCTGAGCGAGGAATACCCGGTACCAAAATCATCCAGCGCCAGCCCTACCCCCATCTCCCGCAGCTTTGGCAACACATTGGCAGAATTTTCAATATCATGCGATGCCGTATCTTCAGTGACTTCCAGTACCAGATCGTTCGCCGACATCCCGGTTTTAGTCAGCAAGCGCTGGACTATCTCCGCCAGATCACAATGCGAATACATGGTCGGTGAAATGTTCACTGCCACCCGGATCGCCGGGAGCCCGGCCTGTCGCCAGCGAACATTTTGCTGGCAAGCCTGTTCCAGCGCCCACTCATTCAGCGTTTGCGCCAACCCGGATTTCTCTGCGATATCGATCACTTCTGCCGGGGAAATATCGCCGTAAATGTCATGATGCCAACGAACCAGTGACTCAACCAGCTTGATGTCCCGGGTTTGCAGGCACACAATCGGCTGATAAACCTGCCTCACCTCACCACGCATCAGCGCCTGGCTTAACGCATCTGTCAGCACCCGCTGGCGAATGGCCTTCTCATTCATATACGGCTCAAAAAAGCAGTATGAGGTTCCGCGGGTCTTCTTCGCAGTATACATCGCAGTATCTGCATGGCTCATCAACTGCTCTGCCTCAGCCGCATCTTGCGGATAAAGGCTGATACCGATGCTCATCTGGGCTAACTGGCGGTGCCCGTCAACCTCAATTTCATCGTCAAACTGTTGTTTGATTCGTTCAATAAGCTGCAGGCACTCGCCCCTTCCCTGCACGGCAGGCTGAAGAATGACAAACTCATCGCCCCCCAAGCGGGCAACTTTACATCGTGCAGGTAATTCTGACAGCCGTCTGGCCACTTCTTTTAAAAAGATGTCTCCCGCACCGTGCCCAAGGTAGTCATTCACGCCCTTAAAGTTATCCAGATCCAGGGTATAGAGGGCCATTTGCTGATTTTTCCCCGGCTCCAGCGATATGATGGCGTCTTGCAGACACCCGTTGAAACAGGCACGGTTTGGCAATCCGGTCAGAGGGTCACGAAACGCCTGACGCCGATTAATCCGGCTTTCCCGAATCACCAACAAAATCAGCATGGCACCACTCAATAACAAACCGTATAAGTAGTAGTCTTCTCCTGTATGGGCATCAAAGATACGGGTCAGGTTGTCACGAGTCGACTTGATTGAAAAATTGTTAACATAAAATTCCCGCACCTGTTTCTGAATCGGAGCAAACTCACGCATCAGCCTTTCCGCTGCCGGGTCACCACCGGTTAGTGCAAATACCTCAGGTTCAAACCGTTCCAGCTCATGTTTTAGGTTCTCCAGCAGCTCGACCGCACCGTGGCGTTCTCGGAACATCCGGTTTTCTTCACCAACCGCCAGTACATCAATCCGACTCCAAAGAATGTCAAAGCGAAGCTGAACGTCCGCGGCACCTTCAAAATCCAGCGCAACCAGCTGCAACGAGTGCATAAACTGGTAGAGTTCACGATCCAGTTCCGACACCGCCCAATTGACCGCTTTCATTGAACCGGTGATCAGTTCCGTGACATGGTGATGGCGCAGAGAGCTGACCACAGAGCTGATTGCAAAAATGGCAACCGTCATCGACAACAGCAGTATCTTTATCTTATACATCAATACACAACCAGCTCGTGTAGTTGCCAGACCATATCTTCATGGAACAGCGTCGTATCTAATTCAGGGTAATCCGACAACGGCAGAATCAGCCATAACGGGCCTTTATCCCGAACCCTCATGTACTCACCATCGGTTTTAATGGCAATAATGACCGGGTATTTGCCCAGGACCTCCATGTTCAACTCGGCCTGATAACCGTTCAGCCCTTTTGCCATAACCCTGTGCCCTTCGGCCTGCAACTGATCCAGCAGATCGGTCAGTAATACGCCATCGTACCGATGCAGGGCATCCGTCCAGGGCGTCAATGTGACTACCTGGGTCTGCGGAAACTGTTCCAGCATCTCACGATCAAACTGCGCAGCGCGGTTCAGATTCGTGTGATGAATGGCACCGCTCACCGACAAAATCACATCCATTTTCGGTGTCGGAAAAACGGAAGCATTACTGACAAAACTGCTGAGGGAGATAAGAAATAAAATAAAAAATCTATTCATCCTGATGTCTCTGGCTGACTGTATCCTGAATTAACGTTGCTTATCAGAAATACCCATTAGGGGGTAACTCATATTGTTTCCCACGGTTTATTTAAATCAATGTAGGTGAATGCTTCTCTGGTCGGCGTTGATTGAAGATAGATATTCCCACCCAAGTCTCTACTTGTTTAGGTGGTTTAATTTAAATATCAATATGATTTGTAAGTGAAAAGAACGTAAGAAATGCGTTGTGCAAACGTGCAGCGATACATAATCTCAAGTATTCATTAACGAAAATTATATGTTAGGCTAATAAAATTGCAAAGCGTATCATGCACATAAAGCATACTTCAGCCATAGAACATCATTCTGTAAACATCATACGACGTCAATTATTTGAAAAGATAAATTCCAATTAAATAAATTATTAATAATTTTTAGAGAAAATTATCACGTTCTGTAATTCTTCTTCCATATATTGAGTGGGTTTCAATAATCACTGTTTATCAAACAGACGATGAGCAAAAAACAAACACCATGCAAAATAAAATGAATTGTTATCAATATATTTGTTACAAAATATATCTTATTGCGTAATCGGCACCTTCCAAGTCATTAACAGCATTAAATCGCTATATGTTAATGGAAATGATTTCCAATCACTTTAAGTGATACAAATATTTATTGTTCTATCTCCTGCAGCAACGCTTACTTTCACAGAAAAAATAACAAGCACGTCACATTGACACGTTTCCAGGTGTATGTGAATTTAGACTTCACTGTTCACATTTCAGTCTGTTCAAACCGTTGTAAGGCTGTCCACTTCAATTTCAATGAAAGCCCCGGAGATCACATGCTGGCTGATTTTGCCCTTTCTGTCACTGACCTGCTCAGTTTAGGCACGTTCACCATCATGACCTCTGTCGTGGCCGCGGTATTAGGATTTGGCGGAGGCATGCTGCTAATCGCGATCATGCCATTCTACCTGCCGGCTGCTGCCATTATTCCGGTACACGGTGCCACACAAATGGTCAGCAACATCAGCCGGGCGATGTTTTCCTGGCGCGAGGTGTGCTGGTCACTGCTTCCGTCGTACCTCATAGGTGCAATAACAGGTACTCTTCTCGTCGGATTGACTGCCGTTAGTCTGGCAACCGAATACCTTCCCTTATTTATTGGCAGCTATATATTGATGAACATCTGGCATCAGGGATTTATGCGCTGGGTGAGCCGATTTGAATCCATGTTTTTGGCCGGGTTTGTTCTGAGCGGCCTGTCACTGTTGGTCGGTGCGCCGGGTCCCCTCTTTCATCCTATGATGATGAAGAAACTGTCCGATAAGAACCACCTTGTGGCCACCACCGCCATGATGATGACCATTGCCCACGGACTAAAGCTGATTCTGTTTGGCTTAGTGGGCTTTAATTACCTGTCGCAATGGCCCTTGCTAACCACCTTAGTACTTTGCGCCATTCTTGGCTCCTGGCTGGGCACACGGGTACGCCACCGCAGCCAGAACCAACATGTCCTGCTGCTGATAAAAATCATTCTCAGCCTGCTGGCTCTCAAAATGATGCTGTCTGTGTGGCTGACTTATCAATAAACTTGCAGCTCAGACTTTCTGGGTAAAACCTCCCGTACGGTTATACACGACTCGTCTCCCCACGGGTTTCAGCATCGCATGAAACCCGAGGAAATCCATCAGCACATCGTGACAGCGACGCTCATCAGCAATGTCAGCGGCAGACATCATCGCTTGGTCTTCCTCATCAAAATGAATTCTTCGACCGCTATTGCCTTGGCCATTAACTGATTAATCACTTTGGTCGCATTTCGTTCAGAACAAGTGTGATGATGTGCCCAGATCTCAACACCAAATAGCGTTTTTTTGCCATTACGTGATTTCTTTAATAAGGTTCGCGAGGTTGTCACGTTCGCAAAATAGGATGACTTTCAGATGTTTGGCTGTGCCAACTGCATATTGCTGACTGGCAAGGAATGTGGTCATACAGCAATCATGACGAGGTTCACCTGTTACGTTGCCTCGCGAATGCACCACCCATAACCATGAGTTAATGGTATGACCGGTATCGAGCAAAACCGGTACCCGGAAATACATAACCCATGACAATAAACCAACAACAATAATCAGAATCAATTATGAAAAAGATAGCTATTTCACTTCTCGTTACCTCTGCTCTGGCGTCTGGAGCAGTACACGCAAACGTCGGGGATTACGCCGTTGTGCTTATTCACGGCTTCCAACCGGGGCAACTGCAATCGAAACCTGATGCCACAACGGTAACTCAGGATGGCGCCGCTTACTGGCAAAACTATTGGCTCAGTCAGACTGATGCCCGAATTGACTGGCCGTCACACGAGCGCATTGCCGATAAAATATCCACCGATTATCTCTGGCCAAAGCTGAAGGAACTGTCCCAGAACGGTACCTGCCAGCCGGGTTGCGTATTAGTGACGCACTCCACCGGGGATTTGGTTGCCCGATACCTGCTGGATAATCAAGCTAACTGGCTGGAAAATGCAGGACTGCAGCCACTGAATATTGTCGCAACGTTTGACTTTGCCGGTGCTGGCGGTGGTTCCGAATTGGGCGATTTAGCCGTTAATATTGCCGAAGGCAGCGGGACCTGGAACAGTTTAATGAAGTCAGCCATTGCCATGTGGCTGGGAGAAACGCCGACCAAAGACAATACCGGCGTGCTCAACGATTTGCGTGTTGCCAATGCCCGCCAACTGGCGGCTTTGCCAGACAGCCGCGTACCCCGCATCCGTTTCGCCGGTGACAGTTCTGACTACCTGGGAACGACCTCCGGCTTTTTGCCAGGCAACGATGACGGGGTCGTCGCCAGCCATTCATCCTGCGGGGCCAGTGTCGCGGGAGACTACAGCAGTTGCTCGGTAAAAGTGGCATTTAACGGCAAGCTGACCGCGCAATCCGGTGGCGTCAGCCAGTTCATGCCCTTCCATTACCCTCTGCTGATGGGCTCGGACTACAGTCACAGCAGCCTGATTCAACAGGCCCACCAAGGTCAGGTGACCACGGCAACAGACAGTGTCACCATGCTAAGTGGTCAGGCGATAAAACCGGAAACCAGCGATGAATGGTACTGGCTCAATGGCAGTTACTATCGCTACGTCAACGGTTCTGAGTCGCAATCGATATCAGAAATTGCACATTCCTATTTGTAATTTCTGCTGATAGAGCTGATCTCAAAGGCTTTGGTTACGACCAAAGCCTTTGTTCGTGTCTGTATGCAAGCGGCTAAAAATTTAGCTTTCGGACATAACTTCAGTGGTACGGTGAGCCTGCAGTATTTTTCATCGGAAACAGTTAACAAAGTATAAAATCCGTTTGCCTAATGCTGTTCTCCCCTCGCTTTTATGTGACACTTTTACCGGTCGCTTTACCTTGCGCCATTCACCAGAAGTGTTTTTTCAAAGCCCTTCACCAAGGGCTGGACATCGAAAACTATGAAAAAGAAACCTCTTATTCTTCTTACCGGCGTGGCTGTCGGTGCAGGCATGCTGTTGGTTCAGGACAAACTGGCGAGCCAATCTTCCGCTTCGGCTTCATCCGCAACCGTTGCTTCTTCCGAACACTCGCCTTCTCTGGGTAATAACACGTCTTTGAACGAAAAACCGGCCCATATCAATCAAACACGTCAGGATAATGAAGGCGCACCTAAGCAACCGGCGATAGCAGAGGCCATTTCTGAAGCAGTAACAGACGATGTGATGACAGAGTCTATGACCGAACAGTTTGCTATCTTATCCAGCGCCTATGCTGATGCGCTTAGCTACCCCTCTTACTCTCAGCCTTTAAATCCGCACGATACCCAATGGCTTGAGCCCGAACGCTACAGCACTGTCAGTCTGCCGGTACTGGATGGCGACGCCCAAGCGGCATTGAGCCTTGAAAAATATCGCTTTATTTACCCGGAGCCGATCACTATTTCAGTCTCAGGAACCTTACCTGTGGAGGCCATGACCATTGAGCTGCTGGATGTTGAAACTCACCACATCCTTTTCAAGCAACGGGTTAACGAAGCATCCCTTGAATTACCAGGTAAAACAGACTGGCCGCAGGAAATAAGGGTCAAAGCAACCATTGATTTTACCTCTGGCACTGATGTGTTAACGGCAGATTTTCACTATTACCAGCCAGTCGCTGAAATCACCCAGGTTGAAGCGCCTTCCTCAGCCGGTTCCGATATGACCATTCCGGTCCAGATTCAGGTCGAACAAAGCGGTATCTATCGCATTCGAGCCAATTTGTTCACCCAAAGTGGTCAACCCATCGCAGTGCTGACCGAGAAACAGAGACTGGGAGAAGGAAAACAATCTCTGACACTGAAAGCACACTACAGTGTCTTGAATGGTCACAACGATACATTGGAGCTACGCACCGTTCAGGTTGAAAAGATGTCGGGCTTTCCCGGGGAAAAAGCGCAATACGGAATCAGTCGTCAAGCAATCTGGCCGTTAGGTACCTTCAATACCCGTTTGTTGAAGCAGGCTCCCTATCAACCGAGTGCCGAAGAGCAGCAACGCCTGGATTTCCTGCGTTCAGCGGCCGGCCAGTAACCAGTCAAACAATAAATCGAGTGAGGGATTACTGCTCTGGCCAGGACGCACCAGGTAGTATCCCTTCCCTGAAGGCACACTCAGAGGATGGGGCCTGACCAACCGTCCTGCCGCCAGATCCTGCCTGGCCAGCTCAACATCACCAATTGCAATGCCGAACCCCTGAATGGCTGCACTGACCGCCAAATCCAGCGTCGCAAAGTGCTGGTTCTGAGTCGCAAAGCGCCCGGTAACGTTGGCCTGTTCCAACCACAATTGCCAGTCAGTCTGCTGCGGGGTAGCATGCAGCCAGGTAAACTGGGTAAGCCCATCAATATCAAGTTGCAGGGGCTGAGGTGTAGGGGCAGACGATGTTAGCGATAGCGCACCTGACGCTACGGTTTCCTGCAGCAGCACCGGGGAGCAAACCGGAGCCAGTACTTCTTCAAACAGCAAATAGTTTTTCCCTTCCCGACCCGGTGCCCGATCTGCATAACAGATAGCGGCATCAAATGGTTCTGTCGAAAAATTCACACTGTGCATAATGGCTGAGGTCAGTTCCACATCAATATCCGGGTGAGCCTGCTGGAATGACATTAACTTTGGCAACAACCATGACGTGACGCAGCTGGGTGCCTTCAGTTTGATTTTTAACTTTTCATTGGCGACCTGCTCCACCGCTTTTTGCAATTGCATCATTACCTGCTGCACCAAAGGCAGAAACTCATTACCTTTACGCGTCAAACTCAACCCGCGCGCGTGCCGGTGAAACAGCTTGACCTTCAGTTGATCTTCCAACGTCAGAATCTGACGGCTGACGGCTCCCTGCGTCACATTCAGGTGTTTTGCCGCCACGGTGAAATTTAGGTGCTCTGCCGTTACAAGAAACGCTTGCAACTCTCGGGTCGAAGGCATCCGCATCATTTAAACATCCTTTTTAGCCATGCATTTTTCTCATAGATAGTATGCCGACTTTTCGATTCTTATTTCAATCCAAGTTGTTTAATTTATGTAAACGGGAATATTAAAAAGCCAATTATGAATATCCAACCATAAAGATTGGATTCTGATTGATAATCATGCATATTAGCGAGGTGGTTTGTGTTGTCACTTGCAGATAAATTAGCGCCAGAGGTAGTAAAAAACCTCATACCCTATCAGTCCGCACGTCGTATCGGCGGGAATGGACACATCTGGCTAAATGCCAATGAGCTGGAAGAAAGCGAGCTTTACGGTGAATCAGAGGGCTACAATCGATATCCGGACTTTTTACCGCAAGTTATTGAGCAGGCTTATCTTGACTATAGCAGCCATTTTACGCCTTCGGGGAATCCACTCAGTTGTCAGAGCCGTGCTGTTCGAGGTGCAGATGAGGGCATTGATCTCCTGATCCGAACATTTTGTGAACCTGGCAAGGATCGCATCATCGTTTGTCCGCCAACCTATGCCATGTACGAATTCTGTGCTGATGCATTTGCACTTAAGACCATCAAGGTGCCGCTGGTTGAGGGTTTTGGCCTTGATTTGGATGGAATCAAAGAAAATTTGCCACACAGCAAAATGCTGTTTTTATGCTCACCGAACAATCCGACCGGCAACGTCATCCCGCACAGTCACATCATCCAGTTGCTTGAAGCGGCAAAAGAGACAACCCTGATTGTGGTCGATGAGGCTTACATTGAATTTGCGCCGCACACGACGGTAGCGGAACTGATTGCCAGCTACCCGAACCTTATCGTCATCCGTACCTTATCGAAAGCTTTCGGACTGGCTTCGGCTCGCATTGGATTTATCCTGGCCGATCGCAGCGTGATGACTTATTTATCACGCCTTATCGCCCCCTACCCGATTCCGGATCCTAGCGCACGCATCGCCGAAAAAGCGCTGGCTGACAGCGGCATTGCAGCGATGCGGAATCAAACTGAAGCGCTGGTTTCAGTGCGTGACTGGTTTGCCGACGAAGTGGCCTTGCTGCCGTTTGTGGAAGCGGTTTATCCGTCAGCGACCAATTTTGTCCTGATCCGATTTAATACTGACGACTGCCTCTATCGCTATCTACTGGAACACGGCATAGTGACACGTAATCAGGCCCACGAACCTCAGCTGAAGCGCTGCGTCAGGATCTCTGTCGGTACTCAGGCAAGCATGCAGGAAACACTCAACGCCCTGAAAGCGTTCAAGGCAGCTTCACCACAAAACGCGGCGTGAACGGCGAAGAAGCACAAATCACGAGACATAAACGTATAACAACAAACAGTACGGTATGAAGAGGGATAATATGAAAAAATACGTTGGAATGGGCCTGTTACTGGCTACCACCCTGTTTGCCAATGCCCAGGCCGCCGAGCGTCCGGTCAGACTGGCATCGGACTTTACCTATCCGCCTTTTAATTACAAGGACGAGACAGGCACACCAAAAGGGTTTGATATTGAAATTGCCGATGCGCTGTGTACCGAAGCTCAGCTGAAGTGCGAGTGGATCACCCAGAGCTGGGATGGCCTTATCCCATCGCTGCTGGCCCGTAAGGCAGATGTGATCATGGCTTCCATGCGTATCACCGAAGAACGTAAACAGCGCGTTTTGTTTACCGACAAGTACTATCAGACTCCGGCACGTTTCGTCGCGGCCAAAAGCGCAAATCTGGTGATTGATAAAGCAGGACTGACCGGAAAAGCGATCGGTGTTCAGCTTGGCACGATTCACGACCGATATGTCACAGACATGTTCGGGGATGTGGCTAAAATTCAGCGCTATACCGGACAAGATGAAGTGTACATGGACATCCAGTCAGGCCGTCTTGATGCCGTATTTGGCAACTCGGATCAACTTGCTCTTGCGTTTTTAGACAAGCCCCGTGGCGCTGATTACACCTTTGTTGGCGAACCGGTAACGGACACAGCTTACATCGGCGAAGGCACTGCCCTGGCACTGCGTAAGCAGGACAAACAACTGGCTGAGAAATTCAATCAGGCCATTCAGGCCATTCGTGAAAACGGCACTTACGACCGTATCGCCAGCAAATATTTTAAATTCGACATTTACGGCGAGTAATCCCCTTCGATAAATCCAACGCGATGACAGCATATTACTGGCATCGCGTTGTCTTTCTAGTGGCCTTTCACTGTAATCCCAGACTGTTTGCCCCAGCAATATTGCCCCCACGGCTCACCTCCAACCCCAATTTTTATACAGCGATACAAGGGTTCAGGAATACGGAGCGGAGCAGCTTTGGGGCGAAAATATCCGGCTATACGTGCGACACCAACTCTTCCCGCAAATGCTCAAGTAACAAGGTCAGCCGCGCCGTGTGCCGCAGCGTCGGTTGGTAGAACATGTACATTTCTACCTGGGGTATCGGGTATTCTTCCAGTAACGGTATCAGACGGCCCTGATCGAGAAGTTCCTGAACCTGGAAAATCGGCTGAAGAGCAATACCGGCACCTTCCAGTGCCGCCGCCAGCATCGCCTGAGTACTGTTAAACGTCATTCGGGATGACACTTTCGGTTCAATCATGCGTCCTTTGTCACTAAAGCTCCAGGGCGTAACCACATGCAACTGGTTATGCTGAAAACACTGATGCCCGACCAACTCCTCCGGATGGCCCGGCTTGCCGTATCGGGCCAGGTATTCCGGCGAGGCGCACGGTATGACCGGGTACGCCCCGACTTTTACCGCCACCAGACTCTCGTAGTTGTTGGAAAACTCACGAAAAATGACATCCACCCCATCCTTGCGCACATCTACCGGCTGGTTATCAAGGACAAGATCCAGCGTCAGAGAGGGATATTTCATCTGGAAGCGGGCAAGTAACGGGGAGAGTAAAGAAATACCAAAATGTACCCCGGACACAATTTTCAGGTGACCATGGGGCTCATGCATTTCCCGGTAAATGTCTTCCTCTGCGGCGGCCAGCTCCGACAAGATGTTCTTGCAGCGTCGGTAGTATTGCTCTCCGGCAGTGGTCTGACTCTGAAACCGGGTTGATTTATTCAACAGCTTTGTGCCCAGCGAGGCTTCCAGCCCGCGGATATGCTTTCCGACCATCTGCGAACTGATGCCTTTTTCCTCGGCAACAGCGGTAAATGAGCCCAATTCGACCGCCCGGACAAAGATTTCAATACTGGTTAACCGATCCACACCCAGCTCCTATTAGAAACAAAATTTGGATGATTTTAACACTAATTTGAAACTAATAGTTTCAAGTGTTTTCCATATTGACGACTTTATCCTTTACCAACATGTGATTAACATCACACTTGGAAATCTAATCCTGAGTCGACCGGCTCGTCAAATTCCATTGATTCTGCTTAAGAGTGTACGACGTGATGTTTGATCTTCTCGCGATACCCCAAGTCCCCAAAGAGGTCGCTATTGGTGATGTGTACCTGCCACCGCTGATGGTAGCTGGCATCTTGGGGTTAGTCTGCACTTCCCTCACCGTACGGCTGCTGAATAAAGTGCGATGGCACCGGTTTATTGCCAGTCCACCGCTGGTCGAACTGGCTCTGACCGTGCTTTATACCCTCTGGTTCGGCACGTTTGTTTTTCCTTCATGATTGACTGTTGAGAGTATGCCTGTGCTTAAACGTGTTTCCCTGACAACTATTTTATTACTTGCCGCCCTGGCTGCGATTGGCTGGAAATATCAGCAGTACCTCAGCAATCCCTGGACCCGGGACGGTCAGATTCGTGCGCAAGTTATCCAGATCACCCCGCGAGTTACCGGGCCTATCACCCATATTCACATTAAAGACAACAGTGTTGTCAAAGCCGGTGACCTGCTGTTTGAGATAGATCCGCGTACCTATCAGGCTGCGCTGGAAAAAGCGGAAGCCAGCCTGGCTCAGGCCAACGCAATACTGAAAAAGGCACAGGATGAATCCCATCGCGGGCACTCACTTGCCCGCCGTCAGCCTGGCGCGGTCTCCCAGTTAACGCTTACCCAGCTTAATAACGGTGTAGAAGCCGCACGCGCGGGCGTCAAAGTGGCTCAGGCCAGTGTCGAGGAAGCCCGTCTGAATCTGGGCTTTACCAAAGTGTCGGCACCGGTTGACGGCTTCATTACCAATCTGAACATGCGCGTCGGTACTCAGGTGGTCGCCAACCAGCCGGTGGTGGCATTGGTGGATCAGCACAGTTTCTGGATTGAAGGCTTTTTCAAAGAAACAGATATCCGTGACGTTTCTACCGGCGACAAAGCCACCGTGTCTCTGATGTCATACCCGGATCAGCCTCTGCAGGCTACCGTCGAAAGTATCGGCTACGGTATTGCCCATAAAGACGGCAGCACCGGGGTGTCGCTACTGCCAAATGTTACTCCGACATTTCAATGGATTCGTCTGGCCCAGCGGATACCGGTTCGCGTGCAGATTGAGCAGCTGCCGCCAAACATCCAGTTACGGGTCGGCACTTCCGCCTCAATCATCATCCATAAAGTGGCACCGGTGACCATCGAACAAATCGCCCTTAAGACTCAGCGTTAACGTCAGGAGCTATCATGTTTTTCAGCGAACGCAGCAAGCGGCCGATTAAGGTTGCTTCCGCTTTGACACTGGCAATTGTCAGTGCCTTATGGCTCGGTTGGGAGCGCCCGTACTGGGCCGCATTTGCCGTCTTTGTGATGGCGGCAACGGAAACAACCGGCCATTCGCTGCAAAAAGGCCGCCACCGTATTATGGGCACAGTTCTCGGCATGGTGGCTGCTTTTACCCTGGCCGGCCTGTTTGCCCAGCAGCAACTGCCGTTTCTGATCAGTTATTCACTGTTTACTGCCCTGTGTGTCTATCATCAGACCAATCCGAAAAACGGCTACGTCTGGACAATGACCTTTATGGTGGCTTCCCTGATTTTGGTGATGGGGAAGTTTTCCAGTGATCAGACTTTCAACATTGCGGTTCTGCGCCTGCAGGAAACCGTGTTGGGGGTTCTGTCGTTTACCTTGGTGTACAGTCTGCTCTGGCCTAGCTCCAGCCGTCAGGTGCTGACCAGTACGCTGCAAGGGTATTACGCTACTCAGGCAACACACCTCCAAGCCGCGTTAGAGCAATTGGCAGAAACCGGTACATTCAGTCACAGCCTGTCTGTCGGTGACAGCATTAAGCGCCTGACCCGACTGGAGGATCTGATTTCCGCGGCCCAGGCCGACAGTTACCATATCGCCAGCACCAAACAGCTCTGGCAGCACTATCTGGCACAGATGAACCAATGGGCTTTACTGTGCGGCCACTTATCCGAAGCTTCAGCACTTCTGCCTACGCCATTGCCGGAAAGTGCTCAGGCGGATATTCACGATCTGTTGCTACGGCTTGAGCAACGTACCCGCCGTGCCGAGAGCTTGCTGTCTGGCGGCGGCGCAGGCGTAAATCCCCTGCCACAGCAAAGTACCCTTAGCCAGCAGCCACAGGAGCTGTCTCATCATCACGGGGCACTGCGAATGCTGGAAAATGTCCTGACCAAAATTGATCGGCTGCACCACGAGATGCTAAACACCCTTGAAGCCATCATGCTGGATAAGGCAAGAGCGCAACCAGCGACAAAAGCAAAGCCTGCCGGATGGCGATTTATGCCTGAAAATGCCATCAATGCATTAAAGATCACGGTGATTTTGTGGATATGTATCGTGTTATGGCTGTATGTCCCGATGCCGGGTGGCGCGCTGATCGTATTACTGGGGGGAATTCTGGGTAGTGTGATCCTGACACTGCCGTTTATCAGCACCAGCGTGCTGCTCAGAAGCATTATGATGTGGTCTGGAATCATGCTGGCGCAGTATGTTTTTCTGATGCCATTGATGTCAGAGGTGTGGCAACTGGGTGCCTTCTACTTTTTGAATGCCTTCCTGATCTGGTATGTTTTCCACCAGCCACAGCAGATTATTCAGCGCTTACTGGGTTCTCAGATTCTGGCGATCATGACCAGCAGTGCCATGCAGTTGAATCCGGTCTATGACATTAATCTGGCTCTGCTGCAACTCATGCTGATTGCAATCAGTATGTTGGTCATTTTTCTGGTTAACCATACCGTGTTTCCAGCCACCGCGGAGCATGTGTTGCTACGGGAACTGAAACGGTTTCGCCTTGGTCTGTTGCATCGACTCACAGTGATGAGCCGTGCCGCCGATAAGCCACAACCTACCTGGCTGGCTTTCAGTCAGACTCCGTTGCGTTCCGCCACGATGGCTGAAGTGGCCTCTACCCGGGTGAACTGGCCAGCTTTCCCTGATGTTGCGCCAGCAAATATTCGCCAGCTGATTGAAGAAAGCTACACTTTGTGCGTTCACTTTCACGCATTCCAGGATAGTTACCAGACATGGTTGGCGCATAGCCGCAATACCGGTATCGAGCGATTACTCAAACACACACTTGAGGAGTTGGCCAGTTTGCTGGATACACCATTGCTGAATGAATCTCAGCATGATCTATCATCAGTGCACACTCATCATGCTGAAGCGAGTGCCATCAACGAGCACGAACAAAAACTGGATGCAATGTCAGACAAACTCCAGCAGTATCTGGCAGGTTTTGACAAACACTCCGTCTTGCAACTGACCTTAACGCCGGCGCAAGCCGATCAAAGTTATCAGTTGCTGACGTCTTTACTGCTGCTGGCCAAGTCAATGCGTAAAATTAGCCATTACACACACATTAGCCAGTTGAATCAGTTAAAATTGTCACCGTTTTCGCTGTAATGGATAAAACCCAGTGTTAATAGCCCAATAAAGCGAAACCCTGACAAGTGATAAACTATCGTAAACAAATCAGAATAATTAAATCGCCCCTAAGCCAAACAGAACGTATCCGCTAGAAAAAATAAAAGTAACAACAAAAAACAATGATAAATAAAGGCATCAACATTGATGCCTTTATTTGCTTTCATCACCATCAAAATTTCCCAACGCAAGATACGTTATTTTAAAATTGTAACTTTACAATCACTTAAAAAGAACACATCAAAATAGAAGTATAAATTCACCACAATACTTAACCACTAAAAAGTTATACCAAACAGATTTATAATATCGTCATTCCCCATTATTAAAACTGAGACAAATAAGAATGACTGATCATTTAAAATCTTCATAGCGAAATTAACTGATTATTGCTTATGAAAAGGTATCCTGCTGCTGTATTATTGTTGTTGCTGACTGGTTGTAATGACTCGGAGAGTACTTCTTCAACCAATGACACCATAAACACCACATCCCCAATTAATGTAACTGAAAAAGATACTGACTCATCAGTGTTTATTTCTGATTTAGACGTCGGGTTAGACATTAATTCCCTTTCCAGCGTCTCATTTACCATTCAGCCCATGCCCGGTACGTTTTCCAAACCCATCAAGGCCACCTTCACGCCTGATGCCCTCACCGCTACAGAAAGTGGCTTTATTTTGCCTGTTTTCGGGCTTTACAGCGGCTATAACAATCAGGTCACTGTTGATATTACATTGACCGACGGCTCCACACGCTCCGTGTCAACACAGATTACAACCAGCGAATATATTGATCCCAATGGCAATTACGACAATCTGCAAATCAACAAAAAACTGGATACCAGCAACATCGCTTTTAGTTTTATCCATCTTGAAAACAACTCAGATCAAGGCCCCATCATTGTGGATGTCGATGGCAATGTGCGCTGGACAGCCAATACACCAACAGGTGCTTATCGTTACGCACTTTTTAAAGACGGGCGTTTTGTCATTCAAGATAATGATGAGTTGGTGTATCTTTCCCTGACCGGTGATGAAAAAAGGTTCAAGATTACCTCCAGTCAACTGACACAGATTAGACCACACCACGAAACCTCAAAAGGAAAAACCGGCTATTTCTTAAATGTGGACACCACAAAAAACGGCAATAATTTGGTCGAGTCCGTGTTATTAGAAGTCGATCAGAATGGGAATGAAATTGATCACTGGGATTTTGGCGAAATCATTTCAACGCATTTGACAGAAAACAGCGAAGATCCGTCAGATTTCATCCGTAATGGTATTGACTGGTTTCACATGAACTCTGCGATTTATTCCCCTGACGATGACAGTATTATAGTGTCCAGCCGGGAAAATTTTGTCGTTAAAATCGATTACGCCAGCAAAAAAATGAAATGGTTACTGGGCGATGAAACTAAACACTGGTTCGTCAATCATCCTTCACTGCAGCCTCTGTCGCTAACTTCGAGCGACACGAAACCTATTGGCCAGCACGCTTTATCGATCGTCAATGGTGAACTCATGCTGTTTAACAATGGGCAACTGAGTTTCAATCAACCCGCTGGCGCGCCAACAGGCATTGCATTAGCCTCCAGTTTAGCCATGTCCTTTGCCATTGATGAATCGTCCATGACGGCAGACGCCACCTGGATATACGATGCCGGTATTTTCAGTGATATTTGTTCAAGCGTATACAAAAGTGGAGACAATTATCTGATCACCTACTCCGCCGTTGATCGCACCAATGACAACCCTAATCGGGTCGTCATTCGGGCTATCGACAGCAGCGAACTAATCCTGTTTGAAATTGAACTGGACGGCACATGCCAACCCTGGAACACCAATTATGTCGAGCTGAGTAATCTGACTTATTAGTAATTCATCCTTACTTACCATAAGTTAACGACCGGATTAGCGGTGCTGGAAACAGATGGAAGAGGAAAGCTGGTCTCCGATAGGTTTCCAGCGTTCCTGAAAGGCTTCAAAGTCATGGTGCGGAATGAATTTCTTCGCTGAGAGGTTACCTTTCAGATACACTTCTTCTAAGGCCCAAACATGGTGATCAGCATAGATCCCCCAGGACTTAGCCCCATCGCTCAGCTCCGCAAAAGAAAGCGGCATCACCGTCAGATAAGATCGAATGAAAGCCAGTGAGCGTTCAACATCCATCTGGAACATATACATACAGGCCCTGACAACTTCATACCCGAGCGGCATTCGTCCGACCAAATCCCAGTCGATAATCCCCGATACCTGATTCGAACCGTCGAAAAAGACATTGTAGTGATGATAATCACCATGAATCAGTTTCAGCGGAGAGGTCGGGGTATAATGGTGCAAGCTTCGCGAACTTGCCAGATACGCCTTCTGTCGGATGGCGCGCCGTAACGCCCAAGCATCAGTCCCACGCGGTAAGCGGTACAATGGGTTTAACGGCAGCGGTTTTATAGGCGCTTGCCGCTGGATTAACGATAACGGTTGGATTGGCAATAGCGGTTGAGAGAGCGGTTTAAAGAGCGCTTGGAATAGAGCTTGCGACGGTAAGCGCTGTTCGATTGCCTCGATAACTTTTTCCAGCCGGCGGACCCATTCCTGCTGCGGCCAGCGCAGAGTAATCGTCGAATACTCAGACAGCTCGCTTTCAGAACACGCTTGATTTAATGCGTAATGCAACCGTCCCAACGCTTCCCCAGCTGAACAGGCATGATCCAGCGTCAGCTGACAAGCAGGCACTGATTGGCCCCGCGCTTCAGGAAATAAGGCGAAGTAATGGCCATCCAGCGAAACCAGCGTTTCGCCCGCAGACGACGTCACGGGAACAACAACAGTCTCAAGAGTACTGGCAAGGGAACACAAAAGCCGGTGCTCGCGCTGAATTTTCGAGACATCCTGAGTGCGATATTGCCGAAGATACCAGACGGGCAATACGGCCTCCGGCTCACCATGTACCCGAAAAACATGATTCGTTGCGCCAACCGCAACGGGTTCCAGCATGCTGTGCTCAGGCACTTGCGGCCAATGAGCCAGCACGAGGCGCAACTTCGCCGCCAGTGATTCCCATTCCAGACAAGATTCCGTTCTTGTTTCCATGTAGGTCATTTTCCCGTTTAAAGGCGTGCCCTTCGCCTTGTATCTGAAATTCAAACCTTATGAAAATTCAAACGGTATGTAAAACCACAATAGCCAAGCGTGTTGATCAAACAGAGCATCATCAGGCCTCGGCTTACGGCTTACGGCTTACGGCTTACGAATAACAGATAACACTGCCGTCACCACCAGTCCCACACCCAGCCCAACCAAAAGCGAACCAACAAATCCAAAAACGGATTCCGGTAGAAAAAAGAATCCTACACCCAAACCGATGATCACACCGCCGCCAATGGCCCAAGTGCTCTTATCTTCGTTTTGCATTGCCATATTCTTTACTCTCGACTCTTTGATCCGCTAATTGCTGCGCTGACACACACAAACCCACGACGTACTTGAACTCAGCATGGCATCCAGGACATAGCAATCAGAGCATACAACCAAGCTCCTCATTCCGGGGCCTCGCCCCGAGAAACAATAAACACCCGCCCATTTTTAAGCGTAGGTTGTTCGCTGAAATCACGCAGGGATTCCCCACCACGGCATGGCTAACCCAGCAGGTAACAATCACAACGTGTTCCGAGTGCAACGATTAAACGATAGTGAGTGGCGACCCCTGCTTTACGGCCCGAATCGCCAGGTTCGTATTGATGTCCTGCACCATATTCAGGGTTTGCAGCTTACGCATAAAAGACTCATAGTGAGGTAAGTCCTTACTGACAACCTCCAACAGGTAATCGTATGAGCCGGAAATCACGTGGCAACTAATCACCTCTGTCATCTCAGCGATTGCTTCTTCAAACGCATCAATAACCTGATCCCGGTGATTACTGAGCCGGACATTGACAAAAAAGGTCATCATCAGCCCCATTTTCTTCCTGTCCAGCTTGACCTGATAGCCTGCGATAACGCCATCCGATTCCAGTTTGCGGATACGGCGGGCACAGGGAGAAACAGAGAGCCCGACAGCATCGGCAATATCCGCCGTCGTCTTGCGCACATCGCTTTGCAACTCCATCAGTATTTGTTTGTCTTTCTTGTCCATTTCGACACCATCGTTAAGTTCCATCTCATATTTTGGCAATAATTATCAAAAAATAATCTTATTTTGGTAATCATCATCAATATTAGATGATCAAAGCAGACTTTTTGCCAACATTAACCCGTTTACATTTTCCATAATAAGTTCCTGACACCTTCTTATAGAAATAACATCAGGACTAAACAATGGAACGTTTAACCACTAAGGATACCTTGTTAGGTATCACGGCCATGCTGGCCACTCTCCTGATTTGGTCGAGCTTTTTTATCTCATTGCGCGCATCCAGCGAATCTGACCTAACCATTGGGGATATTGCCCTGCTGCGCTTTGTACCGGCAGCTCTCGTCTTTGGCTATCTCAGCCGCCATTCTCTGCGAAAAATACAAACCACCCCGAAACGCTACCTGTTGGCTATCGGCTGGGGAGCCGGTTTACCCTTCTTAATGCTGGCCGCTAATGGCCTGCATCTGGCCCCTGTTGCCGATGGCGCATCACTGATTCCGGGCATCTTGCCATTGTTTGTCTCCTCCATTGCCGCGTTTTGCTATAAAGAACGCATTTCAGCTTCCCGTAAAACCGGTATCGGTCTGATTGTGGTAGGCATCAGCTTATTCGTGACCCATTCTCTGTTCAGTGGCCAAACCGACGTCGTACAGGGACATGGATTGCTGTTACTGGCCAGTTTCAGTTGGGCCTGGTTTACCGTCGCCATGCGGGTTAGCGGTCTGACGCCTGTCACCGGCGGCTTGGTACTGGCAGGTTCGGCATGTCTGCTGCTACCTGTGTTTCATGGTCTGGGCTGGGTAACATTCAATCTGTTCTCTGCACCGCTCAGCGACATTATGGTGCATCTGCTAATTCAAGGTGTGGCTGTGGGCGTTCTGGCCAACTTCAGCTATGGCTTTGCCATTTCACGACTGGGCGCTGAGATGAGCGCCGCACTGGGCTCGTTTACCCCTGTGGTTGCCGCACTGCTGGCAGCGGCCATATTCCATGAAGCGTTATCGACAACCACGCTGCTGGCAATGAGCTGCATCATCTGCGGCGCGCTGGCAGCCAGCGAACTCATTCCCCTAAAGGGGATACTAAAGCAACCCGGCTGGCTGAATCGCTTGCGCTGGCAACGATAACCTCTCGCGCAGTGACGGCTGCGCGAGATATTAAGTGGTTTTTGCCACGAGGTTGTCTCTTCAGTATTTCCCCAATCAGCATCGTCGATGTCTGGGTGCATACCGGTCTACATTAATCCATCTGCATATAGGTTTCATGGGAGTGTCGAGTTGATCACAAAAGTTGATTACAATAGACGCCGTTGACCTCGACGCTCCCAAGATTTTTACGGTGGATTTTCAGATGTACAAACTCGTTGCTCTCGACATGGACGGCACCCTGCTGACCTCACAGAAAACACTCTCTCCCCGGACGAAGCAAGCCATTGCCGCTGCTCGTGACCAAGGCGTACACGTTGTTCTGGCATCAGGACGACCGTTAGAAGGCATGCTCCGTTATTTGGAAGAATTGGGCATGACCAGCGACAAGGATTTTGTACTGAGCTACAACGCATCCCTGGTGCAACAGGTGAAAAGCCGGACGATTTTGCGCAAGCAAATCATGGCAGGCCGTGATGCGAAAAACATCGCTGCCCTGGCTCGCGATTTGGGTACGTTCGTGCATGCGTTTTCAACGACTCGCGGCCTGATCACGCCACAAAGCAACGCTTTTACTGACCATGAGGCAGACATCAATCAGGTAAGTGCCACCGTGATCGATTTTGCCGACCTGCCGGATGATGAAGAGATTATCAAGGTGATGATGGTGGCAGAGCCAGAAATACTGTCAGCCGCAATTCGCCAACTGCCGGAAGTCGTCACAGAACAATACACCGTCGTACAGAGTGCCCCGTTCTTCCTGGAACTGCTTAACCCGAACAGCAATAAAGGGACAGGTGTCGCAATGTTAGCCGAACATTTGGGCATTGATGCCAGCGAAGTCATTTGCATGGGCGATGCCGGAAATGATCACCACATGATTCGCTATGCTGGACTGGGAGTGGCTATGGGCAACGCGACAGAAGATACCAAAGCTCTGGCGAACCACATTACCGATACCAACGACAACGACGGTGTCGCCAAAGTGATCGAGCAGTTTATCCTGAATCGTTGATCATTGAACATGAGTGACGGCCAGTATATTGGTTGTCACACGCCGGTTCACAAACTCTATGCGTATTGAGCGCGCCGGACTGCTCTGGCTTATCTGACAGGGCTGTTTGAATCGTCCACTTGAAGGTCTGGCTTGAAGAGCTGTCCTCAAGTAAACCAAACCGGGTATCTGTTGGCATACCCGGCATCTCTTGGCATCTCTATTGGTTTTTACGGCTTTTGACGGTGCTTCACCGTTTACCTATGGCACACACTCGTAGCGCTTATTTGAGCATTCCGCTGAGATAAGAACGGTTTGTCCAACGGCTCATCACAATCACAGCGCAGATATGGATAGCCACAGCAATGAAAGTCAGGTTAGCGAATACTTCATGGATCTCTTTCAACCCATCTTTGTAACCCATCAATTCAACGTGCGCCATCCAGCCGGTTACTGCCGTTGCCAGCAAGCCACACCACATCAGCCAGATCATCACCGCGCCGGCCGGGTTATGACCGACTGACGCATCGACCCGAGTGGAGATGACTTCGCTCAAGTGTGTCACCGCTTGAGTCACCGACGGCTTGAAAGCAGACAGCCTGGCCGGGGAACGGGTAACCATTCCCCAAACCAGCCTGATAACAATCGAACCGATAATGCAATAACCTACCCATTCATGAATTTCACTCCCTTCTTCGGTCACGAAATAATTCGCGAAAAAGAGGCCAGCCACTGCCCAATGTGTAATCCGTACAATTACATCCCATTTGTAATGTTTATCCATTTTAATGCTCTTTGACTTTACTTAGATCGACGGGATTAAAGTAAACATCCACTTTTTTCCCTTCCTGATTAAATCCGTACAGCTTGTAACAGTTCGAACGTGTTTTTTTAAACGAACGTATGTGATAACCCCTTTGAATTAAATGTTCTCTCGCCTGATCCATCGGTACCCATGTCTCTTCCGGTTGAGTCGAACACGAATAATCTGAGTGAGTGGACGCTGCCATAACGGTCAGAAACGCGGTCACAAAGACTGAGGTTGGGACAGGCATAATCTTTCCCCCATGTTGTCGTTATTCAAGGGTAAGGATTGCACTTTTTTCTTAAGAAACGCTGAAATTAATGCATCAATTTCAAGACAGTCTAAGTATTGTTCTAAGGTTATTAACGCAGTGACATATTGTCGGGTTAATACAATGTGATTTTTATTCGTATTATTTTTCAGACATTTCTCATCTAACCTACGGTTTTATATTTCTTCACGACGTAGCTTATAAGCACAAGTAAGCATAGTGGCAAAAATTTCAGTTTCCCCTCAATCAATCTTAAGTAAATCTTAAGTCTTGAATTCTAATATCAGGTTATTGAATGAAAACTGGATTTCTTAGCTTGAATACATTGACCGCGACACTTCGCAAACCTTTTCAAATGGAAATGAGTGCCATTACTTACATTGTGATGGTTGCCGCCTATTTTGCGTTGGTGCTCAACTTGCCGGTAACCAGCAAAATCTATCAGTTGGCAGCTCAAAGTTCGCTGAGTTTTGTTGCCAGTAGCCCGCTACTGCTTTTCTTCTGTTTTATTATTATTTTTACACTTTTTTCTTTGCCGTTTGTGCTAAAGCCCTTCTCCGTCATTCTGACATTATTATCGTCAATGGCATTTTATGCCTCGATGAAATATAACGTCATTTTTGACTACGGCATGATTGAAAATATTTTCGAAACAAACTCTGGTGAGGCGACCTCTTATTTAAGCCTGAGTTCCGTGCTGTATTTTGTTGTTTTCGGCCTGATGCCGGCCCTTTTTTTCAGTAGCATCACAGTCAAAAAAGCTGAGTCTCATTTTAAAGCCGTTCTGAAACGACTCATTGCTGTTCTGGTAGCGATTCTTGGTATCGCCCTCATTGCACTGTTGTTTTATAAAGACTACGCCTCTGTAGGACGCAATAACAGCTACCTGAACAAGATGATTAACCCGGCTTTTGCCTACAACACCATCAAATATGTTCAGCGTAACTACCTGACTGAGCCGCTGGTTTATCAGCCACTGGGGGAAGATGCCAAACTGGTTTCGGTTCCTAACGGAAAACCGAATCTGGTTGTACTGGTTGTGGGTGAAACCGCGCGCGCAATGAATTATCACTACAACGGTTATAGCCGTAATACCAATCCTTATACCGAAGGAATGGGGCTGATTGCTTTTCAGAATGTCTCATCCTGTGGCACAGCGACGGCGGTTTCAGTTCCCTGCCTGTTTTCTAATATGAATCGCGGAGGCTACAACAAAGCGCAGGCCAACAGCCGTGACAATGCCATGAATGTCATTGGCCGTGCCGGCGTAGACCTCACCTGGATTGACAATGACGGCGGTGACAAAAGCATTGCCAAAAACTTCCGGCTGTTAGGCGTTGATCACACGGCAAATCCCGATTTGTGTAAGGATGACGCTTGTTACGATGAAGTGCTGCTACCAATGCTTGACCAGCAAATTCAGGCTACGGACGGCAACAAGCTGATCGCCTTCCACATCATGGGTAGCCACGGCCCGACCTATTACAAACGCTACCCGAAAGATAAAGCGCGTTTTCTGCCGGATTGTCCGCGCAGCGACATCGAGCACTGTACCGATGAGCAAATCGTCAACACTTACGACAACACCATCGCATACACCGATTTTGTACTGGCGGAAATGATTAATAAGCTGAAAACCTATCAGGATCGGTACAACGTTGCCCTGATGTATATCTCCGACCATGGCGAATCGCTGGGTGAAAACGGCATTTATCTGCACGGCACACCGTATGCCATCGCGCCGAAAGAGCAAACTCAGGTGCCGTGGTTGATGTGGCTACCGGATCAGTATTCTGAGCAGAGAAAGATTGATCGTGACTGTTTATCAGCCAGCGCGAAAACTGGCGAATACTCGCACGATAACTTCTTCCACACCCTGATTGGTTTCTTTGGTGTCACCACCCAGGATAAAAATAACGACATGGATATTATCAGCCGCTGTCAGGCTTCGATGAGTTAACCACCTATGACAACCCAGACATTACAAAAGCGCACAGGCCTGAATCGAATTATTTATACCTTTGCCAACAGTTATCGCGGTATTCGCTGGATGGCACAAAATGAAGCGGCCTTTCAGCAGGAACTGATGCTGTTTATTCCGCTGACGGCAATCGCAGTGTGGCTTCCAATATCTGTGCTATTAAAAGCCCTGCTAATTTGCAGCTTGTTGTTCGTCCTGTTTGCCGAAATGGCCAATACCGCCATCGAGGCCGCGATTGATCGAATCGGTACCGACTATCACCCGTTATCCGGTCTGGCTAAAGACATTGGCTCAGCCTGTGTCTTTATCAGTTTTCTGATCGCCGGCATTCTCTGGCTGGCGGTCATACTTTCAATAAACTAAACAATGACTCCTTTTAAATCAGAACAATAAACAGAACAGAGATTTAAACAACATGCTGAAACTGCTTATCATCGATCAATCACATTGTTTGCAAAAACGTATCCATAGCAAACTGGTGGAAATGGGATTACTGGTACACATTGCACAGAATCACCATGATGGCCTCAAAATGTTGTTGAGTGAGCACTACGACCTGATTATTTTGGACTATGATAAAAATAACCCTGAGCATCAGGGTTTTATCAGCAGTATCAGAAAGTTGGAGCTCTCTGTTCGGCTACTGGCCCTGACCACGGAGTACACCCCGGAGGTCATCGTCAGCACCTTAACATCCGGTGCCGATGACATTATTGCGAAGCCGGTGTCGTTTGATGAGTTGTATGCCCGCATCCAGTCATTGTTCAGACGCAGAGAGTCCCATATGGACGACGCCCTTATTCTGATCGACGAATGCATGCTGAATAAATCAGAAAAATGCCTGTACTGTCAGGGTGACGTGATAAAACTCACAAAGACTGAATTTCTCATCATTGAATTCCTGTTTACCGATCACGGCAAATTAAAAAGTGTTGAGCAGATCAAAGCACATTTAACCAATGAAGGAATTTCAATTTCAAAAAACTCGATTGAAGCACATTTATCGACGGTCAGAAGAAAGCTGAAACAGGTTAACCGGACCTTGCCAATTTCAAACCGCAGAGGGCTTGGATATGTCGCTGGATAAACTTCTCAGTTTTATTTCTGCCTGCAATACAAATTAAAAGTAGAACAAATATCCTGTTTTCTTTTAGGGAAAGATTGTATGTACCCATTGATCTCAGTCGTCCTGCCAGCCAAAAATGAGCAGGGCAACATTGGACAGCTCATTGAAGAGCTACATGTCGCATTAACAGGGAACGTTGAGTTTGAGATCTTGGTGATTGATGACGGTAGCACAGACAACACCGTCGAAGAGGCACTTCGAGCCGGTCAGGCATGCATCGCCGAAGAGTTCTGTCAGCAGCAAGTCGCTCATGGCTCTCACACCCCGTTACCCTCACCCCGGAAAAGCCGGGTATCCGTTTTATCGCATCCTGTCAGCTGTGGACAGAGTACCGCCATCCATACCGGCATCAGCCACGCCCGTGGCGAATGGATTGTCACCGCCGATTCAGATGGCCAGAACGACCCGGCTGATATACCTGCACTGCTCAAACTGGCACTCCAGTGTCAGGCACCACATTTTTGTATCGCCGGATACCGCCAGAAACGCCTAGACACCTCCTGGGTGCGCTTTCAGTCCAAAGTTGCCAATGCGATCCGCCAGACGATTCTGCGCGATGGCGTCCCAGATTCAGGTTGTGGCCTGAAGCTCTTCCCGAAACAGACTTTCCTTGCACTACCCTATTTTGATCACATGCATCGCTTTTTGCCCTGCCTGATCAAACGACTGAACGGTGAGATTGTGGTATGTCCGGTGAACCACCGCAACCGCGAGGCCGGTCAGTCGAACTACAACGCCTGGAACCGCGCCTGGGCGGGCATCATTGATTTAATGGGGGTATTGTGGCTGCGCAAACGCACGAAGTATCCTCCATCGGTCACTCTGCATACCGGCCAAATGTCTGACGAGTAGCGCTTATGACAGTGATGAAGCCTCTCTTAACCTGCTCCGTGTTTCTGGTATTAATTGCCGGCATTAATACGCCGGTTTTTGCCCACATGACGGATAAACTGTGGCTGAATAACTATGTTCTCACCAACGGCTTATCTGGCCATCTAGTCATTTTCAGCATCAGCTTTCTGTTTGTCGGACTGGGCGGCCCCCGACAGGTTGTTGCCGCACTCAACGGCTACTTGTACGGCATTGTCTTCGGCCTGCAAATTGCGTTACTGACCTGCATCCTCGCCGCCTGTGTGAATTACTTCGTTGCCAACACCCTGCTAAGCCAGACACTGCGCCGTACCTTCCCGAAAAAAATGAATCAGTTTCAGCAATTTGTCCGGCAAACACCGTTCCTGAAAATTTTGATGCTGCGTTTATTTCCGGTTGGCAATAATGTGCTGACTAACCTGCTGTCAGGCAGTATTGGCGTGCCGTTTAAGCCTTTTATTACCGCCAGCTTATTGGGCTACATTCCGCAGACGTTGATCTTTTGCCTGATTGGCAGCGGTATCAGTGCCGCCAACGATGCCATGATTTACGCCAGCATTCTGCTGACCCTAATCAGTTTCATTCTGACGGGTGTGATCTATCGCGATCATATCCGTCAGCGCATTGCACCATTGAAAATGGAAAATCACTCATGAATGGATTCAGCTTTTTCAAAAAGCTCCCCGATATAGAAAAGCACCAAAACATCACAGTGCCCCACAGTGGTAACGCCGGTTCTTTGAGCAACAGCTACTATGCCAACTTATTCGCCATCTTGGCGATCGCTTTCATTGTCATTTTTGCCGGCATCGGGTTACGCGATCCCTGGCCAGCAGACGAACCTCGCTTTGTCGAAGCGGCAAAGGAAATGGTGGAATCAGGCAACTGGTTCTTCCCGCTCAGAGGCAGCGAACTTTATCCGGATAAACCGCCAGTATTCATGTGGCTGATGGCGCTGCTGTATAAGCTAACTGGCAGTCTCTCGTCGACTTTCATGATCCCTAACGCGGTCGCGGGTCTGGTCATGGTGTGGTGCGTGTTTGACTTGGCCGCCAAGCTCTGGAATGTGCAAACTGCACGTAATGCAGCGGTACTGTTGCTGATTACGCCCCAGTTTGTGATTCAAGCCAAAGCGGCACAAATCGATGCCATGGTCGCCTGCTGGATAACCGTGTCGATGTACGGACTGATTCGCCATTTCTTCGTGCAACCCAGCCCACGCTGGTACCTGTTCAGCTGGGCATGCATGGCCGTGGGGATTCTGACCAAAGGGGTCGGATTCCTGCCGGTTTTTGTCCTCATTCCTATCGCCGTGCTGCACCTCACCGGGCGGCAACGGTTCGAGCAACAACTGAAAGCCAAAGCCTTGCTCGGCCCGGCTACCATGCTGGGGGTTCTGATTCTCTGGCTGCTGCCCGTGCTCTATTTTTCGTTCTTCAAAGATAACCCGGATTACATCGCGTACCGGAATAACATCCTGCTCCAGCAAACCGCTGAGCGCTATGCCAATCCAACCGGCCACCTCAAACCCTGGCATTACTTCATTGTCAGTGTGATTCCCGTACTGTGGTTCCCGCTCTACTTTTTTCTGTTCAACAAAGAAAACTGGAAGCAGATCTTCAAGTCACCGGTTATTCAGGCCATTCTGGTTTGGGTGGTCTGTGTTGTTATCTTCTTCAGCATCAGCCCAGGCAAACGTGGCGTGTATATTTTACCGGCGCTGCCAATGCTGGCGATGGTGATGGGCGCACTGATAACACAATCAGGCATACCGCAATGGATAAATCGTCTGTTTACCGGCGTGGCTGGTATTGTGACCGTCGCCATGGCCGCAGCCACTGTACTCGCGCTGTTCCACGCCCGGGTGCTTACCAAAGAGCTGGGCGACAATCTGCTGCCCTTTGCCGCCTTTTTCGCCGTTGCGGCATTGATTTGGGGCGGAATTTTATGGCTGCGCAAATTCAGGTTAAACCTGCCGGTATACGGCCTGGCATTAGCTCTGACCTGGCTGCTGTACAGCACCTGGGGCTATACCCTGCTGAACCCGATTCGTACCCCGGCGAAAGATATCATGGCTGACGTTTCTTCCATTGTCGGTCAGGATGGCGAGCTGGGCATGACTCGGTTTAAAGAGCAGTTTCTGTTATTTTCATCCGTTCCCATGACGCATTTCAGTTATTTAAGCAGTGTTCATGAACAGGATAAAAATGCTTGGTTATGGATGAAAGAAGGCCCTAACCGATTCATTCTGGCTAAGAATGACGGTAACATAATTTGCTTTGATACCAGTAAATCGCAAGTGATGGGCTTTGCTCACCGCCGTGAATGGATTTTGTTGGATGAGAATTCGTTATTACCAGAATGTGAACCACCCAAAACGATTAAACGTTATCAGCTAACTCCTGAGGCGATATATCAATAGAGGATATATTTAATCAAGCGATATTAATTGTTTTGAAAGTAGAGGATAAATATTGTGAGGCTGTTATCCAAAAACATTAATATCAACAAATGCTGAAGATTCACTGAATATCTCCTAAATATCAGTGAAATAAAGACCTGTGTAACGAATGAAACATTTATTCATTCGTTACACATTAAATATTCAATATCATTAGATAAAAACGGACAAATATTATTTTTACCTCTGTGATATTTTTATTTTTACCTATACTAAAAGCACAATAAAAATAACATATCTGCACAGTGGCCATGCTTTCATAGTCAATGGATCGCTTATGAACATTCGGTATCGCTCGCTGAACAAAGCTCTGCAGCATTCGCTGGCAGTCATGCATGATTGCAAGCGTCCTCCGGCCATTTTTTTACTGCTACCCAGTTTATCGGTATGCCCGGCATGGGCTAACGGAACGGATGCGGATATCGAACCGATCATGCCGGAGTATGAATCTCGTCTGCCACCTTCCCCGTTTTCGATTAATGCTGAAGAGACAGAGCCTTCAGATGAGTCCTCCTGGCTGGATCAAACCACTTACTGGGCTGACGAAACCGAAACCTATGTGGCTGACACCGTGCATGATTTCAGTACCTATATTGATCACAGTCTCGCCAAGGAGGAAAACGAAGAAGAGTTAATGAATAAAAGTTATGTCCGGATTCGCTACAAACCGGAATACACCCACCGCGGTTATTTTGATTCAGATTTCAAAATTTCTGCGCGAATCGACCTGCCCCATACCAAACGTGACTGGAAGCTGATCCTGGAAACGGATCCGGATGACTATGACTCGCTGGAGAGTAAACAACGGGCACTGACCCCAAAAAGTAGCAGCACAACGTCCGGCAGTGACGCAATTGCCGGGTTTCGCCTCCAGAATGCGCATTGGGGCGAGTGGAAAACCCACTTTGATGTCGGGGTAAAATTTAAACTGCCGCTGGATCCCTTTGTGCGAGCGAATTTACGCCGGGTCGATAACTTATCAGAAAACTGGACCACGCAGCTGAAGCAAGAGCTCTTCTATTTTGATTCTAAAGGACTGGGCTCTCTGACCGAATTTAACTTTTACTACGGCAACAACAACGATCCGGCCCGTATCTACAAGTTCAGCTCCAGCGCCCAGTACCTGTTCGATGAAAGCGGCTGGGAGTTGGTAAACCAGATTGAGTTGTTTAACCGCCTAAACGACCACCATCTGATGGAATACTCAACCGGTGTCAGTATTGATACGAATGAATCCGATCCACTCACTAACTTCTGGATTTCGGCGTCCTGGCGGCAAAAAATCTATAAGGACTGGTTATATTTATCGATTACCCCACAACTGGATACCCCACGGGAATTTAGTCACAAGCTCAACCCTGGGGTCTTAATCGAAATTGAAGCCTTCTTTTCGAAAAACCACCATGTTGACAGACTTAACCGGTATGTACCGGACCCAACCCGACGCTAATCTGAACGCTAAAGTGAGCGGTAAACTGGCCAGATACACCAATAATGATGTGGGGGATCTCACCATATCGGGTAAACTCGAAAGAGCTGAAACAGCCGCATGCCCACTGTCCGTAAGGCAGCGCGGTAAGCAGCGCACTGAACCACAGATTGACAAACAGGTATGCCATGAAATTATTAGTCATTGAAGATTCTGAGCCACTTCGCCGCAGTTTAAGTATCGGCCTGAACAACCTCGGGTTTACGGTCGACAGTACCGGCGACGGCTCTAAAGGACTGACTATGGCGCAGCTAAACCATTATGATTTGATTGTGCTGGATCTGATGCTGCCCAATGTCGATGGCATGAGTATTCTCAAAAGTCTTCGTCAGTCCGGGCAGCAATCACGGGTACTGATCCTCTCCGCTCGCTCATTAACCGAAGATAAGGTTAACGGGTTGCTGTCAGGTGCCGACGACTACCTCACCAAACCCTTTTCATTTGAAGAACTGCATGCCCGTATTTTGGCCCTGCTGCGCCGCAGTCAAACGGCACAGACCAGTAACCTGCTAGAAATAGAAGGTTTCTGTCTTGATCTGTCGACCAAAACCCTGAGCTATCAGGGCAATTTCATCGAGTTGACCAAGAACGAGTATAAAATTGTGGAGTACCTGTTTCAGTCGAAAGGCCGGGTAGTCAATGCGGAACAAATCAGTGAAGCGGTCGTCGGATCATTTGATTTGCTGGCGAAAAACACCATCGAATCCCACCTTTCCGCAATCCGACGGAAAGTCAGGGAAAAAGGCGGTAACCTCCCGGTGAAAAACAAACGTGGCTTCGGCTACATCGCAGGAAGTGTCTGATGCTGTCCATTCGTACCCAGTTGGTGAAGGCCATCACCATCGTTATCGGGTTGATCTTGTTTGCCATTTTTCTCATTGTCGACTTAAGTGTGGACGACTGGGTAGACAATCAGTTTGATCAGTCCCTGACCAGTAAAGCCAACTACCTGAGAGCTTTTCTGAAGGAGGAAGATGAGCACGCCAAGTTCAATTACAACAAAGATGCCATGATGTTGTTTGACCTCCACTCAGACTCTGACTATTTCCAGATCTGGCAGGGAGGTACCGAAATAGCCCGTTCCCATTCTCTGGATGCGTATCCGGGCACCAATTTGCTGAAAACGGAGATTCCGCTCAACACTTCGGTGATCGTGCCGGTCACATTGCCCAATGGTCAGGACGGTAAAACGGTTCTCACGTATTACATGCCCCCTGCGCAAACTAACGAAAACCCAGATGTCATTCACCAGAAAAATGCCATCTATATCTCTGTGGCTGCCAGCACTGACAGCATCAGTGGCGTACTGATCCTGATAGATATCTCTCTGATCCTCAGCTTTGTTGCGGCCATCATTGGGGTGCGGTTTTTGGTCACCCGCATCGTTGATTCAGGGCTGAAGCCATTACAGGACTTAAACCAGAACATTAAATCGTTGGATATTTCGGCCTCCCACGCCCATATTCCAGAGCCTGCTGTCGATTACGCGGAAGTCACCCCGATTCGCAAAGAACTTAACCACTTCATTTCGACTAACTGCCAGCTGCTGGCCAACGAAAAACGCCTGACCGCGGATATCGCCCACGAGCTCAAAACGCCGATCTCCGAGATGATCAGCCTCAGTGAAGTCTATATTCGCTATCCGCACGATGAGCGTATCGGTGCCAGCTACAAAGAAGACATGCTGGATATTGCCCTGCGCATGAAAGAGATTGTGAACAACCTGATGCTGTTGCAACACTCCGCCACCGGCGCATTCAATATTGATTGTCATCCGCAACCTTTGCTGCCTCTGCTGGATAAGGTGCTGGGCAAGCTGGCGTTTAAATACGATGACTGCCGGGAGCGGGTCGCCCTCCATTACGATGATGAGCCGACGGTCTATGCCGATCTGTTCAGTCTGGACACCATTCTGACCAACCTGCTGGACAACGGCCTGTTTTACAGCCCCGCGGCGTCAAGGGTCGACATCACAATGGCGCACCGTGAACCGGATTTGCTGATGCTGAGCATTAAAAACAGCCTCTCCTCGCCGCTCAGTGAGGAGGATATTGAACAATTGTGCAAACCGCTGTATCAGGCCGATCCTTCCCGCAGTCAGCGTGACCGGCACGGACTGGGTCTGGCGATTGTCGATAACCTGTGCCGGGCCAACCATTTCGAGTGGAACATTCGTTTGCTGGGTCACAATCGTATTGAGGTGGCGGTTCTCATCCCTTTGGTCAGTGACAGCGAGGCCATTCTGACAGCGCACTAAGCACTCACTATCAGCCTCTTTCTGATGAAGCGCAAACAACAGTTAACCAACTGACATCAACAAAAAACCGGCGAAACTTTCGCCGGTTTTTTTACGCCCAGAGACATTCAAAAATGTCACTTCGTTGGCAATACTGTTTCTGCCACATTCGCCTCAGGTGCTGGGCTGCATTTCTTCAACCAGTACCAACAAGCTTTCTGCGGGTTTCACCGTGGCCACAATGGCTTCATCATAAATGGCTGCCGCCTGACTCAGCCGCTGACGGTAGGCATCGCTGTCAGCCTGGCTTAGCGCCTTCCCCTGCTCAAGTGCGGTGATAAGCTGGCCAGCTATCTCCGCGACATCAGTGGTGGCATCGGCCAACGGTACCGTCGCCACAGACGCGGTATTTTCCGCAAATATCGTTTTCGCCTGCTCCGCTGCCTGTGCGGCCAGTTCAAAATGGGCTCGCAGCGCAACCAGCGTTTCCGGTTGACGCTCCGCCTGATAGTGCTTCACCAGCGCATTCATTCCGTACACGGTCAAGCTTTCGACCGGCAGGGCATCCACAAAGCGATTCAGGCGTTCGTGCTGGTTATACAGTTGGCCGGAAGGTGTGGTTTGAATCCACTTTTCCCAGTTGCGGGCATAATACTGCGCCGGTTCCGTATAACGGGCCAGAGTTTGTAATGTCGTGACAGCCTGAAGCGTCCCCGGTATATGCATAGCGGCAGTGCCTTGAGCCTGTCCATGAGCCTTGCTTGGGCCCTGCCCGTTAGCCAACCGCTGCAACATCAGGCGGGCATTCACATGATGTTGCAGGCCGACAGACAGCTCCGCCCAGTCATCTACCACCGCCATGCGCCTGTACATGCTCGCCTCATCCGTGAGTGCAGCATCAGACCAAAGCCGCTCGGCAATGGCATAGCTGCGTGGCCAGATCCGGTTTTCGACCGTCATACCATCAAGATTTTCCGCCCAGACCGTCAGTTCGCCGCCCAGAATACGTTGCTGCTCCTGGGCGTTCAGCTCAGCCGGATACCCGCCAGTCGGGGCCGGAATCTCGGAGCCTTTAATGGCTGTGCCCGCCACCAGCGTGCCGGTTGTCGGCCAGCGCACATTGCCGATCAGCTGGTAGCTGCCTTCAGCCAGCTGAGTGTCGGCAAAACGCAAATTAAACTCGGTGTAGGACATAAAGTTATCGAAATGGCCCCGGAAGCGGGTACCCGGTACATAGTCAAGCACCTCGACCTTCGCCCGAGATTTGCCGTTATAGTCGGTAAAAGCCCGCACCGTGCCGTCTTTCCCTTCGATAATTGTCAGCAACCCTTTGCGCGGCCCCCCTTTGGTGCGGGGTTTCACCCACTCATAGGTCACAAAGGTTTCGCCGGGATGCAGGGTGTCATCAACCTGGATGCCGGGTGGCATCGGGTCGTTGCGGTAGTGGTAACTGGTGGGCTGTGGCTGATCCAGATAATAGCCGGTAGACAAAATTCCCTGATAGCCTTCCTGCGCCGCGCGGCCAATACTGTCGTGGCCACGCCAACTCTGAATCACGACCGATTTAGGCAGGTCTTTGTGCCAGATTTCATCCCAGCCCATTACCTTCTTACCGCGCTCAGCCAGCAGGGTTTCTACCTTGGTGTTCAGGTAAGACTGCAGGCCTTGGTTACCGTCCAGCTGATGTGACCGGATAAAGTCCTGAATGCCCGCATTATTCGTCCACTGACTGTAGTCTGGTTCATCTCCCCCAATATGCACGTACTCATCCGGGAACAAAGCCACCACTTCGTCAAACACTTTCCCCAGGAAGGTATAAAGCGCCGGGTTGGTCGGATCCATCAGCGGCTCAAAAACGCCCCAATGGCGCTGATGCGGATAAGTTTGTCCTTCTTCACCAGACATCAGCGACGGATACGCGTGCGCGACAGCTGAGGCATGGCCCGGCAGGGAGATTTCCGGAATAACCCGAATGCCCAGCTGACGGGCGTAGGCAACCACATCACGGATTTGGTCTTTGCTGTAATAGTGCCCGTCTGCCGTCATCTGCCACAGCTTCGGATAACTGTCGAGCTGGATACGAATGGCCTGATCGTCCCACAGGTGCCAGTGGAAAATATTCAGCTTGGCTGATGCCATCGCATCCAGCTGGCGCTTAATCACCGCGACGGGAATAAAATGGCGCGACGTGTCATAAGACACTCCGCGCCAGGGAAAACGCGGAGCATCAGAGATCGTCACTTGCGGTACAAAGTAACCGTCACGGTCGGTTTCCACTAGCTGAAGCAGAGTTTCAATACCCCGAATAGCCCCGTAAGGCCGGGCTGAAGATAAAACAATCCGGCCGTTTTCAGCCGTAAGCGTGTACGATTCATCAGCATCCAGTGACTGGACTGGCGTCTTGGCCGCTTCTTTGACCTCAATGATTACCGTCGCTTCAGATACCTGGCTGGCGAAAGGCGACAGCAGCGGCAACCCGGTCTGACGGGCAAGACGGTCAATAAGACGCTGCGCAGTAAACGTGATGCGCTCAGACTGGTCGCCCTGAATGTACACCTTAAAATCGCTGGTAATGGCAATTCGCCCCTGATGCAATTCCACCGATTGCGGGTAAGGCATCAGGTTCAGATCCGTATTTGGCGCATTCCCGGTCACGCCAGCCATCGCCGACGCCGCACACATACCCATCATCATCACGGGAAAAATCGTTTTTTTCATAACCCTTCCTTTGCTGTACCACTCAAGCTATTCCACTTAAGCTTCTATCCCACTTAAGCTATGCCACTCAGACTGCACCACTCACCGTTTAACTTTCAGTTTTAATTGCTGCTGATTTCGATTCATCAAGGTGAAGTATTCAAACACTGAGGCAGTCCCAACTGACCGACATCTTAATTTCGCCACGCAAAATAAAAAGTGAGTACACCCTCATTTGGCCATGACCAGCGTGATAGTTTCAGGAAAGAAAAGACAAGTGCTACAAAAAAACGATGGCGGTTCAGGCAGTTACACCATGTTAGAAGAGAACGTAACAAAAACCATTTTTAATGTTTAAATTCATAAAGTTAAAGATTGCTCCCACTTTATTGCTGCGTTGACGCCAGCGAAAGAGCGGCATCGGGCCACATAGCTCAAAACGGCGACCGTTCAGTGATGTTTGAGTGATAGTTTCAATCAGGAAAAAAGTCTGTCATGCCGTTTCGACACACTTCCCCCTGCCGATAGGCTGCATCTAATGGTGGCATCAACCATTGGCAACAAGCGCTTCCTGCCTGCGAAAACAAAGTGGCTTAACGCTCACAGGCTCACTATCTCAGAGCCAAGTGCCAAAGTACTTATACTCAGTGCCCGTGCTCAGTGCTCATACTCATGCTCGGTGCTTAATGCTTAGTGCTTAGTGCTTAGTGCTTAGTGTTTAGTGCTTAGTGAGCAAAATGTATCTGTTCCACTACCCGGCTGTTGGCCTGACGCAGCATCGCAACAAACCGTGATTCGACATCACTGAGCGGCACGTTCTCCGGTGTGACCAGATAAATATCTGCCACCGGCAATTGCTGATACGGCGGCAGTTGCCAGAGTGCCCCCTGCTCGACATAGGGCCTTGCGCCTTCAACGGTGAGGGCGCCGAATCCTACCCCGGCCAGGATGAAACGCCGGATTTCTTCTTCGTTAGAAGAGACGGCCACCAGTTTTCCCCAGAACGGCTGTTGGGATCGAAGCTGAGCAATGGCGCTCAGCCCCTCACCTGGCTGGTCGCTTTCGAACGAGACGTAAGACAGCCCGCTGAGATCTTCAATGGAAAGATCCGTATGGCCATATAACGCGTGGCGACGACTGCAATAAAACCCCATTTGCTCATAACCCAGCAAGTCAAAGCTGAGCCCTGTCTGCGAGGTTTTTTTATTGCAGATCCCAATATGAATCTCACCGTCTTTTACCGCGCGCACAATCTCCGCGCTCGGCTGGGTATTGATGGTGAAAAGCACATTGGGGTAAAGCTGGTGAAAGTCGGCCAGCGTTTGGTCAAACGCCGGGCAGTGAATATGGCTGGCGATCTGAATATCGATTTCACCGTGAATAGCGTGCTCGTCTTCAGAAAACTGTGCCGCCATATCCGCCAGTACCCGACGGGTGGATGATGCATATTCGTACACTTTCAGCCCCTGGCTGGTCAGGGTAAACACCCCTTTACGCCGCGTAATGAGCTTTACCCCCAAATGGCATTCCAGTCGCTTAAGGGCATTACTGACACTCGGCTGACTCAGCGACAGTTTACGGGCGGCACCAGTAATACTGCTTTCGTCCACGATTGTGAGAAAGGTATACAACAAATTCCAGTCCAGATTCCGCAGCAGCCGTTCGTGAGACGTCAGCATTCAGCATTCCTTACAAGTTTTACGTGCAACACATAGCGTGAGGCTATGAATAGCATAGCAATTCTTCATTTGTAAACATTTAACATCTTAATAACACTCAGAGTGTTGCACTGACTGCCTGAACGTAGAAGAGGAGGCAGCAAGCCAGTCACCACACGACAGGGATGCAACGCGCAAACACAACATCACAATAAAAAATCAAAGGACACCATAATGCGAAATACATTCTGCTCGCTGGCACTGACAGCACTGCTTGCGTCACTGCCTGTCCATCAGGCACAGGCTAAAGACACAACCCTGCGAATTGCGACCGAGGGCGCCTACCCTCCGTTCAACTACTACACCCCGGACGGTCAGCTGGCAGGTTTTGATATCGATATTGGTCGCGCACTGTGTGACAAAATGGCCATTAAATGCACCTTCGTGGCACAGGATTGGGAAGGCATTATTCCGGCGCTGCTGGCTGGCAAGTATGACGCCGTGATTGCGTCAATGTTTATCACCGAAAAACGCAAAGAGAAGGTAGACTTCACCGAACCGTACCAGAAATCAGCCATGACGTTTGTGGTGCCGAAAGAGTCTAAACTCACGGATTTCTCACCGTCTGCCATGGCAGGCAAAACCATCGGTGCACAGGGTGCAACCACACAGGGGGATTTCCTGTCGGCACTGTACCCTGACTCGGATGTCCGCCTCTATCCAACACAGGATGCCGTCAATCTGGATCTGGTTTCCGGCCGTCTCGATGCACAGGTCGGTGACATCATTCCAATGCTGAACTGGGTTGAAAAATCGCAGGATGGCAACTGCTGCAAACTGGCTGGTGAACTCATTACCGATCCGAAATACGTCGGTGAAGGCGTCGGGATTGCCGTTCGCCAGGAAGACGACAAACTGCGCCTGCAACTGAATCAGGCACTGGCAGCTCTCGTGGCTGACGGCACCTATCAGAAAATCAACGACAAATACTTTTCTCTGAACATCCTGACGCTGGAATAAACCGGCAGACATCCCGACTTGCAGTGATTTCGGAGAAATGTTTATGCAATGGTTTGATTACCTGAGCTTTGGCCAGCAGGGCTGGGGCGATGAACTACTGAGCGGCCTGGGGGTGACTCTGGGTCTGGCTCTGGTCACGCTGCCTATTGGCCTGATACTGGGTTTTATAGTGGCGGCGGCCTCGGTGTCGGGCAAACCGCTGCCTCGTGCAGCGGCCACCGCCTTTACAACCACCATCCGCGGGATTCCTGAACTGCTAACCCTGTTCATGATTTACCACGGCGCAGGGTTGCTGATTAACACCCTGCTGAAAGCCATCAATCCGGAGGCCGAGTTTTTTGAACTCAGCCCTTTTGTGGCGGGCACAGTCGCGCTGGGGCTGGTGTTTGCCGGGTATGCCGGTGAGGTGCTGCGCGGCGCCTGGCAGGCGTTGGATCGCGGCCAACTCGAAGCCGGCCTGGCGATCGGCCTGAACCGCAGGCAAATCTTTTTTCGCATTGAGCTTCCGCAGCTACTGCGCCTGGCACTGCCCGGCCTCGGTAACCTGTGGATCAACCTGGTCAAGGACACAGCTCTGGTTTCCGTGATTGCCCTGAACGACCTGATGCGCATGGCGAACGTCGCGGTTGGGGTCACAAAGAAACCGTTTCTGTTTTTCCTCGCGGTCTGCGTCATGTACTGGATTATCTGCCTGTGCTTTGCCTGGTGTATCGGCAAGCTAGAGCAGCGGGCTAACCGCGGCATTCGCGCCTCATAGCACCGGATAAGGACATATACCCATGTTTGAGATGTTAATCAGCTACGGGCCCAAATTGCTTGATGGCGCCATCATGACCCTGAAGCTGACCTTTATTGCGGTCGCGATTGCTTTGCTGTTGTCATTGCCACTGGCAATGCTGCGCCGCAGTAAAAAAGGCTTGTTTCAGTATCCGGTACGCCTTTATGTATCGTTTTTCCGAGGCACCCCACTGCTGGCGCAACTGTTTCTGGTGTATTACGGCTCCGGTCAGTTTCGTCCCGAACTGATGGAGGCAGGATTGTGGTGGTTTTTCCGTGATCCGTTTTACTGCGCCCTGTTTACCTTTGCGCTGAACTCCACGGCATACCAGATTGAGATTCTGCGCGGCGCGTTACAGGCGGTTCCACCCGGAGAAGTGGAAGCCGGGGTGGCTATGGGCATGTCGCCGCACCTGTTGTATCGCAAGATCATTCTGCCCCACACCTATCGGATCGCGTTTCCGGCGCTCGGGAATGAAATCATCCTGATGCTCAAAGGCGGGGCGATTGCCAGTGTGATCACACTGCTGGATCTGATGGGTCAAACCCGGCGTGCGTTTTCACAGACATTTGATATTTCCGTCTACGTCTGGGCCGCCCTGATCTATCTGCTAATCACCACGCTGTTTGTGCTGGTCTGGCGCCGGATTGAACACCGCTTAACGCGTCACTTGCGACTGAATATTGTGAGCCGTCCGGCCAGCTCTCAGGCAGACACACGACCGGCCACACAACAGCCAAGCATGCAACAAACGACCACATCAGCCACAGCTCAACCGTTGCAAGCCAAGGAGGCTACCCATGTCCGTTAATACCGCTGAAATCGCCTTGCAGGCCGACAATCTGCACAAAGCCTTTGGCAATATCGACGTGCTGAAAGGCGTCTCGCTGGCAGCCCGCAAGCATGACGTCATCACCATTATTGGTTCCAGTGGCTCAGGCAAAAGCACCTTCCTGCGCTGTCTGAACCTGCTGGAGATGCCTGACAGCGGCACTTTACAGGTACACGGCGAGGAGCTGGATCTGTCCAAGGCGGCCGCCGGTCAGGCCGACAAGGCACTGCAACGCCAGATCGAGCGTACCCGTGCCCATCTGGGCATGGTGTTCCAGCAGTTCAACCTGTGGAGCCACATGACGGTGCTGGAAAATGTCATGCTGGGGCCATGCTGTGTGCTCAAACGCGACAAAGACGAAGTCGAGAAGCAGGCCAAGTCACTGCTGGATCGGGTCGGCATGCTGGAAAAATGCCATATGTACCCGGATCAACTGTCCGGCGGCCAGAAACAACGCGTCGCCATTGCTCGAGCGCTGGCGATGGAGCCGGACGTGATTTTGCTGGATGAACCGACATCGGCACTGGACCCGGAGCTGGTCAGTGAAGTCCTGCTCGTGATCCGCGAGCTGGCGAAAGAAGGCCGCACCATGATTATGGTGACGCACGAGATGCGCTTTGCCTGTGATGTCTCCACGCACGTAATCTTCCTCCATCAGGGAAAAATTGCCGAACAGGGGCCACCGGAACAGCTGTTCAACCACCCGCAATCGGAACATCTACAACGATTTTTATCCTCCCAGTACTGAATGTATTGAAGCCTGAAAACAACCGTCCTTGGCATGGTTTGAAAACATGCTGATGGAACACTGCGAATAAATGACAGAAGGACAACACCATGACAATGAATGAACTGAAAACCCCGTATCTGGTTTTTCTGGGCGATGCTCAGGATCTGCTGATGGCCAAAGTGGCGAAAGGTGTTGCCCATTGGCGTCCGGAAAAATGCCTGGCGCAGAACCGTTTTGACAATGCCAAAGCCGATCTTGGCCTGCCGGATATGTCGATCCGTGACGCGGCAGAAGCCGGAGCCAAAACCCTGATTCTGGGTCTTGCCCCTATGGGCGGCACCCTGCCCCAGAGCTGGATCCCGCTGCTGATTGAAGCGATGGAAGCCGGTATGGACATTGCCAGCGGCCTGCATATCCGCCTCAACGAAATCGAAGATCTGGTCGCGGTGGCCAACCGCACCGGACGCCGGATGTTTGACGTCCGTAACCCGCCGAAAACCCTGCAATGCGGTACAGGCCAGCCTCGCAGCGGTAAGCGCCTGCTGACAGTAGGCAGCGACTGCTGTGTTGGCAAAATGTTTACCGCACTTGCGATCCACAAGGAAATGGCCGCACGTAACATCAACGCGACCTTCCGTGCCACCGGCCAGACCGGGATCCTGATTGAAGGCTCCGGCGTACCGGTCGATGCCGTGGTCTCTGACTTTATTGCTGGTTCGGTTGAACAACTGAGCCCGGCCAACGATGCCGATCACTGGGATATTATCGAAGGTCAGGGCTCGGTGCTGCACCCGGCTTATGCCGGTGTCAGCCTGGGTCTGCTGCACGGTGCACAAGCCGATGTGATTATTCTGTGTCACGAAGAAGGCCGTATTCAGATGGACGAAATGCCGGGCTTTGAAGTGCCGGATTTTGACACGCTGATCGAAACTAATCTGGCGTTGGGTCGCATCACCAACCCGAACATCCGTTTGGGCGGTATCGCGCTCAACACGTCATCACTGTCTGAAGACGATGCATTGAAAGCCATTGAACGTTATCAGGCCAAATTTGGGGTACCCGTAGTGGATCCGGTCCGCACCGGCGTGGCAGCAATTGTTGACGTGCTGGAGGGCTGATGATGCGCAAGATGACTGTCACCGTTGAAAAGTGGCCGCTGAAACAGCCTTTCGTTATCTCTCGAATGGATCCCATGCTGCATGGCGAAGTGGTGGTCGTTGAGATAGAGGAAAACGGCATTGTCGGACGCGGGGAATGTGAACGCAGCGATGTGTTCGAACCGGATTACCCGAACGTCACCGATGGCATTGAGGCGGCTCGCGAGGCCGTAGAACGTGGCGCCAGCCGTGAAGATCTCCTGTCGCTGATGCCGGCCGGGTGTGCGCGCAACGCGGTTGACTGTGCCCTGTTCGAGCTCGAAGCGAAGCAAAAAGGCCACACTGGCTGGCAAATGGCCGGGTTCCGTGAAGCGCCGCAACCGGTGACCACGGTCTTCACCCTGTCGCTGGATACGCCTGAAAACATGGGCGCAATGGCAGCGCAGAATCAGGACCGTCCGATCCTCAAGCTCAAACTGGGCCGTGAAGGCGACATCGAGCGTGTGGCAGCGGTGCGTGCCGCAGCGCCAAACACCCGACTGGTGATTGATGCCAATACCGGCTGGAGTCTGGAGCAACTGAAAGACTATCTGCCTAAACTGGCCGAGCTGGGGGTCGAAATGGTTGAACAGCCTCTGCCTCCGGGTCAGGATCATTTGCTGGAGCAAATCGACCCAATCATTCCGATTGCTGCGGATGAGTCGTGCATTGATCGCAGTTCGCTGCCTGAACTGGTCGGACGCTATCAGATCGTCAATATCAAGCTGGATAAAACCGGTGGGATGACCGAAGCGCTGGCACTGCTGGAAGACGCTCAGGCGCTGGGTTTTGACATTATGATCGGCTGCATGATTGGAACGTCGCTGGCAATGGCACCGGCAATGCTGCTGGCGCAGCAAGCGCGCTGGGTCGATATCGACGGACCACTGTTGCTCAGCAAAGACCGTGACAACGGCCTGATTTATCAGGGCAGTCAGGTGATTGCGCCAGACGTGGCGGTGTGGGGCTAATCTCTCGCAGAAGCTGCCGCTATCAGGCCAATACCAAGCGTTTGGCTAAGGCGTTTAACTAAGCCGTTTAACTAAGCCGTTTAGCGAAAGTGTGAAAACCGCCGACGTCTCCGAAATGGCCAACAATCCAAGCAGGGCTCAGCCCTGCTTTTTTCATTTTGGGAGATAGATAGTTTTTGAGCGACATCTTTTTTCTTTGCGCTAACGCAGAGTGAGCAAAAAAGTTGGTTCAGAAATTAACCCGCAGCTTCCACGCGAAGGTGTTACCTTCCGGCCGCCGACGGGTTGTAAACTCATTCAGCCATTTGAGCTCAGACACAATTTCCGAGTTGGCAAACTGCTTTCGATAGGTCAGCACTGGTCCCACTCCGGCCGCCATGCCCTTAAAATCCCCGAATCTGGCACCGTCGCCACTGTCAGCACTGAGTTGCTGATACCAGTAACCGGTCAGGCCGATTCCGGTAAAGCCACCCAGCAACATCACATGCTGAATCAGCGTTGATTCCAGATGCCCCTGCACCCCGGAGCGATAGTGGGTCTCTGCATTTTCCGTGTTCACATCGATGCCGGCGGAGACTACAAACTCCTGCCCGGTCATTGGCTGCAGGTAGACCACTGAAGCCGATGGGGAAAACGTCCAGTAATTACGGCCGGGATTGGCAAGACGACCCACCTCATAGCGCCCGGTCGGCATATAAATTCCAAGCCGCCATTCGCTATACCAGTCGTCTGCCACCGAAGTCGATAGCATCACCGGCAGCAACAGAACATCGCCGATACCATCCTCACTGTCATGTCGGAACCCGGTACGCCCGGAAACCGGGTCATCCTCCACATTTGCGCTGACATCGAGCGAGACATAAGGCAGTGACAGTCCCAGAGCATACGCCCAGCCATCACCGAATTCCCGACCAGGGTTCCACATCAGGTTCAGGGCAAGCACCTTCATATCAATATCGAGACGGGTCGCCAGCATGCCCCCCACAGGGACGGCCTGCTCTGGCTTGGCGATATTTCCGTCATAGCCGAAGCTGTCCAGACGCACACTGAACGGGGAAGCTCTGGGCGCGGTAACCGGTGTCACCAGCGGTAACATGTCAATGGCCGATGTTAAGGTTCCCGGCTGATAATGCCCGCCACCGCCCTCTTCAGCATGCGCAGTGAGCGGTCGCCAACCGAGTATCAGCCACAGGAGCAGCAAAGCCCACAGCCAAAGAGGCTGCCAAGCCCGCGGCCTGATCCTTCCCACGAGAGTGCGGCCGAAAAATCTGCCGTATTTCCGGACCATCGTCATCCCCGTGCTAAGCGGAGCAATGACACAAAGTACGTGCTTTACCCGACTCACCTTCACCTTTTCCCCAACCTATCAGTCAGCCAATGACAGTATAGTCAGTGACTTGCTGGGACCCTGTCAGGCAAATCAGACTTATCACTTATGAGAGTCAGCTGGGTTTGTTTTTTAGCGTGCCATCATAAAAACCCCAAATCGAAAAATAATTTTTAAAACACCTTTTCAACTTTGAAATTTGCACTACAATGACGCCACGTTTATTGGCGCATCGCCGTTTCCTCTGCAGGCATAGTTTAATGTCGAATTCCATTTCCCGAGCGGTTGCACTTTTAGTGCTTGCCAATTTGCTGGCCTCTTTTTCCGATGTTTCGCTTAAAGTTCTCAACGGAGAAGTACCGACATTTCAGTATGTTTTTATTCGGCAGCTTATCAGCACCCTTATCCTGCTGCCGCTGTGGCTGAGGCTTCCCCGCGCACAAAGGATGCAAGGGCGTTGCTTCATCACATTTTCCCGGGCTCAGCTTATTTTGCTTGGCAGCGCCTGCGCGATGATCACTATTACCTATTTGCCGCTGGCGACCGCTAATGCGATGTTTTACGTCGGCCCACTGCTGATGCTGCCGCTGTCAGTGGTTTTATTACGAGAGAGACCGGCTCTGAAACAGATCATCGCCACGCTGGTTGGCTTCGGCGGCGTACTGGTTGTCCTGCGGCCGGAACAGTTTCACTGGGCAGCACTGGCCGGACTGGGGTGCGCGCTCTCAATGGGATTAGGCAATATCCTGATTCGTCGCTTACCCACCGATCAGCCGTTAATTTCTACCTTGTTCTGGACCGGGGTAATGACACTGCCTCTGGCTTTCATTCTGGCGATACCTGAATGGGGTACGATTTCCTGGTCGCATCTGGGCTGGATCATGTTGATTAACCTGCTGGTGCTCGGTTATCACGCCCTAGTGGTACTGGCATACAAAGGTGTGGAAGCAAACCGTATTGCTCTGGCCGAATACTCAGGCCTGGTGTTTGTCACTGTCATGGGAGTGATGTGGTTTGATGAAATACCGGATGTGCTGACTCTGGTGGGCATCGTGCTGATTGTCGTGCCGATGATGCCAGTCAGGTGGTCAACATACCTGCGCCGCCATCGCCAAAAACGGGTTTGCGAAGCGATAGACTGAAAAACAAAACAACAGACGCCCCTTCGACTGACGGCCGACCATGTGGTAACCGGAGATACGGATGAGCGAAACAGCTAAAAGACAGAACTGGCGGCAGGGAAAGCATGGAACACAGAAAGAGCAAGGAAGATAGGAAGAACGAGGAACAGGTTGCACGCTTGTACTTAATACCTTAAAAATACCTTAAGCAAAACCACGCAACTTGTTCACCCTCGGCCTTTGAAGAATGAGTCAAACCGGCACTGCCCTGACCTCATTACACCACAAAATTGAACACGGCGCCCATCTGCGCCATGCCTTGTCCGGCGTCTCGTGAGCCGGAGGCAATGGGTTTGGGATCCATCTGCAATTCATCGCGGTTTCGTCCCCACCATTCGTTGCCAGTCTGACCTCGAAGGTATAATTGTGTCGTCAGTAATTCCCGTTCACCGCGCCAGACTTTGACGTGAATATGTGGCGGCCTTCCTGTGTATGGCACCGGATAAAGGGCATAAAATCGGTATCTTCCCTCCGCATCGGTGACCACCGCACCAAAACCGGCGAAATACGGGTCAACCCGCGCTTGACCGGGTTGGTTCGGATGATGATAAATCCCTGCACCATCACACTGCCAGATCTCCACCCGACAATCGGCCTGCGGCTCACCCTCGGTATTCAGTACCCGGCCACTCAGCCACATTGGTGAACCATTCACCGCATCAGCATTCAGGATCAAATTCTCGCGAAGCGGAATAGCCTCCACCGGATAAAACGGTCCTTCAGTTTGCGAGGGTGTCAAACGAAGTTTACCGGCCGCCAAGGCAGTCCGAAACCGGTTCCCCACCGATTCCAGCATACATGCTGCGAGGGTGAATACTGCCAGGAAACGCCGCCTGTTCATGGTTGCCTCCGCGAATAATGTCCCGGTTGTTTAACAGCCAATCGTCAATAAAGTCTGCATTTTTAAGTGTGGCAGACCGATCGACGAATGTCAGAAGAACATACGCTGCCCGCTAACGTTACAGCCTGAGTGCGCCGTATTGGTCAAACGCGTACCGCGCCGCAACTGCCAGTGTGGTTGTGACAGACAAGGTGGCAGAAATGAAGATCGCCACCATGATGACCAGCTGATATTTCACTGCCAGCATCGGCTCGGTGCCACCCAGGATCTGGCCGGTCATCATGCCCGGCAAGCTGACAATACCCAGGGTTGTCATAGACGCCAGCTGTGGTGCCAGTGCCGCTTTCACGGCTATGCGGTGAAACGGCCGTTCCGGGTGTGGCGCCCCCATCGCGAGATAGAACTGGTACTCTCGGTGATTCTCGCTGAGTTGGCTGTACCACCGCTCCAGCGCCAGTACATTGGCCGCCAGACAGTTACCCAGCAGCATGCCCGAGATTGGGATCAGGTACTGAGCCTGCCACCAGGGGTTGGTCTGGATAACACCAATCAGCAACGGCGGCAGTACAATCCCCAGAGCCACCACCTGACCAGCCATCACTGCAGGCATTGTCCGCCTGAGCGAAACGCCCGAGCGGCGACAAATTGTTACCGCGGCCACCAGCACCATGGCCGACAACCAGAGCGCATTAAGCCCGGGATGCTGAAAAGAGAACAAAACCTGCAAATACAGTCCCACGACCGACAGCTGCACCGTCATTCTCAGCAAGGCCATCAGCAGGTCTTTACCTAACCCCAACTGCCAGCGATAGAACAGCCCCAAAGGCAAAAGACAAAGCAGATAAAATCCTGCCAATGCCCACGGACTGAGCGTCAGTGCACTACCCATTATCGCCCTATTTGTTTACTGCTTCTTCTTTACTGTTCATGTTCAGCTTGCTTGACGTGCCTTCCTGGCTTGCGGTCCGATCTATTGGTTCCTTTTGATCATTACGGCTCCTTTTGATCATTACGGTTCCTTGTGATCATTACCGTGCATCGTGTACTGCTGGTCAGCGCACGCTATCCAGGCCGGGTCATGTGAGACAGATACAACCGTGACAGACTCTTGTGCCAACAATGCCAGCACGTTGTCGCGATTATTCGGATCCAGGGCGGAAGTCGGCTCATCCATAAACCACAAGGGGCGGTTCATCAGCACTGCCCGGGCAATTGCGAGGCGCTGTTTTTCACCGCCGGAAAGGCGAGTCACCGCTGTCTCGTCATCATGATGTAAACCCAGCTTGTGCAGCAACGGCTGATACTGCTCGCGCACAGGCAACGTATGGCTGCAGGCGCCTAACCGCCACGGCAGTAACAACGCTTCAATCAGCGACATTGCCCCCATCACCGGGTCCTGCGGCAGATAGCAAAATTGTTGCCGCCACCAGTGCAGATTGGATTCCTGAACAACCTGCTGTTGCCAGGTTACGGTTCCCCCATGTGCGGGACGCAATCCCACCAGCACCTGTAACAGACTGGTTTTGCCACACCCCGATGGCCCGGAAACCACAAGATGCTGGCCGAGGTGCAATGATGCGTTCAGCGTATCGGACGTTCCGCTCCCTCGCCCAGCGGCTAAAGCGTGGATGGTCAGAATAGAAGGCGGGTGTGTCGTCATACTATTTTCCTGTTACCCAATAGTCGGAGAGCAAAGGGCTGGTGCAAACGTTAATCTTCCCTTCACAAGCGAAAGGTTAACAAGACGAAAAGGATCCTGAAAACTCAAGTTTAGATAAACCCAACCTCAGACACAAATGATTGAAAATCATAAAAAACATCAATCATGCTGATTCCATACTTCAATCACTGACTGGCTGCGCGCATTCTTCATCAGCCTTCTCCAAGCCACCCCATCGCGCAGCCCTCTTCACACTGCCTAAATCCTCTGCAGTCAGGCTGCTTCACCCTGTTTTAATTACTGTCCAAGCAGTGCTGCCCGAGCAGATCCGGAATAGCGCGTTTTTTCCTCAACAGGGGCAAAATCGCTTATGCAACTCCCGCATCTGAAACTAAAAAGCAAAGTGTCTGTCAGATATGTTGGCCTGCCTGCCACTGCCCGTTGATTTGTGTTAAGGTGCCGCCAAATTACGGTATTGGCAGTGATCTGTACGCGTTTCACGTCAACGTCACAAGCATTCGGGAACGCCTTCGTAAGCGGCTGCGGCGATAACGCTGCGCCTTTACCCAACGTCATCCTTCATAAAATTATGCAATCAAAAAAACCAGTATCTTCCTCTGACGCTCAAACGAACAACAACGCCGATTCGCCAGAGAAGCAAACCCTTTTACGCAAGTTTAAATTAAGGAAATGGGCCAAATGGACTGGTATTGGCGTTCTGACACCGACAGTGGCGCTGACTGCGCTGCTGAGCGTCGGCATTGACGTCGATCTGACCCCACATAAAACCAGAATCAGTCAGTGGTTGACCGATACGCTGGCGCGGGAAACCCGGATCGAGGGAGATATCCGCCTGGCGCTCTCATTCAGCCCGGAAATACAGCTCGAAGCCATTTCTGTTGCTAACACCGAGGCATTTCAATGGCAGCCATTGCTGCAATCGGGCAAGCTCAACGCCCGGGTCAACTTGCTTCCACTGCTGACCGGTACGCTGGCGGTAGATTATCTGGAGCTGGAAGACATCCAGGTCCAATTGGGGAAAGACGCAGACGGGCATGCGAACTGGTTACTCGGCAACGGGATCGCCGCAGCTCAACCTGTATCCCAGCCAGCACCTCATACAACACCAGACTCTACATCTGCCGGACTACATCTCACCCTGAGTGATAAGATTTCAGCCAAAAATATCTCGCTGATTTATCAGGACCGCCAGGAAAACCTGTTCTACGACAGCTATCTGGAAACCCTTTCTCTGAATCAGGACGACAGCGCATGGCAGCTGCTGGCCCAGGGCGCGGTCATGGGACAAGCATATCAGCTTGATCTGCGTGGCGATCTGCTACAACTGCTCAATCAACAGCAAGGCAGGTTGCAGGTCAACGGTGAGTTGGCCGGTGCCTCCCTGACGGTTGATGCCGATATTGTACCTTGGCACAGCGGAGATTCTCAGGCCGATATCCGCCTGCACTGGCGTGATACCGGCCCTGTTAACGCATTGCTGGGGCTGGACGTCAAACCAGCCGCGCCGCTGACCGTAACGGCGTCGCTGAAAGGCTCTTCAGAGCGACTGGCAATCAACGACCTGAACATTGACAGTCCGGTCACGCAGGGACAGGGCTTTTTGGCTGTCACTCTTGGCGATCACACCACCATTGACGGTGAGCTCACCGTACCGCTGATTGATCTGCGTCCGTGGCTGGCCCCGGAGCCAGAGCCGATGATGCGCACCTATGCTTCTGCCCCTCAGCAATCTCCATTGCAGCGGGCGCTTGAGCAATGGCTAGTTAACACTTCCACCCGGCTGGATCTCAACATCCATGAAGTAAAAGGGCTGGGGACCTCAGTCGAAAACCTGTCGCTGTCTGTGAATGGAAAAGACGGCCTTTTGTCAGCGCCAATGACCGCGGATATTGCCGAGGTGCCGTTCCGGGGACAGGCCACACTGGATGCTACCGACTGGACCTCGACACTGGCAATTACACTGGGTGCAGACAATTCTCCGCTGGGGGAAATGGCGCAATGGCTGACTGGGATCCCGCACGCCAGCGGTACTCTGAAACATGCCGCATTATCGGTTGACACTCAAGGCACCAAACTGAGCGAATGGCTGGACAACGCCAAGGTCGGTCTGGCTATTGATGAAGCGCTGGTCAAATGGGGCGAAAGCGCCAGCTTCAGCATAGCGACGGCCCGACTGGAAGCCGGTATGAACCTGCCGTTTTCGTCAACACTTGATGGTCAGCTGATGGGACTGCCCACTCGCATTCAGGCACAAGGGGGCACACTGGGTGATGTGCTTGCTGAACGCGACTGGCCGGCACAGCTGGAAATCAACAGTCCGGCAGTGACAGTACGGGCAGACGGTTTGCTGAAACAGTCCCGCTGGCGTGACGGCAGTTGGCTGAATCTGAACGTCAACAGCCCGGATGCCGCCCGGTTAAGCCCGTGGTTGGGCACACAGTCCCAGATCAGCGGCCCGGTACGTTTCAGCGGCAAAATGGATTATCGTGAAGGCTGGATCAACCTGGCCATGCCCGATCTGACCCTGCTCAAAAGCCGGGGCAATGTCAGTCTGCGCTGGAAACCGGATGAACAGCGCCCCTTCCTGGCCCTTGACGCGCGTTTCAGACAGCTGGACTTTACCCAATTCGGCCAGTTTATAAATGATGATTCCCTGCCTGAAGTAGAGCAGACCGTCCCAACCCAAGGGGTCAATCTGGATGTTCCCCTGCTGGGAGAGGCGATGGTGATTGCTGATGCCGATCTAAACGTCAGTGTTGATACCTTAAAATGGGCCAATCAGAAAATGGACGCCTTGTCATTCAGTGGCAAAGTCCGCAACGGACGTATGGCAGCGGCGCCGATTCAGGCTCGCTACGCCGGCAGCCTGTATAAAGGGGACATCGCCTTTGGCATCAATGCCGCCAATATCGATGCCCAGCTCAATCTGGCCGTCAACAATCCGGATATCGGTACCATTCTGCACCAGTTTAACATCACTGATTCGTTTGATATGCACCTGGCACAAGCCCGTCTGGCTGTCAGCCTGGAAGGCCGCACCGTACTCGAATTGATGGAGCATGCACAAGTCAGCGCCGAGCTGAGCGGCGGTCGCGCAAGCATTGCTGATAGCTACACCGGTAAAGCGCTGGCGGTGAAACTCGACCGAGGCCACTTTGTCACCGGGCCGGACACCCAAACCCGCCTGACCCTGAGTGGCATGGCGGCCGGACAAGTTGCCAGCTTCAGCCTGGATTCGCTGTCGCTGAAGGCAGTCAACGATGGTCGGGAAAAACTGCTGGTTACTGTACGCGCTTCGCTGGGTGACATGGCATTCAATGCCCGCTCCCACCTTGCGCTGCCGATCAACCCTCGGGAGCTGTCACTGACATTTGACGCTTCACTGCCGAATCTGGATAGATTGGAGCCTTTCACCAGCATCGACATGCCGCCTTACGGTCCGGTCAATGTGACAGCTCAGCTGGATCTGGATGCCGTGGGTTACCATCTGCGTGACCTGCTGGTACAGGTAAACAAAAGTTCGCTGACCGGTCAGGGAGCCTTTCTCCCACCGCTGAAAGCCGGTTCCCGTCCGCGTCTTGAATTAGCGCTGAAAGCCCCGTTTATACAGTTGGATGACTTTAAAGTGGGTGACTGGGCCGCATGGGCAAAAGCCGGGGTTCCTGTGACGGAAAAAGACACGGCACAGCAGACTGCCGCGAAAGGGAAAACCAGCGATACCAGCGCCACTGAAGACAATGAAGGCACGGCCATGACGACCCCGTTCATCAGCCCGGAGGGACTCGATAAATTCAATGCGCAATTTAACCTTAATGTGGGCGAAGTTCGTTCCGGAAAAGACTGGCTGGGTGCCGGTCAGCTGGCTTGGACGCTGGAAAATGGCCTGTTTACACTCAAACCGATGTTCGTTCAGTTACCGGGCGGGAATATTCAGCTCGATAGTCAAATCAAAGCAAAAGACGAGATGTTTGACATCCGCCTGAATGGCAACATAGACAACTTCGATTACGGTATTCTGGCCCGTCGTCTGGCACCGGACAGTGGTATGTATGGCAAACTGAGCACTCAGTTTCGCCTGAGCAGTCTGGCCAATTCTCCGGACACCCTGATGAACAATGCCAGCGGACACATCGGCGTTGCAGCGTGGCCAAAACAGTTAGAAGCCGATTTGATTGACCTTTGGGCAGTCAGCCTGACCGATGCGATCATCCCTAACTTCACCAACAATGACCCATCAGTGCTCAATTGTGTCGCGGCAGCGATCGATGTGAATCAGGGCGCGCTGAAGCAAAAAGAGATGTTACTGGACACCTCGCGGATTCAGGTTCAGGGGGAATTTGATGCCAGTTACGCAAACCGTGATTTCTCTCTTTTCCTGCGACCACAATCGAAGCGCGCCCAGATTTTCAGTCTGCAAACGCCGATAAAGGTATACGGTAAGTTTGAGAAATTTGATTTTTCGGTTCCTCTGTCAGCGATCCTGGAAACGTCCGTCCGTTTTACAACCAGCCCGGTTATATCCCCCATTCGCTGGCTGGTTGAAAAACCCCTGCCTGCCGATGGCAGCCAACAGTGCGAACAAATCTGGCAACACTATAATTCATAATACAAAAGCCAGCCTTTAGGCTGGCTTTTTGGTACCTACCGCCCACATTTCCAGGGTACCTGTTCGCTTTACGTTATTTACTGTTACGGAAAAACAGGTACGGAAAAAACAGGGCAAAATAACAAGCAATAAAATGCTCACCTCTTTTCTGACTCTCATTCAGACACAACACTTTTTAGAAAAAAGGCCGTGCCGTGAATGAATCCCGCTCAATTAGACGCATTTCATCAACATGAATGAGCTCAATAATCTTTCTCTGAATCCGTATTTTTTCACGACAAAAATATTGCCGTAAGAAAATCGCTAAAAATATAGGGGAATATTTACCCGGCTTTTGTTCACTTTGCGACAATAAATAAGTTCAGAGAATGTTGGACCTCAAAAGCATATAAAATCCAAACAAACCCCAACAATAAAACATAAAAATCATAACTTTAACTAAGACGCCAGTAGTGAAAAAGTCAGCAAACACCGACCGGCCTAACAACCGGATCAGGTCTTTTATTCTGCTAACAATCACTCACGTCACAGAGCAGAGAGTGTTGTCCGAATTATCTTCCGTTATTTTATTCCAGGAAAATTGGCAGAAAATACATTTCACAGCGCAATAATCACTTTTATCAAAACTGTTATTTGTATCTAAAAATAAAATAAATCATAATAATGCGACCGTGTATCCGCGATATTAAACAGGCATGACAAATTTTGAAGCAAACGAGCAAAAAGTATTAGTCGTAGAAGATAGCCGCCCATTTCGACGAGTCATTGAAAGCGAACTAAGACAAGCCGGTTATACGCCTGTGATTGCTGAAACCATCGCGGAAGCGGAACGGATTCTTGACGAAAGCACCCACTTTCTCTGTGCCATTCTTGACTACTGCCTACCGGACGGTCAGGACGGTGAAATCATTGACGTCTGCCTGTCAGTCGGCGTGAAAGTGATCGTGCTCACCGCCATGATGGACGAACTGACGCGTGAAAGGGTGCTGGCTAAAACCGTCATCGATTATGTCCCGAAGGACAGCCCAACCTGTATTAGCAGTATCATTCCAATTCTCAAGCGCCTGGAACACAATGCGGGCCATAAAGCTCTGGTCGTGGATGATTCCGCTACCGCCCGTAAATACACGCGCAGTCTGCTTGAGCGCCAATATCTGACGGTGCTGGAAGCAAGTAATGTCAATCAGGCTCTGGCATTGATTGAACAGGAAAAAGGAATCTCGCTGGTGATCACGGATTACAGCATGCCTGAACGGGATGGAGTCAGCCTGGTGAAAGAACTGCGCCGCAGATTTCGACCGGGGCAGATGGCCATCATCGGGTTATCCGCCAGCGATGAAAATGCCCTGACCGCTAAATTTCTGAAAGCCGGTGCCAATGATTTCCTGAAAAAACCCTTTAATCAGGAAGAGTTCTATTGCCGTCTTCACAGTACGCTGAACATCATGGACTCAGAGCGCAACCTGTTCCAGATGGCCAACAAAGACTACCTGACCCAGACATGGAACCGCCGCTATTTCTTTGAACACCCGCAGGTCAAGAAGCACAGCGGGCCGCGCTGTCTGGCGCTGCTGGATATTGATAACTTCAAAGGTCTTAACGACACCTATGGCCACCACATTGGCGACATGGTACTAATTGAGCTGGCCAAACGGCTGGAAGCTTATTTCCCGGATGCATTGGTCGCCCGCTTCGGTGGCGAAGAGTTCTGCATTTTATATGGCAACTCCGCCGAAATTTTTGAGCGTCGGCTGGATATTCTGCGCGAAGACATTGCCAACACGGAACTCACTATTCTCGGCAACCCAATCCGTTACAGCATCAGCCTGGGTGTGGTACACGCTGAAACCGGGATTCATGAACTTATCCAACGTGCTGATGCCTGCCTGTACAGTGCCAAATCCAGTGGCCGTAACCGCATTGTGAAAGAAGCATAAGAGCGAAATTGTAACCCATTCACTTGTCTTCGCTTGGCATCATTTATCATGTCATGTCTGCCGTGGTAATTATCCAACAGACACGCAGTTGGTAGGGGTTTTACACTGTAAAATCCCTACTCTGTCATTGCGACTTTCTGTAGCCATCACCGTCCGTTCCTGCATTTTTCCTTCTGTTGTCTACACTTGTAGGCAGATAATTGAAATCAAATACCATTTGCAGGGTGTGCACGATGCCGGACAGCCATATCCCCCATTCGACTGCGGAACTGGATCCTAAACAGGCTGCCCAACAGTTGCTGGCACTCATCGAACAACTGGCCAGTGAAGCCAATCAAGGCACATCGGCCTTACCCGAGATACAGCTGGACAGTCAGTTGGACAGCGATCTGGGTTTTGACAGTTTAATCCGGGCTGAGCTCATCCAGCGTACAGAAGTCTGCTTTGCCGTGCCTTTGTCTGATCAGGCACTGGCGACCATAGAAACCCCGCGCGATCTCCTTAACGAAGTGTTCAGTGCCCTCCAGGCTCCCAGTGCAGTAAAAGCCAATATTGGCGAAATTCATCTGGAAAAAGCAGAAAAAGCCCCGGAACAAGTGGAAACCTTGCAGGAGCTACTGGACTGGCATGTGCAGCATCATCCGGATCGCCCTCACCTGTATGTCTACCAAAATGCCGATGACGTGGAAATCATCAGTTATCAGGTGCTTCATGAACGTGCGCGAAAAATCGCGCAGGGGCTGCTGGCGGCGGGGATAGAGCCGGGGCATACCGTTGCCATTATGCTGCCAACCTGCAACGAGTATTTTTTCTGCTTTTACGGCATCTTGTACGCACGGGCAATTCCGGTGCCGATATATCCGCCGGCACGGCCATCTCAGCTGGAAGATCACCTGATGCGCCATGCTAAAATCTTGCAGAATGCAGACGCGCGTATGCTGATCACCGTCAACGAAGCCAAACCGCTATCCCAGCTGCTGCGCATGCAGGCAACCAGCATTGAACACATCGTGACACCGGATGAAATCGCCCCCGATCAAGACTATGTGCATGTCGGGCAAGCCAAAGCAGATGATATCGCGTTTTTACAGTATACCTCCGGCAGTACCGGCACTCCGAAAGGCGTCACCCTGACACATCGCAACCTGCTGACCAACGTCCGGGCCATGGGCAAGGCCGTCGGCGCGACGCCTGATGACGTGTTTATCAGCTGGCTGCCGGTCTATCACGACATGGGACTTATCGGAGCCTGGTTTGGCAGTCTCTACCATGCCATTCCGCTGGTTATTATGTCGCCGCTGTTGTTCCTGGCCAAACCGCAGCGCTGGTTGTGGGCGATCCACCATCACAAAGGCACCCTGTCAGCCGCCCCGAATTTTGCCTATGAACTGTGCGTCAACAAAATCGATGAGCGTGATCTGCAAGGGTTGGATCTCAGCAGTTTGCGCCGGGCCTGGAACGGTGCCGAACCCATCAGTGCCGATACCATGGCCCGCTTTACCGAACGCTTTGCCCAGTACGGTTTTCGCCCGGAAGCGATGGCGCCGGTTTACGGACTGGCAGAATCTACCGTCGGGCTGACCTTCCCGATGCAACCCCGAGCCCCACGGGTGGAATATATTGACCGCGATACCTTTTTTCGCACCGGGCAAGCCATCGCGGTAACATCCAACAAACCAGAGAAGCCTCAACACCAACCTGGCTCAACGCCTCACACCAGCCCGACACCTCACCCCGATCATGCCTTTGCCGATAGCCTGCCCTTAATCGGATTGGGCCATCCGTTACCGGGGCACCAGATCCGGATTGTTGACAGCCAAGGGCGGGAGCTGCCGGAACGCCAGGAAGGAGAGCTGGAATTTAAAGGACCGTCATCCACGCAGGGCTATTACCGCTCACCGGAAAAAACGCAAGAGTTATATCACCAGGACTGGCTGAGGACCGGCGACCGCGGCCTGACCATCGACGGAGAACTGTTTCTGACCGGACGCTGCAAAGACATCATCATCAAAGCCGGTCGTAACATTTATCCCCATGAGCTGGAAGCTGCCGTCAGCCAGCTACCCGGGGTACGCAAAGGATGTGTGGCAGCATTTGCTCATACCAACACCCGAAACGGCACAGAGCAACTGATTGTGCTGGCCGAAACGAACTTGCGCACGGAAGAGGATAAAACGGCGCTTCGTAACCGGATTCAGGCCGCGGCTCAGGAGGTACTGGGCATTCCCGTTGACGATATTGCCTTGTGCTCGCCCCATACCGTCCCGAAAACCTCCAGCGGTAAAATCCGCCGCTCTTCCTGCCGCCATCTGTATGACACCGGCACACTCAATGCCCCACAGCGTTCCGTCTGGTGGCAGACCCTTCGGGTTGCGGTGGCGGGTATGCAGCCGACCCTGAACCAGTTTGTTCGTCAGGCAAAAAGTTACCTGTTTGCCGGCTATATGTGGCTGATACTGGGATTACTGGCTCCGCCGGTGTGGTTGCTGGTTGCCCTGCTGCCAAGCCACCTCGCCTGGCAGGTCACCCGCTGGGGCGCGCGTACTCTGCTTTGGCTAACCGCGACGCCGTTTACGGTGCAGGGCAAATCTCACCTGCCACCGAAAGGCACATCCGGTATTCTGGTGGTCAATCACGCCAGCTATCTCGACGGTATCATGGTGATTGCAGCGACAGACCGCGAATTACAGTTTGTGGCCAAGTCGGAATTACTGGGGAATATCTTCGCCCGTATTTTTCTGGAAAAGCTGGGCACTCACTTCGTTGAACGGTTTGATACCGAAAAAAGCCTGAGTGACAGCCAGAAGCTGTCCGAGGCCTCCATGCGCCCCAGCCCCCTGACCATTTTTCCAGAAGGCACCCTTTACCGCATGGCTGGGCTGCATGATTTCCATCTCGGCGCGTTTCAGATTGCGGTGGACAAGCAACTGCCCGTGATCCCTGTTACGCTGCGCGGCACCCGATCCATGCTGCGTGACCAGTCATTATTTCCGCGGCGCAGCGCAATCGACGTCATCATCGGCCAACCGATTTATCCGAACGGGGAAGACTGGCATGCCGTCCTGACCCTGAGAAACCGAGCCCGGGCAGAGATTCTCGCCCAATGTGGTGAGCCGGATCTGGCACATGAGACCACCCGATAAACAAACGCCCTGATAGAAATCATCCTACGAGATAAGTACCGAACTGATTCGTTAATCAGCCAGATGCCTATCAGCCAAGCAACAAAGCCTGCTCGGTGTCGATATCAAACAGATGGCAATGATTCATATCAAATTGCATCAGTCTGTTGTCGCCATGGCGGATGTCCTGCGCCGGATCAAACGGGATCCTGGCCACCAGCTTATCGTCACCGGCCTGAAAATACAGGTACAGTTCATTGCCCATCGACTCAACAACATCGATACGGTGCAATTTCTGGCTCTGGGGCGCCTTTTCGCGTGGATTGACATCCGGCACCGTTGCATCATTCAAATCATTCTCAGACATACTGACGACATGAATGTGCTCCGGTCGCAACCCAAACCAGATCTGATGCCCTAATTTATGCGTAACTTGTTGTGCTTTGTCCGCAGGAAGCGGTAATTTCATGCCATTTTCCAGCTCGATAAATGTCATACCGGATTCTGCCTGCACTCTGGCTTTCACCAGATTCATCGCCGGTGAACCAATGAACCCGGCGACAAACTTGTTGGCCGGGTAACGATACAGGTTCATGGGCGTGTCCACCTGCATGATTGTTCCCTGATTAAGCACGCAGATACGATCGCCAAGAGTCATGGCTTCAACCTGATCGTGCGTGACATAAATCATGGTGGCCGTCTGCCCTTCCGCTTTCAGATCATTGTGCAACTGAGCAATACTGACCCGAGTGGACACCCGCAATTTAGCGTCAAGATTAGACAATGGCTCATCGAACAGGAAAACATCCGGTTTCCGAACCATTGCCCGTCCCAGCGCAACCCGCTGCCGCTGGCCACCAGACATTTCACCCGGTTTATTCTCCAGCAAATGGCTGATTTCCAACGTCTCTGCAGCCTCTCGGATCCGACTGTCTATGTCGTGCTTATCCAGCTTTTGCTGCCTCAGGCCAAAGGCCATGTTGTCGTACACCGACATATGCGGATACAGAGCATAGTTCTGAAACACCATCGCAATCCCCCGATCTTTTGGCGGCAAATCGTTCACCCGTTTGTCGCCAATCAGGATATCGCCACCGGAAATCTCTTCCAGACCGGCGATCATGCGCAATGTGGTTGATTTGGCACACCCTGACGGCCCGACAAAGACCATAAACTCGCCTTCTTTGATCGTCAGGTCGATGCCCTTCACTGCTTTAAATCCGTTCGGGTAGGTTTTTGCTACGTCCCGAAGCACTACTTCAGCCATGTTTATTTTCCGTCTCTGTTCTGTTTTTCATGTTGTCAGCCCCAACTGGCCTTAGGCTTGCACATAGAGCCATTGGAGCCGATGCATCACGGCTTACGCCGTTTCAAGCAGGCTGGGTGAAAAGTCTGCCACTGAATGGAGGACAAAATCGGCGTAAGGGCGTAATTCTTCCTCGGTCGCGGTTCCGGTCAGCACGCCAATCCGTCGGGCACCGGCATTGCGGCCGAATACCATGTCAGACACGGTATCGCCGAACATCACCACCTGATCCGGCGTCAGATCACAATGGGCACAAAACGCATTCATTAACGCTGGCGCGGGTTTCGGGGCAATATCGCCGTCGGAGTAACCAATGAAGTCAAACAATCCCAGCAGACCAGATTGCTCTAAGGAGTACAGCGTGGCGGCTTTGGTATCAGCGGTGGCGATTCCCAGCTTATAGCCCATTTGTTTCAGTTTAATGAGCGATTCTTCAATCCCCGGCAGAGCCTGTATCAGCTCTGGCTGCGCTTCGACTTGCTGATTAAACAAGGTTTTCACCTGACACGTAAAAGCGTCACGAGAGCAGGAAGGTTGTAACATGGCATACCAGGCATCGGCAGTGTCTTCGACCGGGTTCGATGCCAGCAAACCATGGTTATCGACCCGTTCACCGAACACGCCGATTGCTGTCAGCAGGCTTTGCGCCGTCACGTCGCTTGATGCATCATCAGTATCTGCATTGTTTTTTTCATCGGTTATGTCACTGCGGGCCGGGTACGCCGCCAACAACGCGTTGACAACCCCCTGCGCCACCTTGAGCCACATGTGATGAAACTCCAGCAGGGTGCCGTCTTTATCAAACAACACGCCTTTGACTTTCTGCTGTTTACTCTGCGTACTCTGTTGAGTGGCCAGATGATTTGCCTGCTTGATAGCAGCCATGCTGTCGCTGGCCATCAGTTCCCCCCAGGTAGTCACCACTGGCTCAGCAAAGAGAACGTGCTGGCCGTTGAAAACGGGATTAATCAGCCCTTCAAATTCCCCACGTTCACCGCGGCTCAGCTGCGTATCGCTGGGCACAGTCCCGCGGCGAATATCCACCCGCAGCCAGTGATAGCGTGCCATCTCGACGTCAACCTCGGTCTTGAGCCCGCTTCCTTCCGGTTGTAATGCCTGGCGGGCGATGACGTCACCGTCCGCGATAAATTCCGCGTAATAGTCATTCACCTTGTCCTTCACCGTCAGCTGAAAATGCACGACGCTGTCGCCGACATCCTGCCCCGGCAGCACGCTACCAAGATTAATACTGACCACCAGCCCGCATTGACGTTCCAGGTACACATGCCCGTTACGCAGTCCCGCCAAAATGCCTTCACCACTCAGGCCATGTGAAAACACGTATGTCGCCGGATCACCGTAAATCGACGGTGCTGTCGCTTTGGGGTTACGCTCGTGTGGTTCAAGGTGTGAATCGCTGCCGCCGACGCCGTAAATCCGGTGACCGCACTGCCACATAGCCGTTAACACTTCAAGTGCCTGCTCAGTGGAAGCCGGTGACGTCGACCAGGTCGGATCGCAACAAATTTCCATCGTATCGACCTGCGCCAGCGGCATGTCGGCATATTGCCAATGCCAGGGTTTCATCATCGGATGGTTAATGCTGATGTTCCCAAGGTGGCTGGACGCGCCTGGGATGTTCTTTCCTGCCATGGCAATGCCCTGCTCAATCAAGTCAGCACTGGCGTGTTTGGCCTCAAACATCGCCAATCCCCGACATGGACCATGCACATTGAAATGACCTTTGTCCGTCGTGATTTCGACACCCGGCAGAATCAGTGTGTGTTCGCTATCCGGCAACGCCGGGTGGCAAAGGTTATGCTCGGTCAGGAACATAAAATCCAGTTCCTGCGTTTCAATGATTGCGGCTGCGGCTTCCAGCGTATGGTGCCCGTCCGACAGCAGGGTATGAGCGTGCAAGTCCCCTTTGTACCAGCCTGCCGCCGGTTTTTTTAGCGCACTGTAATCAAACGCAATCCGGTTATCCGGTTGCAAATTCGGTACCGTTGGCAACCCCATCATCACCGGCGCAACATCAAACCGGATGTCGGCCTGGTACTGCATCGGTTTATGAGAGCGATCTTCCCCCTCCAGATTGTACAAGTGAAGTGACCAGGTACCAGCGGGCAACTCCCCCGCCAAGCCGCCCAACGAGGCGGAATCATGGGTAATCACTACGTCTTTTTCTGGCTTCATCCACAGAATTCCGGCACGCAGGTGCTGGTTGGCATCAAACAGGTAGGCGTAAAGAAACCCTTTTTTTACCGTAGTTCCTCTGAGGGAAATCGCTGTCGTACCTTCAGGTACCTCAAACGTTTCGATACGGCGGCCAAAGGTCAGTTCACCGGAAAAATTCAGCATCATCATTTCTCATTCAACAGGATGGTCACAGAGCGCCCGGCAGCAAGGCATTGCCTCGAACAGACAAGCCTTACTACCGGTTTGTTTGGTAGATCTTCGTGAGAGCTCTTTGTATTAAGAGGTCGTGATTACGGCTAAGAACGATTCGCCCGATCCAACGCACGCTGTGCACGTTTTGCAGCCTGCTTCAGGGCTTTTTCAGCTGGAATATTCTCGATTTGCACCTGATCAGCCGCGATAGCCAACGCATCCATGATCTTGCCGTTTGTCGGATCCAAGAAGTCCATGCTGGCTGTCGCCGCTTGTTTCAGCGGGATCAGCGCCTGCGGATTTTTCTTCGTGTAGGTCTGATATTCATCCACATTTTTCACGCTTTCACGTACCGGGATATAACCGGTAAACATTGACCAACGTGCCGTATTCAGCGCATTGGTGTAGAAGTTCATAAACTCAAACGCCCCCTTTGCGGCTTTCTCATCGGTGCCGGTCGGCATCACAAAAATCTGCGCGCCCGCCTGAGGAGCGGCAGGATGTGACCCCCAGCCCGGCTGTGTGGTTGCTGCCAGTTGGGTGAAATCAAGATCCCCCTGATCACCGGAAGATCCGGTATAGCCCAACGCGCGGCCTTTCATCACATCGTCGATCGTTTTATACCAGTATTCCCAACCCTGACCACCGTGATGAATGCGCATGGTCTTGTCTTCGTGAATCCACTTACGGAAGCTTTCCCACACTTCAACCCACTCCGGCGAGTCAATCAGCACCGTTTTGCCGTCATCTCTGATCACTTTTGCGCCGTTAGAAAAAGCGGCATCCATCAGGTTGTCTTTACCCCACATTGGCTCCCAGCCGTAGTAGGTAGTTTTCCCTTTGCCATCTTTCTCAGCCACTTTAGCCGCGACTTTAGCTACGCCCTGCCAAGTGGAGAGATCGGCCTCCGTAAAGCCGTGTTCAGCCAGCTTAGCTTTGTTGTAGTAGAACACCTGGGTCGTTCCGTAGGCCGGCAGCCCGTAGACCGTCCCGTCTGGGTATGTCACCTGCTGACGAAACGCCGGAATGAAATCCTCAAAGTTGAATGAAGCATCCATAAACGGGCGCAGATCGCGAACGAGCTCTCGGCCAGCCATAGATTCCGCCTGCACCGAGTTCAGCAGCACAAATTCCGGTGCCGTTTTTGATGCCATCCCGGCCTGTAGTTTCTGGTAGGTCTCTTTGTAGTTACCCTGTAACGCACCTTTAATAACGTATTCATCCTGACTGTTGTTAAATTCATCAATCAGCTTGGCCATCATTTGCTGCGGCTTGGTTCCACCGGAGTACCAGAAATTGACTTCCGTTTGCGCCATGGCACTGCCTGCTAAAGTCAGTGAGCCGGTTGCGTAGCCTGCACATACAATTGCGAGTGTTTTCAGTTTCATATCCATTTACTCTTTCACACCATTATCGGCAATGCCGGACAAAATTGTTCTTTGACAAATCATGAACAGGATCAGCAGCGGCAACACCGCAATCGTGCTGGCAGCCATAATTTGCGACCAGTTAAGGCCATAGTTCCCTTCAGCAATAAAGAACTGACGGATACCTGTAGCGATCAGGTGAAGCTCCTGCGAGGTGATCACTAAGCTCGGCCACATGTAGCTGTTGTAGTTGGTAATAAACGTGATGAGGAACAAGGTCGCGAGTGCTGCCTTACACTGCGGCAACACGATAGCCCACAGAATTTTCAGCTCCCCGGCACCGTCTATACGCGCAGCTTCAACCAGCGACGGATGAATTTTCAGAAAGACCTGACGCAGATAAAACACCCCGAACACACTGGCTGCATTGGACAGTACCAGCCCGGTATGGCTGTCGAGCAGCCCCATGCGCGCCAGCGTGATATAGGATGGGATATATGTCACCGCCCCCGGCAGCATGTAGCAGGCCATCACCACGACATAGAGCACACCACGGGCTCTAAACCGCAACTGCGTAATGGCATAGGCAAACATCGAAGAGGTGACCAGTACCAGTAAAGTGGTCATCAATGCGACCGAAAAACTGTTGAAGATGTACTGCCCGAAAGGCGCCAGCGCGAATGTTTCGGAAAATGTTTCCCAGCGGATCTGAGCCGGAATGATGTTGAGAGGATTGGCAAATATCTCGTCATTCGATTTCATTGAACCGGACAGCATCCAGATGAAGGGAAAAACCATCACAATGCCGGACAACGAGAGAAACACATGCTTTACCGCTGTTATGCCTGCTGCCCGCCAAGATGAGCACAGTCGCTTCGTGGCTGCCGTGTCAGCCGATGGGGTGCCCTGTTCAAGTGGCTTATTTTCAAAAGGCTTAGATTCAAAAGGCTTAGATTCAAATGTCGATTGCATAACCATCGCGAATTCCTCAGTAATACACCCAGCGTTTACCCATAATGGTGTTAACCAGTGTCAGCACCCCAGTTATCAGCAGGATAATTAACGACGTAGCCGCCGCCGGCCCCATGTCATATTGCTCAAATGCCTGCTGGTAGAAGAGATAAAGCAAGGTGCGGGTACTGCCGCTCGGCCCACCTTGTGTCAGGATCTGGAACTGATCAAAGGCCTGAATCGCAGTGATCATGTTGACGATCACCAGAAAAAACGTGGTGGGGGAAATCAGCGGCAGCGTGATTTTGAAAAAACGGGTTACCGGGCTGCAACCATCAATCAACGACGCTTCATAGAGCGAAACCGGAATCTTATTCAGCGCACTAATGTAAAACAGCATGGTCCAGCCGATGGCCTGCCAAACGGTGACAATGATGACTGCAATCATGGCGCTGTCACCGCTTTCCAGCCAGGTAATGGGTGCCATGCCCAATTTGGCCAGCAGCAAATTAGCCAGACCGGCTTTGGTCTCAAACACCCACGACCAGACAATCGATATAGCGACAGTCGGGGTGATCCAGGGAGAAAAAATGACCGCCCGATAAAGCTGGCTGCCGGAAAAGTTCTTCTGCAACAGCAAGGCAAACATCAATCCCAACGCGACGGTCGGAATGACTACCCCCAAAGCAAACAGGAATGTGTTCATCAGCGCCTGATGAAAGTCGCCGTCTTCCAGCATGTACTGGTAATTTTCGATGCCAACCAGATCATAGGCAGGTGAAATATAATCCCAGTCCGTAAAGCTGATATACACGCTCCAGCCAAAAGGAATGATCCAGAATGCCAGCAAAGGTACCATCAGAGGGGCAATGAACAGCAGCACCCTGGCATTGCTATGAAGCACTCTGGCATTGCTTTGAAATGTTTGCAGCGTAAGTTTCATGATTCGAGTCGTTCTGTGTCGAGATAGGGCTATCCTAGGCAGGCTCTGTGACAGGTATATTTGAACCAGCGTCATATTTTCCTTTGCCTGCCATAAGTTTTTCTTAGGGGGTATATCCCGACAGATAAGTCGAAGTAAGGGGATGAGCTTCTTCCGTGACCTGGGTTTGCTGATGCAGCCAGTCACAGAAAAAATTCACTTTGGCCGCACGTTTATTAGGGGTGATCAGATAATGGCCGGATTCAGAAGGCATTGCCCCTTCGAGTGCCAGCACCACCCTTCCGGCCAGCAGATCCCGCTCCGCCACTAACGAGCGCACTAGCATCATGCCAATCCCCTGTTTGACGGCTTCCAGTCCGTGCAGGGAATTGCTCAACTCCAACTGCACGTTAGGGACCACCGCTACCCGCTTGTGATGTGTCAGCCACTGCATCCAACTTTCTTCATAACCTTTGACCTGAATAGCCGGCAGGCTGGACACATCACCACGAGCCAGCGCCTCACTGTGCTGTGTTTTAAAGGTCGGCGAACACACCATCAGCCATTGTTCCTGAAACAGCTTCTCTGCCCGGGTATGTTTGCTGTCGATAAATCCGTTGGTAATTTCCACATCTGCCTCAATACACGGTTCGCGGGATGGCCAGTCCACCAGCGACAAATCGAGGCGTATAAAAGGAAACTTGGTGGTGAAATCTTTCAGTTTGGGGATCAGCCAGTTATGGCCGATAGAATGATTAGCTTTAACCCGCAAGACATCGGGCTGCTGTTTACCGAAGAGCATTTCCGTTTGCAATCTGAGGTGTTGCAGGGATCCCGTTACCGCAGGCAAATACTGTTGAGCGGCCGACGTAAGGCTGACGCCACGCTGGCTGCGCTCGAACAGTTCACAGCCGAGAAACTGCTCCAGACTCTTCAACTGTTGGCTGACAGCGGCCTGGGTAACGTGCAGTTCGCGCGCCGCTGCACCAATGGAACCCAACCGGGCAACCGCTTCAAATGCAACCAGTGCACGTAGTGGAGGCAACATCCTTTACCCTCGTTAAAAAACAGGCAAAGTAATGCAACCAGTTGACAGTAAAGTTACATCAGCAAGACACTATGATGACACAAGGGGAAATTAACCATGAACAAAATACGTGAAATTCAAAGCATATCCAGACGGATAGCAGCATAATCCTCTGTTTTGTCGTTTTTATGAAGCTTATCAACAAACCGGTAATCACATCCCCCGGAAAGTGGTCATACCGGATGAAGAGTGATAATAAAGGCGCTGTATTTTATTTTCCGCACTTTTGGTCGCTTAGCATCCTGCCAACGCCAGTCAGGAAAATAAAATACACATAACGAAAAAGCATCGCTGACAAGGTGTCAGCCGCTTGATAAGGAGTGTTTATTTATGTTGTGCCCAGAATGCAACCAACCTATGGTGAAAACGAAAGATAACCAGAATCAGTGTGTCGACATTAATTGTCCGCCGACCCGTACTCACTGCCCTAAGTGTGATTCTGCCAATACGGATATCACCAGCAAGAGCATCAGCGATGCCACGTTGGTCTGCCGCGATTGTGACGAGCAATGGACAATCTCTCGTAGCTAATTGCGAATCACTTACTAAGGTGATCGTTTACTAAGGTGATCGCTCATTAAGGAGTAGTCGCGAGGTATATCGCGCACACTACGCCATTGGGCGAAACGAAGCGTATAAGCCACTTAGAGACAAAAGGCTGCCGGAAGGCAGCCTTTCGTCATTGAGCGCTATTGCTGGAAAAGTTAACGAGAAACTGTCTGTTAGCTTTCTCAGCTTCAGAACAGTAAAATCACTAGCCAGGTCAGTCCGCACAGAATCATGCTGACCATCACCGCCGCAGAGCCAATATCTTTCGCCCGACCTGACAGCTCATGGTATTCATCACTGATGCGATCGACCACCGCTTCAATGGCGGAGTTCAGCAGCTCCACAATTATGACCAGCACGACGCTGGCAATCATAGCCAGACGCTCAATCGGGGTCACCGGTAACCACCAGCTGACCACCACGGCAGCCACAAGAATCATTACTTCCAATCGGAAGGCTTCTTCATGCCGCCAAGCTGCCATCAGTCCTTTTGCCGAATAGCCTGCTGCATTAAAAATTCTTTTTACGCCTGTTGCTCCGGGTTTCATGATGAACGTTATTCCTTACAAATAGCAAAAATATCTAAATGAGCATCGTACTCACGGGTTTGTACCTGCATCATGCCCAGTACAGTGTGAAACAGGTTATCGTGCGACAAGTCTGCTTTTCTGGCCAGTCTGCTAACGCATTCCCTGTTTATCTTGTGCTGCCGCTGATACGACGCTGAAAACCAGGTAATCATCGGCACTCGGGTTTGAGTTTCCGGAGCGATAGTATAAGGCATTCCATGCAAATAAATGCCCTTTTCGCCCAGCGATTCCCCATGGTCAGACAGATAAAGCATCGCGGTGTTCACCGTATCGCCCATCCTTTTTAGCTTGATAATGACCTGGCTCAGAATGTAATCGGTGTATACCAACGTATTGTCGTAGGTATTGAGCAGGGCTGCCGCCGAACAATGTTGTATTTCGCTGCTTCGACATACGGGTTTGTACACTTCAAACGACTCCGGATAACGCTGGTAATAAGTTGGACCGTGACTGCCTAAAAGGTGCAAAACAATAATACCGTCACCTTTCAGTGCTGCCAGCTCCTTATCCATATTTTTCAGTAAGATACCATCAAAGCATATCCCGTTAGGACAGAGGGCAGCATCCTGATCCGGTGTGATCTGAATATGCCTCACCCGATCCGAGACCCCTTTACTGCCACTGTTGTTGTCTTTCCACAGCACATCAATTCCGGCATGCTGCAGTACATCCAACAACCCTTCCTGTCGCCGGGCAAGAGCAGCACTATATTCTTCTTGGCGCATATTGGAAAACATGCAAGGCAATGAAACCGCAGTGGCAGTCCCGCATGACACGACCTGACGAAACGCGTGAACATCTTCGTGGATTAAAAAAGGATTGGTATTGCGTGAATACCCGTTGAGGGCATAATTTGAGGCCCTAGCGGTCTCCCCGACAACCAGTACCATCACATTCCGCGACGTGTTACCGGCATTCAGATTCACCGCATCGGTACCGATTTGAGTGAATGGAACCCTTGATTCATACCACCGGTTCTTGAGCACCCGAAATCCGGCACTGGTGTAGCTTGTCGGGTTAATCAATGATTTTACTTCGCTATGGTTACGCAGCAACGAAGCATAATCTTTGTAATACACCCCAGCGATTACGACTAGAATCAGCACCGATGCACTCAAACTCAAGCATTTTGATATCAGCAATCGCCGTTTTGTTTCAGGAAAACGAACCTCTGCCCGTTGTACCGCCCATAGCGGCAATACGACTAGCCCCAAAAACCACCACAATACAGACAAGGACAGATAACTGGTGGCTTCATAGAAGTCTGTTTCGAAAATGTTCACCATCATGCCGTAATCGAAGACCACACCAAACTGGCTCATGCCATAGGTCACCGCCGTAGATGCCACAACCAGCACCATCAGCATCCAGCGATACCCTCTGGGCCAAATCAAGACGGTAAAAACCAGATTCATCAGGGTTAGAATGACTAATGGCAAGCTGAGTGCAAAACCCCAGCTCCACCCCGGCTGCTGATAAAAGAGCACCGCCAGGTGTTGCCACAAGGCAATATTCTGAAACAGCGTAAAATACAGGGCGACAATGAGGGTAAACGTGGAGCTATTTAAGCGGTATCTCATATCCACAGCCTTGATATGCACATATAGGAACAATGTTCAATTTAATCAAGTGCGCAATAGTATGAGATTTTAGTTTGTGACAATGTATGGGATTGTCATCACCCTTTCGGTCATCAGGATAAGGAAAGTAATTATCAAATGAAAAACGACTTCATTCGACGATTCCAGACCGCTATTTTCTCTTTTTTTGTTCAGCAATTAACATTTTTAATCTTCAGAGATACTCTAAAAGTAAATTTCTAATTAATATAGGAATAAATAGTCATCCCTATTTATTTTCTCATTATATTATCGGGACATAAGTGTGAATAAAAATAAAATAACAATTGGGTTTATCACTGCTGCTTTCTTTTTAACTGGCTGTCAAACAACAATGACCAGTGCCGATTTTTTATATAATCAATATAGAGCTAAGCCAAACAACAAGGCTTATTCAATTGGTATTAACAATGTTGCCGGAGCAGCATGGGGAGCAGAAACAGAAGAAGAAGCCATTCAGATGGCAAATAAAACATGTATTAAGTCTGGTGGTAAAAATTGTAACGTCACTGAAGTAAATGGGATTCCAATGTCAAACGGAGCTCTACAAAGCTTTGATGTCGCTCCTTATAATAAACCCACAGTCAATAATTATAACTATATCTACCAAGGCATAAGTTATGTTCCAGTTCTAAATAAGAGAGCATCAGGTTTCTTTATCAGTAGCGAGCACCTACTTACAACCAGCCATATGGTTGACTCATGTACTAAAATAAGTTTTGAACGTAATGGTCAACTTCACGATACAACCGTCTTACGAGCAGACAAAAACAATGGTCTAGCCGTGCTAAAGCTAAACTCGCCTGTCAGTAACTATGCAAAAATCAGCTCACAAACAAAAACAAAACAAGGTGATAAAACCTACACCTTTGGGTATGACCTATCCGATGTTGTAAACTCAAAAATCCCATCCTATCAAGGAAAAATCACAGATGGGATTATCAGTTCAGCGCTAGGTAAAAATAATGATATTCGCTTCATGAAAACAACCAATGAGATAAATAATGGAAACATTGGTGGGCCTGTTGTCTCTGAATATGGTGATGTAATAGGAATGATAACTAATATTAATAAGGATGCAATTAAATCCTCTATGATCAACTTGTTCCTAAATGAATCAGAAGTACGAATTCAAAACTCAACTAACAAGAAAAAAGTCACTACATCTGAGATCGCTGAAAAAAGCCAAGGTTTCACAGTTCCACTTGTTTGCTTAAAGCAGGCTTAATTTAAATAAGCCCACTCTCATTTAGTGGGCTCTCTTTCTACCCCTGCAACACTAAAATACCCAGGTTCTCCAATAGCTGAGTTTGCTGCCATTCGCAGATAGTGACATTTTCAAGGTTGACCCGTCTGACATCCAGTCCGCTCAGATCAACATGGCTGAGATTTGCCCCCGTTACATCAAACTGCCCCCAGACATCCTGAGAGAACTCCCCGTTGGTCAAATCCGCCCCTTTCATTGATGTCCCCAGCAGGTTGGCGCCAGTCCAGCGATTTTCAAACAGCTCGCATTCATCCAAAGCGACATCTTCCAGGTCGGCATAGGACAGATTACAGCGCGTGATGTATGCCGAGCACACATAAGTATTTTGTGTCAGATAGTTAGCAAAGCGACCACGTTGAAACGATGCCCCCTGAAGCTGGCAGTCACGCATTTCGACGCCAAACAATTCAGCGCCATAGAAGCTGGCCATGCTGAGATTACAGTGCTTGAAGCTCGCCTCCTTCAGGTTGGCATAGCTGAATGAGCAGCCGTCCTGCTCACCCCGTTCAATAAACTGGCAATGCACAAATTGCGCCTCACTCAAATCTGCCCGGCTGAAATCACACCGGATGAAATCACACCGGATGAAAATGCAGTGCTCAAAAGTTGCCTGCTGCAGATCATCACCGGTAAATTTCTGGTCATGATAAGTGGTGTGAGTAACGTGCATGTGTTCGTTTCCTGTATCGGGGTTAAGCTCAGACGAAAATCGCGTAATGGCGCGCAGTCTTTTAATTCTTAATTTGTGTTATCGAAATTTTCGAGGGTATTGACCGCTGACTGACAGATAATGCGATGAAATCCTCAGCGACTTTAAACAGGGTTATTCAACACGCTCGTACGTCTTTTCCATTTCATCCGGCGCAATGCCATACCCGCCATCCGACAAGTAGCCATTTTTGTACACCGTCATGCCCTGCTCATTCCAGTCAACCGCAATGATCGCGGTACTTCCGTCCTGACTGCCCAACCAATTCAACACTTCTTCCGTGATCGGGATGGCCTTAATCGTTTTCACTCGTTTAAACGGCATAAAACTGTCAAACAGCGGTAATTCACCGTAGTTTTTTGTCCAGGTGTCCTGCGGCACCAGCCATTCGTTATACACAGCGCCAATCACCGGTTCCGGGTTTCGGGCAATCACGATACCTTCGGAAACCACATTTTCCGTTTCCAGTTTAGGTTTACCATCTTCACCCGCCACATAGGTTGGGAAAGGTTTGCCCATCTCGACTGCATGCGGTAAACGGCCCAGCGTGACGGCTTTTTTTCGGTATTCAGGAGCACTTTCTAACGCCGTCATCACTTCTGGAATTGACTGAAAGACAACCGGCGTGCTCTCCGTCGTCTCAGCCTGAATATAACCAACAGGTAAAAGCAGCATGGCCACAATAGTCAGTAAAGGCGTATTCATTCTTTCTCTCATTCTTTTTCAGCTGACATCCTATGGTAATACCTCACAAAAAAAATTGGTAATAATCATGTAAATTGATGGCGGCAATGGCCTGATGTCGGTCAGTTTTTGCGCTCCTGAATGATTGAGTTTATCAGAACTAACTGCGATTTTGTGCTAGTGCCATAGCCAACGCAATGCCTGAGGGCGACATTACGTCCCCCAAACAAGACGAAGTAACCGTCAGAATCTACTATGCTTTTTTACATGATGTTTTTTGTCATCCAGCATTGTTATCCAGTTCCGTTGAAGGAAGCCACTGATGACCCAGACTCCCGATCAGACGATGTCCCGCTTGGCCTACCTTGGTCTGCTGCCTTTTGTGATTACCCTGCTCTGCATCTGGCTGGATAAGACATTGTTCGGCCTTGAGGCCAGACAGGTATTTATTGCCTACAGTGCGGTTATTTTGAGTTTTCTGGCCGGGATTTTGTGGGGAAATGCGATTGATCATATCAAAAGCACCCTGAGCCGAAATGCCTTACTCTTGAGTATTCTGTTCGCAGTGATCGCCTGGGGAGTCCTGCTACGATCACCGGAACACTATGTCTGGTCACTGCTGGCTTTGCTGTTTGGCTTCATTGCTATCTGGTTTGCCGAAAAAAAGATCCGTGAAGTTGAAAAAGAAGGGCAGCCCGCCAGCTACCAGCCGATGCGAAATCGGCTGACCGGCATCGTTGCCCTGTTGCATTTGATCGCGCTGGCCAGTTAAACCGCAGGCCTTGCCAGCTTCCCCCTTTAGCAACACGCCCCAGGCAAAATAATGGTGAACCTCGCACCACCCGTATCGCTGTCACCGACCCGCAATTCACCACGGTGCATGGACACTACCTGACTGACAATCGCCAGCCCCAAGCCGTGCCCGCCACTCTGCCGATCACGCGCCGTACCGATACGATAGAAGGGTTGGAGAATTTTCTGCCGTTCATCCTTCGGAATCCCGCATCCATCGTCATCGACATCGATATATAACCTGCCTTGTCGGCAGTATGAGCGGACGATGATGGTGTCTTCCGCATAGCGAAACGCATTACGCACCAGATTCGACACCGCGCGTCCAAGATGGTGCGCATCGACAGTAAACGTACAGTCGGTCGGGCACTCCAGACGCAACGTCTTATTGGTGTCTTTCTGACACTGATTCACAGTCAGAGCCAGCACTTCAGCGACATCCTGTTCTTTCATTGCCAACGTAATACCGGAGCGCTCCATTCGGGCGTAATACAGCAGCTCATCAATCAGCTGCTCCAGCTCTTCCATATCATCCATAATACCAGCCACATACCCCTGCTGAGTGGTGTTCAGCGGTGTATCTTCCAGCATTTCAAGTTGACACTGCACCCGAAAAATCGGAGTGCGTAGCTCATGAGCGATCGCATTGGTCAGTTGCTTGTGGCTGACAATCAGCTCAGCGATTTTATCCGCCATCTGATTAAATCGTTCATTCAGCCGCCCGACCCGATGGCCCGGCTTTTCCGAAGCGCGAACATTGAAGTCACCGTCAGAAAAAGCCATGGTTGCTTCTTCCAGCATGTGAAAGCGGCGCGCCAGAATTTTCAGCATCAGTGCGCTGTAAAGGGCAAAGGTCGCCACAAACGACAACCACAAGAAGCCGACTTCATAATCAAGGTATTGCCAGATCGTCTGGGTGCGGTCTGGCTCTAGATAATAGATCCATTGCTTGTTGCCAAATGTCGCCCAATACTGATTTTCATCCTCAAAAACGGCACCGTGTCTGAACAGTTGTTCTGCTTCAATGGCAGTCAGCGTGGGATGCCCCCAACTATAGCGTTCTGCCTTAAGATGGCTTCGCTCAACAAAGCCCTCAAAAAGCTGCTCAGCCTGCTCCTGCCCCCGCTGCGCCGCCACATCCCCCAGAATCTGCATTACACTGGCGACATAACTAATTTCTATTTCGGCTTCATAGTCCGGTGTCAGCTCCTCAGTGACGTAGGAAACAGCGACCACACAAAGGAAAAACAGCCCGGACAGGCCAACAAAAAACTCCAGGTAAAGCCGTTTCATTTCTGCGCTCCGTGTCACCAGCGATCCGGCACGAACAAGTAGCCTTTACCCCGTACGGTAATGATTTTTCTCGGCAGTGACGGGTTATCGTCCAGCTTCTTTCTCAGGCTGACAATTTTGTTATCAATCGTGCGATCCAACCCGTCGTACTGAATCCCCCGGGTTTCCATTACCAGGTAATCGCGGGTGAGGACCTCATCAGGCTGACTGGCCAGCAACCAGAGCAGGCGAAACTCGCTGTCAGTCAGACAGATAGACTGGCCAGCCAGTTCACAAGTACGACGACGCTGATTGATTGTCAACGCACCATAGCGATACTGGGGATCCGTCGCCGCTTGAACACCAGCCCCAGATGCACTGAACTCTGCAGGGGAAGGCATATTCAAATCACGACGCAACAACATTCGAATCCGCGCCAGTAACACGCGCGGTTTAATGGGTTTATTAACGAAATCATCAGCCCCGACTTCAAGCCCAGCCACATGATCGATGTCATCGTCACTGGCGGTCAGCATCATGATTTTACTCTTCACTTTCGCACGCACTTTCCGGCAGACACTCAGTCCATCCATGCCGGGTAACATCAAATCCAGTATGACCAAATCCGGTTGTTCACGAATAATCACAGCTGGTGCCTCATTGCCATCGGTGACGGTTATTACTTCAAACTGTTGTTGCCGAAAGTAATCCCCCAGCAAGTCACATAATTTGGCATCATCTTCCACCAGCACAATTTTGGTCATAACCCCTACCTACACAAAATAAAACAGCGTTCAACATAAGAGCAAAAAAAAGCAACCCGCCGATTATGCCAAATAGTATGATAATTTTTAAGTAAAAATACCTTTTTTGAATGGGGTTTTTTAACTAATTGATTGCCTTGCAATTACAATGCAGTGATCTCTTTTTACCTTACAGGCCGTATACTCAAAACATTCCAAATAACAGTCCGCGCCTAGGGATATGACAATGACACCACCTGCACTGACCCTGTTTTATGATGGCTTTTGCCCACTGTGCGTGGCTGAAATGCAGCGACTGCACCATGCCGATCAGCTGCAGCGCCTCTGTCTGGAAGATATTCAACAAGACGGTTTCGGCACACGGTACCCAGACATCGACCCGGTCAAAGCGCGGGAAATTCTGCATGGTAAAACCGCCAACGGTCAGCTATTGCTGGGGCTGGATGCGACCTATGCCGCATGGTCTCTGGTTGGCCATAAACACTGGATTGGCTTACTCCGGTTACCCGTGATTCGGCTCCTGGCCGATGCCGGATACCGTTTTTTTGCCCAACACCGTTATCGTTTTTCCTATCTGCTGACGGGCCGTTCATACTGCCAGACATGTCGTCTGGACAGCACAACCTGTGCAGGCGAAAGCAACAGCAACAGCAACAGCAACAGCAACAGCAATCAAGATCGTTAACCAGCGGGCAGCACACGACAATGTATACGTTGGTTACCGAGTAAAAATACCGACGTCATCGCGCTTTTTCATGCCGACCCACTTCCTGTTGCAACCAATCCGTAAATGCGGCGATTCGCTCGGCGCGCGGTGAGGTCGGATCAGAATGCAGGGTATAGCGCACACCCGGTGTCATACCGATATCAAAGGGCTTCACCAACAACCCGCGCTCAATGAAATCCCCGGCCAGACTTTCCGTCCCGAGACACACACCATGACCGGCCATCACTGCGCTTAACCCCATATCAAAGGTACTGACTTCCATCCATTGCACTTTGTCTTCGGCCATATTTACACCTGCCAGCTCAAACCATTTTCGCCAGGTAAAATTTCTGGTTTCGACCCCGTGAATAAGCCAACAGTTGAGTAACTGTTCCGGATGTTGAAGTGACAGGGAGACAGCCAGTTCCGGCGAGCAGATTGGGTAAACCGGTTCTTCATATAAAAAGGTCGACAATATCCCCTCGCCAAGTTGCTTGTCATACCCCTGACGAATGGCAACATCAATGTGACCATACCGAATCACCGGATCGTCGGTGGTCGAATATACCCGAATAGGAATGCCGGGATGTTGCATCGTGAACTTCCATAACCTGGGCATCAACCAGCGAGAAGCAAAGGACGGCGTTGTGTTAACGGCCATCATCCCTTCCAGCGGTTCGGCCTGGATAGCGTTCAGACCTGACACGATATGGCTGAACCCGCGAGTGACCTGTTCAAACAGGGTTTGTCCCTTCGCAGTCAGCACCATTTCCCTTCCCTGGCGGGCAAACAATTTACAGTTGAGTCCTTCTTCAAGCTGCCGAATTTTCTGACTCACCGCCGCCTGACTGACACACAGCTCATGCGCAGCTTTACTGTAACTGCTCAGTCTGGCAGCCACTTCAAAGTAACGCAGTCCCGCTAACCACCTCAGCCGATTATCCATTTCAGCCCATAACTCCTGCTTATAGTAAGTGTAATAAATCGTCGTTCGTGACAATAGGCAATATTACGCATACTGAGACCATCAAGCCACCCCAACTAAGGACAACATCATGGTAAAGCTGGTTTTAAAATGGCACCTGGATTTTCATCTTTCCCTTTTTAATAAGGAGATTATCGGGATCAGACCCCATCGAGAAAAACGCGCATCCCTCAGTGTCTTGCCGATAAACAGCCACCTACAGCGAGACATTGGCCTGACAGTATCCAATGATCATCCGCCGTCATTCACGAAGTATTTATAACCTTTTATTATGTTTATGTATCGGCTCGAATGAGACATCGCGGGGTTGACGTTTCTGCACCTAAGCTATTCTCGAGAAATCTATGTTCGAGAAATCTAAGTTCGGGAAGCTATGTTCGAGAAAGAAATGCGCCGATAACAGCCGTGGCGTAGTCTGGGAATAGCTGCAGATTATTATGTTCAGCACCAGCAATGACGAACACTGCGACTTGCCGGAGGGGAAAATGTGCTATCAAGGCGTCAGTACGGGCACGGGAAATTATCTGGTCATGTTCAGCAATTATCACGGTCGTTGGTGCCGTAATCGCTTCAACACGAGCCACCGAAGCGAACTTATCTTTCAGCAATAAAGAAACGGGAAACATCCAATAAAAGTCTCTGGCAACCCGCTCAATACTGTCAAAAGGGGTCACCAGCACCAAGTGTTCTACCGGGCGCGCAGCCGCGACATATGTCGCCACTCCCGAGCCAAGGCTTCGCCCCATCAGTGAGACAGATTGATGGCGGGGCGCAATCTGATCAAACAGAGCGACTGCATCACGGTATAAATGCTGTTCTGTTGGGTGCCCCGGATTATCGCCGTAACCCCGATACGGAATCAGATAAACACTGACATGGGTCAGCCGCTCTGGCAATGGCGGGAATGGCAAGGCCCACTCCATCTGGCGCGTGAGCCCCGTCAGAAAGCGGAAAAAGGGAATCGTCAGCTCGATCGCTTCGGCATTACCGCCATAGTAAATCAAGGCTTCAGGCTGCCCTGGATTGATCACCCAGCCGCTTAACGTCACCCCGTTTACGGTAAACCGGCTATTCTTTTCACCCAACATCGACATCGCTGGTTGCGGAAAATAGAGCATTTTTCTCTGGAATACAGACAACATCACTGCACTGACCAGATACACGATGATTACCAGCCATAACAGACTTTTCACGGTTGCCTCCGGTTTGGTGCCAGCCAATGGCTTCTTGCCTTCTCGTTTTGATCATGCCCCTTAACCTAAGCATGGCTCTTTTAAGATTGATGCACTTTCCATCATGGTACGACCTGCCCAACATTTTGTGATCGTCATTCAGCTTTACAGCAAACATCATTGTTTGGTCATCAGATTTTGTGATGTTCGACGAGTAACAACATTTTGTTAACCATTATGCTTTGGGCACTTTTATACCAATAAAATCAGAAGGCTATGTACGGACCTATATGAAAAGCTATTTGAAAGGCTATTTGAACTGTAAAACTTTTACTTTGAGTGCGCTTGCTCTCCTGATGTCACATAACAGTGTTGCTCAAATCGTGAATGGCGACTTTGAGCAATGGAATGGCAATGTGCCTGCTGGCTGGCAAGTCATTGATAGTGGGATCAGCCTCGCTCCTTCTTCAACCCAGGTAAAATCAGGTGGATTAGCTGCAGAAGTGCTCGTAAGCACCAGCACACAGAGCAATACCGATTTATTGCAAACCGTGCATGTCGAGCAAGGCAAAAGTTATGATTTCAGCGTTTCAGTTTTCCATACCGAAGGGAACCTGAAAGCCCGTCTGATCGCTGACGGCTATCAGGGCTATTCCGATAATCTCAAACCACAGCAATGGCAGGACATCAGCTTCAACTATACCGCCGCCACCACGAAAGATATTCAGGTCGGCCTGCGCTTTTATGATGCCTCCGGGTTTGACGGCACTGAAGTGGTGTATGTTGATCATTTCCGTCCGACCGACAGCACGGCAATACCGCAACCACCCACCGATCCCGTTGAGCCGCCTACCGATCCGGTCGATCCGCCAGCCGGTACAGAGGATCTGGAGGCCTACTATCAGGCCGCAGAAGGTAAAACCGGTTTTGCACTAAAAACCGCGCTGCACAATATCATTCGTCAGCATAACAGCCAGGGTTACACGGCGATTTGGGAGCTAGTGAAACAGGCAGATCTGGATAACTACTATGAAAAAGACGGTTCAATTCTGGATATGTATTCAGAGAATCCTTCGGATTCAGATGCCGTTACCTTCACCAAAGTCACGAACCAGTGCGGCCAGTACAGCAAGGAAGGCGATTGTTACAATCGGGAGCATTCCTTCCCGAAAAGCTGGTTTGGCGGCAAGGTTGAACCGATGAATTCAGATGGTCATCACCTCTTTGCCACCGATGGATACGTCAATGCCAAACGAAGCAACTGGCCATTTGGTGAGGTAGGCTCCGTGACGTATACCTCAAGCAACGGTTCAAAGCTTGGGCAGGCAAAAGCGGCACTCGGCTTTAACGGGACGGTGTTCGAGCCTGTTGACGAGTTTAAAGGGGACTTTGCCCGCGCCTATTTCTATATAGCCACCCGCTACGAAAATGAAATCGCGTCGTGGGAAGGCAACACCACAAACTCAGATGCCGTTCTGGATGGCACCAACACCACAGTCTTTGAGCCTTGGCTACTGGCCATGCTCAAACGCTGGCACACCAACGATCCGGTCAGCCAAAAAGAGCTCGACCGCAATCAGTCGGTATATGAATTTCAGGGCAACCGAAATCCGTTTGTGGACCATCCGGAATTCGTCACTGCGATCTGGGGTAACTGATTCCGGTTGGATCCATTAGCCCTTTTTCTTTTGTTCCCCTTCGATTTCCCCCGTTGTTGCTGACGGGGGCAATCAGAGCTCACGCTGTCAAAGCTTATTTTCAGGCATGGCCTAACAGCCTGAAATTCCAGTTTTCTACCTGGTTGGTTTCAAGGCGCAGCTCTACCTTACTCATCCAGCTGTGGGACAATTTTCGCCGTTGCTGCAATTGTTTTAACCCTTCATGGTTTAGCGGGTCACCGAAAAAGATGTCGCACACAGCCTTCAAAGTCATGGCATTGGGTTCACGCTCAATCAGCACCAGTGGATCGGTCACACTGACCAAACCCGGTTGAATAACGCGGTATAACCAGCCACAACGGCTGATGGCCTGCATATTGACCGACATCGCATCCACTCCCCAACGCTTGTTCAGTTTAAAGCAGGGGGAACGAGGCTGACTGACTTCGATCACCGCTTCACCCCAGCGATAGCGATCGCCAAGACAGACCGTTTCTTCCGTCATGCCTTCTGAACTGATGTTCTCTCCCATTCCCGGAGCTTGCCACTTTGGCGCATCTTGTCCTCCCTCTTTATGGTGCAGCTGTTGCCAGTAAGCATAATGTTCACTGGGGTATTGATGCAGCGCTCGCTCTGGTCCGCCATGATGACGCTTATCAGCACATTCATCGCCGTCAAGACCGGTCAAAGAGAGGTAAACTTTTTCCACAACGAGCGATTTATCAATCGCCGTTTCCAGACCGTACCGCTGTGCTATCTGACCACGGTAAACCCCATTCAGGTAAAACTTCTGGTTCACAATGCTCTCCCTTTGAAAATCCGATCCTGGCAGCTGTGCTTGGCATACGTTGCCTGACAACCCACCATTTAATAAGCACTCAGTTTACCATCTTTAACAAAGTGAGACTTCATCATTACGTCGGCGCAACGCTATTCCGTACAAAGACAAATAAAAAACCATGACACCTTTGCAGGCCTCATGGTCACTTGGGGAATGGCTCACAGATTCATCTATCGTTTTATTTGGCTATTTTATTTGGGTAAAGGGATAAACTCTTCTTCGTCGCCGGGGACTTTATCAAATTGCTGATCCTGCCAGTCACGTTTGGCACGAGCGATTTTCTCTTTGTCACTGGAAACAAAATTCCATTCAATATACCGATGACTAATGGCTTCCCCTCCAACCACAGCGATGCGCGAGTCCTTAACCGCTTGCAAAGGGCATTCCGAGTCACCGGGCAATACTGCAAACGCGAAGCGAGGGAGCGTTTCTCCACCCAGCGTCAGTTCACCATCCAGTACATACACGGCTTTTTCGTCCGCCTCGGGCAAGACTAACGTATGACCTTCCGGAATGGCCGCCTCAAGATACAATGTGTCGTAATAACATTTAACGGGAGAAGTGGCACCATAGGCGCTCCCCATCATCACCCTGACTGTCACATCATCCTGCTTTACAACCGGAATGGTCTGGCTTTCGTAGTGGTAAAACATTGGCTCTGTATCTTCATCATCTTCCGGCAGAGCCAGCCACAATTGAAGCGCGTGAAGTGTGCGATCCTGGTTAAGCACAGCCGGGCGTTCACGTTCTGAGTGAACAATACCTTTTCCGGCTACCATAAGGTTAATGTCACCCGGGTTAATCGTCTGCTCTGTCCCCAGCGAATCCCGGTGCAAAATTTCCCCCTCAAACAGATAGGTCACGGTTGCAATACCAATGTGTGGATGCGGCCGGACATTCAGCCCGTTATTTGCGTCAAACTGAGCGGGTCCCATATGGTCGAAGAACACCCACGGGCCGACTTTCTTCAGAAAGGCACTCGGTAAAGCCCGACGCACGATAAAGTCGCCCAAGTCTTTATCCTTCGGAAACAGCAGCTGCTTGATTTCATCGCAACTGTCCGTTCGTTCACAGGGCAGCTCAGTGGTTGGCGCTTCATTACTCATGATGTTCCCTCCCTTCTTTGACTAACTCATTTTCATAAGTGTAATCATTAACGAAGTATCCGCCGGGACTTATGGTTTAAAAGGTGGAATTCAGCAGGGAAATGGTAAGAAATATTGAAAAATGATTGCCAAAAAGTATTGACGATACACCTAACGTTCTACTCAGAGGCAGTGATGTCATGGCGGAACGGCTAAGACCGTATTTGGCCGGGCTGGCGCTCCAGCGGGACTCATTTGTCCGCAGGACAAACCTATAATCCAACACAAACAAAAAAGCCCCGTCATTTCTGACGAGGCTTCGTTGTAGTGGCGGAACGGCCGGGCTGGCGCTCCAGCGGGACTCATTTGCCCGCAGGGCAAACCTAAACCCAACACAAACAAAAAAGCCCCGTCATTTCTGACGAGGCTTCGTTGTTGTGGCGGAACGGCCGGGCTGGCGCTCCAGCGGGACTCATTTGTCCGCAGGACAAACCTATAATCCAACACAAACAAAAAAGCCCCGTCATTTCTGACGAGGCTTCGTTGTTGTGGCGGAGCGGACGGGACTCGAACCCGCGACCCCCGGCGTGACAGGCCGGTATTCTAACCAACTGAACTACCGCTCCAATTCTTTGTGAAATCCGGCTTGCGCCCAACTTCCAGAATGTGGCGGAGAGATAGGGATTTGAACCCTAGATACGCTATTAACGTATGCCGGTTTTCAAGACCGGTGCTTTCAACCACTCAGCCATCTCTCCGTAAGTGCGGCGAATATTACGCATTCAGGATTTAACTGTAAACCCCTCAATGATTCAAGTGGTTACATATCGACCATATTTTCTGATTTTTCTTACTTACCGGTCAGAAATCAGCACGAAACGGTGTTTTCGCCACTAACGCCAGAACCCCAGAACGCCTGCTGTGGCAGTCTTTCCTGCTTAACCAATGCCCGCAGCGCTTCAGGGTAAAGATTCCACTGCTCAATATCTTCACAGCGCACCCAGAAAAACTCCAGATGGGATTCATTCGAAGTAATTGGCTGAGAATGTGTCAAAGACGTATTCACCTCGAAAATCAGGTTAATCTCAGACTGTGTCACACCATGATCAAACCACTCATTTTCAGCGGCTCCGACAAATCGACCGACAGTGGCCTCGATCGAGGCTTCTTCCCACAATTCACGGGCCAGCGCGAATGCCGCCGGCTCCGCAAATTCAATATGGCCGCCAGGCAGAAAGGTCATAGTATCGCCAATCGCCCGCACCAGCAGAATATGGCCCTCGGAGCGAATGATCCCCCGCGCCAGGTAATGAAAACTCACTCGACTCTCCTGTTTTGTCTTTTTCCCAGATTCTATCCCAACTCAGACATCGGATTAAACCACATCGACTGCACGGCTCTTTAAAGTCATCAGGGTTACTGCTAACCTCTTCATTACCTCAAACCACAAAATGATAACAATGAAAATTTTCAGTAACTTCGAAAGCGGGAATATCGAGATCGTTAAAGTAGAAACGCCAGACGATATCCAACTTGCCATTCCTGCTGACAATCAATCTGACATTGCCCAATGGTTTCACTTTCGCCTGGAAAGCGAGCCGCAAATTCCCCACCACTTCAAACTGCTTAATTTGGCGAAATCTGCCTATCCGGAAGGTTGGAAAGACTACGATGTCGTTGCCTCATATGATCGTGAAGAGTGGTTCCGTATTCCGGCAGATTTTGACGGTGATACGCTGAGCTTCACCGCTTACCCTGAATATGGCTCGATGTACTTCGCCTACTTCGCACCGTATTCGTACGACCGCCACCAGGATTTGTTGCATCAGGCTCAGTTACATCCTGCCTGCCGCCTGGAAACACTAGGGGCGACACTGGACAACAATGATATGAGCCTGCTGACCATTGGTGAGCCGGAGGAAGGGAAAAAGAACATCTGGATTATCGGTCGTCAGCATCCGGGCGAAACCATGGCGGAATGGTTCATTGAAGGCATGCTGCAACGCCTGCTAGATGACACCGATACCCTGGGCCGTGCGCTACTGAACAAAGCCGTATTCCATGTGGTTCCTAACATGAACCCGGACGGCAGTATTCGAGGTCACCTGCGCACGAATGCGGTCGGCATCAACCTGAACCGCGAATGGCAAACGCCTTCAATGGAGAAAAGCCCTGAAGTCTATCTGGTCCGTGAGCGTATGCTGCAAACCGGGGTCGACATGTTCCTGGATATTCACGGCGACGAAGCGATTCCGTATAACTTTGTTGCAGGCAGCGAGGGCATTCCGTCTTACGACGAGCGTCATGCCGCGCTGGAGAATGCCTTTAAACAAGCACTACTGACCATTACACCAGAGTTTCAGGATGAGCACGGTTACGACAAAGATGCGCCGGGCCAGGCAAATTTGACCATTGGTTCAAACTGGGTCGCAGAGCAATTTAAGTGCCTGTCTTACACCGTTGAAATGCCATTTAAAGATCACATCAGCCATGCGGATGAAGTCTACGGCTGGTCTCCGGAACGCAGTGTGGCTTTTGGTCAGGATGTGCTGGCTGCTGTTCATGCCGTTGTTGATCAGATTTAAGCGCGGTTCGTGAGGCTTTGGGGCAAACACTCTGCCAGTGGCATTTGTCCTGCTGACTAAACGAAAAAAAAGCCAGTACCAAATCGGTACTGGCTTGTGCCTTAGGACTATATACCTAACGAATCTGTTTCTTACATAATCTATTTATCAATAAATCCGTCTTATACACCCAGGTCTAACATGTCTAGGTCTAACAGAATGAGTTTCTGTGACTATTAACGCATGATCATCTGTTCGCGGCCTGGACCAACAGAAACCATTTTCACCGGAACACCCATCAGCTCTTCAACGCGCAGTACATAAGCCTGTGCAGCCTTAGGCAGTTCTTCAAATGCACGACAACCCGTAATGTCTTCGCTCCAGCCTTCCATTTTCTCGTAAACTGGTGCCAGTGCAGCCGTTTGAGGCCAGATTGGGTTTTCACTGTGCTTACCGTCGTAGGCAACACAGATCTTCAGATCTTCCAGACCACTCAGGCAATCAAGCTTAGTCAGCGCCACTTCAGTTGCAGCCTGTAGTTCAACACCGTTACGTGTTGCAACAGCATCAAAATAACCCATATCACGTGGACGACCCGTGGTTGCACCAAATTCATTAGCCGCTTCACGGAAGGCATCTTGCTCTTCCATTGCCGTGATCAACGTACCGGTACCTACTGATGAGCTGAACGCTTTCGCTACAGCAATCACACGCTCCGGACGCAGAGCAGGCAGACCGCCGCCAATACCGGCATACATAGACACAACATTCGAAGACGTTGTCCAAGGGTATTCACCGTAAACCAGGTCACGACCGGCACCCAGCTGAGCTTCGAACAGCAGGTTCTCGCCTTTTGCCTGCAGCGCTTTCAGCGGCAGAGTCACGTTAGTGATTGCGTGACGCCATGGCTCAGACACTTCAAGCAGCCACTGAGTCATCTCTTCTGCAGTCTGGTTGAAATCACAGCTTGGGTACAGCGCTTTCAGCTGAGGCAGTTTCCAATCCAGCAGGAACTGAATACGTTCTTTCAGCACCTCAGGTTGCTGCAGCCAGCCAACCAGAATGCCTTTTTTCATCACACGGTCACCGTAAGCCGGCGCTATGCCCTGGCGTGTTGAACCGTAAGCACCGTCACCAAGACGCTCTTCTTCAAGGGTGTCTTCTAAAGCGTGGAGTGGAAGACAAAGAGTCGCGCGGTCAGAGATGCACAGGTTCACTTTTACGCCTGCAGCTTCAACTTCCGCCAGTTCTTGAGACAGCTTCTCAGGGCTGATCACCATACCAGGGCCTAGCACCGCCAGACAGTCAGGGTTAAATACGCCGCTCGGCAGCTGGTGCAGCTTGAACGTACCCAGGTCATTCACAACGGTGTGACCGGCATTGTTACCGCCCTGGAAACGGATACTTGCTGATGCCTGCTCAGCCAGAAAATCCACGATGCGGCCTTTGCCTTCATCACCCCAGTTTGCACCAACAACAACGATAGACGACATAATTAACTCTCCTTAATCTCGAAGCCCTTATGCTATGCCCGCTCAGCCAATAAGAAAAATTAATAATCGTTATTGGGCTAATAAGAATTCCATATGGGATTTTGTGGGACAAAAGGTAGAATAGGAGGCGGCGTACACGGCCTAACGACGGACATTAAGCGAGGAAGCATGCTCGATTTACACTGGTTAAATACATTTGTGACGTTGGCACGATTGGAGCACTTTGGTAAAACCGCTTCCGAACTGCACATGACCCAGCCCAATGTCAGTCTGCATATCAAACAACTGGAGCAGGCGACCCGGGTCAAACTGATCGAACGGAACCCCTTCAGACTGACGCAAGCAGGTGAGCGCTTACTACAAAGTGCTCAGTCAACGTTGCAGGAGTTGCAGATCTGTCAGGCCGATCTGAACGCGATCAATGACCTGTGTCGAGGCACCCTTTCCATTGCCGCCAGTGACATTATTTCACGCCTGCTGCTGATCAAACCGTTTCAGTCTTTTAAGCGGGAGTTTCCGGGGATCGACCTGTCGCTGTTTAACACCACGTCCAGTCAGGCTGCTGAGCTGGTTAAAAGTGCCAGGGCCGATCTGGGGTTTGTCATCGCTCAGAAAGAAAGTCAGCCGCTGCACTTTACTGAATTACGCCAGGTACGCTGGTGTGCCCTGGGAAACGGACTGGCAGACTGGCAACAGCAAGCCAGGGGGCAATCGCCCCATACTTCGGGAGATGGACCCACCCTGATTCTGCTGGGGCACGATACCCGTACCCGCGACCTGATCGATCTGGCGCTGCCGAGCCTGAAATTGCCCAAATACCGGGTTATGGAAGTCGGAAGTGTCGATGCTCAGATTGACTGGGCCGAGGCGGGATTTGGCATTGCGATTGTACCGGCTTTCTCGCTGCACCCTAAACTCAACCTTAAAAGCACCATTACGCCACTGCCGGATTTTCCGACCACCAGTCTGGGATATATTGTGCGGCAGAATCAGGTGCTCTCGCGGGCAATCAAACAGTTGCTGCACTGGGTGAGCGAAGAAATTGCCAACTCGCCGCATAACCAGTAACAGGCCACTTAGGGCAACGCACAAACCCGGGCAACAAGAAGACAAAAGGCAGCCCATGCTGCCCTCTGTGCCCGTGGAATGATCAGCGCTCCAACGCATCTTCCAGCTTAGCTTTCCACACCGCCAGTGCTAATGCTGGTGTTCGCAGCACCTTCGGGGTCGGAATCCAGCCATGCTTGATTCTGGCAAACACATCGAAACGCTCGGCAGTGCCCGACATCGCTTCGGCCACAACCCGACCGGCAATGTTAGTGAGCCCGACGCCATGACCAGTGTAACCGTGTGCAACGTAGATATCGTGACCCAGATGATCGATCTGCGGCATGTACGAACGGGTCACCGCGAACAACCCGCCCCAGTGGTAGTCCATCCTGACATCTGACAGTTGTGGGAACACCTTGATCATGCGTTGACGCAGTCGCTCCATAGAGTCGGTATATTCCCCATTGAACGGGTGGTTCACGCCGCCAAACAGAATCCGCCCATCCGCGGTAGGACGATAATAATCCAGACAATTATTCAGATCAGACATCGCCATTTTATTACTGATCGGCTGGCGATCACCCAGCGGCTCCGTCACTGCGATATAGGACGCCACCGGCAGCACCACACTCTGCGCTTTTCTGTCTAATCCATCCAGATACGCATTGCAGGCCAGTAACACCTGACGGGCTTTTACCCTGCCTTTATCGGTGTGAATTACATGAGGCTGACCTTTTTCAATTTTTTGCGCCGATGTATTTTCGTACAAGGTTGCCCCCAGTTCCAGCGCTGCACGAGCCAGACCCAGGGTATAGTTTAGCGGATGTAAGTGCGCACTATTGGTGTCGAACAATCCCCCGAGATAATGCTCGGTGTGGGCAACCTGATTGATGTCGTCCTTGTCCCACCAGCTGGCGCTTGGATAGTCATACCGGCTCTGTTTCAGCTCCAGCCAAGATTGCAGTTCCGCTTCCTGACTCTTATTCAGAGCTAACTCGATGTATCCTTGCTGGAAATCACATTCAATCTTGAATGTTTCGATGCGTTCGCGGGCGATATCCACGGCTTCACAGGATAAATCCCACAGTTGTTTGCCCCATTCCGGACCATAGGTTTCATCCACTTCACGCAGCCCCAGACAATAGCCCACCAGACATTGGCCACCGTTTCGGCCAGATCCGCCCCAAGCCAGACGACGGGATTCCAGCACCACGACCGAATAGCCTTTTTGGCGCAATTCAATGGCCGCGGAAAGACCTGTCATGCCACCACCGATGATACAGACATCGGCTTCAACCGATTGATCCAGAGAAGGTTGCTGCGGGAAAGGGGTCACGGTTGCCTGATAATAACTATCAATGTACTGACTGTCTTTAACCATGTCTGCTGCTCGCAAAATTATGCCTATGAAAATTGGCGCGCATGGTGTCACGGGTTCATTACCCAGACAAGCAATTTATTATCGAGACGAAATTCAAAATAATGACTTATCGCCTTTGACAGGTATCCCCCCTATCCTATCATTCGCCTCGTCAATACGGACTCTGCCTGTTAAAAGGACTATGAAAACATGCATAAAGTAATTAAAGGGGTGACTGCACTTACATTTGCACTGTCCACACTGAATGCTTCTGCGGCCAGCAACGTACTGAATGTGTACAACTGGGCGGAATATATGCCGGTTGAGGTACTGAAAGCATTCGAAAAGGAATACAACGTCACAATCAACTACTCAACGTTCGAAAATAACGAGAGTATGTACACCAAGCTGAAGTTGCTGGATAACAAAGGCTACGATGTGGCGTTTGCCTCTACTTACTTTATTCAGAAGATGTCGCGCGAAGGCATGCTGGCCAAAATTGACAAGAGCAAACTGCCAAACCTGAAAGACATTAAGCCGGGTTTGCTGGGCCAGCAGTTCGACCCGAACAACGACTATTCATTGCCATACGTCTGGGGCGTGACCGGTATTGCTTACAATTCTGACGTAATCAAGCCTGAGCAGGTTTCAGGCTGGAACGATCTGTGGAAGAAAGAGTTCGCCATGCAGGTAATGCTGCTGGACGATGTGCGTGATGTCTTTGGCATGGCACTGAAAGCACAGGGACACAGTATCAACTCGACCAATGAAGCCGAAGTCAAAGCCGCCTATGAGTACCTGCTGAAACTTCGCCCAAACGTGGTGGTTTATAACTCCGATGCCCCGCACGTCCCGTTTATTACCGGTGAAGCCAACATTGGCATGCAGTGGAACGGTAATGCCTATCTGGCGCAGAAAGAGATGAAAGAGCTGGCCTTCATTTACCCGAAAGAAGGTTCGATTCTATGGATGGATAACTTCATTATCCCGGCAGGCAGCGACAACAAAGACCTGGCGCACAAGTTCATCGACTTTATCTACCGGCCAGAAAATCAGGTGAAAATCGTCGAAGAGTACGGTTTCCCTGCCTCCAACGACAAAGCAGAAGCACTGCTGCCTCAGGACGTCCGGGACAACCAGACCATTTTCCCAACTGACGAAGATATCGAAAAAGGCGAGTTCACCAATGACATTGGCGCGGCCATCCATATCTACGAAAAATACTGGCAGCTTCTGAAAAGCTAAGTCGTTGGCACTCAGACCGTCTCCGCTTGGGGACGGTCATTAAACGGGCTGTGATGTTCAGCTATAACACCGCTATTTGCTGACAAGATAGCGATGCCAGTTGTGATCCAACTGCTGAAAAAGCGCTATACATAACTCTTTTCGCTCGGCAAGATCCTCTTTTTCGACCTCATCCAGCAAATTCTTATGTTTCTCAGGGTCGCTACCATAAACCAGACACAAGGTTGAAAAATACCGTTGTAAGTCGAAACTGTGCTCATCAATATATTCGCTGAGTTCGTAATAATCCGGGCGATCGTCAGACTCAAACGCAAACATATCTGCGGCACTGATGGCGGCGTCATCTCCACCTTCCACATAATTGATCAGCATCAGGGTTGCAAAGTTATCGACCGCATCTTCTTCCTTGCCCAACACTGGAATATTGTGGTCTTCGACGAATGCATGCCCGGCTTCATGGAGTAAAGTATGAAGCACCGTATCAATAGCCCCCAACTTTGGCGCTTTTCCAAACCGCTTTTCGTAGTCATTTTCCCGAAAATAATGCAGTGATTCGGTCACAAATGAGTAAGGAATATAAACAATATGTGTTTCTGGATCGTACAGCGGCCCTTCTTCTCCGCCGTACCTTACCGTCAACATTTCCTTAAACGGAAAATAAGCGTCAGAAAGCCCAGTCAGCGTTTCATTGATACCGCTTTTCTCTATAAGCTGCCGCGCAGCCTTGTCTTCTTTACCTTTTGTTGCCAGGTACTCAACAGAGACATTGGTATCAGCCGCCATCACTGAACCGGCCAACAACATCCCCAAACCTAACAATGTCATCGTTGATTTCATGCAAACCCTTATTCCGGCACCCACCAGGAGAATGGCCGAATCATAACGGTAAGCCAGCTCCTAACCAAGCCACTTAACTTAAAACAGCTTGATCCTGCTTCGTTGTCGTGGCGGAACGGCCGGGCTGGCGCTCCAGCGGGACTCATTTGCCCGCAGGACAAACCTAATCCAACATAAACAAAAAAGCCCCGTCATTTCTGACGAGGCTTCGTTGTCGTGGCGGAACGGCCGGGCTGGCGCTCCAGCGGGACTCATTTGACCGCAGGGCAAACCTAAACCCAACACAAACAAAAAGCCCCGTCATTTCTGACAAGGCTTCGTTGTCGTGACGGAACGGCCGGGCGAGCGCTCCAGCGGGACTCATTTGGCCGCAGGGCAAACCTAAACCCAACACAAACAAAAAGCCCCGTCATTTCTGACAAGGCTTCGTTGTCGTGACGGAACGGCCGGGCTGGCGCTCCAGCGGGACTCATTGTCCCGCAGGGCAAACCTAAACCCAACACAAACAAAAAGCCCCGTCATTTCTGACAAGGCTTCGTTGTCGTGACGGAACGGCCGGGCGGGCGCTCCAGCGGGACTCATTTGGCCGCAGGGCAAACCTAAACTCACCACAAACAAAAAAGCCCCGTCATTTCTGACGAGGCTTCGTTGTCGTAGCGGAGCGGACGGGCTGGCGATCCAGCGGGACTCATTTGTCCGCAGGACAAACCTAAACTCACCACAAACAAAAAAGCCCCGTCATTTCTGACGAGACTTCGTTGTCGTGGCGGAACGGCCGGGCTGGCGCTCCAGCGGGACTCATTTGGCCGCAGGACAAACCTAATCCAACATAAACAAAAAAGCCCCGTCATTTCTGACGAGGCTTCGTTGTAGTGGCGGAGCGGACGGGACTCGAACCCGCGACCCCCGGCGTGACAGGCCGGTATTCTAACCAACTGAACTACCGCTCCAATTCTTTGTGAAATTCGGCTTTCGCCCAATTTCCAGAATGTGGCGGAGAGATAGGGATTTGAACCCTAGATACGCTATTAACGTATGCCGGTTTTCAAGACCGGTGCTTTCAACCACTCAGCCATCTCTCCGTAAGTGCGGCGAATAATAACGGGGGACGGCTAGCTTGTAAACCCTGAATTTTAGAAAAACCAACCGCTTGCGCAACTTTCAGCCAAATAACACCAATGATTGGTAAAAATCAGTCACCCATCAGCTCTTCCGGCTGAGGACGGGCGCGCTTTGGGTAGTCAAAATAGAGGACTGTCGCCTGCCCGGAATCAATCGCACTCCAGCAGTCAACTTCAAACGCAAACACCACCACACCACACGTCGGAATCGAATCGGCTTTGAGCCCGAGCATCTGTGCCAAGTTGGTGATCGCCGGATTGTGGCCCACTAGCATTATCCGATCGGCGACATTGGTACAGGAACGAATCACATCCATCAACTCAAACGCCGATTCAGTATAAAGTTCCTCGCGAGCCTCAAGCTTCGGACGGCTGTACAGCGTCTGGGCAAATAACCCGGCCGTTTCACTCGCACGCAGCGCGGAGCTGGTCAGGATCAGCTGCGGTCCCCACTGCCATGCATTGAGGCGGTGTACCATCTTTGGAATATTTTTTAGTCCGCGATTACTCAACGGGCGGGCATGGTCTTCGAGCGATGGATCATCCCAGGACGACTTTGCATGACGAAGCAAAAACAACAGTTTCATTGCCTTCTCTCCCCAAACTCGCGCCAGTATCCCGGCACTCTCCGCAACGGAAACGCAACGGAAACGCAACGGAAACGCAACGGCATTCATTGACGACTTCTGGCTATAAGTATAAGGAAAATAGGCAACTAGCGTGTGTTGTTTACAATAATTACCACCAAATAGTTCCAGCTCAATCTGGCTACATCGCGGATTTGACCGCGCGAGCCAAACGCTGTGCCGCTTGCTCCGGATCGGCCGCCTTGGCATTGAAGTAATCACTGACTACATCAGAAATCGCGGCCTGTACATAACTGGTCGAGGCCATACCCTGCGACAGACTCGGCACTAGGCCACCGTTTGTTAAGCTCTCCCGGAACACTGCCATGGAGTCTCGGGCACACTGGTCAAATGGCGTCATGTCCATATCCATCCGAACCGGGATCGACCCTTTGCGCTGGTTAAACCCAACCTGAAACGTTTTGTCGAGCAGGATACGGGCAAGATCCTGCTGGGCCTTGATATCGGCCTCGTTCGTCAGCTTGAAAAAGGCAAAACTGTCAATGTTGTAGGTAAACTGTCCGACAGTGCCGGGCGCTGCCACACACAGATAATTCTGCCCCGGCTTTAGCCCTTCTGCGGCAAATTCCCCTTTGGCCCAATCACCCATAATCTGCATCGCGGCCTCGCCCCGACTGACCATTTCAGTGGCGCTGTTCCAGTCCCGCCCACGATAGCCCGGATCAATATAGTCCCTCAGCCGCAGAAACTGGCGAAACACCTCGACCATTTTCGGGCTGGAAAGCACACTCATATCCAAATCCACAAAGGCCCGTTGATACCCCTCCGCGCCCAGCACCGCCAAGGCAATCGTCTCAAACAGCGTCACGTTCTGCCATTGCTGACCACCGTGCGCAAGCGGAATATATCCCGCTTGTTTGATTTTGTCTGCCGCAGCAAAAAACTCAGGCAGGGTACGAGGGACTTCCACTCCGACTTTGGCCAGTATGGCCGGATTGGCCCATAACCAGTTAACCCGGTGGATATTGACCGGGACAGCCACATACTGATCGTTGTACAGCATGATCCGGCGTGCCACGTCTGGCACCACTTCCGGCCAGTGCGCCTCGTCGGCCACAACACTGAGATCACTCAGAAAACCTAAGCGTCCCCATTCCTGAATATCCAGCCCTTTCAGCTGGGCTGCCGATGGGGGATTGCCCGATACCGCACGGGTTTTCAGCACCGTCATGGCACTTTCACCGCCACCACCGGCAATGGCAAAGTTTTTCCAGTGATGGCCGCGCGCTTCAATGTTGTCCTTGAGATAAGTTGCGGCATTGGCTTCTCCGCCGGATGTCCACCAGTGCAGAATCTCCACATCACCGGCAGTCACACTGGTCGTGCTACACGCCAACCACAATGCAAGCAGAGTGCGAGGTCGTTTCATGTTCAGTTATTCTTCTTTCATCAGGCGCGGGATAAACACCTTCACTTCTAAACCGCCATCCACAGCATTGTGGATAGCCATATCGCCACCATGAGCATGGATGATGTTACGCGCAATCCCCATACCGAGACCGTGCCCCTCGTCATCTTTTGCCAGACGAACATAGGGTTCAAAGACCGCTTCCAGCATTTTTTCCGGAATACCCGGTCCGTTATCCTTAATGATCAGAATCAGCGAGCTTTTCTCGTCTTTAATGATCAAGTGCACTTCATGGCCGTATTTCACCCCATTATCAATCAGGTTGCTGAAACAACGCTTGAGCGCCAGCGGTTTACCCATCAATGGGGCAATCGGAGTATCCGGCAGATGCACTTTGACATGGCCACGGTTATGACGTTCGGCAATGCTATGGAGCAGCTCGTTGACATCCACTTCGGTCAGGTTCTCGTGCAAATCAGTATCTTTCACCGTTTGCAGCGCCCCTTTCACCATCATCTCCAGCTCATCCAGATCGCGGTTAAATTTCTCGATCTTGGCTTCATCATCAATCAGCTCAGCCCGCAGGCGCAAGCGAGTTATGGGGGTTTTAAGGTCATGTGAAATAGAAGAAAACAGGTGTTCGCGATCATCAATGTATCGACGAACACGCAACTGCATCCGGTTAAAAGCGCGAGTCGCCGTCACCAACTCACTGGCCCCTTCTTCTTTCAGCGGCGGCTGATAAATATCAAAGCTCATCGCGTTGGCAGCATAGGCGAGCCGTTTGAGCGGCCGGGTCTGGCGACGAATCATAAAGAAGGTAAACAGCAACAACAGGGTGGTGATAAACACCATAAACAACACCTGCTGGCTGGTAATAAACTCATCTTTCAGGCTGACATACGGCGCAGGCAACAAAGCTGCGATATACAGCCATTCATTTTCAGCCAGCTCAAGCTGTACCACCAGAATCGGTGGATTCAACGGCTCCAGACTGAGGGTATAGTGCGCCCAGGAGCGTGGCAGATCGCTCAACAGAATGTCATTTTTCAGGACGTGTAAGGTTTCCGGACGAGAGAACTCCACCCGAATCACATCCAGGCGGGGAAGTTTTTCGTGTAAAACATCTTCGAACACCCTGACTGCCGTGGTTTTCATCAGCGAATCCGGGATCGGGTCAATCCGGATTTCTTCTTCGTTAAAGGAGACGAAAAAGCGCGTGCCTCCCATATTACGCAGCTGATCCAGCACAATATGACGGTACTCAAGCGGCAGAGACTGGAAGAAAGTGACCGTCGAGGCAAACATGTTCGCCATGCTGGCCGATGCGGATTCCAGGCCAGCAATATCGCGCTGTTTAGACTGCCCGTACCAGATAATCGTGGCGATCATCTGGGCCAGAAAGACCGCCAATAAGGTGAACCACAGGGTGCGGGCCAACAGAGATTTTGGCCACAATTTTCGCAAATTCATCGTCTCAGGCCTTCATTGCGGGCACAGTCGTGCTAATTCTTTGTACCGTATTTATTCTTCGTAAATCACTTCGGCGTTGAACGAATAGCCGTTTCCTCGGATGGTTTTGATCAGTCGCTGCTGGTTGCCTTTGTCACCCAGACGCTGACGCAGTCGGCTCAGTTGCACGTCGATGCCGCGTGCTGACGGTGTGGCTTCTCGCCCACGAGTGGCAAAAGAGATGGTATCCCGATCCAACACCTCATTCGGTCGGGTCAGAAACAGCATCAGCAACGCAAAGTCACCGCCGCTGAGCTCATAATCTTTGCCTTTATCCAGGTCATACAGTCGCTGTGCCGCCGTATCCAGACGCCAGTTGGCAAAACGGATCGACTTGGGAGCGGTCGGCATCTGCTGTGCCTCGGTTGGCTTTACCCGGCGCAACAACGCCTTGATACGTGCCATAAGCTGGCGGGGACTAAACGGTTTAGCAATATAGTCATCGGCGCCCAGCTCCAGCCCGATGATCTGATCCATCTCATCAGAGACGGCTGTCAGCATAATGATAGGAACGTCAGACGTTTTGCGAATGTACTGGCACAGGGTGAAACCGTCATCCCCCGGCATCATGACATCCAGTAAAATCAGATCCGGATATCCCATTGCCAGACGGCGTTTCATTTCTTCCCCTTCCGCTGCCGTCGTCACACTGAAACCGGCTTTGGTCAGATATTCATCCAGCAGTTCGCGGATGTCCTGATCGTCATCGACAACAAGAACTTTCTTGGTTGTGCTCATTCTTTTTTCCTTGCCCTGTTTACACGGTTCGGGCTGATGCTCTAAAAACCGGAATGGTATCGAAACCCTGGCAGTAACATACCAAACTGCATCAAAAAAGGCGCCTGTAGCGCCTTAATATCATGATCTGCGTAAATGCAACCAGATGGACAATACTCAACAAGCTGCATTCCACGGTTAGCATCTACTGATTTGCACGCGGCAATCCCCCATGCAGCAGTACGAAAGTGTTCACACCGAAGCTAGCGATACCGCTGCAACACGGTTTACAGCCCCATCTGCTGCTTATATTTCATGACCGCCTGTTCGAAAAACTCGCGTTCGTCATCGTCGTCAATCTTATTCGCGATCTCGGCAAATACCTCATATCCGACTTTGGCCTGTTTCACCTGCCAAACGGCATAAGCGGCTTGTTTGTCCAACTCTATCCGGTTTCGCTCTGCATCAGAGAGCAGTGTCAAATTATGCATGAGTCATGTCCTGCATGATTAAATCTCTATAACCGGGCGATTTTAGCGAAAAAAGTCACTAATACCAATTGTCACCAATGCCAATTATCACCACACTCACATGACGGCGTTGCGGACTCAGAATCCGAGCAGCCATTTAAAAGTCACAAAAAAGCCGACGACGATCGCCATAAACAACGCCACACTCAGCACCGGGCTCAGAGTTGATGTGGTCGGGTTTTGGATCGCATCTGCCAGCGTTGGCTCATCAGGCAAGCTTTCCCGTTGTTGATGGATTAACTCTGAAATGTAATGACGGATAGTTTCAATGGATTCATCTACCGAATCGATCACTTGTGCGCCCAACCATTTTTCACGATCAATCAGCAATTCCGGCGCAATATTTTTAGGGTCGGCAAAATGGCCGGTACGGCGGTCAATCACTGAAATCGCCAGCTCATTACCCTGAGCGCCCCACACCCAACAAGGCAGGTAGTTGCCACCAATATTGACCTGACTCGGATAGGGATAACCGGGATCATCCAGAAAGGTTTCAATTTTGGACTTAGACGACGTCAAATCGTGAATTTGTTGCAGGCCATGATCCAGCCAGTGAGGGAAGTTATTTCGAAAAGCGCTCTGACGCAGTGGTGCCAGCCTTGCTGCTCCGCGAACGATATATTCAATGACCTGCCGGCCCACAACCGATTGATCCGGCCAGCAACTTTGGGCCTGCTCCGCAGAAAGGTTCAGGTGCTGGCAAACCGTCCCAGTTGGTGCCACCATGCTAACCACACATTCATCCGCAGCTAACGCATCATGATGCCGGATTTTCCAGGGTTGACTGACTTCCTCAAGAATCACCCGGTTTACCTGGTCGACTGTGGATTGATAGTGTTCATAGTTGGTCATGGCTTTCCTCCGGTGAGCGCCTTCTCTTTCTGATTATTGTATAAGAGTGCGTGTCGGGCATCATTGATCAAAACCTTGTTTTACATCATGACTTTACGTCACAATGTCACAAATTGCGGCGTTTCGCTGAACCTGTCCTGAATACCTGTCATTATACACGCCGTACTCTGTCTCTGATGTGTCAGTGCAGATCCGGATACTTTATGTCACCGCACGGGAAACGATGACTATGCCACCGATTAATCGCGACTCTTCTGACTCAGCTGAAAAAGCTGTATCGCAGCCAGGTGCAACGCCAAATCACAACGCTCAGCCACCCACAGTGGATGTATCATCATTACAGCTGCGCGCCCTGGCTCCGGCAGAAGCACCAATGAACTTACTGCTGGAAGCCGAACCTTCAACGGCCATGATTCAGACGTATTTGTCTGACTGCCTGATTTGGGGAGCCGAACTGCAAAAAGATGCGAAGCCGACTGTGATGATTGGAATTTGCGCTATCCAAATGCAGTCGGCACAACAGGCTGAGCTGATGAACATCGCCATCGAACCGGCGTTTCAGAATCAGGGGCTGGGCAGTGCATTCCTGCAGAAAATCATGGAAACCATGAAGCATCAGGGGATTCGCTACCTGGAACTGGGAACCGGCACGTTCGGCCACCAGCTGACCTTTTATCAGCGCGCCGGATTCCGGGTTATTGCGGTAGAACCGGACTATTTTCTTCGTCATTACCCCACGCCACTGTTCGAAAACGGCCTTCAGCACAAAGACCGGCTTCGCTTGCGGTGCGAACTGTAACGGCACAAACTCGCAACCGTTCCAACGTTGTGAACCGGCTTTTTGAAACCGCTTTCTGATAATAGGAGTTCAGCCAAACCTTGGAATACTCACTATGCGCGGGACATTACAGGCTCGCACCAATTCCCAGCAGAATCGCATTGTTCTTCACAGCCCCCATTTCGCGGTACTCATAGCCAAGGGAAATGTCGACAATCGGCAGCAAGGTAAAGACCACACCGGCACCGCCGGTAAAGCCCCAGCCGTCATCACTTTTGCCTGTGACCGGGTTGTCCACATCGTAGTCATAGTAGTTCGTGCCGGCTTTGGCGTACACAGAGCCAATCAGTAGAGGAATATCGCCCCGCAGCGTGAGAGGAAAAGCGGTGTAGTCAATGTCATTTTTAGCCGACTGCCCCCGGGCATCGACTTCTGCGCTGCCCTGCACCACTCCGGCATTGATGCTGAGAAAATCGTTGAACGGATACGAAGCGTGAACCCCATATTCGTAACCGTAATCGTCGTTCCCCTGATATTCAATTCTAGCGGCCCCAGCACTGGCGCCGACACTGAATCCCCAAATATCGGCTGAGGCGGGCATCGCCGCGATCAGCAACAAACCTGCTGCGTACTGTTTCATGATTTCTGTCCCTCGAAATGCTGCTGTACAAGCTGAAAAGCTAAAAATATCTTCATATCGCCAGGAGTGGGGTAACGGTTCAGACCACGCTGGCGGGAACGTCTCGTCCCCTTAATTGGTAGTTCCAATCATGCCAAATTACCAATTTCACAGACAATTTCCTTGCCGGTGCTCACTGCGAAACCATCGCCTATGCTTATACCATTATGGTTCCTGAGGTAGCTTCTCTGATGCTCGCAGTTTTCAGGTTTACCTGCCTGCTTGGTTTTCTTGCTCTGCTCAATGCCTGCGACCTGGGCCCATCCCCGGACGCTGACACGATTTATCTCAATGGCACCATTCTGACCATGGCCGATCCTCCTACCGCCAACGCCCTGTCCGTCCGGGATGGCAAAATCCAAGCCATTGGGACCCAGGATGGGGTTTTGCGGCACAAGGGCAATCACACCCGCGTCGTCGATTTAAACGGGCAAACCCTGCTGCCGGGTTTTTATGCCTCCCACACCCTGCTCGCAGCAGAAGTGGCCACACTGGGTTCAATGGAAGCGGCGCAAAATGCGTTTGCCAGTCAAGGCTTCACAACGGTGGTTGACGGCTATGCCGATACCGCCAGTGTAAAACAACTGCAAGATGCAGCACTGAGTGACAAGCTGAGCCTGGATTTCATCGCACTGCCACTGTACAGCGACGTGGAAGCCTTATTGAAAGACAAAAGCTGGTCCTTTGGCAGCTACCGACGCCGGCTGAAACTGGGAGGCGTGAAACTGGTACTGGACGGTGATAGCAGAGATCTATCGGCCTGGCTGGCCTTGCCCTACCATTCCGCGCCCGGTAAACCGGAGAACTGGCGCGGCGAACCGCTCATCCCCTTCAGTGAACTCGCCGCCTTTTACCGTCAGGCCATAAAACGTAATTTACAGGTGTTTACCCATGCAGTCGGTGACGCTGCCATTGACGCGATTATTCAGGTTGCCTACGAAGTAAAACTCAGCGCCGAGCAAAACCAGCGCCATGTTGTGCTGTTCTCGCGGTTTATGCGGCGTAATCAGCTTGAGCAGTTTGCCAAACTGGGGCTCATTCCCTGCTTCAACAGCAGTCAAATTTACCTGCAGGGCGATGCCGATTTGCAGTACGTTGGCCAGGCATCAGGTGAGTTTCAGAGCCCGATGAAGTCAGCGCAAACCCTGAACCTCCCTTTTTCTAATCACTGCCAGTTGCCACCACTGTCACAAGACAGCACCACAAACGGTAATAACCCGCCCCGCAGCGATAGCAGTAGCGGTAACGGTAATAACAATAGCAACAACGCTCCTCAATCCACTGAGCACTTACCAGGCAGCCTGCTGGCGATCTGGAGCAGCGTAAACCGACTCAGCCAAAGCGGAGTGATCCTCGGACCGGATGAGCGAATTGATCCGGACACCGCCCTGAAAGCCCTGACGATTCAGGCGGCGTATCAGTTTTTTGAAGACGACACCAAAGGCTCCCTCAGCCCGGGAAAGCTGGCTGACATGGTTATCCTGTCCGACAATCCACTCACCATCGCCCCGGGCATGCTGAGGGAGATCCGAGTGCTGGAAACAATAAAGGAAGGAAAAACCATTTTCAGTCAGCGTACCGCCGCCCCGGCCAGTGCGATATCTGATACCGCTCTGCCCGCCAAAGATACCGAAAAGGCCACCGAAACAGACACTTCAGCACCACCTGCGGCTGGGCATGGCTCTATCCCTCCGGTCAATTAATGGGCAGTTTTAACTCAATTCATGTGCTTCAGAAAAATGAAATGCATTACAAGATCACAAAATTTCATCCTTGTTACATTCAGGTTCATACATTACTTTCCAGATTCACAATAATCATTAATGATATGAAAATTAAAAGAATAATAATATTTACCGCCTCCAGATGGCGGTTTTTCAGGCTGTTTTGCGCAAACGATACCCCTCGCCTTTTCAACAGAATTAGTAATCAAGGGGTGATTTTTGCTTAAAAGGACAGCAAAATGTGATCGTGATCGCGAGAAGGGGTGACAGCCTTGCTTACACTTCTCTCAACAACGGCGAACATTACAAAGGCGCGATACAGCAGCCACACTAAGCCGACTATTTAGTACGACACAAAGCTAGAGGGTAAACACATGAGCGAGATTCTGCTTGCAATGGTTGCAGGATTAATTGTTGGTCTATTTTTCTCGGCGGTTAAGCTGCCTCTTCCTGCACCTCCTGTGCTACCGGGAATCATGGGCATTGTTGGTGTTTACCTTGGCGGTATCGCGTATCAATCAATCGTTGAACGATTTTTCTCTTAAATTTCCGTCACTGACGAAAAGACAACAGAATCTGGAGTGAACTATGGCTACCCCACACATTAATGCTGAACGTGGTGATTTTGCAGAAACGGTCCTGATGCCAGGCGACCCACTACGCGCAAAATTCATTGCCGAGACATACCTTGATGATGTCAAACTGGTTTGTGATGTGCGCAACATGTTCGGTTACACCGGCACTTACAAAGGCCAGCCAGTGTCTGTTATGGGCCACGGTATGGGTATCCCTTCGTGCTCAATCTATGTTCACGAACTGATTAAAGAATTTGGCGTGAAAAACATCATCCGTATCGGCAGCTGCGGCGCCGTGCATGATGACGTGAAGCTGATGGATGTCATCATCGGTATGGGTGCATCTACAGACTCCAAAGTTAACCGTATCCGTTTCAGCGACCATGACTTCGCCGCCATTGCAGATTTCGGTCTGCTGGAAACCGCAGTGAGCGAAGCACGTGCGCAAAACGTGCCTGTGCGTGTCGGTAACGTTTTCTCTGCTGACCTGTTCTACAGCCCGGAAGCGGATCTGTTCGACAAGATGGAAAAACTGGGCATCCTGGGTGTGGATATGGAAGCCGCCGGTATCTACGGCGTAGCGGCAGAACTGGGCGCAAAAGCCCTGACGATTCTGACGGTATCTGACCACATTAAGCGTGGTGAAAAACTGAGTGCAGAAGAGCGTCAGAAATCATTTGCCCAAATGATGAATGTCGCACTGGAAACAGCGATCAAGCTGTAATCCAAACCAAGATGCTTATCGGTAGCAGTCTATCGATAACAGCTTAACGGCGAAGAGTCTTCGCCAGTGGTCGGCGTTCCCCCCGATACGTCGACCACATTTTTCCCCATGGGAAGGCATATCCATAACCATAGAAGCGTGGAAGCTGCTGAAGCGGTGTTTCTGTGAGTATGGATATGACTGAAACGCAGAATAGTTAGTCTCTACAAGCAAGGATGCAGGGGCCACGACTCCGCTGCTCAATATTCTGTAAAATGTGGCGTCTTACACAATTTGAACGGTGGCAATCAGCCGCCGTGCGGACGAAATGACCACTGCGACTTGTAGGCACTAATGGTGTCGAGCCGGGGACCCACTCCGGATCGACACCTCCCCCCGACACCTGACCCTGAACAGGCACTTGTCTGTTGCTCGAGCTGAAGGAATTAGTTAGGTAGACATGAAGAATATGTGCCGCACCAACAATCACACGTCCCTGCTGCCTGAATCATGTAACGGGCACCAGCTGAACCATTGCAAAACGGTAAGTTGCGTCAATTTTGGCTCAACCGACACAGAGCATTATGTGCTGCAGCGCAACAATCCCAACAAGCCGATTCTGGTGTGCCGGGAATGCGGTGCGTTTCCGCCAATTATCAATAACCACGATGTTATCGCTGAAGTGATGCGCCTTAAACAGCAGCAGAACAGCGGCCTGCCAGCCTGCAGTCATCCGGACTGCGAAAACTTCGGTCTCCCGGTACTGACCCACCGCCATCTTTATCATGCGTTTGGTTTCAGCGGTGATCGCCAGCGTTATCGTTGCAAATGCTGCCAGGCAACCTTCGTTGACCGCTGGTCCGGGTTTAACGCCAAAAATCAGACCCAGCAAAAGCTGCTGGCTATGCTGTTTACTGGCTACAGCGTTCGCGACATCTGTCGCCGCCTGAGCCTTAATCCCAAATCGTTTTACGATCAGCTTTCCCATATTGCCAGTCGCTGCCGCCGCCAACTGGCGATGTTTGATGCCCGCCTGTGCAAGCATAGTGCTCACCTTTCCCTGGCATCTGACATCAGTGAGTTGCAGCCCAAAAGTGATAACGGCGTGCAGTGGATTGCCAGCTGTGAAGCGCGTTCAGGCTATGTGCTGGCGCAGGATATCAACTATCAGGCAACCGACCCGGACAGCCGCAGCGAACACCATGACCCTTACACCAACGGAACGCGTTTTATGGCGCCTCCGGCAGCACGGCTGGCAATTGTACCGACACCAAAACCCCAGGCGCTACTGGCACGCATTGATGCTATTTACCGCGAGGTCATGTCCCGTCCTAACCTGGAAGACCCGCTGTCAGACAAAGCCCGTCTGAACTACCCGACCAAAGGCTGTTTGATCCGTCCGCAATACACAGTGTATGCCCATTACATGCACCTGCAGGAAATGCTGGAAGATAACAAAGAACTGGCCATCTACATGCCACAGGAACCTCTGCTGCGCTCTGCCTGTATTTCAGTTTTCCGTGAGCGGGTCAAAAACAAGACCATTCATCCGGTCTATGTGGAAACCGATCCGGACTGGGAGCACGGCCAGACCGCCGGTAAGATTGATATCGTGCTGATGGGATGGTGGCGCGATCGCTGGGCGTTTACCCGTCACGGTGATATCAGCAAAGGAATCTGCCATCTGGGTGGTGAAAAAGACAACGAGGCCAAGTGGCTGGCTATCGCACACCATGATGTGATCACAGATTACCAGCAGCGTTTCCAGGATCAGTTCAGCCAGCTGATCAATGAGCCACGCCGTAAACTCAGACCGGGCGGCCTGTTACCGCTCATGGATATTTACCGCGCCTGGCACAACCTGTGCCATCAGGACAAAAGCGGCCTGACTCCGGCCCAGAAAGTCGGTCTGATCAGCGCCCCCCTTACTCTTGAGCAGCTGCTCAGTTAATTTCACGACTGACCGCACAATAATGATGGGGAGATCGTATTTCTCCCCCTAAAGCAACAAATTACATTGATCCTTTGCGGAACTATGTATCACACTCCATAGAGTTGTCTTGGCGAAAAAAACGACAACAGTCATCACAGAAATGGACTTTGGGGTGTGCCTTGGTAAATTTTCTACCCAACCGAATTAAGCCTATCTTACTGGGCAGTATGTTATTCATCGGGATTGTTCCCGCCCTGCTCTACAGCTGGGTCAGCAGTGAAAAACTTAAAATCGTCGCCACTGAGCAGATTTCTCAGGGGCTGAACAGCCGTACCAATCTGGCCGGTCATCATATTGATGACTTACTGTCCCGGCGTATGATCAGTATCCAGAAACTGGCACATTCGCCGGTGTTTGAACTCGCTCCGAAGCACATGTCAGATCCGAATTCTTTCATTACAGCTTACCTTACGGAGCAAAGCCGGGTTGATCCGGCGCTGGGTGAGTTGTACGTGCTGGAACAGGCCACAGGTGCTACACCAACGCTGACCGCCAGCTCCGTCACCACCGAAAACGATATTCCACAGAGCGCTCAACAGACAGAGCAGGCTTTGTTTGCCTCACTGGCCCAGGCAGGCTTTCCTGATCTGACATCAACCCTGAATGCCCTTTCGCTATCTGCCCAAGTAACCGGAACAGATTCCACGCAGCTTCAGCTCTCCTCCATAAGCGCACCAGCCAGCGAAAACCAAGGGCTAAACCAGACTCAGAATCAGAATAACCAGAACGCTGCCCCGACCATCGCCGTGTCTGCCCCCCAATATGATGCAGACAACGCCTTTCTTTACCTGATCCATCCGATTAAGCAGATCGATACCAACACCATCCCGGGCAGGGTTTCCCGCTTTCTGGTACTTCGCTACCAGTTGAATGAAATCAATCGTCAGTTGCACTTTCTGGAAAAACACATCCGAAACATTGATTACGTCTTGCTGGTTGATGCTCAGGGCAAGCCAGTACTGACCGGTCGACATCAGGGGCAGAAGCTGGCTGTTTTCCGTCAATTCACCGCTTTTTACCAGCAAAATGGCCTGAGTCAACGCCATGAAGAGATGACGGAACTCCTGAGCTACCAGACGCCGGAAGGACAAACCATGGTGGTGTCATTGGCCCCGTTAGACACCGTTCATGCTGGTGTAACAGGCCTGCCGCAGTGGTCGCTGGTTTCCATTACGCCCAGAGATACCGTCACAGCCGTGATCGGTTATCTGCAGCATTACTTCCTGCTGGCACTGTTGGCTACTGCGGTTGTGGTCATTATTCTCGCCCTGACACTGACCCGCCGCATCACGGTTCCGCTGGCGAGGCTGTCCCGTTTCGCAGCCCAGTTCAAGCTCGGAAATTATGATCGTAATGATGATTTCCGTGGCCCGCACGAATTTCAGGTACTGAACGATGCGCTGAATCAGGGCGCGCAAAAAATCTCGCTGGATACTCAACGACTCAATCAGGCACTGCATAAAGCAGAAACGGCTGATCGGGCCAAATCGGTGTTTCTGGCAAACCTGTCCCATGAGATCCGCACCCCAATGAACGGTATGCTGGGGCTGTCTCAGTTACTGCTCAAAACACCGCTGAGCAAAGAGCAGGAGCAACATCTGCGCACGCTGCTCGACTCCGGCAAACACATGATGGCCCTGCTCAATGATATTCTGGACTTCTCCAAAATTGAGCAGGGGCAACTGAAACTGGACCCGTCACATTTCTGCTTTACCGATCTGGTGGGTGCCATTGAGAGTACTTACTTCTCGCTGGCCAAAGAAAAAGGCATCGACTTTACCATTCAGTGTCAATTCAAACGGCAGCAATGGTTCTATGCCGATAAGGCCCGTATTCGCCAGATTCTGTTCAACCTGATCAGCAATGCCATCAAATTTACGGAAAAGGGAAAAGTCGACGTCACGTTGCAACTGGCACCGACCGACACCGATAAGGAATTGATCCTCACGATCATCACGCAGGATACTGGAATTGGCATTCCGGCAGACAGGATCGGGCTGATCTTCGACCCGTTTGCGCAGGCAGAGGCATCCACCAGCCGTCGTTTCGGCGGCACCGGATTAGGGCTGAGTATTGTTAAACAGCTTGCGAGCCTGATGGACGGTGACGTGACCGTGAGCAGTGTTCAAGGTGTCGGTTCGTGCTTTACCGTCACACTCAAGGTCCGTGAAGGCAACTACGTCAAAGAAGACTCCTCAGATATCGAGCTGGATCGCCAGGCTTTTGCCGGGTTACGGGTACTGATAGTAGAAGACAACCATCTGAACGTCATGATCATCGATACCTTCCTCAAACAGCGGGGCTTTATTACCACTATCGCCGAAAACGGTGCCGATGCCCTCAATGCCATGCAGCAGTACGCGTTTGATCTGGTGCTGATGGATAACCACATGCCGGTCATGGATGGGATTGAAGCGATTCAACGTATCCGAAAACTGCCGCCTCCGGCCTGCGCGACCCCAATTTTTGCCTGTACCGCCGATGTGTTTGCCGAAACACAGCGCAACATGATTAACGCCGGGGCTGAATGCGTTATCACCAAACCGCTGGATGAACGTAAACTGGTTGATACCCTGCAACGTTACCAGCACCCAATCACCCGGATGGCTACGCTGCATGCTAAGGCCAATACACTGCACTATGCCGACCTCACACCTGAGACGGCATCCGAGCAGCTGCAAGACCAGCAGCAAACTAACGACCAAACACTTGTGTTTCCGACCGCAACAGCCGGATCACACTTGTCTTCCCCGTCATACGGCCAAACGCAATCTGAGCCTGAAGGATCAGACTGTGAATGTGCACTGGCTGACAAGTCACGCACTTTGACTGCTGACACATCAGAGGATGCCATGAATAACAATCTAGATGAGATGTCGCCACCTGTAACGCTGGCTGATAAGCATTTTCAGGAGCTGGATGTCAGTGGAGTGCTGGATATGATGGATGACGATCACGACATCGTGGCGCATTTCCTGACGATGTTCAGTGATGAACACCAACATGATGCCAAGCGCTTCCGTGACGCTGTTGAAAAACAGGATTTTGATCTGGCTGTACTAATCAGCCACTCGTTGAAAGGAGCTTCTGGCAGTATCTGTGCCATGCCATTGCACAATGCCGCCAAGGCCGTTGAGCTGGCTGTCAAAAAGCAACGGATTCCGACTGAAGACGAAATCCAGGCTATGGAACAGGCATTACAGCGACTGGTAAGCGAGATTCGCACTCAGCTGACACTGCAATAATTCGTGCAGCCCTGATAACACTGAACGGTATTCATACATCCTGAAATTCTGGGATGGCTTGGCTTCTGAGTACTCAACACCGCTGAAGGCGAAACAAGCTTTCAGCGGTGTTGACTTTCATTTGGGGCATCTTTTAGATGAGGTCTGACTTTCAGTTGGACTGCAGCTTCATGTTGTTAGACACATTCGCTTCAGCGCTGCGCCATCGTTCAGGCACAATCAGGCCTTACGACCAGAGAACAGAGCCACACAACCGATCACGTCAATCTTCACATCAGCAAAATGCGTTTTTAAGACCGACTCCAACGCCACGACGTCATCCTGCTCGTTACTGAAAATACCTTTTTTGTTATAGATAGCCATCAGCTTCTTCGCGAAGGCATTTTTTGGCGTCCCCTGCCCCAGAATAGTGCTGCCGAAGACCACGCCACCATCATTCATCACCGCTTTAAGATGCGAGAAAACAATTCCTTTCTCGGCAATATCCCCCGGCAGGCAATGCAGCAGGTAGTTGATACTGACTGAATCAAACTTTTCACACGGCAGGTTGAAAGGCTCTAGTACATTTCGGCAATACTGTTCCGGATTAAGGTGAGATATCGCCTGGGCGGCAGTGCTCAGGCTGTTTTCATTCAAATCCACCAGTGCGACCCGACGGGTCTTTGCAGACAGCCCGTGTTTTAAATAAAACCCGGTCCCCACTCCCACATCCAGATGGTTTACCGATACCTGCTCTGCAAACCGCTTGCTGATAAGATGAGTCGGACACTTCCATAAATAGTGGTTGGAAACCCCTAACACCCACCAATCATAAATAGCCAGCACCGCTTTTGAGTAAATGGCCTGACCGGCAACCACATCGTTTTTATTCATTTTATTATCAATATCACTTACAAAGGGTAAGGAATTTACCTGAATATCAATAACGATCAAAGCATACCAGTCCCTGTTTTTATCAGTCTTATCAATAAGTACAGCAAGGCGACCCTACGTCTCTTTCTTCAATTATTTTTTTTCAATCCAGATCCTGTTACCCAGCCCAAAATGACTCCTATCTCCTGCCACAAACAGGAATCAGATTTTTCCTCGTCACCCCTTGAGCCCATTCTCAGAATCTCTTTCCAGATACCATTAAGATAAGGAAAAAATAACAAACATAACAATAAGAAGAGAGATACGATCACCATGCGAAAATTAAGTGATTTTGATTTAAAACTGCTGCAGGTTTTTACCACCATTGTGGAAACGGGGGGATTTTCTGCGGCCCAGTTTGCCCTGAATATGCATCAGTCAACAATCAGTACCCGCATGCATGACCTGGAAGTGCGATTGGGGATGACCTTATGCCAACGCGGACGACGCGGCTTTCGGCTGACGCCGGATGGCGAAAAAGTCTACGCACTGTGTCAGACCCTGTTTCAGCACATCAACCACTTTGAAAATCAGATCGACGGTATCCGCAAAGTGTCTCACGGACATATTACGCTGGCACTGACCGATAACCTGGCCACGAACCCTGATTGTCACGTTCAGCAGGCCATACGCGCTTTTTGTGCCCGCTACTCAAAAGTCACACTGGAAACCGTGGTATGGGACTCCTATCAGATTGAGATGATGCTCTTGGAGGGGAAAATAGAGCTGGGCATTACCTCATCAGAGGTACAAAAAGATGGATTAACCTACACACCGTTGTTCAGCGAGCATCAGAGCCTGTACTGCGCCAGCGACCATCCCATCCTGCAGCACCCTCGCCCAATCACCGAAGACGATCTGATGCTGTATCCGCTGGTTGACCGCGGTCTATCCCACCACATCACCCCACTCAGCCACTGTGAAGCTATGCCGCATCTGGCCAGTAGCACCAATATGGAAGCAACTGCGCACCTGCTGCTGTCCGGCAACTTCATCGGGTATTTGCCGGATCACTATGCGGCAATCTGGGTTAACCGGGGCGAGTTAGTCAGAATCGTGGCACCTGATTGGGAATACAAGGCCGATTTTCATCTCACTACGCTGGATAACAAAGAGCACTCACTGGCTGCTACCAAGCTGATTGAAGCTATTGTGGAAAACCATATCGACCACAAAGCTTACCTGGCAACCTCATAGCGTCTAGTTCAGACTCCACCGATGACAGGATGGCCAACGCGACCTGCCATCGGTACCAGTCGCTCGTTTTTCGCGCTATTTTTGTAGCGGTTTCTTTTCAAAACGACTGGCAACTCCCACTATTTACATTAATTGCATCGACTCAAATTCGGTCTGACACCGATAAGATAGTTTTTAATCAAAAGGCATAATTGCCAAGAAGTGCAGCACACCAGTTATCTTATAAACATCAAACTACTCAAGGTTTAAACGCTGCATTCGTAATATTCTAAAAAGTGATCATGAAAAAAGTAAAAATACCTTTAAGGTACACTATATATACAGGGTATTTGAAAAGAAAATATAGCTCTGCCATTTCGAAGTGTTAATACCAAAAGATCTTCGCTCAATAAATAGGCGAAAATGAAGAAATTTATAGCGCCAAAATTTATGCACGCAGACCACCAAAGTGGTAACTTCCGTACAAAATCACCGTTTGTAAATACTAGCCAGAGATATCGTCAAAAATCATCAGACTATATGGCAAGAAGCGTGAACCCATTCTAGTTACTTGATACTTAATAAATGAAGTCATTGTTTGATTTTAGGCGTTTTTATAAAGTGTTATTTTGCTGAAAACTATACGGCAGCGTTAAAGCGGATTAATCAGACACAGAGCCAAATAATAAGTTGTTATGTACTTCAAAGGAAGTTGTAACTAACTCTAAAGGATTGAGAGTGATAGATCATTTTGAAATTAAGGTAGCTGCATTCGAAGAATGTCGTGTATTTTACAAGCATGCGCTTGAGCCATTGGGCATTGAACTCAAGTGGTCAGATGAATGTGCTGCTGGTTTTGGGCTTTCGAGCGGACCTAAAGTAATATTTCTAATTGAAAAAGGTGTCAGCAATTCAAAGTGTCACATTGCATTTTCCGCATCGGACAAACTACAAGTTGCAGCGTTTCACGAAGCGGGCTTATCTGTAGGAGGTAAATGCAATGGTAAACCTGGTTTACGAAGACACTATGCTCCAAACTACTATGCAGCGTTTTTAATTGATCCCGAGGGTAACAATGTGGAGTCAGTTGTGTACCTTTAGCACGTACATAGCAAAGTATTTGAGAGTAACGGCTAAATTTAGCATTTTTGGCTCGGTTCAGTTTGTCTACGGACAAGGAGGCTCGGTGAAATTACATTGGTTCGGCATGGAAAGCCGGTAGCGAGTTCTAATCCTAAAGTTACAGCGGTTGGCTTTGCAAAATGGGGGCAGGTCATCAACGCCATTTAGCAAGATGAATTCGATGAAACAATTATGGAGTTGCATTTTACCTAACTAAACTTTTCAAGTGTGGTATGCATGCGTGAAATTTACGAATAACCTCTTATCTCGGCGATATCTTTCATGGAGGAAACTGATTGAAATTCCCAGAACTACAAACAGAACGCTTAACGCTTTCGCAATTAACTTCTCAGGATGTATCGCGTATTTTCCTACTATTTTCCAATAATGATGTAGTCAAATACTATGATATTGAAGCCTTTACCGATTCATCACAGTCGATACGTTTGATTGATCACATGCAGCAGAGATTTGAATCAAAGTCTGGTATTCGGTGGGGGATTCGGCTGAAAGACACCAATGAATTGGTTGGCACTTGTGGCTTTAATTCATGGAATATCGGGATGAAATCAGCGGTTATTGGTTATGACTTACTACCCTCTTTCTGGGGTAAAGGAATTGCGACTGAAGCCATTAAACAGATTGTAAATCAAGCGTTTTGGGGGGAACTGCCATGTGGGAAATTAAATAGGATTCAAGCTGATACCATACCAGGCAACATAGCTTCAGAATCAATACTGCTCAAGCTAGGCTTTAAAGAGGAAGGTATTCGGCGTCAGAGTGGATACTGGAAAAATCAGTTCCATGATTTAAAGTGTTTTGGGTTAATTCGCAGTGAGTTCATAGATAGTTAAAAGACATGCAGAGGGGCTACCAACACGCAGCATTTTCTTCAGTCAATTTGAACCTTCGTGATTACGATCGACACAATTGAGTTTGGAGACTATACATTGCCAGCCCCTTCGCCGGGCGTTAGGCTCAATCAGTACAGTTAGAGATACACATGGAAATTTTCACCTCGCTGTAGGCGTCAATAATGTGCTGAACATCAATTTTCCGACCCAGTTGTACACGTTGGTAATGATTTAACGTCTGATTCAAATACTCTTTGGCTCTCTCAAGTTGTTTGATTGACTCAGGACGCCACATTTGGCTTCCGACTGGCGTAATGCTTTCCGTATTCTCGCTTGCCGATGAAACAAGAATAACCTCATAGAAGCGATGATTCTCTTTGATTAAAGCTTCTTGCTTTAAATCAAGCTGAAGTTCTATGAGTTTCTGTCGCAGAGAAAAGTGGTGATGTACCGGACACAATAAAAAATCGATGTTTAAGGTTGGGTGTTGGGTACAAATAGCCTCAACAAACTGAGCGGTGAGATCACCTCCAACACCAGCGATGATCACTAAGTGGCTGCCCTCATAACGTTGTAAAGGGAGCTGTGAGACATCCAAACAGTGAGTTTCCCACGCTGAATCAGTAAAGTAACGGCTCAATTTGTTTTCGAGCGAATCGATTAAATCCGGCACAATATCAACAAAATGAACCTTGGCCCCAGCTTGTTGAGACAGCAAGGAAGCACCAAGAAATCCGTGATCACAGCAACAATCCCAAATGTGGGTATAGTGAGGCTCTACCATTTGTTCAACTAGTTTCAATCGGTTGCTAAGCTTCAATCGGTTGCTCTGGTTCAAGGTGGTTCTCTACTCAGTGTTTGAAAAATGCGTATTGTAAATATTTTTTTGCGTTTAGCGAGTCAGAATCAGCTCACAAGGATTTAGGACTCCAACATTCATTTTCATATCCGAAGAAAATCCGTTCTCAAAAAAGCACTTACGTTTTTTGTCTACCTCATTTTTGGTGGTTCAGATTTGCAAGCTGTCAGCTTTCACCGCCAGCAAGGTCATCAGTCATTACACGTTGTCCCCTCTCTATTTTTTCACCTGTGCGGCACTTTTTTCTTGGTCTGCCCAGTTTCAGCGCGGGTGTACTTTGCCTTCTGCCCATTAACATTAAAATCCGGCAAAGTATTCTTGCCATTTCCGTCATTTAACCCCGTCCAAGAAAAGCGCTAAATAACCACCAGAACAAAAAGAAAACAAAAGGTGATTCAATGCGCTCTTACCCTAGAATCAACATTCATTTAGATACGATCACAGAAAATACCCGTCAGATGGTCACCGCATGTGCCGCTCATGGTGTCACACCTGCCGGTGTCACCAAACTGGCTTGCGCTCTGCCTGAAGTCGGTAATGCTATCCTCGCCGGTGGCATTACCCTGCTGGCAGATTCACGCCTCAGCAACCTCAAAAAACTCCAGCCGCTGCGTGCCCAGACCTTGCTTTTGCGCCTGCCGGCCCTGAGCGAAGTGGAAGAGGTTGTGCAATTTGCCGATATTTCCCTGAACTCTGAACGCGTCACTCTTCAGGCGTTGTCCGAGGCAGCACTGGCTCTGGGAAAACGCCACCAGGTTATCGTGATGCATGACCTCGGGGATCTGCGGGAAGGTGGTTTCTATGAAGAAGAAACCCTGTCACTGTGCCGGGAGGCCACCCGTTTACCGGGTATTGAACTCGTCGGGCTGGGTACCAACCTGGCTTGCTATGGGGGTGTCGAACCGACAACCGCCAATCAAAACCAACTGCTCGCCCTCGCCCGTCAGGTCGAAAAAGAAAATGGCCTGCACCTGAGCTATATCTCCGGGGCCAGCTCAGCCGGACTGGGCCTGATGATGCGCCACGAACTGCCCGCTGGCATCAATCAGCTACGGCTGGGAGCGTCCCTGCTGATGGGCATAGGCCTCAATGACGATCCGGTACCGCACACCCGTCAGGACACCTTTCAACTTGAGGCCGAGATCATTGAGATCAAAGTCAAGCCGTCTGTACCGGTTAATTCCACTGCGCTTGATGCTTTCGGTAACAAGCCGGAGTTTGTCGACCGCGGCTTGCGTCGCCGGGCCCTGTGTGCCATCGGCAAGCAGGATGTTGATATCCATGAACTGATGCCGGTTGATAACCAGATCATTATTGTGGGGGGCAGCAGTGACCACCTCATTCTTGATATTGACGACTGCGAGCAGCACTACGAAATCGGCAGTACCGTTAAATTCAACCTGTCATACGGCGCCGTGCTGCAGTGCATGACCTCGGAGTATGTGTATAAGCACATGATCTAACAAAGTAGTTTATCCAAGCCGCTGCTCAGAACCCGAGATTCAAGCGATGTCACTTAATCGATGTAAATCAAGCAACTGACCTCTGAACCCGCAGTCCGGAACGGGCTGCTAAGGAAGCACCATGTTAAAAATAAAAAAGTTTCCCAATACCTTTACTATCCTGTTCTTCCTGATCGCCATGTTTGCCATGCTGACCTACATGCTGCCAGCAGGAAAATACATTCGTGAAATGAACCCTCAACTTGGGCGAGAAGTGCCGGTACCCGGTTCTTACCATGTCATTGACAGTTCCCCGCAGGGGCTATTTGATACCCTGATGGCACCTATTTCCGGCTTTTACGATCCAGTGTCAGGCGTCATCGGTGCGATTGATGTCAGCCTGTTTGTCCTGATGGTCGGCGGCTTCCTCGGAATCGTCACCAAAACCGGGGCAATTGATACCGGGATTGCCCGTATCATGGTGCTGCTCAAGGGGCGGGAAATCTATATGATCCCGATCCTGATGGTGCTGTTCGCTTTAGGTGGCACCTCGTACGGCATGGCCGAAGAATCCCTCGCCTTTTATGGTTTGCTCATACCCATTTTTATGACCGCGCGTTTTGACCCGCTGGTTGCCGTCTCCGTGATCTTTATCGGGACAGGGATTGGCACCCTTGGCTCGACCATCAACCCGTTCGGCACCGTTATCGCGTCCAACGCGGCCAGCGTCGATTTTATCAGCGGTATCGAACTGCGTTTTGTGATTCTGGCTGTCGCCCTGTTTGTGGGTTGTGCCTACGTCATGCACTATGCCCGCAAAGTGCAGCGTGATCCGAACGCCTCGTTGATTGCCCACCTACGTAAAGACCATGAAGCCCACTTTCTGGCGGGCAAACCTACTGGCGATAACCTGGCCCCTCTGACTCTGGCACAGAAAGGTGTACTTGTTCTGTTCATTCTGACCTTCGCCATCATGATTTACGGGGTATCCGTCCAAGGATGGTGGATGGCAGAAATGGCCACTCTGTTTATTTTCATGGGGATTTTATGCGGTCTGGTCGGACGTTTGAAAGAAGACGAATTGATTAACTCGTTTGTTGCTGGGGCTGCCGACCTAATTGGGGTGGCACTGATTGTCGGGGTTGCCCGCGGGATTGTCGTGGTCATGGAAGCGGGGAATATTACCGATACCATTCTGAGCTACGCGGAAACGCTGGTCGCCGGTAAAAGCAGTATTCTGTTCATCAATACGGTTTACTGGATTGAAATGTTGCTGTCGTTTATTGTGCCGTCAACATCCGGACTGGCCGTGATGAGTATGCCGATCCTTGCTCCACTGAGTGACTTTGCCAACACCGGCCGTGATTTGGTCGTGACTGCCTTCATGAGTGGCATCGGGACCGTTCTGTTTATCACCCCCACTTACGGGGTACTGATGGGCGGCTTGGCGATTGCCAAAATTCCGTACATCACCTGGTTGAAGTTTATCGGTCCATTGGTCGCATTCTTCGTGGTACTGAACGGTATTGTACTGTCAATCGGCGCAACCCTTTAAAATAAGAGAAGCCTTGGCACCAGCATTGATGTCGCTTGGCATTTTATCTGGAAAGGCAAAGTACCACACAGCATAAACACACGCCAATGCATCTATGCATCTATGCATCTATGCAGTAGCGCATTAACGCAATAACGTAAAACGCACCACCGCCGCACCGTCCCAGCCTTGTCAGGACGGTGCGGTTGTTTTCTGACTGAATCTCGCCTGAACTTGTCTGTTTTTTCATCACACACTGTCCTGAAAGCTGGCATACTCGATGAAGCCGGCGCACTGCACTAAGGTAATAAAACAGTAGCCGGACATCTTCAGTTTCCGGGAGGCAACCATGAACAAACGTATTCACCTGACAGCCTGTTTATTGTCTGGCGCATTCTTCGCCGGGTTAAGCTCTTCAGCATGGGCAGAGCCAGATTTCACCTTTCAATCTCCCCCTGCCGTCGTTGTCTGGAGCCAGACCGACACATACCGCGATGTTGAAGCCGTCGACGAAGTGCAGTCGCGTTTTGAGCAGCGGGTCTTTAAACAAATATCAGCGTTTTTCGGTGAGGCCGCCAAATCCAAACTGACCGACGAAGAGACACTGTATATAGAAGTCACCAACCTGGATCTGGCTGGTGATGTACGATTTCGGCCGGGAGTCACTCGCGAATTGCGCATTCTGGATGACCTGACGCCTCCCCGCATCACATTCAGCTACAAAATGATGAAGGGTGAGCAGGTGCTCAAGCAGGGTGACGAAAAACTCTCCGACATCAACTACCTCAATAGCGTTATCGGCCCGGCAAGAGATCGGCCTTTTGCCTATGAAAACCAGTTAATTAAAAACTGGGTAAAGAAAACACTTTGAATTGAGTAATGGCCTGACATCCCCGACATCAGGCCCCATCGACTATTCAGGCGAAGTAACTGCTTTATTTTTGTTACTGGTGCGCACAGCTATCACCGCGCGCTTCAAATCGGTTTTTCCTCCTGCCAGCCCTTGTACTGAGCATATTGCGCCGGGTAGTGAAAACTCTCAGCCCGGCGCTCACCACCCAAACCTGTCGTCAGGGAGTGAGCATTTGATCACAACATGGATCATATGTTCGCAGCGGTAATTCCTGAACACCGATAAACAGTCAACATAAATTCACCAGATTTCGTTCACCCACTGCGGATTATATGGCTGTAATGAGATCCTATCGGTGTTTATCTGGAATTTTCATTGACAAAGTTTCATAAAATGCTAATTATCGAAGCATCAATTGTTCTTCATAGATCCATTTGCTCAACATCAGGATATGATGGTTAGGGGCGGAATATGAAGGAAACGTAATCGCGGATTTACTAGCTACACTTTAGGCTAGGTCGAGACAAGCCCACACAGATTAAGGTCGAGAGATATGAGCACTAAATTGGAACAACTGCGCGCGCTGACTACTGTTGTTGCTGACACCGGCGACATCGATGCTATTAGCAAGTACAAACCTCAGGACGCGACCACTAACCCTTCACTGATCCTGAAAGCCGCTCAAATCGAAGAGTACGCCCCGCTGATTGAACAGGCCATTGCTTACGCAAAAGCACAAAGCGATGACAAACAACAGCAAATTGCTGATACCTGTGACATGCTGGCAGTAAACATCGGTAAAGAAATCCTGAACGTGATTCCTGGCCGTATCTCGACTGAAGTTGATGCTCGTCTGTCTTACGACACTGAAGGCAGCATCAAGAAAGCCCGTCAACTGATCAAAATGTACAATGATGCCGGTATCTCGAATGACCGCATCCTGATCAAACTGGCTTCGACCTGGGAAGGTATCCGCGCTGCAGAAGTACTGGAAAAAGAAGGCATCAACTGTAACCTGACCCTGCTGTTCTCATTTGCCCAGGCACGTGCGTGTGCAGAAGCCGGTGTTTTCCTGATCTCGCCATTCGTTGGCCGTATCATGGACTGGTACAAAGCCAAAGAAGGCCGTGATTTCGAGCCATCAGAAGATCCAGGCGTACTGTCTGTAACCAGCATCTACAACTACTACAAAGAACACGGTTACAACACTGTGGTAATGGGTGCGAGCTTCCGTAACACGGGTGAAATCCTGGAACTGGCAGGCTGTGACCGTCTGACCATCAGCCCGCAACTGCTGCAAGAGCTGGAAGAAGCTCAAGGCGACGTTGTACAGAAACTGACTCCGGCGACCGACATTAAAGAGCGTCCAGCAGCAATGACACACGCTGAGTTCCTGTGGGATCACAACCAAGACCCAATGGCGGTTGAGAAGCTGGCCGAAGGTATCCGCAACTTCGCGGTTGACCAGGGCAAGCTGGAAGCAATGATTGCTGAGCGCCTGTAAGCGTTAATGAAATTTCAGAAAGCGGCCCTTCATCGCCGCTTTCTTCCTTTTTTATCGACTCAAATTCTATAGTGGAAACCAATATGGAACGTAAAGAACTGGCCAATGCAATCCGTGCCCTGAGCATGGACGGTGTGCAACAAGCTAACTCTGGTCACCCGGGTGCCCCAATGGGGATGGCTGACATCGCCGAAGTGCTTTGGCGTTCACACATGAACCACAACCCTCAGAACCCACAGTGGGCTGATCGCGACCGTTTCGTCCTGTCGAACGGCCACGGCTCGATGCTGATTTACTCTCTGCTTCACCTGACCGGTTACGATCTGTCTATCGATGATCTGAAAAACTTCCGTCAGCTGCACTCGAAAACCCCGGGTCACCCTGAGTACGGTTACGCACCGGGTATCGAAACGACGACTGGTCCGCTGGGTCAGGGCATCACCAATGCCGTAGGTATGGCGATTGCGGAAAAAGCACTGGCTGCGCAGTTCAACAAAGACGGCCATGACATCGTTGACCACTTCACCTACGTGTTCATGGGCGACGGCTGTCTGATGGAAGGCATCTCTCACGAAGCGTGCTCACTGGCCGGTACTCTGGGCCTGGGCAAACTGATCGCATTCTGGGATGACAACGGCATCTCTATCGACGGTCACGTGGAAGGCTGGTTCTCCGACGACACACCAAAACGTTTTGAAGCATACGGCTGGCACGTTATTCCAGCGGTTGACGGTCACGATTCTGACGCGATCAACGCGGCAATCGAAGCGGCGAAAGCCGACCCTCGTCCAACCCTGATTTGTACTAAGACCATCATCGGTTTCGGTTCACCAAACAAAGCAGGCTCACACGACTGTCACGGTGCACCACTGGGCCATGACGAAATCGCGGCTGCCCGTGAATTTCTGGGCTGGAACCACGGTCCGTTTGAAATCCCGGCAGACATCTACGCTGAGTGGGATGCAAAAGAAGCGGGCGCTGCCAAAGAAGCGACCTGGAACGACAAGTTCGCGGCGTACCAAGCGGCTTACCCTGAGCTGGCTGCCGAGTACAAGCGCCGTGTTAACGGTGAGCTGCCAGCGAACTGGGAAGAAGCGACCAGCGCAATCATTGCTGAGCTGCAAGCCAACCCAGCGAACATCGCATCCCGTAAAGCGTCTCAAAACGCGCTGGAAGCGTTCGGTAAACTGCTGCCGGAATTCATGGGCGGCTCAGCTGACCTGGCACCGTCTAACCTGACCATGTGGTCTGGCTCGAAGTCTCTGGAAGCGGGTGACTTCTCGGGTAACTACATCCATTACGGTGTACGTGAATTCGGCATGACTGCGATCATCAACGGTATCGCCCTGCACGGCGGTTTCGTGCCTTACGGTGCCACCTTCCTGATGTTCATGGAATACGCCCGTAACGCAATGCGCATGGCCGCTCTGATGAAAATTCAGAACATCCAAGTGTATACGCACGACTCTATCGGTCTGGGTGAAGACGGCCCGACGCACCAGCCGGTTGAGCAAATGGCGTCTCTGCGCCTGACGCCGAACATGAGCACGTGGCGTCCGTGTGACCAGGTTGAATCTGCGGTTGCCTGGAAACTGGCTATCGAGCGTAAAGACGCGCCATCAGCGCTGATCTTCTCGCGTCAGAACCTGGCGCAGCAAGAGCGCTCTGAGGTTCAGGTGGCTGACATCGCGAAGGGTGGTTACATCCTGAAAGATTGTGCCGGCAAACCTGAGCTGATCCTGATCGCGACCGGCTCTGAAGTCGAGCTGGCTGTGAACGCAGCAGCGGAACTGACTGCCGAAGGCAAGCTGGTTCGCGTGGTCTCTATGCCATCGACTGACACGTTCGACAAGCAAGACGCGGCATATCGCGAAGCAGTGCTGCCATCTGACGTGACAGCACGTATCGCTATCGAAGCGGGTATCGCAGATTTCTGGTACAAGTACGTCGGTTTCGACGGCCGCATCATCGGCATGACCAGCTTCGGTGAATCTGCACCGGCTGGCCAACTGTTCGAAATGTTCGGCTTTACCACTGAGAATGTCGTCAGCACAGCGAAAGAGCTACTGGCGTAATTCCCGGTTGGCGTCAGCACGCCAACTTTCAAAATGAAGAATCAAACCCGGCTACTGGCCGGGTTTGTTTTTTCTGGCGCGGGGTCATTGCGGTTTGGGCCTCCGGTTTTATCCCCTTTCGACTTTCCTTCTCATACCCATCTTATTCCCCCCTCCTATGCTCTCTGGCATTTCACCTGATTTTTTTTCGTTACTGATTTCTTTGCATCTATTTTTGCTGCTTTTTATCTTCTGCTCCCTGCTGGCGAATACCGATTCTGATCGCACTTCTGTGAAACGACTCTCTGGGACAGTGGGTTTAAGGTCGCTTGTGCGCCAGCTCACTCGCGGTCGGCCGCGCTGCATTAGCAATTCCGTCCAGCCCCAGATCATCGCGCAGGTGCTCGGGGATATCTGACAGATACTGCAAATTTCGGCGCTGCTGTCGCCAGCTTTTCAATAAAGACAACCCACGCTTAACTGAGTTAACCACTTGCTTAACGGTCGGAAATACAGGGTCATACATTGTCATCATCTTTTAATCGCCTATTCATCTAAAATGTATGATTTATTTTTGTTCACCGACGACGTATGCTCAAACGATTGATTCTGGCACTCAGTTAAGGAAAACTTATGTCAATACCAGGTGACCCGCACAAACGTATGCCCCCGTTGCAAGGTTTGTATTATTTCTATCAGGCGGCGCACCTTGGCAGCTTTAAAGCCGCAGCGGATGCCCTGTTCGTGACGGCGGCGGCCATCAGCCAGCAAATCCGGCTGCTGGAAGAATGGCTGGGAACGCCCCTGTTTTATCGCCAGCACCGCAAGGTGGTGCTGACCCCTGAGGGGGCGATTTTGTTCGAGCACACGCAACAAGGATTTAGCTCGATCCAGAATGGCGTATGGCTGATAAATAACGATCCTGAGCCGCACAGACTGGCACTCTCGACCCTGCCCTCCTTTTCCCAACATTGGCTGGTTCCACGTATGACCAGTTTCCGGGAAGCACACCCGTCGCTGTCCGTTCTGGTGGAATCCAAAAATGAGCTGAATTCCTTTGAAAAATCATCCGTTGACCTTTGTATTCGCTACGGGAAAGGCCAGTATGCCGGACTAACCAGTCAATGGCTGATGGACGACCTGCTTTACCCGGTTTGCCACCCGCTTTATCAGGCGCAGCATCAGCTCCACACGGTCGATGACTTGCAACGCGCTCACCTGATTGGCGATATCTGGCCGGATATGGACTGGGGGCGCTGGCTGTCACTGGTCGGTGCCAGAGGCGGCTGCTCAGCATTGGCCTATGACGGTGCCAATTATGTGCTTGAAGGGGCATTATCGGTTCAGGGAGTGGCACTGGCTCGCCACAGTCTGGCCCACCGCTATCAGGAAGAAGGGAAACTGGTCAGAATAGGCAACATTGCCGTGAGGCCGGCTTTTCGCTATCACCTGTGTGCGCCTGAGGGATATTTCCGCCGCGAAAAAGTCATCCAGTTTTGCGAATGGATCCGCCAGCAGGCTGACGACTTCCGGCAAACCTGGCCTGCGGAGCTGACAATTATCGAGGGGTAAGCTGTAACGTCAGATTGAGCACCCTCTTTCACATTGCCGATCAAACTCCCAACCGATAAGTCAGGTATGGCACTCGCCCCGCTCGCCATCAAACCGCAGCGGGGCAAGTGTCAACACAGCGACGACTTCACCCAGATACTACGACCTCACCCAGATACTGCCGTCTTCCACTTTGACCGACCAGGTTGCAAGACTGATCGCCGGCTGTTCCAGGCACTGCCCGGTGCGCAAATTGAAATGCTGTTTGTAGAGGGGCGAGGCCACGCACAGCTCTCCCTTGAGATCGCCAACAATCCCCCGCGCCATCACATAAGCCTTCCCGATAGGGTCCCAGTTATCCAGCGCGAAAACAGCAGGATCCTGAGTCGGTACGTAAAACAGCGCCAGTTGCTGGCCGTTTACAATCGCGCCCATCCCGGTGTTCGCCACCAGCGCATCCAAACCACAGATTTTTATCCAGCTCATACTTCCTCCCTGGCAGCCGCTGCAACCGCACTGTCTGCCGCTTTGCTACCTGCTTTTGTCGTTAGGTCTAGCTGCCGGACAGGGATACGCTGCCCGCGTTCGCGCTGATACGCTGGGGGGGAAATCAATGCTTGAGATTGCCCGTCTGCCTCCTGACTTTCTGCGTTAACAAAACGGCGGAACCGGGCCAATTTATCCGGTGTAGATAACGTGGTTTTCCACTCACACTGGTAGGTGTCCACCACATGGGCCATCTGCTGCTCCAGCTCGGCATGAATCCCCAGGCTGTCATCCACCACCACGCGACGTAGGTAGTCCAGCCCGCCGTCGAGGCTTTCCAGCCAGACGGAGGTGCGCTGTAAACGATCTGCCGTCCGGATATAAAACATCAGCACCCGATCAATCAGCCGCACCAGATCTTCCGTCGACAAATCCGAAGCGAGTAAATCCGCATGGCGCGGCCGCATACCGCCGTTACCACAGACATACAGATTCCAGCCTTTGTCTGTGGCAATCACACCAATGTCCTTACTTTGCGCTTCAGCACATTCGCGGGTACAGCCCGATACAGCAAATTTGAGCTTATGGGGTGAGCGCAGTCCCTTGTAGCGGTTTTCGAGCATGATGGCGAGGCCGATGGAGTCATCGACCCCGTAACGGCACCAGGTCGAGCCGACACAAGATTTCACCGTTCGGAGTGATTTGCCGTAGGCATGGCCGGTTTCAAAACCGGCATCAATCAGTGCTTGCCAGATATCCGGCAGTTGCTCAAGCTGAGCTCCGAACAGATCGACCCGCTGACCGCCGGTGATCTTGGTGTACAAGTCATATTTTTTGGCCACTTCGCCGAGCACGATCAGTTTGTCCGGGGTAATTTCCCCGCCGGGGATACGCGGCACAACCGAATAACTGCCGTCTTTTTGCATATTTGCCAAAAATGCATCATTGGTGTCCTGCAAAGGCTGGTGCTGAGGTTCCAGCACATGCTCATTCCACAATGAGGCAAAGATGGACGCTGCGGCAGGCTTACAAATATCACAGCCCAGCACATGGCTTGTGTTTTGGTGATGATTCAGATTCGAGCCCTGGCCATAACGGCTGATCAGTGTTTCAAAACTGCGGATTTTTTCTACCCGAGCCAAATGAAACAATTCCTGGCGGGTATAGGCAAAGTGCTCACAAAGATGCTGGTTCACTTCCATTCCGAGCGCCGCCAACTCTTCATCGAGAATGGTTTTCACCATGGTGCTACAGCCGCCACAACCGGTGCCGGCCTTGGTGCAACTTTTCAGTTCTGACAGCTCATGCATCCCGGCCTGCACCGCCGCCGCAATATCACCCCGGGTCACGTTGTGGCAGGAGCAGATCATGGCTCCGGGATCCTGTTTGCCTTTCAGCACCGAGCAGTCAAACAGCAGCTCCGCCGGGTGAGCAGGCAGTGGCATCTGATTCAGGTAACATTGCAGCAAAGCGTCGTAATCCTGATTATCACCAATCAGGATAGCCCCCAACAGCTGATCACCCGTTTCATTGACCACCAGCTTTTTGTATACGCCGGCACGCATGTCCTGCAGCACCATTTCCTGACAATCGTCGCCCTGACCGAGCGAATTGCCTATAGCTGCCACATCGACGCCCAGCAGCTTCAGTTTGGTGCTCATATCAGCACCGCCGAACGTCGCATCACCGCCGAGGATCTGATCTGCCACAATACGCGCCATACTGTACCCCGGGGCGACCAAGCCGAAAATACGCTGCTGCCACAAGGCACATTCGCCAATTGCGTAAATATTGGGATCGCTGGTCTGACAGGCATCATTGATCACGATACCGCCGCGTTCACCCACCGCCAGCCCGCCCTGCCGGGCGAGGGAGTCCTGCGGGCGGATCCCGGCCGAGAACACAATCACGTCCACCTCCAGCGGATCGTGATCCTTAAAGTTCATTCGGTGATAAGCCGTCTCCCCATCCGAAATAGAAGTGGTCGCCCGGTTGGTGTGAACCTGCACACCCAGCTCCGACACTTTACTGCGCAACAACGCACTACCCGTGTCATCAATTTGCACCGGCATCAGGCGCGGTGCGAACTCTACCACATGGGTTTCCAGCCCGAGCAACCGCAGGGCATTGGCCGCTTCCAGCCCCAACAACCCGCCCCCTACGACAGCGCCGCTTCTGGCACCGGTACACGCGGTTTTGATTGCCGATAAATCGTCTAAAGTCCGGTAGACAAAACAGTTATTCCTGTCGCTGCCGGTTAAAGGTGGCACGAACGGGTAGGATCCTGTTGCCAGTACCAGCTTGTCATAGGCCAGCTGGCTGTCGCCCGCCAGCGTGACCCGCTTTTTCTCACAATCAATAGCCACGACCGGCTCGCCCAACAGCAGTTCAATGCCGTTTTCCTGATACCAGGCTTCACTGCTCAGCAGCAGCGCGTGATGATCATTGCCGGAAAAAAGGGAGGACATATGTACCCTGTCGTACGCGACAAAGCGTTCCTCGCCCAGCACCACAATCTGATAACGTTGCTGGGCATTTTTCGCCACCAACTGCTCAATCAGGTGATGGCCAACCATGCCGTTACCCACCACCAGTAATTTTTCTCTTTGCATCAACATTTTGCTCTCCTGCCTGTTGGCTGCCATCAGCCACTCTGCCTTAACGCGGATTTTCCGTATCCCAATCGGCAGTCATTACGCCACGCGTTGCTTGCCGGCCTTGTCGCCAATCGCCTCGACCTTGCGCTGTTTTTCGTAAAGAAAGCAAAGCACGCTCTGTCGCAGGCGCTGATAAACCGGATCGTCCGCCAGCGCGACCCGTTCACGCGGTCTAGGCAGGTTGATATCCAACACTTCACCAATGGTGGCCGCCGGGCCATTGCTCATCATCACAATGCGATCAGACAGCAGTACCGCCTCGTCCACATCGTGGGTGATCATGATGACGGTGTTGTTCAGTTCGGCCTGAATCGCCATCAGGGCATCCTGCAAATGGGCTCGGGTCAGAGCATCCAATGCCCCGAACGGTTCATCCATCAGCAAGACTTTGGGCTGCATCGCCAGTGCCCGAGCAATACCGACCCGCTGTTTCATCCCGCCGGAAATTTCGTCCGGCCTTTTGTCATGGGCATGCTCCATCTGCACCAGTGTCAGGTAGTGCATCACCGCTTCCCGGATCGCCGCAGCGGGCTTGCCTTTACTAATCTGCTTCACCGCCAGCTCGACGTTCTGGTACACGGTCAGCCAGGGCAGCAGCGCATGGTTTTGAAATACCACCGCTCGCTCCGGTCCCGGCCCGTCGATTTCCCGCCCTTCGAGGATCACCCCACCGTCTGTCGGCTCCAGCAGTCCGGCCACCAGATTCAGCACGGTCGATTTACCACACCCGGAATGGCCAATCAGAGAGATGAACTCGCCTTGGTTGATGGTGAAATTGACGTCTTTGAGTGCCACAAACTCACCGGCAGGCGTCGGAAAGCGCATTCCCAGATAACTGAGTAACAAATATTCGCGTGACATAGTGTTCTCCTTATTTCCGCTGCCTAACGCAGGCTGAGCTGTTTATTCCAGGAAAAATGGCGTTGTAGACTGAGCATGCCGCGATCCAGCAACAGCCCGATAAAACCGATGGTCACAACGGCGACCATGATGCGCCCGAGCGACGCCGAACTGCCGTTCTGGAATTCATCCCAGACGAATTTGCCAAGACCCGGGTTCTGGGCCAGCATTTCCGCTGCGATCAGCACCATCCAGGCCACCCCAAGCGACAGGCGCAGCCCGGTAAACACCATAGGTACTGCCGACGGCAGCACGATGGTACGGACATGCTGCCAGCGCGACAGCTTGAGCACCCGGCTGACGTTGTGGAGATCGTTATCAACACCGGTGACACCGACTGCGGTATTGATCAGGGTTGGCCAAAGGCTGCACATAGCGACGGTAAACAGGGAATTCAGAAACGATTTCGCCACCAGCGGATCATCACTGACATACACCGCGCTCACCACCATGGTGACAATCGGCAGCCAGGCCAGTGGTGAGACCGGTTTCAGCAGCTGGATCACCGGGTTGAACGCGGCATACAGCCCTTTGTTCAGACCGAGGATGATCCCCGCCGGGATAGCAATCACCGTGGCAAGCAGGAAACCGGCTGCGACGGTCAGCAAGCTGGTGCCAATCTGATCGAAAAATGTTGGTTTTCCGGTGTATTCTCGCACCCGGATTTCCGCCTGAGGATCCTGAGCCAGTCGCGCTGCGTTGCGCTTTTCCTGTCGTTCATAAAATGCGGCTTCCTGATCCCGCTCTCGCTGATGCTCTTCCACCAGCCCGCGGAATTGCTGCCAGGTCTGGATTGGCCCGGGTAACGTCCCGAGCGAGGTCTGAACCTGACTTGCCGCCAGATGCCAGACCAGTAAGAAAATCGCGATTCCCAGTAATGGCAGAGCGATCCCGCGGCTGTGCTGAATCATCCGCGCCGGTTTCGGCAATGCCGGAAGTGTAATGATTGACGCCATGATGAGTCTCCTTACAGTTTGTCGTTGCCTTTCAGCCCGATCGTGAATTGATCGAGATAGGCGTTCGGATAACGGCCATCAAAAGTGATCCGGTCGATAAAGCCCGTTTGCGGGTCGCGAAAACCATCTTCGGCGACAAAATCCGGAAAGTCTGCGGCTTTCATTTTGCCCTCTTCAATCAGCGCCTCAGCGGCCTGACGGTAGATATCCGGTCGGTAGACTTTTTTCGCTATCGACATGTACCAGTCGTCAGGCTTAGCTTCGGGAATCTGTCCCCAGCGACGCATCTGCGTCAGGGTCCAGATCGCATCGCTGTAATAGGGATAAGTGGCGTGGTGACGAAAAAACACGTTGAAGTCGGGGGCCGGGCGCTTGTCGCCCTTTTCGTATTCGAAGGTGCCCGTCATGCTGTTAGCAATAACCTTGGCATCCGCTCCGACATACTGACTGCGGGCCAGCATTTTTACTGCGTCTGTCCGGTTAGCATTATCCTGCTCGTCGAGCCAGTACGCGGCACGGATCAGCGCTTTCACCACCCGGATATGGGTATTCGGATTGGCTTCCGCCCAGGCTTTGCTGACTCCGAACACTTTTTCCGGATTATTCGGCCAGATGTCGTAATCAGTGATCACCGGTACCCCTATGCCTTTGAACACGGCCTGCTGATTCCATGGCTCTCCCACGCAGTAACCCTGAATGGTGGCGGCTTCCAGCGTGGCGGGCATCTGCGGCGGCGGCGTAACACTTAGCAACACATCCGCCTGACGCTGGCCGCTGTTGTCACCCTGCTGTGGGGCGTAATAGCCGGGATGAATACCACCGGCCGCCAGCCAGTAACGCAGTTCATAGTTATGGGTTGAGACCGGAAAGACCATGCCCATATTGAACGGCTTACCCTCAGCTTTATAAGCTTCAATCACCGGTTTGAGCACATCGGCTTTGACCGGATGATTGGGTTTGCCGTCTGCGGCTTTATCAATCTGCGGTTTAATCGCGTCCCAGACACTGTTGGCCACGGTGATGGCATTACCGTTCAGATCCATACTGAATGCCGTGATCACATCGGCTTTGGTACCTATGCCGATGGTGGCGCCAATCGGCTGACCAGCCAGCATGTGAGCACCATCCAGCTCACCATCAATCACCCGATCGAGCAGCACTTTCCAGTTCGCCTGCGCCTCCAGCGTGACGTACAGCCCTTCGTCTTCGAAATAGAAGTTCTCATAGGCCACCGCAAGTGGTGCCATGTCGGTCAACTTGATAAAGCCGAACTTCAGCTCGTCTTTTTCCGGTGGCCCTACCTTAGCCAGCACCGGCTGTGAAAACAGCCCGGCGCTGATCACACTGGCTAACATCCAGCCATTCACCTTTTCCATACCTTTTCCTCTTCCTTAGCTCGTCAATTCAAACCTGCTTCACCACTCACCCGCTAAAAGCTCAAATCCACCAACAGGTCAAACAACGTCACTTCAAACAAAAACGCCGCTTCCCCAGCGGGGGAAGCGGCGTCGCTTAATGTGTTTGAATTGTGTGTTGCCTGACTGAAATGATGCCTAGCTGAAACGGGGGCAGCCTGAAAAACTGCGTTTACCGGTCATGTTTTGCCAGTCAGTTTTAATATTCCCAGCCTGCGCGTGTGCCACTCAGGAACCCTTCGGCTTACTATTGTTGACCGAGGGCCACCAAAATATTTTGCGCGATCTGACCCAGACTTTGATTGTTTTCCATCGCGGTTCGGCGTAACAGCTGATACGCCTCGGCCTCATCCAGCCCCTGTAATTTCATCAACAGTCCCTTGGCCTGCTCTACCCGTCGCCGATCTTCCAGCCGCCGGGTGACGGTTGCCAGCTCTTTGACCAGCTGACATTGTACGGCTCTGACCTGCATGGCCCGCTCCACCCAAACACTCAGCGCCGTTGCCGAGTCGCCAGGCAGTAACACGTAGCCATTTGGCCGAGGAAGCCGATCTATGTCGTGATGATCCAGCTTGCGTACCATCACCACCAGCGGCCAGCGTTGCTCTCCCGCCTCTTCAACCAGCAGTCGCAGTTCCGCATCCGCCCGTGACCAGCTGAGCACCAACACACTGTGCGGCAGCTGGGTGAGCAGCGTCGGCAACTGGCTAAACCGGCAACCGATCACATTGTCGTACTCCACGGCCAGTTTACCGGTCAGTCTGGCCTGCTCCCGGGTGCAATCACTGCACACCAGTATATGTTTCACTTCAGACTTCGCCATGAACCACCACTTATCCTGTCGGCCCTGACTCTTGGCCTTCACAGAGATCTAAGCAAGCAGTTCGCCACTTCCTCATACTGAGGCAAAAAACACCTCTTTAGGGGTAAGCTGGTGTTGTTTCGCTAACGTAACTGATTGATTTAAGCTTTCTCGCAAGGAGACAACGTCACCCACAATCAGCAACGCCGGAGATATCCCCTTCAGCTGTTGCCCCAGTTTGGTGAGATTGCCCAATGACGACACATGCACCTGCTCGTCCGGAGTACTGCCTTTCACCACCACGGCCAACGGGGTGCTGCCCGGCAGCCCTCCCAGCGTCAGACCGCTCTGGATCTCCTTGGCCTGCTCCAGCCCCATATAGAACACGATGGTCTGCCCGGCACCAATCAGCTGAGCCCAGGCAGGCAATGCGCCGGACACCACATGACCGGTAACCAGCGTGACCGAGCGGGAAACTTCCCGATGTGTCAGCGGAATGGATGCGGACGCAGCACAGCCGATAGCGGCCGTGATCCCGGGGATGAATTCAAACCTGATCCCTGCGGCGGACAACGCCAGCCCTTCTTCGCCGCCACGGCCAAAAATCAGCGGATCACCGCCTTTCAGCCGCACCACATACCGTCCGCTGCGGGCTTTATCGATCAGAATCTGATTAATCGCCGTCTGCTTCAAACTTGGTTGTCCGCAACGCTTGCCGACATACACCCGTTCTGCAGCCGGATTTGCCATTGCCAGAATCTCATCACTGACCAGCCGGTCATACACCAGCACATCCGCCTTTCGGATGGCCTGATAGGCTTTCAGGGTTAGCAGCTCAGGATCGCCGGGACCGGCACCGACCAAACTGACCATTGGATCTAAATGCCGCCCTTGGCCGGGCACACTTTGTAACGAGTCAGCCGTGATTGCCGGGCTGGCTTCCAGCATTGTCACGGTAGCGACAATATTATCCCCGAGAGGCTTGCTTTCCATGCTCATGACTTCTCTCCTTCCGATTCTGATAATGGCTGATTATCCAGTGCCTGTTTGAGCAGTGCCTTGACTTCACTCAGGCACGCGCCGCAATTGGATCCACATTTAAGTTTCGCCTGCAGCCCGTTCAGACTGGCGATACCCTCCCGGCTGACAGCCTGCTGAATCTGCCGGTCGGTAACCCGAAAACAGCTGCACACCAACTGTGCTGGCGCCTGCCCGGCCGCAGCCAGCGTCAGAAATGCACTCACCGAAAACGCTTTATCGAACAGGGCGGCATACGCTTGCGGCTCAGCCGTCAGCGGTCGGGCGCTAACCAGACACAGAGCGTTCAGTGTCTGCTCTGCCAGTAACAAGGCAGCCCAGCTCCTGTCACTCGTCTGCTTGTTCGCCGGGCTGTTTAAGCATGGTGGATTTGTCTCACTCGCCGGTTCAGCAAGATTACTGACACTTTGCCCAAGTCCGTCCAGTATCAGTATCTGATGCGAGCTGGCGTGAGAATAAGGGTTACGGTGGTGCGAACCGGCATACAGGCTCGCTTTGGTCAATGGCGAGCGACAGGCGAAGCGCCAGATGTTAGCGCTGAAGCCGGTCTGAAAACTGAGGAAATCCGTTTCAAATGGCGGTGGTTGCTCGCCAATCCACAAGCCATAACTGGCCACTTCAGGTACTGACAGGCTGATCTGTGCCGACTTAAATGCCGGTTGGCCGGATACCACATCCACGACCGGTGGCACCAGTTGGTTAACCCGGCTGGCAAAGCCGAAATCACCAGCCCAGTGCATTGACATATACAGTTGCCGCGCTGACAAACCCTCGTCATAGGCCAGCTTAGCGAGCACCGAGCTGTCGTTCAGGTTCAGTTGAACCAGCTGTCCGGCATCGAGAGAATACTGGCGGGCGCTCAGCGGATGCATGTACACCGTGGGCTCAAATTCATTCTCAGCCAGCCGGGCAATATGGCCGGTACGAGTCATGGTATGCCATTGATCCCGCTGCCGCCCGGTATTGAGCCACCAACCCTCCGAGCCAACGTTATTACCATTACTGCTGGTGCTGACATCGCGGCTATTGCTGATAATGCGGCCAAAAACCGATGTAGCATGCGCAGCCCCCTCAACAGATACAGGTGGGACGTCAGACCGCACTGCCACCAAGTTGGCACGACCGCTTTGCGTCGGAAACTGCCCATCACTGAACAAATGACACTTCCGGCCCAACGGCCAGCGTTGTGGCTGCCAGCGGGCATAATCGTCATCGCTCAGTGTCGCCAGTTCGGAGAGGTCAAACTGCAACGAAGTGTCACGGTTGATGCCACTCAGTGCCGCAAATTCACGGAAAATGGCGGAAACGCCGGGAAAATCAAACCCTCTGAACCCCGCCCTCTTGGCCACTTCACAGATTGCCCACCAGTCCGGGCGAGCCTGTCCCGGTGCGGGCAAAAATGCCCGCTGGCGGGTCAGCATGCGCTCAGAATTTGTCACCATCCCTTCTTTCTCCCCCCAGCCCGCCGCCGGCAGCAAAATGTCCGCATACGCCGCAGTGTCAGCATCCGGTGAAATATCAGAAACCACCACACAGTCGCAGCGCTGCAGAGCCTCCACCACTTTTCGGCTGTCCGGCAGCGAGACCACCGGATTGGTTGCGATGACCCAGACAAACTTGATACGCCCGTCATACATGGCATCAAACAGATCGACCGCTTTCAGACCGGGACGCTCCGCCATGTTCGGCGCCTGCCAGAATGTCTGCACCGCCGCCACCGAATCCGGGTCAAAACCACGGTGCACTGCCAGCTGATTGGCTAGCCCGCCGACCTCTCGCCCCCCCATCGCATTGGGCTGCCCGGTCAGCGAAAACGGTCCGGTGCCGGGCTTGCCGATCCGCCCCGTTGCCAGATGGCAGTTAATGATCGCATTGGCTTTATCCGTCCCCGAGGCAGACTGGTTCACGCCCTGACAGAACAGTGTCAGCGTGTTGGGGTTATCCCGAAACAACCGATAAAAAGCCTCCAGGGTATCGCGGGTGATTCCCAGCGCATCGGCCGCCGCCGTGAGCTGATACACTTCGCGGCTAATCTCCTGCTCCAGCGCCGCCATACCTTCACAATGCTGAGCAATGAACGTCGTATCCAGCTGGTTTTGTTCATGCAGGTAACGCAACAAGCCGTTAAACAACAAGACATCGCCATCATTAGCAATAGGCAGGTGCAAATCAGCCTGCCTAGCGGTAATGGTCCGTCTTGGATCAATCACAACCAGGCGCAGCGCCGGGTTGCGTTCCCTTGCCTGCTGAATCCGGCGAAACAGCACTGGATGGGTCCAGGCCGTATTCGCGCCGACAATCACGATCAACGACGCTTTCGTAATATCATCGTAATGAACCGGTACCAGATCTTCGCCAAACGCACGCTGGTGCGCCGCAACCGCAGAGGACATACAGAGGCGGGAATTGGTGTCAATATTGGCTGAACCGACAAAGCCTTTCATCAGCTTGTTGGCCACGTAGTAATCTTCCGTCAGCAATTGCCCGGAAACATACATCGCGACGCTATCCGGGCCATGTTCGGCAATGGTCGAAGTCAGCTTTTCGGCAATGGTACTGATGGCCTGATCCCAACTGATGTTGTGGACATTTGCCTGCTGACGCAACCTCGGATACAGCAAACGGTTAGGTAGTGACAGACTCTCTTTCAGGGTGGCCCCTTTTACGCATAATGCCCCCTGATTTGCCGGGTGATTATCATTCCCACGGATCTCGGTACACCCGGCAGCACCGCGTAATCTCCCCTGATCCACGTCGATGTTAACCCCGCAGCCGACCCCGCAATAGGGACAGACAGACTGAATCGTTAGCGGCGTTACCTGTTCCATGTTCTTCCCGCTCATAACCACTCCTTTGACGCAACCAACAAGCAAAAAAAAGCCACACCCCGTAAAGGGCGTGGCCGCATTGCCTGAAAATCATAACCTGAGATTGTATGTACTTTATGCAAATGACTTCATTACTGAACGCATGACATCGCTATACGATGGACTGGCTAAACGAAAGACATGGTTAAAGCTAATGTTTCATTCGCCTGATTGACAATGCATGATTCAAGCCAACATCCGCTATTAAGAGGCCATCAGGCATTCTCACCGTCCTCCCAGCGCTGCTGCCACCAGCACCCATCTGTTGTCGAAAACAGTTACGTACCAGCAGCAAGCGCTTCAAGTCGAGGGGAAATGAGGCCAACGAGGCGGGATAGAAGTGCGATTGGTGGATCCCTGCTCACCAAAGTTGAGCAAGCTTGCCCTGTTTTGGTGATGGTGAAGGTGAAGGTGAAGGTGAAGGTGAAGGTGAAGGTGAAAAAACATACACAGGACACCCCTTCGATTCCAATTGCCTCGGAACTCACGTCCGGAATTACAGTCAGTAAAGTTACGTTCTCTTTATTACCTCACAAAAATCGCAACAAATGCATAGCACACTATGGTAATTAGACCGTCACACTTCATAATATGAAATCTGTTTTTTATTCCAAACAGACACAAAGCCATAAAGGATAGGTATCGAATATGACATGGCAATTATCTGAGCTTCATACTCTCCTGAGTGAACACGAAGGATGGCAGGTTGAAGCCAACGAGCAAACTCTGATTATCCGCAACGAAGACAACATTGAAGCGTTTCTGGCCATTGCCGGTGAACAGATTCTGGTTGAAGTCCTACTGTTTGCCCAGCATCAGGTCAAAGACGTTGCGGCTTTGAACGAAGAGATCCTGCGTACTCACAAGCTGTTCCCACTCTCGACCATCGGGATTAACGAGATTGATCACACCAGCTATTACGTCGCATTTGGTTCTTTGTCTTCACAGTCAAAAGCCGAAAGTGTGGTGATTGAAGTGGCGACCTTGTTCCGCAACGTCGAAGCTTTCATTGAACTTTATCAGGATCACTTGCAGGAGATCGCATAATGAGCGTTTGGAAAAAACTGTTCACAGCCCTCAAAGGCGGTGTCAACGAAACAGCCGAAGCGGTCGCAGACAGTCAGGCACTGCGAATTCTGGATCAGGAAATTCGTGAAGCGAAAAACGAGCTGCGCCGCTCTGATGAAGCATTAGTCGGCATCGTGGCCAAACGTAAGTTGTCTCAGCAAAAGGTCGACAACTTCAGCAAAGGTATTGAAGAATACGAAGGCCATGCCCGTTCTGCCATGGAAAAAGGCCAGCAGGATCTGGCGCTGGAATGTGCCCAGAAGGTTGCAAACCTGCGTAATGAACAGCAAGCTGAACAAATTTACCTGGATCAATTTGTCGCCTCTGAACAGAAAATGCGCTCTAACATCAGCCAGGCAAAAGACAAATTGCGTCAGCTTGAGCAACAGGTTGATGTGGTGAAAGCCAACGAAGCCGTGCAAAAAGCTCAGTCTGCTGTTTCAGCCACCAATGTCGGTGCTAACACCAAAATGCACACGGCAGTCGAATCACTGGAACGCATCAAACAGCGTCAGGCAGAGAAAGCCGCCCAGTTAGAAGCCGCGGCAGAAATGGCCGAAGCCCAGTCAGGCAGCAGCCTGGACAAGAAGCTGGCTGATGCGGGGATTACTTCAGGCAAATCGGCCTCTGCGGAAGACGAGCTGAAACGTATCCTCGGCCAGTAACAGACCATTAAGGAGGAACAATGTCTCTGTGGCTTGTGTTCCGTCGCTGGGCTGCGTCCCAGTTTCACGCCCTGAGTGGTCGAAACCTCCTGCTGATGATCCTTGGCTACACCGTAGTCAGTTATCTCCTGCTCACCCTTGCCGGTGAGCAGGCGCTTGTCTCGCCTGTAACCGATTACCTGTACTATTTGGTCGTCACAGCGTCCACAGTCGGTTACGGTGACATGTCTCCGTCGACAACGGCCGGAAAATGGATTGTCATGCTGGTTGTGATACCAGGCGGCTTGGGCCTGTTTGCTCTGACTCTCGGTCGAGTAGCCAGTGTCCTCATTGAATATTGGAAACAAGGCCAGTTAGGCAGAAGGAAAGTAACGGTGAATAACCACATTCTGCTGCTGGGGTGGAACGAGCAGCGCACCCTGCACCTGATAAAAATGCTGCAATACGAAGAGAAAGGCCACCGAGCGATTGTCTTGTGTGTACGTGCCGATATTGAAAACCCGCTGCCGGGTGAAATCGAGTTTGTCCGTGTGCCAAGCTTTACCGACAGCGATGGCATGGCGCGTGCCGGCGTTGACACCGCCAGTTGCATTCTGATCGATAACCCGGAAGACGACATCACTCTGTCGGCCGCCTTATTCTGTGCCAACCGCAATCCGCAGGCGCATCTGCTGGCTTATTTCAACGACGAATCGCTCAGCGTGCTGCTGAAACACCACTGTCCGAATGCGGAGTGCATTCCGTCTGTGGCAGTCGAGATGCTGGCAAAATCGGCAATCGATCCGGGATCCAGTGAACTGCATCATGAGCTGCTCAGCACCCACAAGGGAATGACGCAGTATTCCGTTCACTATCCCGAGAACGAGCCTGCCACTACCGTGGGTGCCCTGTTCGGCATCTTTAAAACCGATTACGACGCGATTCTTATCGCCGTGGACAGTGGTCAGGGTGTGGCGCTGAATCCGTCACTGGATATTTCTGTACCTCCAGGTGCAAAAATCTTTTATATCGCTGACGAGCGGGTTGAGCATTTCAACTGGTCTCGCATTACAGCGAGTTCATGACCGACCGGAGTCGTTATGTTTGACTGGTTTAAAAAGAAAAAAGCCCCTGAAGCCCAACCGGACCCTAGTCCGGAGATCATGGGACTTCGCCTGGGTGGCGCTTTCGAACTGGATGATCTCAAGCTCAAGCTGATTGAGCCTCAACTCATTATCGAAGGTGCCTCGCGCACTCAGCTGATCAAGGCGGTTGGGGAAGTCCGGCTGGATGCACAAACCCGGCTGTTGCGCTACTACACCGATGACGACGGCTTCATTCAGGTGCTGACGCATGGTGATAGCGAGGCTGATATCAGTGAAGTGAAACTGTATTACTTCTATGAATCTCGCCCGATTGATTCGCCGTCCCAGTGGCAGTCGATGCTGGATAACCAGATTGTCCAGTCGCACTGGGAGCTGGAAGGCCATCGTTTTGACAAAGTGTGGGAAAATACCCGCCCGGTGGCCATGACGGAAAAAACCTGGCTGGAAAACGGTACTGTCTCGGAAACCGATCAATTTGTAATGGTCTACGAGCGGGACACCGGTGACGGGCAGTTTGAATCCCTGATGGTTGCCGGAGAAGAGAAAATCTACCGCAATCAGGCTGAACGTTGCCTCGCGCTGAGCACCGGTTTCGACTTGTCTCCGACCGACTTCCGATTAATCGGATAATTTTTCAATGACACCACTTAATCAACTTAACCAAATGGAATCCACATGGAAGTAATTGCTCAATCTCTTGCTGGCCTTGGCTCATTTCTGCTGTATTTTTCACTGTCTCTGGTGTTCTTGCTGCTGTTTAAATTCGTCTATGTTCGCTTCACCCCGCATGACGAATGGAAACTGGTAAAAGAAGAACAGAACATCGCGGCGGCGATTGGTCTGTCAGGTTCGATCATCGGCTACTGTCTGGCTATTGCTGGTGCTGCCAGTAACTCCGTGGGTCTCATCGACTTTGCGCTATGGGGTATTGTGGCACTGCTGGCACAAATGCTGGCTTTCTGGATTCTGCGCTTTGGCTTCATGCCACGTATCGTTGAACGTATCGAAGCGGGTGAAATTCCGGCCGGTATCATGATGGCGGCAACATCGGTTTCAGTCGGTCTGCTCAATGCAGCGTGCATGACCTACTAAGGGGGCTGACATGAAACGCAGTAAAAATGTCGTACTGGCCAGTATGCGCAAAAACTGGCGTCCAGCCAGTGCCGTGCCGGTTACCGTCGCTTTTGCCAGCTTCGCACTGTCAGGCTGCAGTGACAACGGCCAGGAAGCAACCATCTACGAAACGCTGAAAGATTGTGAAAGTGACAATCCGAGTTATACCCAAGAGTGTAAAGCGGCCTACCAGAATGCACTGGACGAAGCCGCCCGCACTGCGCCGAAATACAACAGCCGGTATGACTGTGAATCAGAATTTGGGGCCAATGCCTGCGTGCAGTCCCAGAGCAACAACTGGTTTATGCCTGCAATGGCAGGGTTCATGTTTGGCCGAATGATGGACCGGGACCGCGGGTATTACTCACAACCCATGTTCTCGTCCTACTACCCGGGCAGCACTTTCTACAACCGCTGGACGACGGCAGACGGTTATGACTACGGCAATAGCCGTTATAAAAAGTCCAAGGTAATCGTCAGCCGCGACCATATGAAACCAAAACCCACGGTTACCCGTACAATTTCCCGTGGTGGCTTTGGCTCAACTGTCGCCGCAAAATCCAGCTGGAGTAGCAGTAGCCGCTCTTCTGGGAGCTGGGGCGGATAACGCGTTACGGTCAGCAGTAAAGCGGCTGGCCAACAGACCCCGGAGTGGCATTACGCCGCCCCCAACGACCTTTAAGCCAGCCGGTTCAACCGGCTGGTTTTTTTATACCTTTTTACACCTTACCTATGTGCCATCCCCCGGCAGATGAATACATCGCTGCATAATATTCCTTATCGCGCCCAACACCGCATAAAAAGTCAATTAAAAGACATAATTTTCACAGCATAAACTTCTTTCGAATTACAACAAAAGAGATTAATTCTCATTTTCAATGTTTACCTATCCAGTTGATAATTTGACCTTATCGCCAAGATTTGAACATATTTTATAAACTTACTCCATTTTCGTTCGCCTCTGAACTATATGTAAGCCGTTGCTTAGCGAGCACTATTTCGCTATCCGAGCAACAAACACACATTTATAAAATGAAAAATATATTCAACAAAAAAGGATAAAATCACATGCAAAGGACACACACCCTAGGTTGGCTGGGATGTTCACTATCAGCAGTGGCGATGGCTGTCAGTATGAGTACGGCGGCACAGGCGGATGAACTGGCGAATTTTAGCAAACCGGAAATGCCGGTGAAATACATTGTCAAATTCAAAGATCAGCCTGAGACGGGATTATTCAGTTTCCGCTCACTCTTTTCCGGTCCTCGGGTTGCGGGCGAAGCACTACTGACACGCCATAAAGCCAAAGGCATTGAAAAGATTGGTTCTCATCCCGCGTACAGTGCCGAACTGGATTCTCAGTCAGTGGCCGAACTACGCAACAATCCGGATGTGGAATACGTCGAAGTCGATCCACCTCGTTACCTGCTGAGTGAAACCCTGCCTTGGGGCCAGACGTTTGTCGGCGCGACGCAACTGGATGATTCAATGACCGGTAACCGTACCGTCTGTATTATCGATTCGGGTTACGATCTGGCGCATAACGACCTGAGCGGCAACAGAGTGAACGGTACCAACGACAGCGGTACCGGCAGCTGGTCAGTACCGGGCAACAACAACGCACACGGTACGCACGTTGCGGGCACGATTGCCGCCATTTCTAACAATGAAGGCGTGGTGGGGGTAATGCCTAACCAGAACGTGAACCTGCACATCGTGAAAGTGTTCAATGAATCTGGCTGGGGGTATTCATCAGGGCTGGTGAAAGCCATCGACACCTGTGTGAACAATGGCGCTAACGTGATCAACATGAGCCTCGGGGGCAGCCAGTCGAGCCGCACCGAAGAAAATGCACTGGCCAACCATTACAACAACGGCGTCCTGCTGATTGCAGCAGCGGGTAACGATGGCAATACCGCACACAGCTACCCGGCTTCATACGATTCTGTCGTGTCTGTTGCCGCCGTGGATAACCAGGAGCATCACGCTGACTTCTCTCAGGCCACAAACCAGGTTGAAATCGCGGCACCGGGTGAAGCCATTCTGTCGACGGTCACACTGGGTGAAGGCCGTCTGGCGAATATCACTCTGAACGGTCAAAGCCTTTTCGACCGCGGCATTGTGCCACATAACCGCCTGGTTAACCGTGGCGGCTCATTTGTCCCAGAACCGGTTCCGGGCAGTGTGACAGCACCGCTGGCCGTGTGTGACACCAGCAATGGCAATTTCAACTGTGGCGATATGACGGGCAAGATCTGTCTGACCGAACGTATCGGTAACCAGAGCTCTGGCGTCTATCCGGAAGTTGATGCCGTTGCCGCCTGTTACAACGCCGGCGCATCAGCCGCTGTCGTATACAGTAACAATGAGCTGGCAGGCTTGCAGAACCCATTCCTGGTTGATCGCTACGACAGCTACAACATGATCTCCGTTTCGGTAGACCGCGCGCTGGGTCTCGAACTGGCGAACCAGGCAGGCCAGCAGCTGACAGTTTCCAGTACGATCAATGAAGACTACGAGTACTACAACGGGACATCCATGGCGACGCCACACGTTACTGGTGTTGCAGCCCTGGTGTGGAGTTACCACCCTCAATGTACAGCCCAGCAGGTGCGTCAGGCGCTGCGCGCCACAGCGAAAGACATCGACGTTGCCGGTCGTGATGACCGTACCGGTCATGGTCTGATCAATGCGGTAGCAGCGAAAGAGTACCTGGATGCAGGCTGTAACGGTCCGGACGGCGGCCAGACCGGAACCGGTATGGATTACGAAAATACCCAGTCTGTCAGCATTCCTGATAACCAGACGACAGGTATCACCAGCACGCTGGCTGTCAGCCATCAGGGCGATGCCGGTGTCGTGACCGTTGATCTGAACATCACACACACTTACATTGGTGACTTGAATGTGACACTGCTCGCGCCAAACGGTGACTACGTGGTACTGCACAGCAACAGCGGCGGCTCAACCAACAATATCGTGCAATCTTACCAGGCTGACTTCAGCGGCGTAGAAGCCAACGGCACCTGGCAGTTGAAAGTTTACGATAATGCCCGTCGTGACACTGGCACCCTGAACAGCTGGGGTCTTCATTTTAACTAATCAGGGGAATCACTATGATGCACCGAATCCCGACACTGTGCGTTCCGCTTTCGATGGTAATGCTCAGCGCCAGTTGCTCTGCTGATGAGAGCCTGCCGCAAAACGGGCAGCCACAACCAGTTGCCCCGGTTTCTGTCCCAGCGATGGGGCAGATCAAAGTGGGGCCGGTTCAACACCCTGTGGTCACGGGTAATACCGAAGACAGCCACGGGACAGGCAGCTTCTACGTGAAATATCTGCCGACACAGGAAGCCAGTGCGAAAGCGCTGGTTACCCGAGCCGGAGGAGAAATCACCGAGGTCATGGCTGATCATCAGGTTCTGGTGGTCACTATCGATTCTCAGGGACTCGCCATACTGGAAGCCCACACGGCAGAAAATCAGGCGGCAATTGAGTACATTGAACCCAACCCGGTTCGCCAGCTGTACTCACCCTAGCGACTGACGGTGAGCACCGGCTAAGACCGGAGAACGGGATTCGGCACCCTGAGTGATCCCCGGCTAAGATGACATGAGTAAAAAACTCATCACCAAAGAGAGGCATTCGCCTCTCTTTTTTTGTTTGCCGCTTACGCCTGTATATTCCAACGATATGTTTCGTCTACGTACTCAGGCCATATGGGCCGTTGCTGCTCTGCCCACTTGCCCATTCGTCCTTTTAACTTTTTGTCCTTCCTATCCAGCTCATCTCAAGGCAACCCACCAAGGTCACCAACCGGAGATTCAGCCCCAGCGATCGCTCAAACGCAGTGATCACAAAAACACAGTGATCGAAAAAAACAGTGATCGCACGATGCAGCCCGCACGTATGTATTGCTGTGACTCGTTCACTTTGTCTGATTTTCTACTTAAGTTTCTAACCTAAGCCAGCCTGCACATGTGTGCAGGCTTTTTTTTCGATTCATTACCCGGTGTTTTCTCCTTGGATTTTACTCTGAGCCAGTACTCTCCGGCTGTGTCATCAAGGTAAAGGGGGTGCCAAACATTGGATTGGTCAGGAAATTCTCATCCGTCAGGGCATTCATAAAGGCGACCAGCGCATCCTTTTCTTCCTGCGTCAGCTCCATCCTAACGGGTGGGCCGCCGACCTGCCCGTTCGTCGTAAGAATCGGACTCAGACTTGGATGGCGCTGAATCCCGCTGTTGTAAAACTCCACGACGTCATCCAGAGTCGCAAAACGGCCATCGTGCATATAAGGCGCCCCCACACCGATATTGCGCAGCGACGGCGATTTGAAGAAACCGTTCCCCGCCCCCTGATCGGCACTGGTGTTCGCGTCCAGTCCATTAACATGTGCCTGATCCATGGTGTGCGCCGAGGTTTGATGGCAGGAAATGCAGCCCAGGGATTCACGTTCTGAGCCAGGGAAACCCGAGAACAGCTTCAGTCCCAACATTTCCTGCTCGGTAAATACCGAGGCAAAATTTGGGTTATTCCATTCTCCGGCAGCAAATGCTTGATCATATTTGGACTCATAACTCACCATACTGCGGATAAACTGCGCCATTGCTTTAGAAATCCGCTCGCTGGTAATGGCCTCATCGCCGAACGCCTGAGTAAAAAGATCAGCATAAAAACTGGTTTCACCGAGTTTGGTTTCCAGATCAAACAGGTTCATGCCCATTTCAATCCCGTCCTGAATCGGCATCAGCACCTGATCCTCAAGCGTACGGGCACGTTCATCCCAGAAAAATTTCCGGTTCTGATAATACGTCGCATTGGTCAGGCTCATGGAATGGCGACCGGTTTTTCCGCCGTCGAAGCCGTCACTCAATACTTTCGGATCGGTAAATCCGTGTTCCTGAATGTGGCAAGATGCGCACGACACACTGTTATTTTTCGACAACCGAACATCGTAAAACAGCACCCGCCCCAGATTCGCTGCCGGATTGGTGACCTTGTTGTCAAACGGTGTGTTGTCCTGTGAAGCCACATCCCCAAACGGTGACGAGATACGTGTGTAGTACTGAGGCTGGGCGGCCAGATAAGCCACATAATCGTGAGTGACTGACACGTCCGGCAGCGGCAGGCCATCAATATCCAGTTTCGGCACTGGTGGCGGAGGCGGATCTTCTGGCACAGGCTCTTCGGTGGTGGGAGGTGTCGTCGGAGGCGGATTTTCAGTCGCAGGCGGTGCCGTCGGGTCGCCGGTTCCGTCTGGATTATTATCAGGCGTCGACGTGTCATTGTTGACAGGTTCTTCGACACTACCGGTGTTATTTGCCAGGTTAAGCTCATCACCGGAATCATCGCGGCAAGCGGTGACAGTCGCTAATAACACGACCGCCCAGATATAACGAGAGGCATTCATGCAGACACTCCATCCTAGCCCAATGGGTACATCACTCTCAGCAGCAAATTCTTAGTATTCTGCCTATATCATCAACATTAGTGGGGATAAGCATGTCTTGATTCTGACATGTGAGAAAAATGCCTATGCGGCAAGTAGTTAACAAAAGCGTGATGGATGGGAAATGGCTAAAAATAAAAATATCGATAGCTAAAGATACAAGAAGGTGCTCTCAAAGTGCGCAAGGTGCCACTCGAATACGGTGAAAGGTCGCCTCCGTCCAGAGGCAACCCTGACATTTTCACCTGCAACCAATGACGTCAATTTCACATAGCGTCTATTTCACATGACGTCTATTTCACATGATGTCTATTTCACATTACCCGGATTACACATGACCTCGACTACACATGGCTTCTATGACACACAACGTCTGTAGCAAACAAGATCAGTCATAATCAGTACGCGACACCTATGCGCTGCTTCGGATAGTGCCCGGCTTCGAGCTCATCAATCATTGCAGCCGCGTAATCACTGACCGAAATCCGGCTCGCGCCCTGCTCATCTGCCAGCAATTCGTCCCCGCCAATACGGTAAGTGCCCTGCTTCTCACCCGGAAAAATCTCAGCGGCCGGGCTGACAAACGTCCAGTTTACGGTCGACTCAGTCCCACGAAATACGGCCAGCGCTTCGCTCATCGCCACCGCTTCCGGTTTGTACTCTTCTGGAAAATCCGGCAACGTCACCAGTTCAACCCCCGGTGCAACTTCCAGGGTACCTGCGCCACCCACCCACAACAGGCGATCTACTCCGGCTGTTGGCAACTCGGCCAGCAGACATTGTGCAGTACGGGCAACAATATCGTGGTTACCCGCGGCACGCCCACCAATGGCAGAAATCACCACATCGGCACCCGCTACGGCCTCAGCCAGTTCCTGTGAACCATCCAGCAAGTCGAACCGACGCAATGCCGCCGCGTTTAGATCGGCGCTGGCCAGGTCACGCACCAGTGCAATCACCTCATGCCCGCGCGATGCAGCTTCTTCAACGATATGACGACCAATCCAGCCTGTTGCGCCTAGTACTGCTACTTTCATTGTCCTGCTCCTGTTTAGTAAGACATTAACTGTTACCCACCGATAAGGCTTAAGTCGTTAAGCCTGTTGGTGACTGACAGGGCCAGTGTAATAGGAGACAATACTGTGATAAACGCACGAAATTGATGTACATTGTATCAAATAAAGATACTAATTAGAGGCTTGCCATGGATCGACTAACCGCCTTACGCAGTTTTGTTGAAGTCGCCAACACCGCCAGTTTTACCAAAGCCGCCGAGAACCTCGATCTCAGCCGGTTACAGGTTTCCCGCCATGTGCAGGAGGTCGAATCCTGGCTTCAGCAACGTTTACTGCATCGAACGACCCGCAAGGTCAGCCTTACCTCAGCCGGAGAAGAGGCACTGATACGGTGCGAACGCATTCTCAATGAAGCCACAGCCCTGGAAACCGATGCCCTGACCCACAGCCAGTCGCTATCCGGAACGATCAGGGTGTCTTCACCAATTGGCCTGGCACAAAATCTGTTGATCGAGGCCATAACCCGATTTGTGAGTCTTCACCCCCAAGTCACGATAGATATTCTGGCCTCAGATCGTTTTTCACAGTTAGTGGATGAGCGGGTTGATATCGCCCTGCGCTACACTCAGCAACCCGCCGACAACCTGATCGCAAGACGCCTGATGGCTATTGATGCCGTGATATGTGCCGCCCCGGCCTATCTGGCGCAATATGGCCAGCCAGCCATCCCGGCAGACCTGAGGCAGCACAACTGCTTCGTCCACCTTGATGCCAGTGAATGGGAGTTGATCAAAGACAACACCCCTGAGCGGGTCGCCGTAAAAGGCAATATTAAAGGTAATGAGCTGGCAACCCTGACCCAGGCGGCCTTAATGGGATATGGGGTGATCAGGCTGCCGTGTGATCTGGCTAACCCTTTGATTGAAAGCGGACAATTAGTACCTGTACTGGAGAACTATCACACGCCTGGCAGCAGTTTGTGGGCCGTCTACCTGTCGCGCAGCTATCAGTTACCGGCAGTACGTCAGTTTATTGATTTTCTTGCCGCAACCTGGCCGCAGGATATCCGGTGCCCGTTGCCGCCGGTTTGATCAGGCTCTCAGTCGCAGCTCTGACATTAGCTACATCATAAACATCGGAAACATCGGAAACATCAGAAAAAACACATACAGTGACAAGGCATAACTCGCCACCTTATTGATAGCAAAATCACTTACACCATCAAAAATCATTTCCTGAATCCAGTTCTTTTTTTGCGATCAAAATTATATTCCTGCCTCCGACAACAGATTAACGTACATCAACGCCCAGTAATCAATGCATCATTTTTCAGTCAGGCGGTAAGGCTGAAACACTCTTGACAGCGATCGCCGGGCGGCTTCTAACACGTGGTTTATACAAAGATCTTTATAAATCGTCACTAATCAGCTTTATCGGCAGGCTATATCAACAAGCCTTTCCAACAAGCACTTCCCCCAATCAAACCCTAAAAACAGGAGTGAACATGAAAGGACTGACATTCAGTATGCTTTCAGCGGCGCTGGCACTGGGAACCTCCGCTCTCCCGACAACCGCACTGGCTAACGACATGGTGGTACAAACCGGCAATGTAGTCGTCGGCTACTGGCACAACTGGTGCGACGGTGCCGGTTATAAAGGCGGGGTGGCGCCCTGTGTTGACCTGACAGCTGTTCACCCACACTACAATGTGGTGGATGTCTCTTTCATGAAGGTGTACAACACCGCTGAAGGGCGCATTCCGACGTTCCGTCTGGATCCAGCCATCGGCCTAACTGAAGCCGAATTCATCGATCAGATTGCCACCCTCAATGCACAAGGACGCAGCGTGTTACTTGCTCTGGGTGGCGCAGATGCGCACATCGAACTGCAAGCGGGCGATGAACAAGCCTTTGCCGATGAAATTATCCGCCTGACCGACAAATTCGGCTTCGACGGGCTTGATATCGATCTTGAACAAACGGCCATTACTGCTGCGGCCAACCAGACGGTCATTCCGGCGGCACTGAAAATAGTAAAAGATCACTATCAGGCACAGGGCAAGCATTTCATGATCACCATGGCGCCAGAGTTCCCTTATCTGTCCATAGCGAACGGAAAATATCTGCCTTATATCCAAGCGCTGAACGGCTATTACGACTTTATCAATCCGCAGTTTTATAATCAGGGCGGCGATGGTGTGTATGTGGACGGCGTAGGCTGGCTGTCACAGAATAGCCTTCAGAAACAGCAGTTTATCTATTACATGGCTGATTCGCTGATTAACGGCACCCGCGGTTACACGACCATTCCACACGACAAACTGGTGTTCGGCATCCCGGCCAACATTGACGGCGCGGCCAACGGTTTTATCGAGGATCCAAACGCCCTGTACGGCGCATTCGAACAGCTCAGCCAACAAGGTCAGCCACTGCGCGGTGTAATGACCTGGTCCGTCAACTGGGACATGGGGAAAAATGCTGCTGGCCAGCCTTATCACGAGCAGTTCATCAAAGACTACGGCAGCTTTATCCATAACCAGCAACCGCCGCTGCCGGATCTGTCTCCGATCTTTACCGGCCTGACCGATGTCCGGGTACTGCGCGGCGAGGTCTTTGAGCCACTGATTGGCGTGGTGGCCAAAGACAGCAACGGCGCTGACATCAGTAGCAATATTCTGGTGGAAGGTCAGGTTAATACCAGCATTTCCGGTGAATATGTACTGACGTACAAGGTCTCTGATAATCAGGGTAACAGCACCAGTGAACCCAGAAAAGTGACGGTCTATGACCTCCAACCGGTGTTCGATGGCGTCAGTGATGTCCGCATTCCGCTCAACAGTACGTTTGATCCTATGGCCGGGGTCACCGTCACCCATCCTGTGGACGGGGATCTGACCAGCCAGACGACAGTGAGTGGCCAGGTTAACACAGGGCAAGCCGGTACGTATGCACTTACTTATACCGTGGTATACGGTAACGGTGAGAGCCTCAGCATCACACGCAACGTTGAAGTGTTCGACGACAGTCTACCGGGCTGTAGCAATGCCTGGAACAGCAACACCATTTATGTTGCTGACGATCGCGCCATTCACAACGGTCAACTGTGGCGGGCGAAATGGTGGACTCGTGGTGAAGAACCGGGCACAACGGGTCAATGGGGAGTATGGGAGTCGCTCGGGGCGGCTGGCTGCCAGTAACCGACAACAAAACGCCACGGTATGCCGTGGCGTTTTAGCGACGGGCTCACCTCGCTATCGCCCCGCTATCTTCCTGCCATAGGGTGATCGGGATGTAGCTGCAGCAGATCCCATAAATTACCGTACAGATCTTCAAAAACAGCGACCGTACCGTAGTCCTGCTCTTTCGGCTCGCGGACAAAGTGGATACCGTCTTTGACCATCCGCTCATAATCGCGCCAGAAATCATCGGTGCTGAGAAACAGGAAAACGCGCCCTGCAGTCTGATTGCCTACGACCTGTTGCTGCTCCTCGTTCGAAGCACGCGCCAACAGCAAGGCGACGCCATTCGAACCTGGCGGCGACACCACGACCCAGCGTTTATCCTGGTCAGGCTGATAAGTATCTTCAATTAGTTCGAAATGAAGCTTATTTACATAAAAATCAATGGCTTCATCGTAATCGCGAACCACCAGTGCAATATGGATGATGGACTGTTTCATCACAGGCTCCCCGGGTAAATGTGCAAGGCGCCATTCTACGTCAGGCTTAACCCACCATCCACCACCAGCGTATGCCCGATAATATAGCGGGCGTTGTCTGACAGCAAAAAATCAACCGCGTGCACTATTTCTTCCGGCTCGGCAAAGCGCCCTATCGGTACCACCTCGGATACACTTTCGCGGATCACCGGCTCATCCTGCTGGCGGGCAATCCACCTTGGCGTCCAGGTGACACCTGGCGCGACCGCATTGACCCTGACACCTTTCTTGACCGCCTCAAGCGCAACCGAACGAGTCAGCCCTTCCAGCGCATGTTTCGCCGCACTGTACATGGCGGCATTGGGCGTCGGACGAAGTCCATTGACCGAGCTGATATTCACAATCGCGCCCCCTTTTGCCATCAGCGCCAATTCAAGCTTAAGACACAGGGCGTGCGACCAGAAGTCCTGCTGCAAGGTGGCCTGCAAATCGGCGGTTTCGACCTGCTCAAAGGTTCCCTTGGAAGCCAGCATGGGCGAAGCATTGTTCACCGCAACATCGAGCTGACCGTAACGGATCTGAATGGCTTTAAACCAGTCTTCCGTTTGCGCCGTTTCCGCAATGTCCAACGGGGTATAATCCACCCCGGCCAACGCCGGTTCCTGTGCCACACAATCTAGCCAGGTATCAGCATGCCTTGAGCAAGTGATCACCTGACAGCCCTGCGCCACCAGATGTTTCACCATCGCCAAGCCGATACCTTTACTGCCCCCGGTAACCAGTGCTACGCGTGAAGTCGAGGTCATGGCATGTCTCCTTTTTCAGGTTCAGCAGCCTGCCAGCAAAGGGCCTGCGCCTCATGATGTAGGATGAAATCATTTTTATGGGCGATATAACGTGCCATTTCATTCTGGCACAGCCGTGCGCCTTCGCGCTTAACGGCCGCGTATTCATCACGAATTTCGGGAAAAGCCCGGAGATAATCACGAAACGCAAGATGCCGCTTCACTTGTGGCGACCCCGCCAGAAAAGCATGAAGATGGTGAGTACGTTGAGTGGCACTGCCTTTTCGGAAAAAACGCCGCTCAGGAATACCAAACTCCCCCATCGCTTCATACCCGAGCCTCACCAGCCTTTCAGTTTCCTGATCCAATAGCGCCAGGCTATGCACTTCCAGCAGGATATCAATCAAGGGCTTGGCCCAGAGTCCCGGCACCGATGTACTGCCGATATGGTGGATCCCGGCCACATTGTGCGACGATAACTGCTCTGTGATCAGAGCGTGTTCCTGATCGAAATCCGCCTGCCAGTCGGGGCGGTAAGCCACCACTTCGACCACCACCCGCTCAGAAACGGGTGAAGAGACCGCTGAAGATAGATGTGAAGACTTCTGAGATTCTGTCTTTGGTTTCATGGTTTACATCCTTGTTTACGATAGTCGCAATACGGCATCACAGATTGGCCTGACCGGTCACATCCAGACGCTAATTACATAGCGTTAAGATTAGGCTGAGGCTGAAACGAGGTCTGAGGCAACGTGGGAACTGAGACAACGTCTTAGCTGAAACTACGTAGCGACTGAAACTACGTGGAAGCGGAGACTACGCAGTCCCAGATTGGCGATTCAGGTTAAAGATATGATCAGCATAGCGTTTTCCGCCGATGCTGTAGGCATCCGGTACGATCTCGACACAGCGAAATCCGCACTTTTCCAGCACTCGTTCAGAGGCCACGTTACCTTCAGTGACCACCGCCTGAAAGCGAGTAATGCCATGGCACTGCACCGCCCAGTCGATGATGGCGCTGAGTGATTCCGTTGCAAACCCCCGACCGTAATATTCAGGCAGAAACAGATAACCGACTTCTGCAGTCTGTCCGTCAAAACAAAAACCGGTGACTCCGACGATATTCCCCGACGATCGCTCCCTGACTGCGACGGTCAGCCAGTCGTTGCTGTCCGGCTGCCAGCCCTGTAAACGCGTGGCGAAACGGGCCCGAAGTTCAGTTTGAGGTTTGGGATCAAAGCATTTCTCAATCACCGCAGGTTCGGTATGCAAACGCAAGAAGACCGGCCAGTCCTGCTCTGTCAGAGTATCGATGACCAGCGTTGTACTGAGCAACCTTACCGCCGGGTGCAGGGGCTCGGTTGTATTTTCGGTAGAGGGGGTAGCACGGTTTTCCATCAATCTTCCTTTCTGCTGGGTAGTAAACGTCCGCTGGCGTATTGACCGGTGGAACAGGCCAGACATATGCCCTTAAAGGCATAAAACGTTCGTTATAACAAACAACAGCAGTGAAAATCACGTTCTGTTTCTGTCCAGCGGCACATTTCTCACGCCAGCCAGCCTGCATTGGGCTGGCATACACTCAGTAGGCGCACCAGGATGAGCGAAAACAGACAATAATCACTAAAAACGCAGGTCAAGGCGCAGGTTGTCAAACCCGGCATCCACTAAGGCCAGCATGGCAATCAGCCAGAAGAAACTGAGTATCGCCTCACCCAGCCAGCGGAAGGACTGGCGACGATAAGGTCGGCGGTTATCCGGCGGCTTAGCGGCATTCGGTTTAAACGACAAATACCAGACTAGGCCAAACAACCCGAGAAAACTCAGCAGACCAAAGGGAACGGTCATAACATCACTCCATGAAATTTCGTAGGGGCGCATTCATTCATGCGAAACGGAAAACAAGCAGGCAGGGTGTCGCCTCGTCGCCGCCTGTCGCAAAGTCTCGCCGCTGTTGTTGCCCGTTCAGGCAACAACCACAGCAACAACCAAAGTAACAACAACGGCGGCAACAAGGGTGACAACGAAAACGGCAATAAAAATGGCAACAGGAACAACGCACAGTCATCTGTAATCAGAACCAAGTCGCCCTCTTCTGGCATACACCCTTTAGTGTCAGGTGCGCGGTACTGACGGCAGCCGGGCAGCCGGCGCATTCCAGTCACCACCCAATGCTTTGTGCAGCATCACCACACTAGAGGCGGTATTCAGCCTTGCCAGCACTTCCGCATCCTGCACCTGATTTTTCTGACGCTGGGCATCCAGTACCGAGAGATGGTTCACCAGTCCGGACTTGTACAGCGAGTTGGCTTTACCCAGCGCGGTTTCCGCCTGCTGCTCCGCTTCCTTCAGATAGTGCTCAAACTGCTGACTGTTACCGTAGGCACGAAGGGCAGTTTCCACCTCATTGAAAGCCGCATTCACGGTGTCCTGATAGCTCAGTACAGACTGGCGGAATCCGGCTTCCTGCATGTCCACCATCGCTTTGTTACGACCGGCATCGAAGATATTCCAGCTGAACCCGGCACCCAGCATCCAGGTGTCAGAGCCGGAATCAAACAAGTCACCAAAATCACCGGCCATCACGCCCGGCGATCCGGTCAGGAAAAAGCGCGGATACTGATTCGCAATCGCGGCACCAACTTCCTGATTACGGGCAGCAATTTCCCGCTCGGCCAGAGCGATATCCGGACGGCGGGTCAGCAGCTCTGACGGCAGCCCGGTCGGAATCACACCGTGCATTGACGGCATCACCCTCTGAGCTGACTGCCCGGCCAGACGCGCTTCGGTTTTATGCAGGTTCTCCCCCAGTAAAATGGCCAACCGGTTCAGGTGAACACTTTTGGCAGTTTCCAGTTTCGGCACCATCGCCCGGGTTGCCGCCAGGTTGGCCTTGGCATTGGCTACATCCAGCTCAGAGCCGTAGCCGTGCCGGTTGAGGGATTCCACCAGCCGCAGCATCTCTTCCTGATCTCGAATGTTCTCGTCGGCAATCGCAATCCGCTCCTGCGCCCCGCGATATTGCAGATAGTTATTGATCACATCAGCAGTGATCAGCGTCGTTACCGCCTGTTTCATGATGGCGGCCTGTTCGGCACGAATCGCTGCAGCCTGGCTCATGCTGTCGATCCGACCAAACACATCCAGTTCCCAGGACGCATTCAGTCCCAGGAAATAATCCGTCTGGTCGCGGTCCATTACACGTACCTGACCGCCGCCCAGCGCAGATGGCAAGGTATGGTCACGCACCATCCCGCCCATCATGGCCTCATTTTCACTGAGCCGGATATCCGCCACCCCGCCGCTGATCGACACGGTCGGGACTTTCAGTGAAGCCACCGCCTTGTGGTATGACTGCGCGGCCTGAATTCGCTCACTGGCGATTTTCAGGGTGATGTTCTGTCGCTGGGCATCGCTGACCAACCGGTTCAGCTGAGCATCCTGAAACGCTTCCCACCAGGCCGCGTGGAAATGGCTGCCGGGCTGTGTCGCCGAATCGACCTGGTTGAGGTAAACATCGTTCATCGCGACCGTCGGCACATCGTAGTCCGGCGCCATGGAACAGCCGGATAACAGCAGCGCACCGATCATCAGCCCTAATTGACGCTTATTCATGACCTTTTACCTCTGAATCGTAATCTTGTGATGCGGCGTCCTGCTGCGTCGTTAACTGTGGTTGATTTTCCTGCTTTTCCTCTTTGGCAAAGCAGAGACGGTACATCGCCGGCATCACAAACAGTGACAGGACAGATGCCGCCACCAGACCACCGATGATCGTGGCAGCCATCTGATCAAACAGCTGGTCGGTCAGCAGCGGCACCATGCCCAGTACCGTTGTCAGGGCAGCCATTGAGATCGCCATTGTCCGGTTCAGGGTTGCCGCTTTGATCGCATCGGCCATCTTCCGTCCGCGCTGGCGTTCAAGCTCAATCTGATCCATCAAAACGATACCGTTTTTGATGATCATCCCGCTCAGGCAAATCATGCCGACAATCGCCATAAACCCAAACGGCTTGTTGAGCAGCAGCAGGCTCCAGATGATGCCGATAGAAGCCAGCGGCAGCGTGACAAAGATGATGATCGGCTGGCGATATGCATTAAATAACGCCACCAGAATCACGAACATCAGAATCGATGCTTTCGGGTTCTGCGTCACCAAATCGTCGACCGAGCGCTTCTCATCGTAATATTCCCCGCCCCATTTCATGCTGTAACCCGGTGGCAGCGCAATGGCCTCCAGCTCAGGTGCCAGTTGTTTGCGAATGTCTGACGCCGTCGCTCCCGTTACCCCGGCCTGCGTGGTAATGGCCGGCAGTCGGTTCTGGCGCCAGATCATGCTCTCTTCGCCTTTGATCTGAACATCATCCACGACTTGTCCTAGCGGAACACTGTGTGCGCCCAGTACAGAACGCACCGGAATGTTGTTGATAAATTCCAGCGACGTGTTGGTGCTGTTGAGCTTGATCGGAATCAGGTCATCGTCTTTACGCAGGGTGCCAATCGGCAGCCCTTCCGTGGCGCGATTGAGTGCCAGTGCGATATCCGCCCGGTTAACCCCGGCGCGACGGGCCGCTTCCTGATTGATCAGTGGGACAAGCACCTTGCTTTCCTGACGCCAGTTATCACGCACATATTTGGTATGCGGATTGGCGCGCATGATTGCCTGTGCCTGATCAGACAGCTGATGCAGTACCGTCGGATCCGGCCCTTCGAAGCGCACTTCAATACTGAACTTGTCTTTGGTGGCCAGTTTCAGGTCACGAAAACGGGGCTCGGCATGCGGGAACGTTTGTGCCAACCACTGATCACCGCGCGCGACCAGAGACTCAATATCGTCAAATGAACGGGTATTGATCAGGATTTGGCCGTAGCTGGCATCCAGTGGCTCAGGCTCTACCGTCACCGAGAAACGCGGCGCACTTTCGCCCACATAGCTGGAAATACTCTCCACTTCCGGCTGTTTCAGCAGCCATTGCTCAACCTGCTTCATGTCCTGCGAAACGTTGTCGATCCGTCCGCCGTTTGGCAGCCAGTAATCTAGAAATACGATTGCCCGGTCCGAACCCGGCATAAAGTTTACCGGCAACAGCGGTGCCGCCATCAAGGACACCACCAGCATCGGAGCCACCAGCAGCAGCGCTTTTTTCGGATTATCGACGGTCCAGAATACAGCGCGGCGGTAAGCCACATAGGCTTTGTTTTCACGCGCCTGTTGGGCATTGCCTTGAGGTGCTTTCAAAAACACCATGCACATCAGCGGGGTCACAATCATGGCGACAACCCAAGACAGCAGCAGTGAACTGCACAGAACATGCACGATCGACAGGGAAAACTCGGCTGAGTCCGTCTGAGAAAACAGTACCGGCGCGGTTCCCAGTGCCGCAATCACGGTGGCTCCCAGCAGCGGAATGGCCATTTCCTGAATCGACTCTTTCACCGCCTCGGCACGCGCCACCCCGTTGCGCAGCTTGGTCTGGAACAGGTCAACAATCACAATCGCGTTATCCACCAGCATGCCGAGAGCCAGAATGAAGGAGCCGAGCGAAACCCGCTGCAAATCCACATTGGCCACATTCATGTAGACCAGCGTAAACAGAATCGTCAGCAGCAGGCTGACACCCACAATGGTGGCTTCCTTCCAGCCCATGAACACCAGCAGCACCGCAACCACGATCACTACACTTTCCACCAGGTTGGCGACAAAGTTGTTAATCGATTTGGTCACTTCATCCGGCTGATACGCCACGATACCGACACCGGCACCCACCGGCAGCTCAGATTCGAACTGGTTCAGCACCGCTTTCAGATCGTCGCCGATGCTGACCACGTTGATGCCGTTTTCCGGGCTGACGGCCAATGTGATGGCCTGCTGGCCGTTATAGCGGCTCTCGGTCAGGGCCGGAGTCTGATACCCCAGATACACCTCAGCCACATCGCCCAGACGAATCGTACCCACACCATCACCAATACCCGGAACACCGGTTCGGATCACCAGATTTTTGATGTCATCCACACTGCGGAACGCCCCGGTCTGCTCAACCCGCAGGTTCTCGTTGCCCAGGTCAAAGTCTCCAGCCGTCACCGGGATATTCTGGCTGTTCAGTTGTTCAATCAGCTGGGCCAGTGAAATATGGCTGTCTGCCAGGCGCTCATCGGAAATATCGATGTTCACCACTTGCTCACGCACACCGTGCAGCTCAATTTTTTTCACCCCGTCGACGGTTTTAATCCGGCGTTGCAGTTCACGGGCGTAGTCTTTGAGATCACGCATCGGAATGTCATCACCGTAAACCGCAAACACCATGCCGTACACTTCCGAAAATTCGTCCTGCACGATGCTGATTTGCGCCTGAGGCGGCAGCTCCAGCTTCACGTCCTGCACCTTACGGCGCAACAAGTCCCACTGCTGAGGCAGCTCGTCGGAACTGTATTTTTCCTGCAGATCGACAAAGATCAGCGAACTGCCGGGACGGGACAGGGAGCGCAGCTTCCACAGCGAGCCCATCTCCTGCAACCGGGTTTCGATTTTATCGGTGACCAGTTTTTCCACCTCCTGCGCCGTTGCGCCCGGGTAGATGGTCATCACCACGGCACTTTTTACGGTAAAGGCCGGGTCTTCCAGTTTGCCCAGCTCGAAGTAGGAATAGATACCGGCGATGGTGCAAAGTACGGTGAAAAAGATCACAAAGGTTTTCTGCCGGAGGGCGAACGTCGACAAGGTCATGACTGTGCTCCTGTGTCATTGAGCAGGGTCAGGGCATCGCCTTCTTTCAGGAACATGCTACCTGCCGTCACCACCTTGTCACCGCTTTGCAGCGCCCCTTCAACACACAGGCTGTCGTGACGCTGGGAGACCACGTTCACCGGCACGTGCACCGCACTGCCCTGCTTTACCGTCACCACCTGCGTGACGCCGTTTTTCACTTTAACTGCCGCCGTCGGTAAGCAGTAGCCGCCACTGAGTTCAGCCTGCTCAAACTGGACATTGACGGTTTTGCCCGGAAACAGCGAAGAAGTAGGTTCGGTCAGCGCGAGAGTGACCTCGTAGGTTTGTTTCAGGGTATCCGGCAGGGTGGCGATTTCCGTGATCACAGCCTTGACCTGGCTGTCCTGCTGATACCATTGCACCTGCGCCGCCATGCCTTTCTTCAGCATGGCGATCTGGTTCTCCGGCACATCCACCACAGCTTCAAGCTGGTTTGGCTGATGCAGAGATACCACCGACAGCCCCGGTGCCGTCTGCTCGAACTCATCAATGAACCGCTGGCCGATCACCCCATCAAAAGGCGCCGTCAGCTGGCTGTATCGCAGCGCATCACTGGCTTTTTTTAGAGATTGCTGAAGCATGGTGACGTTGGCACGCGCACGCGCTTCGGCGCTGATTGCGCGATCGACGTTCACCCCGGACACCGCATTGTCAGCCGCCGCCAGGCGGGTACGCTTCAGTTCAATCTGCGCCAGTTTGTGGGCTGCCCGCGCCTCACTCAGCCGGGCTTTCGTTTCATTCACGTTGACCTGGAAGTCGTGCGGGTCTAACCGGGCGATGACCTGGCCGGCCTTCACCCACTCCCCTTCACGAACCAGAATTTGCTCGACCGTCCCGGGAACCCGAAAGGCCAGCTTCGATGCCTGATGAGACTCAATCTCCCCACTGAAACGCATGACATCGCGCTGATTGGCGGCATTAAGCTGGAGGATATTGACAGGACGTGCCGTATCAGGCGCTACGCTGACGGCTTCAGAGCCGCAGCCAACGAGCAAAGTGCCCATTATCAGAGTAGCCAGGCAGTGTTTCGCTGGACGAGTCGATTTCATGAATACAAACCATTGCTATTAATTGTGGTGTTGCATTCTAAATAATCTACTCAAAGAGATAATCGGGCAGATTTTGTTAACACTGTCTCAAATTTCAGGACAATCCCTGAATCTTTTCCACTTCTTCGAGAACGTAGTCAATAAATAGCCGAGCGGCGAAAGATAATCCTTTACGTCGCGGGTACACCAAAGACACCTCATCAAAGAAGGTTTCATGGTCCGGCAGCAGATCGATAATTTCACCGCGCTCGACAAACGGTTTCATCATCAGCTCAGCAAACATGCCGATGCCATCCCCCTGAAACACCGCATGACGGATATAATAGGCACTGTTTGACACCAACCGGCTGTTCACAGTGACTTCCCCTTTATTGAACACCCAGTGGTTATCCAGCCTGCCATCCGGACGGCGCAGCAAAACCATGAAATGCTCGTCCAGATCCGCCAGGCTGCCTGGCCGACCGTATTTACTGACATATTCAGGTGTGGCGTACAGTTTTCCCTTAATAGGCGCTACCCGACGGGCAATAAAAGAGCTGTCACTGATAGCACCAATATGAACGCACGCGTCCAAACCATAAGTCAGGATATCGTGATACCCCAACGCACTCAGATGGGTTTCCAGGCTGATATTGGGATGGTCATGAAGGAAGCTGTGAATGACATCGTGCAAGAGAATGTCGGCCTCATGCAGCAGACCCACTTTGATTTTACCGGTCGGACTTTGACTTTGGGTTTTCACCAATTCATGGGCTCTGTCCAGTTCAGGCAAAATGTCCTTGAGGCTGTTGTAATACTCCTGTCCGATAGGCGTTGGCGTCAGGCGACGGGTGGTTCGGGTCAGCAGGTTAATATTCAGCTCTTTCTCCAGATCATTGATCCTGCGGCTGACATTCGAACGCGGTAAATTCAGGGCATCTGCCGCACTGGAAAAACCGCCCAGCTCCACCACCAGTACAAACAACTTTAAATCATCAATTTTCATCACGCCTGTCCGTTTTGTATTTCTGCTGTCGCCACTCGGCCTGCACGGCAATATGACCGCGTCACCGAACCGCAGAGGCACTTTACCAGATTAGAACAAACCACGGCTGAATCTTCTTTATACACGTGTACTTAACGAAAACTCGGCGACTTAACGACAAACTGAGCTATTTGACGCAAAACCCGGCCGCTTAACGAAAAAACGCCCCGACCCAGCGGCAATAAGAAGCAAACGAACAAATGATAATCTGCCCGAAATTGCAGACTTTTATGTTGGGTATGCGCCACCGCTTTACGTACTATTACTCTTTATACGTGCGATTACCCTTTAAAACCAAACAACTGCCGACAAAATCAGGCAACCTGCTCCAGTATGCGGGCATACAGATTAATGGGCAGCGTGCGAGTATTCTGCTGAAGAAACACATTGTTCAGCAAAACCCATTGTTAAGAAAAAACTTATTAAGAAAAACCCTTGTTGAGCAAAAACCATCGTCGAGGAAAACCATTGTTTAGAGAAACCATGATACGCAAAGCCAGAGGCCAAGATTGGGAGGCCCTTGTCAGCCTCTTTATCATAGAAAACAAACATAATGCAGCTTTAGCGCCGGATACCGTCCGAGAGACGACCGAGGTTTTAACCGTTGAGGAGCTTGATGCCATCTTGGTCGACGACAACAGTGCCTTATTCGTCGCAGAACATCACGATACCGTAGTAGGAACCTTGCTGGGCAACGTAGTGCAAGTGGATTGCAGACGCTGGACCGCGCCACGCTGTTACTCCTACATCGAGGACATTGTCGTTGCGCCCAGAACAAGACGACAAGGCATCGCCCAAAAACTGGTCGCACATTTTGAGTGCTGGGCCCGGGCAAAAAAAGCGACCTCTGTTGAGCTCCATGTATGGCCGAACAATGCCGATGCTATTCGTTGCTACGCAAAGATGGGATTTATTAACAAACAGTTATTGCTATCAAAGCGCATTGATTGATAAAAGAGAAAAAACGCTCGTCCATATCCAACCGTTTTAAGGAAAAAACATGATTGCAATAAGGAAAGCCGTCGAATCGGATGTTCACGCCATTTATGAACTAAGAAAAAACGCAATAATTGAAAAGTGCTCCGACTTTTATACTGCGGAACAACTCAACTTGTGGACCCACGGCGGTATCTCAACAGCACTGATCAAAGATATCGTTGATACCTTCTACGTTTCGGAAATTAACGGAAAAGTGGTCGGCAGCGGTAAACTGAATACTCAAAACGGAATGATCGACGCCATCTTTGTCGACCCGGCATATTTTGGAAAAGGAGCGGCCAAAAGCATGCTGTCATTTCTGGAAACACTGGCAGCAGAAAACGCCCTGACCTCACTCCAATTAGAGTCCACGTTAAACGCCGCTCCTTTCTATCGCTCATGCGGTTTTGTGGGCGACAACGTCGCCACCTACCGTACACCGCGAGGGGTCTGTCTGGACTGCATTCCAATGAAAAAAGTCATCGCCTGAGAAAGCGATCACCCGTTCCCAACGCGGCGGTTAGCCCGGCGGGTTCATTTACGCATCACAACACTGAAGATCAATGTTAACCAAACTGTTCACAATCACCACAGTTGCCATAATAGACAAAGTCGCCACAGCGAACATGGCAGAATAAGAGCCGGAGCCCGCATCATCGGCTCCGGCTTGTGCCTTTACGGCGTTTGCACACCAATATCCGGCAGCTCAGGGAAAGCCCCTAGCCCGTAACTGGTGCGGTCTGTAAACAGGCGGTTGTTGGCCGGAATATTGTGCTGATCTTTGTCGTTGAATTTAGCCTCACCGATAAAGTCATTTCCGGTAATAGAGATTGAGATACCGCTGCTATCACTTGGCAGTCCCAGGAAGACGTTACCATTGGCACGTTCCAGCAGGACAATGTTGTTTTCCAGCACCACCGACGGTGCCACACTGTTGGTCATGCCCTCAAGACCAAAACCAATCAGCTGATAATTTGAGGTATTGGGCCCTTGTTCCAGCACGCTGTTTCGAATCGTCAGTGCGCCACCGTTCGACACGTCAACCAGACGGCTGTCAACGCCCGACAGCGAAGCGATTTCACTGTACTCAATCAGTGTGCGCGGAGCACGGGATTTGATTTCATGTCCCTGATCTTTTGAACTGTAAAAGCGGCTATAGCGAATCTCCAGGCTGTCATTATTGCTGTATACCGCATGGGCGCGTCCCGCCTTGCCCAACTGCTCAAACCGGCTGTATTCGATCGTCAGTTTGCCACTTCCCTGCGCCGACAGCACGCCTTGCTCACTGTCGTGGAAATACACATTGCTCAGCATCAGATCCTGCCCCTGCTGGCGCACACACGCTCCGTTCTGATCCGGCACAGATACACCGCTGCACTCAATGCCTTCAATCACGACGTTGTTGCCGTCAACCACGAACGTCCCTTTGCCCTGAATTGCAGCGCCTTTGAAATGGGTGCCTTCGCTGCCTTGAACGGTGACATCATCATGGCCGATGTACAGCCCCTGGCTATAAACCCCGCTCCCCAGTACCACCAGACTGCCGGGCTGAATGGCTGACTGCGCCGCTGCTATATCGTTATAGAGAGTACCGTCGACAGAAATCTGTCCGGCTTCCACTGGCACTTCTGGCTCATAAGGGTTCTCTGGAGCTACCGGTTCATCGCCGCCTTCGCTGCCGTTACCGGTATCCGTGTCGGGAGTCTCTGGCTGCGTTGGCTTGTTAGGTTTGCCCGGGGTGGTCGGTTTGCCTTTGTCTTCAGACGGTTTGGCTTCAGCGCCACCCGAGCCACCGCATGCCATCAAAAAGACGGACGCAATCAGTAAACTTACCCGCCAGGGCTTCAAACGATGCTTTGAATGTGGCTTTAAGCCAAGCGTTGTTGTGTTCATTTTTTTACCATTGTTATCGTTTTGAAGGCAGGGATAATCGCGAAAACACCGGCTGGTAATGTCAGTTTTTTGTCAGCACCCGCCGCCGTTCAGCACAAAAAAATCCATTTTTTGAAAAGTCATTTTTTGTTCAAGCAGATAGCATTCCGGCTCACTTTTTTGCATGCCTATTTATTGAGACGCACCAAACAAACAATCAAGGCAGCACTGACATCAACTCTCTGCTCTTCACTCTCAGGTATTCAAGCAAATCGCCAACGTACCGGCGAGATCCCTCTGTCTCATCCGTGCTAACATATCGCGATAATCACCCTTCAGGATCCGCCATGAACATCAACCTGACCAAGATGATCACCGAAAGCCGCAATCCAGCCAGTGAGCAGATTGATACCCTACCGACGCTGGATATGCTTCAGGTCATCAATAATGAAGATAAAAACGTCGCGCTGGCCGTGGAGGCCGTATTGCCAGCCATCGCGCTCGCCGTTGATAAGATTGCCGAGGCCTTTCTCCAGGGCGGTCGCCTGATTTATACCGGCGCGGGTACCTCCGGTCGTCTCGGTATTCTGGATGCCAGCGAATGTCCGCCGACCTTTGGTACACCGGCCGCACAAGTGGTCGGGCTGATCGCGGGCGGTCATCCGGCTATCCTGAAAGCGGTGGAAAATGCCGAAGATAACCGTGAGCAGGGCGCACAGGATCTCAAAGACCTGAACCTGACAGCCAAAGATGTGGTGGTGGGCATTGCCGCAAGCGGCCGAACGCCATATGTGCTGGGCGCGATGGATTACGCAGCCTCGCTGGGAGCAACCGTAGTTTCTATCAGCTGTAATCCGGACAGCCCGATGAGCGAAGCCTCAGAGATTGCCATCACTCCTGTAGTTGGCCCGGAAGTGGTGACGGGCTCATCACGTATGAAAGCCGGTACAGCGCAAAAATTGATCCTGAATATGCTGACAACCGGCGCCATGATTCGCACCGGTAAAGTCTACGGCAATCTGATGGTGGATGTGGAAGCCACCAACGCCAAGCTGGTTGAACGCCAGAAGAATATCGTTATGGCCGCTACCGAATGCAGCCGCGAAGAAGCCATTGCTGCCCTGCAAGAAAGCGGCGGTCACTGTAAAACAGCCATTGTGATGATATTGGCCGCAGTGTCTGCAGAAGAGGCAGGCCTGCTACTCAGCCAGAATCAGGGCTTTACCCGCAAAGCCATTGAAAACCACTAAGGCGATCAACCGGGCAATCAACCGACATTCCCGGTCGGATAATCCGCAGTGAGGCTCAGGTGTCGGCCACATTATTTGCAGGCCTCACTCTGTGTTAACCCAATATACCTGGATCGCTTCGGGCGCTAGTCGGGCACCAGAAATAGCCACGGCACTCACCGCTTCAGAGCGGTATTCTCAGCAGGCTGGTAATAACACCACGCCTGCTGTCCCTCACTCGCAATTTTCTTCATCACACATTCCCACAGCAGAAAACCTCGCGCGGGATAAAAAGCCAGCCCTCTGAAACCGTCGTTCCAGAAGCGAGAGATAGTTGCCATGGCAAATCGCAGGTACAAAAAAGCTCAGCAAATGCTGAGCCAAATAGCGAGTGTCCAAATAGAGACACAATTAGCGAGTCGAGACTGAATACGATACGGGTGCGTCTGTCGGTGCCATCGGCTACACAAACTCTCAGCCAAAACGGCACACTAACCCGTCGCATCAGGAACCATCATAACGAATGCATCCTTAACAAAAACTGGAGCAACCCAATTAATTTTAGTCTATCTCCTTGCCTGCACACCGATTATTCTCCTGAGCACACTCTCCAGTAAAGCTGACCAGGCCCACCGCGGAACGCCTTCCCCGCAGCTCATTCAACTTTTTTGAACAAGTAGAACAAGCGTGCCCCGTGTTGTTAGTCGCCATTTGTCCCTACACTTCATATCAACAGCTCAGGTTAACCCTCTCACTCCATCGTGAAATTCAAGAGGGAAATCTGAAGCAACATTCGAATTTTTTGAGGACATGATTATGAACACTTTTATCCAACGCCTTCTGACTTCTCATCCCTCTCTGGCACCGCTGGCATTGCGCGTTCCTGTTGGGATTATCCTAATGGCCCACGGCTCACAAAAACTGTTCGGCTGGTTCGGTGGCTACGGACTGGAAGGCACCGGTCAATGGATGGCTTCGATCGGCCTGGCTCCGGGTTTCCTGATGGCATTGTTAGCCGGTAGTGCAGAGTTCTTTGGGGGTCTGTTTATTCTGCTGGGTCTGCTGACTCGTCCGGCTGCAGCCGTCGTCGCCTTTACCATGGCTATCGCCATTGCCAGCGTCCACCTGGAAAATGGCCTGTTCATGGCCAACAACGGCTACGAGTTTGGTTTGGCGCTGTTAGCCATGGCTGTCTCTCTGGCCATTTCCGGGGCGGGTAAACTGGGTCTGGACAACCTGCTGGCTAACCGCCGCTAATATCGACCGTCACTATTTCCGACCGTCCTGAAGATTCTGTGTCAGAGCCTCTGTCTCAGAACGCTGGTTCACAGAGGCAGAATCCTTCAGTAACGAAGCAACCTGGGAGTTAACTATGATCACAGTACGTAAAGCACATGAACGTGGCCGGGCGAACTTTGGCTGGCTCGACAGTCGCCATACGTTTTCTTTTGGTAGTTACTATGACCCGCAACACATGGGATTTTCCGAACTGCGCGTGATCAATGATGACATCGTGCAGCCAGGTGCAGGATTTGATACCCACGGTCACCGTGACATGGAAATCATCAGCTACGTATTGGAAGGCAGTATCGCCCATAAAGACAGTGAAGGTAATGTGAAGATTTTGCCTGCCGGAGAATTTCAGCTAATGTCTGCCGGGAGTGGGATTTATCACAGCGAATACAATGCGTCTGACACCAGCCCATTACGATTTTTGCAAATATGGATCCAGCCAAGTGAAACCGGCGGGCAACCGGGCTATCAGCAAAAAGCGTTTGGTCGGGAACCGGGGATCACATCGATTGCGACACCCGATGGCCAGGGCGGCACCCTGAAAATCAAACAGGATGCTTCCCTCAGCCAGATTATCCTGCTGCCGGGGGAATCGGTGCCGATTACTCCCCAAAGGAACGTGTTCATCCACCAGGTCGACGGGCAACTCAGCGTCAACGACACAATCCTCGCACCGGGGGATGGCGCAATGATAACTCAGGAAAGTGACATCCTGCTCAGCAACCTTGGAGCGGAACCGGTGACAGCCCTAGTGTTTGACCTGCCATAACCACTCCACCTTACGTGCGAACCTATATATTCGGCAGACAGCCCTTCCCTGTCTGCCGAACTTTTATTCACACTTGAGTACCAGCACCTTGTTTTCCGCCTTCTGCCAACTCTCCCTACCGCTGGGCTGCTGCTTGTCTCATTACCTTTCCTTGACTTAACAACAGCACCGGAAAGTGTAAGATTTTTTGTTTCATACTGTCACTGTGAAGAAGTATTGCCAATATCTAAGGAAAGTCTTAACACGGTTCTGTACGAAAATGCGTTTCATATAATTGAGAATTTAGGCATTACTAGAAATATGGGAGGAGGAAACGTGGAAAATTAGAATGATTTGTGAATCATGAGCTTTAATAAATTTATTGTAAAGCACTAAACTCACTAATATTACATGAATCAGCATATGAAAAATGCCTCAATGTTGAGGCATTTTTGTATTTAAATCAGATTAAAAAATTAATTCAAATAACAAAAAGTCAGAATTAATTATAAATATTTTTTCGCAGCTTTTACTGCTTCTTTAAGATTTGGAATCGTGGTTAACTCTGGTACTCTTTGTGTGTACACAACCTTATTAGACTTATCTGTAACGATAATACTTCGCGTCAATAAACCTAACTCATCGATTTGTGAACCTGTATTCAAACCAAATTGATGCTTTGATGAATCAGAAAGGTATGTAATTCCTTGTAAACCGTTCTCTTTTAGAAAACGCTGTTGAGCAAAAGGAGTATCTGCACTGATAGCAAAAAATTCAATACCTTCTAGTTCAGTTTTATTTTTTGAAACATACTTATCTAAGTCAATAGCTTGTTGAACACAAACAGGAGTATCTACAGAAGTTAACACGCTATAAATCTTTACAGCGCTTGTTTCAGAGCTGGTATCAAAAGGTTTTAGTTCAGAGGTCACCAATTGAATCGATGGCATGTAATCTCCGACCTTAATCGCCTCACCAGATAAGTTAAACTTATTTGTTTTTTCTAATGTTACAACTTGATGCTCACCAAAGTCAGCATTCGTATCTGTTGTAGAAAACTGAGCAAAAGCGCCAGTTGAAAACAGCAAAGATACAACTAATGTTATTTTTTTCATTTATTGGCTCATCGAAGAAATTGCAGCGTCGTAATTTGGTTCATTTGTAATTTCTTCAACCAGTTCACTGTGAATGACAATGCCTACTTTGTTCACACATACGATCGCACGAGTAGTTAAACCTCTTAGTGCGCCATCTGGAATTGCCACTCCATATGTCTCAGCAAAGTCTAAGCTACGGAAAGTTGATGCATGTTGAACATTATCAATCTCTTCTATTTCGCAGAATCGACCAACAGCAAAAGGTAAGTCAGCAGAAATACAGATCACCTGTGTATCATCTAATTTTGAGGCTTCCTCATTAAAACGCTTAACACTGGCCGCACACACTGGGGTATCGATACTTGGGAAAATATTAAGAATCAGATTTTTCCCTGCAAAACTTGATAGTGTCAGTTCAGATAAGTCAGATGCGGTAAGAGAAAACTCAGGAGCTAATTGACCAACGACAGGAATCGAACCGACAATATTCACAGGGTTATTTTGAAAAGTTACTTGTGGCATTTTTGTTACTACTCTTATTTAAGCCATTGAGAAAACGAATAAATAAGAACCCATATATTCAAAATTAGCAATGACAACTTTGTAGGTCTGACCAGACATTTTCTTACAGATATAGCGAGGTCAATATGCGTTCCCCCAATATTCAACAGTCCTAATTTTCAACAGAAACTAGACTATCAACAAAGATTTTTAACAATTAAGCCACGGAGACTTTGCTCAATTCACAATTCATGAATAACTACAGGCCTTGCATCGCTAAGTTGTGGAGAATAAACGCTATTAGTATTCTCGCGCAGGAATATGAGACTCACAGCGCGCGTTGTAATGAAAGATAATTTTTATTTCTATTTATCAATTAATCAAATAAAAATAGGTGATTTAACGTACTTAAAAAAGAGGTTACATTTTGAAACGATTTCCGACAATTATCTTAATTAGGTAACGAAACAGTGCCACTCGATGGCTTTTATCCACCACTTAACATTGAAGTGTATAACGATTTAGCAATACCATTGCAACCAACCCAACACGATTCTTAATCATGGATTCACACTCGTTTAATCGAGGCAGTCAGTCATACCCAAAAACCAACCTTCAGATGACTTTTGATAGGGGGAAATACGCATTAACCGCATGTGTTTGAACCTCAACTCTAAAGTAGACAGCGGCATAAGCGAGTTAGAGTAACTTGTCAGATCTTATTGCACCGTGATTTGACTACTGACAAGTTGAATTCAGGCTATTTCAATTTTACGTAATTGAGAAACTATGTCGCTTACGGTGCAAACGACATCAGCAACGCGAAACCATTCCGTCAAAAACCGCTCATATTTCGACACATTTTTCCTTGCTGCTTTTCGCTTCAATGCCTTGCTACATCATGTTTTCTCAGGACAAAGCCGCCATGGAAATGGTAAGGTAACGCCTGCGTTTCCGCCTTCTTACCCGATTTTCTGTCTATCGGATTACCAGAGAAACGCCTTGCTTTATGCCGCGATAACCACAAGGAACCATGCATGAGCCACACGATTGACTTAAGCGAACTGATAGAACGCATTTCCGCGGCCGATACAGACGAACAACGCCAACTTTTTAATGAACAGGAAATCCAGCAGCTGGATCCCGGTTCGATTGCCACTTTGCTTGAAGCCCTGCCGCTGCACGAGCGGATGGAGTTATGGCGACAACTGCCGCTCAACAGCCATGTTGACGTGCTTACCGCTATGCGTGCCGATACCCGTGACTGGGTAATCCACTCACTCAGCGAAGCCGAACTGAACCTGGTTCTGGCGAAACTCGATAACTTGTCGCTGATTGAATGGGCAGACTCGCTGCCGGACGAGATCATCGAAAAGGCCATGAGCCTGCTGAGCAAAGACGATCTCGAGCTGTTCGACCGCGCCAACCAGTACAGCGATGATCAAATTGGCCGATATGCTAATCCCAAAGTCATGTCTCTGCCTCAGGGCATCTCGGCAAAACGTGCTCTGGTGCTGCTGGAACGCCACGGCTATAGCTACCCGGCCCCTATCTATGTGGTCAACCACAGCAAAAAATTTGTCGGCGGCGTAAACTACCAGCAGTTACGTGAAGCTGAGCCCATGGCCAAACTCAGTACTCTGGCCGATCGTTCCTTTCCGGTGGTGGAAGACGATGCCTCCCTGACCGAGGCCGTCGAAGCCATTGAACACAGCCAGCGATTCAGCCTGCCTATCGTTGATAAGCAAGATCAGCTGATTGGTGAAATCGACCTTCATCTGGCGCTGGAGCTGATGCGTGAGAGCTACGAAAGCACGCTGATGGCAAACGCCGGTATGAGCGAAGAGGATGACTTGTTTGCGCCTATCGCTAAAAGTGCCCGTAAACGTGCCGTTTGGCTGGGTATCAACCTGCTCACGGCCATTCTGGCATCGGTGACCATCAGCTTATTTGAAGACGTCATTGCCGAAGTGGTGGCGTTAGCGGTTCTGATGCCGATTGTCGCCTCAATGGGCGGGATTGCCGGCAGCCAAACCCTGACACTGATGATCCGCGGTATGGCGCTGAATCAGGTCACGGCCGGTAACCGCTGGTCACTGCTGCGCAACGAGTGCGGGATCGGTTTTCTGAACGGTGTGTTGTGGGCAGTGCTCATTGGGCTACTGGCCGGTATCTGGTTCCAGTCTTTCCTGATTGGCGCCATTATCGCTGTCGGTATCGTCGTCAACATTATTACTGCCGCCCTGTTTGGGGTACTGATACCGGTCGCACTGGATAAATTCAAGCTCGACCCGGCACTGGCAGGCTCCGTGGTTCTGACCACCGTCACGGATGTGGTCGGTTTCTTTGCTTTCCTGGGCACAGCCAAGCTTCTGCTTCTGTAGCAACTGCCAGCCCCGGCCTCGACACTCACACCACAAAGAAAAACGCCCCGTCGCATAGCGCAATGGGGCGTTTTTTTGATTCCGCCTTAAACCTCGGCCTAAGCCCTGTTTTATCCCGATGATATACCTGTTTTCGTGCGGTTTTCGTCCGTTTTAGTACGAAAGTTATCTCAGCACTCTGCGATACGACCGTTTACAACTCGGAATGTTAACGGTTTGCAGCATACCCAGGCAGCCCCAGCTTTTCGGCTACTGCCTGCGCCAGCTGCTCATCAACCAAGCGGAAATGCGCCAACTGTTGCTGAACAATCGCTTCCGATTGAACCTCACCCAGCGAGGCAGCAATATTACCCGCCAGACGAGTCTGCTGATCTTCATCCATCAGGCGATACAGGTTGCCCGGTTGCGAGTAGTAATCCGCGTCATAATCACGGAAGTTGAAATGCAGCGCTTCTTTTTCCAGAGCCAAAGGCGGCGCATAATCTTGAGTCGGCTGATAGGCTCCCTGCTGATTCGGCGCGTAATTCGGCTGCTGGCCACCGTTATTGTCCACCCGCATGCCACCGTCACGGTGAGACGTATTCACCGCAGACTTTGGCCGGTTAACCGGCAGTTGGCCATGGTTGATACCCAGGCGGTAACGCTGTGTATCCCCGTAAG